>NZ_KN525716.1:1819168-2272346 GCF_000789235.1 Wocania ichthyoenteri Th78
ATTAAACTTTGAATAATTACTGTGTAATCTTCTACTTCTCCATATTGAAATGATTCGCAAGCTGTTGGAATCGCATTATACTTCATGGAAACACGCATTCTTGTAGAACCTTCAACTGCTCCAGATGGTATGGTAAAATCCCCACTAACTGGTGTTGTTTTAGTTCGAGCATTAGTCCAAACTTGTTCGCCAGCATCATCAAAATCACCATCAATATTATAATCAATCCAAACAGAATATCCTTCATTATAAACCGTTCCTGTCCAAGTTGGTGTAACTATAATTGTAAATTGAGTGTCTTTAGTTAACGTTGTTGAAACACTTGTAAAATCAGTATAGAATTGTGCGCCAGAACTATTATCAATAGTATTTAATTGTACTCTGCCAATATATTCATCGTTAACATTCGTGCTAGCAGAATCACAATAATTTAACTGCACATTTGTAGTTGTAAAATTGACAGAAGCACTATAAGGCGAACTACTTCCTCCATTACAATTACTTCTAACTTGAGCTTCGTATTGTGTTAGGGCGGTTAAACCTGTTAAATTAGTAGAAGCATCTGTTAGCCCGTTTACATCTGTCCAAGTAGACGATCCCACTTCTCTATACCTTAAATCATAAGTTGCACCAGAAGTAGCATCCCAACTTAATGATACAGATGTTGCACCTAAATTAAAAGCATTTAATCCCGTAGGAGCAACTGCTCCAATTGGTGTTAATAAAACATCTGCTAAAGTAATCGTTTGATAATCTGAAATTGTTTGACCAGTTAAAGTAGCTGATTGGTAGCAAGGTGCTTCAAAAAGAATATCATAGGTTCCTGCTTTTATTGGCCTATAATAATCGCCGTGAGAAATATCTGTTACAGTATGCGAACCATAAGCATCATGACCAACAATAGTTACTGTGGCATCAATAGGATTGTTTGTATTAGCATCTTTTACAGCTCCTCTAAAACCATAAGTGCCTTGAGTTAAATAATCTAACAATGCATCACGATTGTAAAGCCAATAATTTACCAATTGGCTTTCGGGTAAAATTTTGGTATCCGATAGTTCTACAGTAATCTCTCTACACTGGTGGTAAAAGTTCATAAAATCTTGTCTGCCTCCGTAAACACGATACCATTCTGCACCATGAGTTACACCAGGGCTAGGGTAGACATTACTGTCATCATCAGCGGTCATGTATGTTGTATCTCCTAAAGCATCGCTATCATTTTGCGCATGAGTTGCATATTCAACACCTGTAAATTCAAACCAATTCCCGTCAGGATGTGTGTATTGACTAACATAAGCATTATCAAAAGGATAGTTTACCAATTCGGTACCACCATGAAAATTGGCAGAAATAACAAAATGATTTGCATCGGCCAGAGCCATAAACGCTAAAGTTTCTGTTTGGTACGCATTGCCATCGGTATGAGCTCCTTGTACGTTATCAGGATAATTTCTATTTAAATCTACGTTATTAGCATTGCCCCTTCTGGCATTGACAACCGAAGTATTGCTAGTACTATTATGATATGTTCCATCTGGATTAGCGTTAGGGTTAATCCAAATTTCAGCATTTTCTACTAAGTTTTTAACTCTTGCATGATCTGCATGTCCAGGATTTGAATATACCGTTAAAATATAATCTATTAAACTTAACATCATAGGATAGCCTGCAATTTCATCACCATGCATAGATGAAGTAAACAATAGTTTTGGTTCTTGCTCGTCAGTTGCAACATTATCTGATATTTTCACAAATAATAATTCTTTGTCGCCTTGAGTCGTTGTACCAATACTAAATTTATCAACCAAAGTAGGGTAATCATTTTCAAAATCCTGCATTTGTTGAGCATATTGAGCATAAGTTGGATAATTAGCCACAGGAAAAGTAAGCGTGTTGGCAAGACCTTTTGCCGAAAGACCTTTTGAAGATTTAGATTTATTATCATAAATTAAATTTGCATCTACTTCATTTTCGCTCACTGGGACTTGAAAAGGAATGTTTTTAGATTCAAATACTCTAAATTGTTTTTCATTTGCCCAAGCCTTAACCGTTTTAGTTTTCGAATCATAGTTTACTATAGAGAAGTCTTTAGTATAATTATCGATTTCATGTTGGCTACTAACTTTAAACGTAAAGGTTAATTCGCCTTTAGTAGACAAGTATTTTTCTGCTTTCTGCGCATCATTCTTTTGAGAGAACACAAAAGTAACATTCAATAAGATTACAAGTGATAGTAATAATTTTTTCATAATGGTTGGCTATTTGGTTAAAAGTTAGTTTGAAAATAGTAGTTTTTTAAAGATTAAAAATGTTTTTTATGGATAATTTTTATTCAATATGGTTTTTTACGGATAACCCATAATTTATATGTAGAAAAAGCTTACTTTTTGTGTTTTTTCTTTATAAAAATTATTATTATTCAATAAATCTAAAAAAAACTCAGCGGTCGAAGCTTTTATAGTAAACAAAATAATCTATAATTTATTAAATAGAAGAATGAAATAGTAGTCTAGATATAACTATAGTTTTACAAATTAAACTCATCATAATACAACGAATCATTTTTTGCTTGAAACTGCTTTTTTGCAAAACTCAAAATTTTTAAATTTACTAGATGATCTAAATGTATGTTTGCTCAATTATTAGCTAAGACCATAAGTGATAAAAAGGAATTAAATAGTGTAGATATTATCTTTAATAAAACTAAAAAAGTATTTATGCTATCTTATAAATTATAGCATAAATACTTTTTTAGTTAAATACAGCAAGCTTTTTAAAAACCTTAAGTTTTCTCTAAGTGTTTCTTTTAATTTGCTTTCATTAAATGTAGGTTGTTCAGGTAGATTTGATTCCATAATTCTGTAGGTTAAGTTTAATGATAGATTTGGGAAAATCTTAAATTTGACTTGGTTAATTTGGGACAGTAAATATGGAACTTATTTTTAAATAATCAGATTAAAAACATATAAAATCGATAAAATGTAAATTATTTTAACATTTAACATGCTTTTAGTCGGTCATCTTATTTTTTACAAACTCATTTCAGGAATATCGCCTTCAATAATCAACGTACCTTGGGTAGCGTTTTTAATATCTTCAACTGTAACTCCTGGAGCGCGTTCTAAAAGTTTAAAGCCTTTTTGTGTTACTTCTAAAACAGCTAAATTGGTGACTACCTTTTTTACACAACCAACACCAGTTAATGGTAGCGAACATTTTTTTAATAATTTTGACTCTCCTTTTTTATTAGTATGCATCATGGCTACAATAATGTTTTCGGCACTTGCAACTAAATCCATGGCGCCTCCCATGCCTTTTACCATACGCCCTGGAATTTTCCAATTAGCAATATCCCCATTTTCAGCAACTTCCATCGCTCCTAAAATGGTTAAATCTACATGTTGACCACGAATCATTGAAAAGCTCATAGCAGAATCAAAAAAACTAGCTCCTGGCAATGTGGTTATAGTTTGTTTACCTGCGTTAATAATATCAGCATCTTCTTCTCCTTCAAAAGGAAATGGCCCCATACCTAAAACACCATTTTCACTTTGAAATTCAACTTCAATATCGTTTCTCACATAATTTGCAACTAACGTAGGAATACCAATTCCTAAATTAACATAATAACCATCTTTTACTTCTTTAGCTATTCGCTTTGCTATACCTGTTTTATCTAACATAATCAATCTCTTTGTCTAACTGTTCTTTGTTCAATGCGCTTTTCATATGTTTCTCCTTGGAAAATACGTTGCACAAAAATTCCTGGAATGTGTATTTGATTTGGATCTAGGCTTCCAAGAGGCACTAACTCTTCTACCTCAGCGACTGTTATTTTTGCTGCACCGCACATGTTTGGATTGAAATTTCTAGCAGTACCTTTAAAAATTAAATTACCTGCCGCATCACCTTTCCATGCTTTTACAAAAGCAAAATCAGCATCAAAGGCATGTTCTAAAACATACATTTTTCCATTAAATTCTCGTGTTTCTTTATCATCGGCAACTTCTGTCCCAAAACCTGCAGGCGTATAAATAGCAGGAAAACCTGCTTGTGCTGCACGACAACGTTCTGCTAATGTACCTTGAGGTATTAACTCAACATCTAATTCTCCCGAAAGCATTTGTCGTTCAAACTCATCATTTTCTCCCACATAAGACGACACCATTTTTTTTATTTGTTTCTTTTGAAGTAATAAGCCCAATCCAAAATCATCTACTCCAGCATTATTAGAAATACAGGTTAACTCTTTCACTCCAAGTTTTACTAGTTCTGCTATGGCATTTTCCGGGATTCCGCTAAGTCCAAAACCACCAAGCATAAAAGTCATATTATCTTTAACGCCTTGAAGCGCTTCTTGAACGTTGGCTACTTTCTTATTAATCATTAAGTTTCTTTTTATGTTGCATAAAATTACGAATAATTGAATAATAACATCAAAATATTATCAAATAAAAAACCATTCTAAAAGAATGGCTTGAAATTTTAAGAATACAATTAAATAAAATGTATAAGAATATGGAATTAATTAAAATCTAAATCATCAGGAATAGCATCGCTTCCATCATCAATAACAGTTTTATCTTTAGCTTTAGAGCAATCAACAAGTATTGAAAGGTTTGTTGGTTCTTCAAAGTCTGCTTTAGAAATATTTAAAGTTTCATCGGCGTAACAGCTTTTCATATAAACACCCCAAATTGGTAATGCCATAGCTGCTCCTTGACCGTAAGTAATACTTTTAAAATGTATAGATCTTTCTTCACCGCCAACCCAAACACCTGTTACCAAATTTGGCACCATGCCCATAAACCACCCATCACTTTGGTTTTGTGTTGTTCCTGTTTTTCCAGCTATTGGATTCTCGAATTCGTAAGGATAGCCTGTAACCACTTCTCTATAATCTGGTCTATAAGCATCTGCTCCTTTTGTTCGTAAACGAGCTCCTGAACCTGATTGTGTAACACCTTCCATAAGTTTTACAGTAACATAAGCGGTTTCTTCGCTTAAAACATCGTTGGTTTCTGGAGTAAATTGATATAAAATAGTACCGTTTTTATCTTCAATACTAGTTACCATAACAGGTTTTGTATACACGCCTTTATTAGCAAAGGTTGAGTAGGCGCCAACCATTTCGTATACACTTAAATCTGGAGTTCCTAAAGCAATAGATGGCACTGGAGGAATATCAGACTCTATACCTAATTTTCTAGCTAAGTCTACAACGGTTTGTGGTCCAACTTTATCAATTAATCTAGCTGTAATGGTATTAACAGAGTTTGCTAAGGCGTTTTTTAATGTTCTGTTTCCTCCATAATCATTATCGCCTCCAGAATTTTTAGGGCACCATTCTTTTACATTTCCATGTTTATTTGCTTCTATACAAAAAGGGGTATCTGGAAATTCGTCGCAAGGAGATAAATGCAACTGATCTATGGCTGTAGCATAAACTAAAGGCTTAAAAGTAGAGCCTATTTGACGCTTACCTTGCTTTACCATATCGTATTGAAAATGTCTATAATTCATGCCGCCAACCCAAGCTTTTACATGACCTGTTTGTGGGTTCATAGACATCATACCTGGTCGTAAAAACGATTTGTAATAACGTATAGAATCGATAGGCTTCATTATAGTATCTCTTTCTGAAGGCTTACCATCTTTCCATTCGAAAACAGTCATTTGAACTGGCTTATAAAATGAAGCTTCAATTTCTTTATCAGTTTTTTTTAAATCGTACTTCATGTGCCTCCTACGCTCTGATTGCCTCATAGAATTTCGTAGTAAAGTATCAATAGCGCCTTTAGTTAAATCTAAAAATGGTGCTGTAGGATTTCTATCAGGTGTGTTTTGATGGAAAAACTCAGCTTGTAGCCTAGGCATGTGTTGTTGTACTGCGTCTTCTGCATATTTTTGCATACGAGAATCGATAGTAGTATAAATTTTTAAACCATCATTATATAAACTATATTTTGTGCCATCTGGTTTTGGGTTCTTATTTATCCAATCTTTCATAAAACCAGAAAGGTAGCCTCTAAAATAAGTTGCGATACCATCACGGTGAGATTGTGGTGTATAATTTAAATCTAAATCTGTTTTTTGAAGTGAATCTTTAATAGTTTCAGTTATGTAACCATATTTTTCCATCTGAGACAACACCACATTCCGTCTGTTTTTTACACCTACTGAATTCCTTCTTGGGTTATAAAGAGATGAATTAACAAACATCCCAACCAACATAGCAGCTTCTTTTATATCCAAGTCAATAGGTTCTTTATCAAAATAAATACGAGATGCGCTTCGAATACCATCACCATTATTACCAAAATCATAAATGTTGAAATATTGTGCCATAATCTCTTCTTTAGTGTACTGGCGCTCTAAACGTGTTGCGATAACCCATTCTTTTATTTTTTGAGTATACTTATCCAATTTTTTGGATCTTACACCAATAAATAGTTGTCGTGCTAATTGCTGAGAAATTGTACTGGCGCCTCCTCTTTTTCCTAAAAAGGCAAAGGCTCTTAATGTGCCTCGGGCATCAATACCAGAATGCTCATGAAAACGGGCATCTTCAGTAGCAATTAATGCATCTACTAAATGTTGAGATAAATCGTCATAACCTACAGGTGTTCTATTATCATTAAAATAAAATTTTCCTAAGGTTTCACCATCAGCAGAAATAATTTCAGTTGCCAAATGGGTTTTAGGGTTTTCTAATTGGGTATGATCTGGCATCTCTCCAAGCCAACCCCATGAAGCTGCTAAAAATATTAGTATTACCGTAAGAATGCCTCCTGAAAACAGTATCCAAAACCAACGGATATATTTTGAAAAATCTTGACTTGCTTTTGCTTGTTTCTTTTTTGCTTTTGCCATTTAATTTTGAATATTAAATACTTCTCGATACAATTCCTCATGCTTCGGAATCACTCGAAGTGACATTAATTTTTTTGTGGTTTTTCAATCCTAAAGCCAATATCTGTAACACCTTCTAAATCAACAACGCCATTAACTTTTCCGTTTTCTCGCATGGCGTGCTGAATGTTAACCATGTATTCTCCTGCTTCTTTAAAAACAACTTGTTCTTTATACCAAAGCTTGTTTTCTTTAACACCAGTTATTCCTGTACCTAAAAGTTTTCCGCTTGGATCTGCCATTTTATATTCTAAAGTGTCTTTTAAAGTTTTACCATGCGGAAAAACCATTTCGACTATTAAATACAAATTGTTAAATTTATAATCGTTCGTATTTCTTAAATTAACAAACAAATTATAAGCATTTGTAGAATCTGGCGGATTAACCTTAAAGCTTACTATACTATCTTTATGCCACGCATTGGGAACAGATTTGTAAGTGTCGAAAACACGATTAGAATCGCATGATGTTAATACTAAAGAAAAAACTAAAGAAAACAATACCGCACTACTTCGCTTCATTTTTGTTTTTTTGAGGTTTTCTTCTGTTGTTTTTGTTTCTATTATTCTGATTTGGGTTATTTGGCTTAGCGTTTTTATTTGCCTGATTCCCTTTCTTTCTATTATTTCTACGTTTATTATTACGTTTTGGACTATCGAACCTTGTTAAACTATCTTGACCTACAACGTTCTCAAACTCTGTTTTAGTATCTTCAATAAGGTCTGAAGCGTATTCTTCAAGGCTTGCTATTTTTTTATTTTTCTTATTGGCTTCAATAATTTCATTGGCTTGATCTGTAGTTATTTTATGCCAATTCATCCATTCCCCTTCGTAAGCATACCACATGTGTCCTTTAAAAATATCGGTTTTTTGGCAAACTGCTGTTCCTTTTTCGGTTTTAAGTTTTATATCCGTTTTTGGAAATGCTTTTAAAGCATCTAAATAGGTGTCGAGTTCGTAATTTAAACAACATTTTAGCTTACCACATTGTCCTGCTAATTTTTGTGGATTTAAAGATAATTGCTGGTAACGCGCTGCCGATGTGCTTACCGACCTAAAGTCGGTTAACCAAGTGGAGCAGCATAACTCTCTTCCGCAAGAACCAATACCACCAAGTCTAGCAGCTTCTTGTCGAAACCCAACTTGTTTCATTTCTATACGTGTTCTAAACTCACGTGCAAATAGTTTTATAAGCTCTCTAAAATCTACTCGCTCTTCGGCTGTATAGTAAAAAGTGGCTTTACTAGCATCGCCTTGAAATTCGATATCTGAAATTTTCATCTGCAATTTCAAATCAATAGCAAATTGACGTGCCTTAACCTTCATAGCTTCTTCTTTGTCGCGTGCTGTCGACCAAATATCAATATCTTTTTGACTTGCTTTTCGGTAAATTTTTAAAATGTCGTCGCCTGTTTCTGAAATATTTTTGCGTTTCATTTGAACACGCACCAATTCCCCCGTAAGGGTAACCATACCAATATCATGACCAGATTGCGCCTGTGTTGCAACCACATCGCCAATGCTTAGTGTTAAGTTTTCGGTATTATGATAGTAGTTTTTTCGTCCATTTTTAAAACGAACTTCTACCCAGTTAAAAGGTTTTTCGCCATTAGGAAGCGACATGTTTGATAGCCAATCGAAAACAGTTAGTTTATTACAACTATCTGTACCGCAAGTGCCATTGTTTTTACATCCTTTTGGTTGACCGTCTTTTCCAGTTGAACAACTGTTACAAGCCATAAATTTCTATATATTGAATCCGTTAATAATCAAATTATTACGAATGAAGGTTTATAAATCTTTTGAAACGTAAATATAAGATTATTCTAAAGACTTAAAACAAAGAATTTATAGTTGTTGGTTTTAGTTGAAGTTTGAGCTTATTTCTTTTTTAAAACTTCAAAAATATTTCTTAAGTCTTTTTTATAAGGCAGGTGGTCTGCACGTCCTTTTTTGAAAATATCATTACTATTACCTTGCCCTTTACGGAGTTCTTTTTGCTCTTCGAAGGGTAATGCGTGTATGTCTTTACAATTGGTTGAACAGCAGTTATTCATTTCTGCCTTACAAGCATCACATTGAATAAATAATAAATGGCAAGCATCATTAGCACAATTAGTATGTATATCTGCAGGTTTACCACATTGATGACAACAAGCAATAACATCGTCACTAATTTTTTCAGCTCTGCGTTCATCAAAAACAAAATTTTTGCCAATAAATTTATTTTCTAAATGCTTTTCGTTTACTTGTCTTGTATACTCAATAATACCGCCTTCTAATTGATACACATTTTTAAAACCTTTGTGCTTAAAATACGCGCTAGCTTTTTCGCAACGAATACCACCGGTGCAATACATAACTAGGTTTTTATCTTCTTTATGATCTTTTAAATCGGCTTCAATTATGTCTAACGATTCTCTAAACGTATCAACATCTGGAGTAACGGCATTTTTAAAATGACCTATTTCACTTTCGTAATGGTTTCGCATGTCTACCAAAACCGTTTTATCGTCTTCAATAAGGCTGTTAAACTTATTTGCGTCAACATGAATGCCTTTGTTGGTAACATCAAAAGTATCATCGTTTAAACCATCTGCAACAATTTTATGACGCACTTTTACTTTAAGTTTTAAAAACGACATATTATCTTGCTCTACAGCAATATTTAAACGAATACCTTTTAAAAAATCGATAGTATCTAAATGTGTTTTAAATTCGTTAAAACGATCTGCCGGAAGTGATAGTTGCCCATTAATACCTTCGTGTGCTACGTAGATTCTACCAAGAACATCTAAAGCGTTCCAAGCAATAAATAATTGATCTCTAAATTCTTGAGGATTGGTAATTTTAGCGTATTGATAAAAAGAAAGTGTTAATCGATCTTTACCTGCTTTTTCGATTAATTCGGCTCTTTCTTTAGCGCTTAATTTATTGTACAGTTGCATGCTATACTAATGCTTTAAGGTTAAAAAATATTTTAAAATACAAAAATACAATTTTAAAAGGATAGCGCAGTATGTTGTATAAAAAAAGCACTTTAATTTACATAAAGTGCTTTATAAAACAGTTCGAGTTAGTTTATATTCAAACCATTAATAGGTAAATTTCATAGCAAAATCTTCCTGCGTTTACTAATAGATGCAAAATGTATAAAAAGGTTGCGTGATAAAATTGTATTGTGAAAAAACTTATAGTATTTTAGCATACATAATTTCAGAAAAACAGAAAATGAGCAACGAAAAAGAAAAAGAAGCAAAATTAAAAGCACTAAAACTTACATTAGATAAATTAGATAAAGCATACGGTAAAGGCACCGTAATGAAAATGAGTGACCAAGCAGTTGTAGATGTTGATGCTATTCCATCGGGATCTTTAGGTTTAGATATTGCCTTAGGCGTTGGTGGCTATCCACGTGGTCGTGTAATAGAAATTTACGGACCAGAATCATCTGGTAAAACGACTTTAACTTTACATGCTATTGCTGAAGCTCAAAAAGCGGGAGGTATTGCTGCGTTTATTGATGCAGAGCATGCTTTTGATCGATTTTACGCAGAAAAACTAGGTGTAGACATTGACAATTTAATAATCTCGCAACCCGATAATGGCGAGCAAGCTTTAGAAATTGCCGATAATTTAATTCGCTCAGGTGCTATTGATATTGTGGTTATAGATTCCGTTGCTGCACTAACTCCTAAAAGTGAAATTGAAGGTGAAATGGGAGACTCGAAAATGGGCTTACATGCACGTTTAATGTCTCAAGCTTTAAGAAAACTTACTGGGTCTATTAGTAAAACCAATTGTACCGTAATTTTTATTAACCAATTACGTGAAAAAATTGGTGTTATGTTTGGCAACCCAGAAACCACAACCGGTGGTAATGCTTTAAAATTTTATGCATCGGTTAGATTAGACATTAGACGTTCTACTCAAATTAAAGATAGCAACGGTAATGTTTTAGGAAACAAAACTAGAGTAAAAGTAGTTAAAAATAAAGTAGCTCCTCCTTTTAAACTAGCAGAGTTTGATATTATGTATGGAGAAGGCGTAAGCAAAGTAGGAGAAATTTTAGATGTAGCTGTTGAGCACGAAATAGTTAAGAAAAGCGGCTCGTGGTTTAGTTATGATGATACTAAACTTGGCCAAGGGCGAGATGCCGTAAAAGCTATTATAAAAGACAACCCCGAACTCATGGACGAGCTCGAAGATAAAATTAGAAACATTTTAAAAGCATCAGAATAAATAAAAAATCCCGAATTTTCGGGATTTTTTTTATATAATTAAATTAATATTACACGCAACCTTTTAATTTATTTGGCATCTATAAATACAAAAACATGTATTAAACAGAAAAATTAAAAATTATTTGCAATGAAAAAGTTAGTCGCCCTAAGCTTAGCTTTATTTTTATTTGCGTCATGCAGTATTGATGATGATAGCACAAATTATAGCTTTGAAATATTACCAATAGAAAGTGTTGATATTCCTAACGAGTTTACTTTAGGTGAAGTTTATCCCATAACAGTTTCTTATTTTAGACCTTCAACATGTCACTCTTTTAAAGAGTTTTATTATTTAAAAGAAAATAATCAGCGTACTGTTGCCGCTATTAATTATGTATTTGATAATAATAGTTGTGAAACACTTACAGAAGAATTAGTAGAAGCAACATTTAATTTTATTGTTACCAGTAATGGATCATATATATTTAAGTTTTGGCAAGGTGAAGGTGATAATGGAGAAGATCAATACCTAATTATAGAAGTGCCTGTTACAAATTAAGTTTAAGTATTAATAAATACGTGTTTTAATTTGAGTTTAAACCAACTCATAGAAAATTGTAGAATTAATGATACTAAAGCCCAAGGAGAATTATACAAACTCTTTTCGAGTAAATTATTCTCTGTATGCTTGAAGTATTCGAGAAACTATGCCGAAGCAGAAGATAATTTACAAGATGCTTTTTTAACAATTTTTGATAAAATAGAACAATATAAAAGTAAAGGCTCTTTTGAGGGTTGGTTAAAACGAATAACAATAAACACCGTTTTGCAACGCTACCGAAACGAAAAAGTTTTTGATATTATAAATGAAAATGTAGCCGATGAAGTTGAATTAGAGATTGATGAAGATAATGTCTCTTTAGATTATCTCTTAAAAATAATCCAAGAATTGCCAGATCGTTACAGATTAGTATTTAACCTTTATGTTTTAGATGGTTATTCGCATAAAGAAATAGCAGATATGCTAAGTATAAATATAGGGACTTCAAAATCTAATTTAGCTCGTGCTAGACAAGCTTTAAAAGAAACTATTGAAAATCATAAAACAAGACAAAGTTTACAATCCTTATAAATGAGTGATAAAAAACATATAGACAGATTATTTCAGGAGCGTTTTAAAGATTTTGAAGCGACTCCTAGCGATACTGTTTGGGAAAATATTGAAGCCAAATTAAATAAGAAAAAGAAGAAACGACGTGTTATTCCTATTTGGTGGCGTTACGCTGGTATTGCTGCTTTATTATTGCTTTTATTAACTGTTGGTGGTTTATTTAATGGTAATGATTCTGAAGATCTTCCAACAAACCAGGTTGTTGAAACTGAAGATATAAATCTTGAGAAATCTAATACTACTGAGGATAATAATTCGACTATTAATATTGAAAAAGAAGATAAAATTATAGATATAGAAGATGATGCTATTGCAGGATCTAATACAGAAAAAGAATCTGCTGAAAAAGCTTCAGAAACTAAAATTGATAATACTCAAAAAGATATTACACCTTCAAACGAAACATCTGTTGCTGAAAATGCCTCTTCAAAACTTAAAAATGAAGGTACACAAAAATCGCAGTTACCTTCAAATAAAAAATCAAATATCGGTGATGTCATTGTAAAAACAGATAATACAACGGTAATTACTCAAAATTCAAAAGAAAAAAATAATAAGGCGATTCAAAATAAAAATCCCCAAATTGATATCAATAAAGCAAAGCATATAATTAACAATTCAACAAAAAAAAATACCGCTATTGCGGAAGTAAAACCCGATGATATTTCGACAGACGCAATAACCAAAACCGAAGCTATTGCCGATAACAGCACCAAAGAAAACACGCTTACCATTGAGGAAGTATTAGATAAAAACAAAGATATTATTGAAGAAGAGAAAGACGAAAAATTAAATAGGTGGAGTATCGCCCCAAATGCTGCGCCTGTTTATTTTAGTAGTTTAGGAGAAGGTTCTTCAATAGATCCGCAATTTAACAACAACTCGAAAAGTGGCGAACTTAATATGAGTTACGGTATTAAAGCCAGTTATGCTGTTAATAATAAATTAAGTATTCGTACGGGTATAAACAAAGTTAATTTGGGTTACAATACCAATAATGTTGTAGTCTTTCAATCTATTAGTTCTAGCTCTAACTTATTACAAAATGTAAATACAAACAGTAATACTGCTGCTGATGCCGTTTCAATAATTAGTGGTAATAGTTTAAATTCTTCTAAAAGTCCGGAAGCTTTTACGAAAAGTTCAAATACTTCTATTAATCAAGACATAGGATACATTGAAGTGCCTTTGGAAATTCAATATGCACTTACGAATAAAAAATTAGGTGTTAATTTAATTGGTGGTTTTAGCTCGTTCTTTTTAAATAAAAATGAAATATTCTCAGAGGTTTCTGGTTCTCGAACCCTTTTAGGAGAAGCTAATAACATAAACAATGTAAGCTATAGTGCTAATTTTGGTGTGGGATTAAATTATAAAGTTTCAAAAAAAATAGATTTGAATTTTGAGCCTATGTTCAAATATCAAATCAATACGTTTAATAATACGTCTGGTAATTTTAAACCTTATTTTATTGGGGTTTATACCGGATTTGCTATTAAGTTTTAGGTTTTTGGTTAGATCTAGATATGGGTTTCCTTTAAGCTCGGAAATCAATATCAAGAAAAACTGCTCTCCCCAGAGCAGTTTTTTATTTTTTAAAACCAAGAATTATTTTTCTCCAATGTAAAAATACCGAACCTCTTTGATGGTGATTATCAACTAAATTAAAGTAAAAATAGTACCAATAATGATGTTTTTCTTGATTTTTGACATTATGATCCCACTTGATTTTGGTTTTTTAATTTTTATAATCATCATACAAAACTATAATCACTTCTTGATTTAAAATATTTTATTTTCTTGAGAAAATGAATTAAAGCCAATTATTAAGCTGCAAAAAAATTAGTGTGTTAAATTTCACAAATATCCTCCTTTTTATTTTTTGATTAGAAGTAATAAACTCTATTAACCGCATTTAACTGTTTTTTTACTACTTGTTTTATATAATTATCTCAGGAAAATATCTTACTTCCTTTATTGTAATTAATTTCTTCTTTACATCATCCCCATCAATTAATAATATTTTCTTTGCTTTACTAAATAACTTCAAAGTTTCAGCATAACCAATTTTATCTATAACCTTCTTTGTTAATATTATGCTTTTGTTTTTCCTTAAAAAACTTTTATTTACGGAAACCTTGAGAGCCTTTATATTATTTGATTGGTCATCAAAATTCAAATAAGTCCAATAATGTAGCGAGAGAGATTCTTTATTATATTTACTATCAATAAAATAATAGTAATAGGATATTGTCTCTATATCATTTTTCTGCTTGCTTTCTCTTTTCTCAACGGATAAATCCTTAGCAGTATCAAAATAAACTATTAATACTTCTTGGCTTTTTATCCTTTCTAAATCTTGAGAAAAAACAGTTGTACTTATAAAGCAAAGAAAAATGGTTAAATATTTCATTTTATTTTATTTAGTTACTACAATTTATTGAAAACCCACCAACTCCAACAGATTTGTATGTCTGATAGTTCTTTTCTTCATTAGATCCCACAGGTAATTCTTGTTTAAAGGTATCTGTATTTTGCAACCCAACCATACTGAAATAATAATAAAATTGATCCCAGTTCCAAGGTAATTCATCCCCCGATGGATTAACTTCATCTATAAATGTGTAATTATTTTCAGCTCCTTGCTGATGAGATAAAGGTATTAAAGAATCCTTAATATCTGCCATAACCTCAGACATTGTAGGAATCATATTATCAAACATAAATTCATGTTGAGATTGGGAACCACAAGAAGGCTCATAATAAGTGTTTAATAACTCCCCAAAACTCATGTTGTTAAGATCATTTAAAATTTCTTTAGCAGGTGTACCGACATTACAATTAATATGTTTGATTTGTAAATAAGCATGAATGGATTCATGCAAAATTGCAGTTGCAAGTGAAAAAGCGCTAACCCCTATTTTCGTTTTATTAATTTTAATTGTAACATTTAGCTCTTTTATAGAACCATCTAAATTTAACTTCCCCTCTGTTTGTGTAGTTGCTGTAGGCTGATTAGTTGACGGTTGTATAGCAGGAATATTTTCTGCTAATTCAAATTTAACGTTTAAATTCTTATTCTCTCCAAATGTATCTAAAAATAACGTTTTAAATTTTGGTGACTTTGTAAGTTTGTCATAAACACACAAAATTTTCTCATTATGAATATCATCCGTAGAGATTTTATCACAAGGTGTTTTTGTAATCTCTTTTAAATCAACATTAAATGGAGAATTTTTACTATAATATGCATTAAGTACATCAAGAGAAGCTGCACACTCTGCATCACTTCCATCTTGATTAATTGGGGAAGATATGGTATCGTCTGTACCTGGTCCACTAGATGTGTCCCCTCCACTTGAACTTCCACCACCTGGACCAGAAGGACCACCACCATCTCCTCCTGATGAAGCACCTCCTCCCGGAGAACAGTAGGAAGATTTTAAAACCCACATAAATTCTGGGTCTTCCTCATTGCCTGCACCTACTAATTCACCTTCATCACCTAGATCTATTTCTACTACAACCCATTCTTCAACACAGCCACCTTTTGCACTAGATGCTTTTGATTTTGACCCTTTATTTAAAAATGAAGTATCAAAATCAATTAATTGATATTGTGTAGTTCTGCTACTTAATAAGTCAGCATCTAAATTATTAAACACTTCATTACTAAACTCTTCTTTTGTAAATCCATAGGTTACAATGTAAGCGTTATAGCCACCTTCACTATTTAAAGATAACAGTAAATTCTCTAGTTGATTAGTATTAGGATTATCTCTTATTATGGAAAAATTATAAGAATGGTAATCTTCTTTCTCAATGTACTTAACGTAATCTGTGTTTATAGAAAAGCCCTGTTCAGCATTATATAAAACATCTCTGTTAGAATTCTTTTGAGAAGAAAACTTTTGTAATTTACTTATAGCTTTACTGTTAGATTGAATTTCATTAAAATCTATAATCTTTACAGTAATTTCTGAAGTGTTTTGATTTGAGTCAAAGCCTTCTTTTTGACAGCTATTAAATAATAAAGAAATTCCAAAAAATAGAATTCCTAGTTTCAAATAATTTTTAAAATTAAATTTCATAAGCATATATAATTAAAGCTAATAGTTATATGCTACTAAATAATAATGAGGGAGGATTGCTATTTTATAAACCTAAAACATTTTTTTTGTAATAAAATACTTGTATTTGTTAAAATTTCAGAGTTTTAATGAATATCTTAAATTACTGCTGTGGGAAACCCGTAAAAGTTGTGTTTTTTATAAATTTTTTGGATTAAAATAAGATTCAAAGTTTTAATATTCCAGTTAAAGTTTTTCGCTTTAGGCGACTTCTTTTAGCTGTTAAAAGTCTCTAATTGCTTTAAAATAGCACTTCTCGCTTCTGCATTTAGAACCTTTGTGTCATCAACCGTTAAATTTTCAGTAGACAAAAATTTATGAATTTTAACACGCATTTTTCCCGGACCTCCGCTAAAAAAAGTATACGAAAAACGTTTTTTATTATCGGCAAAGGTTAATGGCACAATGGGTATTTTATGATTAATTGCTAATCTAAAAGCGCCATCTTTAAACTCATCTAATTCTATATGTTCCTCGGGTACGCCACCTTCAGGAAAAATACAAATACTTACCCCAGTTTGTAATCGGCGTTGCGCTCTTAAAAAAACAGCTTGTCTACTTTTTGCAGAACTTCTATCAACCAAAATACAAGTGCGTTTATAGAAAAACCCAAAAAGAGGGATTTTAACCAACTCCTTTTTGCCAACAAAAACAAACGGGTTTTTAACCGAAACTAACATGAGCATAATATCTGCCATAGAAGTGTGGTTAGCAATAAACATATAGCTTTTATTTTTTTCTGGCGTTTGTTCACGCTCTATAATTGGTCTAAATCCCATACCAATTAAAATAACTTTTGCCCAAAAACGTGCCAATTTAAAAAAGAACGGATACCAAGACTCTTTTAGAATAGAAATTAAAAGAATAGGAAACATAATCAGTATTGGTAAAGCTACAAGAATGTAGAACCAAATACGGTAAAATGTCCAAAAAGTGTACTCTATAATTTTCATTTGCATCAAAAATACTATTATAAATTGATTATCTTTAAAACATAATAACTTTAAAATCATAAAAACTATGGGTTTACTTTATGCATTATTAATAGGTGCCATTGCTGGTTGGTTAGCAGGAAAGCTAATGAAAGGCGGTGGCTTTGGATTATTACTAAACATCGTTATTGGTATTATTGGTGGCTTAGTTGGTAATTGGCTTTTTGCAACACTAAACATTAACTTTATTGATGGTGTTATTGGAGACATTTTAACAGGTGCTATTGGTGCTTCGGTTATATTATTTATAGCTGGTTTATTTAAAAAATAGACCTTTATTTAACATATTCTTAAAAAGTGGCTGTTGCCGCTTTTTTTATTGGGTAACTTATCTTTAAATTTGCGCTTTATATTAAAACTATGGCAAGAATACTTACAGGAATACAAAGTACAGGGACACCGCATTTAGGAAATATTTTAGGTGCCATTATTCCTGCAATAGACATGGCAAATACTCCTGAGAACGATTCGTTTTTGTTTATAGCAAATTTGCATACATTAACGCAAATTAAAGATGCCGAAACTTTACGCACAAATACGTATTCTACCGCTGCTACCTGGTTAGCCTTTGGATTAGATATTGAAAAAACTGTGTTTTACAGACAAAGTGATGTGCCGCAAGTAACCGAATTATCATGGTATCTAAGTTGTTTTTTTCCATATCAGCGTTTAACCTTGGCACATAGTTTTAAAGATAAAGCCGATAGATTAGAAGATGTAAATTCTGGTTTATTTGCATATCCCATGCTTATGGCTGCCGATATTTTGTTATATGATGCCGAAATTATCCCTGTTGGAAAAGATCAATTACAGCATATTGAAATGACACGCGATGTAGCCTCTCGTTTTCATGCAAAAATGGGAGAAACCTTTGTGCTTCCCGAAGGAAAAATACAAGAAAACACGATGCTTATTCCGGGAACAGATGGTGAGAAAATGAGCAAAAGTAGAAATAACATCATCAATATATTTTTAGATGATAAAAAACTACGCAAGCAAATCATGTCTATTGAAACCGATAGCACCCCACTTGAAGAACCTAAAGATTGGAGTACTTGTAACTGTTTTGCTATTTATAATTTATTGGCAAATGATGCTCAAATTAAAACTATGAAAGCCAATTACGAAAATGGTAACTATGGTTATGGGCACGCAAAACAAGCCTTGTTTGAATTGATTGTTGACAAATTTGCCACACAACGCGAGCGTTATAATTATTATATGAGTAACCTCAACAAAATTGATGCTGCATTAGCAGTTGGAGCTGAAAAAGCGAAAGTTGTTGCAGATAATGTTTTGAATAGGGTTAGAGAAAAGGTTGGGTATTAACACCCTTTTTTAACCAATTACATAAACGCTATACTTGTCCTAAATATTGTCTTTTTGGGTTAAAAACCTCATAATTGATTTTCATTTTTTACTTTTTCTAAAATGCATCAAAAAACAAAAGACATTCTAAAACGTTATGATGGTTTTCTAGAAACACCTTGTTTATGGAAACAACATGCAGTTTTTAATTTAAAGCAGTTTTATATTAAATCTAAATCAACAAAAATTGATATTGAAATTGATGAAAAATTGCGTCTTGGAAAATACATAGAACGCTTAGTTTCTTTTGAATTACAGCAAGAAAAATTAATTTCTATTTTGTCTGAAAATATTCAAATTCAAAATGGAAAAACAACTTTAGGCGAGCTGGATTGTTTGCTTTTAAAAAATGAAAAAGCTATTCATTTAGAAATTATCTATAAGTTTTATATTTATGATGATTCCATAGGTGCTTCCGAAATTGAGCATTTTATCGGTCCCAATAAAAAAGATGCTTTAGTTGAAAAATTAAAAAAACTAAGCCAAAAACAATTGCCGCTTTTACATTCTGAAGAAGCTAAAAATTATTTAAAAACTCTAAACTTGAATTCGGCTAAAATGGAACAGCAAGTCTATTTTAAAGCACAATTGTTTGTTCCATTTCAGAAAAAAATCATTTTAAAAACATTAAATCAAAATTGTATTTCAGGGTTCTATATTTACAAAAAACAGATGCAACAGTTTTCTGATTGTAAATTTTATATTCCAAAAAAGATAGATTGGATTATAGCAACGCATTCAAACGTAAATTGGTCAAATTTCGAATCTTTTAAAAAGGCATCTGACACCTATTTGGAAAGACAATTTTCACCACTTTGTTGGATAAAATTTCCTAACGGTATACTTAAAAAATTCTTTTTAGTGTGGTGGTAGTATTGGCTATTAAACCACCTCAAATAACTTCCCAGGCAACGGCCTAATAACGCCTTTTAATTCCATAGTTAACAAAATACTAGCCACTTTAAAAATGGGCATTTCGCAATTAATAGCGATTACATCTAATAGTTGTTTCTCGTTTGCTTTTAGGTAATTATAAATAATTTTTTCAGTGGTATCTAACTCAACAAATAGCTGTTTTTGTATGGTTGGTTTGGTTATTGAGCCTGTCGAAATATCATCTTCCTCCAACTGCCAATTCAAAATATAAGGTACATCTAAAGGATTGGAAAGCATGTGTGCCTTTTGGTGCTTTATCAAATTATTACAACCCACACTTTGCGAATCTGTTATGCGCCCAGGAACTGCAAATACATCGCGGTTATACGAATTTGCAATATCGGCAGTAACTAAACTTCCACCTTTTTCAGCAGACTCTATAACAATCGTAGCTTCACTTAAACCAGCAATAATTCTATTTCTTTTTAAAAAATTGTTTTTATTAAAGGTGTCACTACTCCAGAAATCGGTAAAAAACCCACCATGTTTTTTAACTTCAGCCATGTATTTTTTATGCACTTTTGGGTAAATGGTATGCATCCCATGTGCTAAACAGCCAATGGTTTGTAAATTGTGTTTTAAAGCTGCTTTATGCGCTGTTATATCGGTTCCATAAGCATAACCTGAAACAATTATGGGATTATAAGGCACCAGTGCTTCAATCAAATTCTCGCAAAATGCAATACCATTTGTTGTGATTTTTCTTGCACCAACAATACTAATAATGTGTTGTTGCTTTAAATTAATATGTCCTGATTGAAACAATACAATAGGGCCATCAATACAATGTTTTAATTTTTCAGGATAACTGTCTCCTTTAAAATATAAAACCTTGAGTTGGTTTTCTTTAATAAATTTTATCTCTTTTTCTGCTTCTTTTAAATGATAAGTTTCAAACAAATCACTTAAAATAACACTACCAATTCCATCAATTTTAAGCAGGTTTTGCTTTTTTTCTTTTAAAACAGCCTCAGCAGAACCGCAATGAGAAATGAGCCTTTTGGCAGTAATATCGCCAATATTTGGTACATGCTGTAAGGCTAAAGTATAAAGCAAACTATTTTCTGTCATCGTAAACATTTGGTTTTAAAGCTACAATAAAAGAATTTTTCGACTGTTAATAAATACTTCGCTCGAAATTTTATCTGAAAGCATAATTTTTTAACTTTGTTTTTATGCAATTAGAAACCTACATAAGCGATTTATTATATAGATATGAGTGTGTTACGATTCCAGAATTTGGATCTTTTTTAACGCAACGCGTATCTGCTTCGATTAATAATTCAACACATGCGTTTTATCCGCCAAAAAAAGCGGTGTCGTTTAACGAGCAAATTCAGCAAAACGATGGACTATTAGCACACTATATTGCCGATGTAGAAAAAATTCCTTTTGAGATTGCTTCCAAAAAAATTGCGAAACGTGTTAAAATACTTAAATCGTATTTAACCCAAGGTGAAACACTTACGTTTAATAATATTGGCGAAGTGGTATTTAATAATGAGGGCAAAATTTTATTTGAACCAACTTATAATCTTAACTATTTAACCGATTCATTTGGTTTATCTCAATTTACATCACCTTCCGTAACTCGCGAAGTATACAAGAAAGAGGTTGAGCAAATTGAAAACGTAATTCCGCTTACCGTTTCTCTTGAAAAACGTAAAACTAGACCGTATTTAAAATATGCAGCTGTAGCTTTAGTTGCATTAACGCTTGGTGGTTTTGCTGCTTCTAATTTTTATGTTAATCAAATTGAAACACACAACCAATTAGCGCAAGAAGAAGCGACAAAACAACTAGATACTAAAATACAGCAAGCTACTTTTAGTTTGAACCCATTACCTGCTATTACCTTAAATGTCTCTAAACAAACTGGCAATTATCATATTGTTGCAGGCGCTTTTAGAGTTGAAGAAAACTGTAATAAAATAATAAACAAGCTAAAAAAAGATGGTTTTAGCGCCAGAAAAATTGGCGTAAACAAATACGGTTTACACGAAGTGGTTTATGCGAGTTACGAAAATGGTCAAGAGGCACTTAAAGCCATCCGCGAGATTAGAAAAACACACAATAAAGATGCGTGGTTACTAGTTAAAAAACTCGATTAAGCTCTAAAACAATTCACGCCTTTTTACTTCTTTAATACTTAAAAGCATAGTACCTTTGCAACATCATTAAAATAAAAGTGATGCAAGCAAAAACACCCGAGCAATCAAAAACAACGCTTACCGATATGGTTTTACCTGGTGAAACCAACCCGCTAAATAATTTATTTGGTGGTGAACTACTTGCGCGAATGGATCGTGCCGCTAGTATTGCAGCTAGAAGACACAGTAGACGTATTGTTGTTACCGCATCGGTTAATCATGTAGCATTTAATAAAGCCGTTCCTTTAGGTAGCGTAGTTACCGTTGAAGCTAAGGTGTCTCGTGCCTTTAAAACTTCTATGGAAGTATTTATTGATGTTTGGATTGAAGACAGAGAATCTGGTGAAAAATCTAAAGCTAACGAAGCCATTTACACCTTTGTTGCTGTTGATGATACTGGTAGACCTGTTTCTGTTCCAGAAGTACATCCACAAACCAATTTAGAAAAAGAGCGTTTTGATGCTGCATTACGTCGTAAACAATTAAGTTTGTTGTTGGCTGGTAAAATCACACCAGATAAAGCTACCGAACTTAAGGCTTTGTTTGAGTAATTTAAATATAATTTGCTAATACATTTTATAAATCCAAGACGCAGGATTTTGGGTATTACTTTCTTTAGAAATACTAAAACTTAGTATTGTCTCTCCATTTATTTTATTAGTATAAACTTCGCCTATTTCTTGTTTAGTAACAACTTTATCACCTTCTTTTACATAAACTTTAGAAAGGTTTTTGTAGTAAGTAATGTAGTTACCATGACGAATTATAACTATAGGGTTTACATTTTTCATTCTAACAACATCTATAACTTCGCCATTAAAAATAGATCTTACTTTAGCGTTTTTTTCGGTAGCAATTCTAACACCATTACTTTTAATGGTTAACGACCGATTAATAGGATGCGGTTGTGTGCCATAGCGCACTTTTACAATACCCTTCTCAACTGGCCAACTCAGTTTCCCTTTGTTCGATTCAAAATCTTTTGCCAAAGCTTTCCCCGCTGGTGTTAAAGCAAATGTTTTTGAGCTTGAAGATTTCCCTGCTTTTTTATTAGATTTTGCAATAGCTGCTTTTATAATTTTGTCTATTTCGGCATCAATTCTATTTGCTTCGCGCTGTCTTTTATTAATTTGAGACGTGTAAAGATTAATGTTATTTTTAATAGATTTCATTAAAACTTCATGCTGCTTGCGTTCGGTTTCTAATGATTTTTGAGTCACTTTATTTTCTGTTATTAGCTTTTGTTTATCTTCTTTTTGCTTTAATAAATTGGCATTAATGTTTTGTAATTCTGCCGTTTTTCCTTTTATAGTTTCTCCTTGTTGCTTTTGATGGTCACCATATTGTTTAATGTATTGTAATCTTTTATAGGCTTGTTTAAAGTCGTTAGAAGACAACAAAAACATAATCCTACTTTGTTGGTTTTTGCTTTTATAAGACTTAACAAGCATTGCTGCATAATCTTCTTTTAATTGCTTTAATTCCGCACGAAGTTTGGTAATTTGCTTTTGATTCGAATTAATTTCTCTAGTAATTAAATTCGCTTGTTGGTTAGTAACTTTAATTAAGTTATTTAACACATTTATTTTATAATTAAAATCTTCAATTAATGACAATTGTGATTTTTCTTTTGACTTATTTTCTAAGCGTAATTCATTAATTTTCTGTATTTCGCGTCGTAATTCTTGTCGTCGTGTTTCTAACTCTTTTTGCTTATTATTTTGCGATGAACCCAAAGCAAAACACAAACAAAACCCAAGTAGCATTAAAAATTTATATGTGTGTTTGTTATTCAATGTTATAGCTTAATTTCTTTAAAACCAGAAGGTATTTTAAACGGAAAACGTAAGTCTTCATTTAACGATACGTTTTTAAATTCTAGCTTTATAATGGTTTCTTGATTTGATTCAACAGCATTAATTTTCACATACTGTGGTAATGTTTGACTACCAACTTTTTGATACGACAAATAATCAATCTGTAAAATCCTTTGTTCTTTTGGTTGTGATATTTGCTGCGATTTCACTTTAAAATGCGACGGATCTAACAAAAAAAAGATTTCAAATAAATCGCGTTGCTTTTTAGGTTGAAGCACATAAATATTATCATCAATACTCGCCTTATAAACATCGTCTTTTAAATTAAATAATGTTTCTCCTAATAATAAATTTTGAACTTTTTGAAAGTCTAATTCTGTACCTAATAAACCACTTAAATACTCATAATTCCCTTCAAAATAAGTATTATCCAACTTGTTATAAAAACTAACTTTTTCTGGTGTTACTTTGGCTCTTATAACAGAAAAAGTTGCGCTTATCCAAAATATTTCATCCTTTTTTGCTCTAAATGAGACTGAATGTGTTTGCTCTTTTTGGTTTTGAAAATAGGTTATTTTAAGTTTAGCTTGCAGTGTCTTAAAACTTGCTGCTTGTTTTGCGTTTTCCTTTATTAATTGTCTTGTAGATAAGTTATAATTTGCTACACCAGCACTAATTGTTTTGCTTGATTTACAACTAACCGCAAGCAATGTAATAAGTGTAAAAACGATATAAGTATATCTATTCATTAATTTGAGGTTTCTATTTGTTTTGCCTTATCACTAAACGTTTTTGCCTTAACCGTATTGTTTAACAAGGTATATGCTTTACTTAATTGATTATAAAAATCTGCCTCCATTTTAGTATCGTCAATAATATAATCTAATCCAGATTCTAAAACTTCGATAGCTTTTTTAGATTGATTTAAAGCGTTTAACACCACTCCATTTATTAAATAAAATATGGGTTGAGATGGATACTTTTCTAAAGCACTATTGCTTTTTTCTGAAGCTAAATTATATTTTTTCAAATCAATATAAAGCAATAATACATTACGTAAAACTTGAAAGTTATCGACCTCTAAAACCAAAGCATCTTCGTAATATTTTAAGGCTTTAGTTTTATCGCCATTTTTTAAATAATACTGTCCTAACTCAACTAAAGTTTTACTATTATTACTATCGCCAACAAGCGAAGTGACTTCAACTAAATCTGCTTCATACTCTGGATTATTACGAACAAAATTTACAAAATCTGATAATACTTTAAGCTTAGCATCTGGTTTTATTTGGTTGCTTTTTAAAACTATTTTCATAGATTCAATAGCATTTTCAGTATTATTATCATCTAAATAAAACTTGTATAAAGCTAAGTGAACCATTTGCGAATTCGGATTAATTTTAAGCAGCTCTTTCGCAGTTTCAAAAGCTTTATCCTTTTCGTTATTTTCGCTGTATCGAAAAATAAGGGCTAAATAATTCGACTCTTTATCTGGATTATTCTCAACACGCGATTCTAGGTTTTTAATTTGGTCTTTTTTTCGTCCAGTAGCTTCGTAAATTTTATTACGAAGCATATCTCTAGCAACCGATATTCCAAACTCTAAATCCAATTCATCTAAAATTTTTAAAGCCTCATTATAATTTTTTGTGCGCACGTAAAGCGATGCTAAATCTTCTTTGTAATCTGGATGATATTTTACAAGTTGTTTAACTGTTTTTATGGCTTTATCATAATCATTCTGTTCAGCATAAAAACCATATAATTCATCTAAAAACCACTCATTATCGGGTTCTTTTTTTATAGCATCTTTAAAAGCATCTTCGGCAGCACCAAAATTTTTAAGCTTGATATAGTTTTTTCCTAATTCGAAATATAAAACAGATACAGAATTATCTATTTCAATACATTTTAAAAGCACTTCAACTGATCGATCGTAATTCTCAATACCCTTTTGTTTTAAAGCTTCGTAAAAAAGTTCTTGAAATTTATCATCTACATTTCCTAAATCGTCATATGGTTTTTTATTAAAATCTACTTGGGCATAGTTTTCCTGTGGAAAGAAAAATGTTCCAAGGATAAAGAGAAATATGTAGATTCTTTGTTTCATTTAAAAAAACCTTTCGACTGTGCTCAAGGTGACATTAACAATTTCAAATACTATTCCAAAACAGAATAATCGCCAATACTTATACTCGTAAAATCACCATTATATTTTACATGATTACCAATCATGGCGTTATCTAAATTAGCATTTTTAATAGTAGTATGGGTTTGAATTAAGCTATTTTTAACGGTTGTGTTCTCAATAACACTATCGTTTCCAACAGAAACAAATGGTCCAACAGTGCTGTTTTTAAGCACTACATTGTCTCCAATAAAACATGGTTCAATAATATTTGAGTTATCTAATTTAGCTGATGAAGCCACTAATTGCTCGTCTCCATCGGCTTTTAAAAAACCTAACATCCGTTGATTGGTTTCTATGGTTATAGCTTTGTTTCCACAATCCATCCATTCATCAACGGTGCCAGTTTTAAATACTTTACCATCTGCCATCATGCGTTTAATACCATCATTAATTTGGTATTCGCCACCATTCATAATGTTTTCGTCAAGAATTTCTTGTAGCTTTCCTTTTAAAACGGCAACATCTTTAAAATAGTAAATTCCTATAACGGCTTGATTGCTTATAAAAGTTTCAGGTTTTTCAACTAGCTCAACAATTTCATTATTTTCGTTAAGTTTTACCACACCGTAGGCTTCAGGGTTTTCGACTTGCTTGGTCCAAATAACAGCATCGGCTTTGTTATCTAAATCAAACTCAGCTCTAATCAACGTATCGGCATACGCAATAACCGCAGGTCCCGAAAGCGATGGTTTAGCACACATAATAGCATGACCTGTACCCAATGGTAAATCTTGACGGTAAATAGATGCCTTGGCACCTAAACTTTCGGCTAAAGCTTCTAAACTTTTCACAACATCGTCTCCAAACCAAGCTGGATCACCTAAAACAAAAGCAATTTCTTCGATAGATTGTTTTAAAACTTTTGCAATATCTTTTACTAATCGATGAACAATAGGTTGTCCTGCAACTGGAATTAATGGTTTTGGTACAGTTAAACTATGTGGGCGTAAACGAGAACCTCGTCCTGCCATGGGTACTATTATTTTCATTAGTTTTATTTTTTGTCATTCCCTTGTAGAAGGGAATCTTTTCAATATTAAATTTTATTTCAATTAGGTATCGACTGCACTCAATCTAAAAAGTTGATTTGTGTATTTGTTTATTTGACTCCAGTACTTCCAAAACCACCTTCACCACGAGAGGTTTCAGATAATTCATTTACCTCGACCCATTCAGCACGTTCATGTTTTGCGATTACTAATTGTGCAATACGTTCGCCTTTATTAATAACAAAGTCTTCATTTGAAAGATTAACCAAAATCACGCCTATTTCACCTCGGTAGTCTGCATCAACTGTTCCGGGGGCATTTAAAACGGTAATGCCTTTTTTAGCTGCTAATCCGCTACGTGGTCGCACTTGTGCTTCATAACCTATTGGTAATTCTATAAATAAGCCTGTGCCTACTATACTACGTTCTAAAGGTTTTAAGACTCTTGATTCTGATATATTCGCACGTAAATCCATTCCTGCTGATGCTACAGTTTCGTAATGCGGTAAATCGTGACTAGATTTATTTATTATTTTAATTTGCATATTAACTTTTAATTTGAAATTCTATTTTTTTTCAATATTAGTTTTAATTCCTTTCGTTCCAAAAAAGCAACTATTACCACAAAGAGCAACAAAAATACAGTTCCTAATAAAATATTTCTATCTAAATGATAATAAGTTATGAAACTTAATGATGTACTTACTATAAGATAAATTGCAATTCGACTTAAATCATAAGGTACCGGATAATACTTTCTACCTAATACATATGAAATTAGCATCATTAAACTATAGGCAATAAGTGTTGCATAAGCACAAGCCATAAAACCTATTTTAGGAATAAACATGATATTAAATCCAATAGTAATCGCTGCCCCAGTAAGCGAAATATACATTCCGAAACGTGTACGGTCTGTAAGCTTATACCAAATTGAAAGGTTATGATAAATACCTAAACAAAGATTAGCTAACAAAACAATTGGTACTATATCTAAAGCCAATAAATAGCTTTCTTTTTTTATAAAAATTGGTCTTAACAAATCTATATATATCACAACAAACATTAAACCCAAAGCACCAACTATGGTAAAATATTTTAAAATAGTTGCGTAGGTTTGTGTTGCATTTTCTTTAACAGAATGATTAAAGAAAAACGGTTCTGCTCCCATTCGAAAGGCTTGAATAAATAAGGTCATAAACACAGCTAATTTGTAACATGCGCTATATGCTCCATTAACAAACTCGCCTTCAAGTTGTGGTAACAACCATTTATCTAAATTTTCATTGATTACAAAAGCTAATCCTGCAATCATGATAGGCCAGCCGTAGCTTAAGAATTGTTTCAGAACTTTAAATTCAAAATTTAGTTTAGCTTTAAAGAAATAAGGCAATACTAAAATTAAAACGAATGCACTAGCAATAAGGTTTGCTATAAATATGTACTCTACATTGTTTTCAACATTAAATAATGATCTCAATCCTTCTGATCCATAGGTTGTAGATAGTAGAAGCACATTTAAAAGCACCATAATAAAAACATTAATCAATTTGATTGATGCAAATTTTATTGGTCTTCCCGTGACTCTTAAATAAGCAAATGGGATTACAATTAAGGTGTCAATAAGTGTAATACCAACAAGAAGTGAATAGAAATCCGTATTGATTCTTAACGCTTCTGAAATTGGAACTCTAAATAAAAATAGCAATATTCCAAAAATAAAAGTACTAACAACAATGGTTATTATTGCTGTAGACAAAACTCTATCTTTATCTTTGTTTTTACTAAAAAATCTAAAAAAAGATGTTTCCATTCCATAAGTAAGAATGACATTAAAAAAGGCTGCAACTACGTAAAATTCTGTGTTTTCAGAATAGCCTTCATTAGGAAGCACATCTGTATGCAAACGCACTAAAAGAAAGTTAATCAGTCTAGGCAATACAATAGCCAAACCATAGATAACTGTATCTTTAAAGAAAGTTTTTAGTACGCTCAAAGGATATATTTTGTTCTGCTAAAAATACGTTTTTAGCTAACGTAAACCAAAGATAAGTTATTGCTTTATTAGGTCTCACAGTTAGCTAATGCTTAGGTTTCTTTAAAAGAATATTTGAGATTTTAAAATACTTAAGTGTATTTCCTTGTTTGTAGCTAATAACACATTCGTTGTCTTCTAATTTAAAAGGTGCTTTTTTAGGAAGTTCGGGTACTTCATTACCATATTCTGCATATGGGTCGCTACTCATTATAATATCCTTTTTTTGATTTGTAGCGGCTTTGAAACGACCTATAAAAAGTGGTTTTTTAGAAGCTTCTAATTTAGCTTGTTGCCCTTTAAAATAAACACTATCTAATATTATGCTATTAGGATTTGATGTTACAGGAATAAATAAATTAAATCTAGAATCGCCGCCCTTTACATCTTCTATCAAATGTTGATAATATACTTCTCCAATTATAAAAGGCACAGCATTTTGAAGTTTTTTAGTTGTTGAACACTTAGAAAAACTAATCATAACTAAAAGCATTAATAATGTGTTTGATATGTTTTTAATGGTTTTCATTTCAATATAATTGAATATTATAAAGATATTATTTGCAAAATGGATGCCATAAAAAAAAGCCTCACGAAATGTGAGGCTTTATATCTATTAAAAATACCTTTCGGTTATACTCAAGGTAATATTTTAAATTTATTAATTGTTCAACGCTTCCGCTCCACCAACAATCTCAAGAATTTCATTGGTAATAGCTGCTTGACGTGCTTTATTGTAAGTTAACTTAAGCTGGTCTCTTAACTCTGTTGCGTTATCTGTTGCTTTATGCATTGCTGTCATACGTGCACCATGTTCGCTAGCAAAGCTATCTCTTATTCCTTTAAATAACTGTGTTTTTAATGACTTAGGTATTAATTGCTCAACGATCTCAATTTTTGATGGTTCAAAAATATAATCTGAATTATTATCAGCTTCGCCTTCAACAGGAACAATTGGTAAAAACTGCTCGGTCATTACAATTTGCGTAGCGGCATTTTTAAACTTGTTGTAAACAATTTCGATTTTATCGAACTCTCCTGTAACAAATTTTCCCATTAGCATTTCAGCTATTTCAGAAACATTATCAAAAGTTAAATCATCGAAAACTTCACTTTTGTTAGCAATAACTCTATTTTGCTTTGCAAAAGCATCATTTGCTTTTTTACCTATTGCAACTACAGAAACTTTTTTATCTGCATACACATTGCTTATTAAGTGCTGTGTTTGCTTAATAATGTTAGAATTAAACGCTCCACATAAACCTCTATTAGAGGTAATAGGAACAATTAAAACGTTTTTTACCTCACGTTGCGTTGAGAATTTACTTCCTGAATCTGCATCTAAAGTGGCGCTTAAACTTTGTAAAAGCTCAGTTAATTTATCTGCATAAGGACGCATTGCGGTAATAGCATCTTGTGCCTTCTTTAGCTTTGCAGCAGATACCATTTTCATGGCACTGGTAATCTGCATCGTTGAAGATACTGATGATATTCTGTTACGTATTTCTTTTAAATTTGCCATTCTTTATTTTTATAAAGACTCTTCGCAATAAGCAAAAAGTGACATTAGTTTAATAATTAAGCTCTGTATTTACCTGATAAATCTTTAGCTACATTTGTTAATGTATCTGTAACCTCATCAGTTAATTTACCTGCTTTTAAAGTGTCTAAAATACCTCTATGTTTTGCGTTTAAGAATTCAATGAAATCTCTTTCAAATTCTTTTACTTTTTCAACAGGTACGTCTCTTAATAAATTTTTAGACCCTGCATAAATAATAGCAACTTGATCTTCAACTGTAAACGGATCGTTTTGTGCTTGTTTTAAAATTTCAACGTTACGTTTTCCTTTTTCAATTACATTTAAAGTTACAGCATCTAAATCTGAACCAAACTTTGCGAATGCTTCTAATTCACGGAATTGTGCTTGGTCTAATTTTAAAGTACCTGCTACTTTTTTCATTGATTTAATCTGCGCATTACCACCAACACGAGATACCGAAATACCTACGTTAATTGCCGGACGTACACCAGAGTTGAATAAATCACCATCTAAGAAAATTTGTCCATCTGTAATAGAGATTACGTTTGTTGGAATATATGCAGAAACATCACCCGCTTGCGTTTCAATAATTGGTAGCGCTGTTAACGACCCTCCACCTTTCACTAATGGTTTTAATGAATCTGGTAAATCGTTCATATCTTTAGCGATACTATCATCATTAATAACTTTTGCAGAACGCTCTAATAATCTTGAGTGTAAATAGAAAACGTCACCTGGATACGCCTCACGTCCTGGTGGACGACGTAATAATAAAGATACCTCACGGTAAGCTACGGCTTGTTTAGATAAATCATCATAGATAATTAAAGCTGGACGACCAGTATCTCTGAAGTATTCACCAATTGCAGCTCCCGCGAAAGGCGCATATACTTGCATTGGTGCAGGATCTGATGCATTTGCAGCAACAATAGTTGTATAAGCTAAAGCACCTTTTTCTTCTAATGTTTTAGCAATTAACGCTACCGTTGATGCTTTTTGACCAACAGCAACATATATACAGTATACAGGCTCACCTGCATCGTAAAATTCTTTTTGATTTAAAATGGTATCAATACATACAGCGGTTTTACCAGTTTGTCTATCTCCAATAACCAATTCACGTTGACCACGACCTACAGGAATCATCGCATCGATAGATTTAATACCTGTTTGTAATGGCTCTGTTACTGGCTCACGGAAAATAACACCAGGAGCTTTACGTTCTAATGGCATTTCGTAAGTCTTACCAGAAATTGGTCCTTTACCATCAATAGGGCTTCCTAATGTGTCAACAACACGACCAACAATACCTTCACCAACATTAATAGAAGCGATACGTCCAGTACGTTTTACTGTAGAGCCTTCAACTACTGCTATAGAGTGTCCTAGTAATACGATACCAACATTGTCTTCTTCTAGGTTAAGTACAATACCTTCAAGACCGCCATCAAATTCTACTAACTCACCATATTGAGCATTAGACAATCCGTAAGCACGTACAATACCATCACCTACTGTTAATACTGTTCCTACCTCGTCTAATGAAGCTGATGCTTCAAAACCTGATAGTTGTTGTTTTAAGATTGCTGATATTTCAGCTGGTTTTACTTCTGCCATTTTATTTTAATTTAAAGTAAATTCTCTTTTTAACTTATTTAATTTGTTTCCTATACTAGCGTTGTATTGTTTGTCTCCAACACGTAAGATGAAACCTCCTAAAATCTCTGCATCTACAATATTGTTAACTTCCACATCTTTTCCTGTAAGTTCTTTCGCTTTTGCTAAAACCTTAACTTTTAAATCATCTGTTAAGGGAATTGCAGTTGTTACTTGTGCAATTTGAATCCCTTTTAATTCATCATACAAACGGTTATAACTAGTAGCTACATCATTTAAAAGTGCTAATCTTCTGTTTGTAATAAGGGTATCTATCATAGTAGTTGTCATTGCGTTTGAGCCTTTAAAAACCTCAAGCAATACAGCCTTTTTATTAGATGATTTAACTACAGGGCTTTGAAGCATACTATTTAAGTCTTTATTACCTGCAATAGTTGTTGCAATTAACTTCATGTCATTATTTACAACCTCAGCTATATTCTTATCTGATGCTAAACTTAAAATTGCTTTTGCGTAACGTACTGCTGCTCTTGCTCCCGCCATTATTTCTTAGTTTAATTTTGCTTCACCTAACATAGACTCAACTAATTCTAATTGTTTGTCTTTATTAGATAATTCTTGACGTACTACTTTTTCTGCAATATCTAATGATAAGCCTGCAACATGATTTTTAAGCTCTGCCATAGCAGATTTCTTTTCGCTTTCAATAGCAGCTTGTGCTTGCTCAATCATTTTGTTTGCTTGTGCTTGTGCTTCATCTTTAGCATCAGTAATCATTTTTGCTTTTATATCGCGTGCTTCTTTAAGCATTGCTTCACGTTCTGCACGGGCTTCTTTTAAAATACGTTCATTATCTGCATGAAGATTCTCCATCTCTTTACGCGCCTCTTCTGCAGATGCTAAAGCATTCTTAATTCCATCTTCTCTTTCTTCAACTGCTCCTAAAATAGGTTTCCAAGCAAATTTTCTTAAAATGAATAGCAATACTAAAAATGTAATTGCTGTCCAAAAAACCAATCCAAATTGAGGTGTAATTAAATCCATTTCTTTTTTTGTTTTAAATAACTTAAATTTTAAAAAATACTGAAGCAACCAACCGTTACTTCAGTATTCTTAGGTTTTTATCCTTGTAAGAAAGCAACAACAACACCAAATAGTGCTACTGCCTCTACGAAGGCTGCTAAAATTAATGCAGAAGATTGAATCTTTCCGTGCATCTCTGGTTGACGAGCCATAGCTTCCATAGCCGATCCACCAATTTTACCAATACCAACTCCAGCTCCAATAGCTGCTAAACCAGCTCCAATAGCTGCAATTCCAGTAATAGTCATAATATAAAATTTAAATTAATTAATGATGTTCTTCTTCTGTTGCCATACCAAAATAAAGGGCTGACAATATTGTAAATATATATGCTTGTATTGCTGTAACAATAATTTCTATAACTGTAATAAACAATGAGAATGCTACAGATACTGGTGCAATTGCAACAGACTTAAATACAAATATTAATGACATTAATGCTAATATAATAACGTGTCCTGCTGTGATGTTAGCAAACAAACGAATCATTAACGAGATTGGTTTTACAAACATCCCGATAATTTCTATTGGCATTAAAAATATTTTCATTGGTACAGGAACACCAGGCATCCAAAAGATATGTTTCCAGTAATTCTTGTTACCACTAAATGTTGTGATTATAAAAGTAAATACCGCTAGTGTACATGTAAATGCAATATTACCACTTAAGTTAGCGCCATTTAAAATGGGGATTAAACCAAATATATTATTTATCCAGATAAAGAAAAAGATGGTTAGCAAGTAAGGCATGTACCTTTTATATTTACGCTCACCAATCATTGGTTTTCCTATTTCATCTCTAACAAATACTACAAGTGGCTCAATAAAACCTGCAATTCCTGTTGGTACATTATCATCAGATTTTTTATAACGTCTAGCAGTTGCAAAAAAGATTAGCAACAAAACGATTACCGAAACCCACATCATAAACACATTTCGTGTGATTGAGATATTTAATGGTTTAGAGGCATTGGTTGGATGATGTTCTGCATCAAAACTAACAGCGTTAGCTCCCGCCTCTAATTGATATATTTTTTCGTGAAATTTAACGAATTTACCACCGTTCTTTTCAACAATAGTTTTACCCGAATCATCATGATGAAACGCACTAGACATAAACGTCGTTAAACCATTATCTGTCCAAAGTATAATTGGTAAAGGAATAGATATTGGCTTTCCTTTCCAGTCAAAAATATGAAACTCATGTGCATCTTTTACGTGATGCAAAATCATTTCTTTGGCATTGAACTCTTTGTCGTCTTTGTTGTCTGAATCTTCTATTGCATATCCAGCAAATGATATTGCTAAAAATAATGCAGAAAATAATACGTTCTTAAAGGTGTTTAATGTCATTCTGTATCGCTTAAAAATACCTTACTTTAAATTCGGTGCAAATGTACACACATAAAATGAATTGACAAATAATAATTTAATGATTATTTAGCTGTGGTTTTTTAAGTGAGTTAAGTTTATGGACTCGTTACTTTTTTTGAAGAATTCTAGTTACAGAATACACTTCAAATGCAAGAAAAATAAAATAAGGAATAAAGAAATTGGCAAGGTCATATCCTTTTTGTTCTGGTTTGGATAAAATCCATGGCAACAAGAATACAACTGTTAATATCATTTTTAAAAGCATTCCCAGTATGAAAGCATTAAATACTTCTGTTTTACCAACAGACTCTCGGTAATTAATTATAGTATAGATTATAATAACTGTAACTAAATGAAACATATAGATGTGCCACAATGGAAAAAATAATATAACGCCTTTAGTAAAATGAAAGTTTAAGTAAGTGTGAATTCCAAATAATAAAACACTTAAAGCAATGAGCTGAATAAGAAAATTAGACGTTCTCTTTTTAAAAAGGTTATTCATTTTATTGTTCTTCTTTTGAAGTTGCAATAATACGTCTAATTATATATATTATTGATATAATTACTGAAGACAATGCACCAAAAAGTGTAAATAAGCTATGCTTATTTGGGTAGTTTTCATCTAACTTATACCCTATAAAAGTGCCGACACCGATAATAGCAAACATTTGAATGGCAAGTCCTGAAAATCTAGCGTAAGTATTAAGCTGTCTTTTCGGTTTCTGACTGTGTTTTTGGTTGTTGTTGTCCACTTTTATTCATTTCTTTTACAGTACCTTTCATAATACAGGTCACATTAAATGTTGCCCCAGGTTCAACCGCTAGTTTTCCAACAATTACTTCACCTTCAATATGCGCTGCTGTTTTTAATGTAAGTGTGCCAGATAGCGATAGCTTTCCTGAAAACTTACCTTCAAAATAAGCATCGGTTCCTTGCAAGGTTCCTTTTATAAAACCTGCTTTACCTACAACTACTTTTCCAGTAGTTTTTATATTGCCTTCTATAATCCCATCAACCCTAAAATCGCCTTCGCTATTAAAGTCACCTACAATTTTAGTGCCTTGAGATATAATATTTTGACTCGATGTTCCTTCTACCATGTTTTTATCTTTTTTATTATCAGAGAACATAATGTTATTAATTTTAATTATTACTGATGTTTAAATACGTGTCCAAATTTTTATGAATCTGGACGATTTGATAATTTGCAGATGATATTGCAAAATAAGGTTCGGTTATTTTTCGATTATCTTCTTTGGTTAATAACTGGTCGAATGTTTTAGCAACCTGAGCATTTTTTAAACCATGAATAATAACGAATGTAGTGTTTGGGTTATAAACATCAACTGATGTTTTTAAAGTATAATACTTTACATTTTTTAAAACAGTATCTAACGTGTTTTTAAAAGCTTCTATCTTATCAGAATCTGAGTTTTCAAATTTATAAACCACTTTAAAGTTGGTTGAAACATCGTCGGTTTCTTCAACAAAATCAGTACTTGCTATTTTTGGTAAAACCTCAGACTCTATCTTCTGCGCTTGCAGACCTTCTGGTGTGTTAGCAAATGTAATAGCTACATAATTAATGGCTTTTTTATAAGCATCGTAACCAAATAATCTACCTATTGCCGTGGCTTTTAAAAGTTCAAATTTTGAAACTATGGGATCCCCATCAAACGCATTTATATAAGTTTCGCATTTAGATATTACTTCTTCGTATTCTTGATTTTTATGCTGAGCGTATACGTTTTCATATACATTTTCAGGGCTATTCTCATCTTTTAAACTAACTAAATCTGGATTGTTTAAAATGGTTGCGTAGCGCGATTCTGGATAGTTTGTAATAATCTCATTTTTAGCAATGGAAGCTTCATCACCTTCCCCTAGTAATTCATAAATCTTATATAAATTATACCTTGATGGCACTATCAATCGTTCTTCTGGATTACTGTTTAGTAAGTTTTGAAATTTGCTTTTTGCTAAATGGTATTCTTTAAACTTCTCTTTGTAAATGAGTCCTAGTTGATAATATGCAAAATTGCGATCTTTTAAAATACTATCAATTACTTTCCCTTCGGAAGGAATTTTAGAAATGTAATACTGCGGATCGAACCGTTCTTCATCCGATGCGGAAGCTACTATACTAATGTCTGATACAGTATTTCCTGTACCTGAAATTGTTTTGTTAGACCATCTCCAATTATCTTCTAACGTTCTGTTGCCCCAAATTTTAATAAACTCATTTTTTCCATACGCCACTGTAGTGGGGTTATAAAAATAAAATAAAGTAGCTTGATTTGGTGTAGTATTATTTTGTGCTTGTCCTCCAATTTTATTATTAACCGTTGCTAAGCCTGTGTTGCGTTCTGCAGCTTCGGCTTTTTCCTTTTCTTCTTCGGCTTTAACTTTTAAAGTTTCAACAAACGACTTAAAATATTCTAATCGTTCTGTTTCAGAAAAGTTTACTAATTGTAAAACACTATCGTTTACTCGAGCAACGTTTTCATAATAGATAACATCTTCTAAATTGTCTCGTTTCCTTTTAATGATACGATATGGTTTAGAGTTTAATAGCAAATTTGTCATCGTGCTATCGTAATAATTACCAGCGATTTCATATCTAGAGGTATCAAAACTCATATCGCCAAGGGTTTGATAATTTTTAGCTCTTAACAATTTATCTTGCGAATTGGTACGCAACGATTTATTATAATAAGCCACTGCTAAAGAATCTGATTGATTGTTTAAATGGTACTCGCCAATTTGATGGTAAATCTTATCTAAATACGGTCTGTTTTCTCTATTTTCTTCAAGTTCATTAAGATGTTCTAAAAGCACTATTTTATCTTCAGTTTCATAATCGAAATTTTTAATTTTCTCAATATTAGCACTAATCATGTAAATTCGAGGCGTTTTTCTATTGAGCTCAATAACCTTATCAAATGCTATATTAGCACTGTCTTTATAACCTAATGTGTTATAGAGTTGTCCTTGAATAAAACGATAACGTCCTCGTTCGTCGTTACTTTTAGTTGCATTTGCCGCAATTTCTAATTGAGTAATAGCACTATCTACAGATTTGGTGTTTAAATACGCTTGTGCTAATATAGAAGTAGCATCGGCTAAATCTTGATCATCCAGCTCTTCTTCTTCCAATAAGCGTTTTAATTTTTTTATAGCAATTTCGTTATTATCTAAACGAATATTAGCTTTTTCACGCCAAATTTTAACTTGATTTATTTTATCACTGGTAGGATATTTATTAAGAATATTATTAAACGCCGCCAATGCCGGTACAAAACGCTGATCGAAATAACGCGCCTTTCCCAACAATAAATACGCCTCGTCTATTTGCGGATTTTTCTCTTTGCCTTCAATATTTATACTGTGTTTCTGAATGGCTTTTATCGCTTTTTCTTCGGCTCTATTAAAGCTTTCATTTTTAGATTGCCCAGGTAGCACAACCTCTTCTTGGATTTGCATACGCTCGATAGGAAGAATGTCCCAATAATTATCGGCATAACTTTCGTTTAAAGTACTTCTTCCTTGTTCTAAAGCTAAGTAGCCATTATAAAGCGCATTAAACTCGGTTGTAACTGCGTGGTAATTTCTAGTAAGGAAGGTGTCTTTTTTTCTGGAGCAACTTGTTACTAAGATAACAGAAAATATTATGAATAATATGGGTTTTATAAATCCTTTCAATGCTAGTTTTTTAGTCTAATAAATAACTGAAAAGTACAGTTATTATTATTCGATATCGTAAAAATAAGCATCTTTTTGGATTTAGCTATAAAAATCAATTGGCTTTTAAACTGCCTCCGTTCCCGAAAAATGTGCTTCAAGTTCTTTTAAAGTGGCATCACTTGTATTTAAATCTTTAACTATTTCGCCTTTTTCAAGCACTACAATACGTTCGCAAACATCGGTTACATGCATTAAATCGTGACTGGAAATTAATACCGTAACCCCTTGCTTTTCGGCTAAATCTTTAATAATGCCTTTTAATCGAATTTGTGTTGTGGGGTCCAAGTTTGCAAAAGGCTCATCTAAAATAATAACTTCGGGGTTACCAATAAGCGCAGCAACGATTCCTGCTTTTTTCTGATTTCCTTTGCTCAAATCGCGTAAATACTTTTTTTGCCCCAGAATTTCTCCGTGGAAAAAATCTGAAAATTGATTTACTAATGTATCAACATCGGCTTTATTTTGTCCGCGTAACTCGCCAATAAAATAAAAGTATTCTTCGGCTGTTAAATAGCCTATTAAAAAGCTTTCATCAATAAAAGCCGATGTAAACGGTTTCCAATCTTCACTCTCATGAACCAAAACGTTATTATTTTTAATATGCCCCGTTGTAGGCTGAATTAAATCTAATAACAAGCTAAAGTACGTGGTTTTTCCAGCTCCGTTATTACCAACTAAACCAAAGCTTTGCCCTTTAGGAATATCAAGATTTTCAATATTTAAAACAAGGTTGTTGTTGTATTTTTTTGAAAGATTTGATGTTGTAATCATTATAGTTGTATTAATTATTTTGTTTGTAAGCATCTAAAGTTTTGTATTTTTCAGATTTATATACCTTCTCTATAATATCAAAAACTTTATTTTTAAATAAAAGCCCGGCAATTCCACATATCGCTACTAATGTAAAACCAAAAACTTCACCAAGTATAAAATGCCCAATAGCATAAATTACCATTGGTAAAACCAATTTAGGAATAGTGAGTAATAGTGTTTTGGCATTAAATGATTTCTTGTCACCAAAGGCCTTTTTATTAGATGTTAAATCTATAGGTGTTTTTATATAAGCGCCTCCCCAGAGTACCATATGTGAATTTACTCCAATATTATAAATTGCTCCAACTACAACAGCAACATAGGCTTGCCAGCCAAAATACAAATAAAAGGAAGCTAAAACTGTTGTTACTATAGTTGCAATAACCATTAAATACCATTTAGATGAGATATACTCTTTATATCTAATGTTTTGACTCATCATTAATGGGTAATAAGCACTGTCCCAGCTTGGTACAAATTGCCCAAAACTGAATAGGAATCCACCAGACACAAAAATACCTGCAAAAATTCTCCAAAAAGGTCCTTTATAGGCTTCAATAGAGTTTGTGAAAAACAAAAGCCCATAAAAAATAAATAAAAAACTCATCAACAAGGTTGTTTTTGACCGCTTATTCCTTTTTAATAATCTAATGTCATTTTTTAAAAATTTTGAAACACTACCAAAACGATTTAACCAAGCAAAATCTTCTGCCTGCACAATGTTTATCTTTTTTGCTAAACCTGCATCAAGGTAAAAATTCTTCTTAAAATAATTGAATGCCATTTTATACAACACTACCATTAATAATAATGGAATTAATGCTAAATATGGTGCGTTATAAAATGATTCAAATATTGGAGAAGTAAATGTTGTTACATCAAAAACATTATAATACATCAATCCGCCAAGTACCACTAAAAACGAAATAACACTATAAAAAACAACGTCTTTGCTGTTTACAAAAACATTAATAAAATTGTTGCAGTATACTAGTGCAAAAACAGCTATATGCCAACCTAAAACATTAATAAAAGGATAACCCTCTATGACAAGCACAACAGAAAAAGGAATAAAAAAGAAAGCATGTACAAGGTTAAAGAAAGATATAATAGTTTTGTTTAAAGCAAAACTTACTACTTTACTCTTTTTAATAGGCAAATACAGTAATGGTCTAATGTTCACTAACGGCATTGCTTGTAGGAAATAACGAAATACTAAATCAAAAACCACATAGAATACCAAAAATTTGTTAATCGTTTCTAATGGATCGAGGTTTAATTCATTTTCAATAAAGTAATATGCTCCAACTCCTAAACCAAAAAAAGAGACTATCATCCATAATGCACTAAAGCCTAATAAGATCTTAAAAAAGAGATTCATTTTGAATGAAGCAGACCTAAAAAAAGACTTCCATTCTAAATTTACAAAATGCTTAATCATAGTTTTGGTTAGTTATATTTTTAAGTTTAGTTTAATGTATTAGTAAACCTTTTATCTCAATTGTTACAAATAAAGTTAAAATTTAAAAATCATCTTCACTATTTTTGTCAAAAATTTATATATGTCATCATTTCATAAACTCACTATAAAAGAAATAAAAAGAGAAACTAGTAAAGCGATCAGCATTAGTTTTAATATTCCTGAAAATTTAAAAGACACATTTTCTTTTAAAGCTGGACAGTACATCACATTAAAAACTGAAATTGATGGACATGAAGTGCGCCGCGATTACTCACTTTGTTCTTCACCAAAAAGTGGTGAGATAAAGGTTGCCGTAAAAGAAGTTAAAGATGGTACATTTTCAGCTTATGCCAATACCACATTAAAAGCTGGGGATGCTTTAGACGTTGCTCCACCAAAAGGGCGTTTTGTTTTCGAGCCTAACGATTCTAAAACTAAAAACATAGCTGCATTTGCAGCAGGAAGTGGTATAACACCTATTTTAAGTATTATTAAATGTGCTTTAGAAGAAGAAATTTTAAGTAAAGTTATTTTGGTTTTTGGTAATAAAAAGACTGAAGACACTATGTTTTTAAACGAACTTTTAGAGCTTCAACATCAATATAAAGATCGTTTTTCTATTCAATTTGTATTTAGTCAAGCTGATGAAGACGATGCTATTTTTGGTCGTATTGAAAAAAGCACGGTTAACTACGTCATGAAAAATAAGCACAAACATATTGATGTTGATGCTTATTATTTATGTGGGCCAGAAGCCATGATTCATACGGTTAAAGATGTTTTAACCGAACACGATATTGATGAAAACCGTATTCATTTTGAACTTTTTAAAGCGGCAAAACCTGCTGAAATTGAAGAAGGTGTTACCGCTAGCGGAAAAACCAAAATAACCGTTGTTGTTGATGACGAAACGACAACTTTCGAAATGTCTGCTAAACAAACCGTACTTGAAGCAGCCTTAGATGAAGATTTAGATGCGCCATATTCTTGTCAAGGCGGTATTTGTAGCAGTTGTATTGCCCGTATTACAGAAGGTGAAGCGACGATGAGGCAAAATAATATTTTAACAGAAAGTGAAGTTGCTGAAGGTTTAATTTTAACTTGTCAAGCACATCCAACAACGCCAACACTTGTTATTGATTATGATGATGTTTAGAAAAAGACGCTAAACTTTAGATCGCTTCGCTGTTAGATAATAGATACAATTTTATTAACTATAGTTTCTGGAGTAATACTTCTTGACGCTTCTTTATAGTTTTCTGGGTATTTATTCCCGTAAATTGAGGTTGGTATTTTAGGGTATTGATTTCTATTGGCAATCAAAGCATAATCTTCAGGTTGATTAAATGGCGCAAAACCAGCAAATGGATGTGTAACGCCCCAAATAGTAACCACCTTTATGCCTAACATAGTGGCAATATGAGCATTGCCCGAATCCATAGAAAGCATCACATCTAAATTTGAAATGATATCCATTTCTTCATTTAACGTCAACTTTCCTGCAAGATTAATGACGTTTTCAAATTCATTTTCAAAACCATCTAATAAATCTATTTCATGAGTTCCTCCTCCAAATAAAATCACTTTATAATCTTTTGAAAAGATTTCAATAACTTGTTTCATTAAATCCAAAGGATACATTTTTCCCTCGTGAGCCGCAAAAGGAGCAATCCCAATTCTTTTTTTTGAATCTTCACCTAAAATCAATTGGAGGTTTTGATTTAAATCTGCTTTTTTAGGAAATGTTGGTTTGGTTAAATCTAAAGGAAAACCCAATGTTTGAAAAACATCGGCATAGCGTTGATGTGTAGTTTTAAGTTGTTTGAATGCTTTTCCAGAAGTTAAAAGACGTTTTTCTTTTCTGCCTTTATCAACGGAAACAAAGCGCTTGCACCGAATAAACTTTTTTAAAATCTTGCTTCTTAAAACACTGTGTAAATCGGCAATAGCATAAAAATGATTGTCTCTGTTAAGTTGTCTCGCTAATTTGTAAAGTCCGAAAACGCCTTTATGTTTTTCTTTAACCTCAACTGGAAAAACAGTAACATTCTGTAAATTTCTAAAAAAAGGTTTAAAAAAGGATTTTGTTAAAACGGTTATTTTAACATCGGGATGTTGTTGCGATAAAGCACACAAAATAGGAACCGTCATAGCGACATCGCCCATAGCAGAGAGACGAATAACTAGGATATGTTTTGATGGTTTTGGCATCTCAACTTATATGGGATAAAATTATGGAACAGATTCAGGAATATTGTGTTCTTGTATGGTTTGTTGCTTGAGCTAAAGATAGTAAAAAGAAAGAAGCCTTGTTTATGGTAAAATAAATGTATGTACATTTAAAAGTTTTATTGTTTAATTCATCCATTTCTTTCATCAGCATTTCGTTCAATATAAAAATATTTGATAGGCTTCTCGTATCACTTTTACGAATGCCACCTTCAAAAATCAAGTGTTTCCCTTCTAGTTTTATACAAGCATTTCTACTGTCCATTAGGGATTGAGCAGTTGCGCTCCCTAAAATTAATTCAGAAAATTTGCTTTTTCCACCAGAGAAATTGAAAGTATCTGATCTTGAAATAAAAGAAAGAAATTTCGCTTCAGTTAAAGCTCAAGAAACAAATTTATCTTTAAGATTGCTTTTTCTAGATTTGAGAATAATTTGTATTCTTCTTTTATTCCATTTAACAAAAACTTCGACTGTCCAATTATTCTGTTTTTCAACAAGTCTAACCTCTCCTTCGAGTAAGGTTTTCATTGAGTGAATTATAGATTGGGTGAATTTATGATTCTCGTCCAAAAGCTCTCAATAAACTATTATTTCTGCGAACGCAATACAGGATTTAATTCATCATCATTGTACATCTTCATTTGCTTGTAAACCTTCATATATTTATCGCCGTTTTCAATGTCGCTTAAAAGTGTATCGATGGCTGTAGATAAATCTACACGTTGTTCTAATAAAACATTTAACTTTGTTTGGCAAGCTGCTCTATGCGAATCAGAAGCATCAGTTCTTGTCGCTTCTTCATTCATATGATATACTTTCAATGCTAAAATAGATAACCTATCAACACCCCAAGCTGGACTTTCAGTGTTAATCGTGGCATCATCTTTTACGTTAGCATTTTTATATTTTTCAAGAAAATAACTATCAATATATTCTACCATATCGGTTCTATCTTGATTTGATGCATCAATTTGTCGTTTTAAAGTTAAAGCTGCAACAGGATCAATTTGTGGGTCGCGAATAATGTCTTCGTAATGCCATTGCACCGTATCAATCCAACATTTTCTATATAATAAATGTTCTAACAAATTTGTGTCTTTGTTATAAACATTAATAAAAGGTTGGTCTACCGTGTTAATTACATGATATTTTTCTATAACGTCTTGAAAAATTTTATTGGCTTTACTTGTAAACATAATGTGTTAATTTTAAAGCGTAAATATACTTCTAAATAATTAACTTTACTATTTCAAAATAACAAAAAACCAAGATGCACATTCATAATTTATCTCAACAAAACTCTGTTTTAAATACGTTTATTTCTGAAATACGAGACGTTACTATTCAAAAAGACAGCATGCGTTTTAGACGAAATATTGAGCGTATTGGAGAAGTTTTAGGGTATGAAATGAGTAAATCTTTAAGTTTTAAAAATTCGGAAATTAAAACACCTCTTGCGAGTTGCTCTATGGGTTTATTAGAGAATGATATTGTTTTATGTTCTATTTTAAGAGCTGGTATCCCGTTACATAACGGCTTACTTAATTATTTTGATACCGCTGAGAATGCTTTTATTTCGGCATATAGACATCATAAGGAAAACCCTGAAAGTTTTGAAATTATTGTAGAGTATTTAGCCTGTCCAGATTTAGAAAATAAAACCTTAATTCTTGCCGATCCTATGCTGGCAACTGGTCAATCTATGGTTGCTACTTTTGAAGCTTTAAAACCTTTTGGTATACCTAAAGAGGTACATTTAGTTAGTGTTATTGGAGCTCAAGAAGGTGTTGATTATGTTAATAAAACATTCAATAAAAACACACATTTATGGATTGCTGCTATAGATGAAACTTTAAATGATAAAGGCTATATTATCCCTGGACTTGGTGACGCAGGCGATTTGGCTTTTGGTAAAAAGCTACAACAATAACATTATAAAAGGAACTACAATTATAACCGAAAGAAACAACTCTTTAAACCATTTTTCTTCTATAATTTCAATGTAATTAGCTATTATAATGGCTAAAGGCGCAAACAAAAATAAAAACTCGCTGCCATTTTTATTTGGTGCAAATACTATAATTAAAAAACCTATGAATACTGCAAATAAAACCACGTAATATGATGGTCTGAAAGCTTTCTTCTTTTGTTTAATATTTTTTATATAGAAAATAGAGGCCCACATTCCGAAAGAAAATAGCATCGTTATTATTACTACATATTGCATCAAATTATAATCACTAAAATTGTAACTTACTTCTGGTAAACTACTAAATATTCCAAAAAACCTATCGTGCCAAATTATAGAAATACTAATTGAAATTAAAAAAACGGTTAATAATCCTGTAAACGGAATCAACCAATGTCTAATACTACTATCAGTATATAAAAGCAATGTGATAATAATAAGCACAAAAAACAATATAGCCCAAAAATAAAATAGTGCTGCAATACCAAACCAAAAAGCAGCATCAAATAATTTTTTATTGACATTTATTTGAGAGCGCAAACTTATAATTCGCCTATAACCAAGCAACACAAAAAAGTTAGCAAAAATAATATCTGGGCTACTTACCGCTTGCGGAAGTGCTAATAAAAACAAGCTATACAGTACAATTTCGAAATTATTTTTTTGCGTTAAACTATTCTTTTCAACAATAAAGCTAAGCGCCAAAACAGACACGTAGCAAACAAGAAACAAAAGTGTGTTTTTAAAAAAAAACGAAACGGTTATAGGTGCTTCAACATGCTTTACATGAAATACAATAAAAGCCAAAAGCGTAATAAAAAAAACAATCGTGAAATTTATTGGTTTAGATTTATTAAAAATGCTTGTAATCATTAACTCTTTTTGTATTTTTGTAACGTAAATATACTAACTATATATTCGGTTATAAAATAATATAATACACATGAAAGATTTCTTTTACGCTATACAAGATTTATTTGTTGATGTGCTTTTTGCGCCTTACGATGCTTTAAGAGCACTAGAACTTGATAACTGGTTTGCAGCAAACACAGTGTCTTGGCTATTCTTAATCATAGGTTTTGTTGCTATGGTTTATTGGATGGGACAACTTAGAATTTTTGATAATAACAACGAAGAAGATAAAAGTATTTCTTCGCACTCTTATCTATAAATCGAAACCAATATCTTTACGATAATTCATCTTATCAAAATGTAGTTTTTCTATACTTTGGTAAGATTTTTTTATGGCTTCTTTATAGGTGTTTCCGTAAGAAGTTATAGCCATTACACGTCCGCCTGAGGTTACTATTTTATCATCCTGTATTTGCGCGCCTGCATGAAACGGGATAGAGTGTTCAATATGCTCAACACCAGAAATTTCTTTTCCTTTTTCGTAAGCCTCAGGATAACCCCCAGATACTAACATAATAGTTGTTGCAGCACGTTCATCAATTTCTATATCAATCTTATCTAAAGTTTGATTAGACATTGCTTGAAGTATTTCAACAAAATCGTTTTTTAAACGTGGCAAAACCACTTCGGTTTCCGGATCTCCCATTCTAACATTATACTCAATAACTTTAGGGTCGTCTCCAACTTTAATAAGTCCTATAAACACAAATCCTACATACGGTAAATTATCCTTTTTAAAGCCGTTAATAGTAGGTTTTACAATACGTTCTTCAATTTTATTAAGAAACTCATCAGTTGCAAATGGCACTGGAGAAACTGCCCCCATACCACCAGTATTTAATCCTGTATCGCCTTCTCCAATACGTTTATAATCTTTAGCAGTTGGTAAAATTTTATAGTTTTTACCATCGGTTAATACAAAGCAGCTTAATTCAATGCCATCTAAAAACTCCTCAATAACAACTTTTGTACTCGCTTCGCCAAATTTAGCATCAACCAACATACTTTTTAATTCCGCTTTAGCTTCATCCAAATTATTTAAAATAACAACACCTTTTCCTGCTGCTAAACCATCTGCTTTTAAAACGTAAGGTGGATTTAATGTTTCTAAAAACGCATAGCCTTTTTCAACAGATTCTTTTGTAAAACTCTCGTAGGCCGCCGTTGGAATATTATGCCTATATAAAAACTCTTTTGCAAATTCTTTACTACCTTCTAATTCGGCCGCTTTTTGTTGTGGCCCAATAACTGAAACATGCTTTAAGTCATCATCATTTAAAAAGAAATCATGTACACCTTTTACCAATGGGTCTTCTGGCCCAACAACGACCATATCGATATTTTCATTTAAAACCAAAGTTTTAATGGCTTCAAAATCGGTTACTCCAATATTTACATTAGTTGCAATTTCTGCTGTTCCAGAGTTCCCTGGAGCTACATAAAGATCTTTACATAAAGGACTTTGAGCAATTTTCCAAGCAAAAGTGTGTTCTCTTCCGCCAGAACCCAATACTAAAATATTCATTGTGGTGTAGTTTTTTATAATGCGCAAAAATAAAACTAATGCTACGAATACACGAATATTTTTTATTTACTTTACAAAAATTATCTTTTTCTTTTGAAATTATTTGATCTTTCATTAAAACTAAAAGGCTTCCCAATAAAAGAAGCTAAAACGCATTTGGAATTTATTCAAAATAAAAATGATGATAACTTTAAATCTTACCAAGAAACTAGAAAACAAGATATTGTTTTATATCATTTAAATCATAACCCTTTTTACAAAACGTTTGCAAAACATGCTAATCCTTTAGATTGGAATAGTATTCCAGTGATGACCAAACAGGATTTGCAACAGCCTTTGCAATCGCTTTTATCTGATGGCTTTTCAAAAAGCAATGTTTATATCGATAAAACTTCAGGTGCTTCGGGAACACCGTTTATTTTTTCAAAAGACAAGTTCTGCCATGCCTTAACTTGGGCTGTTATTCAAGATAGATTTGGTTGGTATAATATTGATTTCAACACCTCGAAACAAGCGCGATTTTATGGTATTCCATTAGATAAAAAAGGATATTACTCAGAAAAACTAAAAGATTTTGTGAGCAACAGAACTCGATTTGATGTGTTCGATTTAAGCGACACCGCTTTTGATAACTGGCTCTCAACATTTAAAACAAAACCCATTGAATATATAAATGGCTACACTAGCCCTATTGTGCAGTTTGCCAAACATTTACAACGTAAAAATCTGGTACTTAAAAGCGTTTGCGAATCTTTGCGAATTTGTATTGTGACTTCTGAAATGCTTTTTGATGACGACAAACAACTTATGGAAACCCAATTTGGAGTGCCCGTTGTTAATGAATATGGGGCTTCTGAATTGGATTTAATTGCTTTTGAAAATCCAAATAACGAATGGCAAGCGAATAGCGAAACCCTTTTTGTAGAGGTTTTAGACGAGCAGAATAACGTGTTGCCATTAGGTGAAGAAGGTCGGTTAGTTATCACGTCACTTTACAATAAGTCGCAACCATTTATTCGTTACGATATTGGCGATATTGGCGTGCTATCAAAAGAAAGTACCCTTAAAAAGCCCATTCTTGAAAAACTAGTGGGCAGAACCAATGATATGGCTATTTTACCCAGTGGAAAAAAAGCGGCAGGCCTTACTTTTTACTATATTACCAAAAGCATTATTGCAGACGATGGTCATGTAAAAGAGTTTGTAATAGAGCAGCAAAAGCTTGATACGTTTAAAATTATGTATGTGAGCGATAAGCTCCTTTCTAAAGAAAAAGAAGCTGTAATTAAAAATGAAATGCAGCTATATCTTGAAAAAGGTTTGCATATACTTTTTGAAAAACAAGACTATTTACAACGCTCTAAAAGTGGTAAACTAAAACAGTTTTCATCATTAATACCAAAAAAACAATGAAAATAACTATTATCGCGGGTGCGCGTCCTAACTTTATGAAAATAGCTCCGATAATTGACGCTATAAAGAAAAAGAAGTCTGAAGGTTTCGATATTAATTATAGATTGGTTCATACAGGTCAGCATTACGATAAAAATTTAAGCGATACTTTTTTCGAAGAATTAAACATTCCTTTTCCAGATTTAAATTTAGAAGTAAAAAGTGGCTCACAAGCAGAACAAACTGCAGCAATTATGATTGGTTTTGAAAAAGAATTGGAACAAAATCCATGCGATTTAGTAATGGTTGTTGGCGATGTAACCTCAACCATGGCCTGTACCATTGTAGCCAAAAAAGCAGGTATAAAAGTAGCACATGTTGAGGCTGGCATTCGATCTGGAGATATGAATATGCCCGAAGAAATAAATAGAATTGTAACTGATAGTTTAACTGATTATTTTTTTACAACCTCTACTTACGCTAATAATAATCTGGTGCAGTTGGGTGTGTTGGAAAGCAATATTTTTTTTGTTGGAAACGTGATGATTGATACATTACGAAAGCATGAAAACAGATTAAAACAACCTAATATTTGGAATAATTTAAAATTAAAGGAAAAACAATATTTGGTAATGACACTTCATAGACCAAGTAATGTTGATGAAGAATATCAATTAAAAAGTCTAATTGCACAAATAGTGATATTAGGTAAAGACTTCCCTATTGTCTTTCCTGTCCATCCCAGAACCAAAAAGCTATTACAAGGTCTTGATTTGAATTTTGAAAATCTTCATTATATAGAACCTTTAGGGTATTTAGAGTTTAATTTTTTAGTTAAAAACGCTTTTGGTGTTTTAACAGATTCTGGCGGAATAACAGAAGAAACCACAGTTATGAATGTGCCTTGTATAACGCTTCGTAATTCTACTGAACGTCCTGAAACATGCGAAATAGGAACCAACATTTTAGTTGGAAACAACCCTGTAAAAATTGAAGCTGCTTTTAAAAATTTACTCTCTGGAAATTGGAAAAGCAGTAAAATTCCTGAGCTTTGGGATGGAAAAGCTGCCGAACGAATCATTAATCATTTGGTTGAAATTTATAGGCTATAAATGAAAGATATTCTAATAATAACTAATTACTTTCCTCCTGAAACTGGTGCAGCATCAAATAGAATTTTTCATTTAGCCGAAGGACTACAAAAACATCATTTTAAGGCATCAGTAATTACGCCATTACCTAATTATCCAACAGGAAAAATATTCAACGAATATAAAGGTAAGTTTAAACATATTTCAACAGAAAAAGGTGTTAAAATATTTAGATTATGGATTTATGCTAGCAACTCAAAAAATAAATTATTACGTTTATTTGCTATGCTTTCGTATAGTTTTAACTTGGTTTGCTTTTTTCTATGTAATAAAATTCCTAAAACAGTAATTGTTCAATCACCGCCTTTATTAGTCGCTTTCACTAGTGTACTTTTTTTACGTTCTAAAAAGCGTAAACTCATTTTGAATGTGAGCGATTTATGGCCTATTGCAGGCTTAAAATTAGGAGCTTTGAAAAAGAATTTTAGTTATAAAATACTTGAGAAAATTGAACGGTTTAATTATAAAAATTCCGATTTAATCTTAGGGCAAAGCGAAGAAATAATTACACATATAAAATCCGTTTTTCCCGAAAAGGATACATTTTTATATAGAAATTACCCGAATTTTTTTTCTCTTGAAATTAATCATAAAAACAAACCTAAAGAAAAATTAACACTAGTATACGCTGGTTTACTGGGTGTTGCTCAAGGCATTTATAAGCTCATACAACATTTAGATTATACAAATATTGAGTTTCATATTTATGGTAATGGCGCAGAACAAGAAAAGATTAAAGCTTTTATTAACAATAACCCAAACTCGCCTATTTTCTACCATGGAGAAATGTCTAGAAATAAACTTCACAAAGCTCTATTACAATACGATGTGACCATTATTCCTTTGTTAAACAGGATTTATGGTTCTGTACCTTCAAAGATATTTGAATATGCACGATTAGGTTTGCCCATAATTTATTTTGGTGGGGGAGAAGGTGAAACCATTATTAAAGACAATCAGTTGGGTTGGATTGCAAAAGCTGGTAATTATAATGATTTGAATAAAGTAATTGCAAAGATTAAGTCCTTTAATATAGATTTAGAATTAAAACAAAAAATTAAAAAAACCGCTCTTAATAATTTTGATTTTAATTCACAACTAAATGTATTGATTGAGAAAATTTAGTATGCTTTTTCTTCGCCTTTTAAAGCATTTAAAAACGTTTGAATAATAATTTTTATATCTAAAAGTAATGACCAGTTTTCTATATAAAAAATATCATATTTTACTCTGTTAATAATGTCTTTATCTTTTTCTATTTCTCCTCTAAACCCACTTATTTGTGCTAAACCTGTGATTCCTGGTTTAACAAAATGACGAACCATGAATTTATCAATTTTTTGCGCAAACATGTTAGTATGACTAACCATATGTGGTCGAGGGCCAACAACAGACATATCACCAAACAACACATTAAAAAATTGAGGCAACTCATCTATACTTGTTTTACGAATAAATCTGCCTATTTTAGTTATTCGTTGATCTCCTTTTCTTGCTTGATGTAAATTAGCCTCTTTGTTTGGGGTCATAGACCTAAATTTGTAACAATCAAACTCTTCATAATTAAACCCATTTCTGGATTGTTTGAAAAATACTGGACCTTTAGATTCAAGCTTTATCAAAATTGCCAAGATTGGAGTTAACCAAGACAATATAAAAACAATGATACATGATGAAAATAAGATATCGAATAGGCGTTTTAAAAATTTATTTAAAGATTCTTGAAGCGGAATGGACCTAATGGATAAAATTGGAATATAATCATAGTACTCATATTTAAGTTTTTTAGTAAAAATATCTTTATTATCAGGGATAAACTTTAGTTCTCTTAAATTGTTATCAGCAAAATCAATTAAACGATTAATTTGTTGGTTAGATAATTCTGCTATCGAAAAATATATTTCGTCAATATCATTTTCAATAACATAGCTAAAACACTCTTGCAAAGAAAAATCGTTTTTATTGGCATTAAACTGTTTCATGAACTTATATCCAAAGTCAAGTCTATCATTAAACGTTTTTATTAATTGTCGGGTTTTTTCATTTTTACCTATAACAACCACATTTCTTATATTTCCTCTTAAAATCGACCTGTATCTTTTAAGTAAAACAAAGCTCAAAATCTTTACTGTGGAGATTAACACAAAAACTGTTGCTAGATAATTAGCTAAACCCAATCTACTTATATTTGGCTGTTTGAAAAACCCTATGTAAGCATACAGTATTATTGTGAAAAAAACTATTTGCCTTATTAAAAGTGGTATTATTTGAATAATTTTTGTATGCCTTTGAACTTCGTAAAAATAGTTCTTTAATGAAATAATTATCCATAGTAGAGACAAATAACAAACAAAAAGATAAATATTTGTTACATTCAATCTAAACAAAAAAACAGTAGCAATTATTATACTTAAATCTATAGCCCCAAATAATGGCTTCATAAAATTTGAATATCTACCCTGTCTATAATTCACCTTATCTTCTTATATGATTATTAAAATCTTTATGTTCACTTTTATACAATTCTTCTTTTGATAGAGATTTAAAATATTCGAAAGTTTTTTTCATACCTTCTTCTCTTCCAACTTTTGGCTCCCAATTTAATACTTTTTTTGCTAGAGATATGTCTGGTTGTCTTTGTAATGGGTCGTCTACTGGTAAATCTTTATAAATTACCCTTTGTTCTGTTCCTGTTAATTTAATAATCTCTTCTGCAAAATCTTTAATAGTTATTTCATGCGGATTACCAATGTTAACTGGATAGGAATAATCACTTAACAGCAAATTATATATACCTTCTACCTGATCGTTTACATAACAAAACGAACGGGTTTGCATTCCATTTCCAAAAATAGTTAAATCTTCGCCTCTTAAAGCTTGCCCCATAAATGCTGGTATAACTCTACCATCATTAAGTCGCATTCTTGGTCCATAGGTATTAAATATACGAACTATACGCGTTTCCAAACCATGAAATCTATGATATGCCATGGTGATAGATTCTTGAAAGCGTTTTGCTTCATCATAAACACCCCGTGGTCCAATGGTATTGACGTTGCCGTAATAATCTTCCGTTTGTGGGTGTACCAAAGGATCTCCATAGACCTCAGATGTTGAGGCTATAAGTATTCGTGCTTTTTTAGCTTTAGCTAGCCCCAATAAATTATGCGTTCCTAAAGAGCCGACTTTTAGGGTTTGAATAGGGATTTTTAAATAATCAATAGGACTTGCTGGTGATGCGAAATGTAGAATATAATCTAAACCGCCTTCTATACTTACAAACTCGGTGACATCATGCTCAATAAACTCGAAATTTGGATTGTTTTCTAAATGCTGAAGGTTCTTTTTATCACCTGTAATAAAGTTATCCATTCCAATAACATGGTAATTTTCTTTTATAAATCGATCACATAAGTGTGAGCCCAAAAAACCTGCTGCTCCTGTAATTAAAACTTTTTTCAAACCTTTCTAATAAATTATGATATTTCTGTTCCAAAAATAATCAAACCTTTCTACCTTTTAATTAAAAAAACTGTACAATTTCAGAATTGAATTCCAAAATTGTACAGTTTAATGTCTTTTTTTGTTTTTTAAATTAATTTCCGCTACCTATTTTATAATAGGTAAAACCTATTTCTTCCAAAGTTTTTTTATCTAAAATTCCCCTCCCATCAAATATAAATGCAGGCTTCTGCATATTATCATATACTTGTTTCCAATTGTAATTCTTAAACTCATCCCACTCAGTTAAAATAGCTATAGCATGAGATTCTTTGCAGGCTTCATAAGGATCTAAACAAACCTTTAATAAATCTTTGTTTTCTTTAGGAGAACGAGAGTTTAAATATTCTAAATCAGCATAAATTCTTTCCTCTGTAACCTTAGGATCAAAAACCGCTATTTTTGCTTGTTCGCTTAAAAGGTTATCAGCAACTTTTATGGCAGGAGACTCACGAGTATCATTAGTATCCTTTTTAAATGCCCAACCTAAAAACGTTATTTTTTTACCAGAAACGGTGTTATACAAAGTACTAACAATATTATCTGAAAAGCGATTTTTTTGATGGTCATTCATAATAATCACTTGCTCCCAATAATCTGCTACTTTATTTAAACCATAGCTTTTAGCAATATAAACAAGATTTAATATATCTTTTTGAAAGCAAGACCCACCAAAACCAACAGAAGCATTTAAAAATTTAGAACCAATTCTTGAATCCATCCCTATAGCTTTTGAAACTTCTTTAATATCTGCTCCAGTTTTTTCGCATATTTCGGACATAGCATTTATTGATGACACACGCTGCGCTAAAAATGCATTAGCAGTAAGTTTTGAAAGCTCTGAAGACCAAACATTAGTTGTTAGAATCTTATCTTTTGGTACCCAATTAGAATAAATACCTACCAAGGCTTGAACAGCTATTTCTCCTTCTTTAGTTGAAGTGTCTCCGCCAATTAATACCCGGTCTGGGTTAAGTAAGTCTTGTACTGCTGTTCCTTCTGCCAAAAATTCTGGGTTTGATAAAATTTGAAATTTGACCCCATTCCCCGTATTGTCCAAAATGCTCTTTATTGCTGAGGCAGTTCTAACTGGCAAAGTAGATTTTTCGACTACTATTTTGTCTTGTTTTGCTACTTTAGCTATTTGTCTGGCACATAATTCTATATATTTTAAATCGGCAGCCATACCTTTTCCTTTTCCGTAGGTTTTTGTAGGCGTATTTACCGATATAAAAATCATTTCTGCCTCATCTATGGCTTTATCAATATCTGTTGAGAAAAAAAGGTTTTTGCCTCTGGTTTCTTTAACAATATCTGCAAGACCAGGTTCGAATATAGGTAGCTCGTCAAGGTTTTTGGAGTTCCATGCGGCTATTCTAGATTCATTAATATCTACAACAGTAACTTCAATATAAGGGCATTGTTTAGCTATTACTGCCATAGTTGGGCCTCCAACGTAGCCTGCTCCTATACAGCAAATGGTTTTTATCTTCATGTTTTTATGGTGAAGTTACAAACTTACAAAACTAATGTGAATTAGATTTTCTAAATTTTTCTTTAAGAACCAAGATTATAAACTTACTATTGCCTACTAAATACCGCTTCCACATTCGTCTAGGTTCTTGAATGAAACGGTAAAACCACTCTAAGCCTGTATTTTGCATCCAAACAGGGGCACGTTTTACCTTTCCGGACACCACATCAAAACTACCTCCAACGCCCATAATAAAATTTACATTGCTTAGTAATTTCTTGTTTTCATACAAGAAATTTTCCTTTGTTGGTGAACTTATCGCAACAAATAGAATATTGGCTCCACTGTTTGAAATTTGTTTTGCTATATTTTGTTCGTCTTCTTTTTTAAAATACCCGTTTCTATAACCAGCAATTATATTGGGCGAGTATTCGTTTGAATATCTATCGACTACAGCTTTAACAACGTCCTCTTTAGCCCCAAAAAAGAAAATTTTATACTGATTTTGGTGTGCTAATCTAACTAACTCAATCATTAAATCAATTCCGGCTACGCGCTCTTTTAAAGGTTTTCCTAAAACTTTAGATGCCCATACAACCGCTTGTCCATCAGCATTAATTAAATCAGACTCATTGACACTTTTACGCAATTGTAAATCTGATTGCATGGCTACAATTTTCCCGGCATTTACAACTACATGATGTAATTGCAGACCTTTTTCTATTCCAGCCTCAATAGACTTTAACGTTTCTTCCATTGAAAAGTTATCAATTGAAGTATTTAAAATATTAATCTTTTCCATTCTCTTTTTCAAACTCTAAAAAATAGTAACTAAATGCATAAAACATCCATGCTTGTGCCCAACGAATATATGGAATCTTGGACATAACTGTTTTCTTTTTTTGATAATAAAAATACCCTTTACATGACTGCATATTCTCTATTGTCCAGTTTAATACTTTATCAACTAAAGGTTTTTCTTTTGATAAAACATTTAATTTCTTCAATGTGACAATAAGTTGAGCGGGAGCATGGATGTCTATAGGATAAGTTTTATCATTATAATATTTTGAAATTCCACAATCAGTAAAAAATGTTTCCAAGTAATACTTAAGCCCTCTATCAATATTATTCTTAAATGAAAAGTCTTTGGATATTTGCTGATAAGTAGTTATGCACTCTAAATTATACCCAGTGTGAAAATTATCTATCCATTGATGAAAATGCAATGTACCATAAGCCCATGACCCGTTTTTATTTTGTTTTTTACAAACATACGAAACCACTTTTTTAGCACTAATTAATAACTCATCATTCTTTGTGTGCTGGTAAATCAAACATAGTAATTTAGCACCTAATAGACCAGCATTAAATACTTGAGTGTTGTCTAATGGAGAATATGAAAACGTATAGTTTTTTTCATCATCATAAGTCTTATTTAAATCATTTAGAACAAATTTAGATGCGCTTATAGCTGCATTTAAGCATTCTTTATTTTTTGTTACCCCATACGACTCTAAAAGGGCCTCTGTAATAAATGTAGTCGCCACAACAGTTGGAGTGTGCTTAGGCTGAAAAAAAGCTCTAGCTTGCCAATCAAAATTATAACCCCAACATGCTCCCGAATACCCTTTTGTTTGAAGTTCTAAAATTTTATTGGTAAGAAAATTAATTTTTTCTAAGGTTTCTGATTTATTTTCGATTTTATAAAGATTACAATACCCTATTAAAAATAAACCTAACCCTTTTGGATTATAATCTTTTTTAATTCCAAAAAGAGACCTTAGGTTTATTGGGTTTCTTTTAAAAAGTTGAATCCAAGCGAGTCTAAAAAAAGGTAATTTACCAAGAGGTGTTTTTTGTATTATCCAACTATTTAGTCCATCATATGGATCCCATCCTTTGAAACTATTTTCTTCACAATAAACTTTTAACTGAAGAAAACTCTTGTAAAAAAAATCCATTTAAAATATATTATAAAATCTAACTATTCAAAAACTAATAAAATAATCATATTAACACTAAATTTCCTGAGGCAAACCAGTGGCAATACTATCTAAAATCTTAAATGTGGTTAATGTTGTTAAATAAATCGATTCAAAAGGTATAGGAGAGGTTTTATTTGATTTTAAAGAACTTATAAAAGCTTCAATCTCTTGTTTGTGTCCCTTTCCATCAAGCTTTAACTTTACGACCTTATTTGATTGGTGTATTTCACCGCTTCGAAAATCATGAATTCTTCCAATAGTGCCTCCTGAAAATACCTCTACTAATTCTTTAGGTAAAGATTTATCCCCATTTCCTAAATACAATAAATTTCCAATTGAGCCATCTTGAAAAGAAATAGTTATTGATATGTTATCTTCTGGTGTAAGTTTAGTGTTTTCTGTTTTAACACATGCTGCATATACTTTAATTGGCTTAGAAGAAGTAAAAAATTGCATTAAATCAATAAAATGGCACATTTCTCCTATTACTCTCCCTCCTCCAAGGTTTGGGTTTTGTGTCCAATGTTCCTTAGGTAAAAACCCAGCATTTACCCTAATGTTTATAACTTTAGCCTCATTGTTTTTTGAAAAAACTTCATTGATTTTCTCTGCAATCGGAGAAAACCTTCTATTAAACCCTACCATTAATTTTGATTTACTTTTTAAGTAAGCCTCTTTAACTTTGTCTAATTCATCTAAATTCATAGCTATGGGTTTTTCCACAAAAACATGTTTCCCGGAGTTTAAAGCCTCTATAGTATACGAGCTATGTGAGTTATGAGGTGTAGCAATAAAAACAGTATTTATTTCAGAACTGCCTATAATATCTTTAGCATCTGAAGATGCTTTGGAAAATTCAAATTTTGAACCTACATTTTTTGCTGTAATGCCTTTAGTTGTCACTACTGTGTCTAGTGAAACTCCTTGTTTTTTTACATGAGGAATTAAATAGCTTTGAGCAAAACTTCCTGCTCCTATAAACCCTACATTAATATCACTAATATTTGGAGTTGAATCTAAAGAGACTAAGCTACTTTCTTTCTTATCATTTTGATCATATTTTAATAAAATCCCAATGTGAGGCTCTCTTGTTTTTCCTAGCACAATATCATATGCTTTATCAGCTTCATCAATATCGAAAATATGTGTAATAAGATTGTCTAATTTGACAGCTCCTTGAGAAATTAAGCCTAAAAAAGTTTCCATATTTCGTTGTTCTGTATATCGAACATAGGCGTATGGATAATCTTCTCCATCTTCCTCATATTTTGTATCATACCGCCCAGGTCCATAGGAACATGACATTTTCAACTCTAATTCTTTACGGTAAAAATCTGGATCTCTTGGTATGTCCATTTTCACAGCACCAACAACAACAACCTTACCTTTTTTTCTGCTAATAATAGCTGAGAGTTCAATAGGATCGTTAGAAGGCGCCGCCGCAGTAATAATAACACTATCAAAACCATGCCCATTTGTAAAACCATCAATAGATGTAAGCAAGTTAGGGTTGTTTCTTAAAAGAGCTTCTTCAGCGCCACTTTCTATTGCTAGGTCAACTAAGTTTTTAGATAAATCTACACCAAAAACCTTACACCCGTTAGCTCGTAATAGTTGAACTGTAAGCTGACCCAATAACCCTAAACCTATAACACATACTTTGTCTCCTAGCCTAGGATCTGCTTGTCTCACCCCTTGCATAGCTATGGCTCCCAAAGTTGTAAAACTTGCTTCTTTAAAAGATACATTATCAGGTATTTTTGCTACAAGGTTTTGAGGTATTCCTACTATCTCAGAATGAGATGCGTAGTCTTGACCAGCGCATGCTACTCGATCTCCGGGTTTAAACCTACTATCGCTATCTAAAGATGCTAAAACCACTCCTGATGTACTATACCCCAATGCTTTTAAAGAATCTAGTTTGGTTTTAACTTTATCGATTGTAGCCTTTAATCCTTCTTTTTTGATGTTTTGAAGTACTTGGGCCACTAAATCTGGTCGTTGTTTAGCTTTTCCTAAAAGGTTAGCTTTCCCTACTTTTACAGTACCTCTCTCTGTTCCTGCACTAATTAAAGAAAACTTATTCTCGACCAACACCATATTGTTAGAAATTGAAGGTTTAGGTACTTCATCAACATAAAGTTCTCCAGTTTTAAAGTTTTGTATTACTTGTTTCATATTTAATTTTTTTAATAAGCTATTTCTAACTATTGCTCTTTATATTCATCATCATAAATTAAAGCATCATTATAAACAATGTCGTCAATATTATATTTTGATGCCCACGTTCTGACTCCGTCTTTTCTAAATTGCCCTACAAAGAAAGAAATGGTAGAAGCTGGTAATATCCTTTTTGCTATTGATAGATTTGGATATCTTGTAGATTTCATTTTATACTTATCGAAATAAAAATCTAAATTCTTCAATTTCTCATTATTCTTGATTTTACAGTGGAGAAAAAACCTATTTTTCAAATCTTTATCATTTGCATTTTGTTTAATGAAATATAGGATATTATCGTTATATAATAAATCAAATCCCTCGGCTCTTTTTATAAAATACCCATAGTTAAATACATTTTCCAGCTCTTTATCAAAAATATTAAACTTAGAATCTATTTTATTTAAGTACCTATTGTCGTATGTCTCATGTTTAATTTTATCTGAGGAAATATATTTGTTCCAGAGTCTGCTTTTATTAACCCCAAGTTTCCCAAAATTCACCTTAAATGGTTTATCAACGTTTATTTCAATAGGTATTTTAATTTCGCATATTAAAAGGCTTGCATACTTGTTTAGATTTTCTACTTTCTTTTTCTTAACTACAAAATCCAGGTTCTGCAATTCTTTCCCATCTTGTAAAACATGGAAAAAATATTCAGAATCTGGTTTATCAATCCCATCGTCTTGAATTAAAAATATGCTTCTTCCCAATATTACTATATCAAACCCTATATTGTTAGAAACAAACAACCCATCCTTAAAAGCTTTATCAATTTTATCATCATTTTCTGTTTTTGAATCATTTAATTCTTTTTTCAATTCTAATTCATTAAATGTTTCGTTGATAGAAGCTTTATTTTTATTATTACAATTGGTGAAAACTAAATATAAGAGTAATAGTAAAGTTGTTTTTTTCATACTGTTTTATTACATTTTTTGCAAAGATATCTTTTTTTCATTCAAAAAATAGCTACAAAAAATAATTAACCATAAAGATAGATTTATATTGTGTATGAAGTTGGAAACAAAAAAAGCCATTATAAAGAATGTTAAGAGGATAAACTTGTTTTCTTTACAATAAAATTTAACATATAGATATTTATAATAAAAATAGTATATTAAAATAGTTGCAAATATTCCAAAATAGAATATTAGATCAAAAAGTTCCATTTCTGGTCTACGGATAGCCGAATAATCTATGCCCCCAAAAAGGAATAGTTTTAAGTTTTCATAAAAGGAGTTGCCTGAAATTATATTATTTAAAAGCTCGCTTCTATGAGATGTTATAGAATTTACAAGTCCGTTTTCTTCATAAATTCTATAAAATAATGAGTATGTTTTTTTAAACGCGTTTGTTGAACAAAATATGGCTATTGCAAATACAATGAAAACTATAATAGGCTTCATTCTCTTTTCCTTTGTAATCAACAGATAGATAAAAAATAATATTAAAAACAAGTAAATTGATTTTGTACCGGTAATAAGTCCTATAAAAATTGCTAAAGCAAAAAGCAAGAAGTTTTTATAACTCCATTTTTTCATGAGCAAATAGTGATAATAAAAAATCATTAAACATGATAAGTAGCTAATTGAATCTCTAGAAAAAAATCCTGTGTAACCAAACCTTGCATCCGAGTAGCGTTTAAAAAAATCTATATCAAAAAAAACCGCAATAATCATAAGGCTTGCATTAAATATATATATATATTCAATCAAAAAAATTGCTTTTTTTATTTCTTTATCGCGATTTAAAAGAGAGCTATAAACCAAATACATTGGCATTATGTAAATATATCTTCCAAAAAATATAGAATTTTTAAAATTGAATTTGCTCTTAAAAAGAATTTGTTCTAACAAAAACAAAAATGATATTATGCCTAAAATCAACAATATTTCTTTATATTTTATTCGATTGTAATTTTTAGCTATTAAATAAAAAAATAACACTAAAAAAAGTGTTTTTATAATTAATGTTGGCCTAATATAAATAATGCTGTTTTTTGCAAAAACATGATAGATAATATCACTAATAAAAAAACCAATAATATTAAAGTAACATAAGGTGGCTAAACCTGAGTAATTTTTAGTTATATCCATATCTTTGCTAAATTATCCCTTCTATGATACAATTTTTAAAAAACCCAGACACCGTTATAAATTATTTATTTGCAATTGTAGCATTTACGATTCCGCTTCCTATGCTTATAAATAATATTGCAATCATCTTTCTTATTTTGGGAATTTGTATTGTTTTGAAAAGTAATAATATAAAAAAAATCCGTTGGAATTATTTTTTCATACTATCTTCTATATTTTTTTTGCAGATTCTAGGCCTATTATATCCTGATCTAAACTCTAACTCGTACAAATATATTGAAAGAAACTTGGTGTTTTTTCTCATGCCGTTCTTTTTTTTATCCTATCAAAAAAAAGTTAATTTAAGAATTGTATTATTGGCTTTTTCTATTTGTGTAAGTATATTGTGTTTTATATGTTTTACTAATATAGTGGTTGCCCTTTTAAAACATAATTCATCAAATAACATTTTATGGAATATTACCAACAAAAATTTAGCTGAAAAAGTGGGTTTAGAGCCTATATATTTTTCAATATATATTCTTTTATCAAATTTATATTTAATTTCTAAATACTTTAAAAACAAAACAAAAAATCACATATTAATACTTGTTGTTAACTCTATAATACTTATTCTTTTAGGGTCAAGAAATATAACTGTCTCTTATGTTTTTTTAACTGCTATTGCATTAGCCTTCTTTTTAAATAAAAATAAATTACCATTCAGAAATATTTTTTTAATCATAGGGGCCTTTTTATTATTCATTTTTAGCATTGCTTATTTAAACCCTGTTATTAAATGGCGATATATATCTGTTTTTAACACAACTTCTCTTGAAAAAAACATGCCACATTATAGCGAAAAAGGAGCTAGACTAAGAAAACAATTATGGACCTCTGCTATTGAAATTGTATCCAAAAATCCTATTTTGGGTGTTGGTACTGGAAACTACACAGATGAGTTAAAAAGAACTTACCTTAAAAATAAATATAGAATCCCATTCAGAAAAGAATTAATAACACATAATCAATATTTAACCTATGCCGTTATGTTTGGTTATGTTGGATTGTTAGTTTTTGTGGTTTATATGGCATTTTTTATAAAATATTTCTATAAAAATAAACTACTTTTACCTCTTTTATTTTTAATTAGTATTATTTGTATTTGTGTTACAGAATCCTTTCTTTATGTTAATAAAGGCATTGTTTTTTTCGCCTTTTTTAGTAACTTATTTTTAATCAATCATTTTCATGGAAAAAAAACCAAAAGTCCTATTCATATTTCAACTTCCTCCTCCAGTACATGGCGCTTCATTGATGAATGATTTAATAAATCAAAGCCATGCAATTAATAACAATATTATTTTTGACCCATACTATATTAACTTAACTACGGCCAAAGATATTAATGATGTTGGAAAAAATAAATTTTCAAAATACTTTGGAGCTCTAAGTATTTATAAAAAGTTGTTACTTACTCTTTTAAAGAATAAAATTGATTTATCTTATATAACATTGTCTCCTCATGGAATTGCTTTTTATAAAGATTCCTTGATTATTTTAATTTTACGCCTTTTTAGAATCAAGCGTGTAATTCATCTTCATGGAAAAGGGATCAATGCTATTATTAAAACAAATAGATTCAAAAAAAGCCTTTATGCTTTTATTTTCAAAAATGCCAAAGTAATTCACCTTTCTCCTAAGTTATATTTTGACATTAAGGAGATTGTTAAAAAAGAAAACATTTACTTTCTTGCAAATGGTATAGGCCACAAAGAAGTTATTAAGAAAGAAAGCGTAAATAATCGCCTTTTGTACCTATCAAATTTGCAAGAAACTAAAGGCTCTTTTATATTGTTGCAAGCTGCAAGAATCTTAAAAGAAAGAAATGTTGATTTTAATGTTGATTTTGTTGGAAAATGGCATAAGGACAAAAGTTTTAAAGAAAAATTCATATCCTATATTAGAGAGAACGGATTAAGCAATATTGTTAAACATCATGGAGCTAAATATGGAAAAGACAAGGAAACCTTTCTAGAAAACAGTTCTGTTTTTGTTCTTCCTACATTTTACAAAAATGAATGTTTCCCAATTTCTATTTTAGAAGCTATGTCGTATGGTTTAATCGTTATTTCTACATATGAGGGTGCTATTTCCGAAATTGTAGATAATAACAAAACAGGGCTTTTGCTTGACAAGGTTGATCCGATCGAACTCGCAAATAAAATAGAGTTTCTATTAAAAAGCAAAGATAAAATGCTTGAAATGGGAGTTCAAGCCCAATCTAAATTTAAGTTATGCTATACCAAAGAAATCTTTGAAAACAAATTAATTCAAATTATATCTGATATTTTGAAAACTTATGAGTAAAAAAAAGAGCTATTGAAACCATGGCCCAGAAAAAATTAATATCCATTATTGAAGCAGTTATTCCATAGGCCAAAACTGGAAGAAATAAAAGAACAAGAAAAGCACTCCTTGTTATTATTTTATAAAACTTTACAGTAATTAATATAAAAAAGGAAATCAACAAAAGCCCCCCTAAAACAAATAATTGCAATAATAAGTTATGCGGGGCTGGTATATAGCTTGTTCCAGATCTAAGTGGATACCAATGCTCAGGAGTCATAGATTTAGTAAATAAATCGTGAGTATCAAATCCATACCCAAAGATATAATCCATTAAGCCAAAATATTCTTGAATGCCTTTAAAATAAATATTCCAAATAGAGCCTCTTCCAGTTAAAAATTGTGGATCAAAATAAGGAAAAGATAAATTGATGTTAAAATACGATAATTGTTCTTTTGGCATATATTTGAATATTATATAAGCTCCAAAAAACAATACAAATACAGATGATACAAACTTTATTTTCCGATACCTTTTATCAATAAATAAAAAATAAAATAAGAATACCAATATACTTAAAACAAAGCCCATTTTTATTCTTACAATGAACATTATAAAGAGTAAAAAAAACAATATCACATATTTGCTTTTTTTTGATACCATATAAAATATGGTCATTAAAGAAAAATAGAAAAATATTGATAAGTCAAAAGGGTGGTAAAAAAAACCATTTAGTCTTTTTACCACACTTCCATCGTCTAAATGAGTAGCATTAACATAGCCTGATGCGGATAATGATAAAGGAATTGCTCCCTCTAATTGACCTAGACTAATAACCAAAATAATTGCAAACTGTAGAACAAACCCGTAGAACAAAATTTTTATAACATTTTTATTAAAAAAATCTTTCTTAATCAATATATAAGAAACAAACAAAATGTTTAGGCTATTTATAACATTAATAAAAGTTTTTAAATCAAATGATTTTGAAAAAATCGTGCTAAAAAAAATAAAAAACAAAATTACTCCTAAGTATTTTCTCCCAACTTTGTACTTTATTAAGATTAAAAGCCCTAAGAAAAGAACAATTATCCAATAAACCCAAGAGAACTTTATTTTGCCGATTGATGGTAATAAGTTACCCAAAATAGAGGCCATTGGGCTAAAAATCAATACCTGTATAAATACGAATTCAAGTAATGTAGCCTTATTAATTTTTACCTTAGTTATCATATTTTTCTACTAAGCTTTGTGGCAATAATAAATTGTATACCATATCCAATTAAAACAGGCAATGCGGCCAATACGAGCCCCTTATCACAATACATCAATACTAATAACAACAGAACGCTAATGCCGCTGCCCGACAAAACAGAAGTGGTAATTAATGGGGTACGCTTATAATAAAGAAGAACTAAACTTCTTTCTCCATACAATAAAAGCAGTATTTGAGCCAATAACAATATTGGCAATAAATAAATAGCACTTATATAAACTCCATTTTTAAAATAAGTCAAAAATAAGTAGCTCATTGGAATAAAAAATAAAAAGGATATTAATGAAATGATTAAGATTTTTTTCCTATAAAAAGGGATTTCCCTCTTTTTTGTGTTCTTTTTTAAGTACTCAAATGCATTTGGAATATAACCTTTAAGCAAAGAGCTAGATACTAAATAAAAACTATTAGCCAAACTAGATGCTATATTGAAAATACCAAGCTCAGAATAGGATAGAAACAGTTTTAATAAGACTTTGTATCCATGTGAATAGCCAATCCCACTAACAGAATTAATCATTAGCGGGTAAGAAAACTTAAGATATTCTTTTATAGTTTTCAGTCTTATCCTCGTAAATGGGTTAATTTTAAACTCTATTAATGTCCCTACAAAAATCAAAGAGGAAGCAATCGTGTAAGCTATAATATAGCTTTTTAAATCATTTTGAAAATAAAAGTAAACAAAAATTAAAGCGATAAATAAAAAAAGCCTCCCTAAAATTAAATGCAAGCCGTACTTTATAGGCTTTTTACCTACTATATAAATATTTAAAAAAGTTAAGTTAATTGAAAATAGAGCAGATGCTAATACAACTAAAATATAGAATTGAAAGGTAAACGGTAAATCGTAAAAAATTGAAAAAGATATCTTACCAACAATTAAAAAAACAACTATTAAACATATGGCACATACAAGCCAAAAACCAAAAACTTCTTGTAATAACTGTTTCTCTTTCTTATCGTAATAATACCTTTGCAATAATGCCCCAATACCAAATCCGAAAAAAGCTGATAGTGTCCCAAAAAGAGAAATAAAAAAAACCAATTTGCCGTAATTTTCTTCAGATAGAAGGGCTGCAAATAAAAAATTTTGTATAAACGGGATGCCAAAACCAATTAGTGAGCTAAAAAGATAAACTACCGAATCATTTTTAAAAAAATTTTCTGATTTTATCTTTTTTAAAAAAAACATGAAAAATTAATTAATTATTAATAATCACATCAACAATTTGTGATACCGAAGAACTTCCTTTTTGGTGAAAAACTAAATCATTTTTTATATAATCCTCTCTAGCTTCTTTATTTATTGACAAAGGTATTTTATCGTTTAAGTTTTGCCAATACTCAATAACTTTTAAGTCTTTAAAATAATCAACTGCATTTTTTGAAGCTCCAAATTTTGGGTAAACAATAGGTTTATTCAACAATATTGGTATTTCGTTAGTTGTTGAAGCATGTACAATACAAAAAGAAGAGTGGTAAACTAAAGCATAAATATCTGTCTCTTTTAACACTATTGTGTTATCGTCCATATCTAAATTAACTTTACTTATATCTGTATGGGGGTGCAATTTAACAACTAAAATATACCCCTCCCTTTTTACTCGATAAGCTATGTTTTTTATATGCTGTATTCTATACTCATCAGTCCAACCTTTTAATTTTACTTCAGGATAACCGTTTTCAATATATAAAGCATATTTTTTGCCGCTCGTCAAAATTTTATAAGGCTTGCCTTTAAGGTATGTAGATGCATCAAAATCATTTTTTGCAATTCTCCTATAGAAAACATCATAGTCTGGTTTACCAACAACTATTATTCTGTCTTTTGGATAATTTACTACTTCTTTATAATACTCCTCATATTTTTTTGAATATACAAGACAATAATCATTTAACAGGTCTTCAGTATAAATTGGTTGCATCATAGCTTGGTATTGATCTCTTAGATAAGAGAAAACAATCTTCCATAACTTAATATTTAAAAGAAAAAGTGGTTTTTTATTCAAAACTGAATAAAAATAATTTGGAATTATTTTGCTTAAATATAAAAAAGCTTTGTTCTTTTTATTTGAGAACTTACTTTTAGGTTTGAATGCTTCTATAGCATCTTTTAAGTAGTCTCCTAGAGGAAAATCCCCATGCATTAAAAATACTGTTTTTATACCTAACTTTCTGCAAGCCATAACATTTGCTCTATCCCAAATATATTTTGTATTCAACGAAACTAGAACATCTGGTTTTTCTCGTTTTAATACTTTATAAATAAACCGGGTATTGTAATAACTAATATCTCTACATAAAATACCATTTACAACTTCCTCTTTAGGAGTGTTCTCTTTATAAGAACCTGTATGAATTAGAACTGTTTCATGTCCTAATCTTTTCAATTCCTTATCAAATGGAACAAAGCACCTTGTTCCATGGGTCCAAACATCATAATAAAAAATCTTCATTATTGAGAAAATGACTTAAGGTTTTTTAAATAATCTTCTATTGCTTTTTCCGTGTTTTCCTTTTCAATAATGAGCTCTACAAACTCTCTAAAAACACCATCTCCTCCATTCTTGGAAAGTATAACTTTAGCATATTTCTTTATATAGTCTGGAGCATCTTGAGGGGTAGCACTTATTCTTGCTTTTTGTAAAACTTCAATATCGTTTAAATCGTCGCCAATATAGGCTACATCATTCCAGTTTAAGCCTAAATTACTTAGGAGAGTTTCAACCACTTTTTTTTTGTTCTTAACTCCTACAAAAACATGTTCAATCTTCAATTTCTCTGCCCTCTTTTTAACTGCTTCAGAATTCTCACCAGTAACGATTCCAACCTTAATCCCTAAAATATGGCAAAACAAAACGCCTGCACTATCCGATGTGTTGAATTTTTTAAATTCTATTCCATCATTAGAGTAATACATTCCACCATCAGTCCATACTCCATCAATATCTGTCAATATTAGTTTAGGTAACATCATCTTACTTAAGATTATTTATATAAATTATTTCGTCCTTGGGTAATGTTTTTATTAGTTTTTTTCCTAATACTTGATGTTTGTCCATCCATTTAAAACCATCTCCGGGACTTAATAAATGAATGTCATCTTCAGTTATAATATGCCCTGCCTCTAATGGTTTTAATGTGGCTATAGATCGTTCTAGTTTTTCACGTGCAATACTTACTGATTCCTCGATACATATTTTTTCCTCCCCCATTGATTGATCAAGATTCCTAATATCTCTCATCATTCTATATATTCCGTCTATGGCAAGTGAACCAGCTTGATCGGTTCCTTTCATCTGTCTATCAAGTGTAATATGTTTCTCTATTATTTTAGCTCCCATGGCAACTGCTGCTATTGGAGTCGCTATTCCTATTGTGTGATCAGAATATCCAATTTTATATTTTGGATATTTCTTTTGCAAATACGTAATCGTTTTTAAGTTTACATTTTCGTATCGAGTGGGGTATTCTGAAACACAGTGCAAAATAGATAGATCACTATTATATTTTGTAATAACATTGATAGCATCTTCTAGTTCTCTTTCTCCAGCCATGCCTGTAGATATAATCATAGGGATTTTTGTTTCCGCTAATGCTCCAAGTAAGGGCAGGTTCGTCAAATCTCTTGAAGCTACTTTTAATTTATCCGGCGTGAACAATTTCAACAAGCTCAAGCAGCCCACAGCGCATAAGGTTTCGATAAAATCTAAACCTTTATCTTTTGAATATTTATAAATTTCAAAATGCTCTTCATCATTTAATTCTAAAAAATCACGATGCTCTCCGTAAGTTTTTCCGAAAGAATGGCTTCCATTATAAGGTCTTTTCATTTGAGATGCAGATAACTCTTGTGCTAAATCTCTTTTAGTTAATTTAACAGCATTCATCTGTTTAAGTTCTTTTCCAAATAATTTATCATGAATTGGTCTAGATACCACATCTACAATTAATTTTGCAATATCTACAGAACCGTTATGGTTTTGCCCTATTTCTCCAATTATATATGTCATTTATTATATTTTTTAATGTTCAATTTCATTACTAGTGAAATATCTTGAGAGTTTTTTATATATTTTATTGTTTCATGTATATCTTTATTTAAAAAAACAAACTTGGTGTAAACTTTTTGAGCATTGATAAAATCTTCGTTATTATCTATAGTCAATCTTATTTCATCTTCGTTAAAAACAATATCTGGTGCATCCAACAGATTAATTTTAAAAATATGATCATTTTCATAAATAAAATTTGTAACATGCTCTAAATGTGTTTTTGCAGTTGTTAGCTTTAATGTTCTTTCCATAGCGCCTAAGGAAATAATTTCTGCAAAAAGACCTAAATGAGTTTTAATTACTGGTATATTTCTATGATTTTTATAGCTTAAGTAATCTAAACTCTCAGATGTTTTCCATGTCTCTATCATTTCATTTAAAAATCCAATATTCAAAAAAGGATTATCGGCACAAATTCTAATTATGCCTTTAGCTTTAAACTCGTTACCAGCATTAACAAATCTTTCAAGAACATTATGCTCACTTCCTCGAAACCATGAAACTTTAAGTCTGTCTGCTAATTCTATAATTCGGTTATCATCATAATTTGTTGATGTACAAACTACACATTTTATATTTGTTTTTCTTAATTGATTAATTAATATCTCTAAAATTGATTTTCTTTTATAAAATGGTAATAATACTTTACCTGGAAGCCTACTTGACCCGGTTCTAGCTTGTATCAAAACAATTAAGTCATTCATTATATTAGTATTAAAATATAATTAGTAAAATTTAACATCTTTATTTAATAGCATCAACAACTCCACAAAAATCTAATACTGTTTTATCATTAGAAAGCTTTAAGTCTTTAAACTCATCATGTGCCACTAAAAAAACAATAATATCAGCTAAATCGACTGCTTTTTTAAAGTCTGTTAACTTAAATATCTTATGCTCAGAAATATTAGGCTCGACAATATAATGTGCTTCATTATTAGCATTTTGCAATACTTTTTGAGCTATGTATTTGGCTGGAGATTCTCGTAAATCGTCAATATTAGGTTTAAATGCAAGCCCCATTAAGGCAATACTGGGTTTGCGCCCATGCCTTAATTCAAATTCTAACTTGGCTGTCTGTACCTTTTCGGCACACCAAAAAGATTTGTAGTTGTTAATTTCTCTTGCTTTTCCTATAATTTTAGATTCCATAGGGTAATCAGATACAATAAAATATGGGTCCACTGCAATGCAGTGACCACCAACACCACATCCTGGTTGCAATATATTCACCCTTGGGTGTTTATTTGCCAATTCGATAAGCTCCCACACATTTATATTTGCCTTATCACATATAAGAGACAACTCATTTGCAAAAGCAATCTGAACATCGCGTGAAGAATTTTCAACTAACTTACACATTTCGGCAGTTCTGGCGTTTGTTTCGTGTAAATCTCCTTTTATAAATTGGCTGTAAAACTTTATGGCTTTTTTTGTAGATTGATCGTCTACACCTCCAATAACTCTATCATTATTAACAAGCTCATACATCACATTTCCAGGCAACACACGTTCTGGACAGTAAGCTATGTGTAATTTATTTTCGAGTTCGGGTCTTTCAGAATATATTAAACGCATCATTTTTTCTGTAGTTCCAATTGGAGATGTTGATTCAATAATATATAAATCACCATCCTTTAATAAAGGAATTACAGCTTTTGTTGCAGCTTCAACAAAAGAGATATCTGGCTCATTTTTTCCTTTAAAAGGAGTTGGTACAACAATAAGATATGTATTAGCTTCAACTGGAGTTGTTGATGCTTTTAAATAACCTTCTTTAACAGCATTTGCTACTGCTATATCTAATTCTGGTTCAACAATATGTATTTTCCCTGCATTAATAGTTTCAACTACTTTTGGGTTAATATCTACTCCATGAACACTAGTTTTGTTTTGGGCAATTAACGCTGCTGTTGGCAGACCTATATATCCCAACCCTACCATAACAACTTCTGGGTTTTTATGCATAATTTAAAGGTTTGAAATAAAATTAACTATTTTTTCACAAGCTGTGCCGTCCCCGTAAGGGTTATGTAACATACTCATTGAATCATAAAATTCTTTATTATTTAATAGCTTATTGGTTTCATTTACTATTTTTTCACTATTGGTTCCTACTAATAAAACGGTACCAGCATCAACTGCTTCAGGGCGTTCAGTAGTATCTCGCATAACTAAAACAGGTTTTCCTAAGCTTGGTGCTTCTTCTTGAACACCACCACTATCTGTAATTATTAAATAGGATTGGTTCATTAACCAAACAAATGCAGGGTACGACAATGGATTAATTAATTTGATATTAGTAATATCATTCAATAACTCATAAACAGGTTTTTGAACATTTGGATTTAAATGCACAGGATAAATAATTTGGCAATCTTGATGTTGTTGTCCCAATTCCTTTAAAGCAGCGCATATATTAACAAAGCCTTGTCCGTGATTTTCTCTTCTATGCCCAGTTACTAATATGAGTTTTTTAGACGAGTCTATAATTGTTTTTAGGCTATCTATCTCTTCATCTTGAAATTGAGGTAAATTAACTTTGTTTGTGCTAAAATTAAGCGCATCAATAACTGTATTTCCAGTAATTAGTATAGTCTTTTCATCTACATTCTCTCTAATCAAATTTGCTTTTGATGTAGGTGTTGGTGAAAAGTGAAAATCTGAAATACTTCCTGTTACACTTCTGTTTATTTCTTCTGGAAAAGGTGATCGTTTATTAAAAGTTCTTAGGCCTGCTTCAACATGACACACTTGGGCTCCTGAATAAAACGCTGCGATGCTTGTAGACATAGTAGTAGTTGTATCCCCATGAACATACACGTAATCTGGTTTAAAATCTTCTAGAACAGTCTTCAAACCTGTAATTATATCTGCCGTAAGCGTATATAAGTTTTGGTTTGGTTTCATTAAATCTAAATCGAAATCTGGAGTGATTTCAAAAAAATCAAGAACTTGATCCAACATTTCTCTATGTTGAGCGGTTATACAAACCTTAGTTTCAAATTTATCTTGATGGCTTAAAAACTCCTTCACTAATGGCGCCATTTTAATGGCTTCAGGTCTTGTTCCAAAAACAATTAAATTTTTCTTTTTCATTTGGGTAGATTTGTTAAAACACTATGCTTGGGTCTGCGTGCAAAAGTACGATAATTCTTTGCCTTAACAAGTTTTACTTTATTATATAACCTGTTTTCTTTTAAAGTTTGTTCAGCAAAATCATACCAAGTCATAATCTTTTCATCACAAAAGTGTCTAATTCTGTAATCTTCTAGTTTATAGATAATTAAATTAATTGTATAATTTGCTAAACTTTCTGTGTTCGTAGGGCATCCTATTTGTGTATCTGTCACAAAGAGGTCTTCACCTGCTTTTGCTTTTTTAAAAATGGTTTTATAAAAATTATTGCCGTGTTTTTTGCTATACAACCACGAGGTTCTTATTATAAAATACTTCTCTAAAATGTCTTGAATATGTTGCTCGCCTAATAGTTTTGATTTTCCGTATTCATTAATAGGGTTTGGTTTGTCTTCGACTGTATAAGGCTCTGTTTTCTCGCCATCAAAAACATAATCTGTTGAAATATGAATTAATACCGTGTCTGTTTCTTTACAAGCTTCAGCTAAATATTTTACACCTTCTGCGTTTACTTTATAAGCTATTTTAGGCATTTTTTCAGCTTGCTCTACATTGGTGTAAGCTGCGCAATTTATACAATAATCAAATTTATTCTTTTTAAAAAACAGTTTTAAATCTGCTTCTTTGGTAATGTCTAATTCTGCTTTAGTGACAAAGGTAAATTCAAGGCTGTATTCGTTTTTAGAGAACAACTCATTAATGGTTTTTCCTAATTGACCATTTGCACCTGTTACTAAAACTCGTTTATTCATTTAAGTAAGCTTCAAATGTTGGTAGTACTTTGTCTTTTTCTGAAAGTATTAAACCTTCCGTTGGAAAATTCCAATCAATATTTAGTTCTTTATCATTATAGATGATGCCTTTTTCTGAAGCTTTATTATAATAATTATCACATTTATAAGAAAAAATAGTGTGATCTTCTAAAACTAAAAAACCATGTGCAAATCCTTTAGGAATAAAAAGTTGTTTGTGCTCAATAGTATCTAGAATTATTGAGAAATGTTTCCCGAATGTTAGTGATTTTTTTCTTAAATCAACACAAACATCTAAAACTCGCCCTTTAATAACCCTAACAAGTTTTGCTTGAGAAAACTTGCCTGTTTGAAAATGTAATCCTCTTAAAACACCTTTTGAAGATTGCGATTGATTATCTTGAATAAAGTTAGTAAGTATTCCTGTTTGGGCTTCAAATTTGGCTTTGTTAAAACTTTCGAAAAAATAGCCTCTTTCGTCTTTAATTACATTTGGAGTAACTACAAAACATTCTTTTAAAATGGTTTCTTCAACTGTCATATTTATAGTAATTGTTGAAGGTATTCGCCGTATCCGCTTTTAAGCAATGGTTGTGCTAGTTTATTTAGTTGAACGCTGTCAATATATCCCATTTTATAAGCTACTTCTTCAATACATCCTATTTTTTGCCCTTGTCGCTCTTCAATAACTTGCACAAATTGAGAGGCTTGCATAAGCGATGCAAAAGTGCCAGTGTCTAACCAAGCGGTGCCTTTATCTAATATTTGTACATTAAGTGCTCCTTTGCTTAAATATGCTTTATTAATATCGGTTATTTCTAGTTCTCCGCGATGGCTAGGTTTAATAGTTTTTGCTATTTGTACGACAGCATTATCATAAAAATATATCCCTGGGACTGCAAAATTTGATTTAGGGTTGATTGGTTTTTCTTCTATTAAAATGGCTTTGTTTTGGGTATCGAATTCAACAACGCCATAACGTTTCGGGTCGTTAACATGATATGCAAAAATAACGCCTCCTTTTGGGTTAATATTAGCTTGTAAAGTCTCGTTTAATCCAGATCCGTGAAAGATATTATCTCCTAAAATAAGAGCCACTTTATCATTCCCAATAAAGTCTTCTCCAATAATAAAAGCTTCGGCTAATCCGTTTGGTTGTTCTTGAATGGCATATTGAAAATTGCATCCATAATCACTTCCATCGCCCAATAACTCTTTAAATTTTGGGGTGTCTTTTGAAGTTGAAATAATTAAAATATCTTTTATTCCAGCAGACATTAAAGTAGTAAGCGGATAATAAATCATGGGTTTATCATAAATAGGCATAAGTTGTTTACTAATCACTTTTGTTAGTGGATGCAAACGTGTGCCCGAGCCTCCGGCTAAAATGATTCCCTTCATAATTTAATTTGAATATTTATTTATATACCAATTAATGGTTTTCATTATTCCTGTTTCAAAATTCTCTTGCGCCTGCCAACCTAATTCTTTTTCAATTTTTGTAGCGTCAATAGCATACCTATAATCATGACCTGGTCTGTCTGTAACAAAAGTAATTTGATTTTTGTACGACTTGTTTTTAGGTTTTATATCATCTAAAATCTCACAAATTCTATTTGCAATATATAAATTATTACGTTCGTTTTTTCCACCAATATTATAAGTTTCTCCTGAAACGCCCTTGTTAAAAACTAAGTTTATCCCATTACAATGATCTTTAACATATAGCCAATCGCGAATGTTTTTTCCATCGCCATAAATAGGAATATTTTCTCCAGAAAGAGCTTTTCTAATTATGGTTGGAATAAGTTTTTCGTCATGTTGATTTGGACCATAATTATTTGAACAATTTGTGGTTACCACATGCATGCCGTAGGTATGAAAATAGCTTCGCACTATAAAATCCGATGATGCTTTTGATGCACTATACGGACTGTTTGGTGCATAAGGGGTTTTTTCTGTAAATAAGCCTTGTTCTCCTAAAGTGCCGTAAACCTCATCAGTAGAAATATGATGAAACCTTGAGTTTTTATGTTGTTCCTTTGGCAAATTTGGAGCTTCCATCCAATGGTTTTTTGCTACATCTAATAAATTAAAAGTGCCTAAAATATTAGTGTTTACAAAAGCTGTTGGTTTGTTAATTGAATTATCTACATGCGATTCTGCTGCAAAATGGATAACGCCGTTAAAATCATATTCAACAAATAAGCTTTCAACCAAAGCTCTATCACAAATATCACCTTTAACAAAAGTGTATCTCGTGTTGTTTTCTACTGCTGCTAAATTAGATATGTTGGCAGCATAAGTTAGCTTATCTATGTTTACTATTTTAACATGCTGATTGCTTTTTAAATAATAGGGAATAAAATTTGACCCTATAAATCCAGCACCACCAGTAATCAAAATAGTCATAATCTATATTTTATCTTTATAACGTCCTAAAAATTTAATGAACTCTAGGCTTATTAAAATTAAAAAAGTTAATGTTATTAAAATTAATGCATAATACCTTTTTATGCTAAGTGGTTTACCAAAAATTTCTTTGCCGTTATCCATTGAGCCGCTATCTTGTTTGCTCGAAGTTATTTCAATAAGATGTTGTTTATCGGCAATATTCCTTTCTATTTCAACTAGTTTTTCTCTTAATTCCAAATCTTTAGAGTACAACTCAAACTCTTTTGTAGAACTTCCAGTATCTTTATTATCAATTGTAATTCTGGCTTGGGAGTTGTTATTGTTTTCAGCCGATTTTATAATTGCTTTTTGATAAACCGAAAGCAAAGTATCAGATTTAATCAATGATTTAGAAATTGCTAAAGCCTGATCTTTCAATTCTTTTAAATCTTTGTCTTGCTCCCTTTTAAAGTATTCGTTTGAATTGATGTTTTCTATAATCTTCTTAAAAACTGCGTTAAAACTATTTCTTTGTTTAGCCTTTATAGTTATTTGCTGATATTTATGATTATAATCTTTATCATTCCTTAAAAAGGATTCATAATCAATTGTTGCAGCAACAGTAGAATCAAGGGTTTTTATATATGTATCATACACCTTTAACTTTTGATTTTCACTGATTATCGATTCAATTTCAAAATCTATAATGAAAGATAATTCATCTTGTTTCATCCCTAAAACATTTTCTAAAGTGCTTATATCTCCCTGTGCCACTAAATCATTATAATAGCTAATGGCATTGTATAGATTTTCACCAGTATCATAATTTTGTTTAACTGTTATATAAGATTTATAAACGGGTTCGGATGTTTTTTCCAACAATAAACCTAGAGCAATTCCAACCACTCCAGCAATAACAAATTTTATAAAATGCTTTTTTAAGAAAAAGACACACCATACAAAGGCTAAAAACAGTTTATTGAATATGCTTCCAATAAACTTAAAAAAACGGTCAAAAGCATTTCCTATAAGCTTGAATAACTGTCCTAAATCGACTTCTTCAGACTGATTAGGTTGTGGTTGTGGCAAATCTTTACTCATAATTTTATGATGTTAATTAAATAGTTGTTCTAATATTTTTCTTGTAATTAAATAAGTGGGTTTTACACCAGAAGTACCTAATCCGCCAGATGCTAATGTGCTTCCAGTTTCTAAAGGGTTATCACTGGCATAATAGGCATAGCGTACTTTTACATTTGGGCTTATACTATTTCTAACTTTTGATGCCGCTTGAATAGCTTTTTGGTAATGTGCACCTTCCATTTCTAAACCTATAACACGCCATGTGGAATTGTAAAAGAATTTTAAAATGTCTTTATTTTGTAGCGATGTACCTAAAACCGTAATCATTGAGCCTTCGTAAACATTAACACCTTGGCATTCAAAATCTTCTTTTTTAAGCTCATTTTTAAAAGGATAATTGTCCGCTGTTCCTTCAAAAATATGCGCAGTTGGAATCATAATATCTCCCTTACCTCCTTCTAAAATTCCTGCTTTACCCATTATAGAAATAGATTCTACATTCAAATGAATATTCTTTCCTTTTACTTTATAGGGTTTTAATAATTCATCAATAGTTTCATAAGCTTGCTCTCCAAAAGCATAGTCCATTACAAAAATTACTGGTTTTTTATCTTTTAAAATTGTTTCGTCTGTCTTTATATCAATTTTAGAAACATCTATTTTATCAGTATCAAAAATTTGAACATCTATATTAGCCCCAGATGTATCTTCAATATAAATCATACCTCGAAGTAACGCTTCTTTAGTTACCTTATTTCGAAGATTTTCACTTTCTTTTTGGCTTAAAGACTCATAAACCTCGAAAACACCTTTTTTAGACTTCAATGCATTTGGAGCAAAAAGTGTATTCATAACACTATGCATATTTGCACTTATAATATGTATTGGTCTTTCTAATAAATCGTTTTTATGTAGTGCTTCTTTTATAGTATTCGCCCAAATTTCACCATGAATGTGATGTCCAAGGCGCTCTCTAAGTACGGGGCTAAAAGTAACTGTACGTTTATTATTATTTATTTGCTCTTCAATGGCTAATTTACCTAGCCAATATACTATATGTAATAAACGCTCTGGTTGTGTAGTTGTTGCAAATTTAGAATACACAGTACTTAATTCGCTAAAAGTACGTCCTAAAATATTAGCGGTATGTGTAATAGCAATTTCTCGCTCGGGTTGTGTTAGTTTTTTTGTTGATAAAACTGCTTTTTCTAACTTAACCCAATCTCTTGTTGTAGATCCTGTATCGTTAATTAAAACACGATTACTTATTTTATGAGACTCTACAAAAAGAAAAGTAAGGTGCGTTAAAATATCATAGATTTCTGAGCGTCCTCTGGTTATCTCAATATTCATTTGCTCCTCATCAATTCGGTAACAATTACGACGCCTTTTTGGAGGAATAATGGATTTGAAATGAGAATCTGAATATCCTTCATCACTAGTCAAATTAATAAAAGTACATTCTTCTATCCCAATTGGCAATCTATCAATAACATAAAGTAAGCCTTCTAGTTCTGCTTTTTCATCACCAATAGAACCATAAATTTCTGGACGCAATAATAATAATGATTGCCTTAACGTTTCTCCAGAAACCCCCATAGGCTTATAAAACCCTCGGTTAAACAAATGGCGCATAGTAATGTACATTCTCTCAATAGCATTCGAGCTTTCTTGGGCTCTCGTTCTTTCGTGATGTTTCTTTTTACTCATACATTTTTAATTCTTGCAAAGATAATACTATTTGCCTTAATTAGATTACGAAAAACCCTCAACAATCTTTCTATCGTTTGATAAACGTGGTATTTTGTTTTGTCCGCCTAATTTCCCGACAGATTTCATATACTTTTGAAATCCGTCTTTTTTAACCTTAGTAATTTTAAGCGGTTGCAACACTTTACCTTCTATTAAATCGAAATAATAACTATTCTGTTTTTGAAGCGATTCGTCTATTTTTTTCGCTAAAGCGGAAAGGTTTTCTGGTTCGTTTTCAAACTCTACAAACCATTCGTGGTATGGCAATCCTTCATTTGGATTTATTTGTGGAGCAACGGTAAACTCTGAAACTCTAACTTGAGTATTTAAAGTAGCGTCTCGCATGGCTTGCTCAACTTCTTTTCCAATAACATGCTCGCCAAAAGCCGAAATAAAATGTTTTATTCTACCTGAAACAATTACACGATATGGGTTAGTTGATGTAAATTCAACCGTATCGCCAATATTATATGCCCAAAGACCAGCGTTTGTTGAAATTATCATCACATAATTTATACCCACTTCAACATCGGCAATAGTGATACGTTTTGGGTTGTCATTAAAAAATTCATCGGCTTTTATAAACTCGTAAAAAATACCCGAATTTAATTGAAGCAACATGCCTTTCTCGTTCTGTTTATCTTGGAATGCAAAAAAACCTTCACTGGCAGGATACAATTCAATACTATCAACTTTTCTACCAATAAGGTTTTCGAATTTAGCTCGGTAAGGTTCGTAATTAACACCACCAAAAATAAAAAGATTGAAATTCTTAAAAATGTCACCAACCTGTTTTCCTGTTTTCTGCTGCAATTTTTCAAAATACATTTGCACCCACGAAGGGATTCCAGAAATAACCGTCATATCTTCCCGCACTGTTTCTTCAACAATGGCATCTACTTTTGTTTCCCAATCTTCAATACAATTTGTTTTAAAAGAAGGCATCCTGTTTTTTTGAAGATATTTTGGCACATAATGCGCTACAATACCTGAAAGCCGTCCTAATTGAATGCCATTTTGTTCTTTTAAAACTGGGCTTCCTTGTAAAAAAATCATTTTGCCATCAACAAATTTAGCATTGCCAGTTTCGTGAATGTATAATAAAATAGCATTTCTAGCAGCCTCAACATGAGTTGGCATACTTTCTTTTGTGATAGGAATGTATTTAGAACCCGACGTTGTTCCCGATGTTTTTGCAAAATAAAGTGGTTTGCCTATCCAAAGTATATTTTCTTCGCCTGCAACCACTCTTTCAACATAAGATTTAAGACCTTCATAATCTCTAACTGGAACGTGTTTTACAAAGTCTGAATAATTATTTATACTTATAAAGTCATGATCTTTACCAAAAGCGGTCACGGCTGCTTTACTTATTAAATCTTGAAATACTTTTTCTTGTGTTTCAATAGGCTTATTTGCCCATTTTTTAATATTCTTATAAACACGTTTTGCTAAAGATTTAGCAATGGCAGGTTTTAATGATAGCATTTATTTAAAGTCTATAAAATTTGTTGGATTAATTGGATAGCCGTCGTTCCAAAGCTCGAAATGCAAATGTGGTCCTGTTGAAAGCTCTCCAGAATTACCCGCAGTGGCAATAACTTCGCCAGCTTTTACTAAATCGCCTTGTGCTTTTGTTAAAGCACCATTGTGTTTGTAAACAGAAATTAAACCGTAACTATGCTCAATAATTATAACATGTCCCGTGCTTGGTGTCCATTCTGCAAAAATCACAATACCATCTGCAGTGGCTTTAACTGGTGCATCTTTAGCTACCACAATGTCTACGGCATAATGCTTTTTTTTAAGATTATAGTCTTCACTTATAGTACCGTTTACTGGAGGAAACAATACAAAATTTGCTGCCGATGTAGCCGATTCAAATAAATTATATTTATCTTCTTTATCAACTTTTTGACGTAATAAAGAATCTTCTAAGTTTGGATTTAAATCTACTTCTCCTACTTCAAGTTTAACCGCTTCTATTATAGAATCTTTATTAAATTCTGTTGCGCTAACATCACCTTGTAATACTTTTTTAATTGAAGCATAGTACAACTCATTCATAGAAATAACTTGTTGTAACGAATCGGTTTTATAGTTAAGTTCTATGGCTTTCTTTTTTAAAGCTGTTGAAGAATACCCAGGAATATACTCTCTAAGTGGCGTAAAAGCTATTAATGCGTAAGTCGCACTTATTAAAAGAATAATAGATATTGATGCTAATACAAAAACGTTTAGCCGTGTTAATTTAAAAGATAAACGTTCTTCAAACGTGTTTTCATTTAAGATAACTAATCGATACTTGTCAAGAAGTTTTCGTTTTATCTTTTTTGGTTCTTTTTTTTTATCCTCCATGTTAAAAACAAAAATATATAAAATTATTGCAAGAGGTGTTTCTCTTTATGCTAAAGTTATGCTTAAAACGCCATTATTAAACTTTAATTATTAACTTTGCTATTTAAATCTTTAAATTTAAAAGTTATGAGTTTATATATATTACCATTAGCAATCGGTCCTTGGCAAATAGCATTAATTGTTGTTATTGTTTTATTATTATTTGGAGGTAAAAAAATACCAGAATTAATGAGAGGATTGGGTAGCGGCATTAAAGAATTTAAAGACGCTAGTAAAGAAGAAGATAAAAAAGACAATAAAAAAGAATAGTCATATTTTTTGATATAAAAAAACAGCACAATGTGCTGTTTTTTTATATCAAAATTTTAAATAGAATCATCGTTACAGAAGCTAATAAAAAATTCTTCGCAATAGCGTAAACATCTAATTTATCTTAATAGATTTAATTATAGCTTCTAACTCGAACATATAATCTCTTTTTTCTACCGATGGTGCAAAAACAAAACCTTCTGCAATAACCCACCTATTATTAATTTTATCTTCAATAGCGTAATTTATAAAAGGTCCTGCCATAATTGCGCCTTCTTTTAAATCCCAAAGTCCTCTAGTTTCTAAAGCTGGTTTATTATCTAAAATAGTTTCTGAATTAAATGGTGTGTAAGCGTCCTCAGTTGCCATATAAGACCCTTCAATAGCGCCTTGAATAAATTTTTTGCCTATGGAGTCTCTCATTTTAATAACTTGACTTACAATAGTTGAATCCCTATTGATAGCACTTAAAGGTACTTGGTATAATAGTATATTCAAATCTCCTGAAAAATTTGAGCTTGCTTTAAACTCTTTTTTTATCCAAAAAAACTTGTCCTCTTTTGTGGCAGTTGTTTTTACAATTCTATACGCTGTTTGAAATTTAATATTTAAGCCTAAACGTTCCTGAATAATATCAGCATTATAAAGCGACTTACCAATACGACGTTGCTGCTCCTTTAGCTCTTCGTTTTTAAATTCCTCTAATATTTTTTCTGAGTTCTCTTTAAGTAAACCTATAACATCGTCTTTTGTTTTTCCAGAAACAACAATTACTTTTTGTGGTTGTGCGTATACGTTTTCAGCAACTTTAAATCCTGATTCTTTACCTAATTCTATTTTTAAAATCGTTCTGTTTCTTGTGATAAAATCAGAAAACACCTTAGTTGGTATTTGGTTTATACTAAACATGGGCTCGTCTTGTGGCAACCCATAAATTGGAGTGGTAAGTACGCCTCTAATGGCTTCGCCAACGCTACCATTCCATAGTTCATTACTTACTACAACAGATATATGATTTACATTTCCAGACGAATCGAAAAGTATTCTGTCGTTCGAAGATTTTTTGTCGCCGCAAGAGACTAGTAGTGCAATTGCTAATGCTGTTAAAAGAAAATTACGCATAATTAAGTTTTGGTTAATAGGAATTACCCTTTCGATATTTTAAGCTTCATTCCTGGTTTTAATTTATTACCACTAATATCGTTCCAATCTTTAATATTTTGAACAGAAACTCCAGGAAATTTTTGAGAAATACTCCAAAGTGAGTCTCCACTTTTTACAGTATAGGTAGTTACATTTCCTGAAATAGGCTTTGTTTTTGCAACCTTTTTGGTTGAAGATGAACTTGCTACATAAGGTTTTCGAGGATAAATTGTTAATCGTTGCCCAATTTTTAAATTGTTACTTCTTAATCCATTCCATTGCTTTATTTGACTTACTCTAACACCATATTTTCTGGCTATTTTTCCTAAATAATCACCAGATCTAACTCGATAGCGTATTTTATCGTTAGCATTAAAAAATTGTGGTAATGGTTTTTCGCGTTTTGCAAACTCTTCTTTTACAAAAGCATAAATTTTTTCTTCGTTATTTACAAAACTGCCAACCACATCTCGTGGTAATCGCAACGCATAGTTTTCTTTTTCTATAAAAGGAATAATATCTAATTTGTATGAAGGGTTTAAAAACTGAAGCTGTTCGATAGGTGTTCCTGTGACCTCTGAAACCTGATCGAGTGTTATCATATGTTTTACTCTAACGGTATCGGTTTCAATTAATGCAAATTCTGGTTTAAGTTTTTTAAAACCGTGTGCTTCAGCATATTCAAAAATATACATATTCGCTAAAAATGCTGGTAAATAGCCTGCGGTTTCTCGTGGTAAATTATGCCTTATATTCCAGTAGTTTTGGTATCCGCCAGAACGTCTAATAGCTTTTGTTACATTTCCTGGTCCTGAATTGTATGCTGCCAAAGCTAAGTCCCAATCGCCAAAAATTTTATATAATCGTGTTAAATACTCTGCTGCTGCTTTGGTAGATTTTATGGGATCGCTACGTTCATCGACATAACTGCTTACATCCAATCCGTGTTCTTTACCTGTGCCAAACATAAACTGCCATAAACCCGTTGCACCCACTCTAGATTTTGCTCGTGGTTTTAAAGCAGACTCAACTATGGCTAAATATTTTATTTCTAACGGAATATCATGTTTGTCTAATTCCTCCTCGAACATGGGGAAATAAAAAGCACTCAACGTCATCAACTTTTGTAAATGTTTTCTACGACGTTTTAAATACGACTTTATAACACTTTCTAAAGCTGGATTGTATTCTACATTAAAAGGTGTTCTGGCATCAAGCTCTTTTAATCGTCTTTTTAATGTGTCGGTGTGTAATTCTGGGTAATCGACAGGCTCATAAGTAAGCTCTGTAACCGATTTATAAATGGTGTCGAATAGATTATTACTGTACAGTTCTTCAAGCCATTTTTCATCTAATTTTGCGGCAAACTCGAGATCTTCTAATTTTTTAATTGAGGCACTATCTTTTACGGCTTCAATTTTTTTTACAGTAAGATCTTTTCCATCTATTATAGAATCTTTAACCTGTTGTTTTTGAGACAATGTAGAGTCTTGTATTTGCGAAAAACAAGTTCCAAAACCTAAAAACAAGTATACTATAAAAAATCGAAAAGCCATAAAATCTATTCCGTTGGTTATTGAACGACAGTATGGCTAAAATCGTATTTTTTAATGTAATTTGAAAACTTAATTTAGTTTATTCTAAAATAGCAGCAATTCCAGGTAATGTTTTTCCCTCTAAACTTTCAAGCATCGCGCCACCACCAGTACTTACGTAACTTACTTTATCTTCAAAACCAAATTGTTTTACAGCTGCCACAGAATCGCCACCACCAACTAGTGAGAACGCTCCATTTTTAGTGGCTTCTGCAATGGAATTTCCTAATTCTATAGTTCCGCCAGCAAAACTTTCCATTTCGAAAACACCAAGAGGGCCATTCCAAAGAATAGTTTTAGAACCCATTACAACTTTATGAAATTGTGCTCTGGATTTTGGTCCAGCATCAACCCCTTCCCATCCATCAGGGATTTCATTAATATCAACAGTTTGCGTATTGGCATCGTTGCTAAAATCGTCTGCAGCAATGGTATCTACAGGTATATGAACTTGAACACTTTTAGCTTTAGCTTGCTTTAAAATCTCTAAGGCTAAAGGCATTTTATCATCTTCACAAATTGAGTTTCCAATTTTTCCACCTTGAGCTTTTACAAAGGTAAATGCCATACCACCACCAATAATTAAATGGTCTACTTTATCAAGAATATTTTCAATAATGGTAATTTTTGAAGATACTTTAGCACCACCAAGTATTGCTAAAACTGGCTTTTCGCCTGTTTCCATAACTTTTTTAATGCTTTCAATTTCTTGAGCTAATAAATTACCAAAGCATTTTTTACCTTCAAAAAACTGTGCTACAATAGTTGTTGAAGCATGCGCACGGTGTGCCGTACCAAAAGCATCATTTACATAAATATCACCTAACTTTGATAATTTTTCGGCAAACGCAACATCGCCTGCGGTTTCTTCTTTGTAATACCGTAAGTTTTCTAACAATAAAATTTGACCAGGCTCTAAGTTTGCTGCAGCAGCTTCTACTTCTGCACCAATACAATCTGCTACAAATTTAACGTCGACACCTAAAACATCTTCAACTTTAGCTGCAATATGCTTTAATGAAAATTCGTCTTGAAATCCTTTCGGGCGACCTAAATGCGACATTAAAATACAGCTACCTCCATCTTCTAAAATTTTAATGATTGTTGGTTTTGCAGATACTATTCTTGTGGCATCTGTAACTTCAAAGTTTTCGTTTAAAGGCACATTAAAATCTACACGGATTAATGCTTTTTTATTGTCGAAATTAAAATCGTTAAGCGTTTTCATTTGTTATCTTTTTATTTTTAATTATTTGTCAAATGTAACATTCATATCATCATTTTATTATCATTGAATCTTTAAGTTATGAATGTTTCATTATATATATGTTTTTGTTTTTTAGTTATTTGAATCACAAATGTAACCAATTATGAACAGGTAAAAAATGACTTTTTTTACGAAAACGATATAGCTAATAAAGAATATTTCAATACTTATAAAAGTGCTATTTTAAGTCCCTCATTTTTTAATATTCCCACTTTATTTATTAGTAAAAAATTATGTAGGTTTGTTTTATGCTTTTTGAAGATATTTTAGGACAAGAACATATTAAAAACCATTTAACGCAAAGTGTTAATAATGGCAGAATACCACATGCACAATTGTTTGTTGGTAACGAAGGTTCTGGTACTTTACCTATGGCAATTGCTTACGCACAGTATGTTTTATGTTCAAATTCTGATGGTGAAAATAATACAGGAAATGATGCTTGTAACCTAAAGTTTAAAAACTTTTCGCATCCCGATTTACATTTTGCTTTTCCGGTTACGACAAGCGATAAAGTGAAAAGCAAACCGGTTTCTAGTTTTTATTTAGAGGAATGGAGGCAACTTTTAAAAGACCAACCATACGGTAACCTATTTGACTGGTATAAACTTCTGGGTGTTGATAATAAACAAGGGCAAATTGGAGTTGATGAAGCGCATGAAATTGTAAAATCACTTACACTAAAAGCTTACGAAGGCGGTTATAAAGTAATGTTGATTTGGATGGCTGAAAAAATGAATACAGCTTGTGCTAACAAACTTTTAAAGCTGATTGAAGAGCCGCCAAATAAAACTATTTTTTTGTTAATTGCTGAAGATGAGGAGCAAATTATAAATACAATTAGATCGCGTTGCCAAATATTACATTTTCCGCCTTTAGCTGAAGATGTAGTAAAAGAAGCTTTAATTAAAAATTACAGTTTAGAGGTTTCTGTAGCAACAAAAATTGCTCATCAATCTAACGGTAATTATAACAAAGCTTGTGATTTGGTTTATCAAGATTCTGAAGACATTCAGTTTGAAACTTGGTTTATTTTCTGGATTAGAAGTGCTTTTAAAGCTAAAGGCAATAAAGCGGCAATTCACGATTTAATTTCGTGGAGCGAGGATATTGCAAAAACAGGACGTGAAACCCAAAAGCAATTTTTAAATTTTTGTTTAGATTTTTTCCGTCAAGCTTTACTATTAAATTATAACGCTACTGATCTTGTTTTTTTAGAGCCAAAAACTGAAAAATTTAAACTTGAGAATTTTGCGCCTTTTGTGCATGGAAATAATATTATGGATATTAGTAACGAACTTCAAGATGCTATTTACCATATTGAGCGCAACGGAAATTCTAAAATAATTTTGACGGACTTGTCAATTAAATTGACGCGGTTATTGCATAAAAAGGCAGATTAATTAAAATCGTCCTTTACTTTCTTTTTACGTCCCATATTAAATATTCCTATTTTGATTCCCAATCCAGCTGAAAACCCGCTCATATCTCCTTTTCCATAAAATGGGACGTTATATTTTTCGGAAAAACGATACTTAATTCCTGTTTCAATTTGTACAAATCGCGAAATATTATACAATAAATTCACACCTGGTTCTATTATAAAGAAATGATCGAAATCGAATTTACCATTTTCGTATTCATCCGAGGTAAACTCATAACCACCCTGTTCTCTTTCTTCTAATAAAGTGATAGCACCTCCACCAATTAATACAGGAAAAGATACGCTTATAAACTTATTGCCAAACAAAATAGGTTCTAAATGTAACCCTCCGTAGCTTCCAATCAATAAAGCTTCATCACCTCTGTAAATGCCCATTTTATTAGGAACTTCGCTGAAAAAGAAAGTCCCTACAAAGCCTATCTCTAATTTTCGATTAGCTACATAAGCTAATTTTAGGCTAGTAAAACTTGCCCATTCATTTTCTAGTTTACCTACATGCTGTGTTAAGCCAATATAAACACCATGAACTGTGTTTTTTCGATCATCAAATTGTATATAATCTCCTTGTTCTTTCTTTTGTGCTGAAAGTGAATTTGTCACTATCAAAACAAAAATTATAGTAATTATTCTTTTCATGAATTTATTGTTTAGAGTTCTTTAAAAATGATGATGCCTTTATAACCTGTTATATCAAAAATACCTTTATTCTTTTTACCGTAAATAGCTCGTATTTGTCTTATTTTATTCTTTTCGTCCAAGACTTTGCTTGTTATACTATACATCGTTTTTGGTATTCTTAACACACCTTGCTCCAGTTCTGCTCCGAAATTAAAACTGGTTCCTGAAATATTAATGTATACTTCTGAAGACTTTTGTTGCACATTAACCACTGGCGATTCTGTATCTAATTTTAAGATACGTAATTCGGCTAAATTTAAATTTAAATTTACTTTGCTTGTAACGGTATTAAACACCACTTTAGAATATTTTACTTTACCAAAAACATTGTTTATTGTGTTAATTTCTAAATCGTCTTTATTAGAATCAATATCCAATTCATTAACCTTTTCAATATTAATTTCAGAACCATCAGATTCTAATTTTAAAATTTTAGCATAATCAAAAAATACTGTGGCATCTTTAGTATTAATATTCGTTTCGTGTAAACTGTTTGCTCTTAGTTTTCCATACCTTACTGATAATTTAGAATTTGTAATGCTATCTGTAATTCTTAAATCGCCATGTTCTACATCAGCAATTAGTTTTCCATTCCATCCAGATATAATAATGTCTCCGTATTTATTAAATACTTCTACTTCGGCATACCTAGGAAGGTAAACGGTATAATTAATATTAGTGTTTGCTTTTTCGCTTTTAAAAGGATCTATTTTATTGAAGTATTTATTGAAAAATGAGGATTCCCTTTCGCCAATTTCCGACTTAACAATCACCTGCTTTTTTGTGTTTACAATATTAGATGTAATTCTGTTTAATAGTGCTTTCGCTTTATCAAAATTTTTGCCTTTTACTTCAATATTTACTAATATTTGGATAGAATCTTTATCCCATCCATTGATAAAAACATCTCCATATTTATTATTCAAATAGAGCGCACCGTTATCCGATAAAGGAAACGTTTTCCTTGTTTCTTTGGTCGCTTTACTTTGCCCAAACACACTAAGTGAAAGCAACATAATTGCACCGTAAAGTATATTTTTATAAAATAATTGCTTCATCTTCAAAGTCGGTTTTAATTGGATAAGATCGTTTTAGCAAATCCTCCATTAATTGTATCTTTTTTCTATAATTGCTAATTATGGCTTCAATAATTTTTTCGTTGTTGATGCCTAATTTAAGTTCCTCTTTTAGTTTTTTATATTCGTTATCTAAATCATCTATTAGTGATAAGAAATCATCTTGATCTTCTTTAGATAAGTTTGCGTTGTTCTTTATTAAATCTATTTGATTATTTACTAATAACTTATAATGGTTGTCAATCTCGTATAATTCTTCATTAGCTATTTGATGCTCTGTATTTATATGCCCTGAAATATAAAAGAACAATGTACAACCTAACAAAAGCAAAACACTTGCCGCCACTCTAAAGGCTGGTTTACTCCATAATGGAATGACCTTTTTAGGTGCTTCTGGTAATTCTGAAACAATATCACTCCAAAGTCTTAGTTTGTCTACTTCATCTAAATCGTAATCGTCAAACTTACCTTCGTGTTTAGCTGTATATTTTCTTAATTCATCCTTCATGTTCAATTCATTAATGCTATTAATTTCTTTTTTGCTCTATGATATTGAGATTTTGATGTGGACGTGCTAATTCCTAAAATTTCACCTATCTCAACATGATCGTACCCTTCAATTAAATATAAATTGATAATGGTTTGATACCCATCGGGAAGCTGCGCTATGGCTAATTTTATACTACTTATATCTAAGTCTTGTTCTTTAACCTGTTCATCTTCCTGTTCGGGAATCCAATTTTCATGTTCCTCAAATGCTATTAATGGTATTCTTTTTAATTTTAAATGATTAATACTTTTGTTAATCACAATACGTTTTAACCAAGAACCAAAAGTACTTTCGTATCTAAAACTCTCTAAGTTTTTAAAAGCATCAATAAAGCTTTCTTGTAAAATATCTTCTGCATCTTCTTTAGATTTAACCATCCTAACACTCACATTAAACATAGCGTTTACGTATAGTGAATACAGTTTGTATTGCGTTTTACGGTCGCCCAATTTACTCCTCTCAACAAGGTCTTTATGTGTAAATAGTACTTGGTTGGTCACTACGTTTTTTTGGTTGTAATCTAATTATCGAATGAGTTCCTATTATTAAAAGACAATAGAAACCTTTAAAGGTTGCATGTGGAGCAAATTTAATTTGAATTAATTACAGAACCATCACTACTTGTTGATACATTTACTGTTGGATTGCCTTTATAAAACAAAACAGCATCGCTACTCACAGAACCAGACAAAGCCTCTAAACAAGTTATTGATACACTAGCATCTGAAGAACTATTTACATGGCATGCTTTTGTTTCAAAATTAAAACCTTCGATTCTCGCATCGCTACTAGCATCAATATCCATACTGTTTGATGAACCCGATTGTAAGATTATAAACGAATCGCTAGATACTTTTAATCTAAAAGTGTCTAAATTTTCAAAACCTGAAAGTGTTCCGAAGCTATCTGCTGAAAGCTCTAATCGGGTAATGGTAGGTATGGTGATTTCTAATCGTAAAATATTTAACCTTCTAATAGACCCTTTTACTCTTGCTGTTAGTTTTCCTCCACTAACTATAGTTGTTACTTTTCTTTGAATGTTATCACTGGTTGTTACTTTAACGGATTGAACAGAGCCTTGTTTGATTATAAGTTCAATATCGCTTGACACATCAACCTCATTAAAGTCTGATAAAACACGTTCTTCAGTTACAATATCTGCTGATGCTTTTATCGATTCTATAGAACATGACGTGAGAATTAAACCAAGCGCAATAATTAGGTAAAATAGATGAATTGTTTTCATGATGTTATGTTTTTTAAATGATTGTTTTTATTGAAATGTATAGGTTACGGTATCAAATTCTGAAAGCCTAAAGTATCCGAAAGCATAATCCTCAGGTGAATCTATATTAATGCAATTGCCTTTTAATTTTGATGGGACTGGACTAAATGGATCGCCTGCACTATCATACTGCTCTATTAACATACTCATATAATTATTGTAACGTTTTGAAACACCATACAATGTAAATTCTACAACATCTCCAGGGTTATATTCTGCTTGGTCATCAGCATCGTCTTTTTCTGCTTCAAAGAGAGCATCTAGCTCATTTCCGTTTACAAACTCATCAGAAGAATCTCCAAATATGGGTATTAAATCTCCTTGCTCTATAAATTTTATTAAATAAAAGTTCTCTTCATCAACTGGGTCATCCCAAAAAATTGAAACATCTAAAACGTCTTCATCAAAACCACCTTCCAAAGATTGTTCTACTCTTTTTATTGGCGAAACAGACTTAAATGTTTCTGTAGCATTATAAGTTTCATTGTTATATACAACCTCTAAAGTGTAATTGTTATTAATTACTGGCACAAAATTATTAACAGTATAGGTACCATCATTTTGGTCTACAAACACATATTCTGCATTGCTGTTATTATTAGTAACTTTCACCAAGGCTCCAGATACACTATTATTTATAGTGTTTTCAAAATATGGTTTTGAAGTACTTAATTTTATAATTTGGTTATTTCCAGATGTGCCTTTTTGCCAATCTAAAGAGGCTTCAATGACTAATCTAGGTTTTGAAGTTGGTACCTCTACATCTATAACATCTTCGCAAGATGTGATGCCGATGCACAATAGTATTAAAAATGATTTTATATATATTTTCATGATACTAAAATTTAAAGTTATAAGTGATTGAAGGAATGAGACCAAAAATGGCTGTTCTAGAAGCTTCATTAACGCCTGTATCATCATTTTGACGGAACGAAATTGATGCTGCATTTTTACGATTATAAGCGTTATAGATTCCAAAAACCCATTCGCCTTGCCATTTTCTATTAAGATTCTTTTTTGGATTATATGTTGCTGAAAGATCTAACCTGTGATAAGCTGGTAATCTACTTGCATTTCTATCAGAAAAGCTAGCAATTGATAAGCCTTCATATTCATATTGTCCGTCTGGATAGGTTACTGGTCTTCCTGTTTGGAATACGGCATTGGCACTAAAATTCCATCTGTCATTAAGTTTATAAACTCCAGTAACAGATATATCATGCGTTCTATCATAAGCTGTATTATACCATTTACCGCCATTTATACCTGGTCCACCAGCAATACTACCTAAAGTTCGTTGTTCAGATTTGGCAAGTGTGTAGGCGAACCAACCTGTAAAACGTCCTTTATTTTTTCGTAATAACACCTCCAAACCGTAAGCTCTAGCCTCTCCGTTTAAAATTTCAGTTTCAATGGTGTTTGTCCCTATTAAATCTGAGCCATCCACATAATCAATTCTATTATCTATAGCTTTATAATACGTCTCTAGCTCTAGTGAATATTTGCTGTTTTTGAAGTTTTTATAAAAACCCAAAGCATATTGTGTAGAGAGCTGAGGTTTAATATACTTTCCACTTGGTGTCCAAACATCAACTGGTGTTACGGCAGATGTGTTGGATAATAAATGTAAATATTGAGAAGATTTTGTAAAGCTTGCTTTTATTGATGATGAAAGATTTAATTGATAGGATAAACCTAACCTTGGTTCAAGATTATCAAAAGTTTCTATGCTTTCGTTCTTTTTAAAAAATGTGTTCCCTGTTTCTTCACCTTCTTCATAAATATCTAATTCATCATTATAAATAACTGGCATATTGTCCACATAATTCATAATATTTTGTCCACCTAGTCTGTTAAACCTACTATATCTTAAACCATAATTTAATGTGAGTTTATCTGTTAATTGGTGTTCTGCACTTACGTACAATCCACTTTCAAAAGCACGTTTTTGTTCTAATTTTAAATAGTTTACAGGCGAAGTTTCCGAAGTTGGTTTTACTTCTCCTGGATTTAAATTATATAGTATCCCGCTTACTCCAAAGTCTATATTCAATTTATCATTTACATAGTATTTAAAATCGTACTTCAAATTATAATTTTTGATATCTGCTATCCAATCTAACTCTACAAAATCTAATATAATTTGATAATCATACTTGCTATAAATTAATGATACATTGGAAAATAGTTTGTCATTGAAAACATGATTCCACCTTAAATTTCCCGATGCATTTCCGTAAGTATTCTTAATAATATTTGATAAATCGAATATATCCCTACCAAAATATCCAGAGAGGTAAACGCGGTTATTTTTATTGATTTCGTAGTTCGTTTTTAAGTTTAAATCGTAGAAAGATATTTTATCATCTTTCACCTCTTCAATGCCTTTCATCAACAAATGTGCGTATGACGAGCGTCCAGCAATTAAAAAAGAACCTTTATCTTTAAACAACGGTGCTTCTGCTGTTAATCTGCTTGAAATAAGTCCTACACCACCGCTTAATGTAAATGCTTTACTATTTCCGTCTTTTTGGCGTACATCTAATACTGAAGATACGCGTCCACCAAATTTAGCAGGAATGTCTCCCTTATACAATTTCACATCTTTAATGGCATCATTATTAAATACCGAAAAAAAACCGAAAAAGTGCGAAGTGTTATAAATAATAGCCTCATCCAGTAGTACTAAATTTTGGTCTGCTGCGCCTCCTCTAACATTAAATCCAGGTGTACCTTCACCACCATTGGTAACTCCTGGCAACATCTGAATAGATTTAATAACATCTACTTCTCCCAAAACCGCTGGCATCTGTTTTATTGTTGATGCATTTAATTTAGAGACACTCATTTGAGGTTTCTTAATACTAATGCGTTCTGGTTCTTCTGCTGTAATAACGACTTCGTCTAATTGTTGCGATGATTCAGTAAGCTCAAAATCAATAATTTGGTCTTCTTTTAAAATAATCTCTTTGGATATATCTTCATATCCCATATAAGAAACTATTAATGTATATGTTCCCTCTTTAGCTGTTAAAGAATAAAAACCATATGGATTTGTAACTGCACCATTTGTTGTGCTTTTTAAAAATACGGTTGCTCCTAATAGTGTTTCACCGTTTTTTAAATCTTTAACTGTTCCTCTAATACTGTATGTATTTTGAGCAGTTATTGCTGTGCCTAATAATAAGCACAGAACTAGTACAATGTGTTTCATTTGATCTGTTCGTTTTTTGATTGATGATTGATACTACTATTGACATATCAAAAAACGAAGGGTTGCATCAAGTTGAAAGTTTAACTTTTAAGCATAAAAAAAGACAAGCTATTCACTTGACTTTTAGTTGTTTATGTTTAAATTATTTTTATTCTTTTTTGTCGGCTTCTTTTTTAGTTCCGTTTAAAGCATCCAAAATAGTTTGTGTTAAATCATTTTCATCTGTCCCGTACATAACGGTTGATGCTGCATCAGTTGTTCCTAAAATATAAGTGTAACCGTTTTTCTTGCCGTAATCTTTAACAAAATCTTTTACTTTAATAATTACTGAATCTATTTCAGTTTGAAAAGATTGAGTCAGCAACTGTTGCTCATATTGCATTTGTTGCTGTAGTTGTTGTTGTTTTTGCTGCAAACCGCCCATTAATTCTTGTGCCTTTTTTTGAGAAGATTTTTGGGCCTTAGCTTGAGTTTGTTGTACTTCAACCTGAAAGGCTTTACCAATACTATCTGCTCTTTTCTTAAAAGCATCTTCTTTTAATTGAAATTTTGCTTCAAGGTCTTTCTTTTCTTGAAAATCGTTTATAACCGTGCCGTTATTTACATATCCAATTTTTGCTTGTTTTTCACAAGAAGATAAAACGATCATTGCTAATACTACGTAAACTATATTTTTCATGTGCTTGATTTTTCTATTTTAAGATTTCGCACAAATGTAATAAAGTAACTGATAATTTAAAGCGGAATTATTTTGAATTTAACATATAACAAAAATTTATTGGTAATATTAATTTAAATAATTATTATCTATTAAAAACAAAGACGTTTAAAGCGATATAAGACGTTTTTATGAAATTGACTAGCATTTGTCTATTTACTCCATTAAGAACCTACTAAAACAAATAAAAATTAGTTTTAGCTATTTTTAATTATATAAATTAAAGATGAAGCCTCTTTTGTTGTTATTGCTTTTAAATTAGAAACCAATCCAATCCAAATTCCTTTGATTGAATTCATTTTTTTAGATTTATATTTTTCTGAAAGCATGCTCACATAAAATGAATCAAACCACATGGGTTTTACGTTTTCAACTTTAAAAGATTGTTTTGAAACTAATTTTGAAATTGATTTTTTATTAAAATGCCAAAGGTGCCTCGGCACATCGTAAGCTGCCCAAAATTGCTTGTAATGTTTTGCGTCGAAACTTTTATAGTTTGGTACTGCAATTATTAAAGTACCATTTGTTTTTATAAGCTTTTTAAAAATTTGAATCTGATTTTCTAAATCTGGTAAATGTTCTAATACATGCCAAAGTGTAATGACATCAAAACTGTTTTCTTCAAACTTTAATAATTGTTCAGTTTTATAAACTGAATTATTAGTTTTTTTATTAGCAATTGTTCGAGCTTGCTCGTTAGGTTCTATTCCAAAAATATGCCAATTATTTTGTAGTGCAATCTCTAAAAAATCACCTGTGCCACATCCAACATCTAATAGTTTTTTTTCTTCTGAAGTTTTATACTGAGGTTCTCGAGGTGCAAATGAATTAATTAAACTTAATTTCTTTTTAAGAGAAATACTTCTTACTAAATGATATACTTTTTCGAATAGATTTCTTTTAGAATCTGTATGCGAAATGTAGTCTTCACTTTTATAGTATTCTGGTAATTTATTTGAAGATGGTTGTGGAGTAGTTTCAAGAAAACCATATTCTGAATTTGGGATTAATTCAAATTCCTCTCCTGAAACGGAGTGGTCTTTTACTTTTAAAAAAATAGATTTTTTATCCATTTGAAATAGATTCTGAAACAAATTCAGAATGACAATAAAAGAAAATTAAAACACTATGTTCCACGTGGAACGTTAAAAATTATCTACCCATATACACCAATAAAACAGAAATATCATTAGGCGACACTCCACTTATTCTTGACGCTTGAGATACCGTAGTTGGTTGGATTTTTTTCAACTTTTCACGAGCTTCATAACTCATAGACTTAATCTGAGAGTAGTCAAAATGCTCAGGTATCTTTACATATTCTAGCCTGCTTAACTTATCAGCATTGTTTTTTTCCTTAGCAATATATCCTGCATATTTAACTTGAATTTCTGCTTGCTCAACAACTTCCCTGTCCAAATTATTCTCTTGAATGTAAGCTTCAACACTTTTTACTTTCCTAACATCATCCATCTCAATATTAGGCCTTGCAAATACTTTAAACAACTTCCCAGATTGCTTTACAGCTGATGAATTTTTGTTTTCCAAAATAGGGTTTATCTCTTCTGGTTTTACACTTTGTGATTCAAAAAAGTTTACAAATTTTTCTGCCGCTTGGTGTTTTTCTTCCATGCGTTTTAAACGCTTTTCTGAAGCTAAACCAAGTTCAAAACCTTTAGGTGTTAATCTTAAATCCGCATTATCTTGACGCAATAGTGTTCTATATTCTGCTCTCGATGTAAACATTCTATAAGGCTCTTCTGTTCCCTTTGTGATTAAATCATCTATTAAAACACCAATGTAAGCCTCATCTCTTTTTAAAGTAAAAGGTTCTTTTTCTTGAACTTTTAAACTCGCATTTATACCCGCCATTAAGCCTTGCGATGCTGCTTCTTCATAGCCAGTAGTTCCATTAATTTGACCTGCAAAATATAACCCTTCAACTAACTTAGTTTCTAAAGTGTGCCTTAATTGTGTTGGCGGAAAATAATCATATTCTATAGCGTATCCAGGTCTGAAGAATTTTACATTCTCAAAACCAACCACAGAACGTAATGCCTTAAATTGTACGTCTTCTGGCAAAGATGTAGAAAACCCGTTTACATAAACTTCACAGGTATTCCAACCTTCTGGTTCTATAAATAATTGATGTCTATCTTTATCAGCAAAACGATTAATCTTATCTTCAATTGACGGGCAATATCTTGGGCCTAAACTTTTAATTCTACCATTAAACATTGGTGATCTTTCAAAGCCTTCTCTAAGTAAATCATGTACCAATTCACTAGTGTAAGTCATGTAGCATGAACGCTGATTTTCTAATGGCTTAGTAATATCTAAATACGAGAATTTTTCTGGGTTTTCATCTCCAGGTTGTTCAACCATTTTGGAAAAATCTAACGACCTCCCATCAACTCTTGGTGGTGTTCCAGTTTTCATTCTACCAGATTCAAAACCTAAATCGACAAGTTGCTCTGTTATTCCTGTAGCCGCTCTTTCGCCTGCTCTTCCTCCACCAAAATTCTTGTCGCCTATATGAATTAATCCATTTAAAAAAGTGCCGTTTGTAAGCACAACAGACCTTGCCTTTATTTCTAATCCTAGGGACGTTTTTATTCCTATGACCTTATGGTTTTTCACCAACAATCCAGAAACCATTTCTTGATAAAAATCAAGATTACGTGTGCCTTCCAAAAGCAACCTCCAGTCTTCTGCAAAACGCATTCTGTCACTCTGTACTCTCGGGCTCCACATTGCAGGCCCTTTAGATTTATTTAGCATTTTAAATTGAATCGCCGATGTATCTGACACAATTCCGCTATAACCTCCTAGCGCATCTATCTCTCTTACAATTTGCCCTTTTGCAATACCCCCCATAGCAGGATTACAAGACATTTGCGCAATGTTCTGTAAGTTCATGGTAACAAGCAGTGTTTTGCTTCCCATGTTTGCAGCAGCAGCAGCAGCTTCACTTCCTGCGTGACCCGCTCCTACGACTATAACATCATAAACTTCATTAAACATAATTCTTTTTTTTAAAACATGTTCCACGTGGAACACATCGTAATTTTGAGTTTGCAAATATACGTTGAAATACTGAATTTTATCCTAACTGTTTTAAGTAGTGATTTTCTTTTTCACGCATTACCCTAGCATCTACATCTGTCTTATCTTTATAGCCGCAGTAATGCAGTATGCCATGAATAATAACACGATGCAACTCTTCAATAAAAGACGTTTGAAAATCTTTAGCATTATCTTCTACCCTTGCAATGGAAATAAAAATATCGCCCTGTATTATTTTTCCGACTGAATAGTCAAAGCTAATAATATCGGTTAAGGTATCATGATTTAGAAATTCAACATTTAATTTATGAAGATATTTATCATCACAAAAAACGTAATTAATCTCATCTTCTTTAAAACCTTCCGCGTTAATTACCTTTGAAATCCATGAACAAACATCATCTTCATTCTTTAATAAAAAATCGGTTTCGTAATTAAAACTAATCATTTGTTTTTTTAAAATACTCTTGAACTTTCTTTCTGTAAACTTGACGCAAAGGTAAGGTTTGTCTATTCAATATTTCTGTAGTATTAAAATATTGTTTAGCAGAAGGTATTTGATTATTTGTGTTATTTATAAAATCAATCTTGTTAGTTTCAGATTCGCGTTTATTGTCTTCTCCTTGTTGAAAAGTAGCATTCTCCATTTTTAATAGTTGATGCTTTAATTCCATCATTTTTTGAAGCGTTTGATTTGTAAAACCTCTATTTAATAAATCCAATTCAATCTCTTCCATTTTTTTTAATAGTGCATCGCCTTTTCCTTTCGATCCTTTTCCTTCTTTATCTAAACGCTGCTTTAAGGCTTGTCTTAATTCTTGTTGTTGCTGATAAATCTCGTAAAGCATACCATTTAAATCTTCACTGTCTCCTTCGCCTTCACCATCGTTTTGATTGCCCTCATTTCCTTTTCCTTCATTATTTCCTTGTTTTCCATCCTTCCCTTTATTCCCTCTTTTGTCTCCTTCACCTTCTTTATCCCCTTCTCCTTTTTTAGGTTTTTGACCTTCACCCTTTTTCATACCTTCTTCCATCATTTTATTAAGCTGTTCCTGGCTCATAATAATATCTGGAAGTTGCATATCACCTTGTCCACCTTTACCTTGAGACATACTCATGCTTTCCTGCATATTGTCCAAAACATCACTTAAAAAATTGGCTAAATTATTAGCCGCAGTAATAGCAAATTGTTGATTAGACACGCCTTGATATAATTGATTTTCAGCCAATAAGCTAAGTGATTTATCAATATTATAAAACACTTCTGTAACCTCTTTGTTTACAGTTTCAGATAGTTTTGGTTGACGTAAGGATAAAGCAAATAAACTATCATCAATATGCTCGAAATGCTCTTTTAAGTTATGCTGTTTTCTTAAAAAAGAAGCATACTTATTATGATTGATTTCTATAGCTCTAAATTGATTCATTAAAGCTTCTTGGTCAAAAGAAAATAACACTAAATTATCGAGAATTTGTCGTAGCATTTCGACATCTTCTTGCATTTGATTTGAATCTCCTCCTCCCATTGAGTTTTTCATTTTCTCGCTCATTTCCATCATTTTTTTTGCAGCTTTCTTTTGACTTTTTTTAGCGTTTTGTTTATTCTCAGGCTTTGGTTTAGTAGAATCGTTCTCTTGCTTTTCTAAAGCTTTTTCTTCTTCATTTTTTTCTAATTCTTCAGATGCTTTTTGCTGCTCTTTTTCAACTTCATTTTCATCTAATTTATCTCGTGGAACTTCAATTGGTTTTTTTAATTCTTTACTGCCTTTTTCGAGTTGCTCGATTTCCTTTTTAAATTCTTGGAACTGTTTATTTAAATCATCTTGCTTTTTTTTAGTGTTGTCTGGGTCTTTTTCCTTAGATAATTTTTCTTGATCTATTGCCAATTTCATTAAATCTTCTTTTAGCTTATCTAGTTTCTTTTCAACATAAAAGCGTTTAGTCAATTCTATTAATTGCTGCAAGCTTCTCTTTTTGTTTTTGTTCTGTTTTGCTAATTCTTCAAGTTTTTGAGTTAACTCTTCTTTATTAATTTTTTCTTGAAGTTTTTTTAATTCCTCTAAAAGTTTTTCGTCTTTTTTAAGCTGCTCTTCATTTTCTTCTAATCGCTTTTTTAAATCTTCTTTAAAAACATCTTCTTTTTCATTTTCCTTTTGAAAATCTTCTAAATTCTCTTGTAGTTTTTTGTTGAAATTTTTCATCATTTCGTCTTGTTGTTCTTGACGTTTTAAAAATGATTCTAATTTCTTTTTATCATTAAAGTTTAAATTGGATTTTTCCTTTTGGATTTTAGACAACTCTTCTAGCTTTTTATCTTGTTCTTCAAATTTTTCTAGAGATTTATTTAAGTCTTTAATGGTTTCACTTTGTTCTTCTAACTTCTTTTGTTCATCTTCGTCTTTAGTGCGTTTTCTATAGGTAAACACATTACTTTTTGTACGTTTATATTTATTAACAACATCATTATCAAATACCTGAAAATACAATTCGTAAGCAACTCCAGCTTCAATATTCAAATTATTTGGAAATGCCGTAATAAATTCATCAATATTTGTATTGGAAATTGGCAGATTTTCCATTTGTTTTTTAGATTCATCATTTACAGGATAATACACCATTTGAAGTTTGCTAAACCCGTAATCATCACTAATTTGTCCGTAAAAATAAAGCGTCTGCAAATCAAGACTGTCAACCTGCATTTTTAAGTTAAGTTCTGGATATTCATCTTTAACCACATCAATTCTAAAAGCTAAATTTTCGTAGTTTTTAAGGTTGGTATTACTTGTGCTTAAACTATAGTCTAAATGATTATAAAGACGTCTAGATAACTGAAAACCATTTTCTACCACTGAAGAAAAACGCACTGTATCTTTTGCGTATAAATGCACATCATCAGTAGACTTCGTTTTAAGCTGCCATGTAATTTGTGTGCCTTCAGGAACCAAAGCATTTCCAGTGCTCTTTAAAGTTTCGTCTCGCTTTTTGGTATAACTTGGGTAATCCAATACCATTTGAAAACTTAATAACGTTGGTGTTTCAACCACATCAATCGTATATGGTTTTGAGGTTACTTCATTAGCAGACAACTGAAATCTAACCGCTTCTTTTGGCTGTGTAAATACATATTCAAATTCGCCAACAGCTTTTTGTTGTAGAAAATAAGTTTCATTATTATAAGTAATTTGAGCACTTTCTGGAGTAACCTCGCCTACTGTTTTTACAATCAACTTAAAATCTTTATTTTCTATCGCATTCAAATTTTCATTCACTACAAAAAACTGAAATGGCGCAGGTGGTTCGTAAGCAGTTTTGTAATGCACAATACGCTCGTAACTATCGCTAAACCAATTAGATTTTCCTGTTAAAAAGGTTATTAAAATGATTAAAATAGGAATTGCGGCGTATTTTAAATAGCCAATATTCTTTTTAAAATTAACAGCTAATTTAAACGGAATGGGTTTCAATTCTGCCGATTTTTGCTCAATGCTCGCCAATAATAATTCAGATTCCAATGGGTTTTGTTGTAGCTGTAATACATTCAACAATTTATCATTAACTTCTGGGAAATACTCTCCTATAATTTTAGATGCATCTTCATAATTGATGCCTTTTTGTAACTTAAATAATTTAGCTAACGGAATTGCTATAAACTTAGTGAGTAAAACAACTTCAACTAAAATAAACACCCAAAATAGAATGGTTCTCGCCAAAGGATTTAACCATAAAACATGCTCAATAAACAACGTAAACAAAAAGTAAAGTAGCCCAATAGCAAAAAATAAAATTGCGCCTTTTATTAATTCGTTAGTGTAATACCGACTAATAAATTGCTCTAATTTGGTTTGTATGTTTTTAAAATTGTTCATATATAAACAGATTTCCACCTTTGCGGAAATGATAAAACGGTTTTAACTTACTAAACTACAATTTTATTTTTATAAGGTTTATAATTATCTGTTAATTGTATCTTTGCCAAAAATAACAAAACATGACCAAAAAAGTTCGTGTGCGTTTTGCACCAAGTCCAACTGGGCCTTTACATATAGGAGGCGTTCGAACCGCTCTTTTTAACTATTTATTTGCTAAAAAACACAACGGAACTTTTATCTTAAGAATAGAAGATACCGACCAAAACCGCTATGTTGAAGGTGCAGAACAGTATATTATTGATGCGTTGAATTGGTGTGGTATGCCTACTGATGAAAGTCCTGTGGATACTGGTAAATATGGCCCTTACCGACAGAGCGAACGCAAACACTTATATAAACAATACGCGAATAAATTAATTGCTTCTGGTAATGCATATTATGCTTTTGATACTGCTGAAACTTTAGATTTCCACAGAAAAGACCACGAAGCCAAAGGCAAAACTTTTATTTACAATTGGCACAACCGCTTAAAGTTAAGTAACTCTTTATCGCTTAGCGCGGAAGAAACACAAGTAAAACTAGATGCTGGTGAAGATTATGTAATTCGGTTTAAATCGCCTCAAGATGAAACGCTGCATTTAAAAGACATTATTCGTGGTGATATTAAAATTGATACCAATATTTTAGACGATAAAGTTTTGTTTAAAAGCGATGGTATGCCTACCTATCATTTAGCAAATATTGTTGATGACCATTTAATGGAAATATCCCATGTTATTCGTGGCGAAGAGTGGTTGCCAAGTTTAGCATTACACTATCAATTATACAAAGCATTTGGTTGGGAAACACCAGAATTTGCACATTTACCATTAATTTTAAAACCAACAGGCAAGGGGAAGTTAAGCAAACGTGATGGTGATAAATTAGGTTTTCCAGTGTTTCCGTTACAATGGACAGATCCTAAAACCAACGACGTTTCTAGAGGCTATAAAGAAGATGGCTATTTCCCAGAAGCTATGGTTAATTTTTTAGCCTTTTTAGGTTGGAACCCAGGAACTGAGCAAGAAATTTTTAATCTTGAAGAATTGATTGCTGCTTTCGATTTAAATAAAGTAAACAAATCTGGTGCTCGTTTTGACCCAGATAAAATAAAGTGGTTTAATCATCATTATATGCAAGAGCAAAGTAATGATGTTTTGGCTGAATTGTTTAAACCCATTGTTGATGAAAATTTAAACGTCATTGCGAGTAAAACGAAGCAATCTGTTTCAAATGATGAGATTACCACGTCGCAAGCTCCTCGTAATGACGTTGATGCTAATTACATATCAATGGTTATTGGTTTAATAAAAGAGCGTGCCACTTTTGTATCAAATTTTTGGGATTTGAGTCATTTCTTTTTTACTGCACCAAATTCTTATGATGAAAAAGCCTCGAAAAAGGCATTTAAAGAGGATACAAAGGGCATTCTAGAAGAGGTCGTTTCAATTATAAATACTACAGAAGATTTTACCGTCGAAAACCTTCAAACTAATATTAAAGGCTGGATAACTTCTAAAGAAATAGGTTTTGGGAAAGTAATGATGCCATTGCGTTTAGCTTTAGTTGGCGCTTTACAAGGACCCGATGTGTTTGATATTATATTTATGATTGGAAAAGCAGAAACGGTAAAGCGTATTGAAAAAGTGATTAACTTACTATAAACTGTTTCATAGTTGTTAGAAGACTAAACCTTGACTTTGTCAGAAAAAAAGCATAACTTAAGTCGTTTAACTGCTGATATAAAACATTAAAACGATTTCATATCAGTTGAGCATTAAACGACTTAATGACCCGTCCTGAAATAAGGCTACATAATTTTAAACATTATGTATAGAAATGACAAAGTAATTAGACGTTACAGTGAACCTTTCAAATTAAAAATTTTAGCCGAACTTACAACCGGAAAACACACAAAGAGCGAACTTTGTAAACTCTACTCTATTGCGCCTACAACAGTCAATGAGTGGATTAAAAAATATAATCGTAAAGACTTAATGAACACCAGAGTAAAAGTGGAAACAAAAGACGAAATATCTAGAATTAAAGCACTGCAAAAAGAGATTGAACAGCTTAAAAAACTACTGCTTAAAAAGGATTTGGATGCTATGGTATTAGATTCATATCTGGAAGTAGCTGCTGAAGATTTAGGTTATAAATCCATTGCTGAACTAAAAAAAAAGTTAAGTATAAAGCCTTAATCAAAGCTAAAGAAAAATCTAAGGGATTTACCTCTTTAACAACTATAACCAGTTGTTTTGGACTTAAACGTGATGCGTATTACAAATACAAATCTAGAGCTGATAGGCGTTTAAAAATAGAACAACAGATTATAAACATAGTCAGTAAAAAACGTAAATCCCTTCCTAGAGAAGGTGTGCGTAAACTCATGAAATCATTAGATAACGAGTTTACTAAAGCTAGCCTTAAAGTTGGTAGAGATACCTTATTTAATGTCCTTAGAAAACACAATATGCTAACACTTAGAAAGAAAACTAGTGCCAGAACAACAAATTCTTATCATCGTTTTTATAAGTATAATAACATGATAAAGGATATGAAAGTCACTAGATCAAATCAAGTTTGGGTATCTGATATTACATACATCAGAACAGTAAAAGGTTTTTGTTATCTGGCTTTAATTACAGACATGCATTCCAGAAAAATTGTTGGTTATGACCTTAGTGATAGCTTAGAACTTAAAGGATGTGTAAGAGCCCTTAATAAGGCCATTTATCAAGCTAAAAACATTAAACAGCTTGTTCATCATTCGGACAGAGGAATACAGTATTGTAGTAATGTATACACTCAAATACTTAAAAGAAAAAAGATAGGTATTAGTATGACTGAAGAAAATCATTGCTATGAAAACGCAATGGCAGAGCGTGTAAATGGAATCTTAAAAGACGAATTTTATCTCGACCAAACCTTTGATAACGTGACTCACGCTAAAAGAACCGCAAAAAATGCAATTAATTTATACAATGAAATAAGATTACATTTATCTTTAGACTATAAAACACCTAATATGGTATACAAATTATCAGCCTAAATTAAATTTTAACCTGTAGCCATATTTCAGGACAAGACATTTCAAAAAACAACAACTAAAACGAGATTATTCCACCCAAAACCAACATAGACTGATTCCCTTTAAAACTATTAACACCACCAGAAGCATCAATAGTTTCAGAATTTAATCTCTTTAAAATATTGGTAAACCCATAAATGTATTGAGCTTTAAGCTTAAAGTTTTTAACTCCAACCGATGCACCAATGGCACCATTAATATTAAACTGAGAAATATTTGTAATGTCTTCAGCAGTTAAATTGCTGTAATTATTAATATAGTAGCCTTTATTAGCCTCGTCTTTAAGCTCTAGTTTTCCATTATATTGTAGCATTGGCCCTATGCCAATAGTAAAATACTCTGGCACTACTTTTATATGCATAAGCATTGCCACTTGGGCTGCAAACATTTTGTAATCGATAAACTCGTTAGAATTGCTATTACTTAACTGCGTTGGTCTTGCAGAAATATCAATAGAGCTTTCAGAAAGCTGCATGCCAAAACTTATATTATACCATCTGTTAGGAATATCTACAGTTGAAGACAGTCCACCAACAAACCCGTTTGACGATTTGGTTATAAAATTATCTGTAGTAATATCAAATTGAGTAATGCCTCCTGTTATACCAATGCCGTTACTAATTCTGTAATTTCCTTTTTGCGAAAAACTTTTTGTAACAAAACACACTATAAATGCTACTAATAAGAAAAGTCGATTATATTTCATAAGTTAAGGATATAAGCGACCAAATATAGTATAATTTTTGTATCTTAATTTTTCTAATCATTTTTTAATAAATTTATTATGAATTACTATCTTATCCCTTTTATTTTTATCGGATTAATCATATTAATCTCTGCCTTTTTTGTTGTTAAACAACAAACTGCTGCTATTATTGAGCGTTTTGGAAAATTTCAAAGCATTCGACATTCTGGTTTACAATTAAAAATTCCTTTAATTGATAAAGTAGCAGGAAGGTTAAGCTTAAAAATCCAGCAATTGGATGTTCTTATTGAAACCAAAACTCTAGATGATGTTTTTGTTAAACTAAAAGTTTCTGTGCAATACAGGGTATTAAATCAAAAGGTATATGATGCATTTTATAAACTAGATTATCCGCATGAGCAAATTACCAGTTATGTATTTGATGTCGTACGTGCCGAAGTGCCAAAAATGAAATTGGATGACGTATTTGTTAAAAAAGATGACATTGCATTGGCCGTAAAATCTGAATTGAACGATGCTATGCTCGATTATGGTTTTGACATTATTAAAACCTTAGTAACCGATATTGACCCTGATGCTCAAGTTAAGGCGGCGATGAACCGAATTAATGCATCCGATAGAGAAAAAACAGCAGCGCAATACGAAGGTGATGCAGCACGTATTTTAATTGTTGAAAAAGCAAAAGCTGAAGCTGAAAGCAAACGTTTACAAGGACAAGGTATTGCAGATCAGCGTCGAGAAATTGCTCGTGGTTTAGAAGAATCTGTTGATGTTTTAAACCGTGTTGGAATTAACTCTCAAGAAGCCTCTGCACTAATTGTTGTAACCCAGCATTATGACACATTACAAGCTATTGGTAGTGAAACAAATAGCAACTTAATATTGCTGCCTAATTCGCCACAAGCCGGAAGCACCATGTTAAATGATATGGTAGCTAGTTTTACAGCAAGTAATCAAATTGGTGAAGCCATGAAAAATGCTAAAAAGAAGAACGAATAGAATTCCTTTTAAAAATTGAAAGGTTGTCTGAAAAATATAACTTTCAGGCAGCCTCTTTTATTTGTTTCTTAAACTAATGAAAAAAAACGTTTTAATTGTTTTAGGGTCTCCAAATTCTCCCGAAGGAATATTAAGTGATATTTCTAAAAGTAGATTGAATTTTTGTGCAAGTGTGTATTCAAAAAACAATCTTGTGCTTTGTACCGGAGGTTGGGGTGATCACTTTAATACAGCCAATAAACCTCACGCTTATTATGCCAAAGCATATCTAATAAAAAAAGGTATTGTAGAAAAAGATTTTTTAGATCATGCTATATCGTCAAACACTGTTGAAGACGCGGTAAAAATAAAGTCAATTATAGAAAAATTAAATGGTGTTAGTTTAACAATTATTACTTCAGATTATCACTTAAACAGAGTTAAACTCATTTTTAATGAAATTTTAAAACCGTTTAAATTAGATTTTGTTGGAGTTAAGTCTAACCTAGATAAAAAAGACTATGACTTATTGGTAAATCATGAGAAAAAGGCCATAAAATCAATTTTAGAAAATGGATTATATTATTAAATGGTATTTAAATAGAATAGAACCTATTTAAAACAGTATTGATATAAATTAAAAGAAAGAAAAATTAGAATAAAATTCTTGTATTTATTCTAACTGTTAGATTTTTCTATATCATAGCCTTGGATGAGTTCTTTAAGGCTATCCCTATATTCTTCAAGAGTTTCCTTTTTTATTTTACCACTATCAAAACTTCCTTGAGGTAGTGTTCCTCTAGTCTCATCAAGGTATTTTTGAAGTTCTGGATATTGGTCTTCAATTATTCTTGTAAGTTTAGATATTTCGCCTATTATATCTGTTTTTATATGCTCCATTATTGCTATAATTTAATACCAAAATATAATAAATTTTATGCAACCATTGTCTTAAAGAACTGCTAAACTATCTAAACGGATGCCTTTCCTCCCATTTTTTAATAGGATTCATATATTTTACAATACACTTTAAAACCGTATTAGCAATAAAATTATTAGTATGCTTTAAATATACGTGCATCGTGTTAGGTTTTGCTCCAATCGAATTTTTAATTTCCATAGCGGTTCTGGCATATACAATAGTTTTAAAATTGTTTTCAATACCAAAAAAAGCCATATTAAATAACATGTTTAAATACATTTGATACTTTTGTTGTAAATCTTTATTATAACCTAAAAAATAAGTTTCTAAAACATCATTATTTAAAATTAGTGTATAAAAACCAATCAATTCTTCTTTTAAAAAGAAACCAAAAACTTTAAACTTTTCGCCTAAACTGACTTTTAAATTATAAAAATGTGATTTATGTAATTTAAATGAATTGACTCCAGCATTGTCTGAAACCGTTTCATAAAGTTTAAAAATAGCCTCAGAATTATTCTTAATAAAATCTTCGCTTAATGCTTTACATTCTATATTTGATGCCTTTTTTCTTGCAGTTTTGTAGCGTCTTTTATATTTCTTGTTAAATGCAGAAACATAATTTTCTGCTGTTTTCCAAGTATCTAAAATAGAAAGCACCATGTTGGGTTGCACCTGTACTTTATATAAATTATTGGTGTTGAAGAACTCAGAATCCTCATGAATTGTGTCTGTTTCAAAATAATCTTTAAAAGCAATAATCCGTATCTTTTTATTGAACTTAAATTTAATTTCTGTTGTTAAGTCTTTTAGTGCTTTTTCAAGTTGTTTTAAATACTCTTTTTGCGATATGTGTTGGATATCAAAATAAATTCCATGTTGCCCCGTATGCATTAAGTTGCCAACAATTAGCGCATTCCCTTTTATAATTTTAGAGACTATTTGTTTTGCTGTTTGTTTTATAATGCTACTGGATGTTTTTCTAAATATATCATCTAAATACATTTCTACACGTTGTATAATGGCAATGCCAACTAATCTTTCAGCTTTAAAAACGCCTAAATAATACGATGTAATATTGTTGGGAGAAGATAATTCGAGTCCTTCTAAAAAATCAGTTTTTAAAAAAATATCGTTGTTTGAAAGTGCATCCCAAGAATTTGGAAGTTTATTAACCGAATTATATATTTTATAGTGTATCAATACAAAAGAAAAAGACCGAAGTTAAACACCTCAGTCTTTATTTATGTTAAAATTACAAATTTATTATTTCCAACCGCAAACAATAGCTCCCATCACGCCAAGTGTAACAATCCAATACCCACTATTTATAAATATATATTTAGCACTTTTACGCTCAAATAAAGCGTTAGTACCAATTATTGGCAGCGCTACAAATACACCAGCTAAAACACCGTGTAATGCGCCATGTTTATAGGTTCTAAAAGCATCACCATAATCAGCCATAAAAGCAGCATAAGATGGTAAAGCAGCACTAGCGTCTCCTCCAACTAAGCTCAGCGCTCCGGTTTGATGAATACTCAGTTGCATCATAGTCATGGCTAGCAGAAAAGCAAAAACAAAGGCTAGGATAAAAATCTTTGCCATATTACCACCTTTAACTTGTTCGTCGGTCATACCAGCTGCTTGCATCCAAGCGTTGCCAAAAACTTTTGGGTTATACCAAATAAATCCGACAACTAATGCCGAAACCGCTGCAACAAGAATTGCAGGGAAATTTAAAAATTCCATAATAATTTAGTTTTAGTTAGAAGTTAAATATAACTAAAATTATTATACTACTCTTACTTTTAACACTTTACAAATTATTAAATTGATTGAGCCTCAGCGACTAACAATTCATTTTTATCTTCTAAGGCTTTAGCAATAAAGTCATTTATATCCCCATTTCGTTCTAATCCATTTTTAAGTAAAACACCTAAAGTTAGCATTGCAGCAATACGAGTTCCTGCTTTTTTAACAGCAGTTCCAAATAAGGGTTCTAAATCTTCGTAAGATACATTTTTTGCTAAGTCTTGAATTTCGGCTTTAGCTTTTAACTGCTTTTCTTCTGGAAGATTGGTGTATTTTTTTCCGAGTTGCTGAATAACACTAATCGGTTTTCGCTGATTTCGTTGTTGTGGTTTAGGTTGATTTTGATTCACATTTTCTTTAGGCTTAACTTTCGCCCAAGAATCTCGTAAACCAACCGTTTTGTTAAATACTAAATGATTTGACGTTGAATCGTCATCAACATTAAAATAGCCCAAACGTTGAAACTGAAACCTATCACCTATTTTAGCTTCTTTTAAACTTGGCTCAACAAAAGCTTCAATAGTTTTTAACGAATTGGGATTGATAAAATCCATAAAACTTTTATCTTGATGACTATCTGGAGCTTCATCCATAAATAATCTGTCGTATTCTCTAACTTCAGCTTTTATAGCATGTTTTATAGACACCCAATGAAGTGTGCCTTTTATTCTTCGTTCTGTATCTTCAGAATATGTACAATGTATTTCTGTAATATTTCCATTAACATCTTTTACAACACTTTCAGCTTTAATAATATATGCGTTTTTCAATCTAACTTCACCACCTAATTTCAATCTAAAAAACTTATTACCAGCTTCTTCTTTAAAATCATCTTTTTCTATATACAACTCACGAGAAAACGGTACTTTTCTATAGCCTGTACTTTCATCTTCTTGATTATTTTCTGCTTCTAACCACTCTGCTTTATCTTCAGGATAATTAGTAATAACTAACTTTACAGGGTTTAAAACCGCCATAACTCGTGGTGCAGTTTTGTTTAAATCTTCACGGATACAAAATTCTAAAAGAGATACATCAATAACATTATCGCGCTTTGCAACGCCAACGGTTTCAATAAATTTTCTAATGGCGTTTGGTGTATAACCGCGACGACGTAACCCTGAAATGGTAGGCATACGCGGATCGTCCCAACCCTTTACAATACCATCTTCCACCAATTGAAGCAACTTACGTTTACTCATTATAGTATAACTCAAATTCAAACGTGCAAATTCACGCTGTTTAGGAAGTTTAGGGTATTTATTTTTGCTATAACTATACACTTGTTCCTTAAACCAATTATAAAGCTCTCTATGAGGCTTAAATTCAAGTGAGCACAATGAGTGTGAAATTTGTTCAATATAATCGCTTTCGCCATGTGTCCAATCGTACATGGGGTAGATACACCAATCGTTAGCTGTTCTATGATGATGCTTCTTTAAAACACGGTACATAATGGGGTCTCTCATCAACATATTAACATGTTGCATATCAATTTTTGCTCTAAGAATGTGTGAACCTTCTTCAAATTCGCCATTTTTCATACGTTCGAAAAGGTCTAAGTTTTCAGCAATACTTCTGTTTCTATATGGCCCATCAACTCCTGGTTGGGTTGGTGTGCCTTTTTGTTCTGCCATAGCTTCACTAGATTGAGAATCTACATAAGCTTTTCCGTCTTTAATAAGTAAAACTGCCCAATCATAAAGTTGTTGGAAATAATCTGAAGAATACAACTCATTAGCCCAAGTATAGCCCAACCATGCAATATCGCGTTTTATAGCGTCTACATATTCTTGCTCTTCTTTAGCTGGATTTGTATCATCAAAACGTAAGTTTACTGGCGCATTATATTTTTCGCCTAAACCAAAACTAATACCTATCGCTTTTGTATGACCAATATGTAAATAGCCATTGGGTTCTGGTGGGAAACGAAAACGTAACTCATTTTTCAACATGCCGTTAGCTAAATCTTCTTCTATGATTTGCTCTAAAAAGTTAAGTGATTTTTTTTCTTCGGACATAAAATTAACAACTCTATTTACTAGCTTATAAAAACTAATAATATTAAACAAAATATTGTGCAAAATTAGGTAATTTTGACGACTTAAAATGACGTATAATGGGAATTATAAAAGTTGAAAATATTCGTGTATTCGCTTATCATGGTTGTTTGAAAGAAGAAACAAAAATAGGTAGTGATTATCGTGTAGATTTAGAGGTTAAAGCTAATTTACAAGAATCTGCAAAAACTGATAAATTAACAGATACGGTAGATTATGTGTTTTTAAACCGAATTATTAAAGAAGAAATGGAGAAACCTTCTCATTTACTCGAAGCCGTTGCAAAACGTATTTTAGATAGAATTTTTGCAGCAGATAAATTAGTTGAAAAAGCCACCGTTTGGGTTAGTAAACTAAACCCTCCTATTGGTGGCGATGTTGCACGCGTAACGATAAAAATGACTGATAAGCGTAAAAAGTGATATTTTGTAAGGAAAAGTGATATTTTTTTTTACATTTGCAGCAAGTTTTTGATTCCCTCTTCAAGAATATTTATAGATACATTTAATAGTAAAAAATAATGGCGTCGTGGCCGAGTGGCTAGGCAGAGGTCTGCAAAACCTTCTACAGCGGTTCGAATCCGCTCGACGCCTCTAAAACCTTCAAGTTACTCTTGAGGGTTTTTTATTGTAATCATTTACAAGAAATTATATTAAAGTAGAGAAAGCCCTCTAATAAACAGTTAGAATTTACTCGATGATTTAAAAAAGTTTTTAATTTATAGAATTGATTTGTTCTAATTTTTCCTTTATTAATTTTTTTTCATCAGGAAAAAACCCTTGTACAAGTAGCAAAATTCCAAATCCTAAAATTACTAGAGCTACAATTTTTTTAGTCTTAAAAATAAGCCTGGGCGTTAATTTATTTTTTAATTTTTTTGCAATTACAATTTTAACCAAATCCACTAAAAAATAAACAATCAATATTGTAGATAGAAATACCACTACACCATCTTTAGATTCGGTTAAAGAATTTGCTAAAACTATAAAAGCAACCCAACCTAACAATACACCAATATTTATAAAATTAAGTAAAAACCCTTTTAAAAATAGTTTACCGTATCCTTTTTTTATTTCAATTTTGTGATATTCTCTAACAATTTCGCGAAATGATTTTGAGGTTTTAACAAATGAAATGATGCCGTAGGTAACTAGCAAAACGCCTCCAAAAATTAAAAAACTGGGATCGTCTTTTACTTTTTCTAATAACCGGTTTGTGCTATAAAAAGCAATAACAATAAATAGAATATCGGCAAGCATAACACCGCAATCGAAAATTAAAGCACTTTTAAATCCTTTTGTTGCGCTGGTTTCTAGAAGCACAAAAAATACCGGGCCTATTGTAAAGGCTAATATAAAACCAAAAGGTATTGCTGCTAAAATATCATCAAACATAATTGTGAGAAGCTTTACACAAAGTAAAGAAATATTTTATGATTATTAAATGCTTTACATACTATTTAAAAAAGAAAACCCACTGTAAACAGTGGGTTTTAATTTAAATTTATATATTTTTTAATTCATACGTTTTACACGACCACCAAATACTCTACTTTCATTTACATTTTCTGGATCTCCGTAAATAAAGGCATCACCTCCGGCTCTTATTTTAATATCGGCCAATTTAGACGCATTTACATGAGCCTCACCTGCGGCTTTAATAGTAACTTCGGTTTTATCGGTTTTTAATTCTTCTCCTTTATAAACACCACCTGTTAGTAATGATACTTTTTGGTTTTTCGATTTTCCAGATGTTGTAATTACACCACCTGTAACCGATTTTATATTAGTATAACTAACATTCAATTTAACGTCTATTTTGCCACCTTCTTGGGCTTTTAAATTTATCTCGAATTGTTTTATTTTATCTTTGGAGTGTACATGTGCGCCTTCGTTAACATCAATAACTTCAACACCGGTATAATATAGTTTTACTTTAGTGTTATTACCATCAAAAATTTCTTCTAAATTCATTTTAATTTTTAGCTTTCCGTTTTTGTTATTCACAATAACATCATTGGCATTATTTCCTGAAATAACCACTTTGTTTTCTTTAGATTTAATTAATTCTACTTCTATTAAATCGAAAACTTTAAGTTCTGAGAATTCACCAATTGATTTCTCTATTGGATTTTGAGCGATTGCTAATGTTGAAATAAAAATAGTGAGGATTGTTACTAAGCGTTTCATTTGTTTTGATTTATTGTTTTTAACCTAACGCAAAACTATCAATAATTATTCCGTAGTTATTTTAATTATAAAAAATTTAATAATTATACATTTTATTTTTACTGTAAAACCAGTACCGCAGTTCCTGTAATTGAAACAAAAATTAAACCTGAAGTTGGCGAAGTTTCAACATCTAAGCTAATTCCTACTACCGCATTAGCTTTTAATTTTAAAGCATTATCTCTAAGTTTTTGAAAAGCTTCTTCTTTGACTTCGTTAATTTTAACCTCGTAAGATTCATAATATTTTTTCATATTAAAAGAAAAAGTAGCTTTTGGCATATTTACACTTATTCCTGTGACTATACCTAAATAATCTTGAATTTTATACCCTTCTATTGAATTTGTTGTTGTAAGTATCATGGTTTATATATTTTTATACAGAATAAGTAGATAATCCTTATAAAAAGTTACACAGGTAATTAATAAACAATTTATTTATGAGAAAAAAAAGACAAATTCGTTTAACGGCTGGTATAAAACATTAAAATGATTTCATATCAATTGAATATTAAACGAAACTCTTTAAAAATAAACAGCTTTCTGATTTTAAAACTCAAAATAACAAATATGTACGTTAGGGATTGCAACCCTTCAACAAGCTCAAGGTAAACTCATCCTTTTTTTAAAAGATAAATTACAACTTTGTTTGGAACTAAAATTTAACAGATAGTCACGTCCTTTGTCATCGCTATGACGTTAAAAAGATATAGCAGAAAGCCCGACCCCTTTCAAGGTAACGCTCAATTAACTTTCTGGTTTCCCTATAAGATTAAAATCAAGATGTTTTTTAACTAAATCGGTGTTTTTAACTTTTACAACAACTTCATCTCCAAGCTGATACATCGTTTTTGTGTTTCTGCCAACCATAGCGTATTGGTCTTGATCGAAGGCGTAATGATCGTCTTTCATATCGCGTACACTTACCATACCTTCACATTTATTTGATATGATTTCTACATAAATTCCCCAATCGGTTACCCCAGAAATTACGCCAACAAATTCCTCGTCTTTATGGTCTTCCATAAATTTAATTTGCATGTATTTTATAGAGTCGCGTTCTGCTTTTGTTGCCAGATTTTCCATGTTGCTAGAATGATTGCATTTATCCTCGTAAACGGCTTCGTTTACCGATTTTCCGCCATCTAAATAATGTTGTAATAATCGGTGTGCCATCACATCGGGATACCTACGAATAGGTGATGTAAAATGACTATAATAATCAAAAGCTAAACCATAATGCCCAATATTTTTGGTTGTATATTCTGCTTTACTCATGGTTCTAATGGTTAATGTATCCACTAAATTTTGTTCTTTTTTACCATTTACATCTTTAAGTAAATTATTAAGTGATGCTGAAACACTTTTACGGTCTTTAAAATTTAATTTATACCCAAATCTACTAACCACATTTTGTAAACTAGCAAGTTTACTATCATCTGGCTCATCATGTACACGATATACAAATGTTTTTTTAGGCGATTGTTTACCAACAAATTCTGATACTTTTCTGTTTGCTAATAACATAAACTCTTCAATTAATTTATTAGCATCTTTACTAGTTTTAAAGAACACACCTATTGGATTTGCTTCTTCATCAAGATTGAATTTTACTTCTACTTTATCAAACGAAATAGCTCCAGAACTCATACGTTTATTACGCATTTTTTTTGCTAATTCATCCATTTTTAAGATAGCATCTGTAATAGCTTGGTTTATTTTATAAGCTTTTCCTGTTAAAGAAACTTCTGCAGGAATATCATTAGTTTTAGATTCTATAACAGCCTGCGCTTCTTCGTAAGCAAATCGTGCATCAGAATAAGTAACTGTTCTTCCAAACCACTCGTTTTTTATTTCGCATTTATCATTCATTTGAAACACTGCTGAAAAAGTGTATTTTTCTTCATGCGGTCGTAATGAACAGGCATTATTTGATAATACTTCTGGTAACATAGGAACAACTCTATCTACCAAATATACAGATGTGGCACGCTCGTAAGCTTCATCATCTAAAACAGTTCCTTCTTGCAAATAATGTGATACATCTGCGATATGAATGCCTATTTCATATAATCCATTTTCCAGTACCTTAAAAGATAATGCATCATCAAAATCTTTTGCATCTTTTGGATCGATAGTAAAAGTTAAATCTTGTCGCATATCACGACGTTTTTTAATCTCTTCTTTGGTTATTGAAGTATCTAATTTATTTGCAAATTCTTCTACTTCGTGTGGAAATTCGTTTGGTAAACCATATTCAGCGAGTATCGCATGAATCTCAGTATTATGATCTCCTGGTTTTCCTAAAACTTGAATCACTTTTCCGTATGGAGAATCAGCTTTTTCTGGCCAATCTTCTAGTTTTACTAAAACTTTATCACCGTCTTCTGCTTTATTAATTTTATTTATAGGTACAAAAATATCTTTGTACATTTTATTACTATCAGCTACTACAAATGCAAAATTCTTTTTTTCATGTATTTGAATTACACCAACATATTCGCTTTTTTCACGCTTAATTATGTTTGTTATTTCGCCTTCTAATTTTCCTCGTTTACGTCGTTTGTAAACATAAAATTCTACCTCATCACCGTTTAATGCTTTATTTATATTGTTTGATGCTATAAATACATCATCTTCAAATTCATCACTAATAATATAACCATTTCCTTTAGCTGCTAAATCTAAAATACCTGTATGATATTCTGTATTTATAATCGCTTTATATTTACCACGTTCTACTTCTTCAATTTCTTGTTTTCCTTGTAAATCACGTAACTTTTTTATAATTTGATTTCTGCTACTTGCATCATTTACACTAAGTTTTGCAGCTATTTGTTTATAGTTTAAAGCTTGGTTTTTTTCTTTTTTTAAAATACTTAATATTGTATTTGTTAGGTTGGAAATTCCTTTATTTTTGGATTTCCCTTTTTTCTTTCTTGTCATTTAAATTTTTGTAATCATTTTCATTTCCTAAGATAATGGAAACTTCGTTATTAAATAGCGTTGTTATAAAGGAGAAGATTTGCTATTTATTTTTTACAAAGCTACGGTTTTTATATTAAATAGTATTTTTTTTATGTTAAGCTTAAGTAAATTGAAGTTATCCACATTATATATTATATAATTAGTTTTCTTTTAAAATTTAAAAAAATAAATAGTGGTTATTATAGTGTGTTAATATGTGGTATAACTTTTTTAAGTTTTATTTTGATTACAATTATTTTACATTCTATTAATAGTTAATTAACAAGTTATATTATTTTAATAGGTTCATTTTTAACTATTTTATGTTTTATATAAACAGCTGTTAATAATTAAAAAAAGATATTAATTACTAATAAGTATTTTAATCATTGTGTTTATATCTATCATTTTTAATCTCATAACATTGCTAAAAAAAGTGAGTTAAAATTTTGGTTAATTGATATGGATTTTTGATTGGAAAAATAAATGAATAATCAATATTTTTCTTTTAAAAACTAATGAACAGTTATTAACAAGTAATGAATATATTAATGCACATTGTTTATAATTGAAAAAGAATTCCTTTAATAAAATTAAAGGTTTCCGTTGAAGTAGTCATTCTCGCCTTCACGAGAATATAACTCTTAATTTATTACCTTTGTTTAATAAAATAAAAATATAAAAATGACAATTTCTATAGGTAACGATCACGCAGGAACAGATTATAAATTTGCTATTAAAAAGCATTTAGAAACTAAAGGATATATAGTATCTAATTATGGAACCAATGCTAGTGATAGCGTAGATTATCCAGATTTTGTACATCCGGTCGCTAAAGATGTTGTTGCTAAAAAAGCTAATTTTGGAATACTAATATGTGGTAGTGCTAATGGTGTTGCCATGACTGCTAATAAATATCAGGATATTCGTGCTGGTTTGTGTTGGAATAAAGAAATTGTTAGTTTAATTAGGCAACACAATAATGCTAATATTTTATGTATTCCTGCACGTTTTACAGCTATTCATCAAGCTATAGAAATGGTTGATACATTTTTAAATACTGAATTTGAAGGCGGACGACACCAAAATAGAATTGATAAAATTCCATTGTCTTGCTAAATGGGACATAACCATTCTCATAATCATACTCATGATCATCCAGATTTAAAAGGAAGAAATCTTTTTATATCTATCTTATTAAATATTGGTATTACAGTAGCTCAAGTAATAGGTGGTTTAATGTCTGGTAGTTTAGCACTTTTAAGTGATGCGTTGCATAATTTTAGCGATGTTATTTCGCTTATTATAAGTTATGTTGCTGATAAAATTTCAAAACGTAAGGCATCATTTCAAAAAACTTTTGGGTATAAACGTGCCGAAATATTAGCGGCTTTTATAAATGCTGCTACTTTAATAATTGTTGCTGTTTTATTAATTATTGAAGCTGTCGAGCGTTTTCAAAATCCACAAGAAATAGAATCTAATTTAGTTATTTGGTTGTCTTTAGTAGCTATTTTAGGAAATGGTTTAAGTGTGCTTTTATTAAAAAAAGATGCTGAAGCTAATATGAATATGAAAAGTGCATACCTGCATTTATTAACCGATATGATGGCTAGTGTAGCGGTTTTAATTGGCGGTTTATTAATGAAATATTATCAGTTATATTGGGTTGATAGTGTGCTTACTTTTGTAATTGCTTTATATTTAATTTGGATGGGTTTTGATTTATTAAAAGATTCAACCAAAGTACTTATGTTGTTTACACCAGATTCTACTCCTATAAATAAAATAGTAGCTGAAATTAATACATTTGAAAGTGTTAAAAATGTACACCATGTACATATTTGGCAATTAAATGAAGAGGAAATTCATTTAGAAGCGCATATCGATTTTAATGAAGATATTAGCATATCTCAATTCGATATTATTTTACATAAAATTGAAGATTTTTTATTGCATAAATACGATATTAACCATGTTAATATTCAACCAGAATTTAGAAAAGATGATGCTAAAGATGTAATTGTTCAAGATTGATTTGAAACGTCATTCCGAGGAGGTACGACGTGGGAATCTGTTTATGTTTAAAAACAGTTAAATGATATATTATAAGTTCAATTAAAAAGATTGTTACGCCTTAAAAAAGGCTCACAATGACGAATTTTATGTTAGAAATAAAAGTTAAAACATTTCAAGAACTAACTATACAAGAACTTTACGATTCACTCCAATTACGTAGTGAAATTTTTGTAGTTGAACAAGACTGCGTTTACCAAGACCTTGATGGTAAAGACCAAAAATCACTTCATGTTTTAGGTTTTAAAAATAATAAAATAATAGCTTATACACGTATTTTTAAACCAGGTGATTATTTTGAAGAAGCTAGCATTGGTAGAGTAGTGGTTAAAAAAAATGAACGTCAATATAAATATGGTTATGATATTATGAAAGCTTCAATTGAAGCTATAAAAAATCATTTTAACGAAACAAAAATTAAAATTTCAGCTCAGATTTATTTAAAACAATTTTATAATAATTTAGGTTTTAAAGAAATAGGAGATTTGTATCTTGAAGATGATATTCCGCATATTACTATGACACGAGAGTAGTTAGCGTTTTAAAGTAAAATAACCTGTTAAAATGGCTTTATTATTTAAAACTATTTTATACCAATAACTATCAACAGGTAAAAGCTTTCCATTTAAAGTACCGTCCCAACCTTTCGATGTGGGGAGTAAAAATTTTAGTAATTTTCCGTATCGGTTATAAATAACAATATTATTCACACTGTTGTTATTGTCAATAACATTCCAATAGTCGTGCTTTCCATCGTTATTCGGGGTAAAATATTTAGGAATAAAATAATCTTCGTTAGTAATAGTTACCGTAAAATTGGTTTCGTTACTATCGCAAATCGTTTCGTTATAAATAAAAATAGTTTGGGAACTGGTAATAACATCTCCAGCTTTTAATCGAGTGCCATTTCCACCAGATTGCGTAAAATAGTTACCATTATTAAGTGCTGGTAACGTATAGCTTTTTCCTATAAAATTAGCTAAAGTATCAACAGGAACAAAATTGCTACAATCATCTAAATCACTAACAAAGCTTGAATAAGGGTGTGGTCTCCAATTAATGTAATCTATCGAAGCATCATCAACTACAACACAGCTTAAATTTGGGTTAAATTCAAAATCTACAACACTTTCAGTTGTGCTATTTTTTATATCTAACCAACACAAATTATTATCACTACAATCTAAATTTATTAATGTTTTATTATTTGACATGTCTAGTTGAGTAAGTTGATTGAATTCACAGCTTAAATCGCTCAGTAATATGTTTTTGGTAACATCTAAACTTGTTAATAGGTTATTAAAGCATAACAATACTCGTAAATTAAGATTATTTGAAACATCTAAACTTGATATTTGATTTAAACCTACATCAAAAAAAGTTATGTTTGGATTTTGAGTTACATCAATACTCGTTAATAAATTATTTCTAGCAATTAAGGTATTTAAATTTGAGTGTTGAGTAACATCTAAATTAGGTATTTGATTATTATCGCATACCAAAACAGTTAGTCCTAGGTTTTGAGAGATATCTAAACTGGTTAAAAGATTGTTACCACATGTTAAAGAAATTAAATTAGTGTTGTTAACAACGTTTATATTGGCAATTTGATTAAAGTCAAACCAAAGAATTTTTAAAGCGTCAAGCGCAGAAACATTAAGTGATGACAACATGTTATTATTACAATATAATTCTGTAAGATTTAAATTAGATGAAATATCTAAACTTAGAAGATTATTATCAGAACAATTTAGAATAGATAATACTGTAAAATCTTGAATACCAGTTAAATCGGTAATATTTAACTTAGAAACATCTAATTCAGGTACAATATTAATATTAGCAGTGGGTACAAAATCATCTAAAGGACCAGAATCGTAACCTAAATCAATTAAAGCTTGTTCAAAATTATCATCAGGAACAAAGGTGTTGTTTTGAGCAACACAATAATTACTTATTAAAAATAAAAATAAAGTAAAAAAGTTGATTTTATTAACCATAAACCCTTAATTCTCATTACCTACATAAGTAATTAAAATTTCTACACGTCTATCTAATTTTGGGTCGCCACCAAGTGGAAATTTTCTACGCATACCCATATAGCGCATCCGTTTTTTGTTAACACCTTTCTTTACAAAATAATTATATACATACTTTGCTCTAGCTTCTGATAGATTACGTTTTTTAGTTTTTCTATCTACAGCATCTCGAGAAAATTGAGTACAACATACATGCCCTTGAATAGTAAAATAAATATCGTCACGCTCTACTAATGATTTTGCAATTTCCTGAAGTATTCTTTTAGAATCTGGAGTTACCGTGGCATATCCAGTTTTAAATAAAATATTTTCAAAAATTATTTTATCACCAACTTTAAGCTTGCCTTTTATTTTATCGGGAACATCTTTCTTTTTAACAGCTTCAACAATTGGTTTTTCTTCTTCAATAACCTCCGGTTTAGGCTTTACTATAATTTCTACTTTTCGATTTAAACCTCTAATTTTTAATATATTTTTTTCATTAACTATTTTTAGTAAAACTTCACCTTTTCCATCAACATTTGTGATTAAAGATTCGCTTATTTCGTTGTTTGAAAAAATGGCTTTTATAGCGTCGGCACGTTGTTGAGATAGTTTCAAGTTATAATCTACTGCGCCAATATCATCACAAAAACCGTAAATAGAAATAGATTCAATATCAACATCTGTTAACGTTGAAATAAAGAGTAGTAACCTATTTTCTTCGGTAGGGATAACATTAAATTTATCTGTATCAAAATAAACATCGTGTGTGAGTTTGCTTTGAGAAGAAGCAATATTAAAGCAAAGTATAATTAGTATAAGTCTAAATAATTTATTCATTACAGGGGAATAGAATATGCTATAAAGATACTCTTTTTAATTAAAAAATAACTCCTCAACGCTTGTGCTAAGGTTTCTTAATAAACTGTGGTGTCCTTAAAAAAGGAAATCTAATGATTAAAATAAGTTTTATCTTAAGTAATTTGAATAAGCTGACGGACTATTTAGTATTTCTGTAGCTTTCTTTATTTTAGGGTCGTTAATTTTGTAATAGTCGTACAAACCTTCTCTGTAAACATATCTTTTAACTATTTCTTCGGTTAAAAGCATTAATAAATAATCTTTGTTTTCATCAATAGCTTTTGTTTTTGAAATATTTAAGTTAGAAATTAAAGTATTGTAATCATTATTAATATCATCACTCAAATCTTCTTTTTTAGCAGCCTCAAAAGCTTTTGCAAGGGCTTTTTCAGTATTAGTTTCAAAAGAAAAATTATTAGCTTTTAAGTAGTTTTTAAAGTTAGAAAAATCTTGGGTAGATAGTTTAAAATTAACAATGTCTGTAATTTGATTGTTATAATAATAATCGGTAGCAAAATTAAAAATTAAGTTATCGTTTGCTATGGCATTTATAACTGCGGAGTTTTTTGAAGCTCCTAAATTTTCATCAGGTAAAACGCCTCCACCATCAAAAACCTGTCGTCCGTTTTTAGTTTTATATTCATTATAATTTTCTTGTTTTACTTTAACCGCTTCTCCTTTTTCATTTCTATTCCAATAATCTAAAGATTGAATACATCTACCAGAAGGTGTGTAATATCTCGAAATAGTTATTTTTACCTGAGTACCATAGGTTAGTAATTTAGGACGTTGTACTAAGCCTTTGCCAAAGCTTCTAGAGCCTACAATTACGGCACGATCTAAATCTTGTAATGCACCAGAAACAATTTCGCTTGCCGATGCACTACCACCATCTATTAAAACCACTAATGGGATTTCGGTATCAATAGGTTCTTTTTGAGTGTAATACGTTCGGTTATATTTTTTTACTTTAGATTTTGTGGTCACTACCAATTGTCCTTTTGGCACAAACAAGTTTACAATTTTAATGGCCTCGTTTAAAAGTCCGCCGGGGTTTCCGCGTAAATCTAAAATAATACGCTTTGCACCTTGAGCTTTTAAATCTCTTAGCGCATAATTAGTTTGAGATGCTGCTTTATTATTAAACTGAGACAAAACAATATAACCTGTCTTATCATTAACCATTGAAAAATGTGGTACTGCATTAATCTCAACTTCAGCTCTTTTAATAGTGGTGGTTTTGGTTTGGTTTTGGCGTTTGTAAGTCACTTCAACCGAAGTTCCTGGAGCGCCTTTTAGTAAATTTCCAGCATCATCTTTATAGCTCTCAATACTAGTATTTCCAACTTTTATAATTTCATCTCCAGCTTTTAAACCTGCTTTATCTGCAGGATAATCTTTATAAGGCTCAACAATTACTAGCTTGTCTTTAAGCGTTCTAACCTTAGCGCCAATGCCTATATAATCGCCAGTATTGTTAATTCTAGCAGCTTCAACATCTTGTTCGTTTAAAAAGTTAGTGTACGGGTCTAAATCTGCTAACATACTTTTTATGGCGGTATCCATTAAATCACCCGGATTGGTTTCATCAACATAATTCATGTTGAGTTCTTTAAACAAGGTGGTAAATATTTCAATTTGTTTAGCAATTTCAAAAAAATCATTTTTAAAAGCAGAGCCAGTAAAAAGAATGGTAAGTGCTAAAACAGGAATTAGTATTTTCTTTTTTAGGAGATTTTTCATTTTGTGGGCTTTTTTTATTCAGAAATCTTATCCAAAAACTTTTCAAATAAGTGTTTCATTTTGGTTTCAACTTGGGCAAATTTGGGTTTATCTTTGCCAATGTACAAAATCATAAACGCATGTTGTGTTGTTAAATTGTTAAAAAAATCAGCTTTATTAAGTCTGTAAGATTCTCTTAATAAACGCTTTATACGATTTCTATCTACAGCAGTTTTAAAATTTCGTTTACTTACAGAAATTCCTGTTTTAATTAACACATCGTCATCAAAAGTGATTTGTAAATAAACTAAACGCAAAGGATAGGACGAAACCGAATGTCCATCGGTAAATAACTGATCGATTAGTTTTTTGCTTTTAAGCTTTTCTTTTTTATTGTAGGTGAATTTCAAGTGCCCGATTTAATGGTTTCAAAGGTAACAAAATAAGAAAAGCTCTTAGCCTTTAATTCCTTTTTGAACATTTAGGTTGTTTTTTTCAATATACAGCGAATCAATCGCTAGATTATTCTGAACATGCCATCTTTAATATTTAAGTGTTCTTGTTTGAAAGAATTATGGGTTAATAGGAGGGCACTGAAATGGTATAAGATAATAAAAGCTGTAAAATATAGAGTCAATCTTCATTTTTACTGCTTTTTCGTATATTGATTTACTGCCAGTTGTTGGTCCAATCTTTCCAAACAACTTCGTAACCTTGCGATTTAATCATTTGGTGTATTTCTTCAGTATTTCTTTCGTCCGCAATTTCAAACTGTTCTAATGATTTTGGATCCACAGCATAACCACCTGGGTTTGTTTTAGATTCGGCACTTATAGAGTTAATCCCTAATTTAATAATGTTATTTCTAAAGTTTTCACTTTCTCTAGTAGATATGGATAATTCTACATCTTCATCTAATAATCGATAAGCACAAATTAACTGTACCAAATCAAAATCGGTAATTTCAACTTTTGGCTGTACTTCTCCTTGGTGTGGACGAAGGCGAGGAAACGAAATTGAGAATTTCGTTTTCCAATAGGTTTTTTGTAAATATTTTAAATGAAGTGCTGTATAAAAACTATCTACGCGCCAGTCTTCTAAACCAAATAAAGCCCCAAGACCTATTTTATGAATTCCAGCTTTTCCTAGTCTATCAGGTGTATCTAAACGATAATCAAAATTTGATTTTTTACCTTTTGGATGGTGAATTTTATAAGTGGCTTTATGATAGGTTTCCTGATACACTAATACAGCGTATAAACCAGCATCTATAAGCTGTTTGTATTCATCTTGATCTAGTGGTTGCACCTCAATACTAATATTAGAAAAATGTTCTCGAATTAATGCAATAGCATGTTTTATATAAGCGACACCAACGGTTTTATTAGCTTCGCCAGTAACCAATAAAATATGATCGTAACCTTTGGTTTTTAAGAATTCAACTTCTTTTAAAATCTCGTTATCTTTTAATGTTCTACGTGGTATTTTATTGGTCATACTAAATCCACAATAGGTACAAATATTTTGACATTCGTTAGACAAATACATAGGAACATACATTTGTATGGTATTTCCAAACCTCTTTTTTGTTAGGGCATGACTACGCTGTGCCATTTCTTCAAGAAAGGGTTTTGCAGCAGGAGAAATTAAAGCTTTAAAATCTTCCAAACCAATTTTTTCTTTATCAAGAATTTGCTTTACATCGCTTGTTGTATAGCTATAAATTTCTTTTTCTAAGGTATCCCAATCGTAGGTCTCAAAAGTGTTTTTAAAAGACATGTTTTTTTGCTTTTAGCCTCTAGCGTTTCGCTTTTGGTATATAAATTCTAATTAAGAAAAGATGTTAGCGGGCTACTTGCATCCGCATGTTTTTTTACCGAAGCTAATTTTGCATTAAATGCCATCCGGCCAGCTATTACTGCCATTTTAAATGCTTTTGCCATGTCTATTGGGTTTTTAGATACTGCAATGGCTGTATTTACTAAAACCGCATCGGCACCTAGTTCCATAGCATAAGCAGCATGCGACGGACTTCCAATACCGGCATCTACAATAACTGGCACATTACTTTGTTCTATAATAATTTCTAAAAAATCTATGGTTTTAATGCCTTTATTGGTTCCTATTGGAGCGCCTAATGGCATAACACATTGTGCACCCACATCTTCAAGTCTTTTACATAAAACAGGGTCTGCATGAATATATGGCATGACTACAAAACCTAATTTTACAAGTTCTTCAGCAGCTTTAAGTGTTTCAATGGGATCTGGTAATAAATACTTCGGGTCTGGATGAATTTCTAATTTAATCCAATTGGTTTCTAATGCCTCACGTGCAAGTTGAGCTGCAAAAACCGCTTCTTTAGCATCTCTAACTCCAGAAGTATTTGGCAGTAGGTTTACGCTTGGACGTAAAATACTTTGTAGCATTTTATCCTCTTCATTACCAAGGTCTACACGCTTAAGAGCAACTGTAATTAATTCACTTTCTGATGCTATTAAAGCTTTGGACATTAAGTTATTCGAGCTAAATTTTCCTGTTCCAGTAAACAGTCTTGAACTAAACTCTTTATCTGCTATTTTTAAAATATCGTTCATAAATTAAGGCTAATAAATGTTTATTTAAATGTATGGCGTTGCTCTTGTGTTGAAGATGCATTTAGCAATTCGTTAAATGTTCTTATTCTGTTAAAATTATAAGTAATATCTCCAGATACAGCAATTCCAGAAATACCAGCTTCTAATAAGCCTGTAACATCATTTAAAGTTATGCCTCCAATACCAATTATAGGAACTTCGGTGTTTAAGGCTTCTATAATTGCTGTGTACCCTTCTAAGCCTAAAACTGGGCTTAAATTATCTTTGGTTGTTGTAAATCTAAAGGGTCCTAATCCAATATAGTCGACTTCTTTACCTATTAATGATTCGCAATCTTGCAAGGTATTTGCTGTTCCGCCAATCATTTGCCAGGTGTATATATGTTTTCTAGCAATGGTAGGGCAGGTGTCTTGTTTTCCTAAATGCACGCCGTCTGCCTTAACGGCTTTGGCTATTTTATAATAATCATTTATAATTAATCTGGTTTGAAAATGAGACGTAATTTCTCTAGCTTCCGTAGCTAGTTTTAAAATCTTCTTTTCCGATACATTTTTTAAACGCAATTGGACTAATTCTGCTCCAGAAGTGCATGCTTTTTGAATGTTTTCTAAATGTTTTTTTGGAGAAGCACCTTGCGATATATAATGTAATTTAGGTATAGTCATGTCTTAGTTCTTTATTATTGGGTATTTGTGGTTGCCAAGTAAACTTGTGTTTGAATTTAAAAACGCCTCGATGTAATTTTTTGTAAAAATACAAGCATCTTCTAGCGGAATATCATGCATTATATTACACGCTAAAGCAGCAGATAACACACAACCACTTCCATGTTTTTCTGAAATTTTTTCTGCTTTTGGAGGGATATTTACCATTACAATTTTACGGTAATATAATGCATCCCATCCCTTTTTGTCTGTTCTATGTCCGCCTTTTAAATAGATATTTGTTAAACGACTAATGTGTTCTATGGTATCCAGAACATCTAAATTTGGATGTAAAAGTTTTATTTCATCATAATTAGGTGTAATAAGGAAACATTGCGTCCAGATTTTATCCAATAGATTTTGATTTTCAGTGGCATGAAAATCAAAACCAGTTGTTGCCTTTATAATAGGATCTAATATGATTTTAACTTCGGAATTTAAGATGTGTAATTTATCCAATACCACCGCTAATACCTCCCAAGATTTTATTATACCAATTTTAACTACTGAAATTTTAAAACGTTCGAAAAGTATTTCTATTTGAGAAAGAATAACTTCGGGAGACATCCATTCGCAGTGTTTAAAATCAATATCGTTTTGAACAGTAACAGCAGTACAAACAGATAATCCATATAAATTATGCGCTTCAAATGTTTTAATATCCGAAGTTATACCAGCGCCTCCCGAAGGATCATGACCGGCAATGGTTAGTATGTACTTTTTATCGTTTTGCATTATTCAAATTTGTAATCTTTAGCTTGTTAGTTATTGTCACCTTGAGCGCAGTCGAAACCTATTTTTAATACCTTTCGACTGCGCTCAAGGTGACAATAAATTTTTAAAGTGACTTTTCATTTTTTTGAAAACGGCAATAGGTTCATTACTATTCCAAATACCTCCCAAAACACCAACGCCTTTAAACCCTAATTTATCGAATTCTAATAAGTTATCTGATGAAACGCCTCCCATGCCAACAATGGTTTTATCAATATGATTAACATCGAAACCACGACCGTTATAGCTTTGTTTTGATATAGATGAAAACACTGGGCTTAGTAGATGATAATCAAATTCGAAATAGCATTTTTCTATATCTTCGGGTTCGTGAAATGATGAACTTATGGTTTTACCAAACATATTAAGACCTTTAAAATATTGGCCTGGGTTGTTTATATGATCTATTCGTTTTTGCTCTTGAAAGTGGATCCCTTTTAAATTATACTCATTTATTAACTCATGAAAATAATGTACTACTATTTTGTTGTGATATTGTTTATCTATCTGATTTAAGTAATTACAATGCCCCTCATAATTTTTATGTGGTTTTCTAAAATGATAGTATTGTAATCCTTCTTGAAATAACTGATTTAGTATTTCAATTTCATTTGGAACATCATTCTCCGGGGTTATTATGACTATCATTTTTATTGAGTTAGGGATTGCAGTAAAAATCCTTTTGCTTTTTCACAAAAGATTGTAACGGAAAGCCCGCCGTTGCTTTTCTAAAAAAGCGGTGGAACTTTCTAATCTTTATTTTACAAATATACTTCTGATCCTTTATCTTTAAATTCTTTAGATTTTTCGTCCATGCCTTTTTGGATGACTTCATTATCTACAATATCGTTGGCCGTTGCAAAATCTCTTACTTCTTGAGATATTTTCATAGAACAGAATTTTGGTCCGCACATAGAGCAAAAGTGCGCAATTTTTGCACCTGCTGCTGGTAGGGTCTCATCATGGTATTCTCTAGCACGTTCTGGATCTAGCCCCAAATTAAATTGATCTTCCCAACGGAATTCGAAACGTGCCATACTCAGTGCATTGTCTCTATGTTGAGCACCTGGGTGACCTTTTGCTAAATCGGCAGCATGGGCAGCTAGTTTATAGGTAATTACGCCTACACGTACATCTTCTTTATTTGGCAAACCTAGGTGTTCTTTAGGTGTTACATAACATAGCATGGCGCAACCGTACCATCCAATCATAGCGGCACCAATACCCGAAGTTATGTGATCGTATCCTGGAGCAATATCAGTCGTTAATGGCCCTAATGTATAAAACGGAGCTTCATCACAAACCTCAATTTGTCTTTCCATGTTTTCCTTAATCATGTGCATTGGCACGTGACCTGGTCCTTCTATAAAACATTGTACTTCGTGCTTACGTGCTATTTGTGTTAATTCTCCTAGAGTTTCTAATTCTGAAAACTGTGCTTCATCGTTTGCATCGGCAACAGAACCTGGACGTAATCCATCGCCTAAAGAGAAGGCCACATCGTATTGTTTTAAGATGTCACAAATATCCTCAAAGTGCGTGTACAAGAAACTTTCTTTATGATGGGCTAAACACCATTTTGCCATAATGGATCCTCCACGAGATACGATACCCGTTACACGTTTGGCCGTCATAGGTACATACCGTAATAAAACCCCAGCATGGATAGTAAAATAATCTACGCCTTGTTCTGCTTGTTCTATTAAGGTATCGCGGAAAATTTCCCAAGTTAAATCTTCTGCAACGCCATTTACTTTTTCTAGTGCTTGATAAATTGGCACGGTTCCAATTGGCACTGGAGCGTTACGTATAATCCATTCGCGTGTTTCATGAATGTTTTGACCTGTAGATAAATCCATAATATTATCTGCTCCCCAACGGCAGGCCCATACTGCTTTTTCTACTTCTTCTTCAATAGACGATGTGGTGGCAGAGTTTCCAATATTTGCATTTATTTTCACCAAGAAGTTTCGTCCTAAAATCATAGGTTCTGCTTCAGGATGGTTTATGTTTGATGGAATTACAGCACGACCTCTTGCTACCTCTTCTCGTACAAATTCTGGTGTAATTTTATTTGGAATAGACGCACCAAAGTGTTCGCCTTTGTGTTGCTTTTTAATTTCGGTCATTTCGTCTATACGTTGGTTTTCACGAATAGCGATATACTCCATTTCTGGAGTTATGATACCTTTTTTAGCGTAATGTAACTGGGTTACGTTGTGTCCTTTTTTTGCACGTAAAGGTTTTTTTAAATCAGCAAAACGTATGTGGTCTAAACTAGAATCATTTAAACGCTCATTACAATATTCAGATGAAAAACCATCTAATTCTTCTACATCTTCACGGTCTAAAATCCACTGCGCTCTAATTCTTTCAATGCCGCTATGTACATTAATGTTTTTATTAGGATCTGTATAAGGTCCAGAAGTATCATAAACCGTTACGGGTTCATTAGGCTTCAATTTACCTGTTAATGAATCTTTTGTGTCGCTCAAAGAAATTTCACGCATTGCTACTTTAATTTGCGGATGAATTTTTCCGTTTACATAAATCTTTTTAGAATTAGGAAATGGCTGTCTTGTAATTTGGTCTTTTTTAGGTGCTGTGTCTTTACTTTTCATATTGTTTAGGCTATTGGCTTTTTACTAATAACAAGGCTACTATTATCCGCCCTGAGTAGCTTGAATAATTAAAATTTGATCTTGATTTACTAATCGTTGCGTTGCCCAATTAGCATTTGGAATAATGTTTTGATTTATGGCTACAGCTATACCTTTTAATGGTGAATTTAAGAATTGTAATAATTGTAAAATGTTGGTGTTTGGCTTAAGCTCTACTTCTTTTTCGTTTACATAAATAGTTATCATATACAGTATATTAAATATGCTGTAAATAGTAGAGGCAAAAAACTTTGAAAAGTTATATTATCGTGATTACGATATATAAAATAGAAATGCTGTAAACACATATTGCAATGCGTATTTCAACTTTTCCCTTCGTCGGTACTAACCGTATCAGGTTCAAAGGGTTTTTCTCAGTTCTGAAATAAATTAGAACACCCCTAAAGTTTACGCTGCGAATATATTAAAAAATAGGAGTTCGGTATAATTATTTCGTTAAAAAAACGAAAACGGGATTGCATATCAAGAACGAATCTTTAGGAAAAAAGGAGGGGTTGAGCGTGGTTTATTCATTATCTGAGTAATATCATCAACACTTTGATTATCATATGGTTGTTTCATATAAGTTTTAACAATCTTAGGTGCTTGAAATTAGCTTTGCCAGATTTTAAATTTTTGTAAAAAATAACAAGCAGTTACTTTTTATTATTCTCTTTATCAATATCTGCCATCATTTCTTTTGGGTCTATTTGAACAGATTGTATCGCTTTTGAAGTTTTAAAAGTATAAGTAGGATATGCCCAAGCCCAATCTTTTATTAGAGTTGCGTTAGTTGGTTTTTCGCCACGCATCATTTGTAGTGGAATGTAAAAATCCTCTGTACTACCATCAGTATATGTTACCGTTAAATCTATAGGCATTGGCATTAAGCCAATACGCTCTAAAGTAATAGTACTCTCTTCAATAGATTTAATGCTATAATCAATAGTATTTGTTGTTTGAGCAAAATCGATTAAATACCAATCGAGTTCTAAACCAGTTATTTTTTCAGCTGTTCTTATAATATCTAGCGGTTTAGGATGTTTAAAAGCAAAATCGTTAAAATATTTTTTTATGGTTTCTTTTAAGTTTTCTTCACCAATTACATAGCCTAATTGAGCCAAAAATACGGCACCTTTGCTATAAGCTAAAGTTCCGTATACGCTATTTAATTGATACCTATCTGCGTGTGTGGTAAGCGGTTGTTCTAAACCAGATTTAGCTAAGCGTATATAGCTTGTATAGGCGTTTTCGAGAGGTTTTTTTTTACCTTGATTTAAAATATAATCCATAGCATGGTTACTAATGTATGTGGTAAAGCCTTCGTCCATCCATTCATGCTTAGCTTCGTTTGTTGCTAACAAAAACTGAAACCAAGTGTGTGCTAGTTCGTGTGCTGTAACACCTACTAAACTACCAAAGCTTCTTTTTCCCGTTATTAAAGTACTCATAGCATACTCCATACCACCATCTCCACCTTGAATTACAGAGTATTGCTTGTAAGGATATTTGCCAATATGTTCGCTAAAGTATTGCATAAGCTCCACCGTTTTTGGTTGTAGCTTTTTCCAGTTTTCCTTTTGCTCAGCACTTAAAGTACTCTTGTAGTAAAAATTGAGTGTTGGACCATTAGGGACCTGCATGGTATCGTGAATATAATCAGGATCTGCTGCCCAAGCAAAATCATGTACGTTAGGTGCTTTAAAATGTAGCGTTTTCTTATTTCCCTTTATAACAGGTTGGTCTTGTTTATAACCCGTGCCACCAACCACATAATTTTTATCAATGGAAAGTTTTACATCAAAATTACCCCAAACACTATGAAACTCTCTTCCTATGTAAGGATCTGCATGCCAACCTTCAAAATCGTATTCGGCTAATTTTGGATACCATTGTACCATAGAAAGGGCTACACCTTCCTTATTATTTCTTCCAGAACGCCGAATTTGAACTGGCACTTGCGCGTCAAAAAGCATATCAAATGTTACACGCTCTCCTGGTTGAATAGGCTTTGCTAAATCTACTTCTAATACTGTACCAACAGTTTCATGTTTTATAGTAACACCATTTTGTTTTAAAGAATTGACTTTTATATAGCCAATTTCGTTAGGCTTTAATTTACTAATTCTATCACCAACTCTAGAATCTGGATCTGCAATAGTTCTAGACCTTACATCCATTTCGCTACCGGGTTGAAAGGCATTAAAATATAAATGATAATACACACGGTTTAATACATCGGGTGAATTATTAGTATATATCAGTTGTTGTGTTCCTTTATATTGATAGGTGTTTACATCCATATCTATTTCCATTTTGTAATCTACATGTTGTTGCCAATATCCAGATTTTTGTGTTGAAGGTGGAATTGGAGTTGCAGGTGCTTGAGCAACGACTATATCCTTTTGACTGTTACAAGATAAAATTAAGAATAAGCCGAAAATTGAAAGAAGAACTCTTTTCATTGTTTTACAATTTTTAATACAGAATTATAATGCCTTCTGATAATAATAAAGTTATTTAGATAATTGAGCTGCCATAATTAAAGCGTTGTAGGCATTAACTATTTTTGAAGATTTCACTAAATCTCCTAAAGGTTTTACATTATTAGTGTCGCCACCAACAATTACTTTAGTTTTAACGGCAAGACCAGAATCCATAAGAATTTGCTTTACCTGTGCCGCACTTAATTTTGGATAATAAGAACGAATTAAAGCCGCAACTCCTGCAACTCCTGGAGCAGCCATAGATGTTCCTCCTTTAGTGTCATATTCGTTTTCTGGTATGGTTGAGTATATTTTTGCTCCTGGTGCTAAAACATCAACATTTATTTTACCGTAGTTAGAAAATCCAGCAATCATTCCGGAACCATATTTAGGCTCTAAAGCACCAACAGTTATAAAAGTATCTGAAACTTCTGGACCTACACCAACAGCATCATTAGGGTATACATTTTTGTTATCTAAATTTAGACCTTCATTTCCAGCCGCATTAACAAATAACACATCTTTTTTTCCTGCATAAACAATAGCATCACGTACCCAATCGCTATGTGGAGAATAGTATTTACCAAAGCTTCCATTAATTATCGATGCTCCATTATCAACAGCATAACGAATTGCTAAAGCAATATCTTTATCGTATTCATCGCCATTTGGTACTGCACGAATACTCATAATTTTCACGTTATTTGCTACACCATTTACCCCTTTACCATTGTTTCTTTCAGCAGCTATAATACCTGCTACATGTGTGCCGTGGCTTTCAGTTTTTTTAACGGGTTTTACATTACCATTTCCGTAACCTGGTTTATCGTTAATGTCGTCTGGATTATCACCAGTTTTGCGCCCTTTTAAGTCTTTATTAAAATGATAATTTAAACGCTCATTAATACTTACTAAACCCTCTTCTAACTCTTTTATAAAATCATTAACAGATTCCATATCTAAGCTATACACATACTTAACTATTCCAACATATTGCTGTAATGTTTGGTCTTCTGTTTTAATGGCATTAACATCGGCTTTAGTGTAATTGCTTTTTTTAAGATGTTTTTTAATGCCTTCATCAGCAATTTTTACCTGTTGTAATGTTTGTTCGTAATTAGATTTATAACCTGTGTATTTTTGATATTCTTTATTGTATTCAGCTTGGGCTCTATTATAATCTGGATTGTTTGTATCTCCGCTAGCAATTAATCGTACATATTCTAATTGCTCATCGTAGCCGTCTCCTAAAAAATTCCAACCATGAATATCATCAACATATCCATTTTTATCATCGTCTTTTCCATTATTAGGAATTTCTTTTGTGTTGGTCCAAATAACATCATTTAAATCTTCGTGGTCAATATCAATTCCAGAATCTATAACGGCTACAATTACAGATTTTCCTTTTTTATTTTTAATGATTTCAGCATAAGCTTTATCGACACTCATTCCAGGAATAGTATCTTTTACTAAATCTAAGTGTCCCCAATTATGTTTTTCAGTTTCTGTTAACTCTGAAACTTTTAAAGGAACAGTGTCTATGTTTTCAACTGGAGTAGATATTATGCTTGCTGTACTACCACAACCATATAATATTGAAGCTATTGAAACAGTTAGTATGAGTGATTTTGTTAAGTTCATTTTTATAATTTAGGTATTAATTGAATATATCGTTTGTTGATAAAATACTTGCTAATCGAACACCTTTTTCGGTGTGTTTTACAGTAATAATTTCGTTATGTGCATCGTGTTCTAAGAACAAGTAATAATTATTATCGGCTGCAAGGTTAAGGAATTTTTCTTTTTCATCTAAAGTTAAAAGCGGTCTAGTATCGTAACCCATTACATAAGGAATAGGAAGATGCCCAACAGTTGGTAGTAAATCGGCCATAAAGCAAATGGTTTTTCCTTTGTAATTAATCATAGGAATCATTTGTTTTTCGGTGTGTCCGTTAGCAAAAAAAATATCAAATCCAAGAGCTGAATTTTTTAGTAAATCGGTTTCAGGAAGTGCCGTAAATTTTAATTGTCCGCTTTCTTTAATTGGCAAAATATTCTCTTTTAAGAACGATGCTTTTTCACGTTTATTAGGTTGCGTTGCCCACTGCCAATGGTTTTTATTGCTCCAAAAATGGGCGTTTTTAAAAGCTGTTTCGTAAGCTGTTTTATCAGTATTCCATTTAATACTTCCCCCACAATGGTCAAAATGCAGATGCGTCATAAACACATCGGTAATATCATCTTTATTAAAACCCTGTTGTTTAAGAGAGTTGTCTAGAGTATCATTTCCCCAAGGGTGATAGTGTCCAAAAAATTTACTAGACTGTTTATCGCCCATGCCATTATCTATTAAAATAAGGCGATTTCCATCTTCAATAAGCAAACAACGAGCGGCAATATCTATCATGTTATTAGCATCGGCTGGATTGGTACGTTGCCATAACGATTTAGGAACCACACCAAACATGGCGCCTCCATCTAACTTAAAATTCCCGGCATTTATAGGATATAATTTCATAGGGATGTAAAATTAAGAAATCTATTGCGAATCATTGAGAAGGTTAAGAATATATTAAGAAAACCTCTTATAGGTATTTGTATGTGAAAGTTATAGTTTGAATGAAATAAATATTATTTAGGCACAATAACTTCTTTAAGCCGTTTTCCAAAATCGAATAAGGCTTTAATTTCTTTTAAGCTCGCTAATCGTTCTTTTCCAAAAATAAGCAAAGTATTACCTTTAGATTCTACATGATAGTATGGATTGCTTTCGAAAAAATGAGTCACATCATCATTAAAGAATTTACTAATTTCCATTTCATTATCACCTTGTAAATAAAAGCGATCAGAGAAGTCGTCGTGGTTTTCAATATCAATATCTTTAAAGCCAGCAAATGCCGATACTTTTTCTAAAAAGCCTTCTCTATCTAAAGTGAATTCTGGAATATTATGGTTTAATTCTATGTGAAGCATGGTTGAACGAATGACTTCTTTGGCGATAAATTCACCTTCAGAAAATTCAATATCAAATAAGCAAATAGCATCATCTTTATGTGATAACTTGTTATAAATATGATTGATATGCTTAGTACTAAAAAATCGAAAGTTATTTAAAAACGACACCTCTTTCTCTTTTTTAGAGCTATAATTAAAGTTATAATCTTTAGCCAAAATTTCCATATTGGTTTGGCGTCTTGTTAAATTATTTTTAATAATTTTTGGTACAGGAAGCATACGTCTTAATGCAAACGGGTGTTTTGAATCTGTGTCGTGCATGTCTAAACCAATAACATCAAAATGACCGCCACGTTTATTAAATAATTCTTGATAGCTATGCATGTTTTCCATAACAGTATGGTCTACAAATTCGCACATTGAAAAGTCCACAATAACATCTTCGTTTTCAGGTACAGCATCTAGTTGTTTTTTAAGTCTGTAGTAATTTAAAAAACTACAAAAATGTTTAACACTTACGTAAAAATTGTTTTCATCATTAGCTTCTTTAAACATTAAAACATTGGGTTTTAAAACGTTTCTAAAAAACAATCCAACACTTTTATTGATAATAAAATGAATAATTAAAGTGGTTATTACTCCAGCAATAATACCAGTAATTAATCCTATTTTTAGCGTCACAATTAAGGTGACAAAGAAGATAATAAGTTGCTCTTTACCTATTGAAAATATTTTGGTAATCACACTAGGAGACGCCAATTTATAACCTGTATATACTAATATTGCCATTAATGCAGGCAACGGAATCCGGGTAAGTTGCGTACTAAACAAAACAATAAATAGTACTAAAAAAACAGCATGAAAAAAATTTGAAGACCTATTACTAGCCCCATTATTTACATTTACAGAACTACGTGCAATAACCGTTACTACATTTAATCCGCCTAAAAACCCGCTACCAACAGTTGCTAAACCCAATGCTTTAAGGTCTTTATTAACATTAGAACGCCTTTTTTCTGGGTCTAACTTATCAACGGCTTTAATACTTAAAAGTGATTCTATACCAGAAATAAGTGTTAATGCTAAAACGCTTCCCAAAAAGGAAAACGACCAAATATTACTAAAATTAGGAGTTGGTATATCGGCAATTATATTTTGAATGGATGGAATACCAGAAATCATATATTCCTTTGCTATAGGGTTTGGTTCGTGTAAACCCAACTCAAAATAATAACTAAACCCAATGGATAAAATAACAATCCACATAGGCGCAGGAATAAGCTGTAAATATTTATTTCTAATTTTTGAATAAAATAGCATAATAGCTAAACTTAAAACACCAGCCAATGCAGCAAAAATTAAGCCTTTGTTTTCGTAATGAATAGCATCGTTAATTGAAAAAGGAATCTCAAAAAGATAATCAACCGTATCCTCTCTTTTTATTTTATGCGCAAGCATAATATGAAACTGCTTTCCTAAAATAATAAGCCCAATTGCGGCAAGCATACCTTGAATGGCAGACGATGGAAAAAAATCGGCAAGTGTCCCCATTCTAAAAAAGCCAAGGCTCATTAAAAGTACGCCAGAAAAAATAATAGCAACGTAAGCATTTTCTAAACCTAAAGTAGAAATCGCTACTAAAAGCACACCAACTAAACCATTTCCTGGCCCAGCAATAGTAACATGGCTTCCGCCTAAAATAGATACCATAATACCACCAACTATGGCGGCTATAATACCTGCAATTGGAGGTGCATCGCTAGCCATAGCAAGCCCCAAACCTAACGGTAATGCTATAAGGCTTACCACGAAACCAGAAAATATATTTTTAGGTAAGGCTTTAAAAAAATCTTTTATGTTGTTTTTTTTCGGACTCATTGCAGGATTAAAACATCGGTTGGTAATTCGGTTAAAATATGTTCGATATCATGTGGAAATAACCTGTCCCAAAACGTCATTTTTGATGGTGCATTCATTACTAATAAATCGGCACGAGATATTTGCGCATAATGCCCAATAGAATAGCCTTTTTTACCAAAAATGGGCTGTAATTTTATGATCTTATTTTTAGTATAGGTTTCAGGAATATGACTAATAATTTCTTTAATTCTAGAGTTTTCTCTTAGTTTAATACGTTCTTTAATGATGTTAGCACGCCTTAAAGATTTATCATCATCTACTTTTAAAGAAATTTGATCTTGTTTAATTTCTTCAACAATTGTTATTTTTTCAGAACTTAACTTTTTTGCTACATAAAAAGCCACTTTTATAGTTTGCTCTGTTTTTGGATCTTTTAAACCATTAACCACAATATGTTCACAAGGCACTCGCTCTACCGAAGGTTTAATCAATAATAAAACAGAGCATTTTGCTTCGCGTGTAATTTTTCTAGCAATTGAGCCTACATAGTATTTTAAAAACCGCTCACGCTGTAGGGCACCAAGAATTAAAAGGTCTATTTTTTTTTCTTCCGTAGTCGATAAAATCACATCAACAGGGTTGCCTGTTTTAAAAACTACCTCGTAATCTAAATTATCTCTTTCAAAACTTTTAAGAACAACTTTAAGCATTGCTATTTTATCCTCTGAATTTTCGCCAACATGAATTAAAAATAATTTCGAGCCAAAAAACACAGATAATCTAGCAGCCTCAAAGAGGTTTGCTTTTAAATTAGGTGAGTAAGCTACACCAATACCAATACTTTTAAATGGTTTTAAAGACACGTTAAATATTATTTTTTAGTCAAAGCTGAAAGATAACATTTTTTAAAAACTTTAAATCATCGGTTTTACTTAAATTAGTGCTTTAAAAAAAAATTATGTTAGAATTAGCAGGTATTATTATCTTAGGAATATTAGCACAATGGGTGGCGTGGAAACTTAAAATCCCTGCCATTTTACCTTTAATTTTAATAGGATTGTTGGTTGGTCCAATAGCTGCTGAATATTTAAGTGAAGATGGCAGTAAATGGATTGAACCTATTTGGAATGGCGAAAAGGGGCTTTTCCCGGGTGAAGGATTGTATTATTTTGTATCACTTGCTATAAGTATTATTCTTTTTGAAGGCGGTTTAACCTTAAAGCGTTCAGAAATAAAAAATGTAGGTCCAGTAATTACTAAACTAATTACTTTAGGTTCTGCTATTACATTTTTTGGAGCAGGCCTATTAGCTCATTTTATTTTTAATTTAAGTTGGGAGCTTTCCTTTTTATTTTCTGGACTTATTATTGTTACAGGACCAACTGTAATCACACCAATTTTGAGAAATATTCCGTTAAAAAAAGATATTTCGGCGGTATTAAAATGGGAAGGTATTTTAATTGACCCTATAGGAGCTTTAGTAGCGGTTTTGGTATTTGAATTTATTAGCGTTGGTGGTGACAGTGGTTTTACTAAAACGGCCTTAATGGAGTTTGGTAAAATTATTCTTTTTGGTACAACCTTTGGCTTTACTTTTGCACACGCCCTAGCTTTTGCGGTTAATAAAAAGCTAATTCCTCATTATTTATTGAATGTTGTATCGCTCTCAACAGTACTATTGGTTTTTGTTGAATCTGAAATTTTTGCTCACGAATCAGGACTTTTAGCTGTTGTAGTTATGGGCATGGTTTTAGGGAATAGTAAATTAGAAAACTTAAAAGAGCTCCTTTATTTTAAAGAATCTTTAAGTGTTTTATTAATTTCTATTTTATTCATTCTGTTGGCAGCAAACATTAATATTGAAGATTTAATGCTGCTTTACACATGGAAAACAGTTATTCTTTTTGCTATTATAGTATTTGTAATAAGACCACTAGCAGTATTTTTAAGCACACTTGGGTCTAATTTAAAAATTAACGAAAAACTATTTATTAGTTGGGTTGGACCACGAGGAATTGTTGCAGCTGGAATTGCATCATTATTTGGTAGTAAATTATTAAAAGAAGGTGTTGAAGGTGCTGAATATATTACGCCTTTGGTGTTTATGATTGTTCTAGGAACCGTTTTATTAAATGCAACCACTGCGCGTTTATTTGCTAAAGTGGTAGGTGTGTTTTTAACAAAATCTGAAGGTATTTTAATAATTGGAGCATCAAAAGTTTCTCGATTATTGGGTCATTATCTTGAAACAAATGGGAGGCATGTAGTGCTTATTGATAGTAATGAAAAAAATATAGAAAAAGCGAAAGAATTAGGATTAGAGGCGATGACTACCAATATCTATTCGGACACTTTAATGGATAATATAGAATTAAGCGATGTGGGTTATTTAATGGCTTTAACAGGAAATTCTGATATTAATAAATATGCTATAAATAAATTCACTAAGCAATTTGGTGAAAATGGCTCTTTTAGGTTGGTGACTACAAGTGAAATATTGGATGAAAATAATACTCCTAAAGAGGGTTTGTTTTCTCACACTGATGACTTTAATGCTTTAACTGAATTAACAAGAAAACACCCGTCCATACAAGAGATTGATTTAGAGGATAAAGCGCATTATGAAAGTCTTATTAAAATAACTAATGCTGATAAAGATATTATTCCACTATTTATAAAAGATAATGAAGGTGAATTGCATATTATTTCATCTTACAATTTAGAGGTTGATACGATTGAAGAAGGGTTTCAGTTGGTGTATTTAGGAAAACCTTTTGATGTTGAAAAGGTATAAAAAAAGCCCTTTCAAGATAATTTGAAAAGAGCTTTTTAATTAAAATTTCAAGAATTTATTAACCTTTAATTTGAAGGTTTGTAAATTCTTTAGAGATAACAAGCGAGTTATCACCATTAAATTTAACATCCTTTAAATCAATATATTCATTATCAACTTTTATAGATTTTACCTTAAACGGTAATCCTATTAAATTAATTTTAAAAGAATTATAAGATGTTACAAATTGCCCAGTTTTATGAATTCTGATAATTAATTTGTTATCATTTCCAGACAGATTAAATTTTCTCAAGCTGTAACGCCCTTTAGTGTAATCGTATCCATCATTAGCGTCTTCAAACAATTCTGAATCTTCTTTACCATGTTTATAATAAACATCAAGGGTTAATTCTTCAATTACTTTTTCTCCAACATATTGTTGTATTGGGTATTTAGGTATAATAGCACCTGCTTTTACAAAAATTGGCATGCTATCTATATCGGCATCTACCCAAGTTTCTTTTCCGCCAGAAATCATATTGTTTGTCCAGAAATTATACCATTCGCCTCTAGGAATATACATGCGCCTTCCTTTCGCGTTTGGTTCATTAATTGGGCAAATTAAAAGTTGGTTACCACAAATAAATTCATCAGTTCTGTAATGCGTTTGAGCATCGTCTTGATCAAACAACACCAACGATTTTAGCATTGGCATATTATTTTGCGAATATTGATAGAATGAAGTATATAAATATGGTAATAACTGGTATCTAATTTCAATAAACTTACGGACTATATTTGTTATTTCATCATCAAAAGCCCAAGGTTCTTGGTCGCCATGATCGCCAGAAGAGTGCGTTCTACAAAACGGATGAAAAGCACCTAGTTGAATCCAGCGTGCATATAATTCGCCATTAGGTTGTTCTGCAAACCCACCAATATCTGATCCTGCAAAAGAGAATCCAGACAATGCTAAACGCTGCGCTTGAATGTTGGCTATTTTTAAGTGCTCCCAAGAAGCCACATTGTCTCCCATCCAAGTTGAGGTATAACGTTGCGTACCAGAATATGCAGATCGTGTAATTACAAATGGACGTTTAGGGTAATTAAACTTTTTTAAACCATGATAAGTAGCGCGTGCCATTTGCATTCCATAAATATTATGTGCTTTACGGTGACTACATGGGTTTCCGTCGTAATCGTGCCTCACATCATTTGGAAATGTTTTTCCGGGAACGTCCATTACTGCAGGTTCGTTCATGTCGTTCCAAACGCCTTTAACACCAATATCTTCAATAAGTTCTTTAAATAATCCTGCCCACCATTTTCGTACTTCAGGTCTTGTGAAGTCTGGAAAATAACATTCCCCAGGCCAAACCTTACCTTTCATGTAAGGTCCATCGGCACGTTTACAGAAATAATCTTTATCTAAAGCTTCTTTAAAAACACTATATTCATTATCAATTTTAATTCCTGGGTCGATAATAACTACTGTTTTAAACCCATCGTCGGCAAGTTCTTTAACCATGCGTTTTGGGTCTGGAAAGTAATCTTTACTCCATGTGAAACAGCGAAATCCTTCCATGTAATCTATGTCTAAATAAATAGCATCACAAGGAATTTTTAATGCTCTAAATTTTGCGGTTACTTCTTTTACATTTGATTCTGGATAATAACTCCATTTACACTGGTGGTAACCTAAAGCCCATAATGGTGGTAATTCTGGAGTTCCTGTTAAATCTGTGTAACTACCAACAACATCTTGCATTTTAGGGCCGTAAATGAAGTAATAATTCATTTCGCCACCTTGTGCCCAAAAGCTAGTTACATTTCTTCTTTCATGACAAAAATCGAAATAGGTTTTAAAGGTGTTATCAAAAAACACACCGTAAGATTTTCCATTATGTAGCCCTGTGTAGAAAGGAATTGCTTTATAAATTGGGTCGGTGTTTTTTCCAAAGGCATAAGAATCTGTTGCCCAGTTTTCAAATCGTTTTCCTTTTAAATTTAAATCATTGGGTTTGTCTCCTAAACCATAATAACTTTCGCCGTTTTGAGCAACTTTGCTCATTTTAACAATATCGCCACCTAGCTCATAACTTTCTTCCCAATGAAAACCTAATTCATCTTCACAAATAACACTATTATTTTTAGCATCATAGATCGATTTTCTTAAATCTGATTTATGTATATGGCAGATTAATTTTGAGGTGGTAATAATATATTTATGGTCGTCACTAGTAATTTCTAAATGGTTATATCCTCTGCTTGCGTTAACATCGATAGCATAAGAAAAATCATTTTCAAATTTTCCAACGGTTGTATATCTAAACCTTAACACACTATCTCTTAAAACTGTAAGTTGAAGAATAACGTTATTTGAGGTTGAAAAATGTAGAACGTCTACATCTTTTTTATAGTCTGTTATATTAGCAGGAAACAAGTTTCCTTTATATTCTAATTCTGTATTTAAAATCATAAATAATGAGCAATTTATTAATTGACGAAAATACTAAAACAATTAATTTTCGGTTAATTTTATTTATTAAAAAAAGACCAATTTAATTACATAAAATACAACTAACGAGGTGTTTAATTATACTTTATGTAATCAAACGGTTATTTGAACTTAAACATAGTTATTGCAAGAGGAGATAAGGTAATTTCTGCTGAATAATCTTTTCCGTTCCAAGATTGTTTTTTAACTGTTATTTCTTTTTTATTTAAAATGCCACTGCCTCCAAATTCTTTCGAGTCACTATTAAAAATCTCAGCAAGTTTTCCTTTTTTGGTTACACCAATACGATATTTTTCTTTTACAGCAGGTGTTAAATTACAGACTACAACAATATCGTTTTCTGAATTTTCTCCTTTTCTAATAAAAGATAATACACAGTTTTCATGGTCATCATAACTAATCCATTCAAACCCTTCGTTACTAAACCCTTTTTCAAATAAAGCTGGCGTGGTTTTATATAGTTTATTTAGTGTTTTATAGAAATTTTGAAAGTTTTTATGTGAGTCGTACTCTAATAAATTCCAATCTAAACTCCCTTGAAAATCCCATTCGGATTGCTGACCAAATTCGCCACCCATAAACAGTAATTTTGTTCCAGGATGGGTAAACATATAACCGTATAATAGGCGAAGATTAGCAAAACGTTGCCATTCATCACCTGGCATTCTTCCTAAAATAGATTTTTTACCGTATACAACTTCGTCATGAGACAGCGGTAGCATAAAATTCTCTGTAAATGCATAGGCTAAACTAAACGTAATATCATTTTGATGGTATTTTCTATAAATAGGGTCTTTACCAAAATATTCTAAAGTATCGTGCATCCAACCCATCATCCATTTCATTCCAAAACCTAAGCCACCTAAAAATACAGGTTTTGAAACCCCTGGAAATGCGGTAGATTCTTCGGCTATAGTTTGTACATCTGGGAAGGATTTATAGACTTCTTCATTTAATTCTTTTAGAAAAGCAATGGCGTCAAGGTTTTCTCTTCCACCAAATTCATTAGGCTCCCATTCGCCATCTTTACGCGAATAGTCTAAAAACAACATAGACGCTACTGCATCTACTCGTAAGCCATCTGCATGATATTGTTCTAACCAAAATACAGCATTGCTTATTAAAAACGATTTTACTTCGTTTCTGCCATAATTAAAAATTAAGCTTTTCCAATCTTGGTGATAACCTTTTCTTTTATCAGGGTGCTCATATAAGCATGAACCATCAAAGAAACCTAATCCGTGAGCATCTTCAGGGAAATGAGACGGTACCCAATCGAGAATAATTCCAATATCGTTTTGATGTAATTTATCAACTAAATATTTGAATTCTTCTGGATAGCCAAATCGTGATGATGGCGCAAAGTACCCTGTTAATTGATAACCCCAAGAAGGATCGTAAGGATATTCCATAATAGGCATCAATTCTACATGTGTAAAATTCATGTCTTTTACATAATTCACCAAATCATCAGCAAGCTCGAAATATGATAGAAACCTATCTTCTTCAATTTGTTTTTTCCAAGAACCTAAATGAACTTCGTAAACCGAATAAGGCGCATCTAAAGCATTATTCTTTTTACGTTTTTTCATCCATTTAGTGTCTTTCCATTTATAGGAATCGTCCCAAACTACAGAGGCTGTTTTAGGTGGATGCTCGCAACGTCTTGCATAAGGATCTGCTTTTTCAGAAATATAACCGTTTTGGTTTGAATAAATTTTGTATTTATATAAGTTGCCTTTACCAACATGTGGTATAAAACCTTCCCAAATTCCAGAGGAATCCCATCGTACATTTAGGTTGTAGTTTTCGCCATTCCAATAATTAAAGTCTCCAATTACAGAAACTTGTTTTGCGCTTGGTGCCCAAACAGCAAAATAAGTACCTTCTATACCATTAAGTGTTAAGGTGTGCGACCCGAATTTTTCGTATAAGCGGTAGTGTTTACCAGCTTTGAAAAGATTTATATCGAAGTCGGTAAAAAGACTATGATGTATTGTGTTAGACATATATTATATTACTGTACCATTAGGAATTATTGCACCTTTTTTTATCACAACTATGCCTTCTTTTATAGCATATGTACTTGTTTCGGTGTCTTCTAAATGCTTTCCTCCATTTATTCTCACATCATCACCAATGCAACAATTCTTATCTAATATGGTGTTTTTTATAAAGCATCTCGCACCAATACCAAGTGTGTTTATTTTTGGGTCTTCTACATCACTTAATGGTTGATAGTAATCGTTACCCATCATGTAGGTGTTAATTACTGTAGATTCATTACCAATTCTAGAACGTATACCTATTACAGATTTTTCAATTTTCCCCGCATTAATTATACACCCTTCGGCAATTACGGTTTCGTCCAATATAGTTCCTGCAATTTTTGTAGTTGGTAACATCCTTGCTCTGGTATATATACGCTTAGCTTTATCATATAAATCGAAATCTGGAATGCTCTTAGTTAATCCAATATTAGCTTCAAAGAAAGAGTCAATGTTTCCAATATCTGTCCAATAACCTTCATACTGATAACTTAATGTTTTGTGTTTATCTATGTTTTGAGGAATAATTTCTTTACCAAAATCTATAGTAGAATCATCGTCCATTAACTCAACTAATAATTCTCTACTAAAAATATAAATTCCCATTGAAGCTAAGTAATTTCTATTTTGAGATTTCATATCATCACTTACATCAGAGGTCCAATCTGGCAATAAACTAGCATCAGGTTTTTCTATAAACGAAGTAATAACATTATTTTCATCAGATTTTAATATTCCAAAAGAGGTGGCGTCTTTTGCGTTTACTGGTATGGTAGCTATAGATATTTTAGCACCACTTTCTTCGTGGGCTTTAATCATTTTGTCGTAATCCATTTGGTATAATTGATCACCAGAAAGAATTAATGCATATTTAAAATCATGTCTTAAAAAGTGATGCATGCTTTGGCGAACGGCATCGGCAGTACCTTGAAACCAGCCTTTATTATCAGGTGTTTGTTCTGCAGCAAGTACATCAACAAAGGCTGAACTAAAAAAACTAAAGTGATACGTATTTTTTATATGCCTATTTAACGACGCCGAATTAAACTGTGTTAATACAAACATGCGTTTTATATCTGCATTAATACAATTTGAAATAGGAATATCGACCAATCTATACTTTCCTGCAATTGGAACTGCTGGTTTTGATCTTTTCTCTGTTAGTGGATATAATCTTGAGCCTTGACCGCCTCCTAATATTATAGCTAATACGTCGTTGTTAATCATAGTTAATTAGTTTATAGAGTTATATAAATTGATGTATTGTTTTGCTGAAGCATCCCAAGAATGGTCTATCTTCATAATTTGTATTCTAGTTTTTTTGAATTTGGTTTGATTTTTATAAAGAGCTATGCCTCTTTCAATAGCATTAGTCATTTCTAAAACCGTAACGTTATCATGACAAATACCAAAACCGTTTTCTTCAGAAATATCTGTAACGGTGTCTTTTAAACCACCAATACTGCGTACAATAGGAATAGTACCGTAGCGTAAAGCATACATTTGGTTTAATCCGCAAGGTTCGACTCGCGAAGGCATTAGGAGGAAATCTGCTCCAGCATAAATAATGTGAGATAGTTTTTCATCGTAACCAATAAAAGCATTATACTGCCCTTTATATTCTTCTTTAAGGGTTTCTAATTGATTTTCAACATCCTTATTACCTGAGCCTAAAAGGAGTATAGAAATATTAGGATTTTTTAAAGCTATTTTAAAAGTTTCAGGAAATAAGTCAGATCCTTTTTCTTCTACCAATCTGCCTATAAAAGCAAATAGCGGTTTATTAATATCTAAATTAAATCGATCGCACAATTCTTTTTTATTTGCTTTTTTACCTGTTACAATAGTTTTTTGATTATAGTTTTTAATAATATAATTATCGGTTTCTGGATTCCAAACATTCCAATCTATACCGTTTAAAATACCAGAGCATTTTGCGCTTTCGTCGCTTAATAAACTTTCTAAACCATTTGCCGCTGTTTTTAATTCTTCCATATAACTAGGCGATACAGTAGTAACTCTCCAAGCACATTTTATAGCTGCTGCTAGTGGGTTAATATTACCACCCCAATCTAATAAACCAACATGATCAAAATTAAAAGTAGGTATTAAATTTACGTTATTATGCGAAAACCAACCTTGGTATTGAGCATTATGAATGGTTAAAATATTAGGTATTTTTCTAAAAGGCTCATATTTATAACTTTCTTGAAGCATAAAAGGAATGAGTCCTGTGTGGTGGTCATGGCAATGAATTATGTCTGGCAATGTTTTCCAAGTTAGCATCCAGTCTAAAGTTGCTATTTGAAAAGCTAAAAACCTATTCGTATCGTCAGAGGAATACACATAATCTTTAAACAATAGGTTTGGTACATCAACAAAAAACACATCAAAATCTAAAACATCCTTTTCTAGCTTTAAAATATTGAATTTATAAGTAGAATCGCCTAAGCTTAATTTAGATTTGAATACAGAAGTAAAAGTATTTTCTTTAGTAAATTTAACATCATAAAAGGGCATAATAACCTGAGAAGAAACTTCAGAATTGTTTTGATACTTTGGTAACGCACCAACAACATCTGCAAGTCCACCAACTTTGGCAACTGGGTAGCATTCTGCGCTTACATGAATAATATTCATTTAATAAATTTTGCGTATTTATAAACATACAAAATTATTACAAACTTTCTTTGTCTAAGCTAAATTTTTGAGGAAAATAGGGGTTTTTAAGTAATTAGCTATTAATATCTGTAAATTTTTAATGTTAACAATAAAATACATGCATTAATCGTAAATTTATAATAAATAAAAGGTAGTTTTTTACTTATTAACCAAAGATTAATCATTCAACTTCAAAACGGCCATAAATGCCTGCTGAGGTATTTCTACATTACCCACTTGACGCATACGTTTTTTTCCTTTTTTCTGTTTTTCAAGAAGTTTACGTTTACGTGAAATATCACCACCATAACATTTTGCTGTTACATCTTTACGAAGTGCTTTTATCGTTTCTCTTGAAATAATTTTAGCACCAATGGCAGCTTGAATAGGAATATCGAATTGTTGACGTGGAATAAGTTCTTTTAACTTCTCACACATTTTTTTGCCAATGTTTTGAGCGTTATCGGCATGTATTAAAGCAGAAAGCGCATCCACAGGTAGTGCGTTTAATAAAATATCTAAACGAACCAACTTAGAGGTTTTCATGCCTATTGGATGATAATCGAAAGAAGCATAGCCTTTAGACACCGTTTTTAAGCGATCGTAAAAATCGAATACAATTTCTGCTAAAGGCATTTCAAAGGTCAACTCAACACGTTCTGTTGTTAAATAGGTTTGATTTAATACTATACCTCTTTTTTCAATACAAAGCGACATCACATTACCAACAAAATCTGCTTTAGTAATAATTGTTGCTTTAATATAAGGCTCTTCCACGCGGTTTACAGTAGAAGGGTCAGGTAAATCTGAAGGGTTGTTTACTATAAAAGCTTCATCAGGATTTTTATTGGTAAACGCGTGGTACGATACATTGGGAACTGTAGTAATTACAGTCATGTCAAACTCGCGCTCTAAACGTTCTTGAATAATTTCCATGTGAAGCATGCCTAAGAACCCACAACGGAAACCAAAACCTAAAGCCGCAGAACTTTCTGGAGCAAATACTAAGGATGCATCGTTTAATTGTAATTTCTCCATCGAGTTTCTAAGCTCTTCATAATCTTCTGTGTCCACAGGGTAAATACCTGCAAAAACCATGGGTTTTACATCTTCAAAACCTTCAACAATGTTAGTGGTTGGGTTAGCAAAATCGGTGATAGTATCACCAACTTTTACTTCTTTAGCTGTTTTAATACCAGTTATTAAATAACCAACATCACCTGTTTTTACAGATTGTTTTGCTACTTGAGTTAATTTTAAAGTTCCAACTTCATCCGCATAATATTCTTTATCGGTGGCAACAAATTTAATTTTTTGTCCTTTTTTAATTTCACCATTAAATACTCTAAAATAGGTTTCTATACCTCTAAACGTATTGTAAACCGAGTCAAAAATTAAAGCTTGAAGCGGTGCATTTGGATCACCTTTTGGAGCAGGAACACGATCGATTATAGCTGCTAAAATATTTTCGACACCAAAACCTGTTTTTCCACTGGCATGAATGACTTCTTCTGGGTCGCAACCTAAAAGATCAACAATATCATCAGTTACTTCTTCTGGATTGGCGCTTGGTAAATCGACTTTATTAAGGACTGGAATAATTTCCAAATCGTTTTCTAATGCTAAATATAAGTTAGAAATGGTTTGCGCCTGTATGCTTTGTGCGGCATCTACAATAAGTAAAGCACCTTCGCAAGCAGCGATAGATCGAGAAACCTCATAAGAGAAATCGACGTGACCTGGTGTGTCAATTAAGTTTAAAACGTATTTTTCACCATTAAGTTCATAATCCATTTGTATGGCGTGCGATTTGATGGTAATACCTCGTTCACGCTCCAAATCCATGCTATCCAATAACTGAGCCTGTTGCTCTCTGGCGGTTACAGAACCCGTAAAATCTAATAAACGGTCTGCAAGCGTACTTTTACCGTGATCTATGTGTGCAATGATGCAAAAATTTCTGATGTTCTTCATAGTCAATAATCTTCATAAAAAGATTTTGCAAATATAGATGTTTTTATCTGGATATATTTATTGTTTTTAGTGTATAGATAGGCGTTTTCATAAATATTTAATTCATTTTCAATACTTTTGCAATCCAAAATATAATAGTGGTAAAAATAGATAACATAGAACTCCCTGATTTTCCATTGCTTTTAGCACCTATGGAAGATGTTAGCGATCCGCCATTTCGTGCCTTATGTAAAGAACAGGGTGCCGATGTGGTGTATACCGAGTTTGTATCGAGTGAAGGCTTAATTCGTAATGCTGCAAAAAGCGTTATGAAGCTCGATATTTACGAAAAAGAACGACCTGTTGGTATTCAAATATTTGGAGCGAATTTAGATAGCATGTTGCAAACCATAGATATTGTTTCGGCATCAAATCCCGATATTATCGATATTAATTTTGGTTGCCCCGTTAAAAAAGTAGTGAGTAAAGGTGCTGGCGCAGGTATTTTAAAAGACATCTGTTTAATGGAGCAACTGACTGCCGAAATGGTAAAACGCACCAATATTCCTATTACAGTAAAAACACGTTTGGGTTGGGATCACGACTCCATAAAAATTGTTGAGGTTGCCGAACGTTTGCAAGATGTGGGCTGTAAAGCCATCGCTATTCATGGGAGAACGCGTGCTCAAATGTATAAAGGCGATGCCGATTGGAAACCGATTGCCGCCGTTAAAAATAATCCACGAATGCATATCCCTGTGTTTGGAAATGGTGATATTACGTCGCCAGAAAAAGCCATGGAAATGCGTGATAGTTACGGGCTTGATGGCGCTATGATTGGGCGGGCATCTATTGGAAATCCTTGGTTTTTTAAACAAGTAAAGCACTTTTTTAAAACAGGCGAACATTTAGCGCCGATTAGTTTAGAAGAGCGTGTTGAAGCGGCACGCCGTCATTTACAAATGGCGATTGATTGGAAAGGTGAAATTTTAGGTGTTTTTGAAACTAGACGACATTACACCAACTACTTTAAAGGGATTCCGCATTTTAAAGAATACCGTATGAAAATGGTAACTAGCGACGACTCTAAAGATGTATTTGCTGCTTTTGATGAGGTGTTGGAAAAGTTTTCGGATTATGAGTTTACGGAGTAGTTTAATGTAAACTGTTAGTATATGATTTTATTCCGATTTTTTACGTTGCATTCTCAACCCTCTTTCTTTCAAGAAATCATTTATGTCAATGCACCTAATTCCGTTCTTTTTAGCAATTGCAGGGATCTTATTCAGTTTAATTTTACTTTCGTTTGTAATTAGAACGTAATTATGAGTTTTACAATAACCTAGTAAATAAGGGTCAGCTTCTTCTTTTCCTTGAGCTTGTTTCTTGGAATCTAAAAAACCTGTATTAAATTCTTCGTTAATTATTGGAATTGAGGCTGTAATGCTTGCTGTATCAGTTTTGTGGACTAAATGTTTCTTCCATTTACGAATCCACTTCTTAAGAAAATCTTCCTTTCCCTCATAATTATTTATCTCGTCTTCAACAAAATCAATTGTTCGAAAACATCCAATTGGAATTAAATCTTCTATTTCTTCCCAAATTGCTTTAAAAACAGGATTATCATACTTATAGGTATATTCAAGCATAATCAAAGCACTTGTATCTACAACGTAAATAGTTTCATTCTCATAAAAGTTTAACTCCATTTATCGAGAATTTAAAAGTTCGCGAGTTTTTGGAATATAAGAAAGTTTAATACCTAAAAAATCGGATAAGTCTTTGATGTCAATTCGGTTTTTGTCATATGCTGAAAATGCAAGAGAAATGTAACTTCTTCCTTTTTCTTTTATTGTTTCTTTTGCAATATTTCTGCCTTCTGGGTTTTTTGAACGACCAAAAGTTGGTTTGTTCCAAACTTCGTGTTTTTCATTATAATATTTCGATGTTGTCAATTTGTTTGTTAGAAGAGAACGCAAAATTGCCAAAGGACCAACATGGAAAAAATTTGATAATTCAATCAAATCTTTTTTTGCCCAAATCTTATTCTTTGATAATATATAATTTTGAACTATTTGACTGGAAAGTAAATCAGAAGCTGGAACTAATATTTCTGCAGCAAAAGCATTACACCATTTTTCAATTTCACTAACAGTTTTTATCGATAAGTCACAAAGTCCACCAGTATTTAATATTACGTGTCCTAACTCATGAAAAAGGGTAAATATTTTTGAAGTTGCTTTTTCTCCACCTCTTTTAATTCCTATGATTGGTATTTCTTCATCTACAATTGAAAACCCTCTTAATTTATCTTGAGTTAAACTCATTTGAAAAACTGCTACACCAAGTGATTCCACTTTTTCAATATAAGTATCAAGAATATCATTCATGTTGTCCAATTCTCTAACCTCATTCAAGTTTAAATCAAATCTTATTTTTTGAGCTATTTCTTCAATATCTGTCTCTAGGGTTGCAGAATAAGGGAATTTAGCAATCGATATTCCTGCCTCTGTTTTTAGTTCAATTAAAGATTGAGTAAAAGCTCTTGCTTTACGGACAGCCAAAATTGTCTTTTCATGAAAGTTTCCAATTTCTTTAGAATCAATTGTTCTTCTGTCTTTAGGAAGTGGTTTTTCTTTTGGGGGTTCTAACAACAGTAAAATTGCCAAAGTTCTTTTGTAAGCTTTTGCTAAAAGCTTAAGTTCATCCAAATTGGGGTGTTTTTCTCCACTTTCTAGTTGATTCAAGCGACGTAAGTTAATTCCAGTTTTTTCTACAACGTAATTTTTTGTTTGAGCAATAGATTCTCTTGCCCAAATCAAAACTTTACTATTTACTGGTATTTTATCTTTTTCCACCATTTAGTCAAATCTACAAATTTCGATTTAAACGATAAGATTTTTTTTTCGCATTAACCACAAAAAATAAAAATTAAGAAAGAGTTAAAGAATGAAGTCTGCATATTTGCCCGCGAGAAGGATTGATGCGGCATCCTTTTTGTTTTTTCACAAAAAGATATAGCGGAAAGCCTGTTTGCCATTTTTATGGCAACTCGCCCAAATAATTTAAGATTGTATTAGTTTTTTTGTCACTCGATTTGATGCTACTTTAGAGGCGATAATTCCTAAAACGGTGATTGTAAAAAACACAATCATAAAATTTTCTAGCAAGATGCTCATGGGGTAAGCCAAAGATGGCGTGATGGGCACGAGACCGAATGTTTTTTGGATTACGACAACCAATAGCGCGATTAATAAACCAATTATAGAGCCAATAATGGTCATGACCGAGCCGTGAATAAAGAAGATATTTCGGATTTTTTTTATGGTAAAACCTAAATTAAAAAGTGTTTTTAAGGATTGTTTTTTTTCTAAAATCATCATTATTATAGAGCCAATAACATTGAAAATCAATAACCCAGATACCAAGGTTAGCAGTAAATAAACCAGCAGGTTTTCGCTATTTAGCATTTTATATAAGGCATCGTTAAGTTGCGCTCGGTTTTTTATAACCACTTTATCGCCTAAAATGGCTTGAATGTTTTCTTTTGCTTTAAGCTCGTCTGCGCCTTTTTTAAGTTTAAATTCTATAGACGATATTTGATTGGGTTTGTAGTTTAAAAGGTTTTGCACCAAACCGATTGAAGCAAAAACGTAAGTATCGTTTAGGTTTTCGTTAATATCGAAAATACCAACATTATTCGCGTTAACGGTATTAAAGATATTTTCGATAGATGTAATTTGTCCTTTTCCGGGTTTGGGTACATATAAATTTATGGTTTTGGCATAATCTAAAACGCCAAAAGATAGGTTGTTAGAGATGCCCCAACCAACCACAATTTGGTTCGTTTTTTGATCGAGCCAACTACCTTGCGAGATTACAGAATCTATCGTAACTACGTTTTTAAAATTAACATCTACACCCTTTATGGTTGCTAAATAATTTTTGTCGTTTGAGGCTATAATAACACGTTCTTCAATAATTTTAGAGAATACTGCAATAGCATCTAAATCGTTTAATTTATTTAGGTCTTCGTCAGTAATAAAAAATGATTTTCCAACAGCAGTTTCAGCTTTTAAATCGGGGTCGACAACAGTAGAAAATTGTAGTGTAAAATCTTTTAAACCTGCAAAACCAGAAAGCACTATAAATAAAGATGCTGCACCCAAAATAATACCCAAAATAGCTATTTTGCTTATAATATTAATAGCATTATTACTACTTTTTGATCGTAGATAACGTTGTGCGATATAGAGTGAAACATTCATGCTTTAAATATAAATATAAGTTTTAATTTAAAGCATTTTGCTTTTAAGGGTTTTAAAAAAGATTATGATTTTTTTCGTTTGTCGAGAAAAGAAGGATTTTTTATTGGATTTTCTTCTCCTTTTAAGGATTTGTCGATTTGATCGATATACTCTAAAGAGTCATCAATAAAAAACTCCAATTTTGGCATGCGTCTTAATTGATGTTTGGTGCGTTGGGCTAATTCGTGCTTAATTAATGGTGCGTTAGATTTTATGCCTTCAATAAGTTCTTTGGCTTTATTATTCGGGAAAATACTTAAATACACTTTAGCAAACGATAAGTCGACAGTTACTTTTACCTTAGATACCGAAATTAAAATACCCTGCATACCGCCTTGTGTTGCAGCACGTTGTAAAACATCAACTAAATCACGTTGTAAAACAGATCCTATTTTTTTTTGTCTTTGACTTTCTTCTTCCAATTAATTAATTTTATAAGTCATTTATCTATTTATAAATGACTGTGTTATAAAAAACATCTAAAAAGATGTTCTGCTGCAAAAATAACGGTTATTTAAAGATTATCTTACTTTTTTATTTACGAAATTTGTATAATAGGTTAAATCGTAATCGAATAGCATCGATATAACCTTATTATAAAATGAAAAATATTTTTTTATGAATAAAATTGAACATATTGGTATAGCTGTAAAAAATCTTGATGATTCTAATAAATTGTTCGCCAAATTATTTGGAGAAACGCATTATAAAATGGAAGAAGTAGCTAACGAAGGGGTGAACACCTCTTTTTTTAAAGTGGGAGAAAATAAGATTGAATTGTTAGAAGGCACAAATGGAGATAGCCCAATTGCAAAATTTATTGCAAAAAAAGGCGAAGGCATACACCATATTGCTTTTGATGTGGATGATATTAATGCTGAAATTAAAAGGCTTAAAAACGAGGGTTTTAATGTTTTAAATGAAACACCAAAAAAAGGAGCCGATAATAAGTTGGTGGCTTTTTTACATCCAAAATTTTCAAACGGTGTTTTAATCGAGTTGTGCCAAGAAATACCAAATAAACATTAAAATAATCGATTAAATTCGTTTCTATTCCCTTTATATTTCAATATAAAATAAAAGTATAACTATTACTATGCTTATATTTTCTGTTTTATCTAAAGAAAATATAATTCAAATTTACTATCAATCATTTTAAAATTCATTTGGTATAAAAGGAATAATTTTTCTTGCTAACAATTAAAATAAGTAGTAATATTGCACTCCAATTTCGGTCCTATAGCTCAGTTGGTTAGAGCACCTGACTCATAATCAGGTGGTCCATGGTTCGAGTCCATGTGGGACCACTTTTAGAAATTGTAAAGCCTTGCAGAAATGTGAGGCTTTTTTTATGAGTTTAATCTTGCTTGATAAACGTCATTTTATAATCCGTTGAAGCTAGCTTCATAATCGTTTTAAAAATATATTCGCACACCTGTTTTTGTCCATTAATATTTATTAAATCAACCGTATCTTCTGGTGTATGGTATTGCGGATGTCCGCCTGTATGCATTCCTAAAACCGAAATGTCTTTTTTGTAAAACGATACATGATCCGATCCGCCAACAGAACCAGCATGCACAATTGGTGTTAAGTTTAACGATTCGCCTAAAGCTTGCATAAAATTTACGCCATCAGGAAATGTGCCTGCTCCTCCCATGTACACATGCTTATCCTTATTCATTCTTCCAACCATATCCATATTAATCATTAATTTTATTTGAGATAATGGTACTAGAGGGTTTTCAACAAAATATTTACTTCCTAATAACCCTTGTTCTTCGGCACCAAAAGCGATAAAAATAATACTGCGTTTTAATAAATGTTTTTGACTTTCTATTTTTTCGGCTATTTCTAATAACGCTGCTGTTCCGCTAGCATTATCATCGGCACCATAATGAATGGTATTCTTTTTGTCAGATTTTGATGATGGTCCACCCAAACCTAAATGATCGTAATGTGCACCCAAAACAATATATTCGTTTTTAAGTACAGTATCATTACCTTCAATAAAACCAACCACATTACAGGTTTTTACAACAGGTTTTTTAGCAATGCCTTTACTAACTCTTAATCTTGCTTTAAAGGGTTGCTTATATCCTAAATCAAAAGGCATAATGCTTATCTTTTTAAATTCCTTTTTTAAATATTTAACAACACGTTTGTTTGCTTTTCCTCCAGAATATCGACCTGCATTTTTTTCTGAAGTTAAAAACAAAAGGTGTTCTTTTAGTTCATTTTCTGTGATTTCAGATTGAGAAAACACATTAAAGTTAATACTTCCTAACAATAAAAATAAAAAGACCTTATTCATAAACCATTCTTTTTTAGAATCTCAAATATATAATATGTTACCTACAACTTTCATCCGTTTTGTTTATTTTTGAGGAATAAATTTATCGATCATGAAATAAGTATAACTAAAATTTTAAAGATCAAAACCGTTTTACTATGCGAATTACATTTGACAAATGAATTAAAATCAGATAAAAAATGAAAAAAATAATGCTTAATCTTTTAGTGCTTACCATCATTATGGCGTGCAAAAATGATAAGGAAGAAAAAAATGTTGTAGTTGTGAATTATCCTGAAACAAAAAAGGTAGATACTGTAGATACGTATTTTGATGTAGAAGTTAAAGATCCATATCGTTGGTTAGAGGATGATAGAAGTGAAGAAACCGAAGCTTGGGTAAAATCTCAAAATAAAAGTACTTATGCGTATTTAGATAATATCCCGTTTAGAGATGAGTTAAAAGACCGTCTGTCTAAACTATGGAATTACGAAAAAGTAGGTGCGCCTTTTATTGAAGGTGACTACACCTATTTTTCAAAAAATGATGGTCTGCAAAACCAAAATGTGTATTACAGGAAGAAAGGAGACGGTGAAGCCGAAATCTTTTTAGATCCGAATACATTTTCTAAAGATGGCACTGTTTCTTTAGGCGGAGGATTAAGCTTTTCAAAAGACAGTAACATGTTGGCATATTCTATTTCTGAAGGCGGAAGCGATTGGAGAAAAATTATTGTAATGAATCCTGAAACGCGAGACATTGTTGAAGACACGCTTAAAGATGTGAAATTCAGCGGTATTTCTTGGTATAAAAATGAAGGGTTTTATTACTCAAGTTACGATAAGCCTGAAGGTAGCGAGCTTTCTGCTAAAACCGATCAGCACAAAGTATATTATCATAAATTAGGTACACCTCAAAAAGAAGATGTTTTAATTTTTGGCGGAACACCAGATGAAAAACACCGTTATATATATGGCTCTGTAACCGAAGATGATAAATATCTAGTTATTACGCCACGTGTATCTACATCTGGTAACAAGCTTTATATAAAAGATTTATCTAATCCAGACAGTAAACTTGTAACCATTTTAGACCATACAGATAGCGACACTTATATTATTGAAAATGAGGGTGGCAAGCTCTTCTTGGTTACAAATCTAAATGCGCCAAACAAAAAAATAGTAACGGTTGATGCTTCAAATCCTGCCCCAGAACATTGGGAAGATTTTATTCCAGAAACCGAAAATGTTTTAAACCCTTCAACCGGAGGTGGATTTTTCTTTGCTAAATATATGGTTGATGCTATTTCTAAAGTAAAACAATATAATTATAAAGGTGAGCTAATACGAGATATTGAGCTACCAGGTTTAGGTACAGTAGGTGGTTTTGGTGGTAAAAAGAAAGATGCCGTTTTATATTTTTCATTTACTAATTACAATACACCTTCAAGTATTTATACATTCAATCCAGAAACGGGTAAAACCCAATCGTATTGGAAACCAAGTATCAACTTTAATAGTGATGATTTTGAAAGTAATCAAGTGTTTTATAAATCAAAAGATGGTACTAAAATACCAATGATGATTACTCATAAAAAAGGTTTAGAACTTAATGGTAAAAACCCAACTATTTTATATGGCTATGGTGGATTTAATATCAGTTTAACACCTTCATTTAGCATTACAAATGCCGTTTGGATGGAGCAAGGAGGCATTCTTGCTGTGCCTAATTTACGTGGTGGTGGTGAATATGGTAAAATATGGCACGATGCAGGAACACAAATGAAAAAGCAAAATGTATTTGACGATTTTATTGCTGCTGGTGAATATTTAATAGAAAATAAATACACGTCTTCAGATTTTCTAGCTATCCGAGGTGGATCAAATGGAGGCTTGTTAGTGGGAGCAGTTATGACACAGCGTCCAGACTTAGCAAAAGTAGCATTGCCCGCTGTAGGTGTTTTAGATATGCTCCGTTATCATACGTTTACTGCTGGAGCAGGTTGGGCTTACGATTATGGTACTGCCGAACAAAGCAAAGACATGTTTGAATATCTTAAAGGATATTCTCCTGTACATAATGTAAAAGAAGGTGTTGAATATCCAGCAACTTTAGTAACTACTGGTGACCATGACGATAGAGTGGTGCCAGCGCATAGTTTTAAATTTGCAGCTGAATTACAAAGCAAACAAACAGGAACAAATCCAACTTTAATACGTATTGAAACTGATGCTGGACATGGTGCAGGAACACCTGTTAGTAAAACCATTGAACAGTATGCCGATATTTTTGGTTTCACGTTTTACAATATGGGATTTGATGTGTTACCAAGTAAAACTAAAGAAAAGATAAAAGGATAACTTTGTGTCACACTGAGCGCAGTCGAAGTGTCTCATTATAAAGTAAATCAAAAAACCGTTCTTCTAAAAAGAGGAATGGTTTTTTATTATTTTTGCTCTATGCTTCAAGTTAAAAATATATCATTTTCATATAAAAAAACATCGGTTTTAAAAGATATTTCTTTTAAAGTAAATCAAGGCGAACATGTTTCAATAATAGGAGAAAGTGGCTCTGGAAAAAGTACACTCTTAAAATTATTATACGGTACTTATGATTTAAACGATGGTCAAATATTTTGGAAGGACGAAGAAATTCTCGGACCAAAACACAATCTTGTTATTGGTCCGGAATACATGAAATATGTCGCACAAGAATTCGAGTTAATGCCTTTTATTACCGTTGCTGAAAATATTGGTGCTTTCCTATCCAACTTTTATCCTGAAGAAAAGCAAAATCGCATTGATGAACTTTTAGAAGTTGTAGAACTATCCCATTTTAAAAACACCAAGGTTAAAGAATTAAGTGGCGGACAAAAACAGCGCGTAGCTTTGATAAGAGCTATTGCAAAGCAACCAGAAATCATTTTGTTGGATGAGCCATTTAGCCATATCGATAATTTTAAAAAACAATCTTTACGTCGAAGTTTGTTTAAACATCTAAAAGAAAAAAACATTACTTGTGTTGTAGCTACGCACGATAAACATGATGTATTACCTTTTTCAGATAATATGATTGTTTTACACGAGACTAAAATTATTGCAAACGATACACCACAACAATTATACGAAGAACCTCAAAACAAATTAATTGCTTCTTTTTTTGGTGAGTTTAATGTTATAGAAGGTGTCTTTGTTTACGCGCATCAACTTAAGGTAGTTAATAAATCTGATTTAAAAGTTATTATAAAACAAAGTTATTTTAAAGGTCATTATTATTTAATTGAAGCCGATTTGGATGGAGAAAAAATGTTTTTTGAAAGTGAATCTCTATATGATAAAAATAAAGAAGTATTTCTGGAGAAAGTATTATGAAACCTCTATTATCTCAAAACTACTTTCTCTAAAAACAATTGTATCTCCAACAGTTTTTCCTATTAATAATTTTCCAATTGGTGTGCTTGGTGAAATTGCATAAATTTTTTCAGAATTAATTTGAAATTCTCCTGCACTAATAGCAATGTAGTAATTAGCTTGTGTTGTGTAAACCACGCTTCCTAAACCAATAATTTTTGAAGATTTTGAAGTATCAATTTTAGAAAGTGCTTCTTTAACTTTTACAATTTCAGAGAGTTGCTTGCCCGCTTTTTCACGTTCTAATTGTAACATGGCGCGTCCGGTTTCGTGCTTATCGCCTGCACTACTTTTGGTTTCGCTAGTTAATGATTCTTGAATTTCGTTTATAGTTTTTTGAATCGTTTGAAAACGATTGTCAACAAACTCAAGACATTGGTTATATAATTTTTCTTTTATACTCAATTTTTAATTTTTAAAAGTGGACTCCTTCCCAATAGCTATCGCGATTCTAAGGAATAACAACCCTCACACTAAATCTGATAATTCTTTACCAACCAAACTACCAATGGCTACTCCCATGCCTCCAAGCCTAACACCGCAAAATACATGATTACTAAGTTGTTTTACAATAGCTTTTTTTTGTTTACCAACACCCATAATGCCGCTCCACCTATAATCAATATCAAAAGGGGTTTCTGGTAAAATGGTGATTTTTAAAAGTGCTTCTAATTTGTTTTGAATTAGTTCGGTTTGTTTTAATTCGGTGGTTTCTTCTGCTTTAAAATCAAGGTTTCGTCCGCCTCCCAATAAAATTCTGTCATCAATGTTTCTAAAATAATAATAGCCTTTATCTAAATGAAATGTGCCTTTAATCTGCAGATTTTTTATTGGTTTTGTTATTAATACTTGTGCCCGTGCTGGTTTTACATGTTCATTAAGTAACTGAGATGCAAAACCATTTGTTGCAATGAGTAGTTTTGAAGTTGAAAATTCAAATAGTTTTGTTTTTATTTTTACTGAATTATTATCTTCTAAAAACGCCTTAACTGTAACGTTGTTTAATATTTTAATATCTCTTGACAATGCTTTTTGAAGTAACGACTTCATCATTTTTCCAGTATCAATTTGCCCTTCAAACTGATTAAAAATGTACTGGTTTTGTATGTTTTTAAAATTGAAAATATTGCTTTTTAAACTGTACACTTCATCTTTAAAAATAGGTTTTAGCAAATTGTTGATACTTTCTTTTTTTGAAAGACAATCTTCAAATAATTCTGAATCTGCTTTTGTAAATAGCTCAAATCCTCCAAACTGTTTATAATTAATATTTGCATCACCCAAAGTCTGTCGTAAAAGTTGTAACCCATCAACTCGCTTTTTAACCAATGAGAATACCTCACATTCAGAGTGGATTTTTAAATCATCTAATATTTCGCTTAAGCTCCCAAAACAAGCAAAACCTGCATTTTTTGTGCTCGCGCCTTGAGGCAAAATGCCCTTTTCTAAAACAAGAATATTGGCTTTTGGGAAACGCTGTTTTAGTTGTAGCGCACAATTTAACCCCACAATGCCACTGCCAACAATAGTATAGTCTACATTAGTGAACCACGATTTAATTTCCCAATAGGATAATTTCAAAATATTATTTCTTTTCTAACTCTAAAGCTAGTTTTAAAGCTTCTAATTTTTCTGGGTGCGTTTCTGCTAAATTATATTGCTGCGCTCTATCTTCTTTTAAATTATACAGTTGATAAATGGTGTCTCTGCCAGTTTCTATATTTACCCATTTATTAACAATTTTACCTCCTTTATGTGGCGGTATTAAAACCCAACCGCCTTGTCTGTAAGCCATAATATTATTCTGACCTAAAATAAGTCCTTGCCGTCCTTTTGAAGATTTTCCTAAAAAGGCATCTAATATATTTTTACTGTCTGGTGTGGTGTTATCCTGCCCTGTTAAAGCCGCAAGCGATGCTGTAAAATCCATCTGCGAAACTAATGCATCTGATACTCCTGGTTTAATAGTGCCTTTCCATCTAATCATAAATGGAACATGTGTTCCAGCATCAAAAAGACTATATTTTCCGCCCCTAAGTCCGCCATGTGGAGTGTGTTTTCCTATTTTAGTAACAGCATCGTCTTTATAGCCATCATCTAATACAGGACCATTATCACTTGAAAATATGACTATCGTATTTTCAGAAAGCCCTAATTTATCTAATTCGTCTAAAAATTGACCAACAGCCCAATCTGCCTCAATAATTACATCACCTCTTGGCCCTAATCCAGAAGCTCCAACAAAACGAGGGTTGGGTACTCTAGGGACATGCGGTTGGTGCAGTGAATAGAACAAGAAAAAGGGGCTGTTTTTGTTTTTATTGATGTATTTGATAGATTCTTTTAAAAAATCATCGCCCATATTTTCATCAGTAAATAATGCTGATTTTCCGCCTTTCATATAACCAATTCTTGATATACCATTATGAATACTCATATCATGTCCATGACTTGGGTGCACTTTTAATAACTCTGGGTTTTCTCTTCCAGTAGGCTCACCCTCAAAGTTTTCTTGATAACTTACATAAATAGGGTCTTGAGTAGTTAAACCAACAACTTTATGATTTTCCACATAAACACTCGGCACCCTATCATTAGTAGATGCCATAATATAGGCGTAATCGAAGCCAATTTCTAACGGACCTGGTGCAATCTTTTTATTCCAATCCATATTAGCATCTCCTAACCCTAAATGCCATTTCCCTACAACTCCTGTTTTATAGCCTGCTTGCTGTAACATTGAGGGTAATGTTTGCTTTCCTAACTCGAAAAGCAAAGGCGCATTTCCTGGTAAAACTTGTGCTTTTTTTGTTCTAAAGGGATATGTGCCAGATAATAATGAGTATCTGCTTGGGGTACAAGTGGGTGAGGTTGCGTATCCGTTATTAAAACGAATCCCTTCGTTTGCAATTCGATCAATATTTGGTGTTAACAATTCTGTAGAACCATAACAACTTACATCTCCAAAACCTAAATCGTCGGCATAAATGATTACAATATTTGGATGATTTTGTTTTCTGTTTTCTATTAATTTTTTATTTGCTTCTTTCTTACAACTTAAAGAAATAAGTAATGTAAGTAAACTTAAAATATAACTGTGTGTTTTCATAAGGCATTAACTTTTGATTAAAATCAAAGATAAAAAAACTCCGAAATTACTTTCGGAGTTTTACTTTTTATTCTTCTATTTGCTTTTCCATTACGAAATCTTCCATAAACTTAGTGGTATAATTTCCTGCTAAATAATCTGGATGATCCATAAGCTGTCTGTGGAACGGAATGGTGGTTTTAATACCTTCTATAACAAACTCATCTAAAGCGCGTTTCATTTTACTAATAGCTTCTTCTCTAGTTTGTGCTGTTGTAATTAACTTAGCAATCATAGAGTCGTAGTTTGGCGGAATAGTATATCCTGCATAAACATGGGTATCTAAACGTATACCGTGACCACCTGGAGCATGTAACGTTGTTATTTTTCCTGGTGAAGGGCGGAAATCGTTGAACGGATCTTCTGCATTTATTCTACATTCTATAGAGTGTAATTTTGGTGTATAATTTTTACCAGAAATTGGCACTTTTGCTGCCACAAGAATTTGTTCTCGTATTAAATCGAAATCAATTACTTGTTCTGTAATGGGATGCTCTACTTGAATACGCGTATTCATTTCCATAAAGTAGAAATTACGATGCTTATCTACCAAAAATTCTACAGTTCCTGCTCCTTCATATTTAATATATTCTGAGGCTTTTACTGCTGCATCCCCCATTTTTTTACGAAGCGCAGTCGTCATGAATGGTGATGGTACTTCTTCTGTTAATTTTTGATGACGACGTTGAATTGAGCAATCTCTTTCAGATAAATGACAGGCTCTTCCTGTTGAATCGCCTACAACTTGAATTTCGATATGACGAGGCTCTTCAATAAGTTTTTCCATGTACATGTCGTCATTCCCAAATGCTGCTTTAGATTCTGTTCTAGCAGACTCCCAAGCATTTTGAAGGTCTTCTGGTTTCCAAACAGCACGCATACCTTTTCCGCCACCGCCAGCAGATGCCTTAAGCATAACTGGGTAACCCGTTTCTTTAGCTACTTTTTTACAGTCTTCAAAATCTTTTATAACACCTTCGCTTCCTGGTACACAAGGCACCCCTGCAGCCAACATAGTTGCTTTTGCATTGGCTTTGTCTCCCATTCTATCAATCATTTCTGGCGAAGCACCAATAAACTTGATATCATGCTCTTCACAAATTTTTGAAAACTTAGCATTTTCTGATAAAAACCCGTATCCTGGGTGAATGGCATCAGCATTTGTAATTTCTGCTGCTGCTATTATATTAGACATTTTTAAATAAGACTCGCTACTAGCTGGTGGACCAATGCAAACCGCTTCATCAGCAAATTTTACATGTAAACTCTCAGCATCGGCAGTAGAATACACCGCTACGGTTTTAATGCCCATTTCTTTACAGGTTCTAATAACACGTAATGCTATTTCTCCTCTATTGGCAATCAGTATTTTTTTAAACATAACTTTTAAATATTTAAAATATCAAATTCCAAATTCCAACAAATTGGGATTTGTTTCTTGGAATTTTAAATTTGGTTATGACGGATCTACTAAAAATAAAGGTTGATCGAATTCTACAGGCGAAGAATCGTCAACTAATACCTTAACTATCTTTCCTGAGACTTCAGATTCAATTTCATTGAAAAGTTTCATGGCTTCAATAACGCACAGTACATCTCCTTCAGCTATGGTTTGTCCAACTTCAACAAATAATGGTTTATCTGGTGATGGTTTTCTATAAAACGTTCCTATTATTGGTGATTTTATAGTTATATATTTAGAGTCTTCCGAAGTAGCTGATACTGGAGGTTGAGGAGCTGCTGGAGCACTAGCTTCTGCTATTACTGGAGCCACTGCTACTTGTGGAATTTGAGCAGCAGGTGCTTGATGTACAATAGTGGTATCTGATTCTGATCCTGTTTTGATAGTGATTTTTATATCATCCATCTCCAATTTAACCTCGCTAGCACCAGACTTGGCTACAAACTTAATTAAATTTTGAATTTCTTTAATATCCATAATTTTGCTTATTAGTTAGTGGTTATTTTTATGAATTATATGCCCATTTTAAATAAATTGAGCCCCAATTAAATCCGCCTCCAAAAGCGGCAAATATTAAATTATCTCCTTTTTTTAATTGCGATTCGTAATCGTTTAAAAGTAAAGGTAATGTAGCTGATGTTGTATTACCATACTTATGTATATTCATCATTACCTTTTCTTGTTCCAATTCTATTCTATTGGCAGTAGCATCAATAATACGTTTATTAGCTTGGTGTGCTACTAACCAGTTAACATCATCTTTACTTAAATTATTTCGCTCTAAAATTTTTACAGTAGCATCTGCCATATTAAATACCGCGTTTTTAAACACGGTTCTTCCTTCTTGAAAGGCACAATGCCCACCATTTTCTAATACTTCAGGTGTTATTGGGTAAGAAGAACCGCCGTATGTGGCTTGCAAAAACTCTCTGCCTGTACCATCACTTCTTAAGTATTCATCTTGTAATCCAAGGTTTTCTTGTGTTGGTTCAAACAAAACCGCTCCTGCTCCATCTCCAAAAATAATACAAGTTGCTCTATCTTTATAATTTATAATAGAAGACATTTTATCTGCTCCAATAAGTAGAACATTTTTATATCGACCAGATTCTATATAACTGGCAGCTACAGACATTCCAAATAAGAAACTTGAACATGCAGCATCCATATCAAATGTAAATGCATTAGTTGCTCCAATTTCAGAAGCTGTAAAAGCTGCAGTTGAGGCTGCTTTCATGTCTGGAGTTGCAGTGGCTACTATAACAAGTTCTATATCTTTAGGGTCTATACCTCTCTTTTTAATAAGATCTTTAGCTGCATTAATAGCTAAAAAAGAGGTGCCTTTGCCTTCGCCTTTAAGAATGCGGCGTTCTTTTATTCCTGTTCTGGTAGTTATCCATTCATCATTAGTATCAACCATAGTCTCAAGAATTTGATTGGTTAATACGTATTCCGGCACATATGCGCCTACAGCTGTAATCGCCGCTGAGGTTTTACTCATAACTTTATAGTTAATTCGACCAAAAAAACATTAAAATTGGACAAAAACGTTCAAAATTTCGTGAAAACTACTAAATTTTAGCTAAACAACACACAAATAATTTGTTTTTGTCTTTAAGAAAATACATATCATAAAAAAAACGCTCACATGTGAGCGTTTTATAATATGCATGCATAATTTTTATGCTACGTTTTCTACTTCTTCTGAGTTGTCAATTAAAACTTGACCTCTGTAGTATAATTTTCCTTCGTGCCAATGCGCTCTGTGATATAAATGAGCCTCACCTGTTGTTGGGCATGTAGCAATCTGTGGCGCAGTTGCTTTGTAATGTGTTCTTCTTTTATCTCTTCTTGTTTTCGAGATTTTTCTTTTAGGATGTGCCATTTTCTATATTTATTTATCCGTTAATAGTTTTTTTAATGTATTCCATCGAGGGTCAATTTCCTCGTTAGTGTCTTTTTTTTCTTTAAGCTTTGGACTTAATTCTTCTAGTTTTTCAAGTATTTCTGAATTTAACGTACCGTCTTCAATTCCAGGGTGTATACGTTTAACTGGTACCGCAAGTACAATTAATTCGTAAATATATTGTTGGATATTAACCTCGTAAGTTCCATGAGGAACGATAAGAATATCGATATTTTCATCGTTATACTCTTCACCAAATTTAACCACCAAATCAAATTCATTTTTAATAGCTTGATTAAATGGTTCGTTTGTTAAATCGCAATTAATATTAACATATCCTGAAGCTTTAAAATGTAATTCTAGTAATGTTGTTTTCTTTTCTAATTCAACATCAACTTGAATGTTTACATTGTTAAACTCTGCATACTCAAAATGCTCAAAGAACGCTTGTTCTATTTTATACTCAAAATGATGTTTCGCTACCTTTAACCCTACAAATGGAATTGTAAACTCTTTCAATGGCTTCATTATCACATCTATTTTGAGCCTGCAAATATATAACTTTTTTATTTACACAACTCTACTTATAAACATTTTTTTGTTTATATCTTTTTTGGTGCTTTTTTTAACGGATTTGAGGTAATTTCCTCATAATCAAATCTGTTTTTAAAAATCTGTATTGCAGTAAAAATAGCTTCTTTAAACGAGTTCTCATCTGCCTGTCCTTTTCCTGCAATTTCGTAAGCTGTACCGTGGTCTGGAGATGTTCTGACTTTGTTTAAACCTGCTGTATAATTAACACCCTGTCTAAAAGATAATGTTTTAAAAGGGATTAAACCTTGATCGTGATAGGATGCAATTATGGCATCAAAATTTTTATAGTTATTTGAACCAAAAAAGCTATCAGCTGCATATGGTCCATAAACAAGTTTCCCTTCCTCTTTAATTTTTTTAAGAGTTGGTCTTAAAATGGCATCGTCTTCATTTCCTATAACTCCATTATCACCCGTATGTGGGTTAATACCTAAAACGGCAATTTTTGGTCTTCTTATTTTAAAATCTTTCTCAAGAGATTTATAAACGGTGTTTATTTTTTTTACGATTAATTCTTCTGATATATGATTAACGATGTCTTTTACAGGAACATGGTCTGTTAATAAGCCTACTCTTAAAGTATTGTTTACCATAAACATTAAGCTTTCACCCTCTAATTCTTTGGCTAAATAATCGGTATGCCCTGGAAAATTAAATGTTTCAGATTGTATATTGTGCTTATTTATTGGTGCTGTTACTAAAACATCTATAGTATTATTTTTTAATGCCTCAGTTGCAGCTTGTAGCGATTTTATTGCAAATTCTCCAATCTTTGTATCTTCTTTTCCAAATTCAATTTTCACAGGTTCGTTCCAACAATTAAATACATTAACCTTTCCAATAGCTAATTGTTCTATATTATTAATGTTATTAAAATTTATTGTCGATTTAAAATGTGTTTTTAAAAAAACCATTGTTTTAGCCGAAGCAAAAATTACTGGCGTGCAGAAATCTAAAATTCTATTATCTTCAAATGTTTTTAAAACTATTTCGCCACCAATACCATTTAAGTCACCTATAGATATACCTACTATTATATTTTCTGCTTTCTTCATAAAAAATGACAACTTTTGTTCGTAATTTTGATGTTGCAAATTTAACCAAATAAACAGATAATATTATGTTTACAGGAATTATTGAAGATGTAGGTGTTATTACCAATTTAAATAAAGAATTAAATAATCTTCACATTTCAATAAAAAGTGCCATGTCATCTGAATTAAAAATTGACCAAAGCGTTGCTCATAATGGGGTTTGCTTAACAGTTGTTAGAATTAAGGATGATGAATACACGGTTACTGCAATTAAAGAAACATTAGACAAAACAAATTTAGAGACTTTAAAGATTAGTGATAAAGTAAACCTTGAGCGCGCCATGAAACTTGGTGACAGGCTTGATGGACACATCGTACAAGGTCACGTTGACCAAACAGCGGTTTGCACTGACATTAAGGAAGAAAATGGAAGCTGGATATTTACTTTTAATTATAATTCTAACCTCAACAATATAACTATTGAAAAAGGTTCCATAACTATTAACGGCACGAGTTTAACCGTTGTAAATTCTAAAGAGGATAGTTTTAGTGTAGCTATTATACCATATACCTATAAGCATACTAACTTTAATACTTTTAAAATTGGTACCGTTGTAAATTTGGAATTTGACGTTTTAGGAAAATACGTTACAAAACTTTTAGAATTGAACTTGCTCAATAATAAATAATTAGTCTTTTTAAAGGAGTTTTTTAGCACCATAAAATAGTGCAAAACAGGCACCAACAAATAAACCTCCATTAATTGGTAGACCTGGTGCTGGTGGTGGTAATGGCGGTGGTGGTGCAGGTGTGCCACTTCCTTGGGCAACACATACATAACTTATTAATACAAATAAGATTGAGGCAAATGTTCTTTTATTTTGTATCGTCATTGGTACGCAAATGTATGAAAAAAAGTGAGTTAGCAAAATAAATATGCAAATTTTCATAAAAAAACTATCTATGAAGTGTTTAAAATCATCGACAAAATACATCTTTTATATACAACTAACTAGTTGAAAAACGCACTTTTTTCTATAAAATTATATGAATTAAAAATGATCCCTCAATTTTTTTCCATAAAACAAATATATATATTTTAGAAAGAATAAAAAATTAAAATATAGGTTTGGTTTTTGTGTATTAAAATAAAAACAGTCCTTGTGAAATTACAAGGACTGTTTAATAATTATAATTTTTAGGTTAAAAACTAAACCAATTCATTTTCAATTAAATATTCTCCAATTTGTATAGCATTTGTTGCTGCGCCTTTTCGTAAGTTATCTGCAACAATCCACATATTTAATGTGTTTGGTTGTGTTTCGTCTCTTCTAAGTCTACCAACAAAAACATCATCTTTATCATGTGCATAAATTGGCATTGGGTAGGTGTTGGTATCTGGGTTGTCTTGTAAAACAATTCCAGGGGTTTCATGTAGCATTTTACGAACATCAGACAAATTGAAATCATTTTCAAACTCCACATTTACAGATTCTGAGTGTCCGCCAGATGTTGGAATTCTAACCGCAGTTGCCGTTATAGAAAAAGTTTTATCGTTAAATATTTTTTGAGGCTCGCGAGCCAATTTCATTTCTTCTTTAGTATAGCCATTGTTTTCAAAAACATCGCAATGTGGTAATGCGTTTCTTCCAATAGGGTAAGGATAAGCCATTTCACCTTTAATTCCAGTAATTTCGTTTTCTAATTGTTTAACTGCTTTAACACCTGTACCAGAAACCGATTGATAAGTTGAAACAACTACACGTTTCATTTTATATTTTTTATGAAGAGGTGCTAATGCCATAACCATTTGAATGGTTGAGCAATTTGGATTAGCAATAATTTTATCGTGTTTAGTTAATTCGTTGGCATTAATTTCTGGAACCACTAATTTTTTAGTAGGATCCATTCTCCAAGCTGAAGAATTATCAATAACCGTTGTGCCGACTTCTGCAAACTTTGGCGCCCATTCTAAAGAGGTGTCGCCACCAGCAGAAAAAATAGCAATTTCTGGTTTTGCAGCAACTGCATCTGCTAAGCTAACAATAGTATGTTCTTTATTTTCATAGGTTAGTTTTTTCCCCACAGAGCGTTCTGAGGCGACTAACAATAATTCGGTAATAGGAAAATTACGTTCTGCTAATACTTTTAGCATTACTTCGCCAACCATTCCTGTGGCGCCTACAACAGCTACTTTCATGTGTTTGTTTTTTAATTTGTTTTAAACAATTTTTAAGCTGTAAAATTAGTTAATAATTCTAATGTAGATACCAAAAAAAGACCTCTATTTATAGAAAACAAGGTCTTTTTGACAACAAGTAACAAATTGTTATATATTTAACAATCGGTTATTTTTTAAGCAAATCTCTAATTTCAGCTAATAAATCTTCTTGCGATGGTCCTGCAGGAGCTTCTGGAGCAGGTTCTTCTTTCTTCTTCATTTTATTAACACCTTTTACTACCATAAACATTACGAATGCTACAATAATAAAATCGATAACATTGGTTAAAAAAGTACCATGTTCTAAAAATACTTCGCCTACCATTTCTCCTGCGTCGTTTAGTGTGCCATCTTTTAATTTGTATTTTAAAGCTTTAAAGTCTGAATCGAAAATCAAACCAATTAAAGGCGATACAATGCCTCCAGTAAATGCGGTAACGACTTCTTTAAAAGCAGCACCCATTACAAAACCTACTGCAATGTCTATAAGGTTGCCCTTCATTGCAAATTCTTTAAACTCTTTTAACATAATTCTTAAATTTTTAGTTAGTAGGTTACTAATTTAGTCAAAAAAGTTAAATGTTAACATTTGTTAAAAAACTATTTTGAAAGTACACGTTTTACACGCTGAGAAATTGCGGTAATTAATTCGTAAGAAATGGAGTTTGTGTTTTTTGCTAAATTTTCAGCTGTGTGGTTTGCATCAAAAATAATAACCTCATCACCTTCTTTACAATCAATATTTGTGATGTTTACCATAATCATATCCATACAAACATTACCAACAATATCAGCTTTTTGTCCATTTATCGTTACAAAACCATTTCCATTGCCATATTGTCTCCCAATTCCATCAGCATGACCAATAGGTAGTGTTGCTGTTTTTAGAAACGCATCACTTTTAAAGGCACGATTGTAACCCACAGATTCGCCTTTTTCAATGTTGTGAATTTGAGAAATAATGGTTTTTAAAGTTGCAATGGGTTTTAAATGTTTGTTTTCTTTATCTGAATTACCAAAACCATATAACCCAATACCACTACGAACCATATCGAAATGTGCTTCAGGATAATTTAATATACCCGAAGTGTTACATATATGAAGTATCGGTTTGTAACCAATAGCTTTTGTAAAGTTTTCAGAAATAGATTTGAAGCTTGCGATTTGACTTAAAGTAAATTCCTTTTCATCTAAATCTTCACTCGCTGCTAAATGTGAAAAGGTAGATTTCACTTTTACAGCATTGGTATTTTTCAATTTTGATGCAATATATTCTACATCATTTTCCCAAAACCCCAATCGATTTAAACCTGTATTAAATTTAATATGAATAGGGTAGTTGGTTTGTTTTTCCGCGGAAGCGATACTAATAAAATCATTTAAAACTTTAGCATTGTATAAACTAGGCTCTAAACAATATTCAATTAAAGTTTTGAAATTTACAGCCTGTGGATGCAAGACTAAAATGGGTTTTGTAATGCCAGCATGCCGTAAAGCAACACCTTCGTTTGCGTAAGCTACGGCAAAATAATCTGCATTAAGTTCTTGTAAACAATTGGCAATTTCACAAGCATCACTACCATAGCCAAAAGCTTTAACAACCGCTAAAAATTTAGTATTGTTTTTAAGTTTAGATTTTAAATACTTAAAGTTATGTTTAAGTGCTTTTAAATCAATTTCAAGTACAGTTTCTTGCGCTTTAGGCATCTTAAGTATTGTTCGGTTTAGAAGTAATTTCTTCAGCATCATTAACCTTCATACTACGAACTTTATCACGCATCATAGCTTTATAATAAGCAGCTCTACTTAGAGGCTCATACTCATCAACCTCACCCAAAAGCACAAGGTTATCATTTTTTCCTTTACGGTAACTGTATTGTGCTAAATTTCCTGTTCGTGTACAAACCGCGTGCACTTTAGTAACATATTCGGCAGTTGCCATTAAATTGGGCATGGGTCCAAAAGGGTTGCCTTTAAAATCCATATCTAGTCCAGCTACAATTACGCGAACGCCTTTATTTGCTAAATCGTTACAAACACGTACAATTTCGTCATCAAAAAACTGAGCTTCATCAATACCAACCACATCGCAACCATCAGCTAAAATAGGAATGTTAGCGGCAGCAGGAACAGGCGTAGAGCGAATTTCGTTAGCATCATGAGATACTACCATATCCTCATCATAACGCACATCAATGGCAGGTTTAAAAATCTCAACTTTTTGTCGCGCAAATTGCGCACGTTTGAGTCTTCGGATGAGTTCTTCGGTTTTTCCAGAAAACATGGAGCCACAAATAACTTCAATCCAACCAAATTGTTCTTTATGATTTACTGTATTTTCAAGAAACATTTCGTAATTTTAACACTAAAACAAAGGAATTTTTCGTTTGTATAAAGGTGGCGCAAATTTATTAAAAATCAAAAGCCTAAATAGCAATAATTTTAAAAATATAAATAATGAAGAAGAAGTTAGAGTCGGAACTCATTAGTATAGCACATAGAATTCTTAAATTAAAAGGAAAAGAAGACGTAATAAAAATGCATGCAGAAGCCTCTGCGCTTTACGAAAAACTATCGGTACTTAAGTTTGCTCATGAAAATTTTGAAGATGATATTCCATCCATTGGAAACGATTCTTCTTTTTTCGGCATGTTAGACGTTGCTTTTAACAATAAAGTAAGTGATAATATAGAGATTGAAGACAAAGTATATATTAATCTTGATGATTATGAAAACGACGTTATTACAGAGCCGTTAATGGAAACCATTAAAGATATGGTCGCACAAATGCCACAAGAAACCTTGCAAGTCGATTCGGTTTTTGAAGAAGCCATTCCAAAACAAAAACAGCATAAAAACGATTTAGAAACCATTACTTCTGGGTTTGAAGAAATACCTGTTTTCGAGCCTATTTCAAAATCGCAAAACGGCAGTGAAAAAAAGTCACTAAACGATAAACTAAAAACTGGCGGATTCAACATCGGGCTAAACGATAAAATAGCGTTTATCAAGCATTTGTTTAATGGCAAAAGTGAAGATTATGATCGTGTATTGTCGCAATTAAACACATCTGTGTCCTTTAACGATGCCAAACGATTTATAGAAGATATTGTAAAACCAGATTATAACGATTGGAAAGACAAAGAAGAGTTTGAAGAACGTTTCATTCAAATAATAGAAAGTAAGTTTCTTTAAAATTTGGGTGTTACCACGCTAAAAAAAGTGTGGTCGTGCTTTAGGTAGTCGCTTTTTTGTGTTGCATAGGTGCAGCAACACAAAAAGAGCTTCAACAATACCTTAAATGCTTTGCATTCACGATTTCATTACTTTAAAATAAAAACCAATGAGTAATCCCTAACAAAGTAGTAACGATTATTACATGAGTAAACTTTATATAGTACCAACACCCATCGGAAATTTAAAAGATATTACTTTTCGAGCTATCGAGGTTTTAAAAGAAGTAGATTTAATTCTAGCAGAAGACACCCGTACTTCAGGAAAACTTCTAAAACATTACGAGATACCAACCCACATGCAATCGCATCACATGCATAATGAGCATAAAACGGTTGAAAACATTATTCAAAAATTAAAAAGCGGAACCATGGTAGCGTTAATTAGCGATGCCGGAACGCCAGCTATTTCAGACCCTGGTTTTTTACTCACTCGTGCCTGTGTTGAAAATAATATAGAAGTAGATTGTTTGCCAGGAGCTACTGCATTTGTACCAGCTTTAGTAAATTCTGGTTTACCAAACGACAAGTTTGTGTTTGAAGGATTTTTGCCAGTAAAGAAAGGACGACAAACTCGACTACTACTTTTAGCCGAAGAAACTAGAACCATTATTTTTTACGAAAGCCCACATAAATTGGTAAAAACCTTAGGTCATTTTTGCGAGTATTTTGGAGAAGACAGAGAAGTATCGGTATCGCGAGAACTCACTAAACTTTACGAAGAAACTATTCGTGGAACAGCCAAAGAAGTTTTAGAATATTATACCAATAAACCACCAAAAGGCGAAATTGTTGTTGTGGTTGGTGGTAAAAAGTAGAAACGTCGTCATTCTGAATTTTATTTCAGAATCACATTATTTATGGATGAGAAACTGAAACGAGTTCAGTTTGACGGAAAAATTAGTTTTGATAATCATTTGGAAGACTTATTACACAATATTAGACAATGTACCATTTGTAAAGAACATTTAATTTTAGGTCCACGACCAGTAGTTTCTGCACATCCAAATTCTAAAATCGTCATTATTGGGCAAGCACCAGGAACTAAAGTGCATGCTTCTGGTGTTCCGTGGGATGATGCTAGTGGCAAGCAATTGCGTAAATGGCTTAATGTAACTGATGAAGATTTTTATGATGAAGAGAAATTCGCCATAATCCCCATGGGATTTTGTTACCCAGGAAAAGGAAAAACAGGCGATTTACCACCACGACCAGAATGTGCACCGCAATGGCATAAACCACTTTTTGATGAACTTAAAAATGTAGAGTTGGTTATTTTAATTGGCATGTATGCTCAAAAATATTATTTACAAAAAGAAGCGAAGAAAACATTAACAGAAACGGTAGCTAATTTTCAAGAATACTTGCCTAAGCATTTGCCTTTGCCGCATCCATCACCACGAAATCGATTTTGGTTAACTAAGAATCCTTGGTTTTACAAGGAGGTTCTTCCAGTATTAAGTCAAAAAGTAAAAAGCATTTTAAAGCTCAATAAGTAATCCACCTGTTCCAGAAAAGAACTCTATTAAATTATAAAGCTTTAACTAACTGAGTTAACTTATCATTGTGATAAATTATTAGGTAAGTTAATATGATGGTAATTAAAACAAAAGCTATTACTATGCAAATTATAGATTTATGGAAATACTTTCCTTTAAATTTTGATAGTATGTTGATGTCAATATTAATCATTAAGACTAAATAAGGTATTATTTATTAAAGAATTGTGCTTATAGTTTATTTTTAAAATTTTTGTGGTTTTTAAGTTTTGAATTTTTTTCATAATCACCTATTGCTTTAATTTTAGAATTATCCATTTTTTCAAAAAGCTTAATTCTTTTACGTTTTTCTTTTTCCTTTATTTTAATTGAAATTAGATACACAAACGGTGCTATTAAACTTGGAACTCCTAAATAATAATACCAATAATCCATAATCTGATAATTTTAAGCTAAAATAACTTTGTCTTTGAAAATTCTTTAAGACATGGTTTTTGTAGAAATTTCTTATAAAAACATATCAAAACAAAAAACCTCCCCATTTCTGGAAAGGTTTTAAACAAAATCATTCGTGTATTAGTGGCTAAAAAAGGCAGATAAATATCAAAAGATTCCTGCCTTCGCAGGAATTAAATATGCTTTCCTTTCTCCCAACCATGTTTTCCTAAATATTGATTACCGCTTTCAACAGCGCCACCTTCAATAGACGTTCCCATGCTATCATTCCATCTATTCAAATATCCAAAGAGTGAAATAACACCTAACATTTCAACAATTTCGCCTTCATCCCAATATTCGTATAAACGTTTCTTTATAGTTTCATCAACACCATTTGGCACTTGCGAAGCTGCTAAACTAAAATCTAAAGCAGCACGTTCCGCTTCACTAAATGCAGGATGTGTTCTGTATTCCCAAATATTATCCAGTTGTTCCTGTTCGGCTCCATAGCGCTCTGCAGCACGTATGGCATGTGCTTGACAATACCTACAACCAGTTGAATTACTACTTACCCAAGCAATCATACGTTTTAAAGCTGAAGTTACTCTGCCTTCATTTGCCATAACGGCTTTATTTAAATTAATAAAGGCTTTACTAATGGCTGGTCTGCGTTGCATAGTCAATACAGAATTTGGACAAAATCCTAAGGTTTCATTAAAGAATTCTGCAAGTTTTTTGGTCTCTAAATCGTGGTCTGCAGATAATGGTGTAACTAATGGCATAAATTTAATTTTTTGGTACCCTCAAAGATATAATTTTATTAACTTTCCAATATATAATAAAATGTATTTATGAACCTAATTTTAAGACCATTCGAGCTTAAATTAAAGCACACGTTTACAATTTCTAGAGAGTCGTATAACACACAACCTACATTAATTGTTGAACTTAAAGATGGTGATTTTTCTGGATATGGTGAGGCAACTTCAAATCCATATTATGGCACCACAGTACAAAAAATGACTGATGATATATTACGCATTAAGCATATAATAGAAGCGGATAGCGATAAAACACCTGAAGCATTTTGGAACGAAATATACCCGCATTTAAAGCATAACATGTTTGCTTTATGCGCTTTAGACTTGGCTTATAACGATTTGTACGCACGCAAAAAAGGACAAAAACTTTTTGAGCTTTGGAACTACAATACCAAGAATAATCCTTTAACAGATTACACGATTGGGATAGATACTATTGATAAAATGGTAGCTAAAATGAAAGAATTGCCATGGCCCATTTACAAAATAAAATTAGGCACGAAAGAAGATATCGCTATAGTTGAAGCTTTACGACAACATACAGATGCTATTTTTAGAATTGATGCCAACTGCGGATGGACAGTTGATGAAACCATTAAAAATGCCATCGCTTTAAAAGCTTTAGGTGTCGAATTTTTAGAGCAACCTTTAAAAGCCGATGATTGGGATGCACATAAAGCCGTTTTTAAAAAATCTGTTTTACCCATTGTTGCCGACGAAAGCTGTCAAATTGAAGAAGATATTGATAAATGTCATAATCATTTTCATGGGGTTAATGTGAAGCTTGTAAAATGTGGCGGATTAACTTCGGCAAGAAGAATGCTTACTAAAGCTAGAACATTGGGTATGAAAACCATGGTAGGTTGTATGACGGAATCTTCGGTTGGCATTTCTGCAATAGCACATTTATTACCACTTTTAGATTATGTAGATATGGATGGCGCATTATTATTATCTGAAGATATAGCTCAAGGTGTAATTATTAAAAATGGTGTTGTTGAATATAGCCATTTAAACGGAGCGGGTGTTTCTTTAATTTAGCGAATTAATGATTGTTGAAAGCTTTCCAGACCGAACCGTATTAATAAATAAAAAAGAGTATTTATATTTTGGAGGAACTGCATATTTAGGACTTCCTACTCATGCTGATTTTCAAAATACGCTAATAAAAAGCATTACAAAATGGGGTTCATTTTACGGAAGTTCAAGAAACTCCAATATAAAATTATCCATTTTTGATAAAGCAGAAAATCTATTTTCTAAACAAATAGGAACAGAAAAATCGCTTACAACATCCTCTGGAACTTTAGCAGGGAAACTAGTTTTAGAGTATTTGTCTACAACAGAAAGCACATTTTATCACTACCCTAAAACGCACCCTGCTATTTTACACAGTAAAAGTTTGCCGTTATTTGAAAACGGAACACTGCATAACAACCTTGTTAATGACACAAAAGAAAAAGTTGTGATTACAGTCGATGCTGTTTTAGCATTAGAGATTACACCAACAGTATTCAATTTTTTAAATGACATTTCATCTAAAAAACAGATTACGCTTTTAGTTGATGAATCTCATAGTTTGGGCATTTTAGGAAAACAAGGCGAAGGTGTTTTTAAGACCATTTTGAATAAAAACTTAAAAAGAAAGATAATGATAGCCTCTTTAGGAAAAGCCTTAGGACTTTCGGGAGGCGTTATTGCATCAGATGTAGATTTTATTGATGCTATAAAAAATGAAGCACTCTTTATCTCGTCATCATGTGCAAATGCAGCTTATTTAGAAAGTTATGTCTTGTCGCAAGATATAATTAAAGTTCAGCAAGAAAAACTTGCAGCCAATTTGAATTTTTTGTTTGAAGATTTAGATTTGAATGATACATTTAAGTTTAATAAAGGTTACCCAGTTATCTATTGTAACTCTAAAAATATTTATGATAGGTTAGTTGAAAAAGGTATTATCATAACAAATTTTAAATACCCTAATTATAAAGGTGGTATGAATAGAATTGTAATTACTGCAAACCACACCAAACAAGATTTAACAAAACTGAAAGAGGTATTAATGTCTTTGTAAAAGAAATATTTAAAATCGAATAAAAAAACCTCTCTTCGTTTTGGAAGAGAGGTTTTTAGTATTAAAACTAAGATAGTTTTATTGATCCCACCATACTGGAGCTATTGGCTCTTGCTGATTTGCCAATACGTTTGCTTCATTTCTGTTTAATTCAGTAGATGGATAATTAGCGCGTCTAAACCATTGACCAAAAAAGTCACCATCGCTTTCTTCTTCCTCTCTAATGGTTAATCCTGTAAATACATCATCTGAAAAATCATATCTTCTAAAATCTACAAATGTTTCAGGGTTTAAATAGTTATGTATGTATTTTTCTTTCATAATGTGGTGTAATGCTAAGCCACCTTCTCCAACGTCAACAGATGTATCAGCGATATAATCTGTTCCATCTACACCCCACATATCCATACTTGCAGCAATTCCATCCATATAAGCCATATACGTTGTTGTGTTTGTTCCTACACTAGTTGTTGTACCTCCATTTACTAAAAATGCCGCTTCAGCTTTAATAAACATAGCTTCAGCGTAAGATATTAAGATTAAAGGCGAATCTATACTTGTGTAAAAACCATCAGTTTTAAATCGGGTATTTGCATCGTTTAAACCGCTAGGAGATTTACCTGCTCCACCGCTAACAAACCCTCTATACTCAGTATCGCCATCTGGTATTTCTGCAATTTCAGTCAATCTAGGATCTATTGTAATAGCGCCATTAAATGGATAATAATCACCATTCATTGAGCTTACAATTTGACTTGCAATGTCTCTGCTTAAGTTACCTGTTTCTCGCGCTAAAATTTCTGCTGAATACCATGGGTTTATGTTTTTTTCGTCATAAAACATTTCGAAATTATCATCGTTAGATGTAAATCCATTAGCGATGGTCGTTAAAACATCATTGGCAGTTGTAACCCCTTTACCAATTAAGTGTAGTTGATAACGTGCCTTAATGGTATAGGCTGCTCTTAACCATGAATCTGAATCGCCTCCGTAAATTAAATCTGCAGATCCTAAATTGAAACCAGAATTATCAGCACCACTCAAAGCTGCTATGGCACCATCTAATAGTTTAAAAATTTCGGTATAAATTTCCTCTTGTGTATCAAATGCTGGAAAATTAGAGTCTGGTCCTTGAGTCGCTTCAGAATATGGAATATTATCCCATGTATCTGTTGCTATGCCTAGGTTGATGGCAACTAAAATGTCTGAAATAGCACCTATATGCGGCGCTTGGTTTTCAATAGCCTTTGCCTTTACAACCTTTAAATTTGGTAATATATAAAGGTATATTTGTGTCCATAGACCACTAGCAGAAGTTTGTCCTGCGGCTCCACCACCAGTAGAAACAAAATATTGTGTATAGTTTCCAAATGCTAATTCTGCCGAACGTTGTCCTTCCATTGTGCTATGTATCACAGGAGCTATTAAGTCCTTCATCCCCAACTCTTCTAAAGCGGCAGTATTGGATGGTGTGTTCACATCAAAAAAATCATCACTACACCCTACGAGTGTAATAACAAACAGTGCTAAAATTGTAGCTTTTATATTAAATTTTTTCATAATTTCTTTTTTTAAAATATAATATTAAGACCAAATGAAAAACTCTGGCTTAAAGGTATACTTAACCCAGTAAATCCATAAACATTACTTCCTGCGCTATACTGATTACCTTCAGGATCGAAGCCATCAAATGGTGTCCACAGCAAGATGTTATTTGCACTTAGATTAAAACTAAGCTTGTCTATCTTTAATTTTTCTGTAACATTTAATCCAAAATCGTAAGACAAACCTATGTTTCTAAGTTTTACCCATGAAGCATCTTGAACTAAAATTTCAGAAGCTCTGTTGTAACGTGTTGAACTTCTGTAGTAGTTTTGATCGATAGTAGTTTCGATAGTATTAGGAGTAAAACCTCCACTACCATCATCCATAACGCCGTCTAATACAGTATCTACATTACGAAAAGCTGTAATTCCACGAACACCATTTCTAATGGAGTTACGCATACCCGAATCGTAAAGATCGCCACCTTTTTTGTATTCTAACACAAAATTAAATCCAATACCTTTCCATTTAAAACTGTTATTAACAGAAGATATAAAATCAGGAAATGCATTACCAACAATGACTCTTTCGTCTAGGTTAACACGAGGTAAACCGTCGCTACCAATGTAGCGTTCTCCATTTTCATAGCGCCACTTGTAACCATATAAGTTACCCATTTTGTCGCCTTCTCTAATTTCAGATGTTACACCAGCAAAGCCTGAGTTTGCAAATATAATAGACTCAATATCATCAGGAATGTTAAGGACATTACCCTCACTTGTAGACCAGTTTAAAATGATGTTCCACTTAAAGTCTGGTTTTCTAATAATATCTGCGCTTAATAATAACTCATGTCCAAACACCTCATAATCTCCCGCATTTCTTGTAATAGCAGATAGTCCAGAAGAATAAGCTGTACCAACATTAAAAATTTGATCTTCTACTTTAGTTTTAAAGTAGGCATAATCTATACGAATACGGCTATCAAAAAAACGTAAATCTGCACCAAATTCTGTAGATTTATTACTTTCAGGTTTAATAGCTAAATCTCCTAGCCTTGTACTTCTTCTGTATCCGCCAGAACCACCAAATGGGAAATCGCCATCAACTACAAAGTACTGACCAACGTCTCCAAAACCAGGACCTTTACCTACTTCTGCCCAAGATGCTCTTAGTTTTCCAAAAGAGAATACATTACTATCTCCAAAGAGATCAGAGATATCATAGGCTAAACTAGCAGACGGATAAAAGAACGATCTGTTTTCTTTTGGTAATGTTGATAACCAGTCATTTCGTCCTGTTAAGGTTAAAAACAATTTGTCTTTATATGCCAATTTAAGTTCTCCAAAAACCCCCATATTTCGCAATTGGGTTACTGAATTGTTTATAAAGAAATTAGTTGTATTTCCTATTTCATTTACTCCAGCAATGTTTAAGCCTTCTCCACGCGCTTCATCATAATCTCTTTTGGTGTCTGAAATTTGATGACCTAAAGTCAAATCTGTAGTAAAATCATCAGACCAATCTTTAGTGAATGCAACTAATAAGTTAGATTCTAAAGCGGTAAAATTTATATTTTGATTTAAAATAAAACCACCAACTTGCGAACCACCATCTAAATCTGGTCCTACATAACGATTGCGTCTATCAGAATAATTATCAATTTGAGCAGCATAGGTAATATTTACCCAATCTTTTGGTTGCCAATTAAATGTAGCATTACCTACCCAACGATTAACATCGTCAACAAGACTACTGGTTTCCATTAAATATCTTGGGTTGTCAATAATTCCAAAAGAATAATCACGTTCAGATCCATCAGGGTTTTGGTAGTCATTAATTGGGAATGTTCCTGAAAAATAAGAAAGCGCACTCATAACCGATTTATCCCCACCATTTGCTCTTCTACCTCCAGAGTTTGTGAAAGAAATAGAGCTATTAATATTGAAATTATCAGTAATTTTATAACCTGCTTTTAATCTTAGATTCGTTTTTTCATAATCTGTATTTGGTAAAATACCATCATCACTACTATTACCAACAGATAAAAAGTAATCCATAACACCTGTAGCACCGCTAACACTTAAATTTATTTGTTTGTTAACACCTGTTCTAAAAATGTCATAAGGACTGTAGTAGGCATCATTCGATAAATCTATAACATCTCCATTGCCTAAAGTTGCAGAATCATCGCTAAATTTTGGCCCCCAAGAATAAAAGGAAGTTCCTCCCAACCTTGTAAAACCAATATCGGTTTCTGGAGTATATAAGGTTCTAGGAAGATTAGAAAAACCTTCACGATATTCAGTTTGATCGTCTGGAGTTGTTTTAACATCTCTAAAAGTAGTAGAGGCTGTTAAGCTTATTTTAGCTTTTCCTAGCTTACCCTTTTTTGTGGTAATAATAATAGCACCATTTGACGCTCTAACACCATAAAGTGCTGTAGCAGCAGCGCCTTTTAAAACACTATAGCTTTCTATATCTTCAGGGTTAATATCACCTGCTCTATTAGAAAATGCAAATTGTTCAGCACTGTTTGGGGAATTAGATCCTGAACTTGGTCTTACTTCACCAGAAAACGTATCATTATTAAGTGCTAAACCGTCAACAATAATTAAAGGTTGATTACTTCTAGAAGGATTAACTGAAGTGACACCTCTAATTAAAATATCAACACCACCACCAGCAGACCCAGAAGTTCTGTTAATTTGTACACCAGCAACTTGTCCTTGAAGTGCTTCAAGAGCATTATTTTGACCGGTTAAATTAACATCATTAGCATTTACTTGTGTTACAGAATACCCTAAAGATTTCTGTTTTTTAGCAACACCAAACGCAGTAATAACAACTTCGTCTAGTTTGCTTGCATCTTCTTCTAGAGATGTATCTAGTTTTGTTCCTGTTACAGAGACTTCTTTTGTTTTAAAACCAACAAAAGAAAAAATTAATACATCACCTTGATTTGCAGAAATAGAATAATTTCCATCAAAATCAGTTGAGGTTCCATTGCTTGTACCTTTTACTTGAATGTTTACACCTGGTAACGGAACGCTAGAAGCATCAGTTACTTGACCACTTACAGTTATGTTCTGAGCAAACAAAAAACTGCATGTGGCGGCAAAAAAAACAAGAAAAGAGAGGGTCATTTTTTTTTTCATAAAATAGAATTTGAATTAATAGTTACTCAAATATAATAATTAATTTGCGTTTTTATGCGTTTTTATGCATGTTTATTACGTGTTTTTTGCAATATTGATTTGTTTGTTGCATATTTAGTGAATATTTGATGGAAATTATGTTAAAGCAAGAAAGGCATCATGCTATTTTAGATAAGTTAAAAGCAAATAAAAAAGTGCTATCCACTAAGCTTAGTGAAGAATTACTTGTGTCTGAAGATACCATTAGGCGAGATTTAAAAGAGTTAGAATCTAAAAACTTGGTATATAAAGTGCATGGCGGTGCTTTATTAAAGGAAAGTAGAATACTATCTTATGATGAAAGAAGAGGTGCTGATATTGATAAGAAAAAGAAGATTGCTAAAAAAGCAGTGAAGCTAATTCATGATGGACAGGCTATTATTATGAGTGGGAGTTCAACGAATTTAGAGCTAGCTAAAATTATTCCAGAAAATATAAATGCTACTGTTTATACTTATAGTTTACCCATTGCTACGCAGCTATCTTACCACCCTTTAATAGAGGTTATATTTATGGGCGGAAAATTAAACAAAGCTGCTCAAGTAACTGTGGGCATAGATTTAGTGACTTCTATTTATAATATTAGTACAGATATTTGTTTTATGGGTGTAGATGGCATAAATGTGAAAAGAGGTTTAACAGAACAAGACTGGGATGTGTCTCGAATAAAAAGAAGTATGATTCATGCCTCAAATCATGTTGTAGTAATGTGTATTGATAGTAAACTTATGTCTGCAAAAAGGCATACCGTTGTGCCTATTAAAGAGATTGATGCTATCATTTCTAATATTGATCCTACTGATACTGTTTTCGAAGATTTTAATGCTATTGGTTTAACAGTTATTTAGAAATTAAAGTTTCTGCAATTCGCATAAAATTAATTTTAACTTGATTCAAAAAAAAACAAATAACATTATCTAAAATTATGAGTACTTTAAAAAGTAAACTGATTTATTTGTACTTATTGGCTTTATTATTGAGCAGTTGCAAATCTAATTATATTGCTAAAAATTTAGATAATAAATTTTACAGCAATCAATTTACAGGATTATTAGTTTACAATCCTAAAACAAAAGACACCGTATTTAATTATAATGCCGATAAATACTTTACGCCAGCAAGCAACACCAAAATATTTACTTTATATACTGCTTTACAGGTATTGCCAGTACAAATTCCAGCCTTTAAATATATTGTGGAAAACGACACTATTACCATTCAAGGCACAGGGAACCCAACTTTTCTTCACCCTTTTTTTAATGATAGTACCGCATTAAAAATGGCTAAAAATTATAAAAAAGTTAATTTAATTTTAGATAATTTATCTGACGACAAATTTGGTCCTGGTTGGGCTTGGGAAGATTACGATACTTATTTTAGTCCAGAAAAAAGTAGCTTTCCGATGTATGGTAATGTGGTTGCTATTAGTAATCAAGATAGTTTACAAAGTATTCCTGAAGTATTAAAAAATCACATTCATTTGTCCGAATCTAATAAAAGAAGAAACTTTAACGACAACACGTTTTATTACAACCAAAAGCGAAAAGACACGATTGAAGTACCTATGGTTATTGATGCTGCATTAATAAAGAATTTGTGGGATGATATTTTGCCAAATAAAGTATCAATTTCTAAGTATACAGGTAAAGAGCTAACCCATACGGCTTATAGCATACCATCCGATTCTTTATATAAACGAATGATGCTTGTTAGCGATAATTTTTTAGCAGAACAGATGTTAATTTTGGCATCTTCAACACTTTCAGATACATTGAGCTCAAAAAGAATTAGAGATACTATTTTAAATAATCAATTAAAAGATTTAAAACAAAAACCGCGTTGGGTTGATGGTTCTGGTTTAAGCCGATATAATTTGTTTACACCAACATCTTTTGTGCAAGTGCTTACAAAGTTATATAATCAAATGCCACAACAACGGTTATATAATTTATTCCCTGTTGGGGGAGAATCGGGTACTTTAAAAAACTACTATTCTGGTAAAACTAAACCTTATATTTATGCCAAATCAGGTACTTTAGGCAATAATTATTCATTAAGCGGTTATTTAATTACAAATTCTGGAGAAACATTAATTTTTAGCTTTATGAATAACCATTACCGAAAATCTACAACCGATATTAAAAAGCGCATGCAATTAATTTTTGAGTGGCTTCGCGATAATTATTAAAAACTATCTATAAATTAAAGCATTTTTAAGTGAGTTACTTTTAGCTTTCAAATCAATTAAAAAACCATTAATTACTGCATATTCATTAACACCATTTTTTTGCAATAAAAATGTGGGATTTACTCCAGGCTTTATTTTAAACTCAGGTAATTCGTAATCTGTTTTAACCAAATGAATAGGTTTTGTTGCTTCTATATTGTTTTCAGGTAACTCTTCCATTTGCATGTAAGTATAACCCGATTTTAAGAGTTTATAAACTTTTGAATTCGAAATGTCATCAACATTATTAAATACCTTAGAATAAATTTTTCCTTCCACAATAGTATAACCTTCCGCATTAAAAGTGGCATAACCATAATAGGTAGATAAATCGCCTTGGTCTACAATTCTGCCTACGTTGTAAAAATCGGAATAATCTGTATTATCTATTTCATAATACTTCACACCAATATCAATTGTATAAGGTTTATCTAATAAATTATACGTTGCGCCTTCAATTTTTAAATCGAATAATTTGCTGTCGTTTCTCGGTATTTTTTCATAATCATCAATAGGAATATTTTTGTATTGTCCGTTAGCAATAGTATAAATTGCCGATAGAATAGATACATAATTTAGTTTCCTAATTTCTTGTTTTTCAACATCGTTTTTATAACCTCCAGATTCAATTAAAATAGTGCTCGTTCCCCATTTTTGAACATTATCACCAAAAGCCCTAGGCTCAAAAGCATCATTATATCTACCCACTTGCCCTGGTGCATATTTTTGGATAATATTGTTCATAAAAACAATAATTCTCATAGCGTCTCCACGCACGTTGTTAATGTCTTTTTCATAATTGTATGCCGGTGCTAAATAAGAAATGGTTGCAGGTTTATTAGTGCGTTCTGCATTGTAATAAATATTTTGGTCATGTAAATTAAATCCAAAATCGGCATTAAGGCTGTCTCTAATGCGTTTTAAAGTTTGACCTTCTGGCGATTGTAAACGTAACGCATCTCGATTAATATCTATTCCTAAAGCATTTCGTCTCGTGTACTTTTCTGCGCCATCTGGATTTAGCATTGGTAAAAAATGAAGCGTCACATGTTTTAATATGGTTTCTTTTTCTTCTAAAAAACCTATACTAGTCAATAGGTTAAAAATATCAAAAATAGCCTGAGTTGCTGTAGGTTCATCACCATGCATTTGAGACCATAAAAACACATTCGTTTTACCTGAGCCAATACTAATTAGGGTTAAATCTCTTCCTTCAATAGATTCCCCTACTTTTTTTAATGTAAACTCTGATCTACTTTTAAGAGCATTAATTAAAGGTTGTATATCTTGATGTTTTAATCGTCTTTTATCTAAACTAGGTGCTTTATAGGTGTCATAAGTTTGGTAAATTTTTGAAGTAAAATCGGTTGTTTGACTAGCAACAGATAATGATAGAAATAATAATGTTAGTTTAAAAAAAGGTTTCATAATAACTGCAAGATTATTGTTTTAAGGATATAAGTAGTATTTTTGAAACTACAAGAAACAAAAAATATATTTATAAAATGGCAGATAAAGTTACCACGCAGTGGAAAGGGAATATGGTATTTGAATCGGATAACCCAAGATGGCCATCGATAATGATGGATGCCTCTGAAGATTTTGGAGGTACCAACTCCGGAATGGCACCAAAAGCAATGATGCTATCTTCGCTTGCAGGCTGTTCTGGTTTAGATGTGGTTTCGGTTTTAAATAAAATGAGGGTTAAATTTGATGATTTTAAAATGGTTGTTGAGGGAGAGCTTACTGATGAGCACCCAAAATACTACCATAAGGTATCAGTCGATTATCATTTTTATGGTAAAGATTTAAAAGAAAGCAAAATAAAAAGCGCCGTAGATTTATCAGTTGAAAAATATTGCGGTGTAATGGAAATGTTTCGTCAATTTGCCGATATTAAAATTGGAATTCATTATCACAAAAACTAAGTTCCTTTTTGGAGTTTTAAAAAATTTAATATTTAGAAATTCTTTCTGAAAAGAAATTTATGCGTTGGACACATAAGCCAAAACCAGAAGCTAATAAAATAGCGTTGTTAAAAGATGTATTACAAGTAGATAGTGCTATTGCAGCTCTTTTATTACAACGTGGTATTGAAACTTTTGAGGCTGCTAAAACATTTTTCAGACCAAGTTTAAGCGATTTGCACGACCCCTTTTTAATGAAGGATATGGATCTCGCAGTTGCACGTATAGAAAAGGCTATTGCGAATAAAGAAAACATTTTGGTTTATGGTGATTATGATGTTGATGGTACCACAGCCGTAGCTTTAATGTCTACCTATTTAAAAACAAAATATCCACTTGTTCACACCTATATTCCAAACAGATATGATGAAGGATATGGCATTTCTTATAAAGGAATAAATTTTGCTTTAGAAAACGATTTTTCACTTATTATTGCTTTAGATTGTGGTATTAAATCGGTTGAAAAAGTTGATTATGCAAAAAAATTAGGTATCGATTTTATCATCTGCGATCACCACAGACCAGGAACCGAAATCCCAAAAGCAGCAGCAGTTTTAGATCCTAAACGCGAAGATTGTAATTATCCATATAAAGAATTATGCGGTTGTGGTGTTGGCTTTAAACTCGTTCAAGCATTAGCGTCAAAAGATGGAAAAACGGTTGAAGATTTAACCGAGTATTTAGATTTGGTTGCCACGGCTATTGGTGCAGATATCGTTCCAATTGATGGAGAAAACAGAGCTTTAGCGTATTTCGGATTACAAGTTATTAATACAAACCCACGACCAGGAATAAAAGCTATTTTAGATCAGGTTGAAAAAACCGAACTAACCATTACCGATGTTGTATTTATTGTAGCACCAAGAATTAATGCTGCAGGACGTATGAAGCACGGAAATTATGCGGTGACTTTATTAGCAGAAGAAGAGCATGATAAAGCGCATCAATATGCTTCTGAAATTGACGAATATAACTTAGACAGACGTGAAACAGATAAGCAAATTACTGAAGAAGCTCTCAAACAAATTGAAGACCAAAAGGAGCAAAACCGCCTTACTACTGTTGTTTACAACAAAAATTGGCATAAAGGGGTTATTGGTATTGTGGCTTCTAGATTAACAGAAACCTATTACAGGCCAACCATAGTATTTACAAGAAGCGGAGAAAAATTAGCAGCATCGGCACGCTCAGTTCGTGGTTTTGATGTGTATAATGCCATTGAAGCTTGTAGCGAACATATTGAACAATTTGGTGGCCACAAATATGCTGCTGGCTTAACTCTTGAAGAAGAAAATTATGAAGCTTTTAAACAAGCTTTTGAAGATGAAGTATCAAAAACAATTGATAGAAACCTATTGACTCCAGAAATTAAAATTGATACTCAAATTGATTTAAAAGATATTACGCCAAAGTTTTACAGAATTTTAAAACAGTTTGCACCTTACGGACCAGCAAATATGACACCTGTTTTTATGACTGAAAACTTAATCGATACAGGTTACGGTAAATGTGTTGGCGCAGATAAAACACACTTGCGTTTAACTGCAAAACAATCAGACTCCTCCAAAAGTATCGTTTGTATTGGATTTGGTATGGGCGATAAGTTTGATATTATTTCTGATAAAAAACCTTTTAAAGCGGTCTATTCTATTGATGAAAATGAGTTTAGAGGAAATGTATCACTTCAACTAAAATTAAGAGATATTAAAGCTTAGTAAATGGCTAAAAAAGATCCTTACGCAGCCTTACGAATTAAAGAATTCAATATTTTTTTATTACTGCGTTTCGCCTTAGTTTTTGGATGGTCTATGCAATTTATTGTTATTGAATGGCAAGTGTATGAATTGACTAAAGACCCGCTTTCATTAGGAATTATTGGTCTTTGCGAGTTTTTGCCTGCTTTTTTTCTTGCTCCTTTTGCTGGACATATTGTAGATAAAAAAGAAAAACGAAATCTATTTGCAATTTGCATTACACTATTTTCTTTAATAAGTTTTGGATTGTTTTGGTTGACTTCAGATAACGTAGAATCCTCATGGGAAACGAATACAATTTTATACGGAATTTATGGATTAGTATTTTTTGGTGGAGTTTTAAGAGCTTTCTTTGGACCAACTATTTTTTCACTTATAGCACTTCTTGTTCCTAAAAAAATATATCCTAACGCTGCAACATGGAGTAGTAGTACATGGAAAGGAGCTAATGTTTTTGGCGCACTGTGTGGTGGTTTTTTAATCGCATGGATAGGTGTTCATTACACACTTGGGATCATATTTCTTTTAGTAATGTTAGCATTAGTATTAGTGTTACAGATAGGTAAAAAACCAATTTTGAACAAGAACATTAATGAATCGGTGAAAGAAAGCCTAAAAGCAGGACTTAGTTTTGTGTTTAATGACAAAGTTATTTTAGGCGCATTAACTTTAGACATGATTGCTGTTTTGTTTGGAGGAGCTGTTGCGATTTTTGCTGTATTTGCGACAGATGTTTTAGGTGCAGGACCAAAAGGTTTTGGTATATTGAATGCGGCACTCTCTTCAGGAAGTATTATAACTATGTTAGCGACAACTTATATTCCTATTACAAAAAATACAGGAAAGAAATTACTTATTTCGGTTTTTGGTTTTGGTGTCTTTATGATAATTTTTGGAGCCTCAAAACTACTATGGTTAAGTGTTTTAGCATTGTTCTTTTCGGGTGTTTTCGATGGTATTTCGATGGTAGTTCGACAAACTATTCTTCAACTTAAAACCCCTGATGCTATGCGTGGACGAGTAGGAGCAGTTAATTCTATGTTTGTAGGGTCTTCTAACGAACTTGGAGCTCTTGAGAGTGGTATAGCTGCAAGAATTTTTGGTGCGCCTTTGGCTGTTGTGCTTGGTGGCACAGTAACTCTTATTATTGTCGCTATAATGGGGGTTAAAAATAGAGAATTAAGAGAGCTAGATTTAACCGAAGATGTTGAGGCTAGTGAAAATGAGGATTAATATTCTTTTAATTCCATATTTTCCCCATTAAAAACCCCATAAGTGTAATAATGAATCCAATCCCCTAAATTAATGTATTTAGAGTTTTCGTTGAGGTCTATATTTAAAGGCAAATGCCTGTGCCCAAATACAAAAAAATCGTGATGTTTGTCTTCTAGCTTTCTTTTACAATATTGGACTAACCACTCGTTATCTTCGCCTAAAAATTTGGCATCGTCGTCGCCAGAAATCAATTTGTTTTTTACCGATAAATGTTGTGCCATTCGTACACCTAAATCTGGGTGTAACCAACGGAATAGCCATTTACAAAACGGATTTGTAAATACTTTTTTCATGCGTTTATAACCTTTGTCTCCAGGTCCTAAACCATCGCCATGGCCAATTAAAAAGGTTTTGTTATTAAAGGTAAACTCTTTGGGTTTGTGATATACAGGAATATTGAGTTCTTCTTCGAAATAGCCATTCATCCAAAGATCGTGGTTACCAACAAAATAATAAATTGGAATTCCTGAATCTGATATTTCGGCAAGTTTTCCGAGAGTTCGTGTAAAACCTTTTGGAACTACTTTTTTATACTCCATCCAAAAATCGAATAAATCGCCTAACAGAAATATGGCAGCAGCATCGTGTTTTATATGGTCTAGCCATGCTACGAATTTTTTTTCGCGTGGGCGAGAGGCTTCTTGCGTTGGTGCTCCTAAATGATTATCGGATGCGAAGTATATTTTTTTTCCTTGTGGAATTTGCATGTTGTAAATATAGTTTTTTGACATGAATTTCACGAATAATCAAGAATAAGAATGTATGGATTTTATTGTTATTTCACAGAGTTTTAAGGAGAAAGCACAGAGCTTCGCAGAGAGAAAAACAATATTGTATATTGCCTGAAGTAAGCAGATATGTGCGTTAGGGATTGCAGGGGAAAGTCCACAGCGACCTTTTTTGGGAGCGAGGACTTGTAACGAAAAGCCCCACCCTTGTGGTAACGCCCAAAATAATTTAGCGTTTTAAAGTAACGTGACCTGTAAATTTTTGTCCGTCAATAACAACAACATACCAATAATCGTCGGTTGGTAATAGCTCGTTGTTAAAAGTTCCGTTCCATGAAAACGGTCTATTTCTAGAGCTTTTTAAAAGCTTGCCGTATCTATCAAAAATAGACACAAAAGAACCTGAGTAATACTCAATCCCTTTTAAATCGAATGCATCATTTTCGCCATCGTTATTAGGTGTAAAATACTTGGGAATATAAAAGTGCAAATAGGTTTGAGTTGTAATATATGAGCAATCGCGATCTTTTACATAAACCGTGTATAAGCCACCATCTACATTAAAAAACGTGTTGTTGGGTTGAAAAATGTTTCCGTTTAATGAGTACAACAAATTGCCAGTGTTTGATGTGGCATCGATAACAATTTCATTCCCATCTGAAGTTACATTTTCAATTACTGGATTATCAATTTGATTAAGTTGAATAGTTTTGGTAACCGAGCAAGTACCACTATTCACCCTAACCGTATAAGTACCTGGGTTTGACACATCAATTTGCTCAGTGATTGCGCCATTACTCCACAAATAAGATGTTACAATACCTGGATTTGTTGGATTAGCAGATAACCTTATGGTGGTGTTTTCACAAAATTCTAAGGTTTCGTCTGTTACAATTGGGATTTCGAAATAAGTAGCTTCTAGGGCAGTTCTTGAAGTAGATAAACAGCCACCTAGTCTAGTTTCGGCTTCGGCATAATATATTCCTGGAACGCCATTTGGATTATATATGGTACTATTTGCTTGAAGCAAGTTTCCACCAACCGCAGCATCATACCAATTTACATTAACATCAGTTGGTACGTTAACCCTAAGTGGTGTATTATCATTTTGACAAACCATTAAATCGCCATTGCTCGCTGGAGCATTTGGTAATGTAATAGCTCTAATTTCAAAAATCTCGGACGATGAGTTGCATGACGAGTTTGCTAAATTCACAACATCTTCAGCCACTAAAACTCTGTAAAAAGTAGTGTTGTTTAAAGCTGGCGTGGTATAGTTTTGGTTGTTCTCGCCAACAATATCTACCCAATTAATACCATCTGTACTTTCTTGCCATTGATAAAAATGAGATGAAAAAATAGCAAAATCTGGAATAGCTGTTAACTGTGTTGAAAAAGGAAATTGGTCTTCGCATATATATGCATTTGTGCTATTTGAGGCATCTTCAATAGTTACGGTATCACCACATGTTTTAAAAACAATATCATCAATAGCTAAATCGTTACCACAACCACCAACACCATTGTTTAACATTTTTAAAATAACAGATGTTTGCCCAGGCTCCGTTTGAAATACTAAGGCATATTGCACCCAATTAGGGCTTGAAGTTCCATTTATACTACCTGTATTGCCACTTGCTAATGGGTTGGTGTCGGTATTATCCCAAATTTCAAATCTTACATTTATAGGAATACCTCCGTTTGGACATTGGGTTGTACTTGGCAATAAATTAATCATCCACGAGGAAAACTCATAAGTTGTGTTTTCACATAATCCACTTATTGTTGTTCTGTAAAATTCTCCAGCCGTAAAATCCGCATTAACAACAAGCATTCTTCCGTCTGTATCGTTTGGAGTGTGATCGTCTATATCATGCCAATCAAAAAAATTGGTGTTACTAGAAACGGTATAAAATCCATCACTAGGTGACCCACCAGTAAAAGTATAACTTGTTGTTCCTACAGGTAATTGCGCACTTGTTGGTCCTGTACCAAAAGTTTCGGCAAAAATAGGGTCACCAGAATTCCCACCACAAAACCCCAATTGAGCATGTAGCTTTAAAACCATAAGATTTAAAAAAACTAAAATTAGTATTTGGGCTTTTTTATTGATAATTTTTATTTTTAATTATTCAGAGCCTAAAAATAACAATAAAGCAAGTTATCTTAGTAGAAAATATGGTTTTTAGTTATGAAATCGACTGAGATACTAAAACAAACGCTACATCGTCCATTTAATTACCCCAAACGCTCGTGGAAATTTTATCAAGAATGGAACGAAGCTATTTTTTTGCATTGGGAAGTAAATCCTGAATTGATTAGACCATATTTACCTAAAGGCATAGAGTTAGATATTATAAACGGTAAAACCTGGGTAAGTTTAGTGGCTTTTAATATGAATAATATTGGCTTAAAAAACTTACCAAAAATACCACATATTTCAGATTTTTACGAGATAAACATTCGAGTTTATGTAGTTTGCAATAATAAACCAAGTGTTTACTTTTTGAGTATGGAAGGAAGCAAACGGTCGTCTTGCAAGGTATTAAAAGTATTGTCTAAATTTCCGTATCGGTATTCAAAAATGAAAAGAAATGAGGCTAATTACTGCTCCAATAATACTGAGTTTAATGATTTATTTCGCATTAAGTATAATCTAGACAACCTTCCTGTTAAAAAAGATAAAACCGATTTATGGCTAACCGAACGCTATGCGGTTTTTCAGGATTATAAAAAGCATATTATTGAGTACGATGTGCATCATATAGAATGGCCTATGCAAAACATAAGTATAGAAAACCTTGAAATAAATTATCCTAGATTTAACCATTTAATTAATAATCATCCTGATAAAATACATTTCTCAAAAGGCGTACAAGTTTTAACTTGGGATAAAATAAAACGTAAATTATGAAAAAAGATTTCAAACCCTATTATGCTGTTATTTTTACTTCAACACAAAATGAAGATATTGATGGCTATTCAGAAATGTCTGAAAAAATAGAAATCCTAGCAAAACAACAAACAGGTTTTTTAGGAATGGATAGCGCACGAAACACTATTGGAATTACTGTGAGTTATTGGGAAACTTTAGAGGCTATAAAAAACTGGAAACAACAAAGTGAGCATTTACAAGCACAACAAAAAGGACGACAAGATTGGTACAGTTGGTACAATGTGCGAATTTGTAAAGTTGAACGCGAGTATGAATTTAATTCAAAAAAAACGTCATAAAATTATCTTAAAACACATCTAAGCACAACCACTTAGAGTATATATTTTTAAGTGACATTATTAAAAAACTACATAAAGCGCAACAAAATTAAATCAGCAATAATTGCTGCGCTTTTAATTGTTTATTATTTCTGTTTGCCAAATCAGCTTTTTAAAGATCCTACCTCAACAGTTATTACAAGTTCTAATAACGAATTATTAGGTGCGCAAATTGCTAAAGATGGCCAATGGCGATTTCCTGAAAATGACAGTATTCCTGAAAAGTTTAAAACTTGCATCATTCAGTTTGAAGATGAATATTTTTACAAACACCCTGGGTTTAACCCAATTTCAATCTTTAAAGCATTACGAGATAATATAAAATCTGGAGAAGTAAAACGTGGTGGAAGTACCATAACACAACAAGTTATTCGCTTGTCAAGAAAAGGCACGAAACGCACCTATTTTGAAAAATTTAAAGAAATTATTTTAGCAACTCGATTGGAATTCCGTGAAAGTAAAAATCAAATTCTATCCTATTATACAAGTCATGCCCCTTTTGGTGGTAATGTTGTAGGTTTAGATGCTGCGTCGTGGCGTTATTTTAATAGAGGCGCTAATGATTTATCTTGGGCAGAAAGTGCAACGCTTGCCGTTTTACCAAACGCACCAAGTTTAATCTATCCTGGGAAAAACCAAGAACACTTACTAACAAAAAGAAATCGATTACTTAAAAAATTATTAGAAAAAACTGTTATCGATTCACTTACTTATAATTTATCAATTGTTGAAGGTTTACCACAAAAACCATATCCATTACCACAAACAGCACCACATTTATTACAAAAAACAACAAAATATCATTACGGAAAGCGCATCAAAACCACAATAAATACGCAGCTTCAAAAACAGGTAAATAGTATTGTTAAAAATCATTATAATCAATTAAGTCAGAATGAAATTTACAACGCTGCTGTTTTAGTTTTAGATGTAAAAACTAGACAGGTTTTAGCATATGTAGGCAATACACCAACAGATAAAACACATCAAAAAGATGTTGATATTATTGATAAACCCAGAAGCACAGGAAGCATTTTAAAACCCTTTTTATACGCAGCTATGTTGGATGCGGGCGACATTTTACCAAATACTTTAGTTGCCGATGTTCCAACTCAATTTGGAAGCTATAACCCAGAAAATTATAATAAAACTTATGATGGTGTTGTGCCTGTTAGTCGAGCATTATCGCGGTCTTTAAACGTACCATCGGTTAGAATGCTGCAATCGTTTGGTTTAGATAGATTCCATCATTATTTAAAAGCATTAAACCTAAAAGATTTAAAATATAATGCCAATCATTATGGTTTGTCTTTAATTCTAGGTGGAGCAGAAAGCAACTTATGGGATTTATGTAAAAGTTATGCAGCTTTGTCTTCAACCTTAAATCATTTTTCTGAAACTTCTAGCGAATATTTTTCAAATGAATTTTGCGAACCCACTTTTTTAGCTTCCGAAAACATAAATTTTGGAAAGAAAACCACTGATAAAACCTTATTTGATACGGCTTCAATCTATTTAACTTACAACAGTTTAAAAGAAGTAAACAGACCCGAGAGTGATGAAAGTTGGGAGTTTTTTGATAGCTCGAAACAAATAGCTTGGAAAACTGGCACTAGTTTTGGGTTTCGCGATGCTTGGGCTATCGGTACCACTAAAGATTATGTAGTTGGCGTTTGGGTAGGAAATGCCGATGGCGAAGGTCGCCCGGGTTTGGTAGGCGTAGAAACTGCTGCGCCTATTTTATTTGATGTGTTTGATGTGCTACCTAATAGCGATTGGTTTGCAAAACCTTTTGATGAAATGCAAGAAGTTGAAATTTGCAAAGAAAGCGGATACAGAGCGTCTCAAAATTGTGCTGATACAGAAACACAGTTTATTCAAATAAGTGGATTAAAAACAAAGCCTTGTCCGTACCATGTTTTAATTCACTTAGATAAAGCTGAAAAGTTTCAAGTCAATTCTTCATGTGAAGATATCAGCAATATTACACATAAATCATGGTTTGTTTTACCACCTTTAATGGCTTATTACTATAAAACTAAAAACCCATTTTACAGGCCGATACCAAAATTTAGAGACGATTGTTTAGGTGATAATACCATAACCATGGAATTTATTTATCCTAAAGAAAATAACAGCATTTTTTTGCCAAAAGATTTTGATGGCAACACAAACGACCTTGTTTTAAAAATAGCGCATTCAAAACCAGAATCTACATTGTTTTGGTATTTGAATGACACGTTTTTAGGGAGTTCAAAAGATATTCATGAATTTGCTATGAAGCCAAAACAGGGAGAACATCTTATTACTGTGGTTGATGAATTTGGTAATGAAGCTAAACGGTGGATTGAGATTTTGGAATAGTTTAATACATCTTTATACCAACTAGGTTTAAAAATCTTGCAGTAAAGTATAATCATTTTACTTTCTTACATAAGTTTTAAGCATACTATGATCTGATACTTTGGAATAAAGTTTCTTTGTTTTTAAGACCTTTAAATCTTTAGAAATCCATATATGATCGAGGGAAAGCAACGGCAAATTCCAAAACCAAGTTTCTCTAAAGCCATTACCTTTTTCATTAAATGCATGATTAAAATTAGTTTTAAATGCATTTAAATATTTAGATTCGTAAGGCACATTGAAGTCGCCTAATAAAATGGTTTTTGTTTTTATTTTAATATTTTCATTTACAAATCCTAACTCCCATTCTCTTGGAACATCTGGACTTCCAGTAACATCAACTGCATAAAAATTAATCCCTGCTGTTTTAAAATCTATAACTGTTGTATTGTATTTTGAAGTGTTTTCACTTTTAATTTCTAAAGGAGTTTTCGAGAAAAGAAACATTTCTCTATCAGATGCATAAAAATAATAATTAGGGTATTTTTGTTGAATCTCCTCAATTATATATTTCCCAGTTTCAACTAAAACTAAAACATCTGGTATACTACCATTCTTATTAAAGGCTCCTTGTAAATTATTTTCTCTAGAAGCATTCCAAAAAACAACTTCTAAATCGCTCTCTTTAATATCTTCGGAAAAATTAATTTTAAAGCTCCTACCTAACCATATAAGTAATAATAATGATGCTATTAATAGATTGAATTTTCTAAATTTTCTATTTAAAAAAATAGAAAGTACTAAAACTGCTAAAATAATAATTGGTAACGGAAATGTGTAATACAATAGCGAGCTTTGGTAACTATCTTCTTTATAAATAAAGTGAATAGCTAGCAGCGATAAAATAATTGCTGCATTTAAAAACAGATATAGGACTCTAACTATTTTTAGCATTTATTATCGTAATGGAAAGCCCTTTGCCGCCCACCAAGGATGCATTTCAATTTCTAGTCTACCAGCTTTTACCATAGGATCAGAATTCGCTAAACTATCTGCCATTTTTTGTGTTGGAACGTTATAAATGGTAATACCACGTATATCGCCATCATCTCCAAATGGCCCAGAAATATCAGCATAACCTAACTCGTACATTTTTGCTAAATGTGCTAAATGTTCTTTCTGTAGGTCTGCTGTTTCTTCTTCATTTTGCCCTCGAATTGGTCCACGTTTTAAAAAAGCCATAAAATACTGTTGCATTAATACGGTGTCTTTTGTTTTTTCATCAACATAATCAAAAGTTTTAAAGCCTTTTGCTGTGAGTTCTTCTTTTAGTTGTCTAGCAGATTTTTTAACGGGTTCTTTTATTTCGACTTCAACTATAGAATCTATGGGTTCAGCTACCGTTTCGGTTATGGTTTCTTTTACTTCTTTAACTGATGTTTTTGCTTCTTCTTTACAAGATATAAAAACTAATAAAATCATGCATGCTAAAACTATTTTTTTCATAATTGCCACGTATTATAGGGTTGTTTACTTAATTGTGAGTTGTAATATTTTATATCTCCAGTAACTTCTTTACCTAACCAATCTGGTTTTTTAAAGGCTTCTTTTTCATTTTGCAATTCAACTTCAGCCATAATTAATCCTTCATTATCTCCAAAAAATTCATCAATTTCAAAAATATGATTTTCAATTTTTACCTCATAGCGCATTTTATCAATAATCCCTTTTTCACATAGTTTAAAAAGCGATTCTGCGTCCTCTTTAGAAACTTCTTTTTCCCATTCAAAACGCGATAATCCATCACTTGACGATTTTCCTTTTACGGTTAAAACACCTTTATTTCCTTTTAATCGCACACGAACAGTTCGCTCTGGGTCTCGATTTAAAAAACCTTGAATAATACGCGTACTTTTAAAAGCTTCTGCTTTAAAAACGTTTGAGGTTACTAAAAACTTGCATTCTATTTCTATCATACTCACTTCCTGCTAAAGCAGGAATCTTATTATTTTAATTTAAATCTCAAAATTGAGGTTCCTGCCTCCGCAGGAATTTATAAATTTACATTATGTCTGTCGATTTACCAATTCGAAAAATCATTCATATTGACATGGATGCATTTTATGCTTCTGTTGAGCAAATGGATAATCCTTATTTAAAAGGCAAACCTCTTGCTGTTGGTGGTGGCGGTAAGCGTGGTGTTATTAGTGCAGCTAGTTACGAGGCTAGAAAATTTGGTGTTAAAAGTGCTATGGCAGGAAATTTAGCGGTAAAACTATGCCCAGATTTAATTTTTGTGAGACCTAATTTTGAACGCTATTCTGAAATTTCTAAAAAAGTTAAAGCCATTTTTTATGATTACACAGATTTGGTTGAACCGCTTTCGCTTGATGAGGCTTATTTAGATGTTACAGAAAATAAAAAGGGAAACCCGAGTGCATCGTTAATTGCCAAGGAAATTAGGGAACGTATTTTTAAGGAAGTTGGCTTAACAGCATCGGCAGGAATTTCTATTAATAAATTTATTGCAAAAGTAGCGAGCGATTACAATAAACCTAACGGACAAAAAACCGTAAACCCTGAAGAGGTTATAAGCTTTTTAGAGCAACTAGATATTCGAAAATTTTATGGTGTTGGTAAAGTAACAGCCGAAAAAATGTATCAAAAAGGTATTTTTACGGGATTGGATTTAAAGCAAAAAACGTTGGAGTATTTAGATGCTAATTTCGGAAAATCTGGTAGGTATTATTATTACATAGTTCGTGGGATTCAAAATAGTGAGGTAAAACCAAATAGAATTAGAAAAAGTCTTGCTGCCGAACGTACGTTTAGCGAAAACTTATCGTCTGAAATTTTTATGCTCGAAAAATTAAAACACATTGCCGATGAGGTTTCTAGGCGTTTAAAAAAAAGTAGTGTCGCTGGAAAAACGGTGACTTTAAAAATAAAATACAGCGATTTTACTTTGCAAACACGAAGTAAAACATTGCCTTATTTTGTAAGTGATACTAGCATAATCTTAGAAACTGCTAAAGATTTATTGTATCAAGAAAAAATGAGTAATTCTGTAAGATTATTGGGTATTTCTTTATCTAATTTAAATACTGAAACTAAGAAAAAACCCGAACAGAAAAGTGTGAGTGTGCAATTAAAGTTTGAGTTTTAGATTAGTTTATAATTACTCTTTTCAATCTTTCTGAAACAAAACCCACAGACAAAGTTAAAACTCCTTCATTATCAATATCATAACTGCCTTGAATTTCAGAAACTGAATCATTGTTTTCATATTTACATGAAAAAAAGAATTTAGAGTTTTCTACTCGAAAATTTCCAGAACTACAACCATATATATTAGTAAACTGCCCATTAGATTTTAATTCGACAAATCGACCATTTTCAATAGGTGTCCAAAGCCCTAATACATCGTATTCATTTTCTGGATCAATAATATCATCTACCATTTCTATAACTTGCCATTTACCAACAATCTCATTGTCAATAAAAATAGAATTATCTTTTGAACATGAAAAGTAAAAAGAAAAACTAATAAGTACTAAAAAAAGTTTTTTCATTACATAATATTTTTATGTCAATATACAAAATTAAATTCTTACAAATCAAAGATGGTTTTATTCACGTTAGCCACTGTAACGACTCCCTCTTTTGAGGCTTGAAAAAAGGTATAGTGAAATATTCGTGTTCATGAATTCAATAATTTAAAATGGAAGTATGAATAAAAGCGTTACCCTTTTTATTTTTTCACAAAAAGGGTAACACCCAAATATTTTTTTAAATACTACTATTTTAAAAACTACAGCTTGTAATTTCAGTAACCCGTAAGGTATTTACCATGCCTTTTTCTTGTATTGGCATTGCAGCAAGACTTATAAGCATATCGCCAACATCTAAATAGCCTTTTTTGCAGGCAATGGCATTTACATCTTCAATCGTTTCATCGGTACTTACAAACTTATCGTAATAAAAGGCTTTTACGCCCCAAAGTAAGCTAAGGCGCGTAAGGATGCGCTTGTTTGATGTAAAAACTAAAATGTGTGATGATGGTCTCCAAGCCGAGATTTGAAACGCCGTATAACCACTATTTGTTAAGGTTGAAATGGCTTTGGCATTAATTTCGTTTGCCATATTTGCAGCATGATAACAGATAGATTTTGTAATGTAACGGTTGGTACGAATGTGTGGTGGTAATTGAGGGACTTGTATTAAATCTGAATTTTCGACACTTTTTAAAATGTTTGCCATTTGTTTAATAACCTGTATAGGATAATTACCAACCGAGGTTTCGCCAGAAAGCATTACGGCATCTGCCCCATCCATAACAGAGTTTGCAACATCGTTTACCTCTGCTCTAGTTGGTGTTAAACTAGAAATCATGGTTTCCATCATTTGTGTTGCTATAATGACTGGAATTCTTGCTTTTTTAGCACGTAATACGAGTTGTTTTTGAATTAGCGGAACTTCCTCTGCAGGAACCTCAACACCTAAATCGCCACGAGCTACCATTAAACCATCGCAATGCGCAACAATTTTATCGATATTTTCTACCGCTTCTGGTTTTTCAATTTTAGCAATTATAGGAATTTTATGCTCGCTGTGTTTGCTTATTAAATCGCGTAACTGCATTAAATCTTCAGCATGACGTACAAACGATAAAGCTATCCAATCTACATCTTGACTTATGGCAAAAATAGCATCTTCAATATCTTTTTCTGTTAAAGCTGGCTGAGAAATATTGGTATTAGGAAGGTTAACTCCTTTTTTAGATTTTAATGGTCCGCCTTGAATAACACGGGCTTTTACTTCGGTTTTTTTATCGGTTGAAACGACTTCGAAAATTAATTTTCCGTCATCTAAAAGAATACGTTCTCCAGGTTTTGCATCTTGCGGAAACCTATCGTATGTCATGTAAACACGTTCCTTTGTGCCTTCAAATCGTTTACCAGTTGCAAATATTATTTCGTCGCCTTCGTGCACAACAACTTCTTCTTTCATAACACCTACACGAAGTTTTGGCCCTTGTAAGTCTCCTAAAATTGCAGCGGTGTAACCAAACTCTTTATTTAATTCGCGTATCATTTTAATACGGTCTTCTACATCTTTATAATCGGCATGAGAAAAGTTAATTCTAAATACATCTACGCCTTCTTCAAGCATGCCTTTTAAAACATTTTTAGTACTTGTTGCTGGACCTAATGTGGCTACTATTTTGGTTTTTTTTCTTATTGGCATTAGTTAAAAATTAAATTATCTTTTGATTTTAGTTGATTAACATCAACGCTAAAGGCAGTTACAACTTGCGGAATATTTAAAATGTTACTTAAAATATAGGCTTCTTTACTAAAATTGTTGTCGTTATCTATTTTTAAAAAATAGTTTACATCTTTATATTCTGGTATTAAATTAAATATTTTAGTTATTTGCTCTTGAGTGTTAAATAATGATTGTTGATTAACCTGCTGTGGTGCTTCGTGCGTTATACAAATATTAGATACTAAGCTCCATGTTGTTAATTGTTTATCATCTTCCCATTCAAAAATAGAATAGGTTGATTTATCTTTGTTATAATCTAAATCTAATGATTTTCTAACAAGGCTTATACCTAAATGTTTGTTTAAAAGATAAGCTAACCTATAGTCTTCAATAGTGCAATGAATTGCAATTAAGGTATACAACGCTTCTTCAAAAACATCATCTAAAACAAGTTTGTGAACAGCCATAACTTATTGTTAAAGGTCGTAAATATAGTATTTTAAATAGTTAGTTGTAATATGTTTGTTCTAATCTTAACTATAAACGCTACTAAAACGTTGTAGTTAATTTTTTTTAAAAAGATTTTTTAAACCATTCCTGACATCCTATTCTGAAATGCGAAAAAAGCACGTTTTGATGCTTTCTCTTCGGCTTTTTTCTTTGAAGTTGCTCGTGCTTTCGCTATCACTTTTTCGTCAATTGAAAGCTTTACCGAAAAATGTCTAACCTCATCGTTTCCTGTATCTTCATACACATTGTATCTAAATGTTTTCTTTTCTTTTTGGCACCACTCTATCAATAAACTTTTGTAACTAATTACTTTTCCTTCTAGCGTTTGAATATCTACATAAGGAATTATAACGCGTTTAAATATGAATTTTTCACAGTATTTATAACCTCTATCTAAAAAAATGGCGCCTACTAAAGCTTCGAATAAATTACCGTGAATGTTGTCTCCAAATTGCCCTGATGGAATTTTGCTTTCTACTAAATCTATTAAATTTAGATCTCTCCCTAGTTCGTTTAAATGTTCTCTGCTTACAATTTTAGATCGCATTTTTGTAAGATAGCCTTCATCTCCGCTAGGTACTTCGAGATATAAATGCGACGCAATAACCGAACTTAACATAGCATCGCCTAAAAACTCTAATCGCTCATAATTTATAGCATTGCCTTTACTGTCTTTTATGTTCATAGAACGATGCGTAAATGCTGTATTATAAAACTTTATCTTCTTAGGTTTAAACCCAAGAATTTTAGTTAATTGCATAAAAAAATTCCCGTTGCTTTTAAAACGGGAATTTAATATGTTACGAATGTTTTTCATCTGATAATAAATATCTTAAATTAATGTCAGATGTAATAAACCATGTTTCATTTTACTGTAAAAATTAATTTATCGTTATGGTTTATTTCATTCGGGATTCAATCTATTTTTTTGAATACTACGCAAGCGTTATGTCCGCCAAATCCAAACGTATTACTCATAGCTACTTTAACATCTCTTTTTTGAGCCTTGTTCAGCGTTAAATTTAATTCAGGATCAATGTTTTCATCAACAGTTGTATGGTTAATTGTTGGTGGCACAATACCGTGCTCCATAGCCAATATAACCGATATAGCTTCAATAGCACCTGCTGCACCTAACAAGTGTCCAGTCATTGATTTAGTTGAGTTAATATTTATACTTTTTGCATGACTACCAAACACTTTTGAGATGGCTTTAAGTTCAGCCACATCCCCTAAAGGTGTAGATGTTCCGTGTGTGTTAATATGGTCTACATCTTCTGGTTGCAACCCAGCATCTCTTAAACAGTTTTTCATTACTTCAACAACGCCAATACCTTCTGGATGTGGTGCTGTCATGTGATAAGCATCTGAAGACAATCCGCCCCCTGCCACTTCGGCATAAATTTTTGCTCCTCTTGCTTTGGCATGCTCATACTCTTCTAAAATTAAAGCACCTGCTCCTTCACCCAAAACAAAACCATCTCGGGTTCCATCAAAAGGTCTCGAAGCCGTTTCTGGACTTTCGTTTCTAGTAGACAAGGCATGCATGGCATTAAAGCCTCCCATACCAGCAATGGTTACTGCTGCTTCACTTCCTCCTGTTACAACTACATCGCAATACCCTAAACGTATTGAGTTTAAAGCATCGAACATAGCATTGGCTGAAGATGCACATGCAGAAACTGTGGTGTAATTTGGCCCCATAAAACCATGTTTTATAGAGATGTTTGCAGGTGCAATATCTGCAATCATTTTAGGAATAAAGAATGGGTTAAACCTTGGTGTACCATCGCCCTCAGCAAAGTTTAAAACTTCTTGCTGAAAGGTTTCTAAACCACCAATACCTGCTCCCCATATAACACCAACACGTAACTTATCAACTTCCTCAAGATTTAGCTTAGCGTCTTCAATAGCTTCGTCTGCTGCTACCATAGCATATTGTGCAAACTTATCCATTTTACGAGCCTCTTTTCTATCAAGAAAATCAGTAGCATTAAAGTTTTTTAATTCGCAAGCGAACCTAGTTTTAAACTTTTCGGTATCATAGTATGTTATAGGCGCAGCACCACTTTTCCCACTAATTAAGCCATCCCAAAATTCATTCTTGGTATTGCCAATTGGTGTTAAAGCTCCTAATCCTGTGACTACAACTCGCTTTATTTCCATAAATTTTTAGTGCTTATTTTGCAGCTTCAATATAAGATATAGCTTGACCTACTGTTGCAATATTTTCAGCTTGATCGTCTGGAATTTGGATATCGAATTCTTTTTCGAATTCCATAATTAGTTCTACAGTGTCTAATGAGTCTGCTCCTAAATCGTTTGTGAAGCTTGCTTCTGTTACAACTTCGTTCTCATCAACCCCTAATTTGTCTACGATAATCGCTTTTACTCTTGATGCAATGTCTGACATAATTTTTTAATTTTAAGTTTTAATTAAGTGGCAAAAATAAAAAACTTTATTTTAAAACAACCTTTTAGTTTAAAAATGTGTTGGTAATTTACTAAAATTACTTTTAAGTATTTCTGTTTTGCCTTCTAATTGTTAATAATTATTCTTTTTTTTGTGTGAATAATTTTAACATAATGTCTGTAAATGAAACGTATTGTAATTTTTGCGTCCGGAAGTGGTACTAATGCTGAAAATCTAATTAAGTTTTTTCACAACAGAGATAATGCTTCTGTTATTCAAGTACTCACTAACAATCCTCATGCCAAAGTTTTAGACCGCTGTAAAAAACTAAAAGTTAGTGCGTTATCATTTAACAGAGTAGCCTTTACAAAAACTGATGACATTCTAAATATTTTAAAAGCTTCTAATCCAGATTTAATTGTGTTAGCTGGTTTTTTATGGAAATTCCCTGATAATATTTTAAATGCTTTCCCAAATAAAGTCATTAATGTGCATCCTGCCTTATTACCAAAATATGGTGGAAAAGGGATGTATGGCATGCATGTACATGAAGCTGTTGTAAAAAATAATGAAAAAGAAACAGGTATTACTATTCACTATGTAAATGAACATTATGATGAAGGTGCCATTATTTTTCAGGCAAAGTGTGATGTGAATTCAAATGATTCTGCCGAAGATGTAGCAGCTAAAATTCATGGATTGGAAATGGAGTATTTTCCGATAGTGGTTGAGAAATTACTTCTCAATAAGATTTAGAACTTAAATAATAAGATTCCCGCCTTCGCGGGAATGATAAAAATGTCAAAGAAGAAAAAAAAATATTATACAGTTTGGAAAGGACACAAAACAGGCATTTTTGAATCTTGGAACGATTGCAAAGCGCAAATTAAAGATTACCAAGGCGCAGTATACAAATCGTTCTCAACTTTTGATGCAGCAAAAAAAGCTCTAAAAAGCAACTATAAAGATTATATTGGCAAAACATCAAAATTTAAAAGTGAACTTTCTGAAGCGCAACTCAAAAAAATAGGGCAACCTAATTATAATTCCATTTCAGTTGATGCAGCCTCTAGCGGAAACCCAGGAATAATGGAATATAGAGGTGTAGATACTAAAACAAAAAAACAGCTTTTTATTCAAGGCCCTTTTGAAGAGGGGACTAATAATATAGGAGAGTTTCTAGCATTAGTACACGGTTTGAGTTTTTTAAAAAAACACAATAGCAACCGTATAATTTATACAGACTCTAAAACCGCTATGAGTTGGGTACGTAAAAAAATGTGTAATTCAAAATTAGAGCGTAACGAAAAAAACAAACCCGTTTACGATTTAGTCGATCGTGCTATCACTTGGCTAAAAGAAAACGATTATAAAACTGTAATTGTTAAGTGGGAGACTAAAGCTTGGGGAGAAATTCCTGCGGATTTTGGACGAAAATAATGTTATTGTTTTACTGTTTCCTTTTGAATTTTTGGGTTTCTATAGTTATTCCAGAAATATTCAACTTCAATAGTGTTTTTATTTAATAATCTGTAAAACATACTGGTATGCTTAGTAATTACTACCTCTCTACTTTCTTTATCAAAAATTGAAACCTTAAATAATTTCGGATTTAATTCTATTTTATAAACTATAGCTTCTACTAATTCAATAAAATTATTAGCTTCTTTAACTGTCCAGGCTTCTAATAGATAATCTACCGTTTCATTAAAAGAATCTTCAGCTTGTTTTGTCCACGCTACTTGCATTTATTCTCTTTTTAGTAGCATTAATAACATCATTATTGGGTTTAACTAATCCTTTTTCACTTTGAATTTTACTTAAACCTAAAGCTTTTCTAATCTCTAAAGCTTTAGGTTCTTCTAAAACATCATTAGCTACTTCACTTAAAACAAACTCCATGTAATTTTTAAGATTTCGTCCTTGTCTTTTTGCTTTTTCTTCAAGAATAGCAAGTGTTTCTTCACTTAAAACTATTTCTTTTCGTTTTTTATTCAACAACATAACAGTATAATTTACATTAAATATACGTATAATTTACGATAATTATTATTGAACTTAGAATTTTAGTGAATTTCAATCAAAAAAAGCTTTTCCTACTTACTAATACCTTAAAAAAATATTCTTTAATTAGTACTTAAAAGACTTATATTTGCAGAAAATTATAACTCCTTTTATGGGCAAATTAGTAATTGTTGGTACAATGGCTTTTGATGCTATTGAAACACCTTTCGGAAAAACCGATAAAATACTTGGTGGAGCCGCTACTTTTATTGGTCTTGCAGCATCACATTTTAATATTGACGCTACGGCAGTATCTATTGTTGGTGGCGATTTTCCTCAAGACTATTTAGACTTATTATCAAATAAAAATATTGACCTCTCTGGTGTAGAAATTGTTAAAAACGGTAAAACGTTTTTTTGGAGCGGACGCTACCATAACGACATGAATTCTAGAGACACCTTAGTTACAGAATTAAACACGCTAGCAGATTTTAATCCTGTTGTCCCTAAGAATTATCGTGATGCAGAAGTAGTTATGTTAGGTAATTTGCACCCTATCGTCCAATCTAGTGTGTTAGATCAAATGACAACCAAACCAAAGTTAGTCATTTTAGATACTATGAATTTTTGGATGGATTCTGCTTTAAACGATTTACACAACGTTATAAAACGTGTAGATGTTATTACTATAAACGACGAGGAAGCTAGACAATTAACTGGAGAATATTCATTGGTTGTTGCAGCTAGAAAAATCCATGACATGGGACCAAAATATGTTGTAATTAAAAAAGGAGAACACGGTGCTTTGTTGTTTCATAACGACCATGTATTTTATGCTCCTGCTTTACCGCTTGAAGAGGTTTTTGACCCAACAGGTGCCGGCGATACTTTTGCTGGTGGATTTGCTGGTTACATTGCAAAAACAAGAGATACATCATTCGAAAACATGAAAAATGCGGTAATATATGGTTCTACATTAGCATCGTTTTGTGTTGAAAAGTTTGGAACAGAGCGCATGATAAACCTAACAAGTAAAGAAATACATAAACGCTTGCTACAGTTTAAACAACTAACGCAATTTGATATAAAATTAACATAACCCAACGCGCTCTAAAATAGAGCGCGTTTTTAATTGAATATAAAACTTCAAAATAAAATTATTTTGAAAACAAATTTTTTTTATTTCAACTAAAGTGAAAACCTTTATATACTTATGAGTGATGCACTAAAACACGAATGTGGAATAGCCATGATAAGGCTTTTAAAACCGCTAGAATATTATAAAGAAAAATATGGTAGCGCATTTTATGGTGTTAATAAAATGTATTTAATGATGGAAAAACAGCACAATCGTGGGCAAGATGGCGCTGGATTTGCAAGCATTAAACTAGATACAAAACCTGGTGAACGATATATAAGTCGTGTGCGCTCTATAGCACAACAACCTATACAGGATATTTTTGCGCAAATTAACGAACGTGTTAATAAAGAACTTACCAAACACCCTGAGTATGTTGATGATGTCGCAGCACAAAAAAAGAACATTCCATATATAGGCGAAGTGCTATTAGGTCATGTACGTTACGGAACTTTTGGAAAGAATAGCGTAGAAAGTGTACATCCGTTTTTAAGGCAAAACAATTGGATGCACAGAAACTTAATAATGGCAGGAAACTTTAACATGACTAATGTTAAAGAGCTTTTTGGCAACCTTATCGAGTTAGGGCAGCACCCAAAAGAATATACTGACACCATTACTATTATGGAGAAAATTGGTCATTTTTTAGATGATGCCGTTAGCAAAATTTATAAAGAGTTAAAAAAAGAAGGCTATAATAAAAGAGAAGCCTCACCACTAATTGCAGAACGCCTTAAAGTAAGTAAAATATTGCGACGCGCTGCCAAAAATTGGGATGGTGGTTATGCTATGGCAGGACTTATTGGACATGGTGATGCTTTTGTTTTAAGAGATCCAGCAGGTATTCGTCCAACATATTATTATAAAGATGACGAAATAGTTGTAGTCGCATCAGAGCGTCCAGTAATTCAAACGGTTTTTAATGTAGGTTTTGATGACGTTAAAGAGTTAGATCCTGGTCATGCCATTATCACCAAAAAATCAGGGCAAGTAGCTATTAAAAAAATATTAGAACCCTTAGAAAGAAAATCATGTTCGTTTGAGCGTATTTATTTTTCTCGAGGAAGTGATGCCGAAATATATCAAGAGCGTAAAATGCTAGGTAAATTATTAATGCCTAAAGTTCTTGAAGCTATTGAAGGTGACACGAAAAACACCGTGTTTTCATACATCCCAAATACCGCTGAAACTTCCTTTTTTGGAATGATTGAAACCGTTGAAGATTATTTAAACGAAAAGAAAACAGAGGCCATTTTAAGCGGAGGCGGAAAAATGTCTGCCAAAAAAGTGACCGAGATTTTAGAAGAAAGACCTCGCATAGAAAAAATAGCCATTAAAGACGTTAAGTTACGTACGTTTATAACCGAAGATAGTAGTCGAGACGATTTAGTAGCTCATGTTTACGATGTTACTTATGGCGTTATAAAACCAACCGATAATTTAGTTATTATAGACGATAGTATAGTACGTGGTACAACTTTAAAAATGAGTATTCTTAAAATGCTAGATAGATTGCATCCTAAAAAGATTGTAGTAGTTTCTTCGGCACCACAAATACGTTATCCAGATTGTTATGGTATAGATATGGCAAATCTTGAAACGCTAATAGCTTTTAGAGCTGCATTAGCCTTGTTAAAAGATAGAAATATGTATCATATAGTAGACGAGGTTTATAATAAATGTTTGAGTCAAACTAATTTAGATGACAAAAATGTAAAGAATTTTGTTAAAGAAATTTATGATCCTTTTACTGATGAAGAAATATCTGATAAAGCTTCAGAATTGTTAAGTGATGAAAGTATAAAAGCAGAAGTGAAAATTATTTTTCAGCCTGTAGAAAACTTACACAAAGCTTGTCCAGAGCATTTAGGCGATTGGTACTTTACAGGAAACTATCCTACAGTTGGAGGAAACAGAGTTGTAAATAGAGCCTTTATTAATTTTTACGAAGGCAATAATGAGCGCGCTTACTAAGTGAAGAAAATATAATTTTAACATACATTTTTTAGCAAAAAAACATTTAATCCGAAAATTATGCTGTTTGTCTAAAAAATAATCGATTTATGTTAAATACGTATAAATTGGTCTCACCATAACATAAGTAGGTTAAGTTCATGGTAGATTTGGGGCAAAAAAAGGTGAACATCTGTTCGCCTTTTTTTATGCCTTTTATTAACACATCCAATTTATTTCTAACACCTCCTTTCATCTTAAACATCTAGCAAAATTTCTTTTAAGCCAATATATAAGTCGTTTAACTAAAATATTTTAGTAAGCTGTTTTAGCATTATATATTTGTACCACCATAACATAAGTAGGTTAAGTTCATGGTAGATTTGGGGCAAAAAGGTGAACACTCGTTCACCTTTTTCATTTTATATTAATTCTCACCTTTCGACTTTAGTTTATCTTGAGCGAAGACGAAAGACTCAAGATAAACTTCAGCAGAAATCTCTTTTTATAATTTTTTGTTTCTGTCTCACCCACAAATAAAAGTCTTTTAGGTAATGCCATAAAAAATTATCTTTACAGGATAACAGTAATAAAAATCTTATTATATTCTGATATATTTACGGGATATGAGTAATAAATGTTACGATATAACGAGTTGTAGGTAATTTACGCAAAGGAATATTTATGAAATTTATTTTCTCAATTTTAGGTTTTTTCTTATTTGCTAACGTGGTATGCGCCCAGAAAATAGCTGATAAACCTGAACTAAAAATTCACACAAAATTTACACTTGAATTAATAACAAAAGATTCTACTCAATTTGATTATCGGATTTTAAAATCTGAACCTTATAAAAGTGATAATGATTCGGATTCGGCACGAAAAGCTCTTGATGATAGTCTTAAATTTAACCAAGTTCAAGGTGTTTTTACAAATGGGAATTTTGGTAGTAGAAAAGCTACTTTATTAGTGATTAAAACTGGAAATGAAAATCCGTTAGATTACAATCTATATATTCAGCGAAATGGAAAAAGGAAATTCAAGAAAACCTCTACAATCAATATAAGTCAATCACCTACTATTGAAGTCTGGCAGGAAGAGCTATCATCTTTAAAGATTTTAGATTTTAAAAAAGTAAAGGTTTCGCCTATTCTACCAGAAATTAAAATCGATACAACTTGCTATAGCACATATGATATTTTGGATGGGAATAAACTTTTCGAAAAACAACTACCTTTTGTCTTAGATATAGTTACAGACAATAGAAAGAAAATTGAAATTGATAAAGTCAAAAGATATGAAGACTCTATTAACTCTATAGAAAAATCAAATTGGGGATATTTAAATAATCTCTTGATTAAAAAGGACGAAAGATATATGGATGGCTACTTAAATAGTCGAAAAATTGCTCAACCTTTAGTTTTCGAAATAACAGAATGTCCTTTTCTCAAAAGGAATACAGCATATTACTTTACTAAACGTAAAAAGGATATACGGCTTGTAATGTTCCAATGGAAATTGAGATGGGTTGATGGATGGCAGTCTAAAGACCACTTGAGTATCTCTGAAAACTACAATGAAAAGTTTGAGTTTTTAAAAACCAAGCTATCCGAATTTATGTCTATTGATAAAAAAGAACATCCAAATCACAGTTCAGATTCATATGAAATCGTTTGGTTTAAAAAGAATGATATATTAGCTAAATTGAGTTTTTATATAAATGATAGATATAAGAATTATTCATTGAGTTTACACATATACAAAGAAGAATAAAAAACTACCTACAACAATGGCTATAAACAATTGCTATTACAGGCTAATCCTGAAAATTTCTGCGGAATTTTCAGCTTGTCGTGTACTTGCAAAAGTCTGTGTTAGCCCACGCAACTGTTCATAGCCGATAACGTTAGGAAGAATAACCACAAGGGCACGCAAACGAAACATTAAATTTTTTAGGCAATAGATGAATTAATAGCAACACGTAACCATAAATCAAGTCACAGCACAAGCTTATCGCTTATCATAAAATTTAAAATTTCCACTGTTTGCTTATTCTTCCTAACCCGCAAAGTATAGACTGCACTCTGACTAACTTTTAGTATATTTATTAACTAATTGAAAACCCTTATGGTAACTACTACCTAACAAGCTATAAGATTCATAGAGCGCAGCAAACGGTTCCAACCTGTATGCTGCGCATCCACGAACCTTATACTTTGCGGGTTGTAAAACATTTGAGAAAACTGAAAAACTTGACCAATAGATATATTATTTTACTTTTCTTTCTGACAGTCGGACTAAGTTCTTGTGATAATCTGACACAAAAGGAATTTTTCGACAAAATGGTTTATAAAGAATATCAATCAAACTATGACGGAATAGTTACTGAAAAATATATCGATAAGCATAATCACGCAAGACCGATAATTATTATTCGACATCAAATTTTTGGAGATAAGAAAAAAGATTTTGTTTTTCAAAGTTCTAAACTATTCGACTTTATAAAAATTGGAGACACGATTACTAAAGAAATCGAATCTTTATCAATAAACCTCAAAAGAAAAAATCTCGATACGATAATTAAATTGGATTTTGACAATATAAAAGGAAAGGGGAAATATTATTCTGAAAATAAATATCTGACTGAAAATTGAATAAAAACGTTTTACAACATTGTATAAAAATAATGCTTAAGTTTAATCCTAAATCAAAAGGTTAGCGCGTATTTGGTCACTCTGATTTTCCTGCGGAAAATCCTCGGACACAAAACCGCACTATTCTTATACGTAACCGTTGTAAGCAATTTGAGAAAACCGCCAAAAATATAAAGGTGTTAACATAAAATGAAATTAAACGAATATTTAGCTAATCGACTAAAGGAAATTTTTACTGAAGGAAAATGGGTTTTAGGTACAAATTTCAAAGAACAAATAATTGACCTTGATTGGAAACAAGCAACTCAAAAAATAGATAACTTTAACACTATTGCTGATTTGACTTTTCACATTGATTACTATATAGCTGGAGTAAAAAAAGTTCTTAGAGGAGGAACACTCGATATACGAGACAAATATAGTTTTGATTACCCACCTATAAAATCTGAACAAGATTGGCGAAACTTAGTGAATAAGTTTTGCCTTGACTCGGAAGAATTTATTGAACTTGTTGAAAAGATGTCAGAAGAAAAAATATTATCGGACTTTGTAGATAAACAATATGGGACTTATTTCCGGAATATTGACGCAATGATTGAACACACTTATTATCATCTTGGACAAATAATACTCATTAAAAAACGAATTAAATAAAAACTGCTTACAACAAAGTATAAAAAATAGCGGTTTCAGTGTTTAAACAAAAGATATTTAATAAAAAAAAGGTCAGTTATAAACCGAAAATTAGTGCATAAAAACCAGCTACTTTTCATATACAAGACCGTTGGCAGCAACCTTGACCCGTCCTGAAATAAGGCTACATAATTTTAAACATTATGTATAGAAATGACAAAGTAATTAGACGTTACAGTGAACCTTTCAAATTAAAAATTTTAGCCGAACTTACAACCGGAAAACACACAAAGAGCGAACTTTGTAAACTCTACTCTATTGCGCCTACAACAGTCAATGAGTGGATTAAAAAATATAATCGTAAAGACTTAATGAACACCAGAGTAAAAGTGGAAACAAAAGACGAAATATCTAGAATTAAAGCACTGCAAAAAGAGATTGAACAGCTTAAAAAACTACTGCTTAAAAAGGATTTGGATGCTATGGTATTAGATTCATATCTGGAAGTAGCTGCTGAAGATTTAGGTTATAAATCCATTGCTGAACTAAAAAAAAAGTTAAGTATAAAGCCTTAATCAAAGCTAAAGAAAAATCTAAGGGATTTACCTCTTTAACAACTATAACCAGTTGTTTTGGACTTAAACGTGATGCGTATTACAAATACAAATCTAGAGCTGATAGGCGTTTAAAAATAGAACAACAGATTATAAACATAGTCAGTAAAAAACGTAAATCCCTTCCTAGAGAAGGTGTGCGTAAACTCATGAAATCATTAGATAACGAGTTTACTAAAGCTAGCCTTAAAGTTGGTAGAGATACCTTATTTAATGTCCTTAGAAAACACAATATGCTAACACTTAGAAAGAAAACTAGTGCCAGAACAACAAATTCTTATCATCGTTTTTATAAGTATAATAACATGATAAAGGATATGAAAGTCACTAGATCAAATCAAGTTTGGGTATCTGATATTACATACATCAGAACAGTAAAAGGTTTTTGTTATCTGGCTTTAATTACAGACATGCATTCCAGAAAAATTGTTGGTTATGACCTTAGTGATAGCTTAGAACTTAAAGGATGTGTAAGAGCCCTTAATAAGGCCATTTATCAAGCTAAAAACATTAAACAGCTTGTTCATCATTCGGACAGAGGAATACAGTATTGTAGTAATGTATACACTCAAATACTTAAAAGAAAAAAGATAGGTATTAGTATGACTGAAGAAAATCATTGCTATGAAAACGCAATGGCAGAGCGTGTAAATGGAATCTTAAAAGACGAATTTTATCTCGACCAAACCTTTGATAACGTGACTCACGCTAAAAGAACCGCAAAAAATGCAATTAATTTATACAATGAAATAAGATTACATTTATCTTTAGACTATAAAACACCTAATATGGTATACAAATTATCAGCCTAAATTAAATTTTAACCTGTAGCCATATTTCAGGACAAGACACCTGAAAACCGAACTCAATAAATGCAAGAAATGACATTAAAGCATACAATTAAAACAAGAAGATTTCTGAATGAAAATCACGATTCTTGTACAATATGCGGAAATGAATTTAAAGAATCTGAAACCACTCATTTAGGCTATTTAGAAAATGGAGAATTAGCTTATTTAGGAGATTGTTGCTCTTCAAAATTAAAGGAAACTATTATTCGACATTCTTTTTCTAAAAGACCTTATACAATTGCTGACAAAGACACTATACTTTGGAGATTTATGGATTTCACAAAGTTTATCTCTTTAATCAGTTCTAACTCACTTTTTTTTACAAGAGCTGACAAATTTGAAGACCCATTTGAAGGAGCAAAAGGACTTAAAAAAAACAAAAACAAATGGGACAAACACTATTTAGAATTTATTGAACAAGCTCACAAAAATCCACCAGAAGGAATTGATTTTAAACTTACTGACAAACAAATAAAAATTGAGTCTAAAAGAGTGTTAGCTGAAATGGAAAGCGGAGGAATTGAAGATATTAAAAAGACCTTTATAAATTGTTGGCACGAAAATGAATTTGAATCTGAAGCTATGTGGAAACTTTACACAAATAATATGTCTGAAGGAATAGCAATTCAAACGACTTACGACAGACTTTACAGGTCGTTAAATAAAAATCCATCAATTGATATAGGTCGTGTAAATTATATAGATTTTAATAATTCATTCGCTGGAGTAAATGATTCTTTTTGGTATAAGAGAAAATCATTTGAGCACGAAAAAGAAGTTAGAGCAATATATTTTGACTTTAAAAAAGAATATGATTTTGGAAAACCAATAAAAGTTAATATTAATACTTTGATTCAAAAAATTTATGTTTCACCAACTGCTCAAAATTGGTTTCTGGAAGTAGTGAAAGAAACAATCGGAAAATATAATTTAAAAAAGAAAATATATCAATCGAATATGAAAGCAGAACCTTTTCATTAGAGAAAAAGGCAGCTGCCAACATGTGGATATAACAAATAAATACTTTTAACTTCTGAGTAATCCACGCGAGTAAGCACGTTAGGGATTGAAATGGAAATCCTTTTTAAAAAAGAATAAGCAATACATTATGCTTTATACTAAATATTTACAAATTGCCACGTCGCGCGCTCCTCGCAATGGCATTTTAAAAAGATTGTATTGGAAAGCCCGACCACTTGCCCTGAGCGCAGTCGAAGGGTTGTGGTAACGCCATAAAAAAAAAGCAAACCCATTTACTGAATTTGCTTTTGTATTTATTTTGTCCCGTCCTGAAATAGCGATACACTAAAACTTTAGTGTAATGAAAACATCAGAAAACACAGGTTACGTTAAGCGTACCCAAAAAGATTACTCCCTTTCTTTTAAACTAGAAGTTGTCCAAGAAATAGAGCAAGGATTTCTAACTAGAAGCCAAGCACGTGACAAATATGGCATTCAAGCTGGTTCGACCATTACCAGATGGTTAAAAAAATATGGTAACTTTGACTGGCAAGAACAAATCTCCACCAGTATGTCTACAACTCCCGAGCAACGTATTTTAGAATTAGAACAGCAAGTAAAACTATTAGAAAAGCAGAAAGCAAGAGCTGAATATCTAGCAGAACGCGCAGATAAAAAAGTGATTCTTTTTGATATGATGGTTGATATGGTCGAAAAGGAATATAATATTGATGTTAGAAAAAATTACAATCCCGAGTTATTGACCGCTTCAAAGAAGCCCACAAAGAAACAGTAGTTTCTACCTGTTATTTACTCGGGATTGATAGACAGGTTTACTATAGGTCGATACAATCCAAAAGACAAAAACAAAGTGTTGCCCAAAAAGTAATAGCACTAGTGCAATCCGTTCGCATATCCATGCCAAATCTTGGAACTCGAAAGCTTTATCATATACTGAAAACACAATTAACAGCTTTAAATATTGGTAGAGATAAACTCTTTAGAATACTAAGAGCAAACCATTTACTTATAAAACCAAAACGAAGTTATCATGTTACAACAGACTCACATCATCGTTTTAGAAAACACAAAAACTTAATAAGTACTTTAGAAATTAAAAAACCAGAACAAGTTTGGGTTAGTGATATCACATACACAGGAAACAGAAAAAATCCATCTTATCTCGCTTTGGTTACAGATGCTTATTCTAAGAAGATTGTAGGGTATAATGTATCTAACAGTTTAAATGCATCTGGTTCTATATTAGCTTTGGAAATGGCTATTAAAAACAGAAAATATAAACAAAAAGGTTTGATTCATCATTCTGATAGAGGTTTACAATACTGTTCTGATGACTATCAAGAAAAACTAAAAGATAACTTTATAAAACCAAGTATGACTGAACAATATGATCCTTATGAAAATGCTATCGCAGAACGTATAAATGGTATTTTAAAACAAGAATTTGGTATAGCGAAACACAATGTGGATTTAAAGCTAAGGATCATTTTAATTAAAAATGCAATAAAAATTTACAATAAAAAAAGACCGCATTGGTCTAACAACATGTTAACTCCAATACAAATGCATCAACAAAACACTTTAAAACCAAAACGATATAAATCAAAAAACCTGAACAATAGTAATATTGTTCAGGTTTAATTTATAAATTTAATCCTTTATTAATCTGTATCGATTATTTAGGACTAGACATTTTGTAAAAACTTCTACTTCGCCTCAGCGTAACGTCTTTCAACTTCGTTCCAGTTAACTACATTAAAAAATGCGTTAATATAATCTGGACGACGGTTTTGGTAGTTTAAATAATAGGCGTGTTCCCAAACATCTAATCCTAAAATTGGTGTGCCACCACAACTAACTCCTGGCATTAATGGGTTATCTTGATTTGGTGTAGAGCAGATTTCTACCTTCCCACCTTTATGTACACATAACCATGCCCAACCAGAGCCAAAACGTGTTGCTGCTGCTTTACTAAACGCCGCAATAAACTCATCTTTTGATCCGTAAGCCGCCTCTATAGCATCTTTTAATTCACCAGATAAATAACCTCTGTCTTCAGGATTTAAAACGGTCCAAAATAAAGAGTGATTATAAAATCCGCCACCGTTATTTCTAACCGCGCCATTATTCATATCTAAATTAGTTAGAATATCTTCAATAGATTTTCCATCTAAATCTGTTCCTGCAATAGCATTATTTAAGTTATTTGTATATCCTTGGTGATGTTTAGAATGATGTATCTCCATGGTGCGCGCATCGATATGAGGCTCTAAAGCGTCATAAGCATATCCTAATTTCGGTAATTCGAAAGCCATAATTTTTCTATGTTTTAAATATTAGTATTTATTTTCATTCAAATTTACGGATAAAACAGGTCAATAAAAAATAATAAATTGTTATCAAACCATTGATAGTTTCTATATTGTCTCTAAATTTGTTTTATGCAGTTAAATTCATCTTTTACAATTTATAATGCTTCTGCTGGTAGCGGAAAAACCTACACCTTAGTAAAAGCGTATTTAAAATTTTTATTTAGCTCTACTAATCTTTATTTGTTTAAAAACATTCTTGCCATTACGTTTACCAATAAAGCGGTTTCGGAAATGAAAGAGCGTATTATAGACATGCTAAAAACGTTTTCTGAAGAGGCTATTTTAAAAACTTCAAATAGTATGTTTAACGATATTTGTGAAGAACTAGAAATAAAACCTAAAAAGCTTCATGAAAAATCTAAAAAACTACTAAATACCATTATACATAATTACGCTGCGTTTGATATTAGCACTATTGATGGGTTTACACATAAATTGATACGAACTTTTGCACACGATTTAAAATTGCCTTTAAATTTTGAGGTTGAATTGGATCAAGATGCGCTTTTAAATGAAGCTGTTGACAGTTTAATAGCCAAAGCTGGAACTGATGATGCACTGACAAAAATTTTGGTAGATTTTGCTATTGAAAAAGCTGATGATGATAAAAGTTGGGATGTATCTTTTGATTTTAATAAGATTGCAAAATTGTTGGTTAATGAAAACGATATGCCGTTTATTGAAATCTTAAAGCACAAAACTTTAAACGATTTCAAAGGGCTTAAAACGCATTTGAAAAAAGAAATTTTAACTTTTGAAACTATTATAGTTGAAGAAGCGCAACGTGTTTTGACCTTAATTGAAGAAGCTGGTTTGGAGCAGAACGATTTTTCGAGAGGTTCGTTACCAAAACACTTTCAAAACCTTAGTAATAAAAGGTTTGATATTAAATTCGATTTAATTTGGCAGGGAGATTTATTAGAAAATAATCCGCTTTATCCTAAAAAAGTTTCTGATGATGTTGCCTCAATAATTAACCAAATTCAACCACAATTGGCAACGGCTTTTAACAGCACCAAACAAGCGGCTTTTCATCTTAAATTTTTAAAAGCTTTTTATAAAAACGTCACGCCGCTTTCTGTTTTAAACGCTATAAATAACGAGTTAAATGCTTTAAAAGCTGAACAGAATAAAATGCTGATTTCAGAATTTAATGCCATTATCAGCAAAGAAATAAAAAACCAACCTACACCTTTTATTTACGAACGTATCGGCGAAAAATTCAAGCATTACTTTATTGATGAGTTTCAAGACACATCGGTTATGCAATGGGAAAATTTAATTCCGTTGCTAGAGAATTCACTTTCTGCCGAAAACGGAAGCACTATGTTAGTTGGCGATGCCAAACAAGCTATTTACCGTTGGCGCGGTGGCAAAGCAGAACAATTTATTGATTTGTTTAACGAAGCGAAACAGCCATTTCATATTAAACAAAAAGTAGAAACACTCGATGACAATTACCGAAGTTTTAAAGAAATAGTAGATTTTAACAATGGCTTTTTTAAATTTTTATCACATCAAATTTTTACTGCTGATAATTATAAAACGCTTTACGAAAATGCACATCAAAACATTACTAAAAAAGAAGCAGGCTATGTCGCATTTTCATTTTTAGACATTGAAAAAGAAGATGATAGAAATGAACTGTTTTCAGAAAACACCTTAAATAGCATTAAGGACTGTTTAGAAAATGGTTTTGATTTACAAGATATTTGTATTCTTGTTAGAAAGAAAAAAGAAGGTATTGCGGTTGCTAATTATTTGAGTCAGTATAACATTCCTATTGTATCTTCCGAAACATTGTTGCTGAATAATTCAGCCGAAGTTAATTTTATAAATAATGTGTTAGCACTTTTAATTCAGCCAAAAAACAACGAAATAAAAATTGCTGTTTTAAATTATTTAACGACGCTTTTTAATATTGAAAACAAGCACGAATTCTTTACAAATCATATCAATTTAGAATTGCCTGAGCTTTTTAAAAGTTTTGAAAAATTCAATATCCATATAAATAATAGTGATTTATTACAACTACCGCTTTACGATTTAGCAGAAACTATAGTGAGAAGCTTTAATTTGGTTAAAATATCCAACGCTTATATTCAGTTTTATTTAGATGTGGTTTTAGATTTTTCACAGAATAAAGGCTCGGATATTTCTGGGTTTTTACACTACTTCGCTAAGAAAAAAGAAAACTTAAGTATTGTATCGCCTAAAGGGCAAAATGCAGTACAAATCATGACCATTCATAAATCTAAAGGTTTGGAATTTCCTGTGGTTATATTCCCTTTTGCCGATTTAGATATTTACAGAGAATTAGAACCCAAAGAATGGTTTGCTTTAGATAAAGAAAAATACAACGGCTTTTCGCATACGCTCTTAAACTACAATAAAGATTTTGAACATTATAGCGATGAAGGCTTACGCATATTTAACAAACATAAATCTGAACAGGAATTAGACAATATCAATCTGCTTTATGTAACATTAACAAGAGCTGTGGAGCAATTGCATGTTATTTCTACTAATGATATTTCATCAAAGGGCGAAGTAAATACTAAAAAGTACTCTGGGTTGTTTATTGAGTATTTAAAATCTATTAACGAATGGGAAGATTCTAAATTAACATACACCTTTGGAATCCCTAAAAGAGTTGTAGAAATTGAAACTCCGAAAAAAGAAGCTCAAATTCAACAGCAATTTATTTCAACAGCAAAAGAAACTCATAATATAAAAGTAGTAACAAAATCTGGGTTACTTTGGGATACCACACAAAAAGAAGCTATTGAAAAAGGAAATCTTATACATAATATCATGTCTAAAATTAATACTAAAGACGATATTGATGTTGCTGTAAACGATTTTATAAATGTTTCTTCAATTAATAAAGAGCAAGCAAAAATTTTAAAAACCGTTGTAAATGAGATAATTAATCATTCTAAGCTTGAAGGTTATTACACGTCAAGTTACACCATATATAATGAACGTGATATTATTACAAAAGAAGGTGTCATTTTACGTCCAGATCGCGTAGTTGTAAATGCTAACAACGAAGCTGTTATAATAGATTACAAAACAGGTTTTGAAGATAAAAAGCATCAGCAGCAATTACAATCGTATCAAGATGTTTTAGAAGACATGAGCCTAAAAGTGATTAAAAAAATTCTTATTTACATAAATGATGATATTCAAATAAAAGCGATTTAACTTTTTAAAAAACATAAAACCATGTACAGCACTATAAAACAACATTTACAGAACGAAATTCAAGATATTAAAGACAATGGGCTTTACAAAGAAGAACGCATTATAACTTCGGCACAAGGTGCAGAAATAACTTTAAATACTGGCGAAACGGTTTTAAACTTTTGTGCCAACAATTATTTAGGCTTGTCTTCGCATCCAGATGTTATTCAAGCGGCAAAAGATGCTATGGATACACATGGTTTTGGCATGAGTTCGGTACGCTTTATTTGTGGCACTCAAGATATTCACAAAGAACTAGAACAAAAAATCGCAGATTTCTATCAAACCGAAGACACCATATTATACGCTGCGGCTTTTGATGCTAACGGTGGCGTTTTTGAACCATTATTAGGAAAAGAAGATGCCATTATATCAGATTCTTTAAATCATGCTTCTATTATAGATGGTGTGCGTTTGTGTAAAGCAGCAAGATATCGCTATCAAAATAGTGATATGGCAGATTTAGAAACGCAACTTATTGAAGCTAATAAAAACGGAGCACGTTTTAAAATAATAGTAACAGATGGCGTCTTTTCTATGGATGGCTTAGTAGCTCCATTAGATGAAATTTGTGATTTAGCCGATAAATATGATGCATTGGTAATGATTGATGAATGTCATGCCACAGGTTTTATAGGCAAAACAGGTAGAGGAACACTTGAAGAAAAAGGCGTATTAAACCGTATAGATATTATTACAGGAACACTCGGAAAAGCGTTAGGGGGAGCTATGGGAGGCTATACTACCGGTAAAAAAGAAATTATTGATATGCTACGCCAACGCTCAAGACCTTATTTGTTCTCAAATTCGTTAGCCCCTGCCATTGTTGGAGCGTCCATTAAGGTTTTTGATATGCTTGCAAATAATACAGAGCTTAGAGATAAACTAGAGTGGAACACCAATTACTTTAAAAAAGGAATGAAAGCCGCAGACTTAGATATAATAGATGGTGATTCGGCTATTGTACCCGTAATGTTATACGATGCAAAATTATCTCAAACTATGGCAAATATGCTTTTAAAAGAAGAAATATACGTTATTGGGTTCTTTTTTCCCGTTGTACCGAAAGGTAAAGCAAGAATTCGCGTACAACTATCTGCAGCTCACACAAAAATGCATTTAGATAAGGCTATTGCTGCGTTCACAAAAGTTGGCAAAGCACTAAATATTATCTAAAATCATTCTGTACTGTCGATGAATAAAAGAATTATCCAATATTTTTATATATTTGTCTTTGTTAATAACATTTAACAACTTACTTTTGCTTACAATTAACACTTAAAAATTAAACTTTTGAATATGAAAAATCTTAGCAGATTATTGTTCGCTATGTTGCTTGTACTTGGTTATAGCAACGTAAATGCGCAAGACGAAAACAACCCATGGCAAATTACCATAGGAGCTAACGCAGTTGACTTTTACCCTACAGGTGAAAACGCACCACTTGGTGATACCTTTGATGAATACTTTAATGTGGGTGATCATTGGAATATCTTACCTTCTTTATCAACTATTTCTGTATCTAAATACTTAGGTGATGGTTTCTCTTTTGGAGTTGCTGGATCTTTAAACAAAATTGACAAATGGGGAGATGCTTCAGTTGATGATTTATCTTACTATGGAGTAGATGGAACTATTAAATATAGTCTTGGTAACTTACTTAACTCAAATACTTTCGAGCCTTACTTAGGTGCAGGTGGTGGTTACACTTGGGTTGACGAAGTTGGTGCCGGTACTGTAAATGGTACTTTAGGTGTAAATGTTTGGTTTAACGAAAACATTGGCTTAACACTTCAATCTGCATATAAACATGCTTTTGAAGATTATTTAAATACACATTTCCAACACACTGCTGGAATTTCTATCAAATTTGGTGGAACTGATACAGATGGTGATGGTATCTACGACAAAGATGATGCTTGTCCAGATGTTGCTGGTTTAGAAGCTTTCAACGGTTGTCCTGATACTGACGGAGATGGTATAGAAGATTCTAAAGATTCTTGTCCTAACGAAGCTGGTTTAGCTGAATTTAACGGATGTCCAGATGCTGATGGTGATGGTGTTGCTGATAAAGATGATAACTGTCCTACAGTTGCTGGTTTAAAAGCTTTAGCTGGTTGTCCAGATGCTGATGGTGACGGTGTTGCTGATGGTGATGACAACTGTGTTAACACTGCAGGTCCTGCGGCTAACAAAGGTTGCCCATGGCCAGATACTGATGGTGACGGTGTTTTAGATAAAGATGATAACTGTGTAGATGTTAAAGGAACTGTTGCTAACAATGGTTGTCCAGAAGTATCTGCTGAAGTGCAAAAGCAACTTAATGAGTATGCTAAAACTATCTTATTTGATACAGGTAAATCTACTATCAAAAAGCAATCTGCAGAAGTTTTATCTGACATTATTAAAATCTTAAAAGAGTATCCTACTTCTAAATTTACTGTAGAAGGACATACTGATAGTGTTGGTAGCGAAAAATTAAACCAAAGATTATCTGATTCTAGAGCTAATTCAGTTAAAGAATACTTAATTGAAAATGGTATTGACGCATTCAGACTTTCTGCTCTTGGTTACGGAGAATCTAAACCTATTGATTCTAACAAAACTAGAAAAGGTAGAGCTAACAACAGACGTGTTGAAATTAACTTAGCAAAATAAGAAACTAAATATTAGTTTTAAAAATAAGTTTTAGAAAAACGCTTCGGATATCCGAAGCGTTTTTTATTTTTATATACTCCCAAATAAACTTTAAAACGGCATATTAGAATGACTACTTTTATTTTTGATGTTTTAAAAGATTTACAAAATTCTAATATAAATCTTTCAAAACTAACTTTTATTTTACCTAGCAAAAGAGCTGGTTTGTTTTTAAAGCATCAACTTTATAAAGTTACAAATGAAACTATTTTTTCTCCACACATTATAAGTATAGAAGAATTTGTAGAAGCCTTATCTCAACTCAAAACAATTTCAAATACTGAACTTTTATTTGAATTTTATAACAGCTACACTCAACTAACTAATAAAGAAAATATAGATTCTTTTGAATCGTTTTCAAAATGGGCTCAAATATTACTTCAAGATTTTAATGAGATTGATAGATACCTCATTCCACAAGAAAATATATTTAATTATTTACGTGACATTCAAGAATTAAATCATTGGTCGTTAGAAGAAAATAAATCTGATTTTGTCAAAAACTACTTGTCATTTTGGAGCAAGCTTCATAATTATTACACACACTTTACCAAACATTTATTAAACAAAAATGTTGGTTATCAAGGATTGATATACAGAGAAGCTGTTAAAAATTTAGAATCATATATTCAGAACAGTACAGAAAAACAACACGTTTTTTTAGGCTTTAATGCTTTAAATACGGCTGAAGAAACCATCATACAGAAACTACTCGAAAATAATTTAGCAAAAATTTATTGGGATATTGATGATGTGTTTTTAAACAATCCAAAACACGATGCAGCACTATTTACAAGGCAGCACAAAACAAATTGGAGCTACTTTAAAAACAATTCATTTAATTGGATAACAAATAATTACTCGAAAGAAAAAAACATTTCAATTTATGGCGTTCCAAAAAACATTGGACAATCTAAATATATAGGAACACTTTTAAATAATCTAAGTAAAAACAACCAATCTTTACAAAACACAGCCGTTGTTTTAGGTGACGAAAATTTATTGATTCCTGTATTAAATTCATTGCCTGCAACTATTGAGGCTTTAAACATTACTATGGGTTTTCCATTAAAATCTATTCCGCTTGCCTCTCTTTTCGAAAGTTTATTTAAGCTTCATAAAAACCCATCAAGATCATTCTATTATAAAGATGTTATAAACATTATATCGCATCAATTTATAAGACCGCTATTATATTTTAATGATACAGATTATGCTTCTAAAATAATTGAAACCATTGAAGCAAATAACATTATCTATTTAGCTGCGGATAGATTAAAACAAATTACTTATAAAGCTGAAACCATTATTGATATACTCTTTACCAATTGGGAAACATCTATTGATGTGGCTTTAAAAAATTGTGAGCAATTAATCTTAATTATTAAAAATAATTTATCTGAAAACAAAACTTCAAACCTATTATCCTTAGAATATTTATTTCGTTTTAATGAATTATTTAACGAGCTATCGCGATTAAATTCCGAATACAATCACATTAAAGATATTTCAACTTTATTTAGCATTTACAAAGAATTATTAAGCACCGAAACACTCGATTTTCAAGGTGAACCTTTACAAGGTTTACAAATTATGGGTATGTTGGAATCTCGAGTTTTAGATTTTGAAACCGTCATTATTTCATCTGTAAACGAAGGCGTGTTACCATCTGGGAAAAGTAACAATTCTTTTATTCCGTTTGATGTTAAATTAGAAAATAATCTGCCTACTTATAAAGAAAAAGATGCGGTTTACACCTATCACTTTTACAGACTTTTGCAACGTGCCAAAAATATTTATATTTTATACAATACCGAAGCCGATGTGTTAACTGGAGGCGAAAAAAGTAGATTCATTACACAATTACAACTAGAAAATATTCATAAAGTAAGCCATCAAATTATTGCGCCTCATGTGCCAGTAATAAAGCCGTCATTAAATGAAATAAACAAAACGCCTGAGCTTATAAATCAAATTATTGAAGTTGCAAAAAAAGGGTTTTCACCATCATCACTTACCAACTATATTAGAAATCCTATTGATTTTTATTATCAGAAAATATTAAAAATTCGGGAACACGATGACGCTGAAGAAACCGTTGCAGCAAACACCTTAGGAACCGTTGTACACAATACACTTGAAGATTTTTATAAACCATTTGTTGGAAGATTTTTAACGATTGAAAACATCAAAAGCTTAAAACCAAAAATATCTGAAAGGGTAAGCTATCATTTTAAGAATGAATATAAAGAAGGCGATATAACAAAAGGTAAAAACCTTATTGTTTTTGAAATAGCAAAACGCTATGTTTCTAACTTTTTAGATTTAGAAACACAAGATTTAAAAGCTGGAAACCAAATAAAAATTATAGCTATTGAAGCTAAAAATGATGTTCCATTCGATATTCCAGAACTTAATTTCCCTGTAAATCTAACAGGAAAAGTAGATCGCGTTGATGATTATAATGGTGTAACCAGAATTATTGATTACAAAACAGGACACGTTAGTCAAAGCAATGTAGAGATTGTAAATTGGGAAGATATTACTACAGATTATAACAAATACAGCAAGAGCTTCCAAGTGCTTACCTATGTGTTGATGATGCATCAATCCAATCAAATAAACCTTCCTGTTGAAGCTGGCATTATTTCATTTAAAAATTTGAGTAGCGGCTTTTTAAAGTTTGCTAAAAAAGACAAAGCAGGATCTTATGCTAAAAAAGACACGTTGATTACTGAAGAAACGCTTGATAAATTTAGCGATGAATTAAAGCAACTCATTTTAGAAATTTGTAATTTGAATACACCTTTCACCGAAAAAGAAATATAAATGACTATTGAAAAAAACATAATTATTAACGGTAAACACAAAAAACCAATATTAACCGATTTATTTTTTAAAGATGATGACATTAAAAAACCAATATTAATATTTTGCCATGGCTACAAAGGTTTTAAAGATTGGGGTGCATGGAATTTGATGGCAAAAGCATTTGCAGAAAGCGGTTTTTACTTTATAAAATTTAATTTTTCGTATAATGGCGGCACTGTAAACAACCCATAGATTTTCCAGATTTAGAAGCTTTTGGAAATAACAATTACACCAAAGAACTAGACGATTTAGAATCTGTTATAGAATGGGTGTGTTCGAATTCTAAACTAAAAAAGAATGCTGATATAAATAACATAACTTTAGTAGGGCACAGTAGAGCTGGCGGAATTGTAACTATAAAAGCTGAAGAAAATAACAAAATAAAAAAGGTAATAAGTTTAGCTGGTGTATGTGATTTTGGTAAAAGAACAGCAACTTCTGGAGGTTTAGAGCAATGGAAAAAAAATGGTGTTAAATATGTTCTAAACGGACGAACAAAACAGCAGATGCCACATTACTTTCAATTTTATAAAGATTTTATTGCCAATGAAAACAGACTCACCATTAAACGTGCCGTATCAAACTTAAAAATTCCATATTTAATTATTCATGGAAATAATGTACTAGTGTTTTTATTGATGAAGCTAAGAGCCTCCATAATTGGAATCCTAAAAGTCAATTAGAAATTATTGAAGGCACCAATCATGTTTTTGGAGCACAACATCCATGGGAGAAAGAAATACTCCCTAATCATTTAAAAGAAGCTATAACCAAAGTTATAGACTTCTTAGAGTATTAAAAAATATTGTGGAGAAGATCGGATTCGAACCGACGACCTCTTGACTGCCAGTCAAGCGCTCTAGCCAACTGAGCTACATCCCCGTGAATTTATTTTAACCCGCTTAAAACTAAAACAGGTATATTACTATTAAAGTCTTTCTTCAAAATCACATTTTTCTCCCATTTCTTTGTGAAGAACCCTCTTTTTCTTCGTACTACGCACAACATATCTGGTTCAGTAGTACGATAATGCTCTAACACACCTTGATACGTCGTTGCATTTTCTGAATAAATCGTATTAGAAATTAAAGATTGTAAGTCGCTATTCAACTTAAAATCATCTTCATTATAATAAGGTGTTTTAACTAATAATAAATTAGCATCTGCTTTAAATTGGTCTTTAATATATTTAAGTGGCTGCAAAACATTCTCTTTTTTAATAACTGCAGATTTTACAGCCATTAAAATATGTTTAATTGGCTTAAACACTTCGCCTTCTGGCACAATAAGTGCTGGAATTTGAGTTTGTTTAATAATTTTTCCTGAAGTTTTCCCTAAAAACACTTCGTCTTTAATTGAATTAGTTCTAGGTTCAACCAAAATCAAATCAATATTAGCGGCCTTACATGCTAACTCCAATGTATCAATTAGCTTTCCTTTTAAAGTTTTCACTACTACATCAACATCCTTTGTGTCAATTTTTGATACTAAATCATTTAAAAACGCTTTACTTTCTCGTTCTATAATATGATCTACTTTAATCATAGTACCAGCTTTAGTATACACATTGTAAACTTGCACAACATAAAGTTTTGCATTAAAAGCTTTGGCAAAATCTACTGCATATTGCAAATGACTTAAAGCATTTTTTGATGAGCCAACGGGTACTAAAATATTCTTCATAATAAAAAAGTTTAAAAGACTAAATTTGTAGCAATATTTATGCAAAAGTAAACATTAAAAATGATTCGTAAAGCAACGCTTGAAGATATAGATGGAATTATAAAAATTACTAAAGCATGCGCTAGCTTTATGATAGACAACGGGATATATCAATGGAACGAACATTATCCTAATAAAGCAGCTTTTAAAAATGATGTTTTAAGAAACGAATTATATGTAATTGAAGAAGACAAAAAATTAGTTGGCTGTATAGTCATTTCATCATTTATGGACGAAGAATATATCCCCATTTCTTGGTTAACTGAAAACAAGCGTAATATTTATATCCATCGTTTAACCATTCATCCTAAATATCAAGGAAAGGGCTATGCACAAAAATTAATGGGTTTTGCTGAAAACTTCGCCTTAGAAAACAAGTATACTTCCATAAGATTAGATACCTTTTCGCAAAACAAAAGAAACCAAAAGTTTTACGAACTACGGGGGTACAAACGCTTAGGAAATATTTATTTTCCTAAACAAAGCAATTATCCTTTTTATTGTTATGAATTAGTATGGTAAACACAAGCATAAGCTTAAAACACATAAACAAATTAGCAATTCCAGCATTAATTTCTGGAGTATCTGAACCTATTTTATCATTAACCGATGCAGCAATAGTTGGGAATATAGAGTTTAACGCCACTGAATCTTTAGCCGCTGTAGGTATTGTAACCACCTTTTTATCAATGTTAATCTGGGTTTTGGGTCAAACCCGAAGTGCTATTTCATCAATCGTATCACAATATGTTGGCGCAAATAAACTCGATAAAATTAAAAACCTGCCAGCGCAAGCTATCTTTATTATTACTTCATTAAGTGTTTTAATAATAATAGGAACTTACCCTTTTGCAAACCAAATTTTTAAGCTTTATAATGCCTCCGGTTTAATTTTAGATTATAGTGTCAATTATTACAGAATTCGTGTTTTCGGATTTCCTTTTACACTTTTTACCATAGCTGTTTTTGGTGCTTTTCGCGGATTACAAAACACCTATTATCCTATGCTAATCGCCATTATAGGAACCATTACAAATGTTATTTTAGACTTTGCTTTGGTTTACGGAATTGATGGTTACATATCGCCCATGAACATTAAAGGTGCTGCATATGCTAGTGTAATTGCACAATTATTAATGGCTATTTTTGCAGTCTATTATTTACTTAAAAAAACTGAAATACCTTTAAAGTTAAGCTTTCCTTTTAACAAAGAAATTAATCGTTTTATATTAATGATTCTTAATCTTTTTGTACGTACCATTGCGTTAAATGTCACCCTTTATTATGCCAGTGCTTTTGCTACTAGTTACGGAGCAACATACATTGCAGCATATACTATTGCTATTAACTTGTGGTTTCTTGGGGCTTTTATTGTAGATGGTTATGCTAGCGCAGGCAATATTTTATCGGGAAAACTGTACGGTGGAAAAGAATATAATTTACTTATTATATTAAGCAACAAATTAATAAAATATGGTATTATTATAGGCATCCTAATAGCCATAGTTGGAGGCTTATTGTATTACCCTTTAGGTAATATATTTACTAACGATCCTGAAGTTTTAAAACAATTTTATAGCATATTTTGGATAGTTTTAGCAATGCAGCCATTATGCACAATCGCTTTTATTTTCGATGGTATTTTTAAAGGTTTGGGTAAAATGGAGGCGTTGCGTAACGTTCTTTTAATCTCTACATTTTTAGTTTTTATTCCTGTTTTATTTTGGTTAGATCATCTCGATTATAAACTTTATGCCATTTTTATAGCCTTAACGTTTTGGATCATTGCACGAGGCTTTCCTTTAATTTTAATTTTTAGAAAAATATTTATTCCTCTTTCAAAAAACAATTAACTTTGGTCGATAATTGATGAAAATAATTGCAATGACCTTGTTAAAAGCTTTCCTTAACCAAATAGATATTGAAGAAAAAATTAATAAAGCACCCAATTCTAATTATGAAATCGGCGTGTTTATTGGTTCTATGCTACCCTTTGCAACACTAGTAGTAATAGCCTATTTAATATTTAGATACAATAAAAAAAGAATAAATAAAAAGTAACCCTTATGGATATCATGTCATTTATTAGCGGCAGCGGACTATTTTTAATATTAGGCTTAGTTTTAATAATCGTTTACTTTCTAAACAGAAAAAAAAGAAGATAGTATCTTTGCAAAGCAAATAGCATTATAAAATGAGCAACATTCGCATTACAAAACAATTTTCTTTCGAAACTGGTCACGCCCTTTACGGATACGATGGCAAGTGCAAAAACGTACACGGTCACAGTTACAAACTATCGGTAACCGTTTTTGGCAAGCCTATAACAGACACCAATAATGTGAAATTCGGAATGGTAATCGATTTCGGCGATTTAAAAAAAATTGTAAAAGAAGAAATTGTAAACGTCTTTGATCATGCCACCGTGTTCAACAAAAACACACCACATGTTGAACTCGCTAAAGAGCTTAAAGACCGTGATCACAACGTGCTCTTGGTAAATTACCAACCCACCAGCGAAATGATGGTTATCGATTTTGCTCAAAAAATAAAAAAACGTTTACCAAATCATATTGCGTTACATTCCTTAAAACTTCAAGAAACCGATACCTCGTTTGCAGAATGGTATGCCTCCGATAATATTTAGGGCGTTACCCCAAAGGGTCGGGCTTTCGGTAGTCGCTTCCTCCTTTAGTCGGCGAGCTCAAACAAGCCGTTCAATCCCTAACCTTATTTGCATTGTGTTTTTTTAAAGGTTCGTTTAATACATAGATAAGGTTCCGTTTGCAATGAACTTTATCGGTTGTTAAACGAATTTAGTCAATTTTTCTGACAAATTCAAATCCTAAAAGCCACTATCTCTCAACCACAACCCATTTCCCCTTCGTTCTAACCAAATATTCATTATCGTACATCGCTTCAGCTTGAATACCTGGTAAATAATACGTGCCTAAATACGATGCATTTAACATGACGTTAAATGTTTTTGTAATGTGTTTTCCTTTTTCTGGTAAATCAAAATAAAAGTTTACACGGTCGTCTCTAATATCTGTAAATCGAGCTTGACTTATTGTTGCACTACCAAAATCTGTAAATCTGGTATTTACAATTTCCCAACCCGATGGAAAAATCTTTGTTAAAGCCACATCGTTTACACGTTCATTTTTTAAATTACTTACACTAACTGTAGCAACAAAATCTTGCCCTTGCTGTAGTTTCGATACATCAATGGTATTTCCTTTTAAATCTTTATAAGTATACGATACACTTAACCCACGTTGTTCAGCAAGTTCTTCACCTAATGGTAATTTCCCTGAATTTAAAACACGCACATAAACCACATTGTCTTTTTGGTTTGTAAAAGACACACTATTTGCACCATCTTTAACTTGTAATTCGCGTTGCGCAATGGCACTTTTGGTGTCTATACTTTCAGTTTTTCCATTGATTGAGTAATTAACTTTTAATGCTTTTCCGCCATTTGCATCAACCATTTTTGCCATAGCTAATAAACTATACGCTGTGGTTTGAGTGCTCATCCAACGGTTGCTCGATAAATCTTTGGCAATATATTCAGCAAGTTCTCGTGTTTTCGGGTTTTTAGTAAGCACCATAGTTTCTAAAGCCATGGCACGATTTCTATCTCTAGAGCCATAAGTATAATAATTATACTTAACGGGTTTAAACTCGATGTTTGCAGATTGCGAAATGTTATCGCTCGCTTCTTTTTGTCCTGCTAAAGCATAAGCTGCAGCGAGTCGCCATTTGGCTTCGTTTGAAATTTCAGAGAACTCCCGCAATCTATTCATACTTGCTAAATCTGGACTTCCAGCTAAAGCTAAAGTATATAATCGGTAAGCTTGTGCTAAATCGGAATTGTAAGTTCTATAACTTGGTCGCCAATTGCTCGCTGCTTGTTTTTGGTATTTAATCCAGTTGCTTTTAAAAGTTAATGGCAGTACATAGCCTTTCTTTTCGGCTTCAATTAAAAAATGACCTGCGTAACTGGTACCCCAATCATTTGCTGTGTTTTCTCCCATCCAATAACTCATACCACCATTTGGTCTTTGGAAATGTCCTAATCGCTTTATGCCGTTTTCGATATTATTTTGAATAGCTTGTTTTTTCTTGTGTGTTAAATCGAAAATATCACCTAAAAATAATTGCGGAAATACGCTCGATGTGGTTTGCTCAACACAACCATGTGGATACTGAATTAAGTATTGCAATCTACGAGAAAAATCCATTGGTGGTAAGGTTGAAAACTCTAAGGTTGCTGAATTTGTTCCAGCAACACCGAAGGTTGAAAATGATAAATTTTCAGTAGCATTTGCAGCTAATGTTTTATCAATGGCTTTTGAGGTAATAGGATTAGGGTTAACCACATCCAACTCTACTTTATACGATGATTTTTCACCGTTTCCAGAAGCAATAACTTCAACCGTATTAATGCCTTTTGCTTTACTAACATCCAATTCAAAATACGTCATTTGCTCGTCAGGTTTCACAAAGCTTAAAGCTTTTGTTTTTGCGCCAACAACCGAAATGCCATCACTTAGTTTCAAGCTAATATTCACGTTTTTCACTTTAGGTTCCATTGCAAAAACGGTTACCGGAAGCGTTACTTTTTCACCTGGGCTTAATTTCCGAGGAAGCGTAGCTAAAACCATTAAGGGCTTTTTAACTTCAACAGATTTATCGGTGCTTCCGTAAGCTTCATTTTTATTGTCGCCCGCAATAACCATAGTACGTACTGCGCCAATGTAGTTTGGTAGTTTTATGGTATGCGATTTTTGTTCGCTTGCATTTAAATTAAAAGGCCCTAAATAAGTAACTACTGATTTAAATCGGTTTGCTTTTTTGTTTTTTCCACCAGCGGCATTTCCATCACCACCAATAGCAAATACTTGATCGATACTACCCGAATATGCGCCAATAACAGCATCAAAAACATCCCAAGTTTTTACACCTAAAGCTTCACGTTTGTAAAACTCATTCCAAGCATTGGGGGTTTTAAATCGGGTTAAATCTAGCAAACCTTCTTCAACCACAGCAATGGTATAGGTCATGGCTTTATTGTTTTTTTCTGAAATATTGACTTTAAAGGTTTCTTTAGGACGCAATACATCTGGCATTTTTAGTTGTGGTTCTAATTTGGTGTTTGGATCTTCCACCATGATAGGAATAACGCCAAATAAACGAATTGGTAAATCGTTTGCCGAAATAGCATGCGGTTGTAAAAGCGAAATATTTACAAACACATTTGGTGCCATTTCTGAAGTGATTGGCACATTAACCGTAGTTTCACCTTGTTGTGTTTTTACCCATTTATAGTCTAAAACTTCGGTGCCATTTTCAATACTTACTAAAGCACGACCTTCGCTACCAGATTGAAAGGTGATTTTTGCGGTTTCACCAACGTTGTACTTTTCTTTATCTGCTGAAAACACCAACATTTTTGCAGCTTCTTTATCTCCAGAACTAGAGTTGCCCCACCAATTTTTATAAAAATAAGCGGTTCTCCCTGTAGCGTGACCACTCTCAGGATCGATAATTCTGATGAGGTAACGACCGCGATCATTATCTGGAATATTTATTTTGAATGTGCTTTTTCCGTTAGTATCAGTGTTTATTTTTTGGCTTAAATATGGTCTGTGGTAGCTGCTAGACACATAACTTGATAGGTTATCGTAAGAGGAATTCCACCACCATCGCCATTCAATTTTATAGACTTTTACTTCAAGGTTGTCTCGTTTTACAGGTTTCCCTTTCGCATCAACCACAACCAAATCAAAGGTTTGGTTTTCATCCGTAAAAAACGAACCATAAGCATTTCCTTCTGGAGAACGTAAACCAACGAAAGATTTGTAAGGGGCGTATTGTTTAGTGAAAGCATCCATTGAGAAATCACCACCATTTTCGAAAGCGCGAACCAAAAATTGAGCATTTAGCATCCCCGGAGCATTTTTGCCAACATTTAATTTATTATTGATTTTTGCTAAACCATCAGCATCAACTTTACCTTCAAAAACATTAATTTCTTCAGTATTAAATTTACGAGTAGGGTCGTTAAAGATGTAATTTTTATAACCTTTAAAGCTGGTGTAAGACGGTGTGAATTTCGCTTTAATTTCTGCTTTTAAATTCTTTCCTGCTGCTCCATGAAGCCATTTTACATCTAATGTTCCTTTTAATGGTTCTGTACTAGTTAGGATGTCGTTTTCAAAATCTACTTTAATTTTTAATCGGTTTGGTTTAACAGTTTCAATTTTTAAACCTTTATAAAATGTAGCACCACCAACCGAAACTTTAGCGTTATAGTTTCCTGTTTTATCTTCTTGAGACGTTGGCACAGTGAATTTGTAAAAATTATTAAGATGATCTGCAGTTACCTTTTTATAAAGTAATTTTCCATTTGGGTTAGTGATTTCCATTTTAACAGGATGTCCTTTTGGTAGTTTATTGTCGGTATCGTTTAACATAAAAGTTAAATGCAAAGTATCTCCTGGTCGCCAAACACCACGTTCGCCATAAATGTAACCTTTAAGTCCGCGTTGTAAACGGTTTCCAGAAACATCAAACTTGCTTAGTGATAACGAATTACCATCGTAAAGTTTAACGTAGGTTGTGTTTTGTCCTTTTGTAACAATAGCAAAATTTGCATGCTTGTCAGAATCAATGGTGATTAAACCCTGCTCGTCAGTAGTTCTACTAGCCAATTCTTGCTGTTGAAAATTAAACAGCGTCACCTTTGCACCAGCTTCTGGATTCGTATTTAAAATGCTAGTCACTGCAAAATAATAGGAGTTGTTAGTACCTCGTTTTGCAATGACACCAAGATTTGATGCCAGTAGGTTTTGAGATACTATTTTACGTTCGTTATAATACGCATCGTGGCAGGGGTTGTTTTCTTCACGCCAATTGTAGTTGTAGTTTTTGTAGCGATATATTAAATTATCCCAGTATTGTTCTTCGCGTAAATCTTCATCTTCTGATGATATTTCGTCTAAATCATTTTCATAATTATCGTCTTCGTAATATGCATCGTATTCATCATTTTCGGTGTTTGTAATATTTGAGTTCGCTTCGCAATCATATAAAGAATAACTCTTATTGTAGCTTAATTCTATACGATAAATAGCACCAGCATCAGCTTTAAAAAACTTAGATAAATCTATACTGTAAGCTTTCCATTTACCCGTATTTTCTGCTGCTGTTTGGAGTTGAATTGTTTGTTTTGCAATACGACGCCCCACTTTTTTAATATCATATCTATTATCACTATTCAAATTGTTATCTTGTAAAAACTGAAGCACATTATCTTCAAAAATTTTGATAACCCTTACATCAACAGCACTTAAATTAACAGCTTCAAAATTGAATTTTAATTCTTGAGAATTTGGTAAAATTGAACCATTACTAATTAAACGTACTTGTGGTTTTAAGTCTTCAAAAGCAATAGTTTCAGAAAAGGGTTTCTTCAACTTATAATTATCGGTATTTTTTATGCCTTGAAAAACATCAACCTGAATATTGCCAACCAATTTACTATCTGGGTACACTTTTAGCACATTTCCATCTACGATATATTTTGGGTTTTTAACCTTTTGAATAGTAACTAAACCCTCAAAATTTTGCTGTTTTTTAAGTGGATCTGAAAAGTTGATCGATAGATGTTGTTCTGGCGACTGAATAACATCTACATCCACAATTGTAAAATTATTTATTCCAGGAATGTTAATGGTGTTTTTACCTTTGTTTGGTGCTTTTATAGGTTTCCCATTCCACTTTATATCAATGTTACTGTCTTCTATTTGTCGATTGATACTATCAATTTTAAATTCAAAATATTTAGAACTTTCGTTGGCTTCATTAAAAACGAGATTCAGGTTTTTACCGTTTTGAGATGCTTCAACTAAAGTTTTAGCATCGGCAATCGATATTACATCAGCAGATTTTATAACGCCTTCAAGGTATTGCCAATTTTTACTGTAAGATTGTAAATGATTGGTAACTACATTAAAATTGGGCGTGATGGTTTTAAACTGAAAGGTGTAATCTTTAAAACCATCGGGCATGTTTTTATAAATTGCCCCAAGCTTTACGATAACGGTATATTCGGTATTAGGTTCTAAATATTCATCTGGTGTAAAAACTAGTGTGTGTTTATTGGACGCAGTTAATTTGCCTTCAACATGTGGTTTTATGCTTACTATCTTATCTGTAATTTCCGCACCCATTTCCCAGCCTTCAACATCGTTAGCCAAATTAATTTGAACAGGACTAGCAACCGATGTCATTCCCGAAGTGGTATAACTTATATAGTCTCTAAATTTGAAAAGATTATCGGTTTCTGTTACTTTCTTTTTACAGGAGGCTACTAACGTAATAATCAAAACGAAAGTAAAAAGCTTTTTTAATGGCATAGATTGATGGATTTTAAATGAACAAAATAACTGAAAAAGAAAGCGTAGGTAGTTTCATTTGTAGATTTCTATTAATTTTATCTGTCAAATGTAACATCGAAATAGCTTTGTAGGAGAAAGATATTTTTATACACGATGTTTCTCGTTAATAAAAGTACGTTCAAGTTTTTACGTTTAGACTTAGTAGTTTTGTTAAAGTGTTCTTAAAGTTATTCCTCATTGTAAATCCCAATAGTCAACTCACCTTTATCATTCATAGTCGCTCTATACATACCAGCCGTATTAAATTCGGCTACCATATTGCCGTTCTTATCAATAGCAACAATACCACCAGTACCACCAAGATTGGTTAGCTTATTTTGAATGACTTCTTTTGACGCTTCTTTAAGCGATAATCCTTTGTATTCCATAAGCGCAGAAATGTCATAGGCGACCATGCCACGAATAAAGTATTCGCCCCAACCTGTGCTCGATACGGCGCAAGTACTGTTATTAGCATACGTACCAGCACCAATAATAGGCGAGTCGCCAATGCGTCCCCAACGCTTATTAGTCATGCCGCCCGTTGAGGTTCCAGCAGCTAAGTTTCCGTTTTTATCGAGTGCTGCACAACCTACCGTTCCAAATTTTGAATCCTTAATACCGCTATCATAAAATGAGACTTTAGTATCATGATCTAGTTCTGTATGTTCTTTTTCTTTTATGTTTTGAAGTGATTTATAACGTCTTTCAGTGTAAAAATAATTCGGGTCAACAATTTGTAAACCCTGTTCTTTGGCGAATGTGTTTGCTCCTTTTCCAGATAGCATCACATGAGGCGATTTATCCATAATCGCTCGTGCTAAATCAATAGGGTTTTTAACCGTTGTTGTTCCTGCGGAAGCACCAGCATTTAAAGTTTCTCCATCCATTATGGAGGCATCATGTTCGTTAGTTCCTTCATTTGTAAAAACAGCACCTTTTCCCGCGTTAAATAGTGGAGAGTCTTCCATAATATTTATGGTTTTAGTTACTGCTTCTAAACTTGTTCCTCCATTTTTTAAGATATCATAACCTATTCGAATAGCTTCTTCTAATTTTTGTTTATAAGCGGTTTCCATTTCAGAAGACATATTCTTTTTTAAAATAGTGCCTGCGCCTCCGTGAATAATTATGGAGAACTCTTGCTTAGGAGTTTCTGTAGTTATTTCTGTATTATTTTCAGCATTTTTACAAGCACTAAAAAGGAATAAAACGCATAATAAAAAGATGTTTTTTTTCATAATAAATTAATAGGTTGAATAGTTTTTAAAGATAGTATTTTAATGTAAAATTGAGAAAAATAAACACTATAAATTAGTATATTCGCAACAAAATTGAATAATAATATTAAAACAAAAATATATGGAAACGGTGACAACTGATTTCGGAATACAAGAAGCTTTAGAAGCATTGGGTGTAAAGGCTGTTAATGAAGGCACTTCAACAGGTTCAAACAATTTTTCTAATGGAGAAATTATAGAATCCTATTCGCCAGTTGATGGAAAATTAATTGGTAAAGTAAAAACGACTACCAGAGCAGATTATGACAAAGTAATGGAAACTGCTACAAAAGCATTTACATCTTGGAGAGATATTCCTGCTCCTCAACGTGGAGAAATTGTTCGTCAATTTGGAAACAAATTAAGAGACTTAAAAGAGCCATTAGGGAAATTAGTGTCTTACGAGATGGGTAAATCTTTACAAGAAGGCTACGGAGAAGTTCAAGAAATGATTGATATCTGTGATTTTGCTGTTGGATTGTCAAGACAACTAAACGGGCAAACCATTCCATCTGAAAGACCAGGGCACGTTATGAGAGAACAATGGCATCCAATTGGTGTTGTTGGTATTATTTCGGCATTTAACTTTCCAGTTGCAGTTTGGGCGTGGAACACAGCTTTAGCTTGGATTTGTGGCGATGTTTGTGTTTGGAAAGGTTCTGAAAAAGCACCGTTATGTACTATTGCTTGTCAAAATATTATAGCAGAGATCTTAAAAGAAAACAACTTGCCAGAAGGTATTTCGTGTATCATTAATGGCGATTATAAAGTTGGTGAAATGATGACTACAGATTCTCGTATTCCTTTAGTTTCTGCTACAGGGTCTACAAGAATGGGACGTATTGTTGGGGCAACTGTTGCTGAACGTTTTGGAAAATCTTTATTAGAGTTAGGAGGTAATAACGCCATCATTATAACTCCAACTGCAGACTTAAAAGTGGTAGTTCCTGGAGCTGTTTTTGGTGCTGTTGGTACTTGCGGACAACGTTGTACTTCTACAAGGCGATTAATTATTCATGAATCTGTTTACGATAAAGTTAGAGATGCCATTGTTGGTGCTTATGGTCAATTGACTATCGGAAATCCATTAGATGAAACCAATCATATAGGGCCATTAATTGATAAAGATGCCGTTAACACCTACTTAGCTGCTATCGAAAAAGCAAAAGCAGAAGGTGGAAACGTATTAGTTGAAGGTGGTGTTTTAGAAGGTGAAGGTTACGAAAGTGGATGCTACGTTAAACCAACAATTATCGAAGCAGAAAACCATTTTGAAATTGTACAGCACGAAACTTTTGCTCCTATTTTATATTTGATGAAATATTCGGGCGATGTAGAAAATGCTATTGCTAAACAAAATGGTGTAGCTCAAGGCTTATCGTCTGCAATTATGACCAATGAAATGAAAGAAGCAGAGAAATTCTTATCGTATGCAGGTTCAGATTGTGGAATTGCGAATGTAAACATCGGAACTTCTGGTGCTGAAATTGGAGGTGCTTTTGGTGGTGAAAAAGAAACTGGAGGTGGACGAGAGTCTGGTTCTGATGCTTGGAAAGTATACATGAGACGTCAAACAAATACAATCAATTATTCTGATGAGTTGCCATTAGCTCAAGGAATTAAATTTGATTTATAAGAATAAGATTTGAATTATATTTATTAAGCCACATCTTTTTGTGGCTTTTTTATTTAAAAAAACCTTGTCTCAAATTCCAGAAATGTACTGGCAGAAACAAGGTTTATATCTAATAAAAGATTAATAGCGATGCAAAAATGCTTATAATTAATGTGTTATGCAATAGTTGAAGGTTAAATTAACATTAATTTTATCAACAAGTAATCAACTGTATTTCACTTTTCTTAAAATACGTAATGCTTCTTTGTAAAGATTATATAATTCTTCACTGTAATGTCGCAAATAAGGTTTGGCTTCATTTAGCCTGTCTATAGCATCATGAAAAAGATTGAGATAACAAATTAAATACGTTACCGGTAAGTTTTTTAAATCTTGCTCTTCGTTTTTTGTAAAAGGAAGTCCCTTTTTGAGTTTTTCTAAAATAGCATTGTTAGAATTATAAATGTGATGTAGTATTTTTTTATCAAATTGAGGGGGCTCAAATAATAGCTTCGTTTCAATATTATAATTGGCATTATCTTCAAAACTAATGATGGTTTCTTCTAACGGATAATATTTATTGGTGTTTTGAAGCCCAAGGTTTACATATTCAATAATTTTAAAACAATCGTCATTAATGGATATTGAAACCTCATCTAAAGCCGAAAAAAACAAACGTACCTGTTCGTTAATCAATTCTATATCAACTCTAGAAAAAAAGGTTTCACCTTTAACTATTTTTTTTTGACCAGACCAACACACCACAAAGTATTCTTTAAAAACTTTATATTGCGCGTTGTAATCTTTACGGGTATTCATAAAATGAAAAACGGAATCAAGTGTGTGTTTAATATTGTTTTGCGCATGGTTTTCAATGGCTTCAACAATTTTAGAATTGATATCTTTTATTTCAATATCGAACACTTTTGGCATGCTCATACTGCCATCTCTAAAAAATACCGAGCCACCATAATATTTCCAAATGTTTTTTCTTAACGATGTTATTTTACCTGTGGGACGAATGGTTACTAAACCCACAACTTTATCGTCTGGTAAATGCGGAAACGGAATGTTTTCGTACTGTACAATGGGCGGATGACTTAAATAGGCGTTAATGAGGTTTTGAATTTTACTATCGTCAAAAAAATCGACCCCAATGATGTTATTATCCTCGTCTTCAACACCAATTACGATGTACGAGTTGTTTTTTGGATTGCTATTTGAAAGCGCACAAATATGTTTTAAAAACTTAGCTTTTCCTTCTTTTTGACTAATATCTATTTTGCGCTTTTTATCATAAAAACTGTTCTCATCGTTGTGAGCTAAAAGGTGTTTTATAAGTAAGCGTTTGTTAATCATAGCTTTCATTCCTGCGAAAGCAGGAGTCTCCTGGTTTTAAGTTTAAAATTCTTTTTTCACAATAGATGAAGATGCCTGCGCAGTCGGAAACACCAATAAATCGGCAATATTAACATGTGGTGGACGTGAAATAGCAAAATAAATAATCTCCGCAATATCTTCGGCTTGTAAGGCTTTAAAACCTTTGTAAACGTTATCGGCAATAACATCGCCTTTAAAACGCACTTGCGAAAATTCGGTTTCTACCAAACCTGGATTGATGGATCCTACTTTTATCCCAAACGGATTCAAATCAATACGCATGCCTTCAGTAATAGCTAAAACAGCGTGTTTACTAGCGCAATATACATTGCCTTTTGGGTACACTTCTTTCCCAGCGGACGACCCAATGTTTATAATATGACCAGATTGTCGTTCAGTCATTTGCGGAATAATAGTTTTACTCACATAAAGTAAGCCTTTTACATTAATGTCCATCATAGCATCCCAATCCTCAATACTTCCAGTTTGTATTGGGTCTAATCCGTGAGCATTTCCTGCGTTATTAATTAAAATGTCAATGTTTTCAAAATCTTTTGGAAGTGAAGCAATAGCTTTTAAAGTTTCTTTTTTGTCACGCACATCAAAATTTAAAATATGTACATTGGTTAACCGCTCTAAAGCTTTTTGTATGGTTTTTAGGCGTTCTAGTCGCCTTCCGCAAAGCACTAAATTAATACTATGTTTTGCAAGTTCGTAAGCGGTGGCTTCACCTATACCGCTTGTTGCACCTGTAATTAGGGCTGTTTTTGTCATTTTACTTATTTATTAAAATGGTGTTTGATTTTAATTCATCAATAAAAATACTTAAAACAGATTTAATATGCTTTAATTAAAAAATAGTATGTTATTAATTTTAAGATTTGTGTAGTAGAAAACGTCAATTATGAAAAACCAATAATAAATTTTTGTTAAATGGCGATTTTATTGATGTTGCTATTTATTTTTAACCAATTTTTAACAGCTTTACAATAAAAATTTTAACAATTTGCAATGCTCAAAATAAGAGTAGTATATTCGAGTTTTTTAAACAATAAAAATAATGGAAGAGACAGGTACAATTGATATTAAGACAATTAACGAGAAAATTGAAAAGGAAAGCGCTTTTGTTGATTTACTAATGCTAGAGATGAATAAGGTCATCGTAGGTCAAAAACACATGGTAGAACGTTTATTAATTGGCTTACTGGGTCAAGGACATATTTTACTGGAAGGTGTTCCTGGTTTGGCAAAAACATTAGCTATTAATACATTGGCACAAGCGGTTGATGGAAGTTTTAGCAGAATACAGTTTACACCAGATTTATTGCCAGCCGATGTTACAGGGACATTAATTTATAACATGAAGGTTAGCGATTTCTCTATTAAAAAAGGACCAATTTTCGCCAATTTTGTTTTGGCGGATGAGATTAACAGAGCGCCAGCAAAAGTGCAATCGGCATTACTAGAAGCGATGCAAGAAAAACAAGTAACTATTGGTGATGAAACGTTTATTTTAGATAAACCATTCTTAGTAATGGCAACCCAAAATCCTGTAGAACAAGAAGGAACGTATCCGCTACCAGAAGCGCAGGTTGACCGTTTTATGTTAAAAACCGTTATCGATTATCCTAAATTAGATGAAGAACAATTAATAATGCGTGCTAACTTAAAAGGTGCTTGGGATAAAGTAAATCCAGTAGTTTCTGTAGCACAAATATTAAAAGCACAAGAGGTTGTTCGTGAGGTTTATATGGACGAGAAAATTGAAAAATATATCCTCGATATTATATTCGCTACACGTTACCCAGAAAAATATAAACTAGCCGATTTAAAACCATTAATCTCTTTTGGGGCATCGCCTCGTGGGAGTATAAATTTAGCTAATGCTGCAAAATGTTATGCGTTTATTAAACGTCGTGGTTATGTAATTCCAGAAGATGTCCGTGCTGTAGTTCAAGATGTTTTAAGGCACAGAATTGGTATTACTTACGAAGCTGAGGCTGAAAATGTAACTTCAGAAGATATTATTAGCAAAATTGTTAATGAAATAGAGGTACCATAAATAGTTGGCAGTAGCTTGCTCGAATTCTGATTTTGTTTTGACTGCTTACTGAAGACTGCACACTGCATACTTAAAAAAATGGATACTAAAGAATTACTAAAAAAAGTACGAAAAATTGAGATTAAGACTCGCCGTTTGTCTGATCACATTTTTGGAGGTGAATATCATTCAACCTTCAAAGGACGTGGTATGACTTTTTCTGAAGTACGTCAGTATCAATTTGGAGACGATGTGAGAAGTATAGATTGGAATGTAACTGCTCGTTATAACGAACCTTATGTTAAAGTTTTTGAAGAAGAACGAGAACTTACCATGATGCTTATGGTTGATGTTTCTGGCTCTGAATTATTCGGAACAAAAGAGCAATTTAAAAATGAAGTGATTACTGAAATCGCTGCAACTTTAGCGTTTTCGGCAACTCAAAACAACGATAAAATCGGACTTATTTTATTTTCAGATAAAGTAGAATTATTTATTCCACCAAAAAAAGGACGCTCTCATGTGTTACGTATTATTCGCGAACTTATAGAGTTTCATCCAGAAAGTAGACAAACCAATTTAGCTGAAGCTTTAAAGTTCTTAACGAATGTGATGAAAAAGAAAGCGATTGTATTTGTAATGTCCGATTTTATTGCAGATGATTATCATCAAACCATGAAAATTGTATCAGGAAAACATGATGTTACGGGCATTCGGGTTTACGATAAACGTGAAGAACAAATTCCAAATTTAGGGATGGTTCAAATGGAAGACGAAGAAACTGGTGAATTGATGTTGGTTAATACATCTTCTAAAAAAGTAAGGCTTAATTATGGTAAGTTTTATCAGGAAAAAGTGAATTACTACAAAGATAGTTTTACAAAATCTGGAGCAGGAAGTATAGATTGTCGTGTTGACGAAAGTTATGTAAAAAAATTATTGGGCTATTTTAAAAGAAGAGGATAATGAGCACGAAGTGCGAAGTTAGAAGTATGAAGAAACCAAAAATGGAAAGTAAAATTAAGAGAAGTATTAAAGATATGAGTAAGAAAACTTTAGGTTTCAGGCTGCGGGCTTCAAGCTTTCTTTTCTTTTCTGTGTCTTCCTTCTTGTCTTTCGCTCAAGTCACTTCAGCAATCGATTCAACATCTATTAAAATTGGAGAACAAATAACATATCTTATTCAAGTAGAAACTGATACAACAAGTTTAGTGGTGTTCCCCGAAGGGCAAACTTTTTCGCCTTTAGAAATGATTGAATCGTATAAAGTTGATACATTAAAAAATAACGATAGATATAATCTTATTAAAAAATACGGCTTAACTCAATTTGATTCGGGAGCGTACACCATTCCAAGGCAAAAAGTTATTATTGGGAGCAAAACCTTTTTTACCGATTCTCTAAAAGTTGAGGTTAACAATATTGTGGTAGATACTACAAAACAAGGGTTGTACGACATAAAACCCATTATTGAAGTTAATAAAAGTGGAAGTAATTGGTGGAAATATGTGTTACTAACACTTTTAATAATTAGCGTTGTTGGATTTTTAATCTATTGGTTCATTTGGCGAAAAAAGCCATTAACAGAAGAAGAACAAATTGCTTTGTTGCCACCATACGATAGAGCAAAATTGGCATTAAAAAAGCTAGATGAAAGCCATTATTTAGAACACGAAAATTTAAAGGATTACTATTCAGATCTGACATTCATTATTAGAAAATATCTTGATGAAAGGGTTTACGATCGTGCTTTAGAAAGTACTACAGACGAATTGATTAGCAGATTAATATTGCTTAAAGAAGGCAATCAAGTCGATATAAGTAAAGAAGATATAAAAAACCTAGAAAGTATTTTAAAACGTGCCGATTTGGTAAAATTCGCAAAATCTGCTCCAGATGTTGAATTGGCAAAACTTGATAGAAATACTATTGATATAGAAATTGACCACGTAAAAGAAGCCTTACCAGAACCAACCGAAGAAGAAAAGCTTTTAGATATTAAATACAAAGCTGAGCAAGAACGTAAAAAGCAACGTAAAAAAGTTATTATTACAGTTGCAATAGGAGTATTTTTGTTGTTAGCAACCTTTGTTGGTTTTGGTGTAAAATATGGTTTTAGTTATGTTAAAGACACTATTACTGGGCACGAAAGTAAAGAGCTTTTAGAGGGTAATTGGGTAACTAGTGCTTACGGATTTCCGCCAGTAACTATTTCAACACCCAAAGTTTTAAAGCGTACAGATTTGCCTATTCCAGAAGAGATGAAAGCCCAAGTAAGCATGACATCTTTTATGTATGGTACTTTGTTGGATGTTTTTAGTGTGGGCATAACAACCTCTACCTATCAAAATATGGGTGAAAATAAAATCGATTTAGAAAAATCTTCTGAGAGAAGTATAAAATCGATGGAAGCTATGGGAGCAAAAGACATTGTCGTATTAAGAGATAAGTTTGTAACGCCAAATGGAGCAGAAGGATTAAAAACTTCAGGAACGTTAAAGGTACCTAGCTTAACTTCAAAAGAGTTTAAAGAAGCCAATTATGTGTTGCTTCAATTTACTTCAGATAATGTGTTGCAACAAATCATTGTTACTAGTCCGAAAGACGATACGTATGCAGATCAAATGGTGGAGCGTATTTTAAATTCAGTAGAACTTAAAGAAGCAGAAGAATAATGTTTGAAGGGATTCAATTTCTAAATAAAGAATTGTTTTGGTTAATGTTATTGTTGCCATTAGCCATATTGTGGTATGTATTAAAACATAAAAAGCAAACAGCAGAACTTAAAATATCAAGTTTAAAAGGTTTTAAAATAACGAACTCATGGTTGCCAAAAGTAAAGCATTTATTATTCGCTTTAAGACTCATAGCCTTAGCATTATTAATAACAGCTATTGCAAGACCTCAAACCGTTGATGTATCATCAAAAACAAAAACCACGCGAGGTATAGATATTGTCATGGCTATTGATGTATCGGCAAGTATGCTGGCTAAAGATTTATCACCAAACCGTTTAGAGGCCTTAAAAAAAGTAGCAGCAGAGTTTATTAAAGGTAGACCAAACGATAGAATTGGATTGGTTGAATACGCTGGTGAAAGCTTTACAAAAACACCAATAACTAGCGATAAATCTATTGTATTGCGGTCTTTAAAAGATATAAAGTACAATACTATTATTGAAGGCGGAACAGCAATAGGCATGGGTTTAGCGACTTCGGTAAACCGTTTAAAAGACAGTAAAGCTAAGAGTAAAATTATTATATTATTGACAGATGGGGTTAATAATTCTGGGTTTATAGACCCAAAGATTGCTAGTGAATTGGCTTTAGAATATGAAATAAAAACCTATACTATTGGTTTAGGAACTAATGGAACGGCACTTACGCCTGTAAGTGTATTGTCAAATGGTAATTTTCAATATGCAAGAGCACAGGTCGAGATTGATGAAGAATTGCTAAAAGAAATTGCTGAAGTTACGGGTGGAAAATATTTTAGAGCAACGAATAACAAAAAGTTAGAAGAAATTTATAACGAAATAAATAAGCTTGAAAAAACAGAAATTGAAGAATTCAAATTCTATAATTACGAAGAAAAGTATCGATCATTAGTGCTATTAGCAGGATTATTATTGCTTTTAGAATTACTATTACGCTATACTTTCTTTAGAAGTTTTGTCTAAAAAAGATAAATAATATATGTCACACTGAGCGCAGTCGAAGTGTTTTTTATAATAAAATATTAGTGAATTTGTGGCAGAAACAAATCCACGACAAACAAATAAACAATTAATGCAGTTAGAAGAAAAAATATGGTTTTGGGCATTGGGAATTATCCCAGTAATAATCCTATTCTTTTTGGTGCTTCAAATTTGGAAACACAAAGCACAAAATAAATTTGCCGATAAAAAGCTGCTTAAAAGATTAAGTCCAAACAGATCGTTATTCAAATCTATTTTAAAAATAGGAGTTCTAAGCTTAGCTTTTGCTTGTTTAGCAATTGCCTTAGTAAATCCAAAAATAGGAACTAAATTAGAAACTGTAAAGCGAGAAGGTGTAGATATTGTTTTTGCTATCGATGTTTCAAAGAGTATGCTTGCCGAAGATATTGCGCCTAACCGATTGGAAAAATCGAAACAGCTGGTTACGCAAATCATCAATAATTTAGCAAGTGATCGTGTGGGTATTATTGCTTACGCAGGAAAAGCATTTCCGCAATTACCAATAACTACAGATTATGCATCGGCTAAAATGTTTTTAAATAGCATGAATACAGATATGCTATCATCGCAAGGAACTGCTATTAACGAAGCTATTAAATTATCTAAAACCTATTTTGATGATGAAGAGCAAACCAATCGTGTGCTTATTATTATTTCGGATGGAGAAGACCATAGCGAAGATGCTGTTGCACTAGCAGAAGAAGCTAACGAAGAAGGAATTCGGATTTTTACCATTGGTGTTGGCGATGTAAAAGGTGGCCCAATTCCAGAAAAACGTAATGGCATTGTTTTAAATTACAAAAAAGATAACCAAGGCGAAACAGTAATAACACGTTTAAATGAAGAAACGCTAAAGGGTATTGCCGAAGAAGCCAATGGTGCGTATATAAATGGAAAAAGCACGAGCGATGTAGTTGAAAGCATCAGGGAGGTATTAAACAAGATGGACAAAACTGAATTTGAAGCAAAACAATTTGCAGAATATAAAGATCAGTTTCAATGGTTTTTAGGATTTGGCATATTCTTTTTACTCTTAGATATTTTTCTTTTAGAACGAAAAACGGCATGGTTAAAAAAGCTGAATTTGTTTAACGAGAATTTATAAAATTTTTAACGGACATACATTGAAAGGTTTTCTATATTAGAATTTAGAATTAATAAATAGAATGAAAAACATATTAATAATCATATTAACTTTATTTACTGCCTTTTCTTTTGCACAAGAAAAAGAGCAGTTATTGGCATTAAAAAAAGCTAATAATTATGTATATGAAGGTAATAGTTTAGTAAACGAAGACGATTTTGTTTCGGCAGAAATGGCATATAGAAAAGCCATATCAGAGCAACCAACCAGTATAGCAGGGATTTATAATTTAGGAAATTCATATTACAAAAAAGGAAATTACGAAGAGGCATTATATCGTCATCAACAAGCGGCAAAAAACGCAGTTTTAAAAACTCAAAAACACAAAGCATTCCATAATATTGGCAATATTTTAATGCAAAACAAAAAGTGTAAAGAAGCTGTTGAAGCTTATAAAAATGCATTAAGAAATAATCCTACCGATGATGAAACACGTTATAATTTAGGACTAGCAAAGGCATGTGCGGAGCAACAAAAAGATCAAGAAGATCAAAATAAAGACGACGAGAACAAAGACAATAAAGACGACCAAGAAAATAAAGAAAACGAGGATAAAAAGGATAAAGAAGGCGAAGACAAGGAAGATAAAAAAGACGAAGGCGATAAGGATAAAAAAGAAGGTGACGATAAAAAGGATGAGGAAGGAAAGCCTAAAGATGAAAAAGAAGATAAAGGAAAAGGAGAAGATGATAAGAAAAAAGATCAGCAAAAACCTAAACCACAACCTGGACAATTATCACCTCAGCAAATAAAAAGTTTGTTAGAAGCTATGAATAATCAAGAAAAAAAGGTTCAAGAAAAAATAAATGCAGAAAAGCAAAAAGGCGTGAAAATAAAAACAGAAAAAGACTGGTAAAATCTAAGATTTAAGAGAAAAGAATCAATAACAAAGACTTAAAAAATGTTTTTGTCATTCCAGCTAAAGCAGGAATCCATTTTTGAAAAGATAAATGAAATTTAAAAAACACATATCCATTTTAATACTAATGCTTGTAACAAGCTTTGCCTTTTCGCAGGTGAAATTTGAAGCTAAGGTTAGCAAAAAGAAGTTGGGAATAAATGAACGTTTACGTGTCGATTTTGAAATGAATCAAGATGGAGATAATTTTAATCCACCTAATTTTAATGGATTTACAGTTGTTGGCGGTCCAAATCAATCGGTAAGCAATTCATGGATTAACGGTGTCCGATCATACAAGAAAACATACAGTTATTTTTTAGCACCTAAAAAACAAGGTAACTTCACAGTAAGTCAAGCAACCATTTCTGTTGATGGCGAAACCTATAAAACCTTACCAATAAAAGTATTAGTTACCGCTGCAGTTGATAAGCCAAAAGACCCAAATAACCCTGATTATATTGCTTCAGAAAATATTCACTTAGTTGCTGAAGTTTCAAAAACAGACCCGTATTTAAATGAGGCTATTACTGTAGTTTACAAACTATATGTGTCGCCAAATACAGGTGTAAATAATTGGAGAGAAATTGATACCCCAAGATATAACGATTTTTGGAGTCAGAATATAAATATGAAAGGGCTGAAGCAGGAAAACGGAACTTATAAAGGTGAAGATTATAGATATGTGATTTTGCGAAAAACAGTGTTATATCCGCAAAAAACAGGAAAATTAAATATAGAACCATTAAGCTTAGATCTTACCGTACAAGTACCAACAAATAGACGCGATATTTTTGGAAGTCGTTTAATGACACGTGTTAATAGAACCGTTTCAGCTGGTAATAAAACTATTAACGTAAAACCTTTACCAGAAAAAGGAAAGCCAATAGATTTTACTGGAGCTGTGGGTGATTTTAATTTTAATGTATCGGCATCAAAAACCGAATTAGATGCTTCAGAATCGCTTCAAGTAAAAGTTGGTGTTAGCGGAAAAGGCAATCTAAAATTGTTTAAATTACCTAAAGTGTCGTTACCAAGCTCGCTAGAAGTATACGAGCCGGAACATACTGAAAACGTTAAAACAAACTTAGCAGGTATGCAGGGTAATATTTCAGATAGTTATACCGTTGTGCCTCAGTATAAAGGCAAATATCCAATACCTAGCATTTCGTTTTCATATTTCGATTTAAAGACAGAAAGTTATAAAAGATTGTCGTCTGATGAAATAGTAATTGATGTTTTAGATGGACCACTTAATAATGATTCAAATTCAAATACAACTAATACTAATTCAGGAAAGCAACGTGTTGTTTTAAATAACGACCAGTTTACATTTATAAAAACGAAAACAAATTTTTCATCAATAAATTCATCATATTTCTTTAAAACACCATTGTTTTGGAGCGTTTTATTATTACCATTTTTAGCCATTCCGTTAGCTATTGTTATTAGAAAGAAAAAAGCAAGTAGAGATGCCGACGTTTATGGTAATAAAATTAGAAAAGCTGATAAATTAGCTAAGAAATATTTAAGCAATGCCAAAAAAGCACTAGGCAAAAAAGAAGCCTTTTATATCGCTTTAGAAAAAGCGTTGCATAATTATTTAAAAGCCAAATTACATATAGAAACGAGCGATTTAAGTAAAGATAAAGTGGTTAGTTTACTTAAAGATAAGCAGGTTGATGACATCGCGATTTCAGATTTTGTAAGCATTATTAAAAATTGTGAATTAGCACGCTACACGCCTATTACAAATGTAGAAATGCAACAAGATTATGAAAAAGCAGCAAAAACAATTTCGTTAATAGATAAACAAGCACGTTAAAATGAAGAACATAATATACATTTTAGCATTTTTATTTAGCACTGTAGTTTTTCCTCAAAACGAAATGCTTTTCGAGCAAGCAAACACTTTATATAATCAAGGAAAATATGCTGAAGCTATAGATAAGTATACAGCTATTTTAGATACAGGAAATCATTCTACAGAATTGTATTTTAATCTAGCCAATGCACATTATAAATTAAATAATATAGCACCAAGCATTTACTTTTACGAAAAAGCATTACAATTATCTCCAAATGATAAAGAGATAAAAAGCAATATGGCATTTGCGAAAAACATGACTATTGATGCTATTGATGTTATTCCAGAAACAGGATTATCTAAATTGATTAAAAACATTACTAATATGATGAGTTTTGATGCTTGGGCAAAAACTGCTGTTGCTTTTGTATTGTGTTTTGTCATATTATTTTTAATTTATTATTTTGCTTATTCAACTATAAATAAACGACTCGCTTTTATAGGCAGTTTAATAAGTTTGCTATTATTATGTGTTTCTTTGGGCTTAGCATTTCGTAAATTTAGCATTGATAAACAAAATAAACCAGCTATTGTTTTTGCCCAAGAAAGCAAAGTAAAGAGTGAGCCAAATTACAGAAGCGAAGAGTCTTTTCGATTACATGAAGGCACGAAAGTTCAAGTACTGGATACAGTAAATAGTTGGAAAAAAATAAAACTAACAGATGGTAAAACAGGATGGGTGAATTCTGACGACATTAAATTGTTATACAATTTTTAATATATATTAAACAAAACAGATTAAAAATATTATATTTGCCCGCATAAAACGATAAAGTAAATGTCAAAAAAAAGAGTATCTATATTTTTTTCAGTAATCTTTTTACTGTTTATAGCTGCGCCAACTGTTATATTAATGGTTGATGATACAATTGATGTTTCTATAATTTTCTCTACTTCTGAAGAAGAAGAAAAGGGGTTTAAAATTGCATTTTCAAATGAAAAAGCTAATGAATCAGATTTAGCTTTAACTTTCACTGAAAATAACTTAGGATATTTTTTTAAAAATTATCCTAAACCACACTTAAACCTTATTTTCCCACCTCCCGAACAAAACATATTATAAGTCGGTTTTTTTGGCTATTAAGTTAGCCTTGAATTTATTTAAAAAATACTTTTAATCTTCTTTTATGATTAAGAGCTTAAGCGAATTTATTATATGTTTAAAACTATTAAGAATGACATACCAGCGAGTATTGTCGTATTTTTTGTTGCATTGCCATTATGTTTAGGTATTGCATTAGCAAGTGGTGCACCACTTTTTTCAGGATTAATTGCAGGAATTATTGGAGGAGTTGTTGTAGGGAGTTTAAGTGGTTCAAAAATTGGAGTAAGTGGGCCAGCTGCAGGTTTAGCAGCCATAGTATTAACTGCTATTGGAACTTTAGGAAGTTATGAGAACTTTTTAGTTGCAGTAGTTTTAGGAGGAATTATTCAACTTGTTTTTGGAATTTTAAAAGCAGGAATTATTGGATATTATTTCCCATCCTCAGTTATTAAAGGAATGCTAACAGGGATAGGAATTATCATTATTTTAAAACAAATTCCTCATTTTTTTGGTTACGATAAAGCATTTACTTTATTTAAAGTAGATGGAGAAAGTACAACTACACAAATATTAAACATTTTTGATCATATTCAACTAGGATCAACAGTAATAGGGATTATTGGATTAGCTATTTTGTTACTTTGGGACAAGGTGTTATCTAATAAAGGGAAAATATTTCAGATTATACAAGGACCATTAGTAGCGGTTGCAATCGGAATCATTTTTTATGTGTTAACACAATCTAATGATGCTTTGGTAATAACAAAAACACATTTAGTAAGCGTTCCAATACCAGAAGATGTAACATCATTTTTAGGACAATTTAGTTTTCCAAACTTTAAAGTGATTTTAAATCCAGAAGTCTGGATAGTAGCATTTACTATTGCTTTAGTAGCAAGTTTGGAAACGCTTTTGTGTGTAGAAGCTACAGATAAGTTAGATCCACATAAAAATGTAACACCAACTAACAGAGAATTATTAGCTCAAGGTACAGGTAACATTATTTCTGGAATGATTGGAGGTTTACCAATAACACAAGTTATTGTAAGAAGTTCTGCTAATATTCAATCTGGAGGAAGAAGTAAAATGTCTGCAATTATTCATGGCTTTTTATTATTAATATCTGTGATGATAATCCCTAGATTATTAAATATGATTCCGTTATCCGTTTTGGCAGCGATATTATTAATTGTTGGATACAAGTTAGCAAAACCAGCATTATTTAAAAAAATGTATATTTTAGGTTGGAAACAATGGGTACCATTTAACGTAACTGTTTTTGGAATTGTATTTATTGATTTATTATACGGAATCGGTTTAGGGTTAGCTGTTGGCATTGTTGTTATACTTATTAAAAGCTATCAAAACTCACACTTTTTGCATAAAGAAGGAGAAGGTGTTGACGATGGTAAAATAAAAATGACCTTAGCAGAAGAAGTAACATTTTTTAATAAAGGTGCAATCTTAAAAGAATTAGATAAACTTCCTAAAAATTCATTCTTAGAGTTAGATGTTAGAAAAACAAGATATCTAGATAACGATATTATAGAAATTTTGGATGATTTTGCGTTTAAAGCAAAAGAACGCAATATCACAATAAAATTAATTTCAGAACGTGGAATTATTGAAAACCCACCAAGTTATATCGAGTTTTTTAAACTAAGACCAAAATCAGCATAATTGTACAATTGTAAATTTAAAAATATAAACAAATGAAAGCACACACAAGAGAAACACAGGCTACAATGACTCCAGAAAAGTCATTACAATATTTAAAAGAAGGAAATGTAAGATTTCAAAACAATTTAAAAGCAAACAGAAACTTACTAGAACAAGTAAACGATACCAGCGATGGGCAGTTTCCATTTGCCACAATACTTAGTTGTATAGATTCGCGCGTATCAGCAGAATTAGTTTTCGATCAAGGTTTAGGCGATATTTTTAGCGTTCGAATTGCAGGAAATTTTGTAAACCAAGATATTTTAGGGAGTATGGAATTTGCATGCAAACTAGCAGGAACAAAGCTTATTGTAGTTTTAGGGCACACAGCTTGCGGCGCAGTAAAAGGCGCTTGCGACGATGCTAAATTAGGTAATTTAACAGATATGTTAGCAAAAATTAAACCAGCTGTAAAAGCGGTAACCGAACCTAAAGATGCAAGCTTAAGAAACTCTTCAAATTCTGATTTTGTAGATAATGTTTCTGCTAAAAATGTACAACTTACTATAGATAGGATTGTTGAAGAAAGTGATGTTTTAGCCGAAATGCAAACCAATGGCGAAATAAAGATAGTAGGAGCCATGTACGATATTAATACAGGTGCCGTCAATTTTTATGAGTAAACAATAAAACTTTCTATGAGAAATATTTATATGAAAAAGAAAGCAAGTTTGGTAGCATTAATCATTGTATTAATGCTACCTGTTTTTGCGCAAAGTCAAGAGAGTGATTTTGGTAATTGGCTTATTTATATTGGTAACAAAAAGTTAAACCAAAAATGGAATATACATAACGAAGTACAATACAGAAATTATAATGCTATTGGCGATCTTGAACAATTATTATTACGAACAGGGTTAGGGTATAGTTTTAATGAAAATAAGAATAATATATTACTTGGTTATGGTTATATTCTGTCTGAAAATTATGTGGGCAATACAGATGAAAAAGTGTCAGTAAACGAACATAGAATTTTTCAACAATTCACATCAAAACAAAATGTAGGTTTAGTAAAACTAAATCATCGTTACAGGTTCGAACAACGTTTTGTAGAAAATGATTTCAAAATGCGCTTTCGTTACTTTTTAGGACTAAATATTCCCTTAATTAATAAAGAAAAAGACAAAAACAACTATTATCTTTCAGCTTATAATGAGATATTTATAAATTCTAAAAGCTCAGTATTTGATAGGAACAGAGTATATTTAGGTTTAGGGTATAATATCAATAAAAATTTAAAACTCGAAGCTGGTTACATGAATCAGTTTTTTGAAACATCTAGTAGAGATCAATTTAATATAATTACGTTTTTTACTTTTTAGTAAAAACGCAAGTGTCTAATAAAAACTTTAAACTATGAAAAATTTATTTTCAAATATAAAAGGAGATGCCTTTGGGGGTATTACCGCAGGAATTGTAGCATTACCCTTAGCTCTAGCTTTTGGAGTGTCTTCAGGATTAGGACCAACAGCAGGATTGTACGGAGCTATCTTTATCAGTTTTTTCGCGGCACTTTTTGGAGGTACAAACACACAAATTTCTGGACCAACAGCTCCAATGACAGCGGTAAGTATGGTTGTTATAGCAGGAATTATTGCTACTAACGATGGTGATGTAAATAAAGCTTTACCAGTTATTTTAACGGTATTTCTACTTGCAGGATTAATGCAAATTGGTTTGGGAGCTTTAGGTTTAGGGAAGTACATTAGATATATTCCATATCCTGTAGTTTCAGGATTCATGACTGCTATAGGAGTTATTATTTTGTTAACTCAAATATTACCATCATTGGGATATTACCCTAAAGAAGATATGGAGTTTGTAAGCCAATTTAAACCACAAGCAGAAGAAGTTATACTTGAAAATATTTTAAAAGAGGAAGCTGGCGAAGGCATTTTAGTACTCGAAGATTTTAAAGAAACCATAGCTAGAGCAGATGAAGTTTCTCAAGATGCTATTTTAAAAGAATCACAAACACTTGCTGCTAAGGAAGCATCAGGAGCATTAGGTGCAATTAAAGCTTTCCCTCGTGCGCTTCAAAATATTAATTGGTTAGAGTTGATTCTTGCTTTAGGTACGATTTTTATTATCTATGGTTTTAAGCGTATTACAAAAGCGGTTCCAAGTACGTTGGTTGCATTAATTGTTATGTCTGGAATTGCGGTAGGTTTCGGTTTAGATTATAGACCAATTGAGGAAATTCCAAGTGCTCTTCCTATTCCAAACTTAGAAATATTCACAACTTTTAATCTTAGTAGTATTACACCTTACATTTTTACAGCACTAACATTAGCACTATTAGGAGCAATCGATTCATTGCTTACAAGTGTGGTTGCAGATAATATGACAAAAACTAAGCATAAACCTAACAAAGAATTAGTAGGACAAGGTATTGGTAATAGTATTGCAGCAGTTTTTGGAGGAATTCCAGGAGCAGGAGCTACGATTAGAACTGTTGTTAATATTACATCTGGAGGAAAAACGAAGCTGTCGGGTATGATTGCAGGTGTTATGTTACTTATTATTTTATTAGGTCTAGGTCCAGTTGCTTCACAAATTCCAGCAGCAGTATTAGCAGGAATATTAATTACTGTTGGTATTGGTGTTATGGATTATAAAGGCTTAAAAGCTATACCAAGTTTACCAAAAGACATGAAATTAGGACCATTAAAACTAAGCTCAGAGGTAGTAATAATGCTAATAGTATTGTTGCTTTCAACATTTTGGAATTTAGTATATGCAGTAGGAATTGGGTTGGTTATTGCATCGTTAATGTTTATGAAGAAAATAGGTGATTTAACTGCAGGAAGAAGTGACGTGAAAACATTAAAAGAAGAAGCTTGGAAAGACGAAATAGATTTCCCAGAGCACTTAAAAGAAGAGGTGTTTATTAAACATTTAAAAGGGCCTTTATTTTTTGGTTCTACAAGTGAATTTCAACAACTTACGTTACAAATTCCAGATACAGCATCTTATGTTATTATGCGTTTAGGACGTATGCAATATATGGATCAATCTGGGCTTTATGCGATGGAAGATATGTTACAAGATTTAAAAAAGAAAGAGATTGAAGTGCTTTTTGTAGGATTGTTAAAACAACCTAGGTACATGATGGAGCGTATTGATATTATTCCAGATTTTATCCCTGAGGAGCATATTTTCACTAAATTTGATAGTTGTGTAAAATGGATTAAACAACACGTTAACGACAAGTATTAAACTGTTAAAATTATGAATTTAGACAAAGTATTTGATAATAACGAAAAGTGGATTAAAGATAAACTAAAAGTTAAAGACAACTACTTTGAAGAACTAGGCAAAGGTCAAAACCCAGAACTATTATACATAGGCTGTAGCGATAGTCGCGTAACAGCAGAAGAACTTATGGGTGCAGAACCAGGTGAAGTTTTTGTGCATCGTAATATAGCTAATATGGTTATTAGTATAGATTTGAATGTAATGTCTGTTCTAAACTATGCAGTTGACCATTTAAAAGTAAAGTACATTGTTGTGTGTGGCCATTATGCTTGTGGAGGTGTAAAAGCGGCGATGCAATCAGCAGATTTAGGTATTTTAAACCCTTGGTTACGTAATATTCGAGATGTGTATCGGATACATAAAACGGAATTAAACACTATTGAAGATGAAGACAAGAAGTATGATAGATTAGTTGAGCTTAATGTAAAAGAACAATGTGTAAACCTCATAAAAACTGCAGCAGTACAAAAAGCTTACAGAGAAAGAGGTTTAAAAGTCCATGGTTGGGTATTCGATGTACATACAGGAAAGTTAATTGATTTAAAGATTAATTTTGAAAAATACCTAAAAGATATTATGGAAATTTATCATTTAGACTAAATAAAAAAGCCACTTAATTGAGTGGCTTTTTTATTGACTAACCTAAATAGGTTTTATCCAAAGTAAATGTTTCCATTTTTCTTTTTCACGTAATATTAAACCAATATTTATTGCAAATAATACTCCTGTTTGTATGAGTTCTCCAATATCATCGGATTCTAAAAACAAATGAAATAAGAAAATATGTAATGTTATAGGTAACAAAAATAATGCACCAATAAAACCTGTACCTTGAACAATTAAAAGTAATCCAAACAATAACTCACAGATTCCTAATACTTGCCAAAAATAGCCTGTTTGTTTCGTACCACTTATATATAGGATTTTTTGTAAGGTGTTAACTTTTTCAGGCGATGCAAATTTTTGAGCTTTCTCTACAACTTCAATAGGTTCGGGAATTGGTTTTTTGAATTTCTGAATACCTCCATAAATCATAAATCCACCTAAAAAAAGGCGACATACAATAAATAATACACCAATTGATTTTCCCATATTAAAAAGTTGTAATACCTATATTTGGTTGATAAACGTAGTTAAATGTATAGTATGGAGTTTCATCAACAAAAGCATCAGGATTTACTGGGGCATTTTCGTAGTAACTTAAAATTTCAACTTTTGCATAAGATCCATTTCGTGTTTTAAATATAAATATTTTACCTGGTATTGGCGTAATTAAGTGCGTTGGAGGTCCAGCATAAGAGTACCATCCATTATCACTTCCAGTTGGGATTGCATAACCTGTATCTGAATCTTGTGTAAATAATGATACATCAACACTAGTAACTGATGCCATAGTTCCATTTGCTATATAAACAGCAGCACCACCTGTACGATTTGGTTCATCAGTTGTTCCTAATGTTGTTCCTCCATTTACAATGATAGATGTTCCTCTAAAAGCAATATCCCAATCTGTATCACTTGTTGTTATCTGACCCGTTGCGAAATCAAACTTTACAAATACTCCTGAAACAGGTTGCCCTTGACCTCCTGTTTGTGGTGCATGTAAATTTGATACAGTTTCTGACTCTATTTCTAATAGAGGTGTAGAATTATCATCATCACTACTGCAAGAAGTAAAACCTATAAATAGTGCTGCTAATGTTAAAAATTTAATTGTTTTGATTGTTTTCATTTTGTTTATTTATTAAAGTATTAAAATTGAATATTAAGTTTTCCATATATAATTCGACCAGCTATATTGCTGATATTTTGTGTGTCAGTAAAATCAAATAGATTATCAATTCCGAAGCCTAATTGATAATTTTTATAAAACGTTTTATTAATTGCAAAATCAATAATAGTATAGCCATCGACAAAGTCATCGTAAGTATCTAAATAACTATTTCCGTTACTATCTAATAATCCATATTTACTTCGATAAGTACTTCTGATGTTGGTGTCTAAATCCCATTTAGGAATTGTATAGAATACTTTTAAATTTGCCATGTGACGAGACCGATTAAATAGCCCGAAATAATCATCCTTTTTAAGCTGAAATGATGGAGAACTTGGGTTTTCTCTGGCAAATACCTCTCCGTTTTTAAATGCATTTTCTGCAGCTGCATCTTTTGCAAATAAAAGTTGATAGCCTCCAGATATTTTAAGGCTATTTGTTGGTTTCCATATAATATTAAACTCTAACCCTTGTGTATATACCTCATTAACGTTATAGTAGCTAAATACATTTTGACCGTTGGTTTTATTAGCTATAATTCTGGTATCAATTAAATTGCTAATATTATTTCTAAAAAGATTTAAATCTAACTTTAAAGTAGATGAAAATTTATAGTTAAACCCAATATTAATGCTAATAGAATTTTCTGGGTTTAATTCATCTTCAAATTCAGATACAGGAACAATAATATTCGCTATTTGTCCTTGTGTTTCTAATTCTGGAATTGCTGTAGAAACTGCATTGTACCCTAAAACAGTATAACCTACTGTTGCATTTGTAAAATCGAAATATAATTGTCTAAAATCAGGTGCTTTAAAACCATGACCAACAGAGCCTTTTATAGCAAGTTTATCGTTTAATTGATATCGAATAGCTGCTTTAGGGCTAAACTGAGATTTATACTTATTATGACTATCAAAACGTGCTCCAATAATCACATTAAGCATTTCTGTTAGATTACCATCGTATTGAAAATAAACGTAAGGTGAGTTAAATTCTGGTTGAATAGTAAAATCTGTTCTATCTAAAGTTTCATGATTAAACCCTATTCCTCCTATTAAAGCGTCCTTATCATTAGGATTAAAAGTGCCTCGAATTTCTGGACGAATCAATAATTGATTATAATAACTATTACTAAATCGAGAGCCATTTTCATCATCTAAATAATCTTTTGCTTTATACCTTGTGGCATAAAATTCAAAATAACTACTCCATTTTTCAGAATATTTATGACTCAACTTTAAATGCGAATTCCACTCATTAATATCGCTTTCGCCTTTTAATGTTGATGAAGCGATATAATCTTGATTTTGAGTGTAATATTTCCCTGAGGTAAAGAGCTGAGTTGCATCAGAAAAATCATAAACAACCTTTGTATTAAAGGTGTAATTACTAAAAGGGTCAACTGTTTTCAATTCATCGGTTTTATTTAAATCATAGCCATCGCTATTATATCTATTAAAAAAAGCAGTAACCCCCAGTTTTTTCTTTTTATAATTAAGAGTTGTACTTAAATCGTTAGTATTAAATGCACCAATTCTAAAATTTGTGTTTCCATTAAAGCCATATTTTGGTATTTCTGTAATAATATTTATAACACCACCAAGAGCTTCATTACCGTAGAGGCTAGAAGAAGCGCCTTTAACGACTTCGATTTGTTTAATATTCCCAACAGTTATTCTACTAATATCTAAAGTGCCAGATGAGCGTCCAACCAAAGGAACACCATCTACAAGAATTAAAGTATACTGTGAATCTAATCCTTGCAATTGAATGTCTTCTCCGCCACCAAAATCTGGAATAGTAATTAGCCCTGTTTGTTCATTAAGAATATCATTTAATCTAATTGAACTTGAACGTTCTATATCTTTTTTAGATATGATTTGAGCTGGTAGAGGTAAAGACGATAATTGCCTTATAGTTCTAGTTGCAGTAATAATAACTTCATCTAAATTTTCTGTTTTAGTTGAATCCGTTGTTAATACCTTAGTTTCTTGCGAGAATGAATGGCAAATAAAAAAAAGTGAAAAATAAATACAGAAATATTTTTTATTTAGAATCATTCTTAATTAAATTTGTTGCAAATATATAAGTTATTTTAATTCAGTCTAAATAAGAATAAATAAATTTTAATTTTTTTTTAATTATGAAAAACAAACCTTTAAAAATGAAACGATTAACACTTTTACCATTATTAATTTTAATATTTTCAGTAATTGGGCAGGCTCAAAACAAGAAGGAACAAGACCAAAATGCCATAAAGGATATGTGTGGGTGCTATGAAATTAAGTTTAAATATGCTGAAACATTTTCTCCAGATATAGCTTATGAAAAAGCATATGATTATAGAGCTTCAGCTTTAGAATGGGCAGAATTAGTTACAGACAAAGATGATGAAATAACCATTCAACATCTATTGGTTGTTAACGATACTATGGTTATAAAACATTGGCGACAAGATTGGGAATTTGAGAACCAAAATGTATTTAATTATGAAGCTAAAAATACGTGGAGTGTAAATGAATTTTCCGAAGAAAATGTAAAAGGTCAATGGGCTCAAAAAGTATATCAAGTAGATGATAGTCCGCGATATTCAGGCTCGGCAACTTGGGTTCATGTAGATGGAAAGCACTTTTGGGAAAATAAAACCGATGCACCACTTCCTAGACGTGAATACTCTAAAAGAAGTGATTATAATATTATGGCAAGAGGCAATACCGTAAAACTCACAGATTATGGCTGGTTGCATGAACAAGACAATGACAAAATCATTAGGGAAACAGGTAAAGAAGATGTGCTTTTAGTGCAAGAAAAAGGATATAATGTTTACAAAAAAGTAGCAGACGAAAAATGTAAACTCGCGAGAAATTGGTGGAAAGAAAATGATGAAATTTGGAAAAAAGTAAGGCAAGAATGGGATAAAGTTTTTGCTGAAAACAAAGAAGTAAAACTTAAAGAAAAAGTTGATGATAAAAGATTGTATCAACACTTATTTACTTTAGATAATAAAGCCAGCAACAAAGACATTAGAGCTATAATTAATAAGTTTTTGAATTAGTTTAATTAAATCTTTAACAGCATATTTTTTGTATTATGGAAGATATATATACCATTTATTATAACAGTTTTGGAATAGCTTTTCAATGGAAAAGATGTGCTGTTAAAGATTTAAAAAAAATACAACTTGTTTTTAGAAATACTGGATTGTTCTTAACCCAAAATGAATTAATTCAGTTTTCTAAAAACATAAAAAAGTCATTAAATCAATCTTTAAAATGTGAAGATTGTAACAATCAAAATTCGTGTAAATCTATTTTGTTAGAAGCACCAAATATGCAAACAAGCTTTGCAATGAATTATAACGAATTAAAAGAAATTGACGATTTAGTCAATGGGGCGTGCTTTCAGTTAAATTTAAATAAACTACTAGAAAAGCTTATTATTTCTTAGGCATCATCATTTTCAGAAGAGATATTTTCGTCCTTAGGAGCTAATATATTAGGGAAAATCGTGGGTATTAAAGACTTTACAGGCTTGTAAAGTACGGTATCATTTATATCCTTTTTATCAACAAATGTAATAGTGCTGTTCATCTTGTCAAAAATATTTAAAACGACACTTAAAATAAGGGCGATTTTTAAAGCCCCAAAAACACCACCTAAAAATTTATTTATAATTCCCAATGCAGCAAAATCTGCTAATTTAGTAAGTGCTTTTCCGGCAAGAGCAATAGCTAAAACAATAATTACAAAGGTTACTGCAAATGCAGTAATATTAATAGTTTTCTCATTCCAATCCACTTTACTCTGTAAAAAATCGGCAGCAAAATTACTAAAATGTATAGCGCCATAAACGCCAGCAATTAAAGCAATAAGAGATGCTACTTCAACAAAAAGCCCTTTCATAAAACCACGAATAAGGCCAAATAAAATTAAAGCAGCCAAAACTATATCTATAACATTCATAATTAAACAATTTAAACAAATATAAAATAATAGTCACACTTAGGTTTATTAACTTTGCAACTTTAAATTAGTCAAACTAATATTAATAAGCGTTTATTGTATAATTAATGTTTTGGGTTGAACTAATCCCAAATTCTTATGCTGAATTTATTTCAGTATAAATTGGGTATCATCTATTTATATCATATTTAATGTCAAGAGACGAACAATTAAAAGAACGCTGGAGTTTGGTAGTTAATAAACTATCCGACCAATTTGCAGATGGAGACATTTTAGATCTCGACGCCATTATTTATTTAATAGGTGTGCAAGAACTTGGGCAGTTGAACAGAACTTATAAAAAAGACCAAAAACTAGATTTAATGCATATTGCCATTTGTAAACTACTCGTGCCTTATGGTTATTACGAACTCGATTTTGTAGATAACGATGGCTGGCCACACTACAAAGCATTAGAAACTTTACCACACTTAAAAGCAGGCGAACAAAGTATATTAATGAAAGAAGCCATTGTAAACTATTTTTTAGAAACCGATTATATCGTATAAATAATTTTGGCATTACCGCAAGGGTCGGGCTTTCACTAGTCGCTCTCTACAAGGAGCTCAAAGATGCCGTTCAACCCTTAACGTAATTCGCTTTTTACGTCATTGTGAAGCAAAAAAATTATTTGCTGTGGCAATCTGTTTCTTCTAAAAAGATTACTTCGCCGTTTACTCCTCGTAATGACGATATTTTGATTAAATTTGCATTCATTTTTTAAATGACGTTATGATAGATAAGATAAAAGAACTTATAGCCGAAGCCGAAGCCTTTAAAGCACAATCTAAAGAAGAAGTTGAAGCATTCCGTATAAAATATTTAGGTAAAAAAGGATTACTAAACGACTTTTTTGCTGAGTTTAAAAATGTAGCAAACGACCAGAAAAAAGAATTTGGTCAAACCATAAACAAGCTTAAAAAAACTGCTGAAGATAAAGTAAACGCTTTAAAAGCAGAACTAGAAATTAAAGAAGAAGTAAAAGGTGTTTTTGGCGATTTATCGCGCCCAGGCGAACCTATTCAAATAGGTGCACGCCACCCTATTTCTATCGTAAAAAATCAAATTATAGATATATTTTCGGGTATTGGTTTTAATGTAAGCGAAGGCCCAGAAATTGAAGACGATTGGCATAATTTTACAGCATTAAATTTACCAGAATATCATCCAGCACGCGATATGCAGGACACCTTTTTTATTCAAACCAATCCTGATATTTTACTGCGTACACATACCAGTTCTGTGCAAGTGCGTTATATGGAAAATAACAAACCACCTATTCGTACAATTTCTCCAGGTAGAGTATATCGTAACGAAGCTATTTCGGCACGTTCGCATTGTTTTTTTCATCAAGTAGAAGGGTTGTATATTGATAAGGATGTTAGTTTTTCAGACTTAAAGCAAACCTTACAATATTTTACAACTGAAATGTTTGGTAAAAGTAAAATACGTTTACGCCCGTCGTACTTTCCATTTACAGAGCCAAGTGCAGAGATTGATGTGTATTGGGGTTTAGAAACCGAAACCGATTACAAAATAACCAAAGGAACCGGTTGGCTGGAAATTGGGGGTTGCGGTATGGTTGATCCAAACGTATTAACCAATTGCAGTATTGATGCCGAACAATATTCAGGATTTGCATTTGGAGTTGGTATCGATCGAATTGCGATGTTGTTGCATCAAATAGGCGATATTCGTTTGTTAAGTGAAAATGATGTGCGGTTTTTAGAGCAGTTTAAATCTGCACTTTAATTCAAACGTCATTGCGAGAAAAGAAGCTACGTGGTAGTTTCTTGAGATTAAACTATAATTAAACAGGTTCTCACAACTTTTTTTAAAAAGCTTCACAACGACTTATCTTTTCAAATAATCAAAATGAAAAAAGACATCCAAATACCAAAAGTTGAAAACGTATACATAGCTATTGTAAACGAATATAACGATATATATAAAACCCAAGATTGGAACGCCTATATTATCAACGATAAAAATGTTGATTTAGAAATGGTACTTATTGTAACCAGTGGTTATTCAGAAGATAAAATAACATCTAAATTCAGAAAAAAGTTAGATACACTTCCTAAAAAAAGTTATGCTAAAATAGAATTAATACAAGAAGATTTATTTGAATTAAATAACACTTTTAAAGTGTCTTTTTTTGAAGGTAATGCTATGTTTGATAAAACCTATTTGTTTAGAAAAAACACCATTAATCTTAAAGCATTACAACCTATTCCATTAATGCAAGCTAAAGGCATTTTGGTAAAGTAACAATTTTCTAATAAATTACTCAAAATCTGCAATATTCAACGGAATTTGCACATTAAAAGACGTGCCATCTTTACGTGGACTAACGTTTACAATAGATGACGCACAATATAAGGTTATTGGGTAGCCTTGATTGTCAATTAATAACTGTGGACGCTCTAAACGGTTAGCTTTAATTGTATCTCCATTTTTAAGAATTAACTCTTTTTTCATAAAAAATGAGTTTTGTGGCTTAGTCCATACAATCCCATCTTTAGATTTTAAAATAGCCAACCCTGGCTTGTTTTTAGTTATTATTCCCGAAAAGTCCTTTAAAACAACATAAAATTGTTTGTGTGATTGATGATACCAAACAAAAGGATCTTCAGCCGAAGCTATAGAGCCATCGTCCATTTTTATGTCAAAAACATAATCATTTGTAGGTGTAAAAGGACCGTTAGGGTTGTCAGAAATAGCAACTCCATGTACACCCCTCCAATGTGGAGTATATATGTTGCCTTTAAAGTATAATAAAAATTTACCATCAAAAGGACGTTGTACAACGGAAGGATTTACAACAATTAAATTATCGGGTTTTGTAATGGTACCTTTTGGAGACGGATTAATAACATCATTAGGTTTTACACGCGTTCTTGGTGTTATTAAAGGGTTGTCTGGTCGCTTAAAATTGCCCGCTATTAAATTCTCAAAACTATCAAATTCGATAACACCTATTTTTTGACTTTGCTGTACCCTATTACGCTTATTAAGATTAAAACCCGAAACTCCTTCTAAGGGTTTCCCAGGGTCTTTTGAGCCAATATAATACAGGTAAAATTTGTTATTAAACTTTTTGATATGAGGGTTATGAACCATTTGGGCATCCCAAGCTAAGGAGTCACCAGAAAGCGTTCTGCCTTCAAGAATAATTTTTTCAAATTCAAACCCCTTGTCAGGAAAATCAGAGGTTGCATACGCTATTTTAGAATGCAATACCCAAGAATCACCAAATGCAGGAAGAGAATCTCCACATTCCCAAGTACTGTAAAGCATATGGTATTTACCGCCATCTTTAATAACACTTGCTCCCCAAACAAACCTGTCTGGATCATTTAGTACTGAAGGACCAACCAAAACATCACCTTTTACATAAGCATCGATTGGTTTTGCAGTGACAAGAAGTGATTTTTCATTTGATGACTTACACGCTAAAAATGCTATGCTCAAGCATAAACTGATAAGACAAGATTTCATTATTAGTCCAATTTATCTGTCAATTTTTTAAACACTTTTTTAGGATCTTTACCTTCGTATAAAATATCGTAAACCGCATTAATTATAGGTAATTGTGTTTTCTTTTTGTTCTTTTCGTTAAGTAAATGAGCACTTTTTGTTGCGTAATAACCTTCAGCAACCATACTCATTTCCATTTGTGCAGATTTTACGGTATAGCCTTTACCAATCATATTTCCAAACATGCGATTTCTAGAAAAAACCGAATAACCAGTAACTAATAAATCACCCAAATAAGCCGAATTATTAATATTACGTTTCATTTTATGCATCTTCTTAATAAAACGTTTCATTTCACGGATGGCATTACTCATTAATACACTTTGGAAATTGTCGCCATAACCTAAACCATGGGCAATTCCTGCAGCAATAGCGTAAATATTTTTTAGCATTACAGCATATTCGACACCAATAATATCATCACTAATTTTAGTTTTTATGTAACGGCTAGCTAAAGCATCTGCAATATATTGTGCTTTTTTAGCATCAGAACAGGATACTGTTAAATAAGATAAGCGCTCTAAAGCAACTTCTTCGGCATGACAAGGGCCAGCGATAACCGCAATATTATCAAAAGGAATTTTATAAACATCATGAAAATGCTCACCAACCAATAAGCCAGTTTCTGGCATAATACCTTTTACTGCGGAAACAATAATTTTATTTTCAATATTAGCCGTTAATTTTTCTAATTCGGAGTGCATAAAAGCCGATGGAATTACAAATATTAAAACATCAGCATAATCAGCAATTTCATTAATATCATTACTTATTTTTAATTGCTCTAAATGAAACTCAACCGAACTTAAGTAGTTAGGATTGTGCTGTTCTTTTAATAGATGCTCTTTAGTGTAAACACTTCGCATATACCAACCAATTTCATCTAAATTCTCACAAAGCATTTTTACAATTGCTGTTGCCCAACTTCCTGCACCAAAGACCGCATATTTTAAAGGTTTATCCATAAAAGCATAAATTATTTGAATACCAAAAATACATAAAATATTAATCAATGTTAAGTCAAAAAAACATTACCATATCTTTTTTGGCACGCGTTTTGAAACCCTGTAAATAGAAACCCTAAAAATGTTTGATTATGAAGACTGTAAAAATACTTTTAAGTTTTGTCTTAACAGCAACTTTGTTTACATCATGCTATGTAGAAACAAATATAATTGATGACGAACCAACAATTTCAATAAACCAATTACTAAGCTCTTACGAGATATGGTATGTAGATATTAATAGTACCAGTGGTTATGGCACAACGCCATTTTTACAAAAAGCATTTACCATATCGTTTAGAAATGGTGTTATGTATGCAAATAATAACTTAGTTGGTATTGGTAGTAGCGGCAATGGCTATGGTATTGCAGTTGCAGATTACGATGCATATAACATGATTCTAGATATAACGCACGATGTAGATGGTTTCGAAACTTTTGATGTTTTTCAAATAGATAATAATACTATTGAACTATATAACCCAAATAATGATACATCGTACTTTTTAGATGGATATCAACGTAGTAATTTCGATTACGATTTTGTATTCTATGATAATATTCATTATTTCTTGCAAGAATACGAAGCTTGGGAAAAGACATATACGAGTGAGTTTGGAGCGATAAACGAATTTGATAACGAAAATTATTTACAGTTTTTAGCTGGTGGAGATGATGAAACTTTTAGAAGTTCACAAGATGAAAACGGAACAAGCGTAAGTAATCTTATTTGGGATTACACAGGTGTTTATGGTGTTGGAAATATAACAGGAAATACAATGCTTAAAACTTTAACATTAGATTATGACTTTTTTGACAATGAATATTTTGAATTAAGCGTTATAAATGATGGAAAGATAGAGTTGTATCACCCAACATCTGAAACCGTTTACGAGTTTGAAGGTAGAGGATACATTCAGTATTTAAAAAGCAGTGATGCAAAAAGAAAAGCTACAGTTAAAAGAAACGAAATGCGTAAGCATAGAAAAAATAAAGTAGACAACCCAAGAGAGAATACTAGGGTTAAATAAAAGTTTGGTTGGTTATTTAGTTTAGAAACTGTCTAGAGCAATATGCTTTAGGCAGTTTCTTTTTTCAAAATATGTGACTATTAAATTCTTTTGTGTCTAAACTTATGTATCGATAAAATAACGTATTTTAACCCATACAAAAATTAATCAGTAACCCTTAAAAATAAAACAAAAATGGGACTATTTTCATTCATTAAAAATGCAGGAGCCAAAGTATTTGGTATAGGAAAAACAGATGCTGAAGAGGCAGCAGAAGCAGCAGAAGCTAAACTTAAAGCTGAAGCAGCAGCAGCAGCAAGTTTACAAGAAACAGTTGGAGATTTACAATTACAAGTAGAAAACCTTAATATTCACATTGCTGGTGATGCAGCAACAATAACAGGATTGGCTTACGACCAAGCAACAAAAGAAAAAGTAGTTTTAGTTGTAGGTAATTCAAACGGCATAGCAACTGTAGATGATCAAATGACAGTTGAGCATGCTGAGCCAGAAGCACAATTTCATACTGTTATAAGTGGTGATACTTTGGGAAAAATAGCTAAAAACTATTATGGGAATGCTATGAAATACCCAGTAATTTTTGAAGCAAATAAACCAATGCTTACAGATCCAGATAAAATATATCCAGGACAAGTATTACGTATTCCTGCTTTAGACTAAATTTAAAGCATCTACTTTATATGAAAAAGCCAACTTAAACAATAAGTTGGCTTTTTCATTTTTTAAGAGAAAACAGTTGAGCTTTTAACAATGCTCGTTATAAGCATCAACTAAGTTTTCAGCAATTAATTCTGCTGGTCTGCCCTCAATGTGGTGACGCTCTAACATGTGCACTAATTCACCATCTTTAAATAAAGCCATACACGGTGAGCTTGGAGGAAACGGAATCATATATCCTCTCACTTTGTCAACAGCTTCCTTATCAACACCTGCAAAAACAGTTGTTATATTATCAGGGCGTTTAGCATTTTGTAAACTCATTCTAGCACCTGGGCGTGCATTTGCTGCGGCACAGCCACAAACCGAATTTACAACCACTAAAGTTGTTCCTTCTTTTGCTATAGCAACATCAACAGCCTCGGCAGTATGTAATTCTTCAAAACCAACATTGGTTAAATCTTCGCGCATTGGTTTTACTAATTCTGCTGGATACATATCTTAAATTTTTATGTTTTAATTAATACGCTGCAAAGTTAATCAAAAAAGGGATAATTATTATTAGAGCGTTCCCTTAAAACGCTTATGGCATTATAAGGTTAGGCTATCCGCTATATCTTTTGCAAAAAAGCAAAAGGATAAGTTTATCCTGAGCGTAGTCGAAGGTCTTCTATCCTTAACGCGTTGCAACTGTAACAAAATCGTAAAAAATTAAACTAACAATAGTATATTTACGCTTTAATAAACAATAAACACATGAGTTTTTCAAAATGGATAGGTGCCTCATTAGGCTGGTCGTTTGGTGGTCCAATAGGTGCTATAATTGGGTTAGCATTAGGGAGTATAGTTGATGCTATGGCAGATGGGAAAAATAGTCCGTTTTTAGGGCAAGGTAACCCACAACAAAGCAGGCGGACCACTTACAGAACACGCCAAAGACAGCGCCCACAAACTCAATCGGGTGATTTTGAAGTGAGTTTACTTGTCTTAGCCTCGGTGGTTATAAAAGCCGATGGCAAACAAGACCAAAGTGAGTTAGATTTTGTACGTCAACAATTTGTAAACATGTATGGTAAAGAAAGAGCAAATCATGCCTTTAAATTGTTTAAAAATATAAGCAAGCAAAACATTTCTGTAAGGCCAGTATGCTTGCAAATTAAGCAAATGATGGATCACCCATCTCGCCTACAACTTATGCATTTTTTGTTTGGTATTGCTAAAGCAGATGGTACAGTAACCAGTGATGAAGAACGCCAAATCTATACCATTGCGGGTTATTTGGGTATTAGTTCACGTGATTACGAGAGTATAAAAGCCATGTTTTATAATAGTCAGGAAAACGCCTATAAAATTTTAGAAATAGATAAAAGCGCTACTAACGATGAGATTAAAAAAGCCTACCGTAAAATGGCTAAAAAATACCATCCAGATAAAGTCATTCACTTAGGTAAAGAACATCAAGAAGGTGCCGAAGAAAAATTTAGGCAAGTGCAGGCGGCTTACGAGCAGTTACAGAAGGAGCGTAGGTTTTAGTGTTTTTGTCATTTCTGCGCAGGCAGGAATCTTATTTAGAATGATGATATTTTTTTAAAAAATCATGTTTTGTCAAAATAATTATTTCAAGCACTAGGTTTTCATATTTATTTTTCTCAGAATAAACCCTATATAGATTAAATTTATCATTTTTTAAGCTTAAATTCCCATTATCAACATATACATTTTTGATATATATAATTCTATGAAGAAGGTCTATAAATAGTGGTTTTGATATGTTAATGAGATATTTTTTAAAATCCCAACTTTTATTAGTTTTAATTTTCCCAAACGGATTTATTTGAAGATAAAAGGAATCATTAAGAATTTTTTGATTTATAATGCTGAAATCAAAAATCCCTAAATAAGTAGAATTAAATATCCAAATTAAGTTTTTGAAAAACTCTTCTCTTTTTTTTATTTCTTCAGAGGTTAATTTTTCGTCTTGAAATTTTAGAATTACATTATTAGGTAGTTTTATATTTGCTATATGCATGTCATTATCATTTAAGATAATAACCTCTTGCCATTCGATAGGAAAATTAGAGATCCACTCAAATTGCCACTCGGAAACTGAATTATACCATTTATCATAATTTGTGTAAGCAGATTTATGATGCCAATAAAGAATAGAGGAAAGGTTTTTAGTTGTAATTAATGGTGATTTACAAAATTGACAAATAGCGGTTTCTCCTAGTGTATTTGCTTTGACTTTTTTATTTTCTTCGTTTAGGGCAAAAATCATAGTATTTATAATTCAAATCAATAAACTCAATAGCTTCTTATTGCGAAAAAACAGCAAACTTTTTATAACAGTTATGTATATCAAGAATTCCATCTAAAGCTTTTTCCGCAAGCGGTTGATTTTCCCAAGTATTAAGATCTGCAACTATACTTTTATTTGGTAAAACATAATAAGTTATAACTATTCTTCAAAAACAACCGTACTTTTATTTTTAGCAACGGTCAATTTAATAGCACGCCCTAAAATTAAAGCACGATTATCATCCTCGTGTCCAGCAGGCATATTAAACGCAATGGGGAAATCATAATCAGCAAGAGCATCTAAAATGAGTTGCTCAATTGAACTTCCCCAAGGCGTTGTATTTTTTCTCATTTTATTAATATCTCCAACAATTACACCTTGGCAATTATCAAAATATCCAGCGCGTTTTAAGCTTTGTAACATGCGGTCTATATGGTATTTGTGTTCTCCAACTTCTTCAATAAAAAGTATTTTTCCAGAAACATCAATACTAGTTTCAGAGCCCAACATAGTATGCAGTAAAGTCAAGTTTCCGCCAACAAGTTGTCCAGAACTTGTGCCAGATTTATTATATTCAGAACCTTCTAAAGTATAGCTTATAGGATTCCCGAAAAGAGCATCTTTAAAGGTTGAAATGGTTTCTTTAATGGCTTCTAAATCATCAATCATACTGGTACACATCATGGCATGCAAACTTTCAAAGCCTTCATTATGAAATTGATTGTGTAAAGCTGTAATATCAGAATATCCAATCAGCCATTTGGGATGATTTTTAAATGTTGTATAATCTAGTTTATCAAGAATTCTAACCGTTCCGTAGCCACCGCGAGCGCATAAAATGGCACTAATTGTAGGATCGTCTAAAGCTTTTTGAAAATCTTCACAACGTTCATTATCGGTTCCTGCAAAATGGTTTGCTTGATTATAAACATGGTCGCCAATAACGCTATGCAATCCCCAACTTTTAAGAAGTGCTCTGGTTTGCTCTATAGCTTCGTTTTTATTTTTTAAAACACCAGAAGGGGCAACAATAGCAACCGTGTCACCTGCTTTTAAATAAGGTGGTTGTATCAATTTACTGGTTTTATTTGATATTGTATTTTGTGCAGAAATGGTTTCTTTTCCAAAGAAAAAAAGAGCGCAACTTAAAACGATAATTAAAATATGTTTTGTCATAATGTAAATTTACATTTTTTTTCTAAATAGGTAGCAAAATGTGTACTTTTACGGCTTTAAAATGATACGTCATTCCGAGCGTGTTACACTGAGCTTGTCGAAGTGAAGCGAGGGAATCTGTTTAATTTAGTTTCCTGTTCATGAGATTGCCACAGTCGTAACCTCCTTCGCAATGACGATTAAAATTTAATTTTTAGATTGATGAATCAACCAAAACGACATACCATTACCGCAGCGTTACCTTATACTAACGGTGCTATTCATATTGGACATTTAGCAGGAGTTTATGTGCCAGCCGATATTTATGCACGCTATTTACGTTTAACAGGAAATGATGTGCTTTTTGTTTGCGGAAGTGACGAACATGGTGTGCCTATTACTATTAAAGCAAAAAAAGAAGGTGTTTCTCCGCAAGATATTGTAGATAAATATCACGCCATAATTAAACAATCTTTTGAAGAATTTGGAATTACGTTTGATAATTACTCACGTACATCGGCTAAAATTCATCATGAAACAGCATCTGAATTTTTCACAACTTTAAATGATAAAGGGGAGTTTGTTGAAGAAACCACTGAGCAATTATTTGATGAAGAAGCTAACCAGTTTTTAGCAGATCGTTTTGTTGTTGGTACTTGCCCAAAATGTGGAAATGAAGAAAGCTATGGCGACCAATGTGAAAACTGCGGAACAAGTCATAATGCAACAGATTTGATAAATCCAAAATCGGCAATTACAGGAAATGTACCGACATTAAAACAAACAAAACATTGGTTTTTACCTTTAGATAAACACGAAGAATTTTTAAAAGAATGGATTTTAAAAGGGCATAAAAAAGATTGGAAACCAAATGTTTATGGACAAGTAAAATCTTGGATTGATGATGGTTTACGTCCGCGTGCAGTTACCCGCGATTTAGATTGGGGTATTCCAGTTCCAGCAAAAGGAGGCGAAGGCAAAGTATTGTACGTTTGGTTTGATGCGCCTATTGGCTATATTTCTTCAACAAAAGAATGGGCAGCTCGTGAAGGAAAAGATTGGGAACCCTATTGGAAAGATAAAGACACCAAATTGGTGCATTTTATAGGTAAAGATAATATTGTATTTCATTGTATTATTTTCCCAGCTATGCTAAAAAGCGAGGGCTCATATATTTTACCCGAAAATGTGCCAGCAAATGAGTTTTTAAATTTAGAAGGTAATAAATTATCAACCTCTAAAAATTGGGCAGTTTGGTTACCAGAATATTTACAAGATTTTCCAAATCAACAAGATGTGTTACGCTATGTTTTAACAGCAAATGCCCCTGAAACGAAGGATAACGATTTTACTTGGAAAGATTTTCAAGCACGAAATAATAACGAATTAGTAGCCATTTTTGGCAACTTTATTAATCGTGTAGTTGTACTTACTAATAAATATTATAGCGGAATTGTGCCTGCTCCAAATGAATTGACTCAAATAGATGAGGAAACACTAGCCACTATTAAAGCCTATCCAGATGTGATTGCAAGTTCTATTGAGCGTTATCGTTTTAGAGAAGCAGGGCAAGAACTTATGAATTTAGCACGATTAGGCAATAAGTATTTAGCCGACGAGGAGCCATGGAAAGTCATTAAAGTAGACGAAGCTCGCACACAAACTATTATGTATGTGTCATTACAAATAGCATCAGCCTTAGCGACTTTAAGTGAACCTTTTTTACCATTTACATCTAATAAATTAAAAGAAGTTCTTAATGTCAGTTCGAGTGATTCGACAGCGGAGAATCGTATCGAGAACACATGGAATGATATCAAATCAAAAAATACTTTAATTCCAGCAGGTCTGCAAATAGGAAAAGCAGAATTATTGTTTTCAAAAATTGAAGATGACACCATTCAAAAACAATTAGACAAACTAGTAGCTAGTAAAAAAGCTAATGAAATTGCTAATGCTGTAGTTGAACCACAAAAAAAGACTATTACTTTTGAAGATTTTACCAAATTAGACATTCGTGTTGGGACTATTTTAGAAGCCGAAAAAATACCAAAAGCTAAAAAGCTTTTAGTTTTAAAAGTAGATACAGGAATTGATGTACGTACAATAGTCTCTGGAATTGCAGAAAGTTTTACTGCGGAAGAAGTGGTAGGAAAACGAGTAACCGTTTTAGTTAATTTAGCACCAAGAGCATTGCGTGGTGTAGAAAGCCAAGGTATGATTTTAATGACTGAAACTCCCGATGGGAAATTGGTATTTGTGAATCCTGATGATGCTAATATTGATAATGGTTTACAGATAAGTTAAACACTTATTTTGAATACAGATACTTTTGTTAATTCATTGTTAAATATTTACTTCTAAAAGAGTCTTTATTACATGTTTAACCTTTTGTTTTTTAACAGATTACAAGGGGTTAAAATCAATTTGGCTTATTAACATATAAATTGTCCTAACATCTACCTAGGGTAGCAAACTCGTATATAGTATGTTATTAATTAAAACAACTAAATATGAAAAGAATATTCTTATTGCTTATTACAATTAGTGTTTTGTCTTGTAGTTCATCAAAAACCGTTAGAGATTCTAAAAAGGTATTAAAAGGAGAATGGACTTTAAATAAAATAGATTATAGTGCACTAGGGACTTACAATGTCACTTTGTTAAACGATGCCTCAAAAGCATGTTTTGAAGGTAGTATATGGCGTTTTATTCCAAACAATAATACGGGAACATATAATATTAATGATGCCAATTGTTCACCGGGAATGCGCTATTTTAATTTTACTATTCAAGAAATAGATGAACAAACTGGATTGTATGGTTTTCTATTGAAACCCACAAGTGAAAAAGGAAAATCTGATACAAATCAAGGCTTTCGTTTAACCTTAAAATCTTTATCAGATACAAACATGCAATGGCAACAAACCGTATATGTAGATGGAAAGCCATTTATAATTAATATGAATTTCACTAAATAATAGACAACTATGAGAACTTTTATAAATAAAATAGGAATAATACTATTCACGGGTGCTTTAACAATAAGTTTAATGAATTGTAAAGCAGTTCAAAACGCAAACAATAAACAAAAAGGAGCTGTAATTGGTACTACTGGTGGCGCTATTTTAGGAGCTATTATTGGTAACAATGTTGGAAAAGGAGGTAATGGCGAATTAGGAGCAGTTATTGGTGGTGTAGTAGGTGGAACGGCTGGAGTGCTTATAGGAAATAAAATGGATAAGCAAGCTCAAAAAATAGAAGAGGAAATTCCTGGAGCAAAAGTGGAACGAGTAGATGATGGTATTGTGGTGACTTTTGATGAGGGTAGCGGTGTATATTTCTCAACTAATAAATACAATATTAACGATGCGTCTCAAACAACTTTAAATAAACTTACTAATGTTTTTAAAGAATTTCCAGATACTAATATTCTTGTAGTAGGTCACACAGACAGTGTTGGAGATGCTAATTATAATATGACGCTTTCTAAAAACAGAGCGTATGCTGTAACTAATTATTTTACGCAAAACGGAGTAAGCTCTGGTCGTTTAACCACAAATTGGTTTGGTGAGACTCAACCTATACACGATAATACAACGGCTGAGGGTAGAGCTAAAAACAGACGTGTAAATGTGGCTATTTTACCAAATGAAAAAATGGTTGATGATGCAAAAAAACAGGTTGGTGATAATTAGCCTTTTGTTTGATTGATGATTAAAACAGGGGTATATCTTTTTAGATATATCCCTGTTTTTTTATTGCGTTATATTCACTCTAGTAGAATGCATCATTTCTAACTTCCATGTGCTATCCTTTTTAATAGCCACAATACTTTCTAGCCATTGTAATTTGCGCTCTAAACTATCAGATTTTATGGTAGCATAGTTATGGTATGCCATCCAAATACGATTATCTTCTTTTTCTGCCTTAAAAAAATCAAAACTATTAATACGTTTTAAACCGGTGTCTCTTAGTTTGGCACGCTTGCACCAATTGGCAATTGTATCATTAGTCCAAACCTCACCATGTTCTAAAAGTATAAAATCATCAGTATGATATTTAGTGAGCAGTTCTGCCTTCTTATCACTCCAAATATCATCAAATACGCCTTGTACAACTTGTTCAACAGCTTTAAAGTCGGCAGAATCATCAATTTTTGTTATCGCTTTTTGGCAACTTGTAAAGGTTACAATAAAAATTAAAATCACTTTAAATAAATGTTTCATGGTATGCTGTTTTTTTAAATTTAAATGACACATAAACCTTATTTTTGCTTAATAACTTAAAGGCAAATGTTGGGACAACTAAAATACATAATTTCACATACACAACTACCAGAACAATCGGTAAAAAATACAATTCAATTATTGGATGAAGATTGCACTATTCCTTTTATATCGCGTTACAGAAAAGAGCGAACAGGCAATTTAGATGAGGTACAAATAGGCGAGATAGTAAAATTTAAGGAACAGTTTGAAGCTTTACAAAAACGCAAAAAATCAATCTTAAAAACACTAGAAGAACAAGAGCTTTTAACTTTAGAATTGCAACAAAAAATTGAAGCTACTCAAGATTTAACGACACTTGAAGATTTATACTTACCATACAAGAAAAGTCGAAAAACAAAAGCTGAAAAAGCACGACAAAATGGACTGGAACCATTAGCAAAAATTATAATGAGTCAGAATGCAAATGATTTAGAATCTATCGCATTAAGATATGTAAAAGGTAAAGTTAATTCGATTGATGATGCTTTAGAAGGCGCAAGACATATTATTGCAGAATGGATAAACGAACGTACCGATATTAGAACGAATATTCGTCATCAATTAGAGCGTTTCGCTATGATTTCCACAAAAGTAGTAAAGGCAAAAGCCGATACTTCGACGGCGCTCAGTGCAAGTGAAAAAGCTCAAAAATTTAGAGATTATTTTGATTGGGAAGAATCGTTAAGCCGGATACCATCACACCGCTTATTAGCTATTTTAAGAGCTGAAAGTGAAAGTTTTATTAGAGTTAAAATTAGTATAGACGACGACCGCGCTTTGGGCAACATAGAAAGACGCATTATTAAAAGCAATAACGCTTGCGCGGAACACATTCAAATAGCTATTCAAGATGCTTATAAACGTTTGTTATTTCCATCGTTAAGTAACGAAGCTTTACAGATAGCTAAAGATAAAGCCGACGAGTCTGCAATAACTGTTTTTGCAAAAAACTTAAAGCAATTGTTATTAGGTTCGCCATTAGGAGAAAAACGTATTTTAGCTATCGACCCAGGGTTTAGAACAGGTTGTAAAGTGGTATGTTTAGACGCACAAGGGCAATTAAAATATAACGAAACTATTTATCCGCATCCTCCAAAAAACGATAGTATTGCTGCCATGAAGAAGATAAGCTCTTTAGCCGATGCTTATAAAATTGAAGCGATTGCTATTGGTAACGGTACAGCATCGCGAGAAACCGAAGCATTAATTAGAAAAGTTCATTTTAAAAATAATGTACAAGTTTTTGTAGTAAGCGAAGCTGGAGCGAGTATTTATTCAGCATCAAAAATTGCACGAGAAGAATTTCCTAATTACGATGTTACGGTTCGAGGTTCGGTTTCTATTGGTCGTCGTTTACAAGATCCGTTAGCAGAATTAGTAAAAATTGATGCCAAATCTATTGGTGTTGGACAATATCAACACGACGTCGATCAAGCTAAACTTCAAAAAGAATTAGATGTTGTGGTTGAAAATTGTGTAAATGCCGTTGGTGTAAACATTAACACAGCAAGTAAGTCGTTATTGAGTTATGTGTCGGGAATTGGGCCAAAACTAGCCGAAAATATTTTTAATTTTCGAAATGAAAAAGGCATTTTCACATCAAGAAATGATATTAAAAAAGTACCACGTTTAGGAGCAAAAGCTTTCGAACAAGGGGCAGCTTTTTTAAGAATCAAAAATGCTAAAAACCCATTAGACGATTCTGCAGTACATCCTGAAAGTTATGTTATTATTGCTAAAATGGCTAAAGATTTAGGGAAATCGGTTGCCGAATTAATTAGAAATAAAGATGTGCTTCAAAAGATAGATTTAAAAAAATATTGCACAGAGTTCATTGGATTACTAACACTTGAAGACATTATTAAAGAACTAGAAAAACCAGGTTTAGATATTAGAGAACAAGCTAAAGTTTTTACATTTAATCAAAATATAAAAACGATTAACGATTTAAAAGAAGGACAATTACTTCCTGGAATTGTAAATAACATTACTAATTTTGGCTGTTTTGTAGATGTTGGAATTAAAGAAAGCGGCTTAATTCATGTTTCTAATTTGTCTGATAGTTTTGTAAAGGATGTAAATGAACACGTAAGTCTTCATCAACAAATTATTGTAAAAGTTTTAGAGGTAGATGTTCCGCGAAAGCGTATTCAATTAAAATTACACAAATAAAAAATGCGAACTAAAAAGTAGTTCGCATTTTTTATATTAAAACAAAAACAGATTATCTGTTCATGTTTTTAATTTCGTTTATAAAAGTATCTAAATCAACACCGTTATTTACTAGCGTTAAAGCCTTGTCAGCAATATATTTTACGTTTACAGCATGAAAACCAAGTCCAACACCAATTTTATTTAAAAGTTTATGTTCTGGATCTCCATTAATTTGGTCTACATGTACCATACGAACCAAGTCGTATAAACGCTCTAAACGTTTATCGTAAGACATAGGGGGGTTTATTGGGTGCGATTTATAATCCTTTAAAATTATTTTATAATCCCCTTCACTAATACTTAAATTACGAGCTAATCTATCTAAAAATGCTTTCTCATCATCAGTAATAACTCCATCATCCATGGCTATTCTAACAATTGAAGCAAAATGATCTTCATTACGCTTTTTAAATCCACTATCAAATAAATCTGAAAACGACATATGTTTTTGTTTTTTTGTGCTGCAAATATAAATAAACTTCAAGCCTTTTTAAATTAAAAATTAGCTTTTTTTGAGCATTTCATTTTGTAAACAAAATGTTTATCTTGAGCGGAGACGAGGAGGTGCAATCCTTAATGCTAAATAAAAATAAACATTCTTGAATTTCTTATAAATCTACTTAAAAATAATTCTAAAGCGTATCTTTGCAATCTTAAAATTTAATAATTAGGTGAGTAAATCTATCCTCTCGCAAACCTATGCACAGACTTTGCAAACGCAAAATCTGCAAACTGCTATTGCCCAAACCGGAATTAAAACACATGTAAAAGGACTCGTTGGATCATCTTTTTCCTTTGTCATTTCAAGTATTTTTAAACAAGCCGAAAAACCTTTTCTAATTGTTTTTAACGATAAAGAAGAAGCGGCGCATTACCTAAATGATTTAGAACAGTTGTGTAACGCCAAAGATGTGTTGTTTTATCCTGGTAGTTACCGCAGGCCTTATCAAATTGAAGAAACCGATAATGCCAATGTATTGCTCCGTGCTGAGGTTTTAAACCGTATAAATTCACAAAAAAAGCCAGCTATAATTGTTACGTATCCAGATGCCCTTTTTGAGCAAGTGGTTACTAGAAAAGAGTTAGAACGCCATACTTTAAAGGTGTCTGTAAACGATAAAGTTTCTATCGATTTTGTAAACGAAGTCTTGTTTGAGTATCTATTTAAACGCGTCGACTTCGTTACAGAACCTGGTGAGTTTTCGGTGCGTGGTGGTATTGTGGATGTGTTTTCGTTTTCGCATGACGAACCGTATCGTATCGAGTTTTTTGGCGATGAGGTTGATAGTATTAGAACCTTTGATGTAGAAACGCAACTATCTATCGAGCAGGTTAAAAAAATAAACATCATTCCTAATGTTGCAAATAAATTATTGGATGAAAGTAGACAAAGCTTCTTAAAGTATATTGCTCAAAAAACAGTGGTTTGTTTTAAAAATGTTGATTTATTCTTTTCAAGAATAAACGATTTTTATGAAAAAGCAGAAGATGCTTTTAAAACGCTTTCAACAGATATTAAACATGCCGAACCTAACGAGCTTTTTTGTAATGCAACGCTATTAAAAAAGCAATTGTTAGATTTTTCAATTATTGAGTTTGGAACGACATCGGTTTTTAATAATAACGTCATTGCGAGTGAAGCGGTGCAATCTGTTTCAATTGGAGAGATTACCACGTCGCAAGCTCCTCGTAAAGACGTAAACGAAATCACTTTCAGCACCACACCACAACCATCATTCAACAAACAATTCAATCTTTTAATAGAAGACTTAAATAACAATCACGAAAACGGTTATACTAATTACATTGCTTGTATAAGCGAACAGCAAGCCAAACGATTCCATGATATTTTTGACGATTCGAATCTCGATGTTAAAGCATATCAAACCATAATTTTATCATTGCATCAAGGGTTTGTAGATCATGATGGCAAAATTGTTTGTTATACTGATCATGAAATTTTTGAACGCTATCATAAATTTCATCTTAAAAATGGCTATGCAAAAAAGCAAGCCATTACGTTAAAAGAACTTACAAGTTTAGACATTGGCGATTATGTAACCCATATTGATCATGGTATTGGGCGTTTTGGCGGACTTCAAAAAATAGATGTAGAAGGCAAAAAACAAGAAGCTATAAAATTAGTTTATGGCGAGCGTGATGTCTTATATTTAAGTATTCATTCATTGCATAAAATTACCAAATTTAATGGTAAAGACGGTAAGCCGCCCAAGATTTATAAATTGGGGAGTAATGCGTGGAAAACCCTTAAACAAAAAACAAAAGCACGTGTAAAACACGTTGCGTTTAATCTAATAAAACTTTACGCAAAACGTAAAACACAAAAGGGCTATCAATATAATCCAGACAGTTACATGCAACACGAGTTGGAAGCCTCTTTTATTTACGAAGATACTCCTGACCAAAGTACCGCAACAGCAGATATTAAAGCCGATATGGAAAGCGAACGCCCCATGGATCGTTTGGTTTGTGGCGATGTTGGTTTTGGTAAAACAGAGGTTGCCATTCGAGCAGCTTTTAAAGCAGTTGATAATGGAAAACAAGTGGCTGTTTTAGTGCCAACCACTATTTTGGCTTATCAGCATTCTAGGACGTTTCGTGAACGTTTAAAGGATTTTCCCGTTACGGTAGATTATGTAAACCGATTTAGAACTGCTAAAGAAAAACGAGAAACTTTAGAAGGTTTAGAAAAAGGAAATGTTGATATTATTATTGGCACACATCAACTCGTTAATAAAAATGTAAAATTTAAAGATTTAGGTCTTTTAATAGTTGATGAAGAGCAAAAGTTTGGAGTTGCCGTAAAAGAAAAATTAAAGACTTTAAAGGATAATGTTGATGTTTTAACGCTAACCGCAACGCCAATTCCGCGTACTTTGCAGTTTAGTTTAATGGCAGCACGAGATTTATCGGTAATTACAACGCCGCCTCCAAATCGTTACCCTATAGAAAGTCATGTTATCAGATTTAATGAAGAAACCATTCGTGACGCAGTGAGCTATGAGATTCAACGTGGCGGACAAATATTCTTCATTCATAATCGCATAGAAAACATTAAAGAAGTCGCTGGTATGTTGCAGCGTTTGGTACCTGATGCTAAAATTGGTATTGGTCATGGGCAAATGGAAGGCAAAAAATTAGAACAATTGATGCTGGCATTTATGGATGGTGAATTTGATGTTCTTGTAAGTACAACTATTGTAGAAAGCGGACTCGACGTACCAAATGCAAACACTATTTTTATAAATAATGCCAATAATTTTGGGTTGAGCGATTTACATCAAATGCGTGGGCGTGTTGGGCGAAGTAACAAAAAAGCTTTCTGTTATTTTATAACGCCAGAGTATTCTGCAATGACCGATGATGCCAGAAAACGAATCACCGCTTTAGAGCAGTTTACAGAACTAGGAAGCGGTTTTAATATCGCTATGAAAGATTTAGAAATTCGAGGAGCAGGCGATTTATTGGGTGGAGAACAAAGTGGGTTTATAAATGAAATTGGGTTTGATACCTATCAAAAAATACTGAATGAAGCCATTGAAGAACTCAAAGAAAACGAGTTTAAAGAGTTGTATAATGAAGATGAAGTCGATAAAGTTTATGTAAAAGAAGTAACGATTGATACCGATTTTGAATTGCTTTTTCCAGACGATTATGTAAATAATATTGCAGAACGATTAAACTTGTATACACAGCTTAATAATTTAAAAACTGAAGAAGAATTACAAAAATTTGAAACTGAACTTGTAGACCGTTTTGGAGAATTGCCAACACAAGTGACCGATTTGTTAAATAGTGTCCAAATAAAGTGGATTGCTACCAAATTAGGGTTTGAGAAGATTATTATGAAGCAAGGCAAATTTATTGGGTATTTTATAAACGATCAACAAAGTAATTTTTACCAAAGTAGTAATTTTACTAAAGTGCTTCAATTTGTTCAAACAAATCCAAATATTTGTAAAATGAAAGAAAAGCAAACTCGTAATGGTTTACGATTATTACTTACTTTTGAATCTATTAAATCTGTAAAACAAGCCTTAGCAGTTTTAAAACCTATAATGGCTTGATTATTGTTTTATTAAAATTAAATTAAAACTCATGTTAAAACGAATTGTTGCTTTAGCAGTTCTACTGCCAAATATTTTTTTTGGGCAACACACTATTAAAGGCACATTTTCTCCAGCCGAAGATTACAATATTGCACTGTTGTATAAAGTCACGCCAACAGTTTCAGAGTACTTTACAAACTCTGAAATTAAAGATGGAATTCTCGAACTTAAATTAGATTCTACAGCAACAAAAGGCATGTACAGAATCGTTTATGCCATTCCGCAAGAAGACTATAATTTTGATGTTATTTACAACGGAAAAGAAAATATAGAATTTACGTTTAATTCTGAAACTGGTGTCGATTTTCAATCCTCATCAGAAAACAAATTATTGGCATCTTACAAAAATAGTATGTCGATGATAACGCATAGTATCGGTAATTTTTATAGAGAAGAAAGTAAAGATACTCTAGCTTTAAAGTCTATTTTTAAAACACAGCGTGAAGCACAATCTAGTTTTGAGGCCTTAGCCAAAGGCACTATAGCGTTGCAATTTATTAAAGCAAATAGACCATATATTCCTAAATCATTCGAGGATGTAAAAACTTATATAGGTCATTTAAAAACTCACTATTTTGATTATGTAGATTTTAATAATGAAACACTACAAAGCTCTAATTTTTTTGATGAACGGATGCTAAATTATGTGTTCGGAATGTCGTCTGAAGATGTAGACGAAGTCACAAATTATAAAAACAATATCGATGTTTTTTGCAATGCTATGAAAAATGCACCAAATGAAACTAAAAGGGTTCTATTGGTAGATTTATGGCAACAAATGATAGATTTAGGATTTGAAAATGTAGCAAATTATATTTCAGAAACTTACTTAGTGGATGTTGCTAAAAAGTTAAATGATGAAGAATTAGTTAAAGGGTTAATACTGTTTAAAAACACTTCTATAGGAAGTAAAGCACCAGATTTTTTGTTTGAAACTGAAAAAGATTCTAAAAAAATCACTAAAAAGTTAAGCTCGTTAAATATTGCTGAAAATTATGTCGTTGTGTTTTGGAGTAGTACATGCTCGCATTGTTTAGATGAAATCCCTCAATTACAAGCTTTTTTAAAAAAACAAAAAGAAGGTAGAATAAAAGTAATTGCTATTGGGCTAGAAGAAGAACCTAATGAATGGAAGGTCTTAACAAAAAAATATCCTGAGTTTATTCATGTTTACGGTGAAGGTAAATGGGATAATAAAATAGGGAATGACTATGCTGTAACAGCAACACCAACTTATTTTGTTTTAAATAAAGACAAAAAAATTATTGAAAAACCAGAAGATGTCGAGGCTTTAAAAATATTTTTTACTGAAGAATAAAATAAACGTCATAACGAGGAGCGAAGTATTAGCCTGTGCTTAGTGTGATGGTTTAGGATGATAAAAACATTAAAAATGATAAAAAGCATTTTCTAAATGCTCAATATTATACTTGTTCTTTTCTTTAACAATAGCGACAATATCAAAACGTACTTCTACATCCAAATCATTTACAGTAACATATTCATCAACCGCTTTTACGAGTCGTTGAATTTGTTTCGGTTTTACAAAATCTTGCGGATTTCCAAAATCGGTTGTCGATCTTGTTTTAACTTCTACAATAGCAAGTACCTCTTTCTTTTGTGCAATAATATCAACTTCGGCTTTATCAAAACGGTAGTTGCGTTCAATGATGTCGTATCCGTTTTTCAACAGAAAATCGACTGCTAATTGTTCGCCTTTTTTACCGAGTTCGTTGTGCTGTGCCATGGTTAATTATTTACCCTCTAAACAAAAAGAAATCGTCTTTCATGTGCTCAATTTCAGCATCTTCGTTGGTAATAATATAATCAATAGCTTGAGAGGTAAAATCGTCTCCTTTTTCGGTTAAGGACACAATGTTATTTTCAATTGAAATCATATTATTTTTAATGGCCAATTCTAACACGGTTTTAGAGCGTACTTTTTGCCAATTAATATGTTCGTTTAAATGATTTACGTGACGCTCTTCTTCTTCGTTATGATTTTTTAAATGCAGTAAAAAAGTAAGTAATGATACTTCGGTACGCTGTTGTTTTTCTCTGTAAAGTACCGCAATAATACCTTTGCTTGGTGCAAATAAATACACAACTAAAAAGAGTAATCCTAACATGGTTGTTATGGAGCCAGCAATTGAGGCATCGAGCCAATGCGCAAACCAATAGCCAGAAATGGCACTGAAGACTCCAAAAGTTATGGCAAGAACGAGCATTTTCTTTAAATTGGTTGTTAAAAGATATGCGGTTGCCGCTGGTGCAATCATAAGTGCAACTACTAAAATTGCGCCAACAGCATCAAAAGCACCAACGGTTGTTACTGACGATACCGACATCAAACCGTAATGAATAACCGCAGGTGAAAAACCAAGCGACGCTGCTAAACCTGCATCAAATGTGCTTACTTTTAATTCCTTGAAAAAAGCAATTAATAATGTAATGGTAATAACTAAAATACTGCCTATAATCCATAAAGATTTTGACCCAACATCAACTCCAGAAATCAGTAATCTGTCAAAAGGGGCAAAAGCCAATTCACCTAATAAAACGGCATCAACATCCAAATGGACATCGTTGGCGTTTTTTGCTATCATAATAACACCAATACTAAACAAAGCTGGGAACACTAAGCCAATGGCTGTATCTTCTTTTACCAACCCTGTTTTTTGAATATATTCAACTAAAACTACCGTAATAATCCCTGTAAAAGCAGCTAATAAAATTAATAAAGGTGAATTAAGATCTTGTGTAATAAAAAAGCCAATAACAATTCCTGGTAAGATGGAATGGCTAATAGCATCGCTTATCATTGCCATTTTTCGAAGCACTAAAAATGTGCCTGGAATAGCGCAAGCCATAGCCACTAAACTAGCAATTAATTGTATTTCAATTTGAGCACTATTCATCTTGAGTTATTTGTTTAGTATATAGATTTGAAGCAGTTTCAAAACCAGTCTTTGTTAAGCTCCACATAGATCCATCAAGTATCACAAAATCTTTCTCTACTAGCTTTTGAAGTGTTTTTCGAGTGAAACCTTGAAAATTATTTAATAACTTAATAGCATGCGGGTGTGAAATATTTTCATGTGTTTCAGCAATATGATACATAAAAGCCAACGTTTTATGAAGCTCTAAATCGCGTCTGTTTTTTATAAAACGAATTTGCTTAAATAATAGACCACGACTTGGAGAGAATATAAACGAAAACACTACAAATACAGCCGCAACTAAAACAATAACAGGCCCTGTGGATAGGTTGTTTTGACTGGCACTAATTGCGGTTCCGAAAACCCCTGAAAAAGCTCCAAAAATAGCAGCAAGAAAAACCATGGTACTCAAACTATTTGTCCATTGTCTCGCAGCTGCTGCAGGTGCTAATAACATCGCGCTCATTAAAACTACACCAACAGTTTGTAAGCCTAAAACGATGGCTAAAACAATAAATGTAGTAATTAGTATATCAATAAATTTAGTATTGAATCCAAGTGTTTTAGTGTAATCTGCATCAAACAATAGGAGTTTAAACTCTTTCCAAAAAAGAAGTAAAACAATTAGACATATTCCCGTTATTATTGCCATAAGCCATACATCACTTTCAACCAATGTTGCGGCTTGACCAAATAAATATTTATCTAAACCTGCTTGGTTTGCATTAGGTTGTTTTTGAATGAATGTAAGTAGTAACATTCCAAACCCAAAGAATAAAGAGAGTATTAAACCTAGCGCCGTATCTGATTTTAAATGTGTTTTGGTGATGATTCCTCGAATCCAAAATGTACCAATTAGTCCGCTTACCAAAGCTCCTAAAAGCAATGTATTGCTATCTTTTGCGCCTGTAATTAAAAATGCAATTGCAATCCCTGGTAAGGCTGCGTGCGAAATAGCATCGCCTAAAAGGCTTTGTTTTCGGAGTACTGCAAAACTACCAAGCATGCCAGTTACTGCACCTAAAATAGCTGTTCCGAGTGTGATGGTTCGTAGTGTGTAATCACTAAATACTAAAGAAAAATATTCCTGTAAATTCATTTTGCCATTCCTGCGAAGCAGAAATCTATTTAATTAATTTTTAATCTTTTTTGAATTTATTTTTGTTCATTTTGTCTTGATACAAAACCCTTAGACTGCGCTCAGGATAAACCAAGCCAAAAAATCAAGTTCAAGCTGAGGAATTTTTCAGTAAAAACTGAAAACCGATTTGAAAACTCCGCGTCGAACTTTTGTTCTCCTGCTTTTCTTCATCTATTCTGCACCTTGACAGTCAATTCTGCGAATTGATTTGGGACTTTTATTTTTTTGCGATGTTTGTGTTTCTTAGCTGTGTTATTTTTTGTTTTTACTATTTGAGTAAACACTGTAAACTGTGACTGCCAACTCAATTTACTCTTGAATACTTACTTTATAGTTAATACCATAAGTTTTGGTTAAATTATCATCGTTAAAAATATCTTTAACTGGTCCAGTTGCAATTTTCTTTACATTTAAAAAAGTAACCCAATCGAAATATTCGGGAACGGTTTGTAAGTCATGATGAACAACGATTACCGTTTTTCCTGCTTTTCGTAATTCTTTTAAAATATTAATAATGGCAATTTCGGTTGTGGCATCAACGCCTTGAAATGGCTCATCCATAAAATAAATTGAGGCATTTTGGACTAATGCTCTAGCTAAAAAAATGCGCTGTTGTTGTCCCCCAGAAAGCTGACTTATTTGTCGGCTTTTAAAAGCTAGCATGCCTACTTTTTCTAAAGCTTCAAGGGCTGCTTTTTTTTCTTTTTGGCGAGGGCGTTTTATCCAACCTAAACTGCCGTAAGTTCCCATCATTACAACATCTAAAGCGGTGGTTGGAAAATCCCAGTCCACACTTCCTTTTTGTGGCACGTAAGCGACTAATTTCCGCTGTTGCTTATAAGGTTTTCCGTAAATACTAACGCTTCCAGCTATAGGTTTTAAAATGCCTAGAATAGCTTTTATTAGTGTTGATTTTCCTGCGCCATTAGGCCCAACAATTGCCATAAGTACACCTTCAGGGATTTCTAAATCGATGTCCCAAAGTACGGGTTTGTAATTGTATGCAACGGTTAAATCGTCTACTTGTACTGCGATGTTCTGTTTCATCTTTTATATCTTAATGTTCATTTTGTTTTGATACAAAACGAACCAAAATTAAATCAAAATCAGGAAATTATTAAAGCATCATTCGGTTTCGAGATTTCGTGCTTTAAGGTGTGAAGCGTAGCTTCATATCTTCACTCATTATTTCTGAATTTTTGATATTTTCCGACTGCGACGGAAAACCTATTTTAATGCATTAACAATAGTATTTACATTATACTCAAACATTCCAATATAGGTTCCTTCAACTGTTCCATCGTTTCCTAAAGCATCAGAATATAGTGTGCCGCCAATTTTTACGTTATGCCCTTTTGAATTTACTGCGGCTTGTAACGCTTCAATAGTGCGCTTCGGGACAGAACTTTCTACAAAAATAGCTTTCACATTTTTTTCAATAATAAATTTAGCTAATTTCTGAACATCTTTAACACCAGCTTCGGTTGCTGTTGATAAACCTTGTAATCCTACAACTTCGAAACCGTAATTTTTTCCAAAATAATTAAAGGCATCATGTGCTGTGACTAATATTCTTTTTTCTTTAGGAAGTGTTTCAATGATACTTTTAACTTTATTTTGAAGGACATCTAATTTCGCTAAATACTGCTTCTCATTTTCAGTATAATTAACTGTATTTTTTGGATCTTTTTCTGATAATATGGTAGTTGCTTTTTTAGCAAACAGTTTAAAATATTCAATATTAAACCACACATGAGGATCGTAATTTGATGCAAAATAATCTGAGCCAATCAAGGTGGTTTTATCAATTTCTTCAGCTAACGCAATAGGTGTTTTTGTTTTGCTTCCCATTTTTTCAAACACTTCAACTAACTTTCCTTCAAGATGTAATCCGTTATAAAAAATAATGTCGGCATTTACTAGTTTAGATACATCGCCTTCACTTGCTTTATACAAATGCGGATCTACACCGCTTCCCATTAAACCTTGTAAATTAACAAAATCGCCACCAATGTTTTTTACCAAATCTGTTATCATTGTGGTTGTGGTTACAATATTGAGTTTTCCGTTTTCTTGTTTATTGTTTTTACAGCTAAAAACAATTGCTATTATAAGAATTAAAAGTATATTTTTTTTCATGTTTTAATTTTTATTTGAAGGTATTCTGAAACTTACTCCAGCACTTAATAATATGTCTTGCCCTTTTGTGATGCTTGACCCAACAGTGGCATCTAATTGCACATTGTTGTTTATCAAATAGGTTAAACCAGCATCCCAAAGATGGTTGGCTTTATTGTTTTCTGGCAAGTCTCCGTACAATTCCGCATAAGCGCCTAACTTATCAGTAATGCTGTGTCCGTAAGCAATGGTGTAAACATAAGAGGTTTCGGGGGAATCATTTCCCCAAGCCGCACCAAGATTGTATGATAAACTAGCGTTTTCATTTAGTGTATGTGCAAATGCAAATCTAAAATCAACACCTGTAGTTTCTGGCTTATAATCTGTACTCGCTGAAAAAGGTAAATATAAATGACCTAAAAAACCTATTTCGGGAAAACAACCATTTTCTTTTGCTATACCTGTTTTGAAACCTAATAATAACGGATTGAATCCACTTGAAACATTGTTTAAAGTATTTCCGTTAATTTTAGTCTTGCCCTCTACAAAATCCCAGCCTAAACGTAATTCTAGGTTATCTAATAAACCGTATCGAATTAAGGTTGTATTAAAAGTGAAATCTTCTGTTTTAATATTATTGTTTTCAAAAGATTCATAAAAAGCACCAGTTTCTATTTGTAAAAATCCTTTAGGCATTGCTGTAGGAGATTCGGTAGCATCTGGTCTATCTGTAATAAGCGCACCAAGAGTGGTTTCTTCTTGTGCAAGAGTTGATAGTGAACTTACTAATAAAGTAAGAAATAAAAATTTAGTTAGTTTCATTGACGTAAATAATGTTTGTAAAATCTTCATTTAAAAGAATAGTGTTATTGTTTATTAAAATTTGAGTCATTTTATTTTTGCTGAATTGTTTGGTTACCACAACAGTATTACCATATTTCAATCCGTTTAAAGCACAAAAATCAAAAAACTCTTTGTCATCACTCATTAATCGTGATATGGTATAAGTCTTTCCTTCTTTCGAATTAGACAATGCAATTGATGTGTCTTTCGTAGTGATTTCTCCTTGTGCATTTGGAATTGGATCTCCATGCGGATCGAACTTAGGATTGCCTAAGTAGGCACTAATTTTATTTGCTAAAAAATCGGATGTTTGATGCTCTAATAATTCAGATTCTCTATGAATTTCGTGTAAAGACATATCAAACATTCTAAACAATAAAGATTCCCATAGCCTGTGTTTTCGCACTACATTAAGTGCCATTTTTGTGCCTTTTTCAGTAAGTTTTAATTCTTGATATTTCTCGTAATGGAGCAAGTTTTTAGTCGCTAATTTCTTAGCCATATCTGTAGCAGCCGCGTTAGATATACCAAGCTTCTTAGCGATGTTTCCAGGTTTGGTATCGTTACTGTCATTCTTATCGTTTTTGTAAATGGCTTTTACAAAATTTTCTACTGCTATCGACATTGTTGCTTGTTTAATTAAATATTTAAGCTTGCTTAAATATTTTTCAAATATAACTAAAAAAATTAATTCTCAAACCAAACACTATAATTATTAACTTTAAGCTTTTTAATAAAAACTTGTATATGAATCGTTTCGTTGTTTTTCTAGTATCAGCAGTATTTGTCAATACTGTATGTGGTCAAATTAAGAAAGAACCTTTTAAGCCGTTGGATGTTTTTCAGCTAGAATGGGTGTCAGATCCCCAAATTTCTCCTAATGGAACACAAATTATTTACAGAAGAAATGGATTTGATATTATGAAGGATAAGGCTAAGGGTAATCTTTGGATTACAAATACAGATGGCACTTCACATAGAAAATTAACCTCAAGAGAAGTTAACGAATCACAAGCATGTTGGTCGCCAAATGGAGATAGAATTGCATTTGCAAGCTCAACAGAAGAAGGCTCTGAATTATATATGTTTTGGGTTAATTCTGGACAAATCGCCAAACTATCTCAGTTAGAAAAATCTCCAGCATCATTAACTTGGTCGCCTGATGGAAAACAGCTCGCATTTACTATGTTTGTTTCGGAAAAAGCACCAGTAGTTATAAAAATGCCTGCCAAACCAAAAGGTGCAATATGGGCTAAATCAGCTAGAATAACTGACCGATTGAAGCACGAAGCAGACGGAAAAGGCTATATGGAACCTGGATTCACTCATATTTTTACAATTCCAGCTGATGGTGGAACGCCAAGGCAAATTACTTCGGGTAATTATAATCATAGCGGAAATTTTTCTTTTTCTCTTAACGGGCAAACTATTTATTTTTCAGCTAATAGAAGCGATAATTGGGAATATGAGTTTAGAAATAGCGAAGTATATAAAGTAGATATAAGTACAAAAAATATTAATGCGCTTACTACTCAAAATGGACCAGATTACTCGCCAAAAGTATCGCCCGATGGAAAAACAGTTGCTTTTTTATCGTATAAAGACAAAGTACAAACGTTTCAAACCACGCAATTAAACATAATGAATTCTGATGGGAGTAAAAGGCGAATTATTTCTTCAAATTTAGATAGAAGTGTGTCTAATATTTCTTGGGATAACTCAGGAAAAGGCTTGTATTTTACTTATGATGATAAAGGAAATTCTAAAGTTGCTCATATAACTATCCCAGGGGAAATAACAAAACTTGCAGATAATTTAGGAGGAACAACTATTGGACGCCCTTATGCTTCTGGCACCTATTCGGTTTCAAAAAATGGCGATATTGCTTTTACGCAATCTACTCCAAACCATCCTGCAGATTTAGCTGTTATTCAGAATAAAAAATCTATAAAGCGTATTACAAATTTAAATGAAGATGTTTTAAATTTTTGTGAATTGGGACAAACCGAAGAAGTTTGGTATAAATCATCTTTTGATGATAGAGAAATTCAGGGTTGGATTGTGAAGCCACCTTTTTATGATGCATCAAAAAAATATCCTTTATTGGTTGAAAATCATGGTGGACCAATCTTAAATTATGGCGATAGGTTTACAGCAGAAATTCAATTGTATGCTGCCGAGGGTTATGTAGTTTTTTATCCAAATCCACGTGGAAGCACAAGTTATGGCGAAGAATTTGCAAACTTATTATATAATAATTATCCAGGAGAAGATTATAACGATGTTATGGATGGTGTTGATTATTTGGTTGAAAAAGGCATCGTAGATAACAATAAACTTTTTGTTACCGGCGGAAGCGCAGGCGGTATTATGACGGCGTGGATTATTGGAAAAAACAACCGATTTAAAGCTGCTGTAGTTGCTAAACCTGTTATGAATTGGATTAGTAAAACGCTAGTTGCCGATAATTATTTTGGCTATGCAAACTCGCGTTATCCGGGGCAACCTTGGGAAAATTTTGAAACCTATTGGAAATTTTCGCCAATATCTTTAGTTGGAAATATTGAAACACCAACAATGGTAATGGTTGGGATGAATGATTTACGGACACCACCAAGTGAAGCTAAACAGCTTTATCATGCTTTAAAGTTACGAAAAATTGAAACTGTTTTAGTTGAAATTCCTGATGCTTCTCATGGTATTGCTAGTAAACCAAGTAACTTAATTAGTAAGGTAGGACATACTTTGGCATGGTTTGATAAGTTTAATGAATGATTTAATGGCACCCACAGCCATCATCAGTTCCGCAAGCTTTGGAGGTTTTTTTCTTTGGTTTCCAAATGAATTTTTTTACTATAAAAATTAATGCAAAAGCAAGTACTGTAAAAGCTAATATGTTCTGTATAATAGTATTCATATTTCCTTGTAAACCACTCCTAAAATAAATGATTTTTTAGAATGTATTAAATTAAACAATTTTATTTAGATTTAAAAGATTGCCACGTTGCAAAAGCTCCTCACAGTGACGATTTATTTCAAAATCTGAAATGCAATTAAAGCTACTATATAAGCAAAAGCACTCATAATAACGAGCTGTAGGGTTGGCCATTTCCAGCTATTAGTCTCTCGTTTAACAATAGCAAGCGTACTCATACATTGCATTGCAAAAGCATAAAATAATAATAATGAAATACCCGATGCAAAGTTAAATAATGGGCCGCCTAAAATAGGATTAACTTCTCCTGCCATTCGGTTTTTAATGGTTTCTTCTTCGTCGCTTCCAACGCTATAAATAGTTGCTAGTGTTCCCACAAACACTTCACGAGCAGCAAAACTACTAACGATGGCAATACCAATTTTCCAATCGTAACCCAATGGCCGTATTGCAGGTTCAATAGCTCTTCCTGTAATGCCAATAAACGAATGTTCTAACTTATGTGATGCTATGTGTTGCTGTAATTCGTCTTCACTTAAGTTTTGCGACGCGTATTCAGTTTTTACAATGTTTTCAGCATCATTAAATGCTTTTCCAGGGCCGTAAGATGCTAAAAACCATAATACTACTGATATGGCAAGAATGATTTTTCCAGCTCCAAAAACAAATGATTTTGTTTTTTCTACAACAGTTAAGGCTACATTTTTAATTAACGGAAGTTTATAATTTGGCATTTCAACAACAAAAAACGATTTGCTTTTTATTTTTAATATTTTGTTTAGAATATAAGCTGAAATTACTGCAGCACCAAAACCAATAAGATACAAGAGCATTAGTGTTAATGCTTGATAGCCTAATCCTAAAAATCGTCCTTCAGGAATCACCAAGGCAATAATAATTAGGTATACAGGAAGTCTTGCTGAACACGTTGTAAAAGGTGTTACTAGAATGGTAATTAATCGTTCTTTCCAACTTTCAATATTTCGTGTTGCCATAATAGCTGGAATAGCGCAAGCTGTACCAGAAATTAAAGGCACTACACTTTTGCCACTTAAACCAAAACGACGCATAACTCTATCCATTAAAAAAACCACACGACTCATATAGCCGCTTTCTTCAAGTACAGCGATGAATAAAAATAAAAAGGCAATTTGTGGAATAAATATAACGATACCACCAAGACCTGGAATGATTCCTTCGGCAAGTAAATTGGTGAAAGCGCCTTTAGGTAATTGCGTTTTTGTCCATTCGCTTAACGATGCAAAAACACTATCGATAAAGTCCATAGGGACGCTAGACCAATCGTAAATAGCTTGAAAAATAGTTAGTAAAATAACAAAGAAAATAAGATAACCCCATATTTTATGGGTTAAAACTCTATCTAGTTTTGCCCGCAAATCTTTTGCTTGAGAGGCATCAATAGTTTGCCCTTTTTTAAGTATGTTGTTTATAAACTGATAACGCTTAATGGTTTCTTTTTGCTGTAAACGTTTTAAATCACCTTTGCTTTTTGTTTTAAAGTCGGTAACGTCATCAATTTCGTTTCTATCGGTTTTTCCAAAGTTTACATCTTGTGTAATAACTAGCCAAAGTTTGTATAATAACTGATTTGGAAAGGCTTTTTTTAAGTTGCCAAAATATTCTGCATCAATTTCAGAAGCATCAATGCAAGGTGTCACAGAGATGTCTTTATAGTTAGCAATTAAATCTTTTAAATGATCTATACCTTGATTTTTTCTTGTGCTTACTAAGGCTATTTTGGTTTCTAAATGCTCTTCTAAATAAGGTATATCTAAAGAAATTCCTTTATAATTCATACGATCTGCCATATTAATAACTAGTACCGTTGGAATTTCTAAATCTTTAATTTGAGTAAAAAGCAGTAAGTTTCTTTTAAGGTTTTCTACGTCACTAACAACAACAGCAATATCAGGAAAATCCTTATCGTTTTTATTAAGAAGTAATTCAATAACAACGTTTTCATCAAGTGATGAAGCATTTAAACTATAAGTTCCGGGTAAATCAATAATATGGGCTTTAACACCACGAGGTAATTTGCAAACACCTTCTTTTTTTTCAACTGTAATGCCAGGGTAATTACCAACTTTTTGGTTTAAGCCTGTAAGCGCATTAAAAACAGAGGTTTTTCCTGTGTTTGGGTTTCCTATTAAGGCAACGTTTATTTGCTTACTCATGTGCTATTTTGTCTATTAAAATGTGAATAGCAGTCTCTTTTCTTATTGCCAAATGCGTACCATTAATATTTAAATACATAGGGTCTTGAAAGGGAGCAAGCTGTAAAAGTTGCACAGAATTTCCTGGTAAACACCCCATTTCTAAAAGTTTTAAAGGAATATGAATGGATGAAACATCAGTAATAATGCCTCGTTCTCCACGTTTTAAATTTGCTAATGTCTCTTGCAAGCTTATTTAGATTGATTTTAAAGAAGCAAAAATAAGGTAAAAATTTAGGCTAAAAAAATTGAAACTTAAAAACTATTTTTGATATTCTTTTTTTAGGATTTTAATATCAGCAAGTAAGCGCTCAATATCTTCTTTATTTGTACCATCGTAAAACCCTCTAATTTGTTTTTTCTTATCAATAAGCATGAAATTTTCGGTATGAATCATATCAAAAGCATCACCATTATCCTTAACAGCTAAGTAGCTTTTTCTAGCTAGCTCATAAATTTGCTTTTTATCACCAGTTACCAAATTCCATTTGGCATCATTTACATTTTTTGATTTTGCATACCTTTTAAGTTGTGCAACTGTATCAATATCTGGAGTTACTGTATGCGAAAGCAACATAATATCATTATCGTTTATAATCTCTTTTTGAATTTGAGCCATATGCCCTGTCATAATCGGGCAAATAGTTTGGCAGGTCGTAAAAAAGAAATCGGCAACATAGATTTTATCCTTATAATCGTTTTGAGTAATGGTTTTTCCGTTTTGATTTATAAGTTTAAAATCGGCAATTTTATGATATTTTTTTTGATGTTGAATAGTACTATCTACCAACTCTGTACTAACCATGGCAGGTTGGTAAACAGGAAGCGGTTTGTAAACATTTAGAGTGTTGTAAATAATTACAATTATAATGATTGAAATAATAGCAAAAACAACGGCAAACTTTTTGTATTCTTTAAAAAATGAAAACATCTATAGTCATTAAAAAATTGATTGTTACAAAAATACAATGAATCAATCGTGACTAAAAATTTATAGTATTAAGATTTTGCTTAAACTTAAATTCATGTTAAAAAAAGGGACATTAAATATTAGTCTTTTTAAAGTTGGTTTAAAAGCTTACTTTTGTGCGATTATAAAAATCTGACAGAAGACATATGGAGTTTGTTATTAAAATATCTCAATTTTTATTGAGTCTTTCATTATTAATTGTTTTGCACGAATTAGGTCATTTTATTCCAGCAAAAGCATTTAAAACTAGAGTAGAAAAGTTTTATTTATTTTTTGATGTAAAATTTTCGCTATTTAAAAAGAAAATAGGTGACACTGTTTATGGTATAGGTTGGTTGCCTTTAGGAGGTTATGTGAAAATTTCGGGTATGATTGACGAAAGTATGGATACCGAGCAAATGGCACAAGAACCACAACCTTGGGAGTTTCGCTCTAAACCTACATGGCAACGTTTAATTATTATGTTGGGAGGGGTAACAGTAAATTTCGTGTTAGCTTTAATCATTTATATTTTTGCATCATTTTTTTATGGTGATACCGATATTTCTGCGGCAAGTTTTCAAGATGGATATCACATACATAACCCATTGTTAAAAGATTTAGGTTTTAAAACAGGTGATAATGTTGTTGCTGTAGGGGATGTTAAAGTTGAAAACTATTTTGATATAAAAGGGAATATTATTGGTGCAGAATCTGTGACAATTAAAAGAGATGGTGTTGAAAAAACAATTCAATTTCCTGAAGACTTTTTAGGGCAATTATCAACAAGTAAAGACAGAAGTCTTTTTGAAATAAGAAGACCTTTTATTTTTGGTAAAGTAAGAGATTCTTCATTAAACAAAAATACAGATTTAAAAGAAGGGGATGTTATTACGGGAGTTAATGGAGAAAAGATAAAATATTTTGATCAGTTTAAACCTGTTTTGGATTCATTAAAGGGTCAAGTTGTTACTGTTGATGTTTTAAGAGGAAAAGAAGAATTTAAAACTAAATTACAAATTGATGATAAAGGAGAGTTTGGTTTTATTGCTACTGGTTCGTATAACATGTATGAAGAGCTAGGGTATTTATCTATTACTAGAAAGAAGTATTCTTTTGGAGAGAGCTTTGGTGTAGGTTATAACAAGTTTATAAACCAAATCACGTCTTATTGGGATCAATTAGGCGCCATTTTTAGCCCAAGTACGGGAGCTTATAAAGGAGTAGGTGGCTTTAAGGCTATTTTCGATATTTTTCCAGATACCTGGAGTTGGGAAGCTTTTTGGGGTATTACAGCTTTTTTATCAATTATGTTAGCTGTTTTAAACCTATTGCCAATACCGGCTTTAGATGGTGGTCATGTTATGTTTTTATTATATGAAATGATTTCTGGAAGAAAGCCAGGAGATAAGATTATGGAGTATGCTCAAATGGTTGGTTTCTTTATATTGATTGCATTAGTTTTATTTGCAAACGGAAATGATATTTATAAAGCTATTTTTAATTAATTTTTTTAATTATTATATTTGCTGTAATTAAAAAATAATATATATTTGCGCTCGCTAACGCAGAAAAAATATTCCTTCTTAGCTCAGTTGGTTAGAGCATCTGACTGTTAATCAGAGGGTCCTTGGTTCGAGCCCAAGAGAAGGAGCAAAAAAAGTCTAACATTTATGTTAGACTTTTTTGTTTTTCATGATTTTATTTAAAATTTAATTATTTAGATAAATGTGTTTTTACCGTTTCAACAACTTTTTTAGAATTCCCTATAAAAATAGCATCATCAATAATAATTACAGGTCTGCTTAAAAAGGTGTAATGATTTAAAATATAGTGCTTATAATCGCGCTCTTCAAGTTGTTGGTTTTTTAAATCCATTTCCTTGTAAAGTTTAGCACGCTTACTAAAAAGCGCTTCGTAGCTTCCTGCAAGCGCTTTCATTTGCTCTAATTGTTTAACTGTGATGTCTTCAGTTTTAATATCCTGTAAAACAAATTCAGAAGACAAGTTCAAATCTTTTAAAATTCTAATGCAAGTGCTACAGGTTTTTAAATAGTATACTTTTTTCATGATTATTTGTTTTTTTATTTTCTTGAAAAAGGAAATCTAAAGAATTTCAATAACAAATAAAGGCAATTATAGTATAAATACTATATTTATCGAAAAAAATAAATAATATGGATTTTACATTTCAGGTTATAAATAATATACGAACTATTTTTAGTAAAATAATCGATGAGAATACTTTAGAAGATTTAAACAAAGTACCAAAAGGGTTTAATAATAATATTATATGGAATATTGCCCATGTTGTAGTTTCAGAGCAATTATTGGCCTATAAGTTGTCGGGTTTACAATCGGTACTTTCAGATGAGATGATTAATAAATATAGAAAAGATACAAAGCCAGAAAACGATGTAACTCAAGATGAAGTAAACGACATAAAACGTTTGTTATTTTCTACATTAGAAAACACAAAAGCGGATTACAACAACAACGTTTTTAAGACGTATAATACATATACGGTATCTACAACTGGAAATACTTTAAATAATATTGATGAGGCGTTACAATTTATACTTACCCACGAAGGCATTCACTACGGGTACGTTTTGGCGCTTTTAAAAGCTATTAAAAACTAAGTAAGGATTAGCTTCTTCAATAGGAATACTAAATTCTATAATACCAGTGGAGTAAGGTGCAATTTCGTAGGTGTTGTAAAGTAAAATAACACCATCGTCGCTAAACCCAATATTTTCAGGAAGTTGAAAATTTTCACTGTCAAAAAGTAGGTCTTTGCCTTCTGCTGATGCATCAAAATATTTTTTTACAATGGTTTTAAACCCTTCAATATCTGTAAATAATTTATCATTATCGATTATTTTTCCTGTTGACGCATCAAAATTTAAAAATGAAATATTTAAATTACCGTGAGCACCACCAGTATTCGTGTAAGATGTTAAAGAAACACTTATAATGTCTTGTGTTTTTAAAATGACTTCACCATCAATTTGTGCTTCCCATTCTTGAGTGCTTTCAGGAAAATCGTTTATAAAATTGTTGTACTCGTTATTAAAATTTTTAATACTTTCTTCTACAGATTTTGAACTTGAATTATTAGGCTCTCCAATTTGTAATGCACCGATTACATAGTCTTTAATAGACAAATTAATTGATTTAGCTATATCATTATTTTCGTCTGTTAATGGAATATTTACATCAACAATACTGTTATTTTCTGAAGTGAGTTTTGTTTCTGAAAAAACAATTGACATATCCTTTTTACAGCCTAAAAGCAAACAAAAAAAGAAGACAACTAAAAGCGGTTTAAGTTTAAGCATAAGTATAATATAAACTAGTGTTAAAGGTAATTATTGCATTTGAATTGAAAAAGAATTCCTCGATAGATTATCGAGGTATCAATTAAAATTGTCATGCTCGCGAAAGCAGGAGTCTAAGTAAAAAGTCAGATATAGAATCAATAATATTTTTTACTTCAACGAATTAAAAGTTACATTTGTAACAAATAGAATAAACAATGAAATTTAATACAAAAGTAATACACGGCGGGCAAGAGCACGACCCAGCTTACGGTGCTGTAATGCCTCCAATATACCAAACAACAACGTATGCGCAAACTACTCCTGGAGGCCATAAAGGTTACGAATATTCAAGATCGCACAACCCAACCAGAAATGCTTTAGAAAATGCTTTTGCAAGTATTGAAAACGGAAACTACGGACTTGCTTTTGGGTCTGGCCTTGCAGCAATTGATGCAGTTATTAAACTTTTAAAACCTGGAGATGAAGTGGTTTCTACTAACGATTTGTACGGTGGTTCGTTTAGGTTGTTTACTAAAATATTTCAAGATTTTGGCATCAAATTTCATTTTATAGGCATGGAAAATGCTTCGAATATTGAGTCTTATATCAATGCCAATACAAAACTTATCTGGGTTGAAACACCAACCAATCCAATGATGACTATTATAGACATAAAAGCGGTATCTGCAATAGCTAAAAAGTATGATGTTTTGTTAGCTGTAGACAACACGTTTGCGACACCTTATTTACAACAACCATTAGATTTGGGAGCAGATATTGTTATGCATTCGGCAACCAAATACCTTGGCGGGCATAGCGACGTTGTTATGGGTGCACTTGCTGTTAAAAATAAAGAATTAGCAGATAGATTATATTTTATACAAAATGCAAGTGGTGCTATTTGTGGACCTCAAGACAGTTTTTTAGTGTTAAGAGGTATAAAAACATTACACGTAAGAATGCAACGTCATTGCGAAAATGGTAAAGCTGTTGCTGAATATTTAGCAAATCATCCTAAAGTTGAAAACGTGTATTGGCCTGGGTTTGAAAATCATCCAAATCATCATATAGCAAAATCTCAAATGAAAGATTTTGGAGGTATGATTTCATTTACCTCAAAAGGAAACAATTTTGAAGAGGCTATTAAAATAGTTGAAAACTTAAAGGTTTTTACTTTGGCTGAGTCGTTAGGCGGTGTTGAATCTTTAAGTGGTCATCCAGCAAGTATGACGCATGCAAGTATACCAAAAGAAGAAAGAGAAAAAACAGGTGTTGTAGATTCTTTAATCAGATTAAGTGTTGGTATTGAAGATATTTATGATTTAATTGCCGATTTAAAACAAGCTTTGGGTTAAAAATAAAAACGAATATAAAAAACCCATAATTGAAATTTCAATTATGGGTTTTTTATATATTAATAAATGTTGTTTTAATCTAAATAATAAATGTAACCAACATTAACCCATAAAAGCCAATCGTTATGCTTATTATACTCTAACTTATGGTTTAAACCATCAACCCAATCACTAAAATAATATTGAAATCTAAAATCTAGCATCAAATCAGATAATTTATCAAGCTTATAACGGACACCTCCACTTGCAACCATAGACCATGTACTGCCTCCGTTTACATTAATAGGATATGGTTCTACAGTTGGATCAAAATTATCAAACCAATGTGAATAAATATTGGCAGGATCAAAAACACCTCTATAATTGGGGTTGGTAGTATCACCATAAGTTGTACTCGCTTTTGGGTTAAAAGACGTGTAATGAACACCTAAGCTTGCAAAAGGGGCTACTCTGTAACTAAAAGATTGAAAGTCACGAATACTTCTAGGGAAAAACTCAAGTTGAGTTCCAATATCTAAGTTTTGAGCAACACCAGAATGTGCTCGAAGTCTTTGTGCATCTTGAGAAGTTTTACTAGGGTCTACCCATCTTCCATGATGATTTAAATTGGTTTTATTCCAAGAAATTTCGTTTCTTAATTTAAAATGATCATTCCAATACGTATCGGTTGTATAGCAATTACAATCTGCTCTATATGAAAAATTGATGTAATGCACTATTCCTATACCAAACCCTGAATTACCAAAGTTAGTTTTTTCGTCATCTCGACTACCAAAATCCGATCTAAATTCTACAGGACCAGCAATAACGCCTATTTCGTGCGAAAAACCTAATTGAGAGTATGCGGTTTGATAAATAACAAACAAGCAAAAAGCTGAAGCTAAATGTTTCAAGTTAAGCATAATAAGGTTGTGTTTTTTGAGGCATTATTACAACAAATATATAAAAACTCGATTAACAAACAAATATTTGTACGTTTTGAGGAAAAGCCTAAAAAGTATTAGTTACGAATTTCAAAAAAAAATGATGTAATTTTTAAAGATAACGTATATTTGTGCCTTTAAATTATATTGTTCATAATTAAGTAATACAATTCGTATATATGAAAAATAATATTGATGCATTTTTAGATGAGGTAAAAAGACGTAATGGACACGAACCAGAGTTTTTACAAGCTGTTGAGGAAGTAGCAGAAACAGTAATTCCTTATATTGTTAAACACGACATTTATTATGGAAAAAACATTCTTTTAAGAATGGTAGAACCAGAACGATTAATTTCTTTTAGGGTTTCTTGGGTAGATGACCAAGGAGAAATTCAAGTAAACAGAGGTTATAGAGTTCAAATGAATTCTGCAATTGGACCTTATAAAGGCGGTTTGCGTTTTCACCCTACAGTAAATGCTAGTATTTTAAAGTTTTTAGCTTTTGAGCAAGTGTTTAAAAACTCTTTAACAACTTTACCAATGGGTGGAGGAAAAGGAGGTTCGGATTTTGATCCTAAAGGCAAATCTGATAACGAAATTATGCGTTTTTGTCATGCTTTTATGAGTGAGTTATTTAGACATATTGGTCCAAATACCGATGTTCCAGCAGGAGATATAGGCGTGGGAAGTAGAGAAATTGGCTTCATGTTTGGGATGTACAAAAAGTTGAATAACGAATTTACAGGAGTTTTAACTGGTAAAGGTCAATCTTGGGGAGGCTCATTAATTAGACCAGAAGCTACTGGGTATGGAAACGTATATTTTGCTCAAAACATGTTAAATACAAAAGGCGACTCTTTCGAGGGTAAAAAAGTAGTCATTTCTGGATCGGGTAATGTTGCTCAATACGCTGCTGAAAAAGCAATTGAATTAGGAGCGACTATATTGACAATGTCAGATTCTACAGGATATATTTTAGATGAAGACGGAATTAATGCTGAGAAACTAGCTTTTATCATGGAATTGAAAAATGTGAAAAGAGGAAGGATTAACGAATACGTTGAAAAATATACAAATGCAAAATTTTTCAAAGGAGAAACGCCTTGGTCGGTAAAATGTGATATCGCATTGCCATGTGCAACTCAAAATGAGTTGAATGGAGATGATGCTAAGAAGTTAATAGCAAACGGGTGTATTTGTGTTTCTGAAGGTGCTAATATGCCATCAACACCAGAGGCAATTCATAAATTTCAAAATGCAAAAATCTTATTCGCACCAGGAAAAGCTTCTAATGCAGGTGGTGTTGCAACATCTGGTTTAGAAATGAGTCAAAACTCGCTTCGCTTAAGTTGGTCTCGCGAAGAAGTTGATATGCGATTAAAAGATATCATGGAAGATATTCATGATTCTTGTGTTGAATATGGTAAAAATGATGATGGATCTATAGACTATATTAAAGGAGCAAACATTGCTGGATTTGTTAAAGTAGCTGATGCTATGTTGGCACAAGGCATCGTTTAGTATAACCCTTATAAATATTGAAAAGCTTCCTAAAATTCTAGGAAGCTTTTTTAGTTTAAATTATATTATTTTAAAGTAAAATCCGTTAGTTATAAATATCTTTAGCCTTTAGAAAGCATACTTATGATTAAAAGACTTGTTGTACTAATAATATATTGCATGCCTCTTTTGCAATTTGCTCAAGATTTTTCGGCACTTTGGGAAGACCATTTTTCATACAATAATATAAAAGATGTTGTAAAAGGGAATAACAAAATTTATGCGGCATCAGATAATGCTGTTTTTAGCTTGGATCTGCAAACCAATGAGCTAAACGAACTTACTACAGTAAACGGTCTTTCGGGAGAAGCTATATCAACAATATATTATAGTGATACTTATGAGTTGTTGCTAATTGGTTATGAAAATGGATTAATAGAAATTGCTTTTGAGAATGATGACGACATTCTCTCCATAGTCGATATTATTGAAAAATCTACTATCCCAGGAACAGATAAAAGAATAAATCATTTTGGTGCTTTTGAAAATGTAGTTTATATAGCAACCAACTATGGAATTTCAGTATTTAATTTAGAACGATTGGAATTTGGAGACACTTATTTTATAGGAAATTTAGGCAGTCAAACACGAGTTAATCAAACGACTATTTTAGGTGATTATATTTACGCAGCATGTTTAGATGGTAGTGGATTGAAAAAAGCTCAAGTATCTAGTCCAAATTTAATTGATTATCAAAATTGGCAAACCGTATCTAATGGCGATTTTTTAGCAGTTCAATCTGTAGAAAACCAATTATATACCATTAGAACTAACAGAAGAATTTATCAAGTTGTAAACGATGTTTTAACCGAGTTGTTTCAATATGCAGATACACCAGTAGATGTTAGGGCAACAGATAACAGATTATTGGTAACTACAAAAAACAGCACTTTTGTTTACGATAGTAATTTTAATTTAATAGTTCAAGCGAATGTTGATAGTGCTTTTGATACCGCATTTACTTCTGTAACTGTTGATGTTGATTCAATTTTTATTGGAACTAAAGATTTTGGTGTTTTAAAAACATCGATATCAAATCCAACAGAATATGAAGAAATTCATCCCGAAGGGCCATTGTTAAATATACCATTTTCAATTCAAGCAGGACAAAATGATTTATGGGTTACTTTTGGAGAGTACAGTTTTTTTTACAACCCTTACCCTTTAAATAACAGAGGCATTAGTCATTTGAAAGATGATGGCTGGATAAATACACCTTATGAAGAGGTTTTGGATGCTAAGTGTTTAAATGCAATTTCAATAAATCCAAATAATAACAACCAAGTATTTATAGGTTCTTTTTTTAGTGGATTATTAGAAATAAATGATGAGATTCCAAGTGTGTTGTATAATGAAACCAATAGTGGTTTAGAGTCTTTAGTGTTGCCTTCAAACCCAAATTATGTAGATATAAGAGTTGGGCCATTTGCTTTTGATAGAAATGGTGTTTTATGGACACTTACAAGTCAAGTTGAAAAACCTTTAAAATCATTTAATCCAAGTAATAACCAATGGCAATCCTATGATTTTACACAATTTAAAACCGAATTGGGTTTTGGTAATATTGTTGTTGGGAGCGATAATACCAAATGGATTGCAGGATACTGGAATGGTGTTATAGGGTTTAATGAAAACAACGGAACCCCTTTGTTAAAAAGCATTAGCAGCGAAGAAGATAACATGCCTTCTCATATTGCAACTGCAATAGCTATTGATAAAAGAAACCAATTATGGGTGGGTACAGATAGAGGCTTAAGAGTTATTTATAATACCTCTAATTTTTTTACTGAAGCAAATATTCGAGCCGAAGAAATAATTATAGAAGAAGGCGGCATAGCTAAAGAGTTACTGTTTGAACAATTAATTAAAGATATTGAAGTAGATGGTTCAAACAATAAATGGATTGGAACTGCGGATTCTGGACTATTTTATTTTTCTGCAGACGGACAAAAAACCATATTCCACTTTACAAAAGATAATTCACCGTTGCCATCAAATACTATAAATGATATTTCTTTAGATGATGCTAATGGCATTGTTTACATAGCAACAAATAAAGGCTTAGTCTCTTTTCGCTCTGGTGGTTCAAGCCCTTTAGACGATTTAGAAAGCGCATATGTCTATCCAAACCCAGTAAGACCAACCTTTAATATTGTTGATGAGAAAGTAAAAATTAAAGACATTTCTGAAAATGTAAATATAAAAATAACAGACATTGAAGGTAATTTAGTTGCAGAGGCACAATCAAGAAACAATCTGCGATACAGAGGTTATAATCTTGAAATTGATGGAGGGACAGCCTATTGGAATGGGAAAAATCTAGCCAACAACGTAGTAGCTTCAGGTGTGTATCTTGTGATGTTATCAGATTTAGATACCTTTGAAACCAAGGTGCTAAAATTAATGGTTGTTAGATAATGTTACTTACCACAAATGCTATTGTTTTATCTAAACTCAAGTATCGCGATAACGATTTAATTGTAAAATGTTATACCGAGCAATTAGGTGTTGTTAGTTTTTTGCTAAGAGGTATTTTAAAAAGCAAAAAAGGAAACTCAAAAATCGCATATTTTCAACTATTATCCCAATTACAATTAGAAATTATATACAAACAGAACCGCTCTTTACAAGTTATAAAAGAGATTAAGTTAAATCATCTATATACGAGTTTACATTCAAATATTTTAAAAAGCTCAATTGTCATGTTTTTGGCAGAAGTTCTAGCCAATACTTTAAAAGAAGAAGAACAAAACAACAACCTATTTAGTTATATAGAAACCACATTATTATGGTTAGATACACACTCAGAATACTCAAATTTCCATTTACTTTTTTTACTTAATCTAACCAAATATTTAGGCTTTTACCCAGAAGAAATTAATACAGCATACAATTACTTTAATTTATTAGATGGCAAATTTGAAACAAAGCAACAAGGTAAATACACTATTTGTGGAGAAAATTTAACATTGCTAAAAACCTTATTGGGCACAACATTTGATGCCTTATCTTCAGTGAAAATTAATGCGAGACAAAGACAATCATTTTTAAGTATGATTTTGCTTTATTTTGAATTACATTTGGGCAGTTTTAAAACACCAAAATCACTCCAAATATTTAATCAAGTTTTTAGTTAAAGTATGAAACTTTGTTTTACCATTTTTTTATTGTTTTTTGCATCCAATGTGTTAGTTGCACAACAAATAAAAGTTTTAAATAAACTTACCCAAGAACCTATTTTTGGTGTTGCGATTTATAATGCAAATAAAACTAAAAGTGTTATAACCAATTTAAATGGTGAAGCAGATTTAGATAAGTTTTCAGATACAGAAACTATTTATTTTCAACACTTATCACATCTTTTAAAAATACTAAAAAAATCTCAAATTAATATATTTAATATAGTTTATTTAGATGCGAATACTCAGGGGTTAGAAGAAATAGTTATTTCGGCTTCAAAGTTTGAACAAAGTAAAAAAGATATTCCTCAAAAAATCATTAGCCTAAATTCAGAAAGTATTCAATTTATAAATCCGCAGACTAGTGCAGATTTATTGGAAACTACTGGACAAGTTTATGTTCAAAAAAGTCAATTAGGAGGTGGGAGCCCAATGATTCGAGGGTTTTCTACAAACAGACTATTAATTTCAGTAGATGGTGTAAGAATGAACAATGCCATTTTTAGAGGCGGAAATTTGCACAATGTTATAGCTGTCGATCCATTTGCAATTCAGAATACTGAGGTAACTTTGGGTTCGGGTTCAGTTATTTATGGTAGTGATGCTATTGGAGGTGTTATGAGCTTTTATACCTTAAAGCCAAAGTTATCAAAAACCGATACGCTTTTATTTCAATCTAACGCTATTGTTAGATACGCCACAGCTAATGAAGAAAAAACGGGACATTTCGATTTTAATTTAGGCTACAAAAAGTGGGCGTTTTTAACGAATGTGAGTTATACCGATTTTAATGATTTAAGAATGGGAAGTTATGGTCCTGATGATTATTTAAGACCAGAATTTGCATTAACAACAAATAACGGCGATGTAATTATTGAAAACAACAATTCTTTAAAGCAAAAGTATTCAGGGTATAACCAAATAAACTTGATGCAAAAAGCACATTATCAACCTTATGAAAATTTAAGTTTCAATTTAGGCTTACATTATACTACAACTTCAGATATACCAAGGTATGACCGATTGATACGTTATAAAAATGATGCCTTACGTTCTGCCGAATGGAATTACGGACCACAGCAATGGTTTATGTCTAACTTTCAAATTACCAAGTTAAGTAGTCGATCTAATTTATACAATAAAGTTAAAGCAACATTAGCATATCAAAATTTTCAAGAGAGTAGAAAAGACAGAGGTTTTCAATCGGACATAAGAAGTATAAGAGAAGAAGCTGTTGATGCCTATTCTTTTAATTTAGATTTTGAAAAAACTTTGACTCCAAAAACTCAATTTTTTTATGGATTTGAGTATGTTTACAACAAGGTGATGTCGCATGGTAAAGAAGAAAATATTATAAACAATACAACGTTTCCAACAGTATCAAGGTATCCAAATGGAGCGAGTTGGCAATCGGCAGCTCTATATTCGAGTATTAAATATAAACCAAATTCAAAATTCGTTTTTCAATCGGGTTTACGTTTTAACCATATTGTATCTAAAGCTGATTTTAAAGCTAATAACGCATATTTGAATTTGCCTTTTGAATCTTCAGAAAATAAAGCAGGAGCATTTACAGGAACAGCAGGAATTAGTTGGTCGCCTAATAAGATTTTACAATGGAAATTAAATGCATCATCAGCTTTTAGAGCACCAAATATTGATGATATTGGTAAAGTATTTGATTCTGAACCAGGATCGGTAGTTGTACCAAACGAAAATTTAAAACCAGAATATGCTTATGGTGGCGAGTTAGGTTTGAAATTAAGTTTTAGTGATGCTTTTATATTAGATATGAGTTCGTATTACACCTATTTGAATAATGCTTTGGTACGACGTGATTACAACTTAAATGGTGAAACGCAGATTATGTACGACGGCGAATTAAGTAATGTGCAAGCGATACAAAATGCTTCAAAGGCATGGATTTATGGTTTTGAAGTGGGTTTGAATATGCGTATTATTAAAAGCCTCAAACTAACATCTCAGTATAGTGTTATTGGCGGTACCGAAGAAGAAGGAAATATTGAAGTTCCAATTCGACATGTAGCACCTAGTTTTGGAAACACCCATTTAGTTTGGAACTATAAAAATTTAAAAGTTGATGTATTTGCTAATTATAATAACGAATTAGCGTTTAATCAGTTAGCACCTTCTGAAATAGGAAAAGATTATATTTATGCAAAAGATGAAAACGGAAACCCTTATTCGCCTTCATGGAGTACATTAAATATAAGAACTCAATATCAAATAAATAACTCAACAACACTTACTGCTAGTTTAGAAAATATAACAGACCAGCGTTATAAAACCTATTCTTCGGGTATTGCAGCTGCAGGCAGAAACTTTATTTTGGCTTTAAAATATAGTTTATAACGTCATTACGAGGACGAAGGACGTGGTAATCTTTCTAATTGAGATTCTGCCAACTAAAACAAATACGTCATTGCAAGGAGGCACGACGTGGCATTTTTTTTGATAGAAGTTCAAAACTTAAATAAACAATTGCCAATCATACAAAAAGGTATAATTCACAATAACAACAATTATCTCTTAATCGCTTTTTTAGTAATAATCGTGCCATTTGATAGCGTCACTTTAGCAATATAAACCGTGCTTTTTAAGTTTGAAAGTTGATAAGTTTCAGAACTATTATTACCTTTTAAATTGTAAAGTTGTCTCCCTAAAAGGTCGTAAATCGCTATCGTTTTAATGTTTAAATTATTTGAGGTTTTAAAACTTACAAAGTTGTCATTTAATTCAATGATTTTAAGACTATCGTCATTTAAACTGATACCGTCTACAGACAATGCTTTAGCACTAAAAGCAATTTGAAAACGCGAGTTAAACTCACCAACTTCGGATGTAAATGTATAATCAGAATCAGACAGATTATGTATTTTATTAAGTAAATTATCTTTTAAATATAAGGTATTGTTATTTAAGTAATCGCCTTGTAATTGAGCAATTGATAAAGTATATAACGTTGCAACGTCAATTGAGGTTTTAAAACCTAAATCAATAATTTCGTTTTCATTTAAATCGCTTGGAGCTTTTCCTTGAATGGCGAATTTTTTATCTAAATTTTCTATTGATGTATATAGTACAGCGGCCACATTTGATAAAAGTTTTGGTGCATCATAAGACATGCCATCGTTTCCTTTTGTTGCACCATCTACATAGGCTACTAATATTTGATTAAACACGCCATCATCAGACGTTAGGTTTACCCATAATTTATTAGCTGTAACTCCTCCAGTATTCTTTTTTGAATTTGAACCTTTAAAAAATTGAGTGTTGCTTGTTGCATCTGCCATACGCATAGCGTTAGTAAACGTAACATTGTTATTGTCTAGACCTGCAACAAAGAAGCCTTGAGCTGAAGGAATGTATTGAGTAGGTATATCTGGACTACCACCAGCAACTCCTCCAGACCCAACAGTAAATACGGCATAATCATTTTGGTTAAAGTTCAGTACTTGATTTCCTGGGTTTGTATCAAGAGGAGGTCTTGCTTGCGACCAAAAGTAAGCCGCACCATCAATAATACTAGAATTTGCAGCTTGCAACGCAATAAAATCCATAGCGCACGGATATGGGTTACCGATAAAATTCCAGCTACCAAGTGTATTTAATGCATTATAAGAAATTCCTGTTGTTATGTCGCCTGTATTGAAAGGGCCAATAAAATCGGCACTATCATTTCCTCCAGGTATATGAAAAGGTCCTGCGGTAGCTGCATAACCCATTCCAGGAATCATTGTATCTGTACCAGAAGCTACAACCCAATCATCACCATTATCGTCAATTTCGTCTGAAATACCATTGGTAGTACCAACTGTATGTTCATCTAAATAATTTGCAGCATTAAACCAAAAACGTCTATCTGCATCAGTATCAGGAAAAGCACCAGCAATAGTTTCACCGCTTACTGGAGAACTCCAATAGGTATAGTAATACCAATCTTGTTTGGGAGGAGTAACTTTATTTACAGATGCCGTTCCAGATGCACCGAGTGTAAAAGTGCCAGAGCTATCGTTTTGTACAAAATTACCTTGGGTTCTTACCCTTATTTCACCATTGTTAACCAACACATCGTTTTCAACTTCTATAAAAGTGTTATTGCTAACTCTTAAAATAGCACCGTTATTGATGGTTAATCTACATGCCTTAAAACTTATTTCGCTTCCGCCATTTCCAGTATTATAATCAGAATCAATAATAACCTCAGTGGTTAAATCGGGTGTTCCGCCAATCCAAGTTGTACCATTCCATGTTGCAGTTGAGGCACAGGAAGCAGCGGCAACGCATGTATATGAGCATCCACCCAAAACAGGTCTATTAGTTACAGTATTTGAGTTAGTTTGATACCAATTAGTGATATTTACGGTTGCTACTGCTTCCAAAATTAAAGCTTGATTACTTGTAACAGTGCAGAGATAATTACTATTATCATTATCTCCTAAGTTTATTGCGTTAACACCTTCTGTTAAACCAGCTGGAACTGCACTATTGTACATGTCAGTCGCATCAGTCCATCCGTTTGCATTACCAAAGTGAACTGCATATAAAAAGGTAGGTTCAGTAAGGTTGCCTTGGTATGCTATAAGTTGGTCGCCAGGGCCACCGCTATTGCTCGCAAAAGAAAAACCACCTTCTGATTCAGTAGCATTCCCAATAGTAGCAGAATATGTGTTAGATCCCATATCCGTAATTATTATTTCGGTGCCGCAAGATAAATTACTATCTGCTGTCCAAGTAACAATACCTTCGGGTACTGGATTACCAAACGAATTTAATAGCCAACCTCCTGTTGTAAACCAACTTTTGTCGGTAAAATTAATAACAGTATTGTTAGAAACATCTGTTAGTAATACAAACGAAAATTGATCGGGGTTATCAGAATTCACTCCTGTAATGGCTATGTCTCCTTCTGCAAGTGTTGTCTGCCCATACCCAAAACCAACCACGCCTAAAAAAGTGATTAATAAAATAAAGGATTTTATATTAGTAATTTTTTGCATCATACTAAGTTTTTATAATCTATACTTTGCCTGCGCTTAGTATAGTAGATTTGGTTTTTATAAATTTTATTCTTTTTGTTAATTTATCTATTGCTATTTTTGACAACCAATGCAGCCAAAAAAAACATATACGCTACAAGAAGCCACCAAAAAACTAGAGCATTATTGTGCGTATCAAGAACGATGTCATCAAGAAGTTAGACAAAAACTAGAAGGTATGTATATGATACCTGAAGCTATAGATGTAATAATAGTACATCTACTAAAGCATAACTTTCTTAACGAAGAACGTTTTGCCAAAACATTTGTAAGTGGTAAGTTCAGAATTAAGCGTTGGGGACGCCGTCGTTTAACTTTAGAATTAAAGAAAAAAGACATTAGCAAAGTTAATATAAATCAAGCACTTAGCACTATTGAAAATGGGGAGTATATCGAGATTTTCAATAGTTTAGCCGAAAAAAAAGTTAATTCTATTAGAGAAACTAACATCTATAAGAAGCGAAAAAAATTAATCGATTATTTGCTATATCGTGGTTGGGAATCGCATTTAGTGTACGAAAAAGCTAACGAAATTATAAAATAAGTCCGTTTTTTTCGTGGGTTTTTACAATAGCTTGTTCATTCTTCCAATCTATCCATTTCTGTCCTTTTAAGCGTCGCATAGCATTATCATAATTTCTCATGATTAAAAGGTTATAAACAGCTTTACTAAAGTTTTTTGGATTTCTGGCAATAGCACGTAAACTCATTGAAAAGCCTGGTGTTATATAGCGCATATAATGCCAATAGCCTTCGGGCATGTACAACACTTCGCCATGATTTAATTCTGTTTTAAAACCTTTAGCTTTTTTAAGCATAGGCCATTTTTCAAAATCAGGGTTATTAAAATCAATATCTTCTCTTGTTATTAAAGAATGTGGGATTTTATATAAATAATTATTCTGTTTTTGGTCAAATAAAATAACCTTTTTTTTACCTTCAAAATGAAAATGAAAAATATTAGCCAAATCAATATCGTAGTGCATAAATGTGTGCGAATCTTTGCCACCAAAAAATAGCATGGGTAAGCCTTTCATAAGACGTAACCCAAAATCTGGATAGCTAAAATCGTTTTGTAATTGAGGCACTTCTTTTAAAATATTCCATAGAAAAATTCTAAATTTTGTAGGCTTTTGCTTTAATAAATCTACATACTCGCTCATTTTCATTTTGGCATGTGGCTCATTAAAACCATCTTTATAATCCACAGGTCGGTCGTCGTAAAGCGGTACCATTTTATCGCCAGCAACGGCTTTCATGTAATCTAAATCCCATATTGTGTAAGCAGGCCAATGCTCAATAAAACGCTCAATAACCACAGGTTTTTGTGGTTTAAAATAGTGTTTTAAAAAACCTTGCTTAGTAATCGTTTTTACACGAGGAATATCTTGTAAATTTAGTTCCAATACTTAACTTTTTATTAAATCAAAGTTAATAAAACGTTGCTAAAATTAAAATAGTGTTTTGGGCGTTACCCAAAAAAAAGGGGTCGGGCTTTACGTTATAAGTCCTCGCACCAAAAAAGGTGCTGTGGGCTTTCCACTGCAATCCCTAACGCGGGCATGCCATTAAAGGTCATTTTTATAAGCTATGGTTATTATTTAACCGCTTTTGCCTTTTCTTTAGCAGCTTCGTTGCGTTCAATAGTATGTTTAGGTCGTGTCCATTTAGGTTTTTCACCTAAAGCTTCAAACTGAGATTCGGCAGCTTCAACCGTTTGTGGTTGTACCTTTTTAGTAAAAGGTTTTTGCGGATTTAAGCCTAACATTTTAAACATTTCCATATCCTCATTTACATCAGGATTTGGTGTTGTTAAAAGTTTATCGCCAGCAAAAATAGAATTTGCACCAGCAAAAAAGCACATGGCTTGTCCTTCGCGAGTCATTTGTGTTCGTCCAGCACTTAAACGTACTTGAGTTTCTGGCATTACAATACGTGTAGTAGCTACCATACGTATCATTTCCCAAATAGAAACAGGTTTTTGATCTTCTAATGGTGTGCCTTCAACAGCAACTAATGCATTAATAGGCGTCGATTCTGGTTGCGGATTTAAGGTTGATAACGCTACTAGCATACCAGCTCTATCTTCAACGTTTTCGCCCATACCAATAATACCACCACTACAAACCGTTACATTGGTTTTCCGCACATTATCAATAGTATCTAATCGGTCTTGATAACCACGCGTAGAAATCACTTCTTTATAATATTCTTCAGAGGAGTCTAAATTATGATTGTAAGCATATAAACCAGCTTCAGCTAAACGTTGTGCTTGATTTTCGGTAATCATACCCAAAGTACAGCACACTTCCATGTCTAATTTGTTTATGGTTCTAACCATTTCTAAAACCTGATCAAATTCTTCGCCATCCTTTACATTTCGCCATGCAGCTCCCATACAAACCCGCGAGCTTCCAGTAGATTTTGCACGTAAAGCTTGAGCTTTTACTTGTTGAATCGTCATTAAATCGTTACCTTCTATATTCGTGTGGTAACGTGCTGCTTGTGGGCAATAGCCGCAATCTTCAGAACAACCGCCAGTTTTAATAGATAACAATGTAGAAACCTGCACCACATTTGGGTCATGGTTTTTTCTATGAATTGTAGCAGCTTCGTAAAGCAACTCCATTAAAGGTTTGTTGTATATATCTAGAATTTCTTGTTTAGTCCAGTTGTGTTTGGTTACGCTCATAGTGTAAAATATAGGTGTAAAAGTAAAAAATTCCGCTGTAAAAGCGGAATTTTAATTTTATTCTTTGTTCTCAGAACTATCTATTTCCTTTTTATTGGAATCATCGAGCTGTTCAGATTTTACATCTTTTCCTTTTAAATATTCAGGTAATTGCATTCCAGCCATGTTAAACATTTCTTGCAAAGGTGGTACAGATTGATACATACCCGAAAGGAAGTTCGCCGTTGAGGACTTTCCGTCTTTTCCGCCGCCATTTTCCCAAACGGTAACTTTATCAATTTTAATGTTTTTAATCGCTTCGGCTTGTGTTTTAACTAATTCAGGTAATTTATCAGCTATCAACAATAACACCGCATCTTTTGAATTGTTGCCAGCAGCCTTAACGATTTGATCTAAACCTGCGGCTTGTTTGGTTAGTACTTCATACAAACCTTGAGCCTCTGCTTGCGCTTTAAATAAAATCGCATCAGCTTGACCTTTTGCAATTCTTCTAATGTTTTCTGCTTCAGCTTCAGCGTCAATTTCTACTTTTCTTTTATCAATTTCAGCAGGTACAATAATATCTGCCATTTGAGATGAACGTTCTCTTTCTGCTCTGGCTGTTTCTGCTTCTTTTTCGGCAGCATACGATTCTTCTAAGGCTTTTGCACTCTGTACTTTCTCAGATGCAATCGCTACACGTTCTGCTTCTGCTTCGCGTTGACGACGTAACGAATCGGAATTAGCAACGGCGATTTTTGCGGTATTTTCTCCTTCTACAGCTTGCGCATTAGCAGCAGCAACTTGAGTTCTTTCGTCTTGAACTGCATTCGCTTCACCAATAGATCCATCTCTAGTTTTTTCGGCAACCGATTTACGTGCTGCATTTATAGCATGTGCCGCAGCTTCTTTACCTAAGGCTTCGATGTACCCGGATTCATCAACAATATCGGTAATGTTTACATTAATTAGTTTTAAACCTACTTTCTTTAATTCGGTTTCTACGCTTTGAGAAATGTTAGTTAAGAATTTATCGCGATCATTATTAATTTCCTCAATGTCCATCGAGGCAACTACTAAACGTAACTGACCAAAAATAATTTCTTTTGCTAGTTCCTGTACATCTTGCGCTCCCAAACCTAATAAGCGTTCTGCAGCATTTTGCATAACACCAGGTTCTGTTGAAACACCTATAGTAAAACGCGATGGTACATTTACACGAATATTTTGTTTAGATAGCGCATTAACAAGATTAACTTCTATAGAGATTGGTGTTAAATCTAAAAATTCATAATCTTGAATTACTGGTATTATAAATGCAGCGCCACCGTGAATACATTTTGCCGATTGTCCGCCGCCAACTTTACCATAAACGACTAAAATCCTATCAGATGGACAACGTTTATAACGTCTTATTAATACAATTAGAAAAAGAAATATAAATAATACGCTAAAAATTAACGCCATTGGGAGTCCTAAATTAAATCCCTCCTGAATTATCAGTAATTTCATAAGTGTGTGGTTTTATTGGTTCTATTGGTTTTATTGTTTGATCTACTATTAATATACCATTATTGGTAACATCAATTACTTTTATAATGGTTCCAGATTTTAGTGCTGTTAAGGAATCTGTAAGTGCATCTAGTTCGCGTAAAGAGCCTTGAACGTTTACACTAACTTTCCCCATTTTAGATCGGTTAGATCCAATAGTCAAATACACTTCTCCAATAGCACCAATAGCATTTTTGTAGTTTAGAGTACCACTGTCAGTTAATTTTCGCATCAAATAAAACATAGCTGCCATTATAATCATCATAACTATTCCGGAGAAAAGAGAAATGATAATTGTTAATGGTTTTGATAGTCCAGTTTCAATACAAGCAATACCACTCCATCCAAAAATGGTAAAAAATCCTACTAAATTTTTAAAAGTTATAAATTGAAACCCAATACCTGCGTCTGCATCTATTTCAGAATCTAAATCTTCAAATTCATCAGCGTCACCTCCAGTAAATGCTAGAATAATTACAATAGTAAAAACAAGCGATCCTAAAATGGCAATTAGCCAATATATTTTTAATAGTAAGCCTAAATTTGAAAACCATTCTGCCATTGTGTATGAGATAAATATTACGGAATAAATATACAACCTTTATAAAGTTTTTCAACTTTATCTCTAAAGAAAACAAGTATTATGTTTTTAACTAAAATCTATATAAAATATAAACCTATTTTCTATTTATTAGTAGCTTAAACTTTTGTTTTGTTACAATAGGGTTTAAACTTTGAAGTATTTCTTTTAATAACCTCTAGAACTTTTACTTAAAATATTTACTCAATTAATTGTCTGCCCAATTCTGCTAAAAACGGAAAACCAACAGTATCATATTCGTAAACATTATCGTTAAAAATTTGGTTTTTATTAACGTGAATTGTTGCCGTTATAATGTATTCTTTTTTAGTTTGTTCATTTAAAATATAGGCGCAATCTGTTAAGTAGCCATAGGCATTACCTACTTTGTTGTATATTTTTATGTGTTTTGGAATGGGTTTTTTTGAGTCGCCAAAAACTAAAAACTTAACATAGCTTTCGTGATATTCATTTGATGTGTAACCTGCTTCATGAGGTAGGATTTTCATGGTATTTATTAAAAACTTTCTATCGTTTGGTGTTAAATGAAATTGTTTGTTTTTCGGATATAATTCAGGAAACATAAGCTGTTTCATTATTTGGTGTAAAGCGGTTACAGGCAAATAATTTTTTAATGAAAAATCCATAGGATTGTTAACCAAGCTGTCACCAATCATATACCCTTTTCCTTTTTTAATTTTGTTTAGATTTAAAGGTTTTATAGGTTGGTTTATAACAGAATCAGTCTTAAAAACAACTTGATTTTGATAGTAAAAAATAATTGGTTTTGTTTTTAAATGGGCAGAATTATCAACCGATAATCTATGAGAAATTCTAGTGTTTATGCCTTTTTCTTTAAGTTTCTTATTGATGAAATCTTTACCTAAATATTCGTATAATCTGTTATAAGCACCGTTATCACTTACTGCAAATATTTTTTTAATGTCGTTAGATAAAGTTGTTTTAACACTATCGCCTTCTATATTAAATATTGAATTTCTATCAATGAGATTGTTTGTCCTTATTTTTTCTAAAGCCAGTATAGCAATAGGGAGTTTTACAGTGCTAGCAGGATAAAAATATGTGTTATCATCAACTTGAAAACTGTGGTCTTCAAAATAAACGGAGTCTTTTACTTTTTTAACTTCAGTAAATAAAATTTGAACTTCATGGTTTTCAATAGAGTCCACAACCGTTTTAATTTTTTTACTATCAGAATGCAGAATCCTTTCAATAGGATTTACACTTTCGTTTTTACAACTTGAGAATACGATAATAGCGACTAAAATAAAAAATCTCATTATAGTAATTGGTTTTAATAAATATAACAATTTATTTTTTTAATAGTATTGAAACGGCATTTCCTCCAAAACCAACAGCGTTAACAAGAATATGTTTAATTTTTTTAGGTGTTTTTTGATTTTCTAAATAAGGAATACTAATAAATTTTTGATGTTGTAGCATTAAAACAGCAAGCTCAATACTTAAAGAACCAGATGCTCCAAAGGTGTGTCCTATCTTCCATTTGTTACTAGTTAATGCTGGAAGATTATTATTGAAAATAGATTGAATGGCTTTATATTCTGAAAGGTCGCCTTTTATAGTTCCAGGGGCATGCATTACAATAATATCTATATTATCTGGATTTAGATCGCCTAAAGCCATCCGCATTGATTTTTGAAAACATTTTGCATCGGTAGAAATAGAGATATTGTGTTCTAAAATTTCAGTAGCGTAACCAATACCAGTAATGTAAGCCAAAGCATTTTCTTTTTTACCAGATTCTAAACAAGCCATTGATGCGCCTTCGCCTAAAATCATAGTGTTTTGTTTTTTAGATAAATCTAAAGCACGACTCGGAAATTCATTGTTTTGGTTAGCATAAATTTTTAACGCTTGCATTTGCGCTATGGTAAACGGTGTTAAGGGGGCTTCGCTACCACCAACTAAAAATTTGTTGCACATACCAGAATTTATCCAAGCAATACCATTTAGCATCGAGTGTAATGCTGTGGAACAAGTTATTGAATGACTTATTTCTGGACCTTGGGTCTGTAAATCATGGGCTACCCAAGATGATATATTTCCTAGTGTTGTGGTTGGTGAACTTAAGGTTTTTGCTTTGTTGTTTTTTAGAAAATCCTTGTGGTAATCCTCGAAAAGTTGCGTGGCGCCACGAGAAGAACCAATGTTAATACCAAAGTTATTTGAAGCATTCCAACGGGCATTTTTTATAGCTTGTCTTGACGTATAAATAGCATACAAAACGGTGTTGTCTAGTGATTTATATTTGTTGTCTGATAGTCTTAAAGTTTCAATGTCTTGTTTGGCCTCTAAAGGAATTTCGGCAACCAAAACAGATTCGTTTTTGATCTTTTTTTCAGTAATGTAGTGCTGATTGTTTTGGTAGTTCTTCCAAATTTCATCTAGTGATTTTCCCAAAGGAGAAATGGAAGCAATGGCAGTTATTGAGATTGGTTTTTGCATAGTTTTTCGTCATGCTGAATTTATTTCAGCATCTCATAATATTAGGATGTGAATCTGAAATAAGTTCAGATCGACGTTCAGCTTTCAAAGTTAGACTATTTCTAAAGCATCCTCAATAACTTGATACACTTTTTCTAGCTGTTTTTTAGTAATTACATAGGGTGCTTGAATATAAATGGTATTGCCTAACGGACGTAAAAACACGCCATTATCCATAAAAAATTTAAACAATTTATCGCGTAAATTGCCATAGCGTTCCATTTTTACATCTAAATCGAGAGCGAAAATGATTCCTAATTGTCGTGTAGATTTTACTTTAGGATGATTTTTAATGTGATTACCAAAAACTTGATGAGACGCAGTAATAACTTTAATGTTGTTTTGAATGTCTTGAGATTGGAGTAACTCAATACTCGCTAAAGCTGCAGTACAAGCTAATGGATTTGCAGAATAGGTATGCCCGTGAAATAAGCCTTTACTAATATCGTCACTATAAAAGGCATCGTAAATTTTTTGAGAGCATGTAGTAAGTGCCATAGGTAATAAACCACCAGTTAATGCTTTACTTAGGCATATAATGTCTGGTTTTGTTTCCATGTAAAGCGATGCAAAATGTTTGCCTGTTTTTCCAAAACCTGTCATAACTTCGTCGGCAACGGTAATGATGTTGTGTTTTTTACAGAATTTTAGAATTTTATTTAATCCTTCGGCATTATGCATTTTCATTGCTGCTGCCCCTTGTACCAAAGGTTCGTAAACAAATCCTGCAACTTTATTATTTGAAACGATTTCTTGTAATGCTTTTAAAACAGTATGATGATTTTTTCCATTTGGAATAGGAATTCGTTTTACATTTAAAAAAAAATCTTCAAAAGGGCCGTTATAAATTGAAAGCCCTGAAACACTCATCGCTCCAAAAGTGTCACCATGAAACCCATCTTCAAAAGCAATTAAGGTATTTCGCTTTTCGCCGGTATTAAAATGATATTGCAATGCCATTTTAATACCGATTTCAACAGATGTTGAGCCGTTATCGCTAAAGAATATTTTACTCTGATTTTCTGGTAGAATTTTAATAAGTGCTTCGGATAATTTTACAGCAGGTTCGTGCGTAAAACCACTAAATACTACCTGATCTAGCTTTTGCATTTGGGTAGAAACACGACTTGTTATATAATCGTTGCAATGCCCATACATACATGTGTACCATGAAGCAATGGTATCAATGTACTCGTTACCATCTTCATCGGTTAACACACATTCCTTAGCTTTGGTTATGGCAATAGTTTCTGGATGCAATTTGTGCTGCGTTAATGGATGCCATAAGTGTTTTTTGTCTCTTTCTTTTAAGCTCATATTCGTCATGCTGAACTTGTTTCAGCATCGCATTTTATTAATAATCCAAAGTTTTAAAAGTTGGATTTGTTATCTTAATTAAATTCAATTTCTATTCTTTGTGCCAATTTTTTAATTGTTTTTCTCTAGCAATTGCTTGTTCAATATTTGAAAATATTTCAAAATAAATTAAATCTTTTATATTATATTTTTCAGTAAATTTTGATGCAGTTCCATCATAATGTTTTTCTAAACGGTTTGAAAGGTTTGCGGTAACACCGATGTAAAAAGTTGTTCTATATTTATTTGTTAATATGTAAGCATAACTTGATTTCATTTCTTGATGTGACCCTGAAACGAGTTCAGGGTGACGTTACAATTTGTCTTTAAACAATTCAGCATATTCTTTTACAACATTTTTATCAAAATAAGGTTCTTCATCAATTCTACCAATCACAGGAACATTTGTCATTTTTTTAATAATATTTTCGGTTGTTTTGTGTTCGTTTCCACTAAAAATTAGCGATACATCAAAACCTTTTTCTTTTAAAGTATTAACGGTTAAAAGGGTGTGATTTATACTCCCTAAATAATGTCTAGAAACGACAATAACTTTATAGTTAGGTTTAATTAAATCGAAAATAGTTTGTGTATCATTTAAAGGCACAAACAATCCGCCAGCACCTTCAATAACTAAATGGTTATTTGTTTTTGGAGCTCTAATTTTTTTAATATCAATAGAAATACTATCAATTTCTGCCGCTGCATGCGGACTCATGGGTGTTTGCAGCACATAGGTATTTGGGTGAAATTTTGATTTTGAATTCGAAACCAATCGCTCCACTTTTTTAGTATCACAGTTATCTAGTTCGCCAGCTTGCACGGGTTTCCAATAATCGGCTTTCAAAGCTTCGGTTACTATGGCTGAAGCTATGGTTTTACCAACATCGGTAGAAATGCCTGTGATGAAATATGTTTTCATGTGTTTGTTTTTATTGCTTTTTAATGGTCACATGTAGGTTTCATTCTAAATCGAATTCTGTTTTACAATCTTCGCATTTATATTTATGTTTTGCATGCAAAGGCAGTGTTCCAAAAAGAAAGCCAAAGATAAAAGCAAAAAAGGATTTAAAATCTTTTATTGTAGAAAACAACTCTATTTTTTCGCTTCTGCAATTTGGGCAATTAATAGTATTTCCTTCATCATCAATAGAGTATTTTTTAATGGTATCTAAAATATGTTGTGCTTCAATAGCTTGAGTAGATAAAACTTTTAGTTTAACACCTCCAATAGCATTACTAACTAAAGGATCAGTGTCTATTGTAAGATTATCAGATAGGAATACTTGAATGCCTTCAGCTTCTAGTCTGCCTTTAATGATTTGCGCTTCAGCCGAATATTGAAATTTGGCTATTGTTTTAAAAGTGTCGCTCATATAATATTTTTCGTTTTCGTCATGCTGAACTTGTTTAAGCATCCCGTTACCCTAATATTCTAAAGTTTTTAAAGAGGGATTCAATGTCTTAATTAAATTAAGTTTCTATTTTTTATGTCAATTTTTTAATTGTTTCTCTCTAGCGATTGCTTGTTAAATATCTGAAAATTCTTCAAAATATATTAAATCTTTTGTATTGTATTTTTTTGTGAATTTTGAAGCAGCTTCATTGTAATGTTCTTCTAGTCGTTTTGATAAATTTGCTGTAATTCCTATGTAAAAAGTAGTTCTATATTTATTTGTTAGTATGTAAATGTAACTTGACTTCATAATTTTGATGCGACACTGAAACAAGTTCAGTGTGACGAGTGCTTACTTTACAAAAGTAGCTAACAACTTTAAAACTTCTGTAATTTCTTTTTTAGAATTATAACTATGCAAGCAAAAACGTAAACGTTCTTCTTTTTTTGTAACTGTTGGCGATAAAATGGGCTTTAGATTAAAACCGTGTTTTTGAAGGTTTTTAGCAATTAATTTTACCTTTTTGTTTCCTGAAATGATGCAACAATGTATAGGAGAATCACTTTTAATAAAATGATTTTGAAGATTGTTTTTGATAATTTCTGCTTTAAAATATTGAATATTTTTATGTAGTCTCTCTCTGTTTTTTGTTGTAATCAATTCATTATAAGACGAATGAATGGTTGCAAGCGCATGAGGAGGTAAAGCAGTTGTGTAAATAAAACTTCGAGAAAAATTAATGAGATATTGTTTTAAAGTTTCATTTCCAAGAATAGCAGCACCGTGACACCCCATAGCTTTTCCGTAAGTAACTAAACGTGCAAAAACATCTTTTTCTAGATTTAATTTTTGAACTAAACCAACGCCACGTTCGCCAAAAACGCCAATAGCATGAGCTTCATCAACAACCAAAAAGGCATTATATTTTTTGCTTATTTGGCATATTGCATCCAAATTTGGTGAGTCGCCATCCATTGAAAATACTGATTCTGTAACAACGTATATATCTTGATGAGATTTTGAAACAAGTTCAGAATGACGAAGCAATAATTTGTCTAAGGCGTCCAAATCATTATGCTTAAACTTATAAGTTTTTGCATTTGAAAGTTTAATGCCATCGCGAATAGAAGCATGTATATACTCATCATATAAAATAACATCATCACGTTGTGGCACACTACTAAAAAAACCAATATTGGCGTCGTAACCGGAATTAAAAACTAGTGCCGATTCGCTATTATGAAAATCGGCTATAATGTTTTCTACAATATTGTATAAATGATGATTTCCAGAAAGCAAGCGTGAACCTGTTGCTCCATTTTGTTTAATATTATGACCAATTAAAAACTCATGTATGCTGTTAAAAATAGCTTCAGATATAGCAAACCCTAAATAATCGTTTGATGAAAAGTCTATTAAAGCATTTTGTGAATCAAGTTGACGTAACGCATTATTTGCTTTACGTTCTTCAAGTTTTTGCTGAAGTTTTTTTGGAAATTGATTCATAAAACAAAAGTAGGGAGTTAATTTGAATATACAATTTTACTAGTTTCTTGTAGAGGCTTTTATTTAATATAAACTTATTTTAAGATTAAAACATTTTTTGAATGATACACCCTCAAATCGAATTTTCGGAAAAGTTTAACGAACTTACGTTGTAATTAAAATACGAACCGAGTATATTCGTTATAACAATTGTTTCGCGTTAAGGATTGTAGTGAAAATCCTTTTTTATGTCAGTTCGAGTGTTTCGATTTTTTTTAATCGAAATGTATCGAGAACTTTAAAAAAGATTGAAACGAAAAGCCTGCCCCGAATGACTTAAAGTTTTTAATACTAATCTTGAAATTTTAAATGAGGGTAACGCCATAATTATAAAATAAATTAATGCCAGAACATAAACAACTTAAGTACGATAAGGCTTATTTAAGAATTGCTAAAGAATGGGGGAAATTATCGTACTGTAAGCGTAGGCAAGTTGGCGCGCTTATTGTAAAGGATAGAATGATAATATCTGATGGATACAATGGTACACCATCGGGATTTGAAAATTTTTGTGAAGATGAAGAGGGTTACACCAAATGGTATGTGTTACATGCCGAGGCTAATGCCATTTTAAAAGTCGCAGCATCTACACAATCAGCAAAAGGGGCAACGTTATATATAACCATGTCGCCTTGTAAAGAGTGTAGCAAGCTAATCCATCAAGCCGGAATTGTAAAAGTGGTTTATAACCAAGCGTACAAAGACGATTCTGGATTACGTTTTTTAGAAAAAGCAGGTATAGAACTTAAATTAATTGAAGCCATAGACGAATAATGGGTTATCAAAAAAAATACTTACCATTAGTTTTAGGAGTTGCTATTGCAGCAGGCATTTTTATTGGCGGAAAGTTGAATTTTTCCGATTCGCCAGATCGCCTATTTTCTACAAATAGCAAAAAAGATAAGCTTAATAGGCTTATTGATTATATTGATTACGATTACGTAGATGAAATAAATACAGATAGTATTGTAGATGTTACGGTTAATGGTATTTTAGATAATTTAGATCCACATTCGGTATACATTCCAAAAGAAGATATGGAGCGTGTTGCCGAAAACATGAAAGGTGATTTTGTGGGTATTGGCGTTAGTTTTTATACCTATAAAGACACCATTACAGTTATAAGGCCTATAGAAAATGGTCCGAGTGCTAAAGCTGGCATAAAAGGTGGTGATCGTATTATTATGGCTAATGGCGATTCGCTTTATGGAGAACGCTTAAACGATGGCGAATTGGTTAAAAAACTTAAAGGGCCAATTAATAGTAAAGTGAAATTAAAGGTATATAGAAAAGGCGAACCAAAGCTTTTAGATTTTACCGTTAAGCGCGGTACCATTCCTATAAAAAGCGTTGATGCCGCTTACATGCTAACCGAAAAATTGGGTTATATAAAAATTAATCGCTTTGCAGAATCTACATACAAAGAGTTTAAAGCAGGGTTAGAAAAACTTATTAGCCTTGGTGCTACTGAAATGGCTATTGATTTACGCGATAACCCAGGTGGGTTTTTAGGTATTGCCGAACAAATTGTTGATGAGTTTTTAGAAGATGATAAGCTTATATTGTTTACAAAAAACAAGCGAGGTAATATCGAAAAAAGCTATGCAACAAGTAAAGGTAAATTTGAAGAAGGCAATGTTTATGTGCTGATTGACGAAAACTCTGCATCGGCTAGCGAAATTGTAGCAGGCGCCTTACAAGATAACGATAAAGGTACTATTATTGGACGACGCTCGTACGGAAAAGGACTCGTACAACGCGAAATGGATTTGGGCGATGGTAGTGCAGTACGTTTAACGGTGTCACGTTATTATACGCCAACTGGTCGCTCTATTCAACGTCCATATAAAAAAGGGCATAAAGATTATTACGACGAGTATTTTGATAGATTAGACAGCGGCGAACTTCTCGATCCTGAAAAAATTAAAGTTGCCGATTCGCTAAAATTTACCACACCAAAAGGTAAAATTGTCTATGGTGGTGGCGGGATTATCCCCGATGTATTTGTGCCAATAGATAATAGTATGCACAACGAAACACTTACCTTTTTGCAACGCCGTGGGTTTATTGGTTATTTTGTGTTTGAAGAATTAGAAAAAGACAGACACCTTTATGACGATATTTCTAGGCAAGAATTTATTGATAGTTATGAGGTAGGCGAAGATTTGGTATTTGCTTTTCAAGATTACTTAAATATAAGAACAGATTCTAAAATAACTTTTGTGGCGTATCACGAAGAAGTTAAACAATACATTAAAGCCACTTTAGCCGACCAACTTTATAGCAATGGCGCTTTCGAAGAAGTATTCAATCAACGCGATATTATGATTGATGAGGTTATTAAGTTGAGTGATGGGGAGTAGTTTTCTAAACCTTATCATGTACCTTAACATGCTTCCCGCCATTCCAAAGCGTTAAAATATCTGTTGCTACATGGGCTCCACTACCAGAAGCTATGGCAAACTGACTGCGCCAACCAGCTAATGTGCCAGCAACATATAAATTATTTTCAATTAAATGATTGGTGTTTTTTAACCAAATACGATTTTTTTCAATCGCAGCTCTAGGGTGAGGTTCTATATATGGATACAAGCCTTTAATAGTCATTAAATTAGTATACCCAACAGCAATAACAACGAGTTTAGATTCGTAAATATTTTTATTAGTTTCAACTTTAAAACCGTTTATAGATTTAGAAATTACACAAACTTTTTCGTTTTCAATTTGCTCAACATGCGGATATAAATCGTGTAATTGCTTTTTACCACTTTCTAAAATAGAAGCTCCTGTAGTTTCAGGTTTTAAACCCAATACATTATTAAATAAAGCCATTTGTAAATGTGATGTTTTTTGATGCGTTATGATGGCAATGTGCTTGTTTTTAGCAAAGGGTTTGTTTTTTGCAGACCCTAAAACCAAAGCACAAGATAAACCTGCCGCACCACCACCAATAATTAAAGCATCAAGCATTACTTGTTTTGTTTTACCTTTTGTTCAATACGTTTTGAGGTTCTTAAAATAGCCATCATTATAATAACACAACATGAGGCTACAATAGTAATTAAAGCAATCATGCTATCATCTTCAAAAGGCGCATTAAAATCTACTTTTGTAAAGTTAAAAATAATAAGCCCTAAAGCAATTATACTAAGTAATATGGTAAATAGTTTCATGTGTTTTAAATTTTATTGTTTTGCAATACATTGTTTGTTAAACACTCATTATAGGCTTTAAGCAATGTCAAACAGGGCTTTTATATTATGGGCAAATAGTTTTACAGCAATTGCTAATAATACAACACCAAATACTTTACGTATAATATTAATACCATTTTGCCCAATAAGGCGCTCTATTTTCGACGATGTTTTAAGCACAACATAAATAATAATAACATTCATTAAAACAGCTACAATAATATTTTCTATTCTAAATTCTGCTCTTAAAGATAATAAAGTAGTTAAACTTCCTGGGCCAGCAATTAGCGGAAATGCTAAAGGAAAAACTGCAGTAGTCATAGAAGTGTTTTCTTCTTGCTTATAAAGTGTAATACCTAAAATCATTTCTAAAGCAATAAAAAACAAAATAAAAGCACCAGCAACTGCAAATGAGTTTACATCTATACCAATAAGGTTTAAAATACTTTTTCCTAAGAATAGAAATACGATTAAAATAACTCCAGCAATTATTGATGCTTTTTCGCTTTGTATATGCCCTACTTTTTTACGTAAATCAATAACAATAGGAATATTGCCAACAATATCAATTACGGCAAATAGCACCATAAAAGCTGTGAATATTTCTTTAAAATTAAGTTGCATTTTTAAAAGGTTTAAATTCAAAAATATCTCGCAGCCTGCTGCGTTTCTAATCATTTGTCATTCTCGCGAAGGCGAGAATCTGAAAAATTAAAAATCTCTAGAAATAGAGGTTCTTAATTTTTCGGCAAAAGTAGATGATTATTACTAATTTATAACATTAATTTAAGCTAAAGTTTCTCTATTTTTGTGACATGTTTCAATTAGGAAAAACCATAGTTTCAGAAGATATAATAGAAAAAGATTTTGTGTGTAATCTGTCAGCATGCAAAGGCGCATGTTGTATTGATGGCGATGCTGGGGCGCCACTTGATAAAGACGAAACTCAAATCCTAAAAGATATTTACCCAAAAGTAAAACCTTTTTTACGACAAGCGGGTATTGATGCTATTGAGAAACAAGGTACACATATTACTACAGATTTTGGAGATTTTGAAACTCCTTTAATTAATAATGCAGATTGTGCTTATGTTATTTTCGATGAAAAAGACACAGCGCTTTGCGGTATTGAGGAAGCCTATAACCAAGGTGAAATTTCTTGGAAAAAACCAGTGTCTTGTCATTTGTATCCTATTCGTGTTAAAGAATATTCTGAATTTTCGGCGGTAAATTATGATAAATGGGAAATTTGCAATGATGCTTGCTCACTTGGAAAAGAATTACAAGTTCCTGTTTATAAATTTGTAAAAGAAGCACTAATACGTAAGTTTGGTGAAGATTGGTATAGCGAATTAGAAAAGGTTGCTAAAACTTTTTAAAACCCTTAAAAAAATCTTTTAAAACATCAATGAAATAAGGTGTTTGTTAGTTTGTAATCTTTTATTTTTGTGTCAACATTTTTTAGTCTTAAAAAAATTAAAACACTTAAAATCAGTATATTATAAAATATTTTTGTAAACTTCTAATAATCAAGGCTATTATTTGTTTGTTAAAAACTTGTTGACAATGTTTATAACTATGCCTTTCATTTACGGTTACATTTTCCAATCTTTGTTAACCCGAAATAAAAGTAAATTATCGTTAAATTTTTATAAAAACTAAAAAAAACAATGTCTCAAGCCATCGAACCCATTTTACAAGAAAACAAAGATCGTTTTGTTATTTTTCCTATTCAACATCATGATATTTGGGAATGGTATAAAAAGCAAGAGGCAAGTATTTGGACTGCAGAAGAGATAGATTTACATCAAGATCTTAACGATTGGAATAATAAATTAACTGATGACGAGCGTTATTTCATCAAACATGTTTTAGCATTTTTTGCAGCTTCAGATGGCATTGTAAACGAAAATTTAGCAGAAAATTTCGTATCTGAAGTACAATACTCAGAAGCTAAATTCTTTTATGGTTTTCAAATTATGATGGAGAATATTCATTCTGAAGTATATTCATTATTAATTGATACTTACGTAAAAGACGATAAAGAAAAAGACGCATTATTTAATGCTATTGAAGTATTTCCAGCTATCAAAGAAAAAGCAGATTGGGCACTTAAATGGATAGATTCTCCAAGTTTTGCAGAACGCTTAATTGCATTTGCTGCGGTTGAAGGTATCTTTTTCTCTGGGAGTTTCTGCTCTATTTTCTGGCTTAAAAAACGTGGATTATTACCAGGATTAACTTTTTCTAACGAGCTTATTTCAAGAGATGAAGGTTTACATTGTGATTTTGCCGTGCACTTACACCAAAACCATATTGTAAACAAAGTGCCAAAAGAAAGAATCACTAAAATATTAACAGATGCTTTAGATATTGAGCGCTCATTTATTACCGAATCACTTCCAGCAAGTTTAATTGGTATGAATGCTAAATTAATGACTCAATATTTAGAGTTTGTAACTGATAGATTGTTGGGTGAATTTGGATGCGATAAAGTTTACAACTCAACAAATCCTTTTGATTTTATGGATATGATTTCTTTACAAGGAAAAACTAATTTCTTTGAAAAACGCGTGTCTGAATATCAAAAAGCAGGTGTTCTTAATAAAGAAGAAGACAAAGATAAATTTAGTTTTGATGCCGACTTTTAATTAAGAAAGCAAGCAACAATAAAAAGGTTTCGTAATCTCTTAAATTCATAGAGAAAAACGATTTTCAATAAATAATTAACTATTAAAGAGAACTATTTTAAGGCTAATTAACCACTAGCCTTGAACTATAGAATAAATAACTAACCATTTTTCTGAATTTGGTGGTTCAGAAAGAAACTTAAAAACGTGTAAAAATTATGTATGTAGTAAAAAGAGACGGCAGAAAAGAACAAATAATGTTCGATAAAATTACCGCTAGAGTAAGGAAATTATGTTACGGATTAAACGAATTAGTAGATCCTTTAAAAGTAGCAATGCGTGTAATTGAAGGGCTGTACGATGGTGTTACTACTAGCGAGCTTGATAATCTTGCTGCAGAAGTTGCTGCAACCATGACGACTGCACACCCAGATTATGCACGTTTAGCAGCTAGAATTTCGGTTTCTAATTTACACAAAAACACAAAAAAGACATTTAGTGAGGTGATGACAGACCTTTACACCTATGTAAACCCAAGAACCAATAAAAAAGCACCATTGTTATCTGATGAGGTTTACCAAGTAATTATGGATAATAAAGATAGATTAGATTCTACAATTATCTATAACCGCGATTTTGGTTACGACTATTTTGGGTTTAAAACTTTAGAGCGTTCTTACCTTTTAAAGCTTAACGGAGAAATTGCTGAACGTCCGCAACACATGCTTATGCGTGTTTCAATAGGGATTCATTTAAATGATTTAGATTCAGCTATTGAGACCTACGAGTTAATGTCTAAAAAATATTTTACACACGCTACACCAACCTTATTTAATTCAGGTACACCAAAACCGCAAATGTCATCTTGTTTCCTTTTAACAATGAAGGAAGATAGTATTGATGGTATTTACGATACATTAAAGCAAACGGCAAAAATATCACAATCTGCAGGAGGAATTGGGTTAGCAATACACAATGTTCGCGCCACAGGTAGTTATATTGCTGGAACAAACGGTACATCAAACGGAATTGTTCCTATGTTGCAAGTATTTAACGATACAGCACGTTATGTAGATCAAGGTGGCGGAAAACGTAAAGGAAGTTTTGCTATTTATATTGAAACTTGGCATGCCGATATTTTTGATTTTTTGGATTTAAAAAAGAATCACGGAAAAGAAGAAATGCGTGCACGTGATTTATTTTATGCGATGTGGACATCTGATTTATTTATGAAACGTGTGCAAGAAGATAGCGAGTGGACTTTAATGTGTCCTAACGAATGCCCAGGATTAGACGAAGTACACAGTGAAGCTTTTGAAGCGTTGTATACTAAATATGAAGCCGAAGGAAAAGGACGTAAAACAATTAAAGCACGTGAGCTTTGGGAGAAAATTTTAGAATCTCAAATTGAAACAGGCACACCATATATGTTGTATAAAGATGCAGCAAACCGTAAATCTAATCAACAAAATTTAGGAACTATTCGTTCGTCAAATTTATGTACAGAGATTTTAGAATACACATCTCCAGACGAGGTTGCTGTTTGTAATTTAGCATCAATTGCTTTACCAATGTTTGTTAAAAATGGAGAATTCGATCATAAAGAATTATTCCGTATAACTAAACGTGTCACTAAAAACTTGAACAGAGTAATCGATAGAAATTACTATCCTGTAAAAGAAGCTGAAAACTCTAATATGCGTCATCGCCCTATTGGATTGGGTGTTCAAGGATTGGCAGATACCTTTATTCAATTGCGTATGCCTTTTACAAGTGATGCCGCTAAAAAATTAAATCAAGAAATTTTTGAAACGCTTTATTTCGCTGCGGTAACAGCAAGTATGGAAGAGGCAAAAGAAGATGGCCCTTATCAAACATACAAAGGTTCGCCTATAAGTAAAGGTGAGTTTCAACATAACCTTTGGAATATTAAAGATGATGAATTAAGCGGACGCTGGGATTGGGAAAAACTACGCAAGCAAGTAATTAAAAACGGGGTTCGTAACTCCTTATTAGTAGCTCCAATGCCAACAGCATCAACGTCTCAAATCCTTGGGAATAATGAGTGTTTCGAACCATATACGTCTAATATTTATACCCGTCGTGTGTTATCTGGTGAGTTCATCGTAGTTAATAAACATTTATTAGAAGATTTGGTAGAGTTGGGTCTTTGGGATGATAATTTAAAGCAAGCCATTATGAGAGCAAATGGCTCTGTACAACATATCGATATTATTCCTCAAGATATTAAAGACTTGTATAAAACCGTTTGGGAGCTAAGCATGAAAGATATTATAGATATGTCTCGTCAACGCGGATATTTTATAGATCAGTCACAATCTTTAAATCTATTCTTAGAAGGTGCGACTATGGCTAAATTAACATCAATGCATTTTTACGCATGGAAAAGTGGCTTAAAGACAGGCATGTATTATTTAAGAACAAAATCTGCTGTTGATGCTATTAAGTTTACTTTAGATACTAAAAAGAAAGAAGAACCAGTTGCAGAAACTGTAGAGATTAATAGTGTTGTTACACAACAACAAGAAGAGGCTAAGAAAAAGAAATTAGCAGCACAAAATGCCGCTAAATTTGCACAACAAAATAAGTCAGAAGTAGAAGTTGAACCTATGAGTGCTGATGAAATGAAAGCACTCATTGCTCAAGCCAAAGCTGCAGAAGGAGACGATTGTTTAATGTGTGGATCTTAAATCAGTTATTGGGTAGTTCCCTCGAAAGAGGGAACCCCAAATTTTTAAAAGCATCTCGAAAGAGGTGCTTTTTTATTTGTGGCATATTAGTTAAAAAAACTATTTTTAAACTTTAATTTAACCAACCAACTACTTATGAATAATCAAAATTTTAGAATTACTCCAGATTTATATGCAACTAAAGGAAACCGTTTTGCAAATTACATTATTGATAAAATTATATTTTATGTTTTAATATTTGGTTTAAGTTTTCTTATTGGAGTTATTGTTTATTCTTTTTTTACAGATACTACAGCTTTTGATAAACTTTTATATGATATTGAAAATATGGGTACACTAATGGATAGATTGCTAACAAGTATAGTCTTTATTATTTTTTATATGATTGCTGAAATTATACTTAAAGGTAAAACAGTAGGAAAGTATATAACAAAAACATTGGTGGTTATGGAAGACGGATCGAAACCAAAAGCATCAGATATTGTTTTACGCAGTTTATGTAGATTAATTCCTTTCGACGCTTTTTCATTTTTAGGAGCAGAAGGAAGAGGGTGGCACGATTCAATGTCAAATACATATGTTGTAGATGAGAAAAAATTTAAAGCCAAAAAGAATGCCCAAAATGAATTAGATCAAATTGGAGTAGTACAAGAAATAGAATAAGTTTGAACTTTACAACAACAAATGGATGAATTTTTAGAAGCAGCTATTGAAGAAGCAAAAAAAGGGTTGAGTGAAGGCGGCATTCCTATTGGTTCTGTTATAACCTACAAAGGCAAAATAATAGGTAGAGGCCATAATAAAAGAATACAAAACGGAAGTGTAGTATTACATGGCGAAATGGATGCTTTTGAAAACGCAGGACGACAACCAGCAAATGTTTATAAGGCATGCACATTGTATACCACATTATCTCCTTGCTCGATGTGTTCTGGAGCTATTTTGTTATACGGCATTCCAAAAGTTGTTATTGGTGAAAATAAAACGTTTCTAGGCGATGAAGCCTTATTAAAATCTCGTGGTGTAACTGTAGAAGTTGTAAGTAATAAAGTCTGTATCGATTTAATGGAGTCTTTTATTTCAAAAAACCCAGAATTATGGAATGAAGATATTGGAGAGTAAATAACCTTAGTCTAAAATATCTGTACCTAAATAATCATCATTTTTATTATAATACCAAGCTCTATTTTTTGGCATTTTTATACCATTTATAATTTCTTCCTCTGTCAATAAAATATATTCTCCGCTATCTTTTTTAATAGCTCCTTTATCATCCGTTTTATAAAATTGATAGACTTCCATAGCGTAGTTTTTAGGGTTGAAATAAAAATACCATACATCCTTTCCAACTTCAGAATCGTAGTTTACTTTTAAAACTAAATAATCTTTTCCTTTAAATGTTTTGCGTTCAACATTATCATTAATTATAGTGCCTTCATCCTTAAGTTTCATTGGTAATCCGTATAAATAGGTGTAGTAATTTTTATAAAGATTTGCCCTATCACAACTTAAATTATTAGTTTTAAGCACATGATCCGATAAATTCATTTTTCCGTTTAAAGTAATCAAACATTCATCTTTTTTTAAATTGTATTCGGTTACTAAAGTATCCTTTTCGGTTTTTAAATAGAATTGTTCTTCGGGTAAATTAATAATGATTTTTGAGTTTCTATTCGAATTATTTGGTGTTTCCATGGCAACGCTTAACGTATCGTTAAATGTTTTCCATGAATTATTTGGGTCATGATATTTAATACTCTTGTCAAGTAGGTCTAATCCAGTTATTTGTTGACTAAAGGATATTAGGTTTAACAACAAAAAAGGAAAAGTAGTGAATAAAATTCGCATGTTTTTTGTGTTAAAATACAAGTTTTTTTTGAAGCTTATCTAAAATACTAAAACTTCTTTTTTGGTTTTAAATTCAGAATAAATTAATTTAACAAAATCTTTAAATATTTATTATCGACAAACTAAATTATAGCATACATGATTAGAAAAACAACATTCTTTGTGCTTTTAATCGTGCTAGCTGTTCTCCTTTTCTTAAATCCAAATTTTAAAACTATTTCGGCTGGTGTTGCAATTTTACTTTTTGGGATGATTATGTTAGAAGAAGGGTTTAAAACTTTCACTAAAGGGCCGCTTCAAAATATATTAAAAAAAGCAACCGACAAACTTTATAAAAGTATTACTGCAGGAGCTTTTATTACGGCTTTAATTCAGTCTAGTTCGTTAGTTTCGGTTATTACTATTTCATTTATTAGTGCAGAATTAATCACTTTAGCTGGAGGCATTGGGTTAATATTTGGATCTAATATTGGAACTACAGTTACAGCGTGGTTAGTGGCTGGGTTTGGATTAAAAATTAAGGTTTCTGCATTAGCAATGCCCATGCTAATTTTTGGAATAATTTTCTCATTTCAAAAAAAACCAACGCTAAAAGGTATTGGGAATGTTTTGGCTGGTTTAGGTTTTTTCTTTTTAGGTATTCATTACATGAAAGAGGGGTTTGATGTTTTTAAAGACTACCTTGATTTATCTCAATATGCAGTTTCAGGATTTTTAGGCGTAATTATTTACTCAGGATTGGGGATAATTATTACCACTATCTTACAATCTAGTAGTGCTACTTTAGCTTTAATTTTAACGGCTTTAGCGGCTGGACAAATAGAATACGAAAATGCCCTAGCATTAGCTATTGGGGCAAATATTGGCACTACAATTACTGCTGTTTTAGGATCTTTAAGCTCTAATGCAGCTGGCAGAAGATTAGCTGGAGCACATCTTATTTTTAATGTTATAACGGGGTTAATAGCTGTAGCATTTATTTTTCCTTTAGCTAGATTAGTTAATAATTTATCTGAAGTTATGCAAATAGCAAATAATAATTACACACTAAAACTAGCATTGTTTCATACTATTTTTAATGTTATAGGAGTGGTTGTGATGATACCTTTTATTAAAAAACTGGAATGCTTACTATTAAGGGTAGTTAAAGAAAAACCAAACACAGATAAAGATGTTGATGAGCCAAAATATTTAAACTCAGCAGTATTGAAATTTCCTGCGGCAGCAATTTCGGCATTAATTAACGAATCGAAATATCTTTATAAGAATAGTATTTTTGAAATTGTAGCACATGCTTTAAATATTCATAGAGAGGACATAAAATCTGATGAAAAAATAAAAAAGATTATAAAAAAATCTAATATAGATTTTAAAACTGATGTTGAAGAGTTATACTATACAAAAGTAAAAATTATTTATGGTGAGATAATTGGATACGCAGCCACAGCACAAAGTGATCTAAAATTAAATAAGAAGCAAACTAAAACTGTTTCTGATATTAAAATTGCAAATAGAAAAATGGTTGAAATCGTAAAAGAAGTTAAAGAACTAAACAAAAATATTACGATGGCTTCTGCATCAGATAATAAGTATATGCAGAATGAGTATAACGGTTTCAGAAAAAAACTAACAAAAGTATTACGAGTTATATATTTGTTTAGAACAGAAGCTGATTATGAAGACTATGCGCTTAAACTTAAAGAATTAAAAAAAGAAGCAAAAGCAAATATTAGACATAGTAATAAATCTATAGATAAATTAATAAGAAAAAATTTAATAACGGCAGAAATGGCGTCGTCATTATTTAATGATTATACCAATGTAAATGATATTATAAATAAATTAATTGAAATTGCTGAACTCCTTTATGGTAAAAAGGATACTCTCATTGAAAATAGAGACTTGAAATAATAAAAAAACCATCTCTAAATGAGATGGTTTTTAATATTGAAAATCTTAATGTTTATTTTTTATCATTATTTGAAGAACCTCCATGTTCTATGGTCTCATCTATAACATTAATGGTTGCAGGTTCTACGGAGGCATCATGGGAATTATAATACTCTTCTAAAAGATTCATTGTTGCTGTTAATAAATCTTTAGTTTCTAATAATAAACTAAAATATAAAGTTGTGTTTTTCGGGCTAGATTCTTCTGTTCTAGTTCTTGCAACTTGCTTAGCAATTTTATCGGTTACTAAAGCAAATACTTCTTTTTTGCGAGTAATAATTTCTCCTATTTGCTCGAAAGAATGTGAGTCGAAAGCGGCTTTAGTATCATTAAATAATGTTTCTAACGCTTCATCAACTTCTTTTAACTCCTTAATTTGACTAAACTTAAGTTTTTTATGGTTATTGTTAATGTGTTTATGACTCACTTTCGAAATGTATTCTAAAGATTGTGTCATATCCTGTAAATACCCCAAAATGTTTATATAAAAACTACTAGCGCGTAAACTTGTTTCGTCTAAATTTTTAATAAAATAGAAAATATTATCTCTTAACTCGTCAACCTCAGCTGCTAACTTGCTAACTTGTTTTTTGTTCTTTTTAAGTAATGTTAAATCTTGTTTAGCTAAGCCTTTTACAGCATTACTATAAATTCTATTTCCACGTTTTACAACATTAGCAATGTTACTTGCGCTTTCTAGAATAACACCTTGAACTGAGCTACTCCCTGTTTTTTTCAGGCTATCTTCTGCAGCAACTTCTTTAGATTTGTTATTGTGCGCTACCGTACTTCTTATTAACAAGCCAATTGCAGCTAATAATAAAATAGGAAACATAACTTTTATGTTTAAATTTAATAAGTAAGCTACTAAAGCAGCAGCAGTAAAAGCACTAAAGGCAGTAAAAAACCAACCGCCAATTACGTTTAATACACCAGCAACACGATATACAGCACTTTCTGCACCCCAAGCACGATCTGCTAAAGATGTACCCATTGCCACCATAAAGGTTACATAGGTTGTAGATAAAGGTAATTTATAAGACGTTGCTATAGAAATTAATACTGCCGCAACCATTAAATTAACAGCAGCTCTTACTAAATCGAAAGCAGGTAGGTCTTTTGCTTTGTTTTTTGATACCTTAACTGTTGGAGCTTCAAATTGTTTTTCAATTTTATCCTGCCATGATTTAGGTAACATGTAAGCCGACATTTGAGACATTAACATTGCAGACCTTACAAATCCACGAGACATAAAGTTAGGTTGAAAACGTTCTTTTGTTTCACCTTGACTTGCCAAGTCTAAAGAGGTTTTTACAACATCTTTGGCTTTGCTAGAAAACCATAATGTTAATACCATAACCATCCCTGCTCCTAATAGTAACCAGTTGTTTGTTGGTACTTTTTCGGCAAGTATTTCCATAGAAAACTCTGTTGCTAAAGTGCCAGTACTTAAAAAGGAAGCACTCCAAGCTTCATAAGCATTGTAAGCAGCTATTGGTACACCTATAAAGTTTACTAAATCGTTACCAGCAAAAGCTAGGGCTAAAGCAAATGTGCCTACTATAATAATTAGTTTGTAAATATTAGTCTTAAAAAAACTAATTAGCACATAAGATAATAATGACCAAAAAACAGAACTTACTAAAACAATAGATAATACTTGATGTTCTAAAAAGTCTTTCATCGTTTCGCCACCAAGAATATTAAACGATTCTTTAGCGTAAGATGTACCTTTTAATCCTTTCATAAAAATAAAGTAAGTAATAGCCGTTAATGCTAAACCACCAAATAACGCACCAACCCAAGATGCTTTCTTTTCAAAATTATAAGATAATAATAATCTTGAAACCCATTGCACAAAGGCACCAATGGAAAAGGCGACGACGACTGAGAGTAAGATTCCGAATATAATTTGGGACGCTTTTGATGTGTTTATATAATTAACAACGTCGCTAAAACTACCGCCATCGGCACCAATTTTAATTAACGCCATAGCAACTGCAGCACCCAATAATTCGAATACAATAGAAACGGTAGTTGAAGTTGGCATACCCACAGAATTGAAAAAATCCAATAAAAGAATATCTGTTATCATTACTGCCATGAAAATTATCATGATTTCATCAAACATAAATTCTCCAGGGTTAAATATCCCTTTTCTTGCTACTTCCATCATACCACTAGAAAACACTGCTCCAACTGCAACACCAACACTGGCAACAATCATAATAGTTTTAAAGGAAATAGCTTTAGAGCCTATAGCAGAATTTAAAAAGTTTACTGCATCATTACTAACGCCTACAACCAAATCAGCAATGGCTAAAAGGGCTAGGGCAATAATCATATATAAGTATATATTTTCCATAATTTAATTTAAAATAGTTTGCAAATATCTTTAGACTTTTGAGTTATAATGTTATCTAATTGTTATGTTTTAAAAATGAATATCGAACTGTAATCGCCACATTAATTCATTGTTTCCATTTTTTACTTCTAAATGACTTATATCGGTTTGAATTTTTAAACTATGTCCAACAATGTACTTAGAAACTCCTAATGTATATTGACTTTCAGGATTTTTTTTCGTAATGTTTTGGTCTAATTCTATATTCGTGTAGCGTCCAGAAATCTCCCAATCGTTTTTTAATAAATATCCAGTTTGTAAGTTTAAACCTTTACCTACTTGGACTTCGTCTCCTGTTAAAGAACCATCAGAGTTTTTAGCAAAAGGATCTTTAGCATCTCTATCGGCATATTCTGCCATAAAAGAAAAGCCTTTGTACTTAAACATGGCATCAATAAAAAGTGTGTTAATATTAGTTTCGTAAAAACCAGTATCATTAATCATATAAGAGCCTTGGTTACTTCTATTTTTAACCGCGTTATTATTGTGGTCGTAACTTACGCCTAAAGCTAATTTTGGTAATTGTTCTCTTTTTAAATCAGAACCAGAATAATCACCTTTACTTGCAAAGTTCCCAAAAGGTAATAATTCTACACGACCAGTATATTGATGACCGCCTAAATTTCCAGTAGTTATATTTCTTCCTTCGCCTTGAGCGATAGAAAGGATTTCTTTTACAACAAATTTATCAGACAAGTTAAATTTATGTCTTAATTGTACGCCTAAATCTCTATCAATATTAAAACGACTGTTTAAAAGAGAACGATCTACTTGTTGAAGGTTTGCTGATGAAACAACACGTTCTCTATTCCCAGGAAGTTTAGTTTGACCAAACCAAAGCTCGAAACCTGGAGCAAAATTCCATTTCATTACAGCGTCTAAAATATATCGAGGTGCATTACTTGAAAATTGTGAAGCTCCTGAAATATCTCTGTTAGATAAACCCAGCTCTAATTTATATTTAAGTTTAGGTGTAAATGCGTAACCGTCAAATTTTAAACGCGCACGTCTTACTAAAAAATTAGATTCGTTATTTTGCCCATCTTCCCAATTAGAAATAGCTAAAAATTGCATTCTGGCACCAATTTTCATGGTCCAACTACTGTCTTGTCCTACAAGGTTAAAAAGACCTTTTCCAAATTTGGGAGATTTAACTTCTTGCGAATGAGATAATAATATTGCAAAAAAGCAGAGTGCAATACACGTAATTTTAAGTTTCATTATAATGTTTTAGTTTTTGTCGCTGCAAAGAACTAAAATCAATGTTAACTTAATGTTTCCTAATGATTAAATTTTAACCAAAAAAGACTGCCTTGGCCTAAGGCAGCCTCATTAGAAATCATAATAATGTAGTCGACAAAAACTAATAGATTATATGAAATACTAATTGTTTTGTCTTAAGACATGGCAAATATCATGGTTTAAGTTGATGTGAATGTAACCTTAGTATTAATTAATTATTAAGCTTTCCAATGTTAAATCTTTACAAGTAATAAGATTGTAATGTGTTGATTTTAAAGTCTTTATATTTTTAATGTTAAGCTAACGTTAATTTATGATTGCTTTAATGTTATGTAATTTGTATATTTGAAGTATAATGTTTAAACCCCCATAATTATGAAGAAATCAATTTTATTTGTTTTTGCCTTTTTAATTACTGTGGTATCTTTTGCTCAAGACAAGCAAAAGAGAGATTTAAAACTTAACAAAGACACAAACTTAATTGATGTTGTTTATTATCATGACAATGGTGTTGTAAGCCAAACAGGTTCTTACACAGTAGATGGTAAATTACAAGGTGAATGGTTAAGCTTTAACACAGCAGGTAAAAAAATCGTTTCTGCAAATTATGATAATGGAAAAAAAGTCGGCAAGTGGATTTATTTAATAGATGGAGCTTTGAAAGAAGTTGATTACACTAAAAATGTAGCTTCACTATAAAAAAATACAAGTTAAAACAAAAAGCATCCTAAATTTAGGATGCTTTTTTTATGAATTAAAATGTTTGATTAGTTTCCTACTGTCCAGCTTGCTCCCCAAGTTGTGTAGTCTGTACCGGTTCCGTTACCATCACCAGTAATAAAATCTGCTTCAGTAAAAGTATCGCCAGTATCGTTTTTCATTTTTGTAGTTACATCTGTAAAGGTTACGTTTGTAATATTTAAATCGCCATTAATTACTCCAGTACCAGTTGGGTTATCGCTATCGGCCCCAGCATCTCCATCAAGATCAAAACCTTCTTCAAAACCTTCAATTAAAATATTGTCAAAAACACCTTGAGTACCTGCTCTTAATCTAATAGCTTCATTTCCTGTTGAAGCACCTAAACCAACAATTGTTGCATTAGTTACCGTAGGTTTAGACCAAAATTTAGGATTAGAAAGATTTCCTATATCTGTATTGTAGCCATCACACTCAAAACCTTTATCATGATCTGCTCCGTGTTTAACATAAGCATTAGTAATAGAGCCCGCAAAACCTTCTGTCCAGTCTATAGAATCATCTTGACAATTAATTACAACTGCATACGATACTTTTGCAGTTCCTCCAAAAAATTCAATGCCGTCATCAGCACCTTCATAGGCTTGAATATATTCAATAGTTGTTCCTGCACCAACACCGTAAAAAGAAAATCCATTGTTTTCTGAAGAGCCATCAGCTGCACCTCCAGAATATTCAACACGTACATAGCGTAAAACACCCGAACTGTCTGCAGCATCTGTTCCGCCGTAAGGCAAACTTCCAATTTCTGAAGTTGATGTTGCGCTACCTGTAACAGAGTTAATAGGTGCTTTTCCTAATAGTATTAATCCGCCCCATTGTCCTGCAGCAGGGTTTGCATTTCCAGACGTCATTACAATAGGTTTTGTAGCTGAGCCATTCGCTATAATTTTTGCTCCTTGCGAAATAGCAATATAAACGTCTGCCCCAGTAGCAACAGCTTTAATTATAACGCCTTCGTTAATGGTTAACGTTGCGCCGTCAGTCATAATTACAGGACCACTTATAGTGTAAGTTCTATTAGCTTCCAATATTAAGTCTGAAGAGTATTCAGCGGCACTAATTGCAATTTCTTCATCAGTGTTTCCTGTACCACCACCATTGTTGGTAGTTGTGTTGTTTGTTACGCTATTATCAGTGATATTAATGGCTGCAGTATCATCTGTTGAGCAAGAGTTAAAAAGCAATGTCGTAATTGCTAATCCTAATAATAAATTATTTTTCATCGTTTCTAAGTTTAATTTTTATTTGTTTTTTAATTGTGTTTAAAATTTATATTTTAATTGTAATCCTATGTTCATTCCTTTTTTATAATTTGAAACATCTTTTCCGTTAGGAGATGTAACTACTATATCGCCTTGTGTTGTTTTTCTAATGTATTTTACGCTAGGATTTAAAAGGTTTTTTGCAGCTAAGTTTATTTCAAATTTTTCGCCTATTTTATTTTTTAATATGAAGTCTAAAGTTGGAATGCCTTTTTCAATTACATTTCCTAATTGCCCAGAGCCTAATGCGTCAATTCTATCTGAAAAGTAAGAGAATGATAAGGTTGCGTTGGGTTTATAGTGTTCAGAAAATATTGGCGAATAGTTAATATCTGCATTAACAATTAGTGGCGAAGCACCTTGTAGTTCTTCTTTATTATTTACAAAGCTTACGTTGAAATTGCTACCAACAATATCTTTGTATAAATCTTGTTCGGTGTGCATGTAAGTAGCATTAAATCCAACCGAAAGTTCTGATTTATCATCTTCGTTAGTAATTATGTTTTTTCTAATTTCTGCTTCAATACCATAGATTTGAGCTTTTTTTCCAGTTCTGAAAAAACGTTGTGTTCCTGTAGCATCAAAAGCTACAACTTGGTTAATAGGGTCTTTAATTTGCTTGTAAAATGCACCAAGTGATATTAATTCAGATTTTGTTACAAACCACTCATATTTTAAATCGATGTTTAAAATTTTAGAGTACGATACATCTTTTACATTAGTATATGTTTCTCCTATTTTTTGTCCCAATAAATCTGGATTTCCACCAATGCGCTGCGATACACTTTCGTAAACAAAAGGAGCAACTTCTTTAAATTCTGGAAGAGAAATAGTTTGACTTGCTGAGAAACGCAGATTTTGGTCTTCGTTTAATGCATATTTTAAACTTAAACTTGGTAAATACAATACGTCTGATGCTTCAATATTATCATTCCCATTAACCCCTAAGTTAATCACGTTGTATTCAATATATTGCTTAAAAGATTCAACTCTAACACCAGGTACAATAAGCCATTTGTCACCTAAATTAATTTCAGCATTTAAGAAACCAGCGTAAATATCTAATTTACCTTTATAAGTGTTTTCAGATAAGCCTGGTCTGTTTGTATTGCTTAAATTTGGATAAGGCCTAATAACTTTAATTTCGTAAGTCCCTTCATTACTTGATAGGTTTAAGTTATCTAAAGAGAAAAAACTGTTTAGATTATTAACGTCAGAAATACCACTATTATCAATAATATCGTAACCATATCTAATATTATCAAAACGACGTTCTTTAGTTCGCGCATTATAACCAACATTAATTTTAATGTTTTCAGAAGGCTTGTAAGCTAAGTTTAAACGACCGTTTAATTCTTCATCTTGTATGTCTTGAAAGTAACGCTGATTATCAAAATCTACATTGCTATAAAAAATAGTATTAGTATTAGCGTCATTATCTAAAGCATATTGATAGTTCTCAAAACTTAAACGTTTTCTATCTGGCTCATGCGCATTAACAAAGTTGTAACCGAACCCCCAATCTAAATCAATCTTATCAAATTTATGAGCTCCTATAAGTTGATTAACATAAATGAGGTTTTCATTAAATTGAATATTTTGCTGATAAAAACCTTCGTCTGTATTGGCAATAGCATCTCTATTTCTTCCCTTACCATCAATTCCAAAATATCCTATTTTATCTGACGAGCTGTTTACAAATAAAGAGTTGAATTTAAGTGTATTACTAGTATCAATTTTATAAATAATTGATGCCATTGCTGTTGTGGTGGTTCCGTATTCAAATTCTTCGGCTTGCTCGAAAGCTTTTTTCTCAACATTGGTGTAATCTATTGAAGATCCTTTTCTGTATTGGTAGTCGTTTTCAAACGAACCCGTAGCGTAAAAGCTAAGTTTTGATCCGTTTTCAAAATTAAATGACTTCCCAAAAGCACCACCAAAACTTGTGTTTATTGGCGTGCCAGCGTTAACAGGATCGAATCCATGAGATAAAATAACTGCAAAAGGATCATGCGCATATCTGTTGTAAAACCCAAAATGACCTGTGCCTTCACTTCTTACAAAATCTTTACCTATGGCATTGGTGTTAATTTCGGAGCCGATTCCAAAATCAAAGAAACCAGCACCCTTATAATCTTTTGATGAAATATCTACATTTCCAGCAGCAAAATCGCTATAGAATTTTGAAGAGTATGCTTTGCTAATCGATACGTTCTCAATAACATCAGAAGAGAATAAATCTAAATCGATATTCTTTTTACTTACATCATTGGATGGTAACGACAAACCATTCATTGTGGTGTTCAAATACCTATCCCCTAAACCACGCACATAAACATTACTTGAACCTTCTTGTTTTGATACTCCAGAAATTTTAGCAACTGCACCAGCAGCATTGCTAACACCTTTTCTCGATAATTCTTCAGCACCAATACTTTGTTTAATTTCAACCGCTTTCTTTTGTTCTAAAAGTAGTGCGGTTTCACTTTCACGTTTTGTAGTAGTAGTAATAACAACTTCGTCTAGTGTAGCTGCGCTTGCAGACATTACTACATTTACTTCAGTTGCTTTTCCAGCAATAACATCTACACTTATTTCTTGTGTTTCGTAACCTACAAAACTAAAAACCAAAGTATAAGTTCCAGTATCTAAATTTTCAAAAGTATATAAGCCATCAAAGTCTGAGGTTGTTCCTGTAGTTGTTCCTTTAATTAAAACATTAGCAAAGGCTAATGGCTCATTGTTGTATTCTTTATCTGTTAATTTTCCAATAACCGAACCTGTACTTTGGGCATATGAAAATGTTGTTATAAACAGTATAAATAATAGTATTATTTTTCTCATTAGTTTTTTAATTTCTTGCTGCAAAGAAACGTAGCGTGTGTGAAGATGAGGTTACCTAAGGATTAAACAACCGTAATAAAAGCGTTAGGAAAACGTTATGGAATGATACTTTAAAACTTAATTTGAAAACAATTTCTTAACATGAATTCTTTTGATTTTTAAAGAATATGAAATAAAAAAAAGCGACTTTCGTTTTTAAGATAAAGTCGCTTTTTATGAAATATTTAAACTTTTATTTACATATTATTAATACTTATTTATTTAAAGATGGTGAGGTGTTTTCTTTATCAGCACTAGCGAAAGTTAGCATTAATTCTTCAAGAGAAACAGAACTTGCTCCTAAAGATATTTTAACTTTAATAGCTTTTCCAGATTCTACTTGAACCTCTAATGCTTTAGTTTCATGGCCAACAAAACTACTTACTAAAGTATAGTTTCCGTCTTTTAAGTTTTCGAATTTAAACAAACCTTTTTCATCAGATAAAACTTCAGATCCAGTTTCTTTAATTAAAACTTTTGCATAAATCAAAGGTGCATTATTCGATTCGTTATCTAATACATATCCGGTTACAGAACCCGTATGTTGCGCAAAAGAAAATGCTGTTACTAAAAAGATGGCAATACATATAATATGTCTCATAAATAAACGCAATAAATTCTATACAAAGAAAACCATAAACTATATTTAGAATGTTATGTAAATATTAAACAACAGTGATTAAAATGTTACGGTAATGTTATCAAATTTTAGGTTTGCTTTTATCGAATTTACTTATCTTGCTTGTTCTTAAAAATTTAAAATGAACTGGGAACAATTACTATCCTTAAAACGTTTTGGCGACACTAATAAACGCATAAGAAAAGAACAAGATGAAACCCGTTTGGGTTTTGAAGTAGATTATGATCGCATTATCTTTTCATCAGAGTTTAGAAGCCTTCAAGATAAAACACAAGTCATCCCGTTATCCGAAACCGATTTTGTACACACTCGCTTAACCCATAGTTTAGAAGTTAGTGTAGTAGGACGTTCTTTAGGTAGGCGTGTAGGTCAAAGATTATTAGAAAAACATCCGCATTTACAAAGTATTCATGGGTATCAAACTAACGATTTTGGAGCCATTGTAGCGGCAGCAGCTTTGGCTCACGATATAGGAAACCCTCCCTTCGGACACTCTGGGGAAAAAGCCATAGGCGAATTTTTCAAAACAGGAGAAGGAAAACAATTTAAAAGCCAACTAACTGATAAAGAATATCAAGATTTATGCGATTTTGAAGGGAACGCTAACGGATTCAAAATCCTGACCGAAAGCAGAGCAGGACGAGAAGGTGGCATCCGATTAAGTTACGCCACCCTTGGTGCATTTATGAAATACCCAAAAGAATCACTTCCTAAAAAACCAACAAAGCATATAGCCGATAAAAAATATGGTTTTTTTCAGAGTGAAAAAGGAGCGTTTCAAGACGTGGCAAACGAGTTAGGATTGCTAAAACGTTCCGATACAGATGTTAGTTACTCACGACATCCACTTGCGTATTTAGTAGAAGCGGCAGACGATATTTGCTACACCATTATCGATTTTGAAGATGGTATAAACCTAGGATTAATTCAAGAAGAATTTGCGCTAGAATACTTATCAAAAATCATTAGAAACACCATTAAGCCCGAAAACTATTATGCACTTTCCACAAAAGAAGATCGCGTTGGGTATTTGCGCGCATTGGCAATTGGTACGCTAATTAATGAAGCAGTAGATATTTTTATGCAGCACGAAGATACTATTTTAAATGGCGATTTCGATTGCGCCCTACTAGATAAAAGTAAATACGAAGCTCAAATAAAAGATATTATAAAAATAAGTATCGAAAACATATACCAATCCACAGAGGTGATCGATAAAGAAATTGCTGGCTATGGTGTTATAAACACGCTTTTAAACACTTATACAAATGCCGTAAATAATAGCTTTAACAATACGGCTTCAAATTACGACAAACTTATTTTAAAAGGCTTGCCTAAAACTTTAGAAACCAATAATTCAAGCTTATATAGCCGTTTGTCAAGCGTGTGTTATTACGTGTCTTTACTATCCGATAGTAAGGCGATACTGGATTATAAGAAGATAAAAGGGATTAGTTTTTAAGGGAATTATTTGGGCGTTACCCAAGGGTCGGGCTTTCAAACATGCCGTTCAATCCCTAATGCAAAAACGTGTTCTTAAATAATTGGATAAACCCTCAACATCCAAACCAACAAACTCTTGAAGTTCATCTACACTGCCGTGTTCAATAAAAGCATCAGGAATGCCCAATATTTTAATGGTATTTTTATAATTGTTTTCTGAAGCAAACTCTAAAATAACGCTTCCAAAACCACCTTTAACAGTATGGTCTTCAACGGTAACAATAGTATCGTGAGTTTTAAAAATAGTGTGAAGTAAGTTTACATCCAAAGGTTTTACAAAACGTACATCATAATGCGAAACGTTTAAATCTTTAATGGCTTCAGTAACATTTTTTGCGATAGTTCCTATACTTAAAACAGCAAGTTTGTTTCCTTTTTTTAGAGCAACACCCTTGCCAATTTCAATTTTAGAGAACGGTTGTTTCCAATCCATGGTAACACCACGCCCACGAGGATACCGAATCGCAATGGGTTGCTTTAAACCAAGTTGTGCGGTGTGCATAATGTTACGTAATTCAATCTCATTTCGTGGTGCAAAAATTATGAGATTGGGAATGCATCTTAAATATGATAAATCGAAAACGCCGTGGTGTGTCGCGCCATCTTCTCCAACCAAACCAGCACGGTCTAAACAAAATATTACGGGGAGTTTTTGTAATGCCACGTCGTGTATTATTTGGTCGTAAGCACGCTGTAAAAACGTAGAATAGATATTACAAAATGGAATTAATCCTTGAGTTGCCATACCAGCAGCAAGGGTAACCGCATGTTGTTCGGCGATGCCAACATCGAAAGCACGATTAGGCATTTCAGCCATCATATACTTTAAAGAACTTCCCGTTGGCATTGCTGGCGTAATACCCACAATATTTTTGTTTTGTTTAGCAAGCTCTACAATAGTATGCCCAAAAACATCCTGATATTTTGGTGGCTGCTGGCTAGCCTCAGATTTGGCAATTAGTTCTCCTGTAGTAGCATTGAACTTTCCAGGAGCGTGATATTTTACTTGATCTTCTTCGGCTTGTTTTAAGCCTTTGCCTTTGGTGGTAATAACATGTAAAAACTTGGGGCCTTTTACTGTTTTCAATCGTCTTAACTCTGAAATAATAGCATCAATGTCATGTCCGTCAACAGGTCCAGAATAATCAAAATTTAAGGCTTCAAAAATATTGTCTTGTTTTTGAGTGCCTTTTTTAACGTTTGTTAAATACATTTTTAAGGCTCCAACACTTGGGTCGATACCAATAGCATTATCATTTAAAATAACGAGTAAATTAGCATTGGTAACACCAGCATGATTTAAACCTTCAAAAGCCATTCCGCTAGCAATACTGGCATCGCCAATAACTGCAATATGGTGTTTGTCATCACCTTTTAATTGCGATGCAATTGCCATTCCTAAGGCTGCCGAAATGGATGTTGAGGCATGCCCAACACCAAAAGTGTCATACTTACTTTCATCACGTTTTGGAAAACCGCTTATGCCATTGAGTTGTCTATTAGTTTCGAAAATTTCTTTTCTGCCAGTTAAAATTTTGTGTCCGTAAGCTTGATGCCCAACATCCCAAATAAGCTGATCTTTAGGAGTGTTAAATACATAGTGCAAAGCAATAGTTAATTCTACTACACCCAAACTCGCTCCTAAATGACCTTCTTTTGTGGCAACAATATTAATTATAAAGTCACGCAATTCTTTTGCAAGTTGAGGTAAGTCTTCTTGCTTTAAAAGACGAAGTTCTTTTGGGGAGTTTATGGTGTTTAAAAAGTTGTTCATTAAGATACAAATGTAGTATTTGAAAATGATACCATTATCATTTGAAATCGTATTTTTGTTTTTATGCTAGAACCCTTCGATGATACTTATTTTATGAAAAAAGCACTTCAGGAAGCTGAAGTAGCTTTTGAAAAAGGCGAAATTCCTGTGGGCGCAGTCATTGTTATTGATAATAAAATTATTGCTCGCGGACATAATTTAACCGAAACGTTAACCGATGTTACTGCGCATGCCGAAATGCAGGCCATTACCGCAGCAGCTAATTTTTTAGGAGGCAAATATCTTAAAAATTGTACGTTGTATGTTACTTTAGAACCTTGCCAAATGTGTGCGGGTGCTTTGTACTGGAGTCAGATTTCTAATATTGTTTATGGCACTAGAGATAAAGAACGTGGTTGTATTAATTTGAAAACTAAGTTGCACCCTAAAACAATTATTAAAGGCGATGTTTTAGCTGATGAAGCTTCTGAGATTTTAAAACGGTTTTTTATTGAAAAACGGAATTTGAATTGATTTTCGTCACCTTAAACTTGTTTCAGGGGGTCGCATTATATGTGTTCTGTGATTCTGAAACAAGTTCAGAATGACGTACATAACGCATTAGGGATTGGACGGCATGTTTGAACTCGCCGACGTGGGAGGAAGCGAGTAGTGAAAGCCCGACCCTTTTCGGGTAATGCCCAAATTATTTACGTTTATCGCCTTCGCGCTTGCGCATTTTATCAAGATTTTCTTTAGTAAGCATATAGTCTTGTACATTTTTGTCTTTCCAACGGTAATAAGAAAATAATGGAAACACGATAAAAAATAAGCCCATTACGCCAAAGCCAATACATTTTTGTGAGTATATGGAGTCTATAAAAAATCCAGCTAAAATGCTTCCAAAGGCTGCTAAAAACAAGATTAGAATAAGATATTTCATAAGTATATTGTGAGTTTGAATGTGGTAATTAAATAGCTCTAGGATTTATTTAGTAAAATTAATTAATTGCTGTCTGTAAGCGGTTAATAGTTTTGATTTTGAAATATATCCATAATATTTTCCGTCTTTAACTACGGGTAGATTCCACGCACCGCTGGTTTTGAATTTAGTCATAATGTCGTTCATAGAATCATCATTGTAATCAATAATACCAGCGTCGGCATGCATGAGACTTGATGCATCAACTGTATCGTAAAGTTCTGTATCAAACATAATATGTCTTACATCATCTAATCTAATAACACCTAAAAATTCATGATTATCGTTTACTACAGGAAAATGATTTCGTGAGGATTTTGCAACGGCTGTTTTTAATATATCGCCTAATTTCATGTCTGGTTTTAAAATAATAAAATTGGTTTCTATTACTTTATCAATATCTAAAACCATTAAAACGTTTTGGTCTTTATCATGCGTCATAAGCTCACCGCGTTCGGCAAGTTTTAATGTGTAAATAGAGTGCGATACATAATATTTTGTAATGGCAAATGATGTGGCAGCCACAATCATTAAAGGTACAAATAGTTCGTAGCCACCAGTAATTTCGGCAATTAGGAAGATAGCAGTTAATGGAGCATGTAATACACCTGCCATTAATCCAGTCATTCCAATTAAGGTAAAATTAGATTCTGATACATGAAAATCTAGCCCTAAGTTATTAATAATTTTTGCGAAGGCATTACCCAAAACACTACCCATTACTAGTGTAGGAATGAATACTCCGCCTACACCACCAGCACCAAAGGTAGTAGTCATAGCTATGGCTTTAAATACACCAATGCCTAGTAATAACGCAATAACAAGCCAGATGTTAGATAAATCTAAATTAAAAGGTGTTGTTCCAATCGCAGCTATGTGGTCACCTTTTAAAAGGTTATTCATAATACCATAACCTTCACCATAAAGCGGTGGAATAAAATAGAGCATGGTACCAATAGCTAATCCGCCAATAAGCAGCCTTAATGCGCGACTTTTAAATTGCTTAAAAAAATTTGTTATAGCAAAAAATACTTTGGAGAAATATACTGAAGCAAGTGCTGTTACCAAACCTAAAAGCGCATAGAATCCTATGTCGTTAACTTCAAAAGTATCTGTTAATTCAAAACGAAGTAAAACATCAGTTCCTAAAAACATATAAGATGTTACTACAGCAGAAACTGAGGCTAATAATAATGGTACTAATGATGCAAATGCAATGTCTAAACTAAAAATTTCTATAGCAAAAATGATGGCAGCTATGGGTGCTTTAAACATAGATGCCATAGCGCCAGCAGCAGCACACCCAATTAAAAGCATTCTAGTTTTTGTATTCATATGAAATAACCGCGCTGCATTTGACCCTAAAGCAGAACCTACGCTTACTGCAGGACCTTGTAAGCCCACAGATCCACCAAAACCTGCTGTTAAAGGTGCTGTAATTAAAGCGGCGTAAATGTTATATCTAGGAATAATGCCGTTTAATTTTGAAATGGCATATAAGGTTGAAGAAATACCATGCCCAATATGTTTTTTTAACCAGATTTGTTTTATAATGTAAACTAACAATAAACCAATCATTGGAAAAATGAAGTACAATGAATTTTGGTAGTTGTTAAAAAAATCTAATTCGAAAAGAAGTCTAATGTAGTGTGTTAAATTTTTAAGTGTTACGGTACCAATACCAGCTAAAAAGCCAACTAAAATGCTAAGCATATAAACAAACTGGCGTTCGGAAATATGTTTGTATTTCCAAATTAAGAATTTGCGCAACAGACTTTTAGTTGTAAGAGGCATTTTATAAAACTACTAAAAAATCCTGCAATTTGCAGGATTTTAATTGGTTATGATTTTAAATTAAGTTTTAAGCTTAATTCATTAAGTTGTTCGTCATCAATTGGAGCAGGAGCATCTATCATAACATCTCGTCCTGAATTGTTTTTTGGGAAGGCAATAAAATCACGAATGGTTTCTTGTCCGCCTAAAATGGCAACCAATCTATCCAGACCAAATGCTAATCCGCCATGTGGTGGTGCACCATATTCAAAAGCATCCATTAAAAATCCAAATTGCGCTTTAGCTTCTTCTTCTGTAAACCCTAAATGTTTTAGCATTATGGCTTGTGTTGTTTTATCGTGAATACGAATTGAGCCGCCCCCTATTTCATTTCCATTCAACACCAAATCGTAAGCATTAGCTTTTACTTCACTTGGTTTAGAATCTAATAATTCTATTTGTCCTGGTTTTGGAGAAGTAAACGGATGATGCATGGCGTGATAATGTCCAGTTTCTTCATCTAATTCTAATAAAGGGAAGTCAATTACCCAAAGCGGTGCGAAAATCTTAGGGTTTCTTAAGCCCAAGCGTTCTGCTAATTCCATACGCAACGCACTAAGTTGCGCACGTACTTTATTGGTTTCACCAGAAAGTACACAAACTAAATCGCCTGTTTTTGCGCCAGTTATTTCTGCCCATTTTGCTAAATCGTCTTGATTGTAAAATTTATCTACTGAAGATTTATAAGTGCCGTCATCATTACAACGTGAATATATCATGCCTAAAGCGCCAACTTGCGGACGCTTTACCCAATCTATTAATTTGTCTATTTCTTTTCTGGTGTAACTATTTCCTCCAGGAACGGCAATACCAACTACTAATTCAGCATTATTAAAAACACCAAAATCTTTATGTTGTGTCACAGCATTCAGCTCCCCAAATTGCATTCCGAAACGAATATCTGGTTTGTCGTTTCCGTACAAACGCATCGCATCATCATAAAGTAGACGCGGGAATTTATCAACTTCAACACCATTAACTTCTTTAAGTAAATGTCGCGTTAAACCTTCAAAAGCATTTAAAATATCTTCTTGTTCGATAAATGCCATTTCACAATCTATTTGGGTGAATTCTGGTTGTCTATCTGCACGTAAATCTTCATCTCTAAAACATTTTACAATCTGAAAATATTTATCCATGCCACCAACCATAAGCAACTGCTTAAAAGTTTGCGGCGATTGTGGTAAGGCATAAAATTGTCCTTCATTCATTCGACTTGGTACTACAAAATCACGTGCACCTTCTGGAGTTGACTTTATTAAATAAGGCGTTTCAACTTCAATAAAACCTTCATTAGATAAGTAATTTCGAACTTCTTGAGTGACTTTAGCTCTAAAAATTAAACTGTTTTTTACAGGGTTACGACGAATATCTAAATAGCGATATTTCATTCTAATATCTTCGCCACCATCGGTTTTATCTTCAATAGTAAACGGAGGCAATTTCGCTTCATTTAAAATATTTAATTCTGAAACTAAAATCTCAATATCGCCCGTTGGCATATTCGGATTTTTTGAAGCACGCTCAATAACTTTACCTTTAACTTGAATAACAAATTCTCGACCTAAATTTTGAGCTCGCTCGATTAATTCTTTTGAGGTGCGTTCTTCATCAAAAACCAATTGCGTAATGCCGTAGCGGTCGCGTAAATCTACCCAAACAATAAACCCTTTATCGCGAGATTTTTGCACCCAACCTGCTAGGGTAACTTCTGTATTTATATGCGAGGCGTTTAATTCGCCACAATTATGACTTCTGTACATGCTAGTGAAATTGAAGTGCAAATTTAAAGAAATAACAATGTACATGGCCAATTTTATCTGTCTTTTTTAAAGTTTTAAAAGTTCTTTATTAGTGACTTGTTGTTGTTGGTCGAAAAATATTTTTAGATGAAATTAAATGCCTAATTTTATTGAAAATTTAAATTGATTTGTAATGCAGTTAACCAGAATTAAAACAAGCGTCATCTTACTATTTTTGATGATTGGGTCATCAACCTTAATAGCACAGCAACGCACAGGAAATATTGTTGAATACTTCGGAAAAGAAAAAGTTAACGATATTAAAGAAGGGAAACTTTTGCACGTTTTTAAAACGGGATTAGCTTTAAAAATTCAGAATTTTAGGTTTAACTCATCCTCATTTCCTAAAGACCAGGTTTTTAGTCGGTTTTTAATGCAGCCCAATTACGAGCCTGAGAACGACGATATTTTCGATATTGATTTTACAGGCAGTGAATTAAAATGGAAAACCATTGCAACAGACACTACAAATAGTTTTAATGATAGAAATTTAAGATCGAGTTATGTGTATTTAAGTTATCAGTCTGACACCGAAAAAACAGTGCTTTTTGAAGCTTCGGGGCATTCGCTTATTTTGATAAATGGGTTGCCACATGAAGGCGATCATTACGATTTTGGATGGAATTTAATTCCATTAAAATTAAAAAAAGGATTAAATAAATTCGTGTTGAAAGTAGGGCGTTTTCCAAGAATTAGAGCCCGAATAATTGCACCGCAAACATCTATACAATTTACAACTCGAGATGTAACCTTACCAGATCTTTTGGTTGAAGAAGATCACACTTATTTAGGGGCTATTCGCGTAATAAATACGTCTGAAAATTGGGTTGAAAATCACACAATTACATCTGAAATTAATGGAAAAGTAGAAACACACGGAATTCCTAATATTCCACCTTTAAGTATTCAAAAAGTACCTTTTAAAATCGCTTCTGTTTTAGATGAAAAGCAACTTGTAAAAGCCGATTTAAAATTAAGTTTGAATGCTAAAAGCGGAGTGAAAATCAACTCCGTAACTATTCCTATTGAAATAAAATCTAAGTATAATCATCATAAACGTACGCTTAAAAGTAATGTCGATGGCAGTATTCAATATTATAGTGTAGCGCCGTCAAGCGATAAAAATTTACAAAAGGGGGCGTTGTTTTTATCAGTACACGGTGCTTCGGTTGAAGCTGTAAATCAAGCCAATGCTTATAAGAAAAAAGATTGGGGTAATTTAATAGCACCAACTAATCGTCGTCCGTTTGGTTTTGCTTGGGAAGATTGGGGGCGTATAGATGCTTTGGAAGTTTTGGCAGATGCTAAAAGTATTTACAAACCCGATAGTAAAAAAGTATATTTAACGGGTCATTCTATGGGGGGTCATGGTACATGGTATTTGGGTGCAACCTATCCCGATAAGTTTGCTGCCATTGCACCGTGTGCAGGCTATCCAGATTTACTTTTGTATAGAGATGGGTTTACAAAAAGGATGATAAATATGCCAGAAGACCAATTAAAACGTTTTGGAGTTACCCCAAGAATATTGGAGCGAATGACAACGGAACATGTTCCAACTGCAATTGAAAATATGATTCACAGAGCTGGAACTCCTAGTAGAACATTGCAACTTATTCGCAACTATTTACATCATGGGGTTTATGTGCTGCATGGTGAAATAGATAATGTTGTACCAACATATATTGCTCGTGATATGCGCGAACGTTTGGGTGAATTTCATCCAGATTTTACGTATTACGAATATCCAGATGGCACACATTGGTATGGAAACCATAGTGTAGATTGGGATCCTATTTTCAATTTTTTTAAACAGCGAACCATTAAAGATGATAACGCTATAAAAAAGTATGAATTTTTTACAGGTTCGCCTGGGGTTTCTGCATCGTCTCATTTTATAACGATTCATCAGCAAGAAAAATCTTTTGTTACTAGTTCTTTTAAATTTTTAAAAGAAGATGGTTATCAATTAAAAACAAATAATGTAGCTTTAATTGAAGTTGATTTTTCAGCTTTAGACGATTCTAAAACAAGTATTAAGATTGATGATACTTCATTAGAAATTCAAAATGATAAAAAAGTATTTTTTAAGAAAGTCGATGAAAAATGGCAAATAACATCATCTCCTAGTTTAAAAGAAAAAGGACCTCATAGAAATGGTGGTTTTAAAGATGCTTTTAGAAATAATGTTGTTTTTGTTTACGCTACAAATGGTACTGCAACCGAAAATGAATGGTATTACAACAGAGCACGATTTGATGCCGAAACGTTTTGGTATCGTGCTAACGGACATATTGAAATGGTAAAAGATGTCGATTTTTCTTTAAAGAAATATGCCGATAGGAATGTTGTGATTTACGGTAATGCAGATAATAATATGGCTTGGAACAAACTTTTAAAGGATTGTCCTATTCAAGTAAAGGATTACGGTGTGAATTTTAATGGCAAAGCACTATTTGGAAACCAATGGGGCATGTATTTTATTGTGCCAAGAAAAGATAGCGATAAAGCGAGTGTTGGCGTAGTTACTGCAACAGGAAGCAAAGGTATGAAAGCCGCTTATATGAACCATTATTTAGTAAACGGTACTACATTTCCTGATGTTTTACTTTTTGACGATGAGGTTTTGTTAAACGGGATGCCTGCTGTTAAATGTGCTGGTTTTTTTGGAAATGATTGGTCTGTTGAAACTGGTGATTTTGAGTGGAAGTAATCTAAAAAATAAGAAACCCCAAATTTTCAATTAAGAAAATCTGGGGTTCTGCCATTAATCGAATTAGTCGTCAATTAAAATTACTTATCTACTTTTTTATTCATAATTAATGCTTCTTGAGACAGAAGATTTTCATTTGTGTAAACTCTGTCTTTGTAAAGCCACATTTTAAATTTAGTTGCCAAATAGAATAAAATAGGAACAACAATTAAGGTTAAGAACGTTGCTATTAATAAGCCATATATAACAGTCCATGCTAATGGTCCCCAAAAAATTACGTTATCTCCACCCATATAAATATTGGCATCAAATTCACTAAACAATGTAAAGAAATTAATATTTAAGCCAGTTGCTAAAGGAATCAACCCTAAAATTGTTGTAATTGCAGTTAGCAATACCGGGCGCAAACGTGCTTTTCCTCCTTTTACTATAGCCTCTAAAAGTTCGTTATTTTCAATATATTGATTGTCTTCTAGATTGTGCTCTACCTTTTTTCTATCAATAAGTAATTGTGTATAATCAAGGAGTACAACACCATTATTTACTACAATTCCTGCGAGCGATATTATACCCATCATCGTCATCATAATAACAAAAGAGCTTCCTGTTATAACAATGCCACCAAAAACACCAATTAAGCTTAAAAAGATAGCTAGCATGATAATTCCTGGTTTAGAAACCGAGTTAAATTGGAAAATTAAAATGAAAAATATAAGCCCCAAACCAGTAAGGAATGCTCCGTTTAAAAAGTTTTGTTGTTTCTCTTGCTCTTCAATTTGTCCAGTAAAATCAATTTTTACACCATCGGCTACTTCGTTTTCTATAAACGTTTTTGTTTCGTTTTCAATTTGAGATACAATAGCCCTAGCATCAATAAAACCAGGTGCCAATGCAGAATACAGCGTTACCACACGTTTTACATCTCTATGTTTTATAGCACTAAAACCAGAGTTGTTATTGTGTTTTGCTACAGCTGATACTGGAATTTCTTTTATTTGTCCAGATGCCATATCTCTAAATGTTATTTTCTGATTAAAAATAGCACTAGTATTGTATCTGTTTTCTTCATTAAAACGTACATAAATATCATAATCTTCGCCATCTTTTTTGTATATGCCAGCTTTAGCACCAAAAATAGAGTTACGTAATTGTTGCCCAACTTGTCCTGAAGTAACACCTAATTCACCAGCCTTTTTTCTATCAACAAGAACTTGCATTGTTGGTTTAGATTTATTTACATCAATTTTTAACTCATCAATACCTTGAATGTTTTTAGAGTTAATTAAATCACGCATTTTTTCTGCGGTAGCAATAAGTTGTGAATAGTCTTCGCCTTCAAGTTCTAAGTTTATCGGATAGCCAGCAGGAGGACCAACAGGATCCTTTTCAACAGAAATACTTACTCCAGGATAAATTCCTTTTAAGTCTTCTTGAATTTTTTTAAGGAGTTCGTTACTATCTGCGCCTTTTCTAAATTTATATTCGCGCATGGTTGCTGTTATTTTACCACGATGTGGCATTTCTGCAGCAGAACCACCATCGGTTTGTGGGTTACCAGCACCTTCACCTACTTGAGATACTGCACTTTCAGTTAAGAAATTGAAATCACCTTCAAAATATACAGGGTCATTTATAATTTTATAAACACGTTTTTCAATATCATTTGTAATGGCATTAGTTTTTTTAATATCGGTACCTTCAGGATACTCTATATATACAATAATTTGATTAGGTGTGTTATCTGGAAAGAATTCTACTTTTGTACGCTGACTTCCAACAGAAGCGCCAAAACCCATAAAAGCAATAAAAAGAAGAATTATAGTTCCTATAGTTATAATTGCTGGCATTTTTCCACTTAAAGCTTTACGGAGTGATTTTTCATAAAAACTTTCCCATTTTGGTAAGATTTTATTTTGAAATCCGTTAGCCCATTTTCTTAAGAATAACCTATAAACCCAAAGCAATATAACAGTCACAATCATTAATGTACCTAAACCACGATATGCTCCGCCAAATAAAAGAATCAATAAGCCTATAACTCCAAAAATCACTGATATTTTAATGATTTGTTTTAATGGCATGTTTTTATCTTCAGTAGTCATAAATTGAGACACCATTACAGAGTTAAAGAAAATAGCAACAAATAATGATGATCCTAAAACAACTGATAATGTTATTGGGAAATAAATCATGAATTGCCCCATAACTCCAGGCCATAATCCTAACGGAACAAAAGCCGCCACTGTTGTTGCAGTTGAAATAATAATTGGAAAGGCAATTTCGCCAATTCCTTTTTTTGCAGCTTCAACCCTGCTCATCCCTTCTTCACTCATTAAACGATAAACGTTTTCTACTACAACAATACCGTTATCTACCAGCATTCCTAAGCCCATAATTAATCCAAAAAGAATCATGGTATTCATGGTGTAGCCTAACATGTTCAAAATCATAAGGGACATAAACATAGACATAGGAATCGCAAACCCAACGAATAAGGCATTTTTAAATCCTAAAAAGAACATTAAAACGGTAACCACGAGAATAATACCAAAGATGATATTGTTTACTAAATCATCAACCTGACCAATAGTTTTTGATGATTGATCGTTTGATATCGTTATTTTTAAATCAGGTGGAAAAACATTTTCTATGGCGTCATTTACAATAACTTGAATTTGTTCTGCGGCATCAACCATATTTTTGCCAGCACGTTTTTTAACATCTAGCATAACTACAGGTTCGCCAAATTCTCTAGCATAGGTGGTTTTATCTTCGTCTTTAAAGGTTACAGTTGCAACATCTCTTAAATAAATAGGGTTGTTATGTTCAGACTTAACAACAAAACGCTCTAACGCATTAGGATTATCAATTTCACCTATAATTCTTATAGTTCGTCGTTGTCCACTAGATATTAAATTTCCAGCAGACATGGTCATATTTTCTCTATTAATGGTGTTAATAACATCATCAAAACTTACTTGGGCAGCCATCATTTTGTAAATGTCGACAGCGACTTCAACTTCTTTTTCCTGAGCACCTCTAATGTCTACTTGTTTAATTTCTTGCAAGCTTTCAATTTCATCTTCAAGATATTCGCCATATTCTTTTAACTTATCAACAGGATAATCACCAGAAATATTAATATTTAGAATAGGAATTTCTTCAGACATACTTAAATCGAACACATTAGGCTCTACTTTAGCACCATTAAAGGTTGGCCAATCTTCACCAGAAGTTTCAGAGTCTACTTCATCTTTTACTTTTTGTTTTGCAGCTTCAACAGATATATTTTCATCAAACTCTACAATAACAATGGAGTAATCTTCTTGCGAGGTTGAGGTAATTTCAACCACATTACTTACGGTTTTAAGCTTATCTTCTATGGGGTCTGTTATAAGTTTCTCAATATCTTCTGCAGTATTTCCTGGGTATATAGAGCTTATATAAATTTTGGTTTCTTTTATCTCTGGAAAACTTTCTCTAGGCATACTAAAATAGGCCTTAGCTCCGAGGAATAATATCAACGCAATCAACACATACATAGTCGTTTTGTTATTGATAGCCCAAGAGGATAAACCAAACTCTTTATCTACTTTTTTCTTTTTATTTGTCATTAGTTGTTAGTCTTTAGGCGTTAGTGTTTTTGTCATTAGACTTCAAATATTTTTGAAGACCTGATGTCATTTTTGACAATTCTTCAAGTCGTAATCTGTTATTATAGTCATCATCTTCACTTAAATAATTTAATCTTTTAGCAATAGTTGAACAGACAACACATTCTTTTATGGAGCCATTGGAAATATTTAAAAACCTGTTGAATTGTGCATTGGTGTCTCCCGAACCTTCTGCTATATTCAATGCAATAGAAATTGATGCTCTTTTAAATTGTGAGCTTAAAGCGTAATCTTCGTTTTTAGGAAAATTATTTGTTGCCTTATATGTAATATCAATAAAATCTAATGCTTTTTGATATACTTTTAAATCTTCGAAACTGAATTTAATCTCTTTCATAATTTTTAGTATTATTTTTCTACAAACTAAAGTCTAAAAACTAATTACTGGTTAGAATTTTAACTTCTTGACCATCTTTTACGCTACGAGCACCTTCGTCAATAATTTCTTCATCATTTTCAATACCCGATAGTACTTCAATATAATCACCTTGTGTTCTACCGGTTTCAATAATTTCGCGTTTTACTATGCCTTTATTGCCTGATTTATCAATTATGGTGTAAACATATTGTTGACCTTCAGCATTTTCAGAAATAATACTTAGCGGAATTAATAAAGCATTCTCGCTTGTATAATCGTTAATTTTAAGTTTAGCCGTTAGGTTTGGTTTTATGTTTTTATCTTTATTAGGTATGGCAACTTCTATTTTAAATGTTCGGTTTGCAGGATTAATAAAGTTTCCTGCTTGTCTAATTTTTGCATCTATAGTTTTTCCTAAAATGGGAAACTCTACTTTAACACTTTTATTTACCGTTACATTAGTAATATAGCTTTCTGGCACATCTGTTTCAATATACATATCATCAAGATTTACAATACGCATTAATTGCGATTGACCTGCGCCAACAACACTACCTTGTTCTGTAATAACATCGTCTATAGTTCCAGAAAATGGAGCTTTAACAACCGTTTTCGCCATTTGTTGTTTTATTTGACTTACGGCTTGTGCTTGTGCTTCGTAATTAGACTTTGCTTGTAAATACTGGATTTCGCTACCAATTTTCTGATTCCATAAACGCTCTTGACGCTCAAATGTAGTTTTAGATAAATCGGTTTGTATTTGTGCTTGTGCTAATTGTTGACTCAATCCGCCATCATCAATTTTTGCTAATATTTGTCCTTTGTTTACGCGTTGTCCTTCTTTTACATACACTTTGGTAAGTACACCACTAAATTCTGGATATATTACTAAAAGATTTTTGGTACTAACATTACCTTGTAGTTCTAAATAATGTGTAAACACTTCTTGTTTTGCCTTAAATGTTGTAATTAAAGGCACTTTTTTTGTAGTGTCTAAAACAGCAATTCTGTTGTCTAATTGTTTTAATTGTTCAGCAATTTTTTGTTGCTCTACAACAACTTCTGCTCTTTTTAAGCGGATATTTTCTAAGTTATCTGAAGCAACTACAGCTTCAACAGATTGCTTTTTGCCTTCTCCACATGAGGTTAAAAGAAGTGTAACGATTAGTAATGAATAAATATATTTCATGTTTAGTGTTTTTCTGATTTGTTGATTGATTTTCATATTTGATTTAATACTGTTTCTAGCGCCGCTTTTTTGTTAACTACATCAAGCATAGCTTGTAAAAATTCTTGTTGCGCTGTGTATAATTGAGTTTGAGCTTGTCTTAATTCAAAACTAGTAGTAATACCTTCAAAAAACTTGGTTTGATTTTTTTGTTCAATACGTTCAGCGAGATTTAAATTTTGTTTTTTATTATCATAATCTTCAATAGCAAATTGATAATCACTTTTTGCCGATGCTATTTGAAGCTTTAATTTTTGTTCGGTTTCAGTTAAAGTTTCTTTAGCTTTTTCAAGGTTTATTTTGGCGCGTTGTGTTGCTGCACTCCTCCCACCTGAGCTAAAAATAGGAATGTTCATGCTTACACCTAACAATGATGAGCCAAACCATTTTTGGTCATGCTTTAAAAAATCGAAATCCTCATTATTTCCAGAATAACCCGCATTAACAAAGCCTCTTAAAGTTGGTAGTGCTTTACTCTGTTCAAGTTTTACAAGAAGTGTTTTGGCTTTTTCATCATTTTTAGAAATCTTATAGTCAATAGTGTTTTCAATATTTTCTTCAGCATTAAGCAATTCTAAAACCATATTTTGTGCTGTTAAGGTTTCTAGATTATCCGTTAATATGGTGCTAGCATTTAAATCAGTTCCCAACGTAATATTTAACATTTGATATGCCAAAGTTTTTAAACGTGATGTATTTTTTAAGTTGCTCTCTACTCCAGAAAGTGTAATTTGTAACTGCTCTACACTTTCTTCGTCACCCAATCCGTTTTCGTAAATTTTAGTTATTTCATGAAGATTTTTCTTTAAAACGGTAATATTGCGTTCTAAAATTTTCACACTTTCTTCGGCAAGAAGTACATTTCCGTAAGCATTAATAACCGCTTTTCTAACCTCTAAATTGGTTTTCTCTTTTGCGTTTTTTGAAATTTCTAAAAATACTTTAGCTGATTGTAAACCAACAAGATAAGAGCCATCAAAAATTAATTGTTCTAACTTAACAGTACCATTCATGGTTTGCTTCGTGCCAAAAGTAACTTCGGCAAACTCGCCAGCATTGCCTCCAAAAAACTCTGCTGGTATTAAAGATACTTGTTGTTTTAACCAATTATTATAATCTATACTGGCACTAATTTGCGGTAACCCAATAGTTGTGGTTTCCCATTTCTGTTTTTCTGCAGCTTTAATATCTAGTGCTGCCATTTTTGAAGTTCTATTATTTTCTATAGCATAATCTATAGCCTCTTGTAAAGAAAAACTAAGCACATTCTCTTGTGAGAATATAGTAATAGAATAGAATAAACTAAAAATTAATATTAGTTTGTTTTTCATTTTTATGATTGATTTGATGTTATAAATTGATTTAATATATCTAGACCTTTTGGAGTGCAAATACCACGTAAATGGTATTCTAAATAATTACTCATAAGCATATTCATTGAAAATTTTTTAAAAGGAAACAAGTCTTTGTCTTTAATAGCTATCATGTTATTAAAATATATTCTTGCTATAAAATCTACATCAATAGTATCTCGATATAAACCTTGTTCTATACCTCTATTTAAGTTTTCTGTAACACAGGTTTGCATGACTTCAAACTGTTTTATTTTTAACGAATTAAATATTTTTGGATAATATTTTTGTAGTTGATATTGAGGAGACGATTTTTCATCTTTTAAATGCTCCATAACAAATTGTTTAATACAATAAATTTCCTCTATCGGATTTTTTTCTAATGCACAAATATGGTCAATACCACAAGAAATAGATTCAAATAGGTTAAGTGTAGTAGTCTCAACTAGTTTTGTTTTATTATCAAAATGTTGGTAAATGGTTTTTTTAGACACACCCAAAGCATTAGCAATATCATCCATTGTCACGCTTTTAAACCCATAGTTTAAAAACAAATCTGTTGCTCCTAATAATATTTTATCTCTCATAATTGGCAGCAAAATTACAACAGGAAACTTTAAAAACCTAAAAAGTTTCCTAAGTTTTAATCTTTTTTTAACATATCCTTTACATTGAAGTTTTTAATTATGATGAATTACTCTATTTTTGTTTGATGCTTTCAATAGAAAAATACCAAAATGAGTTTGTTGATTTTTTAGAAGAATATTCAACTGTAAAAGAGCCTCAAACCTTATATAATCCAATTCAGTATATCCTAAGTTTAGGAGGCAAAAGGCTGAGACCCGTTTTAACATTAATGACTGCTGATATTTTTAATAATGATTACAAAAAAGCATTAAATGCTGCGTTAAGTATAGAGGTGTTCCACAATTTTTCGTTAGTACACGATGATATTATGGACGATGCGCCATTGCGTCGCGGACAAAAAACGGTGCACGAAAAGTGGGATGTAAACACTGGTATTCTCTCTGGCGATGCGATGCTAATTATGGCGTACCAACTCTTTGAAAATTATGAGGCTAATACGTTTCAAGCTTTAGCAAAACTGTTTAGTAAAACAGCTTTAGAGGTTTGCGAAGGCCAGCAATACGATGTAGATTTTGAAACTAGAGGAAATGTAACCGTTGCCGAATATTTAAAAATGATTGAATATAAAACAGCTGTTTTAGTTGGTGCTGCCATGAAAATGGGAGCCATTGTTGCAAACGCTTCTACAGAAGACCAAAACAATATTTATGAGTTTGGTAAAAATTTAGGTATTGCTTTCCAATTACAAGACGATTATTTGGATGCCTTTGGCAATCCCGAAACCTTCGGCAAACAAGTTGGAGGCGATATTATTGAAAATAAAAAAACCTACTTGTATATTAAAGCACTTGAATTTTCAAATGAAAATGATAAAGCACAATTGCAAAAATTATTTAGTAATTCTGGTGCATCAGAAAATAAAGTAGAAGTAGTAAAACAGCTTTTTAAAGTCTCTGGTTCTGCTGAAGCTACAAAAAAAGCCATAGAAGATTATACGAAAAAGGCATTTTTGGTTCTAGAATCGTTGAATATTTCTGATGATAAAAAAACACTTCTTAAAAACTTTGGAAATAGTTTAATGAATAGAAACGTATAATGCAATTACCAACTACTTTTAATGACTTAATTGAAGAAGCAAATCAATTAAATCTGTATGATAAATTGGTAAATCAACTTAATAAAGATTTTTTATTGGCTAATGTTGATTTAGATTTTCATGAAGACATTTTACCAACAAGTTTAAAACTACTATTACACGAAACCGTTTATAAACTCATTCAAGAAAAATTTACAGAATACTTAAATTTACTATACATTATTGATGTTCCTGAAAAAGCGGTTAAAGCTTTAAATGGAGAAGATGTTCTTAAATTAGCTGAAGACGTAACGTTTTTAATTTTAAAAAGAGAATGGCAAAAAGTTTGGTTTAAAAATCATTATTAAAATTTAATTAAGATAAATTTATCCTAATTAAAATATCTTTGTATCTTTGTACAGAAATAGAGAAGTTATATGTTTTCAAAAGCTTGTGAGTATGGTATTAAGGCAGCAATATTTATTGCAATAAAATCTTATGAAGGTAAACGTGTAAGTCCTAAAGAAATAGCTTTAGAGATTGACTCTCCCCAAGCATTTACTGCTAAAATATTACAAGCATTAGTGAAACATGATATTGTTTGTTCTATTAAAGGAGCGCATGGCGGATTTGAAATTGACAGGAGCAGCATTAGTAAAATCAAGTTGTCACAAATTGTTAATGCCATCGATGGAGATAGTATATACAATGGGTGTGGTTTGGGTTTACAAAAATGCGATGAAAATCATCCTTGTCCTGTGCATGATAAGTTTAAGGGAGTGAGAGATGAATTAAAATCTATGCTAGAGAACACAAGTTTAGAAGAATTGGCACTAAACATAAAATCGGGTGCTTCATTTTTAAAAGTTTAAAAAAAATTTGAATATAAATAGGATAAATTTATCCGATATAAATAATTAATCATGGTAACATTACAAAAAGATTCAGAAAAACAAATCGGGCAATTTGTAGCCGAAGATTATAGAACAGCAGCAGTTTTCTCAAAATACAAAATAGATTTTTGCTGCAATGGAAATAGATCTATAAATGAAGCTTGCGAAAAAAAAGGAATAGATAGCAATATTTTATTAGATGAACTACATAGTGTTTTAAACAATAAGGGAGGAGAATCTATAGATTATAAATCGTGGCCATTAGATTTATTAATTGACTATATTGAAAAAAAACACCATCGTTATGTGGAAGAAAAAATTCCTGTATTGCGTCAATTTTTAGATAAATTATGTCGTGTACACGGAGAGCGTCATCCAGAATTATTAAAAATAAACGAACTGTTTACAGCATCGGCAGGAGAGTTGGCAGCACACATGAAAAAGGAGGAACTTATATTATTTCCTTTTGTTAAAAAAATGGTAAATGCTACATTAGAGCAAGGCGCTGTGCAATCTCCACAGTTTGGAACCGTTGAAAACCCAATTGCAATGATGATGCAAGAACACGATAACGAAGGCGAACGTTTTAGACAAATTGCAGAACTTACAGATAATTATAATCCGCCAGCAGATGCTTGTAACACTTATAAAGTAACCTTTGCTATGTTGGAAGAATTTGAACAAGATTTACACTTACACATACATTTAGAAAATAACATTTTATTCCCTAAGGCAGTAAAGCTAGAGCAGCAATTTGGTTAGTATAGTTGCATCTAGTTTTATTAATTAAAAATTCCAGAAAGCTTATAAATCTTTCTGGAATTTTTAATTTTAACAGCTCGTAATTAACATCACTATGTCAAAAAAACATGTCGTTACATGCTTGATTAATTTTTTAATAGCCGCTTTATTGGGGCTCATGCTACGTTACATATTTGTTGGAGAACTCAACATAAACTATAGGTTTTTAATACATGCCCATTCACATATTGCTATGTTAGGTTGGCTGTACTTAATGCTGTATGTGCTTATTGTACATTATTTTGTACCAGAACAGAAGCCTATATTTAAAACACTGTTTTGGATTACCGAATGTGCTGTTATTGGTATGATGCTTAGTTTTCCGTTTCAAGGGTATGCGGCTGTTTCCATAACGTTTTCAACATTGCATATTTTTTGCAGTTATTACTTTGTTTATCTTATTTGGAAGCATCTTAAAACAGAATTAGTCGTTACGCGTAGATTACTAAAAGCTTCATTGTTGTTTATGCTAATATCTACTATTGGTGTGTGGTGTTTAGGTCCTGCAGTGTCTATGCTTGGGCAAGCTTCAGCATTTTATCAAATAGCGATACAGTTTTTTTTGCATTTTCAGTTTAACGGTTGGTTTTTAATAGCAGTTATTGCTATATTTTTTCATGTGTTTAAGTTTGAAGATTCAAAGTTGTTCAAGATTTTTTTCAAACTATTAATTGTATCAATCATACTTACTTTAGCATTACCAATTCAATGGTTTGCACCTCATAATTTACTACTTTATATTAATGGTTTTGGTACGATACTTCAACTTATAATGGGTTATTTCTTTTTAAAATTAATCCAGCCGAAATTTTCTGTGGTATTAAAACAACAATCAAGACTTGTTTTATATCTGTATAGGTTTTCAATTTTCTGTTTTGTTTTAAAAATAGGCGTGCAATTATTGGCATTGTTTCCAGAGTTTTCGCAAATAGTTTATACACACAGAAACTTAGTTATTGGGTTTATTCATCTTTTAATGCTTGGCGTTATTACTGGTTTTTTGTTTTCGTTTATTTTACAAAGCGCATTAGTAACTTACACTAAAAGTCTTTATTTTGGTGTTTATACTTTTATTTTTGGTTTTATTTTAACAGAATTATTACTAGTAATTCAAGGTGTTAGGTTTTATTTTGGTAACGGATTGCTTCCAAATTACTACCTATTACTTTTTCTTTTCAGCATATTATTACCTTTAGGAATTGGCTTTTTATTATTCAATATTATAACACATAAAAATTATGCATCGCAAACCACAAAAACGCCATAAAGCATTACAACCATTAAGCAGAGAGCACCATCATGGATTGCTTTTATCTTGGAAAATAAGAGCCGGATTTAGTAAAAATATTGAACCAAAACGGATAAAAGTTTATGCCGATTGGTTTTTTAAAACTCATTTAATCCCTCATTTTGAAATGGAAGAAGCGCATATTTTTACCATTTTAAATGAAGACAACAATCTTATTAAAAGAGCCTTGGCAGACCACAGACGATTAAAACGTTTATTCACAGAACATGATGATGAGACAAAAACTTTAAGTAAAATTGAAGAGGAGTTAGATAAACATATTCGATTTGAAGAACGTGTGCTGTTTCCAGAAATTCAAAAAGTGGCTACGGAAAATCAATTGGCTTTAATTGAAGAGATACATGAAGAAGGTAATTTTATAGATAAGATAGATGATGAGTTTTGGCGATAATTTTTTGCTTTCAGTCTTTAAATAACAACCAACAATCCAATTCCAAAAAATAAAATAAACCCAATAATAAGTATTTTCCAAAATACATGTGCTTTTTTTATTTCCATAAACTGAAAGGCTATTCCAAAAAATTTTAAAGCCGATAGTATTAATATAAAGAGTACAATATATTTGCTTTCTAATTTTGAAACCAAAGCAGAAGAGATGGTAAGCACCATTAAAATAATCCAAGTTATAGTTGCTGTTTTATTCATCTATTTAAAATCTGTAATTAACGGTTGTACTTTGTTTTAATTAGTTAAAATGGTATTAGTCTTTGATTGCCAAATGCCTATTATGGGCTAAAAGAGTAAATAAATTACGGGGAAAAGCATCATCCAAATTAAATCGCACATGTGCCAGAAAGCGCCACTTGCTTCAACATCTTCAATTTTTGTAGTTGAGTTTTCTATTTTTATTCCAAAATAAAGTGATGCTAAAATAACCAAGCCAACCAAAACATGAATCACATGAAACAAGGTAAGCATCCAATAAAACGTAAAGAATGTATTGTATCCTACAGTAATACCTTCATTGAGTTTTTCGATGTATTCAAAACTTTTTAAGCCTAGAAATAACAGACCAAATAACATGGTTAAAAGCAGTAGTTTTTGGGATTTAATTTTGTGCCCTTTTTTTAATTCTGATACCGAAACCGCCATGAAAAATCCACTTGTTAATAAAAACAAGGTGTTAAGCATCCCATAAGTGGTATTCAATTTCAACCTTGAATTATAAAATAATTCTGTCTCTTGATTACCGTAATATGCCATGGCTATAAGTGCAGCGCCAAAAGTGAACAGCTCAAGAAATATGATAATCCAGATGAGGATGCCTCCAGGCGGATACCAAATATTTTTATAATCAATTGTAGTTTCGTTCAATGTATCTAGGTTTAGTAAGTGTATTTATGATTGATGTTTAATTTTTTCATAGAGCTTTACTAACGATTGTAATAACTCAACAGGGTTGGTAAGTATTTGATAATGATTTTGGCCAAACATTTGCGGTAAATAATATTTCGCATTGGCTTCAATAGCTAATGCATACGAATTTATTTGACGCTCATTTAATTCCCGAAGTGCTTGTTTTACATCGTTAATACCATATTTACCTTCGTATTTATCATAGTCATTTGGTTTTCCATCCGAGATTAAAATAACCCATTTGTTTTTAGTATCGCGTTTATCCAACAATGCTCCGGAATGTCTTAAAGCTGTTCCAATACGGGTGTATCCGCTAGGCTCCACGCCACCAACTCGATATTTAGCGGTGTCCCAATTATCATCAAAACCTTTAATCGTTACATAACTCGAATGATTTCTTGTTTTTGAGTAGAAGCAGTCGATTGAAAAATCAATATTGAACTCATTTAAGATTTCTCCAAATAATATAGAGACCTGTTTTTCTACATCAATCACTCTATTTCCTGCTGCATAACCATCACTTGAAAGACTTGTGTCTAGAAGCAATAAAATGGATAAGTCCTTTTCTTTTTTGCGTTTGGATAAATATATTTTTTCAGAAGGCGTATGGCCCGTTTTTACATCAATAAACAAGTCTGTTATGGCATCAATATCAAATTCCTCGCCTTGTGTTTGTCGTCTTTGTTGCTGGTATTTGTTGTTAACCGTGTTTAGCATTTTACGCAAACCAACTAAGGTTGAACGATTATCGTTAAGTGTTTTTTTGTAGTACGCAACATCTAAAGTCGTTTGTGTTTTTTGGTACACTTTACAAAAATCTTCTTTATAAGCTCTGGTTTTGTAGTTCCATTCATCATAGGCGAGGTAATACCCTTCGCCTTCATGTTCTGAACTTTCAGCAATGGTGGTGTTTTCAATAAAATCAGCTTGATAAACAGAATGAGCGGTATCATCAACACGAACGGTGTGCTTCATTTTTACATCATCTAATGCGTTGGAGTGGTCTTCCAAATCATCATCGCCATCCATATCTCTAAAATTTCCACCAAATTCTTCAGCGGTTTCAACCTTTTCAAATTGATGTTGCAAAACCGCATCTTCCATTTGCTTCTGGTCAATTTGAACAGAAATGATTTCTTCTACGGCTTTTGATTTTATTGTGGTCTTTGGCTCTTCTTGATTGGCTTCTTTAACTTTGTCTGTAAAGTTTTTTAGTTGTTTTTTTGAATGGTTTTCGTGAGAGTTTCGCATCCACTTCCCATAGATAAAAGTAAAATCGGCAGGTTGTTTTGCAGTTGATTTTGATTGCTGATATGCTATGAATTTTTGATGATATTTTATGGTAATAGGGAACTGATCAAATAATGATTTTAAAACAGCATCAGAAGACTCCTGTGCTTTGGTTTGAGATTCTATTAAATCATGTTCTTGATTGTCATTCCAATTTAAGTTTAGATTTTTCTGAATAGACAGATATAAAACTCTAAATAGATAAAACGAAATGTTTTCTTCTTGGGTTTGATATTCATAATATTTAGTTGGCAAGAAGAAATTGTTGTTTCTGTAACCACCTTCTCTGTCAGCTTCAAAAATTTCTATAGATTCTCCAGTAATGGCGCGGGCAAAAATGGCTAACCGTGATTTGATATCGTTTAAATTTACCGCATGCTCAAGTTGTGCTTCCTTTTTCTTTTTTCTGTTCTTGAAGAAGAAAGCGAATTTGGTAAATATATATTCGTCTGGTTCGAATTCAAACATAGTTTTAAGTCTTCAGTTTTCAGTATTCAGGAGATTTGTGACTGCCAACTGAATACTGCCAACTGCTAACTGGATTAGATCATTAAATCACTTAAATCTTTCAGCGCCTGAATCACTTCTAAATCGTCTGTTAACGGCTCAATAACGGCAACATGCACCGAAAGTCGTTTAGGTAAACCAACATGAATAAGTTTTGCGGCATCTACCAATAATCGTGTGGATACCGTTTCGGTTAAACCAAGTTCTGTTAGGTTTCTAATTTTAGTAGCAATGTTCACTAATTTTTTAGCGGTATCTTTTTCTATTCCAGTTTCTGAAACTAATATTTCTGCTTCTAATTTTGCTTCAGGATATGCAAATGAAACGGCTACAAAACGTTGTCTTGTTGATGGTTTGAGTTCTTTAAACCCGCGTTGATATCCGGGATTGAATGAAGCCACTAGCATGAAATTTTTATGTGCTTTTACCGTTTCGCCTAACTTGTCAATAAACAACTCGCGTCTATGGTCTGTTAAAGAATGTATAGCAACAATAACGTCAGGTCTTGCTTCGGCAATTTCATCTAAATAGATGATATGCCCTTCTTTTACCGCTGTGGTTAATGGACCATCTAACCATAAAGTTTCGGCTCCTTTTATAATAAATCGACCTATTAAATCGGTTGATGAGGTTTCTTCATGGCAGGAAATGGTAATTAGTTTGGTTTCAAGCTTGTGTGCCATATATTCAATAAACCGAGATTTTCCAGTTCCTGTTGGCCCTTTTAGTAAAAATGGAATTTTACATTTGTAGGCGTGTTCAAAAACATCTATTTCTTTATGAATAGGTTGGTAGTATGGTGTGTTCATTTTGGTCATGCTGTATGTTAGCAAATGTGTTTAGCCCTGATTGAGGCATTTGTTGGAGCTCCTCAAAGAGAGCGACTGCCGAAAGCAGGAAATAGCTTCAAAAAAAACCAGAGCTGAAAATTTTTATAAATCAACTCTGGTAGAGTTAGTTTAGTTGTTAATCTGTAATTGTTTCTAAGGCTTCATCATTAGGTTTTCCGTGTTTATAGAAATCTATAAAATATAAGATGATACCTGTCATGAATAAGGTTGCGCAAAGAATAAGTACGATAAAATGGATTTCAATTTCTTTTTGAACTGCCATGAATTCCATTTTGAACTTACGCTCTAGATATACTTGTGCGACACCGGCGACACCAAAGGCGACCGTCATACCAATCATGCCAATATTTGACATCCAAAAGGCCATTCTGCCTCGAGTGCTTTCGTATAATTTTCTGCCTGTTAAATTTGGTAAACTATAACTTATAATGGCTAAAACAATCATAGCATAAGCGCCCCAAAATGCTAAGTGACCATGCATTGCGGTTACTAATGTGCCGTGTGTGTATAAGTTGGTTTGTGGTAAGGTGTGCGCGAATCCTAATAAACCAGCTCCTATAAATGATACGATTGCAGCACCAAGAGTCCAGTATAATGCTAAAGTATTTGGGTGTTTCTTTTCGCCTTTTCGATACATGTTAACAGCAAATAATGCCATAGCTAAAAATGCTAAAGGCTCTAATGCAGAGAAAATTCCACCTACGATTAACCAAATTTTGTTTACACCAATATAGTAGTAGTGATGCCCTGTTCCTAAAACTCCCGATAGGAATGTTAGTCCAACAATCACATATAGCCATTTTTCAATAACTTCTCTATCTACACCAGTTAATTTGATTAGTAAGAATGATAAAATTCCACCCATAATCAGTTCCCAAACGCCTTCAACCCAAAGATGAACAACCCACCATCTGAAGAAAGAATCTTTTACTTGACTATCAAATGGGAGCATGCCTGGTAAGTATAAAAGGGCAGCAAATAATAGTCCCATTGAAAGGACTAATGCTGTTGTGGTTCTTCGTTTTCCTTTGAATAAAGTTGTTAAAATTAGTCCTAAAAACAATAATACGTTTACAACAACTAAATAATCTAAAGGTCTAGGGATTTCTAAAAATTTACGTCCCTCCCAATAATTAAAATGATATCCAACAATGGCCGTAACGCCAACAAGCGCCAGACTTATTAATTGTACATAAGCTAGTTTTACACTTGCTAATTCGCGTTGTGCTTCTTCTGGGATAATATAATATGCAGCACCCATAAAACCGGATAATAGCCAGACTACTAATAAATTGGTATGTACTGCTCTGGCAGTGTTAAATGGAATAAAGCTGTGTAATCCATCCATTCCAGCATGGGCAAATCCCATAATAAAACCATATACTATTTGTAATCCGAATAATAACATGGAAAGGGCAAAAAACCAATACGCTACTTTTTGTGATTTATATTTCATTTTTCTCTCTTTTTAGTTAGTTATCGTCTTTTGCTAGCGGAGACACAACGGTATCAAATCCGTTTAAATCAATTTCTCCTATCCAATTAAAAAAGGCTATTAAATCGGCAGCTTCTTCTTGCGAAAAACCATAAGCCACCATTTTTCTTCCGTTAGGCGCCCAATCTACTGGGGTCATTAATACGGCTTTAACGTAGCCTTCGCCTCTTCGTTCAATAACCTTAGTTAGTTCTGGTGCGTAGTATGCACCTTCTCCCATTATGGTATGGCAACCCATACAGTTGTTTTCTTCCCAAAGGGTTTTTCCTCTTACAACAGCTTCTGTAATACCTTCTTCATTTGATTGGTCATTCGCTTTACTAAAAGAGTAAATAGTTAGACCAATAAATATCAGAAACGTGACTACTGTTCCGCCAAGAAAAAAAGCGCGTGCTTGTTTTTTTGATAACATATTTATTTAGTTTTGATTAGTATTCTGATTTTAGTGCATAACAAAATTGAAAATGTCACATTGAGCGCAGTCGAAATGCTAGTATTTTTTTGGATGTCTTCGACTGCGCTCAGACTGACATTTAGTATATTATTAATTTTTGTCATTTACTTGTTAATTCTAAAATGGTTTTAATTGTTTCTTTATTATCTACCCCTAAGCCTTCTTGTTGATGCATTAATTCGCCACCTGAATTAAACACACTTATAATATTGGAGTGTGAAAAATCCATAGGTGAAATTTGTTTGTATTTTACAGCCAAAACATTGGAAAATTCTCTAACACTAGTTACAGTCCCTTGTAAAAATGTCCATTGTTCTTCATCCATAAAGTTTTCTTTAGCAAAAGATTTTAAACGTTGTGGCGTGTCTGTTTCTGGGTCAATACTTACCAAGACAAAACGAAGGTCTTCAAGATTTTTTTTAGGAATTTGAGCTTCAATATTTCGCATATCGGCTACCAAACGTGGGCATGCTGCTTTACATGTGGTGTAAATCATGACCATGACTAAAGTTTTCCCTTTTAAATCTTCAAGTTGAATAGTTTCTCCTTCTTCGGTGTTCCATTTTGAAGTTAAATTGAAAATGGACTCTTCTGAGATTTCATTGTTTACGATGGTAGATTTTTGTTCGATTTGTTTTAAATCCATTTTACACACTGAACAACTCCCTGGTTCATTAAAAGTTTTCTCGCCTTCGCATTTCATCGGACATTGGTAGATAGTCAAATCATTAGTTTCTGAATTGGATTTCTCATTTTTGCATGCTATGAAAGACATCACAACACATAGGATTATAAAAATTGATTTTAATGTTTTCATTTCTCTAAATCTTTAACACATCTAAACCCTAAGTTTTTCATGGCATATTTTGCTTTTAAACTACCTCTGGTTGCGTATCGCATAAATGCGGCATAATTCATTAAATCGGTTGCGCCAATGGCAGCACTTCCACAGAACAGATTACTATCATTATCAACATCTTTTCTGGATTCGCCTGAAACCATAACTGAGTTAAAATCTAATGTCCATTCCCATACCAAACCGTGTAAATCATAAACGCCCCAATAATTCTTAAAGGTTGATCCAATAGGGTTATTGAAGGTTTTTGGCTTTTCGTACCAGCCTAAAATATATTTATTATACGTTTCTAATGTTCTGGCATCGGGCATGGTTTTGTTTGCCATGGCTACATATTCCCATTCATCAATGGTTGCTAATCTTTTATCTTGACAATCACAATAATCATTGGCCGCAAACCAAGAAATATTTGTAATGGGTGCATTTAAAGATTGATTTGTTCCTAATTCAGTATCAGAAGTCCAATCCCTTAAGTAATTACCATCTGCAAATATTTTTTTTACTTGAGAACGTTGCCATTTAGGGTGTTTTTTAACGAATTCTAAATACTCTTGATTTGTTACTGGATATACATCCATTTCAAAATCTGAAATAGTCACTTGTAAAGAGTCTCTTCCATAGAGTGGAGTATAAGTACCGCCTTTAATAAGAACCATTTTAGACTGACAATAAATTGTCGATAGGTATGAGATAAACAAAATTCTCGTTGCCAGCCTTAAAATAGTTCGCATTTTTTTAAATTATATAATATGATTAGTGACCGCTTTTAACAGCATCAACTTGAGCTTTCGTAACATTGGTTTTGTTATTGCCCCATGAGTTGTAAACATAAGTCATAACATCTGCTATTTCATCATTGCTTATAGACTGTCTAGTCATTACACTATTGTATTTTTGTCCGTTTACTGTAATCTCACCTGTTTTACCTTTAAGGACGATTTCAATAGCACGTCTTACATCAGCATTTAAGTAATCTGAATTTGCCAAAGGAGGAAATGCATTAGGAATTCCTTGTCCTTCTGCTTGATGGCAGGCAAAACAAGTTTGCATATAAATTTGTTTACCTGATTCCATTTTTTCAGCTAAGGTTTTATCAGTACTTGCAACTTTAACTTTTTTGTTTGAATCTACAGGCATTTCTTGAATTCCACCACCTTCAGGATGATAAATGCCTTCTTGTACAACACCAGAATAAATTTTCTTATTCTCTTCGCCTTCGACCTTTAACATGCCAAGAGCTCCTTTGTTGAATGCTCTGAATATGGAGTGGTCAACTAAAATAAAAGTTCCAGGTACGTCAACTCTAAACTCAACGATGGCTGCGCCACCTGCAGGAACTAATGTGGTTTGTACGTTTTCATTAATTAAGTCTCCACCTTCAACCATAACCTTGTCAAAGATTTCACCAATAACATGGAATGATGATACTAAGTTTGGGCCACCGTTACCAACATATAATCGAACCGTTTCGCCAACGTTTGCTGTAATGGCGTTATCACCTGTTAATGCTCCAACTGAACCGTTAAAAACCACATAGTCAGCATCTTCATCGACAGCTTTTTGCATGTCGAAAGCTTGAAGACCAGGATCTCCGTTTTCACCTTTTGTATAGAAATCACCTTGCATAATGTAATATTCTTTATCTACCTGAGGTAAACCACCTTCTGGCTCAACTAAAATTAAACCGTACATACCGTTTGCTATGTGCATACCTACTGGTGCTGTAGCACAGTGGTACACATACAAACCAGGGTTTAGGGTTTTAAAACTGAACATTTTTTCATGACCAGGAGCCACAAAAGAAGATGTTGCTCCACCTCCAGGACCTGTTACAGCGTGTAAATCTATATTATGAGGTAATTTATTATCTGGATGGTTAGATAAGGTAAACTCTACTTCATCACCAACCCGCGTTCTTATAAAGCTTCCGGGAACAGATCCACCAAAAGTCCAATAGTTATAGGTTGTTCCATCGGTCATGGTACCTTCTTGTTCAAGAATTTCCATATTTACTATGAGTTTTTTTGCTTTACGTCTTCCAACTGGAGTAGGCACATTGGGAGGAGAAGTCAATTCAGCAAGCATTTCTTTACTTACAGGAATGTCTGTAGCATCTGCATATTCTTTTTTTTCATTATCAATACAAGCTGTAAATGATAGGGTTAGCATTAATGCCATTAGAATATATGGCATCATCAATGGTTTTTGTTTTACCTTCATGATTTAGTTGTTTATGTAGTTATGGTTATTTTAAAAAAGACTTTTTTGTCTTTTTTGTGGTTATTCAAAAATAATTGTTATAACTGTTTTAAAACATGACATTTGTCATGTACATGTTTTTGTAGATATTTAAATAACCTTAAAAAGAACTTTAACTTTGAGATAAGCTATTATCCTTTATACTAGTAGATTACGAAGGAGATATTCATATAACAATTACGTCCTTGCCTTGGTATATTATTCCAATCTGCATAGGTAGAATAATGGGCGTCTAAAACATTTTCAACACCATATTTTAAAATCCATTTATTGTTATTGGTATAGAACATATTTCCTAAATTAATATTTAAAATACCGTATGCAGGTGTTTTGTCTTCACCATAAAAACTACTATAATTGCTTTGATTTCCGTTGCCTTCAAATTGAATAGCGGCATTAAATGTTGAAGTATTGTAGCTCGCTTCAGCCAAATAAGATAAAGGCTTTATTAGCGGTAAATTTTCATCGTTACTACCTTTTCCGTAGTTGTAACCAAGGGTTCCGTTTACTGAAAATGTTTTTGAAAATTTATAAGATGAATTCAAATACACATCAAAAATAGTGGCATTTGGTAAGGATTTGTAAATTCGAACCCCATTTGCACCAATAGTCATAGGACTTAGTGAAGCATCAACATCTCCAATAATATAATCCATAATATGAAAATAAGACGTTTCAATACCAATATGGAATTTACTATTATGAAAATCAGCCTTTACATTCGCTTCAATCGCTTTTTCATTTTTCAAGGTTGGATTTCCTATGTAATCATAATTATCAAAACTGTTGAAAAGAAAAAAACCGTAGCCTTCGCTAACTGATGGTGCTCTTTCGCCGTAACCCAAGCCAAAACTAACATCATAACTTTTCTTTTTAAAGGTGTAATCTGAAGCTATACTAGTTAAAAATCTACTTTTTGTATCACTAATTTCAGGGTAAAAAATTTGAAGACTTTCCAATCCAGCTTCTTTAGCAATTGTATTTTTATGATAACCAAACCTAACAGACATTGAAAGCGCTTCATTTTTATTTAAAGAAAAATCATCTTTAGCAAAAATTCCAGTATAAAGGGTTCTAATATCTGGCCATGTGTACATAAACATGGCAGGTTGATTGGGGTCGTTTGGATACATCGACATTTCTGCTAACGAACGGTTGTAAAATCCATTAAAATTTAATGCTAACTTATGTTTGTTAACTTGTGTTGTTGCTTTACTATAAAACCCGTAAGTATCACTCCACCCTGGCATATCCATACGAATAGGCACATCCAGACGTTTAGAATCGTCCATAATATGCGTAATGGTATTAAAATATAGTTTAGTTTCTATGGTTTGTATTAAGGTTGAATCGTTGGCGTAATTATGAGTTACCGAAGTGATTAAAGCTTCAGCTAAAGAGACATCCATGGGTAGTGCTGGATAGCCAACATCTGTGGCTCTGTCGTAAATCACGTTAGCATCTATAGCGTGGTTTTCTGATAGTTTATATCCCGTTTGAAGCGACACATTATATTTCTCAAACTGCGAGTATAGAATTTTTTTACTGTTTCCAGCATCGTAATTATCAGATTTTCTGTAGATACCATCGGCATTAACGTAAAATTTATTGCCTGAATATTCAAGATCTAAACCTCCTGTTTTGTAGTTTCCGTTGGTTTCGTAGCCTAAATCTACACTTGTTTTTAGTCCAGAATCGTTAAACTTACTAGATGGTAATTTTAAATCGATACCTCCACCAACGCAATGTCCATTTTCTACACCAGTTTGTCCAGAACCAACACTTACTTTTTCTAAATTGGACACGTCTACATACGATGTAATAGGATCCATTTTATCTGTACATGCACCAAAAATTTGCATACCATCAATGGTGACGTTTAACCTGTCGCTATTCATGTTATTTATAGTTGGTTCCCATGCGTAATTACCACGTTTTATCATAGTAACTTTATTGTTTTTTTCTAAATAATCATCTATACTAGACAAGGTTTTTTCTTGGCGATAGTTACTTAATTTACGTCTTCCTAAAACGATAACTTCGTTTAATTTAGTCGTGTCTTTTTTAGTTGCAATATTTTCTTGAGCAAAAATAAATCCGCTGATAAATAGGCATATACTATATATAATGAATTTTTTCATGTGATAGTTTTAGTGTTTTTTGAAAGGACTTGTTAAAAAGCAAAAAAAAAATTATCAGACTGAGCATAGTTTTACGCTAAAAAGGGCACCTCGACTACGCTCAGTGTGATAACTAATTATTTAAAATTCGAGTTCTAAATACAATGAGCTTTTTTCGTTAGTATCTGTAACATCTTCTCCTTTTAATACCTCGTCGTGTTTGTTAACTAGTTTTAAATTGAGCACCCAATACCCTGTCATAGTTAACGATAAATCACCATGATACATGTGGTCTTCTTTATTATAACTTAAATCGGTGTTGTTTGGTGAACTATGATTGCCCATTCCTGGCATTCTAGGATCTAGTGTAATGGTGTAATCTTCAACCACAGGAAAAGTCATCATATTTTCCATTTTAAAAAGGCCAACTTTAAGATTGTTAATTGCAATTTTTGGTTCGCTTGGTTCAATTAAGGCAATAATATATCGACTATCATCGCTTCCCATAAAACTAGTAGTATTTTGTTTTTCTGACTGTAAAACTGTAATAGTATTAGATGCCGTATAATCTGTTCCATCAATATTATAATTAATGGTTAAAGACCAACCGGAGCCATCGGCATTCGTCATTTGATAGATGATAAAACCTTGGTAAACGGTTTCTTTATCTATGGTTTTTGTGATTTCAGATTTAGGACACGAATGCTGCATTGTTGGCATTTGCATCATGGGCATCCAAGAAAGTGTTGCGTTTTTTATATAACTACTTGTTTCGTTATCTTTTATTCTAATACTTACATTATTATAGCCTGTTTTAAAATCTCCAGTGGTATTAAACAGCTCTATGGTATGTGTGGTATTAGCTATTTCCTGTATTTTTATAAGATCTTCAACTTCGTTTATTATTGGTGTTTCGTTATCTGTTGAACAGGATATTGCAAAAATTGCAATAGATAGGATAGGTAATAAATATTTAAAATTCATTTTAGTTTATTTTTGATGTTCAAAATAAGTCTGAAAACCTCCTGCTCGCTTAACAAAATAAGCAAGACATAGAAGTAAAATCTAAGTGATTTTATAAATCGAAAAACTAACTAAAATTTGGTGGAGGTGTATCTATATCTAGATACATGTTATTAATTTTTGGAGTTTTAAAAGTTGTATTTTGCTTAAAGGTACTTGAAGAAACAAATACACTTTTAACGGTGTTTATAGTTAATAAGCAAAACATATCTAAGGCAATACGTTTACTTTCTTGTAAAGGATTATCTGAGTTGTTAGAATCTCCATTATTTTCAGAGAGTTCTTTGCGTAATTGACATTTACCATTACAACCTTTTTGCTCTTCTTTTTGAATACATAATGTCTTTGCTATAAAGTCTTGATTAACAATAAAATCTCCAACAATAACAAGCGTGTTTATATTATGTGCGAATAATATAAAGACTAATATAAAAGCAGTTATGTTACGAGTTATTACTTTTAGCATGATGCAAATTTATATGAAACGAAGTAAAGTAAACATGATTATTGTCACTAATTTTTATAATTTAAAATAATTAAAATAATTAAAATAAGTTTTAATTAAGGTTTCTAATTCTATTAAAGTTTTACTAGATTTAGTGTTGTTATTTGATTCTTTTATGGTTGAAATCTTATCTAACATCGGTATTAAAACCACGTGTAGCTGATTATGTGGTTCGCCTTTCATTGAGCAGTTTTTAATTATATAACTAGTTTGTTCTGAAAGGATTTCGCCTAAATTCGTATAATCTTTTTGTTCCCTTTTTTTAAAATCAGAAATAATAGAATCCATAATTTTAATACCTTTATGGGTTTCAAGGTTTGCAATCCATTTTTCGCCATTGTTTAAATTAAGTTCTAAATTATCTGCTACTGAAATTTCTTCAGCTTTTGTTGCATTTTTACAACTTAGTGTTACAATTAAAATGAGTATTAAGGATAAGGTTTTTATTTTCATAATTTAATGTCAATTATTGGCTTAAAAATCTTTCTTTTTAGATTTGAATATAATTCTTAAAACTGGTAAAATTACCCAAACAGTTAGCATTATAAAAGATACAATTAATCCGAAATTAGTACCAAAAAATTGCTTAAAAACTGCTCCTGTGTACCCTAATAATGCCGAAATATCTAATTTTAAAAGAATGAGTGTTCTTGATAAATCTATTGGATTGAGCATCGTACCAATTAACGATACTTTGTCTAACGGATAATCTTCAAACATAATTAGGGTCATTAAAAACAAACCATCATAAATTACTGCTAGGAATAACCATAGTAAAATGGCATACCCAAAACCTTTTATCTTATTTTCGTTTGATAGTGCAATATTAAAAGCTAAAGCTGTGAATATTAATGTTAAAAAAGTTCCTGTAATTAGTAGTAAAGAAAAATCCCAAATGGCACTACTTTCAAATAGACCATAAAAAACAAACGGAATGCCTAAACCTAAAATTAAACTCATAGAAAGTGATAAAGCAACACCTAAATATTGCCCTAAAAATATAGATGAACGTTTTAAAGGCTGGGCTAATAATAACTCTGTGAATTCTTTGGAATTATAGTAGTACATTACGCCAAAAATAGTTCCTATTAATGGTACTAAAACGATAATAACATTCATTAAAGTAATGACTGCTTTTGAAAGGTCGTTGTTTAAAAACAAGAGTACAATACCTAGCAATAAATAGAATGCAAAATACACGTAACTCCAGCGGCTACGCATTAAATCGTAAAAACTATATTTTAATATTTTAAACATGATTTTCTGTAAGTATTGATGCTATGGCGTGTTCGAAATCGGGTTGATTGGTCTTATTTTTTAATTCTGAAATAGTGCCTTTAAAGTATATGTTTCCTTCTAATAAAAACACAATTTCGTCTGAAACTTCTTCAACAAAACTCATAATATGCGAGGTTATTAAAATGGTTTTTCCTTTAGCTTTTTCTACTTGAATTAAACCTTTTAATCTGATTAGTGAAATAGGATCTAAGCCTGTTGTTGGTTCATCTAAAATAATAAGCGGACTATCAAACATAAAGGTTAGTACAAGGTTTACTTTTTGTTTTGTACCTCCAGAAAGATTGCCTAGTTTTTTATCTAAAAAAGGTTCTAGCTTAAAAAGCTGTATTAAGCGTTCATCTTCATCTGTATTTTGGCGTAAGTCCTTAATCATTTTGATTAATTCTTTCACTTTTAAATTGCTAGGAAAGTTGGCTATTTGAGGTAGATAATTAATTTTATGTCTGTAGTCTGAATTTTTTTTTATGTTTTCTCCAAGTACAGAAATGTCACCTTCATTCGGGATAACCATACCTAAAATAGATTTTATCAATGTTGTTTTTCCTGAACCATTTGGCCCAAGAACTGCAAAAATACCACCTTCGTTTATGGTTAAATATAAACCACTTATAACTTGGTTTTTGCCAAATTTTTTATGTAGATTTTTAATGTTTACCATGTTATTTGTTTTGTTAGTGGGTTGTTGTCTAGTAAATTATCTGGTGTAAATACTGGCGATACCTTTTCGGAAAAATCAATAATATCAATAAACATACTACGTAATAAAATAATAGTTTCTGGTGTGCGATTTACAATGTATGAAAATAACTTTACAGGTCTATATGGTACATCGCCAATACCATTTTTATCAAGATCGTAACCAGTGTAATTACTCCAGTAATTTCTATCAAAAACATTATCGTTAACCTTACTATTATAAGCAATATCAAAAGAATTATACAGAAAGTTGTTTTCTAAAAAATAATTGGTATAACAGGCACCACGAACTTTAATTGCCCAACCGTTGTTTTTAAAATTATTGTGTTTATAGGTAATACGGTTTGAGCCTTCAATGTTAATACCAATAGTATTTTCTTCAAAGGTATTGCCAATAATTTCGGCATCATTAATTTCTTTTAAAAGCATACCATAAGAGGCTGTTCCCCAATTTTCTTTAAAAATGTTGTTGTACATTTTTATGCGTTTTGAAAACATAACAGCAACTCCAGCACCGTTGTTTTCAAAGATGTTGTCTTGATAAATGTCATCATTAGAAAACATAAAATGCAAGCCATAACGTATATTTAAAGCGCTTACGTTGTTTTTAATAGTGCAGAAATTTGAAAACTCTAAATAGATGCCATCTCTAACATGCTGCACAAAATTATGTTCAATTTCAATATTTTTACTGTACCAAAGCTGAATTCCATTTCCAGAATTGTATTCTTCAACAGCATCACCAATAATTTTGTTGTGAAACACTTTCCCGTCCCTTGATTTTTCAATATAAATTCCAAAGAATAGCTTTTCTAAAACTAAATTTTGAATGATAAAATTTTTGCTGTTTTTTACACGAATAGCAGCATAATCTTCAGTATAACTGGTGCCGACATTTATAATAAATAAGCCATCTACTGTAACATTATCTGATGTTATGGTAATAATTTCGCCTTTTAACTCTCCATCTATTACAGGATAATTTTCACCAATTATAGTTAAGGATTTATTAACGACAATATTATGCTCTTTGTAAATAGCTTTTTTAACAATAATAGTATCAAAATCTTTAGCTTGAGTAATGGCTTCTTTTAATGTTGAAATTTTGCAATTACCACAAACCTCAATAGTTTTTGCCATAGTTTGGCTAGCCATTAAAATGGCTGATAAAAAAACGAGTAAATTTTTCATACTACTAGTCTTTTAAATGTGATAGTAATTCTGTCCAAGTATATAAATCGCCTCCTTTTTCAGACAGTGTTTTTTCAGCGTCAGCTTTATTTTTAAATGCTGATAAAAAAGCACCCATTGGGCTTGGTATGTTTTCGCTAATTAAAAAAGTAGCTTTTGTAGCATTAATTAAAACTTCTGGCTCTGTGTAGTTGTTTGATAAGTAAAGTTCAATTTCTGTAGTATCAAATTCATCCATAAAATTAATCATACATTCTGTAGCATCGAACATATATACTTTGCCTTTTTTGGTTACAATTTCTGCGGCGTGAACTTTATCAACAATTGTCATTTTACAAAAATGACAACCATCGCTTCCGTAATTTATTTTTTTTGGAGATATATTACAGCTGAAAGACAACAGTAATAATGAAATGATTGAATAGTGTTTTAGTGTTTTCATTTTTAGTGTTTTTCCAATCCTAATAATACTTTCCAAAAGGAAAGACTTAATTAAGAAGGGTTTAATTTTTTGTTTTTTTGCCCACCAAATAAGCTATAAATCCAGCAGTAATACCTGCCCCTAAAAATAGCGCACCCAATTGTGGGTAGGAATGTGCTCTGAAATTTAAAATATCCTTGCTTCCAAATAATGGAGGTTGAAAGCCCATTTGTGTTCCATCTGGATTAGTAAATTTCATAATGGCCTTTGGGTCTAAATTATGCCCATAATCATGTTCCCATAGATAAAAATCGTACATGCCTGCAGCACTCAAAATAATCATCAAAATAAACCATCCTAAAAACCATTTGTAATTTCCTATAAATGCTATTAAAAGGCCTATAACAGAGGTTATAATAATTCCTAAAGGAAAAATTTTAAATTCGGGAATTGCATCTGGGATATATTTCATGCCTACATAATGATTCATTAAGTTGATGTTTTTTATATCATGTGGATTAGCGTCCGAAAAATCGTTAATATGAATATACATGCCTAAAGGCGTTGGGTATTGTGGTGCTTCTAAAGTTATTTTCCATAAGGGAAATAAAAACAGTCCTAATGGCAACAATGCCGCAATGAGCATAATGATATTTGATTTTTTCATTTTACTAAAACTAAATGATTAAACAATTTTATGTTTATGAAATTTTTAGCGTTTTAAAAAGAAAGGCGAGAGCGAAATATCAACTCTCGCCTTGTATAGAGAAATAAACACTAAAACAAAATTCCTCTAACTTTTTTATTATTCAATATCTTCACCCATTGACCATTTTAATGGTGTGTTACTATTTGCAGGAGATACTCTAATATAGCCTTGCATTTCTTGATGTAACGCAGAGCAGAAATCTGTACAGTAAAATGGCCATACACCAACTTTGGTAGGCTTCCAAACAGATGTTTTAGTTTGTCCAGGCATAATTAATAATTCAGATGTGTTTTGTCCAAGTACTGCAAATCCGTGAGGTACATCAAAATCTTGTTCTAAATTAGTAACGTGGAAATATACTTTGTCACCAATTTTTATACCTTCAATGTTATCTGGAGAGAAATGGCTTCTAATAGTCGTCATATAAATATGAACTTCGTTTCCTTTTCTAACCACTTTAGTATCATCATCTGTAAAAGCTGCATAAGGATGTTTGTTATCTTCTAAATTATATATTTTTTGAGAACGTTCTTTAATTAAATCTGCTCGCATTGCTGCTGCATAATGAGGCTCTCCGTGTGTAGGGAAATCTAAAAGCAACTCCATTTTGTCTCCAGAAATATCATATAACTGTGCAGAGTGTTCTAATTCTGGACCCGTTGGCAAGTATCTGTCTTTTGTGATTTTATTCATTGCAAACATGTATTTGCCTTGTGGTTTTCCAGAGTTTCCTCCAGGAATTGTTAAGTGACCAACAGAGTAAAAGGTTGGTTGTCTATCAATGACTTCCCAAGTACCTAATTTCCATTTTACAACTTCAGAAGAAATAAAGAATGTCGTGTAAGCATTTCCTTTTCCATCAAATTCTGTATGTAATGGACCTAAACCTGGTTGCTCAACAGAACCTGCTAAAACATCTTCAAAATTTAAAATTGGAATACCATAAGCTTCACCATCAAATTTATCACCTTCAATTGCAGCTAGCATTTTAGTGAATGAGTGTACAGTTAAATTAGCAGAAAGTTTACCATTACCAACAATGTATTCTCCAGAAGGATCCACATCGCAACCATGTGGTGATTTTGGTGTTGGTAAGAAATATACAGCTCCGGGAACATCTATTGGATTAACAACACGTACTTCTTTTTTCATAGTAGAAGTTGCAGTATGTGTATGCTCATCATATACATTGTGTGCATAATCTGCTGGCATCATTGTGCCACCACCATTATTTACGTATTCTTCAATTTTTTTCCAGTTTATAGCTGCAATAAAATCTTTATCGTTTTGAGAAGCATTAACTTCTAATAAAGTACTTGCTTCTTCTGTATTATATGTTGTAAAGAAGAACCAACCATGAGATTTTCCTCTTCCAGGATGTGATAAATCATAGTTAAAACCAGGCATTAAAACTTGGAATTTTATAGCCATGTTTCCAGTTTCTGGAGCTACACTAATAAATGATAGCGCCCCTTGAAAATTACCTTTGTAATCTTTAATTGGCATATCACGTTGTGGAATTGGTACAGAAAAACGTGTACCTGCAACTACATACTCTGTATTTTCAGTTACAAAAGAAGAACTGTGATTACCTGCACTGTTTGGTACTTCGATAATTTCAGTTGTTTCAAATGTTTTTAAATCTATTTTAGCAATTCGTGGTGTATTATTTTCATTTATAAAAATGAAACGCCCATCAATTTCACCTGCAGTTTGTGAAATATCTGGATGGTGAGAATCTCCCCAAGGAATAAATCCATGTGAGGTATTTAGCATAGGTTTTGTTTCTTCAGAATATCCATAGCCAGAGGTTGGAAACTGTGAAAACACAGGAATTTCCTTAAACATTCTACCAGATGGTAATCCGTAAACGGTTAAGTTGCCACTATAACCTCCTGATATAAAAGCGTAAAATTCGTCATGCTCTCCAGGAGCTACATATACTTTTTCCGCAATATTGCTTGCTAAGGCACCAGATTTACCTGATTTCCCTGAATTATTACAACTTGTAAATGCTACTAAAACACTTAAAATTGCTAGGGTTGATTTTAATATATTTTTCATGTTATATAAATTTAATTAGTGTTTTTATTATTCAGTTGGTGGTAGTAAAACCTTATCGATAACGTGTACAATACCATTTCCTGCTTTTACACTTCCTAGTATTTTTGCTCCACCAATTAAAGGTTCGCCATCTACAACTTCTACTTTAACATAACCATTATTAGCTTGTCCTAGTTTTTTAAATTTCTTTAAAAAGTCTTTCGAATAGTTTCCAGGGGTTACATGATACTTTAAAATATTTGCTAAAGCATCCTTGTTTTCTGCTTTTAATAGATTTTCAACAGTACCTTTTGGCAATGCGTCGAAAGCGGCATTAGTTGGTGCAAAAACCATCAAAGGACCTGCATTTACTAAAGCATTTTCTAATTGTGCAGCTTGTACCGCAGCAACTAAAGTTGTATGGTCTTTAGAGCCAATGGCAATACTTAAAACAGTGGGTTTGCTTTCATCGTCTTTAATAAAAGCTTGTCCAGTTCTTTCTGTCGATTCATTTTCAGTCGCAGTAACTGTAGAGGTCGTTGAGTCTTTTTTGGTTTCATTTTTACAAGAGCAAATTAATGCTACAAAAGCAAAAAGAAAGAATAGTTGTTTAATAGTTTTCATTGGTTATTTTTTAGTTATGATGCTTATTTTAGAGTTCTAAAATATTCTAATACAGCTCTAGCATCTTCTTCTGATAGATTTTGATTTGCCATTGGAGAACCATTAAATTCTATTAAAAGCTCTTTTGCTAAAGGGTCTTTTTGAGTCATTTCTTCTGGGTTTAAAATCATGTTCATAACCCATTCTGGAGCTCTACGATCTAAAATGTTTTTTGGAGCTGGACCAATAAATTTTTTATCTGCTCTGTGGCAAGCTGTACACATTTTTTTAAATACATCTGCCCCATGAATTACCATTTTTTGGTCTACTTCAGTACCTAATGTTACAGACTTAATCGGACCAACACCTTTGTTGGTTAAGTCGATTCTTTTTGATGCTGGAACTTTTTCAGCTTTTTTTGGTGTAGTTTGTTCTGTTGGAGCTTTTTTTTGATAAGAGAATCCTTCTTTCTTTTTTTCTTCTTTGCCTCCACAACTTAAAAGTAGTGTTACAAATAAGGCAGTCATTAATTTTAGTGTTGTTTTCATATATATATTCAATTTAGGCTACAAAATTACAATCAAACAAGGGAGTAAAATATGATAAAAATCATATTTCGGATAAAAACATCTTTTTTGTGTCTAAATGAATTTTTTTATATTTAAAAAATGTTATCAAACTCATCAAAATATGCCATCAAATCTGTTTTATTTTTAGCTTTATGTTCAAGCGAAAACAATAAAATAATGGTAAAAGATATTTCTAAGCCCATTAATGTACCGCAAGCCTATGTTGCTAAATTGTTACAACAATTAGTTAAGGAAGGTGTTATATCCTCTACAAGAGGGCCAAAAGGTGGGTTTTACTTAAATGAGAGTAATAAAAGCAAACCAATTATTCGTATTTTGAATATAATTGATGGCGAAAAGCGACTTACTAGTTGTATGATAAGTTTAGAAAAATGTAATGAAAACATGCCATGTCCGTTACACAATATACTTAGTCCGTCTAGAAAAAAATATTAAAATTTTTAAAAGAAAAAACTATTAAAGAGTTGGCTTTAGATGTTAAAACAGGAAGTTCTTATTTGCCTTTGTAATTTAAAAATAAAACCTTACAAAAGGTATCCAAGCATCTGCATAAATGCTCTTATCAGAATCATATAAAACATCGTATCTAATACCAAAAGTTATATTGCCACTTCTGTAACCAGCACCAATAAATAAAGCAGGGACCCAATAGTTTTCCTTGTCTAAATTCAAATTAACATCGTAGGTTCTGTTTACGTTAAGTTCTTCTAACTCTACTGATAGTTGTAATTCATTTATAACATTAAATAATCCAATTAAGCTACCACCTAAAATGGTTGACTTGTAAGCTCTTTTTTGATTATTGAATGTGGCATTAAGTCCAATACCTAAGGCTAAACTTTTATCAAACTCATAAACAGCGCTTGGGGCAAGAGTACCACTAAAATAACCATCTCCAAAACTTAAGCCAACACCACCGCCATATCTAACTTGATTCCAAAAATTATTAGTTTTCTGCTGTGCAATTATAACATTAGCTGTTATAAAAAAGCATAAGAAAATTAAACTAGATTTTTTATTTTTAAATGAATGCATAATTCATGTAAAATTAGAAATAATCAAAAACTTAATACTAAACAACGACTTATTTTTTAAACAGTTAATAATTACTTATAAATATAGTAAAAGAAACACCTAATTTTAGTAAAAGTTGTATTTTTGAAAAATATTTTGACGAACCTTTACGGTATTAAAAATAATAATGGATAAATTTTCATTTTTAAACGCAGCACATACAGCATATTTTGCTGATTTATACGACCAATATTTACAAAATCCAGACACGGTAGAACCTAGTTGGAGAGCATTCTTTCAAGGGTATGATTTTGGTACAGAGAATTACGGATTAGAAGGCGAAATTATAGAAGGTGTTTCTACCCAAATTCCAGAGTATGTTCAAAAAGAATTCCAAGTTGTTAGGCTAATTGATGGCTACAGAATGCGAGGGCACTTGTTTACTAAAACTAACCCTGTTAGAGATCGCCGTACATACTCGCCTACTTTAGAGTTAAATAATTTTAATCTGTCTGAAAGTGACTTAGATACGGTTTTTAACGCAGGTGAAATTTTAGGAATTGGGGCTAAAACTTTACGTGAAATTATCACACATTTAGATAATATTTATTGTAGTTCTATTGGTGTAGAGTACATGTATTTGCGTAATCCTGAGGTTATTAAATGGTGGCAAGATCAATTAAATAAAAATGATAATCAGCCTAATTTCTCAGCAAAAACTAAAAAATATATACTTTCAAAATTAAATCAAGCCGTTACTTTCGAAAACTTTTTGCAAACCAAATATGTGGGGCAAAAACGTTTTTCTTTAGAAGGTGGAGAATCTTTAATCCCAGCTATAAGCAATATGCTTTTTTATGCCGTTGAAAAATATGGTGTAAAAGAATGTGTTTTAGGTATGGCACACCGTGGGCGATTAAGTACACTTGTAAATATATTTAGAAAACCAATGAATGAGCTTTTTAGTGAGTTTGATGGAAAAGATTTTGAAGACGAAAACATTGATGGAGATGTAAAATATCACTTAGGATTAACACTTGATAAAACTTACCAAAACGGAAAGAATATCAAGATGAATTTAGTGCCAAATCCATCACATTTAGAAACCGTTGCATCAGTTGCTGAAGGTATTACAAGAGCAAAAATAGATTCTGATTATGAAGGAGATGATTCTAAAATAATTCCAATAATTGTACACGGAGATGCCGCAATTGCTGGACAAGGTATTGTGTACGAAGTGGCTCAAATGAGTCAACTAAATGGCTATAAAACAGGAGGTACTGTGCATATTGTTGTAAATAACCAAATAGGTTTTACAACTAATTATTTAGATGCACGATCAAGCACTTATTGTACCGATGTTGCAAAGGTAACGCTATCGCCAGTTTTACACGTAAATGCTGATGATGCTGAAGCCGTTGTGCATGCCGTAGAAATGGCTTTAGATTATAGAATGCGTTATAAAAAAGACGTATATATAGATTTATTAGGATATAGAAAATATGGGCATAATGAAGGTGATGAACCTAGATTTACACAGCCTAAACTATATAAGAATATATCGAAGCATCAAAATCCGTTTAAAATTTATTCTGATAAACTGATTGCAGAAAACACAATTGATAAAGCATATTTAGATCAAATAGTTTCAGATTTTAAAGACACTTTAGAAAGCCAATATACAAAATCAAAAGAAGCAGAATCATCTAAAGTAAGAGAGTTTATGCAAGAACGTTGGACAGCGTTTGAGCGTCAAGGATTAGATGCGATGCTCGAATTAGTTGAAACAAATTATCCAAAAGAAAAGTTAGAACATATATCAAAAGTCGTTTCAACAGTGCCAAAAGGTGTTAAGTTTTTACGTAAAGCAGAACGCATTTTAGATGGTAGAGCAAAAATGGTTTTTGAAACCGATACGCTAGATTGGGGAATGGCAGAGACTTTGGCTTATGGTAGTTTGATGGAAGAAGGTTTTAATGTGCGTATTTCTGGACAAGATGTAGAGCGAGGTACGTTTAGTCATCGTCACGCTATTTTAAGAGACGAAATATCTGAAGAGCGTATAAATCTTTTAAATATAAACCCAGAAAGCAAAGGTAAAATGGATATTTATAATTCATTTTTATCTGAATATGGTGTGTTAGGTTTCGATTATGGGTATGCTATGGCAAACCCAAATACATTAACCATTTGGGAAGCACAATTTGGAGATTTTAGTAATGGAGCTCAAATTATTTTCGATCAATATTTATCGGCAGCAGAAGATAAATGGAAATCACAAAATGGGATAGTTGTATTGTTACCACATGGTTACGAAGGACAAGGATCTGAGCATTCATCGGCAAGAATAGAACGTTATTTACAGTTATGTGGTGAAGATAATATGATAGTTGCAGACTGTACAACACCTGCAAATTTCTTCCATTTATTGCGTCGTCAAATGAAACGTGATTTTAGAAAACCTTTAATTGTATTTACACCAAAAAGCTTATTACGTCATCCCAAAGCGGTTTCATCTATAAAAGATTTATCAACAGGAGCTTTTGAAGAAGTTATAGACGATACAGTAAATCCAAAAAATATAAAAAAATTAGTATTCTGTACAGGTAAATTCTATTACGATTTATTAGCTGAAAGAGAAAAACTAAATAATGATACTGTGGCATTAGTGAGAATAGAACAATTATTCCCATTGCATTTAGAAAAAATTCAACAAGCAATTAATCGTTATCCAAACGTTGAAAATTATGTTTGGGCACAAGAAGAACCTAAGAATATGGGAGCTTGGAGTTATATTATGCAACGTATGGATTTGGTTAAGCTAGAAGTTTGTTCAAGACCATACAATTCTGTTCCAGCACCAGGGTCTAGTACTCGAGATAAAAGAAGACAACAACGTGTTATAAACGCTGTTTTCAATATAGAAAATTAAAAATGATATTTATAAAATTCATATACAATTAAAATTATAGAGCATGATTTTAGAAATGAAAGTACCATCACCAGGGGAATCTATTACAGAAGTAGAAATAGCAACATGGTTAGTTGAAGATGGCGATTATGTAGAAAAAGACCAAGCTATTGCTGAGGTAGATAGTGATAAAGCAACTCTGGAGTTGCCAGCTGAAGCTAGCGGAACAATTACGCTTAAAGCGGAAGAAGGTGATGCCGTTGCGGTTGGAGCAGTAGTATGTTTAATTGATACTAGTGCTGAAAAACCAGAAGGTGGGGCAGATGTAAAAGAAAGTAAAAAGGAAGATACACCAAAAACCGAAGCGCCAAAAGCTAAGGAGACTGAGGCTAAAACATATGCTACAGGAACGGCAAGTCCCGCAGCTAAAAAGATTTTAGCTGAAAAAGATATGGATGCTTCATCAATTTCTGGAACAGGAAAAGATGGTAGAGTAACTAAAGATGATGCTGTAAATGCAGTACCAAGTATGGGAACACCTACAGGTGGAAGCAGAGGAACATCACGTAGTAAAATGTCTATGCTGCGCAGAAAAGTAGCAGAGCGTTTAGTTGAAGCTAAAAACACAACAGCCATGTTAACTACTTTTAATGAAGTAGATATGTCACCTATTTTTGCATTACGTTCAGAATATAAAGAAACGTTTAAAGCAAAGCATGGTGTTGGTTTAGGGTTTATGAGTTTCTTTACTTTGGCTGTAGTTAGAGCATTAAAAATGTATCCTGCAGTGAATTCAATGATTGATGGCAAAGAAATGATTTCTTACGATTTTTGTGATATTAGTATTGCAGTGTCTGGGCCTAAAGGTCTAATGGTTCCTGTAATGCGTAATGTAGAAAATTTAAGTTTTAGAGGTGTTGAATCTGAAGTAAAACGATTAGCTATTCGTGCTCGCGACGGACAAATTACTGTTGACGAAATGACAGGAGGAACATTTACTATCTCTAATGGAGGTGTTTTTGGAAGCATGCTATCTACACCAATAATTAACCCGCCGCAAAGTGGTATTTTAGGGATGCATAATATTGTGGAGCGCCCTGTTGCTATTGATGGTAAAGTTGAAATTCGTCCAATTATGTATGTGGCGCTATCATACGATCATAGAATTATAGATGGCAAAGAATCTGTTGGATTTTTAGTAGCTGTAAAAGAAGCTTTAGAAAATCCAATTGAATTATTAATGGATAACGATATTAAAAAAGCATTAGAATTGTAATAACAAATTTTGTCTAGTCCTAAATAATCGATACAGATTAATAAAGGATTAAATTTATAAATTAAACCTGAACAATATTACTATTGTTCAGGTTTTTTGATTTATATCGTTTTGGTTTTAAAGTGTTTTGTTGATGCATTTGTATTGGAGTTAACATGTTGTTAGACCAATGCGGTCTTTTTTTATTGTAAATTTTTATTGCATTTTTAATTAAAATGATCCTTAGCTTTAAATCCACATTGTGTTTCGCTATACCAAATTCTTGTTTTAAAATACCATTTATACGTTCTGCGATAGCATTTTCATAAGGATCATATTGTTCAGTCATACTTGGTTTTATAAAGTTATCTTTTAGTTTTTCTTGATAGTCATCAGAACAGTATTGTAAACCTCTATCAGAATGATGAATCAAACCTTTTTGTTTATATTTTCTGTTTTTAATAGCCATTTCCAAAGCTAATATAGAACCAGATGCATTTAAACTGTTAGATACATTATACCCTACAATCTTCTTAGAATAAGCATCTGTAACCAAAGCGAGATAAGATGGATTTTTTCTGTTTCCTGTGTATGTGATATCACTAACCCAAACTTGTTCTGGTTTTTTAATTTCTAAAGTACTTATTAAGTTTTTGTGTTTTCTAAAACGATGATGTGAGTCTGTTGTAACATGATAACTTCGTTTTGGTTTTATAAGTAAATGGTTTGCTCTTAGTATTCTAAAGAGTTTATCTCTACCAATATTTAAAGCTGTTAATTGTGTTTTCAGTATATGATAAAGCTTTCGAGTTCCAAGATTTGGCATGGATATGCGAACGGATTGCACTAGTGCTATTACTTTTTGGGCAACACTTTGTTTTTGTCTTTTGGATTGTATCGACCTATAGTAAACCTGTCTATCAATCCCGAGTAAATAACAGGTAGAAACTACTGTTTCTTTGTGGGCTTCTTTGAAGCGGTCAATAACTCGGGATTGTAATTTTTTCTAACATCAATATTATATTCCTTTTCGACCATATCAACCATCATATCAAAAAGAATCACTTTTTTATCTGCGCGTTCTGCTAGATATTCAGCTCTTGCTTTCTGCTTTTCTAATAGTTTTACTTGCTGTTCTAATTCTAAAATACGTTGCTCGGGAGTTGTAGACATACTGGTGGAGATTTGTTCTTGCCAGTCAAAGTTACCATATTTTTTTAACCATCTGGTAATGGTCGAACCAGCTTGAATGCCATATTTGTCACGTGCTTGGCTTCTAGTTAGAAATCCTTGCTCTATTTCTTGGACAACTTCTAGTTTAAAAGAAAGGGAGTAATCTTTTTGGGTACGCTTAACGTAACCTGTGTTTTCTGATGTTTTCATTACACTAAAGTTTTAGTGTATCGCTATTTCAGGACGGGACAACATAATAATAAAAAAAAGGAGCTACCAATATTGGTAGCTCCTTTTTTTTCAATAATAACTTTTCTAAAGACAAACTAAAAAAAAGCAACAAGTATATTAATTGAAATAATGATAAGAACTAAAATAATTAATCCTACTGCAAAGTATTTGTCAAGACTGTTGTTTTTTTCCATTTTTGTATATATAAAAGTAGGTTTGAGGTTATATTAATCCTTAATTGAAGACTCTGCATTTAAAAACACAGAGCCCTCATAAAATTCTCCCTAATAAGAATTAATTAATAGCACTGTAAAAGTATAGTATAGAGTTGATTTAAAAAATACGTACTTCTACGTATTTTTACATAAAGATTGTTTTATAAACAAAGAAAGCTCTAAATCATTACAATTTAGAGCCTTCAATAATTCTCCCTAAGAACTAATTAATAGCACTGTAAAGGTATGTTATAGAGTTGATAAAAAAAATACGTACTTCTACGTATTTTTATAAAAACCCTTTGTTTAAATTTGCCCAAATTGAAAGTGAAGTAGGTTTATTGTCTAATCCTAATTTTGAAACAATATTACTTCTGTGTTTATCTACAGTTCTTATAGATATTGTAAGTTCTTCAGCAATATCGTTACTTGTTTTGTTTTCAGAAATAAGCTTAACTATTTTAAGTTCAGATTTACTTAGTAACTCTAAACCTTTAGGCTTTTGTTCTAAATTATTATGGTTTAAATAAGATGCAATTTCTTCACTAAAATAAGATTTGTTATTTACAACATGGGCAATGCAAATTTCAATTTCTTCAACAGCAAATTCTTTTAAAATATAGCCGTAAACGCCAAATTCAATAGCTTTATCATAAATGGCTTCTTCTTTATCAAAGGTTATTAATATTACTTTAGTGGTGAGATTGTTTTTTTTACAAGCTTCAGCAATTTCTAATCCCGTTTTATGAGGCATCCTTATATCTAAAATAGCAATTTCTGGTTTTAATTTTACTATAAGATTATAGGCAGTATTACCATCTTGGGCACTACCAACAATATTAAAACCTTTTGAGGTTAAAAAATCGGATAAGCCTCTTAACATAAGCGGATGGTCGTCCGCAATTACAATGCTATTGTTCATTAATTATTAGGGATTATTTTGCTATGTAATTACAGTATAAATGTAATAATTATAATTGTGTATTGTTATATTTTTAGATATAAATATTTCTTTTCGTAATCAATTATTGCTTTTGCCTTTTTTAAAATATCTGCGCCAATAATGCCATCAACAGGTTTTGAGTTATGTTTAACGAGCGCATCGTTTACATGAGAAAGGTTAAATAAAACTAAAACAATTTTATTATGTTTCCATTTACCTATTTTTACCTTATTCTTTTTAGCCATTTTAGTATCCATATCTGTGGCACCAGCACCTGCAGCTTTAACTAAAGAGTCTTCGGCTAGTAGATTAAAATTTTCAACAGCCTCAAAACCTAAGCAAGAACTAGAAGCTCCTGTGTCTAAAATAAAAAGCCCTTTCACATCGTTTATAGTTGCTTTAACCTCAAAATGATTTGTTTTAGTTAGCTTCAATTTTACTTTTGTATAGCCTTTATCTAGTAGAAATTGTTGATGAGTTTGCATCTAATTTAGTTTTAAACAAAGATAGTCCTATAAAACAATTATTTTTACAAAATAGTATGGACATTCATTTTAAAAACCTTAAAGTTTGATAATTACAGATACACATACCCATTTATATAGTGAGGCTTTTGATGAAGATAGAGATGATATAATTACTCGCGCTATAAAACAAGGGGTTACCCGTTTTTTTATACCGGCCATAGATTCTACGTATACAGAATCTATGTTTCAACTTGAAAAAGATTATCCAGATTATGTGTTTTTAATGACGGGATTGCACCCTACACATGTAAAAGATGATTATAAAGACGAGTTAAACCATGTTGAAGAGTTACTTACAAGAAAATCATTTTATGCTATTGGTGAAATAGGTATTGATTTGTATTGGGATAAAACGACTTTAGAAATTCAAAAGAAAGCTTTTAAACACCAAATTAAACTTGCAAAACAATATAAATTACCAATTGTTATTCATTGTCGCGACGCTTTTAATGAAATATTTGAAGTACTTGAAGAAGAGAAGAGCGATGATTTATTCGGAGTTTTTCATTGTTTTACTGGAACATTAGAACAAGCACATCAAGCTATATCTTATAACATGAAATTAGGTATTGGTGGAGTAGCTACTTTTAAGAATGGGAAAATAGATCAATTTTTAAATCAAATCGATTTAAGCCACATTGTATTGGAAACTGATTCACCCTATTTAGCACCAGTGCCATTTAGAGGCAAACGAAATGAAAGCGGTTATATAATTAAAGTGTTAGAAAAATTATCCTATATATATAATAGGAGTGAAGAAGACATAGCAAAAATTACAACCGAAAATTCAAAAGCTATTTTTAAAATTTAAAAACTATGGGAAACACTAAACCTAACATATTACTTATATATACAGGCGGTACCATAGGTATGGTGAAAGATTTTAAAACAGGTGCACTTCGAGCTTTCGACTTTAAAAATCTTTTAAAACGTATTCCAGAATTAAATCTGTTAGATTGTAATATAGATACCGTGTCGTTTAAAGAACCTATAGATTCTAGTAATATGAATCCTAAATATTGGATTCAAATTGCAGAATTAATTGAAAAAAATTATGGGAACAATGATGGATTTGTGGTGTTGCACGGAAGCGATACCATGAGTTATACCGCATCAGCATTAAGTTTTATGTTAGAAAATTTAGCAAAGCCGGTGGTGTTTACGGGGTCTCAACTTCCCATTGGGGATTTACGGACAGATGCCAAAGAAAATTTAATAACAGCTGTTCAAGTAGCATCGTTGCAATATCGAAAAAAACCAGCTATTAAAGAAGTCTGTTTGTATTTTGAATATAAATTGTATCGTGCCAATAGAACCACAAAAATTAATGCAGAACATTTTGAAGCTTTTGCTTCTTTAAATTATCCAGATTTAGCAGAATCTGGAGTGCATTTAAAAGTGAATAAGGAGTATTTATTTAAACCTAATTTGAAGAAAAAGTTAGTAGTTCATAAAAATTTAGATAAAAATATAGCACTCATAAAGTTGTTCCCAGGAATTTCAGAAACTGTATTGCAAAGTGTTTTTAATACGCCTAATTTAAAAGGTGTTATTTTAGAAACCTACGGAGCAGGTAATTGTACAACTGAAACTTGGTTTATAAATTTGCTTAAAACAGCTATTAAAAAAGGGATACATATTATTAATGTAACACAATGTTCTGGCGGAAGTGTTATCATGGGGCATTACGAAACCAGTAATCAGTTAAAAAAAATAGGTGTTATCTCAGGAAAAGACATCACAACTGAGGCAGCAATACCTAAATTGATGTATTTGTTAGGTGAAAATATTTCAGGTAAAGCCTTTAAAATCAGCTACGAAACAGACTTGAGAGGAGAAATATCTTAAAATTAACTGTTAAAATTTTAACAGCTTATTTTTTTTTTGTTATTTGAGCCACCGTAATTAAAAGTATTGTAAAATACAGAGAGGTGGCCGAGTGGCTTAAGGCGCACGCTTGGAAAGCGTGTATGCGTTAATAGCGTATCGAGGGTTCGAATCCCTTCCTCTCTGCTGTTATTTTTTGTTTTTAATTACTTTATTTTTTATATCTTTAACACTTTAACTAATAAAATTAAGATCGAGAACATGAAAAGATTATTTTCTATCCTAGCCATTACAGGAATGATGGCTTTCGGAACTGTTAATGCAACTACAAATGCAAACGCAACTACAGCAACAGCAACTACTGTAGCAAGTATGACACAAGAGCAAGATGCAGCACCTGCTGAAGAACTTGGATTTCATCAAGAACTAAAAAAGAGGTTCGTTGAAGGAGGTCCAGGATTTATGGGTATTGTATTATTATGTTTAATTTTAGGTTTAGCAATTGCTATCGAGAGAATTATCTTTTTAAACCTTTCTACAACAAACACAAAAAAATTAACTCAAAATGTTGAGGATGCATTAGCATCTGGTGGAGTTGAAGCAGCAAAAGAAGTTTGTAGAAATACAAAAGGACCTATTGCTTCTATATTCTATCAAGGATTAGATAGAACAGACGAAGGTATTGAAGCTGCTGAAAAAGCTGTTGTGGCTTACGGTGGTGTTCAAATGGGACAGTTAGAGAAAAACGTTTCTTGGATTTCTTTATTTATTGCACTAGCTCCAATGCTTGGTTTCATGGGTACGGTAATTGGTATGATTCAAGCCTTCGATAAAATTGAAGCTGCTGGAGATATGAATCCTTCATTAGTAGCCGGTGGTATTAAAGTAGCACTTTTAACAACGGTATTTGGTTTAGTTGTGGCAATTATACTTCAAATTTTTTACAATTATATTATTGCAAAAATTGATAGCATTGTTAACGATATGGAAGATGCTTCTATTACGTTAATGGATATGCTAATAAGACAAAAAAAGTAATAATTTAAAATTGTAAGTATTATGAAAAAAGTATTAACCATATTGTTAGGTATAGTAGGAGTACTTTCTATTGTATTTCTAGCAATGATAATATCAACAGGCGACGAAGCTATTAAGCTAGGTGAATCTAGTGGTACCGTAAATACGTTTATGTACATAGGTTACTTAGTTTTGATTTTAACTTTAGCATTTGTTGTTATATTTAGTTTAAAAAATATTTTTAGTGATTCTGAAACCATGAAGAGCACCTTAAAAGGTCTTGGAATATTTGCTTTGTTAGCAGCTATTTGCTATTTCGGTTTTGCTAAAGGTGTAGAAACACCATTAAAAGATGGCGATATGTTATCTGCTGGAGGCTCAAAATTATTAGGAGCAGGATTATATTTATTCTATTTCCTGTTAGCTATTGCAGGGGCATCAATGTTGTTTTTCGGAATTAAAAAAATGATAAAGTAATATGGCAAAACGAGCAGCACCAGAAGTTAATGCAGGCTCAATGGCCGACATTGCTTTCTTACTATTAATTTTTTTCTTAGTTACTACAACTATTGAAAAGGATTCTGGTATTAACCGTAAACTACCTCCTATTGATGATAGTGAAGTAGAACCGCCAATTATAAAGCAGAAAAATATTTTCACTGTTTTATTGAACAAAAACGATCAGTTATTGGTTGAAGATGAACCCATGCAAATTAAAGATTTACGAAAAGCAGCTGTTGAATTTTTAGATAACGGAGGAGGAACTGATAATAATGGCAATACATGTGATTATTGTCAAGGGAAGAAAGATCCAAATTCATCTGATCACCCAGATAAGGCTATTATATCTTTAAAGAATGATCGTGAAACATCTTATGCAGCTTATATAGCCGTACAAAACGAATTGGTTGCAGCTTATAATGTATTAAGAAATAGAAGAGCTCTTGAATTAGGTCCTCAAAAAGGATTTAATGATATGGATTTTATTAAAATGCAAAACAACCAAAAGGACGTTAGGTGGACTGGTAATAAAGAAAAGTTAAAAGAGGTTATCGATCAAATTAAGTTAGAAATACCTCAAAAACTTTCGGAAGTTGTAGAATAATTTAGAATTAAAGAAGATTAAAGATTATGTCTAAATTTAAAAAGAAAAAAGATGGAGGATTACCTCCTGTTAACACAGCATCATTACCAGATATTGTATTCATGTTATTATTCTTTTTTATGGTTGCTACCGTAATGAGAGAAGATACACTCTTTATACAAAACCAATTACCACTTGCAGATCAAGTTGAAAAGCTTGATAAAAAATATCCAGTTAGTTATATTTACATGGGTAAGCCAAGTGAAAACTATAAAAAATTTGGTACTGTTGCAAGAATTCAGCTTAATGATAAATTTGCTGATGTTTCTGAAGTTGGAAGATTTATTGAAGCTGAAAGGCTAGCTTTAAGAGAAGAGTTAATACCGTTTTTAACAGTATCTTTAAAAGTTGATAAAGAAGCTAACATGGGAATTGTTGGAGATGTAAAACAAGAATTACGTAAAGTAAATGCATTAAAGATTAACTATACTACTGGTATTGGAGATGCGTTAAGCAACATAAAATAAAACAATCTTAATTTTATACTATAAAAGCGTTTTGTTAATTCAAAGCGCTTTTATTTTTTATTGTGAGTACAATTTTAATTATACTTGTATAGTTACTATAAAACAGGCATTTGGATAAATGAAAAATTTCTTTTTTATTTTACTTTTTATATTTGGCTCTTATTTGGGGTTTTCTCAAGAGACTCAAAGTAAAGCTGGAGATTCTCTTTATAAAGAAGATCAATTTTATGTAGGCATTACCTATAATTTATTAGGAAATATACCAAGTAACCTATCGCAAAGTGGATTTTCAACAGGCTTTCATTTAGGGTTTATTAAAGACATACCAATTAACAAAAGACGAAATTTAGCCATTGGTATAGGTGTTGGATATTCTGCAAATTCTTTTAATCAAAATCTACTCGTTAATAAAGATAGTTTTGGGAATTTTGAATATAGTATTTTAAGTGATAGCGATACGTATTCTAAAAACAAGTTTTCGATGCATTTGGTTGAGTTGCCCATTGAATTTAGATGGCGAACATCTACCGCAACCGATTACGCTTTTTGGCGTATTTATACAGGTTTTAAGCTTGGATATGTATTTACAAATACAACTAAACATGTTGGAGATTTGGGGGCTTTAAAATATAACAATGTTAACGAATTTAATAATTTTCAATATGGATTAACTCTAAGTGTTGGTTATAACACTTGGAATCTTCATTTGTATTATGCTTTAAGCTCTATATTTTCTAATGACGCTAAACTAAACGGCGATAAAATAGAGATGAACGTTATTAAAGTAGGTTTGATGTTTTATATCTTATAAATAATTTTTTCATTACTCTACAGTAAAAGAAGTATTTAGAGCCAATAGTTCACTAAAATTAATTGCGGAAACATACCTACAAAAAAACCAATAATTAATTCTTTATAAGTGTGAGCATTTAAGTGTAATCTTGAAGTTGCAACTGCTCCAGTAATGATTGACATTAAAGCTAATGTGCCATTTATATTTATGTTAAAATGAATACTTAAAGCTATAAAAAACATAAACACCCCAGATACAGAAATCATATGTATACTTGATTTGAATTTAAAAATTGCTAAAATTAAACAAGCTAATGTTGAAATTAATATACCTACAAAAAAGAAGTATAGCTCAATAACTTGACTTGGAGTAATTATACGCTGTAATACTAAAATAATAACGATACAATTGAGTAAAAGCGGAAAAATACGCTCTCTTGTACTTTCTAAATAAATAGATTTTACTTTGCCCAAAGTTTTTAATAAAAAGAATAATAATATGGGTAAAATAACGGTTAAAATAAAGAGTGAAATTAATTTAGCTTGAATAACTTCATTAGGAATAAATCTAGGCGATTTTGCAAAGTAAAACGCAACACCAAACAAAGGCATTAATAAAGGATGGAAAATAAACGAGATACTTTTTAAAATACGATCTATCATATTTTTTTACGTAATCGTGCTACTGGAATATCTAATTGTTCTCTATATTTTGCAACAGTCCGTCGTGCTATAGGGTAGCCTTTTTCTTTTAAGATTGAAGCTAAAGCTTCGTCTGTTAATGGTTTACGTTTGTCTTCTTCTTCAATAACAGTTTCTAAAATTTTCTTTATTTCTCTTGTTGAAACATCTTCACCTTGATCGTTCTTCATCGATTCAGAAAAGAACTCTTTTATCAATTTAGTACCATAAGGTGTATCAACATATTTACTATTAGCTACTCTTGACACTGTAGATACATCCATAGAAATTTCATCTGCTATATCTTTTAAAATCATCGGTTTTAAGTTACGCTCATCACCAGTTAAAAAATATTCGCTTTGATAATGCATTATAGCACTCATCGTTACAAATAATGTTTGTTGGCGTTGTTTAATAGCCTCAATAAACCATTTTGCAGCATCTAGTTTTTGCTTAATAAAAATAACAGCATCTTTTTGAGAACTCGATTTTTCTTTACTGTCTTTATAACCTTTAAGCATATTGTTATACTCTCTGGATACATGAAGTTCTGGAGCATTTCTGCCATTAAGTGTTAATTCTAATTCCCCATCAACAATTTTAATAGCAAAATCAGGAACTACATGCTCAACAATTCTATTGTTTCCAGCATAAGAGCCACCTGGTTTTGGGTTTAAATGTTCAATTTCTGAAATTGCATCTTTTAATTGAGCTTCAGAAATATCAAATTTTTGAATTAACTTTTGATAATGCTTTTTAGTAAACTGATCAAAGGCATTATCAATTATATTTATCGCTAATTCACAATCTGGTGTTTTTTCTTTTCGATGCAACTGAATACTTAAACACTCTTGCAAACTTCTGGCACCTACGCCTGCTGGGTCTAATTGATGCACAATACGCAAAACGGATGCTACTTTTTCTTCATCGGTGTATACGTTTTGCGTAAATGCTAAATCGTCTGTAATATCTGATAGCGAACGCCGTATATAACCACTTTCGTCTACACTTCCTACTAAAAACTCTGCAATGTCACGTTCTTCGTCAGATAGTCTATACGTGTTTAATTGATTAATTAAATGCTGTGTGAATGATGTTCCTGCAGCATACGGCATTGTTTTTTCTTCATCATCGCTACTGTAATTATTTACTTGTGTACGGTAATCTGGAATTTCATCATCACTTAAATACTCATCAACATTTATATCTTCGGTATTTATAGTTTCATTATCATTAAAATCGTCTGTAGAATTATCTAAATCAGAATCGTAATCGCTGTCATGTTCTTCTTTACCACCTTCAAGCGCAGGGTTTTCTTCAAGTTCTTGCTTTAAGCGTTGCTCGAAAGCTTGTGTAGGCAACTGTATCAATTTCATTAATTGAATTTGTTGCGGCGACAACTTTTGCGATAATTTGAATTGTAAATATTGTTTAAGCATATTACGATTTGGTTTAAGATAAAAGTAAAAAAAACTTTTATCTCTTAGTTACCAACTAACAATTCTTTTTAAATTGATTTATTAAAATTCTGCATTTTGTGGTGTTCTTGGAAACGGAATGACGTCTCTAATATTACTCATTCCTGTGGCGAACATAACTAAACGCTCGAAGCCTAAGCCAAAACCAGAATGTACTGCTGTACCATATTTTCTTAAATCGAGGTACCACCATAATTCTTCTTCATCAATATTAAGGGCTTTCATTTTTTCTTTTAAAATGTCTAAACGCTCTTCACGCTGAGCGCCACCAACAATTTCTCCAATGCCCGGGAATAGAATATCCATAGCACGCACGGTTTTCCCATCTTCATTTAAGCGCATGTAAAAGGCTTTTATATTTGCTGGGTAATCAAACAAAATTACAGGGCATTTAAAATGCTTTTCTACTAGAAAACGCTCATGTTCACTTTGTAAATCTGCACCCCATTCGTTAATGATATATTTAAATTTCTTTTTCTTATTTGGTTTACTGTTTCGTAAAATATCAATGGCTTCGGTGTAGCTTACACGTTTAAAATTATTTTCGGTAACAAATTTTAATTTTTCTATTAAAGTCATGTCACTACGTTCGGCTTGTGGTTTTGTTTTTTCTTCGTCAAATAAACGTTTGTCTAAAAATTCTAAATCTTCACGATTATTTTCTAAAACATAGCTTATTACAGATTTCATGAAATCTTCGGCTAAATCCATATTACCTGCTAAATCCATAAAAGCTACCTCTGGTTCAATCATCCAGAATTCAGCTAAATGGCGTGATGTATTTGAGTTTTCAGCCCGAAATGTTGGCCCAAAGGTATATACTTTGCCTAAAGACATGGCATAAGTTTCTGCTTCTAATTGTCCAGAAACCGTTAAGTTGGTTTCTTTTCCGAAGAAATCTTCTTTATAGTCAACTTCACCTTCATCATTTAATGGCGGGTTTTTAGCATCTAAATTGGTAACTCGAAACATTTCGCCAGCACCTTCGGCATCACTACCAGTAAGAATTGGTGCGTGCATATAGTAAAACCCGTTTTCATTAAAATATTTATGAATAGCAAACGATAGTGAAGAGCGTAATCGCATAACGGCACTAAAGGTATTGGTTCGTGTACGTAAATGCGCATTCTCTCTTAAAAACTCAAACGAGTGTTTTTTGGGTTGAATTGGAAAAGTTTCTGGATCAGAATCTCCTAAAACTTCAATAGAGGTTACGTTAATTTCAACGTTTTGTCCCTTACCTTGGCTTTCTACTAACTCACCTTTTATATGAAGTGCAGCGCCTGTAGTAATGCGTTTTAAAATGGATTCAGATGTGTTTTCAAAGTCTACCACACATTGTATATTATTTAAAGTAGAACCATCATTTAAAGCTATAAAACGGTTAGCTCTAAACGTTCTAACCCAACCTTTAACTTCTACTTCTGGCAAGGTAATATCTTGTGATAATAATTCTGAAACGGTACGTAATTGCATGTGTATTAAATTTTAAAGTGCAAAGATAATTTTTTATCTCTTATTCATTAGTGTTTTCGTCATCATCTCCTTCAGGTATAATATTTATTGAAGGCTCTTTTAATACTTCTTTGTTAGCAATACTGCGTTCTAAAGACAGTAATAACGATGGCAATAATAAGAGGTTTGAAAGCATTGCGAAAAGTAAAGTCGCCGAAACCAATGCGCCTAAAGCGACAGTTCCTCCAAAACTTGAAATGGTAAACACAGAAAAACCAAAGAATAAAACGATGGATGTATAAAACATACTTACACCAGTTTCGCGTAAAGCGGCATAAACAGATTTTTTAATTTTCCAATGATTTGCAAGTAACTCCTGTCTGTATTTTGCTAAAAAGTGAATGGTGTCATCTACCGATATTCCAAAAGCAATGCTAAACACTAATATGGTTGAAGGTTTTATGGGTACACCCAAATACCCCATTAAGCCTGCTGTTACTAATAGTGGCAGTAGATTTGGTATGAGTGATACAATAATCATTCTTCCAGATCTAAACATATAAGCCATAAATAATGAAATAAGAAAAATGGCTAATGATAATGAAATAGCTAAGTTTTTTACTAAATATTTTGTGCCTTTTTGAAACACCAATGCTTTACCAGTCATGGTTACGTTGTACCTTTCTTTAGGGAAAACTTTATCTATTTTATTTTGAAGATTTTCTTCAATACGTTCCATTTTATCGGTGCCAATATCTTTCATAAAGGTTGTAATACGAGCATATTGCCCCGTGCTATCTACAAAGTTTTTAAGCAAATCGACATGTGATGTTGAATTTTTTGCATACGATAAAATAAAACTATTTTCTTGAGATGTTGGTAATTGATAATGTTTTGGATTGCCATTATAGTAAGCTTGTTTTGAGTATTTTACAAGACCAACTACCGAAATGGGTTTTGATAATTCGGGTGTTTCAATAATTAAATCTTCTAGCTCGCTCATGCGCTTTAAAGTAGATAGTTTCATAACACCTTTTTTGCGTTTGGTGTCAACCATAATTTCTAAAGGCATAATACCATTAAATTCATTTTCAAAAAACCGAATATCGTTTACAAACTCTGAGTTTTGTGGCATATCTTCAATTAAACTACCAGAAATTTTAATTTGATAAATGCCAATTATACTAGCTATTAGTAAAACGACCGATGTCGCATAAATAGCAATACGTTTTTGCTTTACCATGCGTTCCATCCAGTCTACAAAACCACCAATCCAACGCTTATTTAAGTGCTCTAAATGACGGTCTTTTGGGTAGGGTAAAAAGGTGTAAATAATAGGGATTATAAGTAAGCACAAAATAAAAATGGCTAAAATGCTTAAGGAAGCCACAATACCGAACTCTTTTAAAAGCTTGCTTTCTGTTAAAATAAATGTTGCAAACCCAGAGGCTGTAGTAACGTTTGTCATTAACGTAGCGTTTCCAATTTTGGTAATAACACGTTGCAACGATTTAACTTTATTGCCATGCAGTTTTACTTCGTGCTGGTATTTGTTAATTAAAAAGATGCAGTTTGGTATACCAATAACTATTATTAAAGGCGGAATTAAAGCTGTTAAAACTGTGATTTCGTAATTTAATAAACCAAGAATACCCAAAGTCCACATAACACCAATACAAACTACAATAAGTGAAATAAAAGTGGCTCTAAACGATCTGAAAAATAAAAAGAATATTAGCGATGTTACTAATAACGCAGCACCGATAAACTTGCTAATTTCGTCAACTATAAGTTGAGCGTTAAGGGTTCTAATATAAGGCATTCCAGACACTCTAACATCTAAATTGTTGGTAGTTTCAAAGGCTTCAATAGTTGGGTTTAAAACATTAATAACAAAATCCTTTCTTGCTGAAGTGTTAACAATATCTTTTTTTAAGTAGATTGCAGTTCTAATCGTTTTACTTTCTTTATTAAACAGGAAATTATCATAAAACGGATACTTGTTAAAAAGCTCATCTTGAAGTATTTCTATTTGTTTTAAAGATGAAACAGAGTCTTTTATGAAAGGTTCAAGAATGAATTTTTCATTAGTATTATCTTTAACAAGCTTTTGTAAATCTTTAATAGAAACAACTGTTTCTACACCTTCAGATTGCTTAAAATTTTCTGAAAGCTTATTCCAAGCATTTAATTTTTCAACTGTAAAAAAGGAAGAGTCTTTAACACCAAGAATAATTAAATTCCCTTCTTCTCCAAAGGTTTTTAAAAAATCATTATAAACAACATTAACTTCATGGTTGTCTGGTAATAAATTAGCTTCGGTATGCGAAAAGCGCATATTTTTCCACTGAAAGCTAAAAAGTATAGTAGTAGCAATTATAACAACAAGAATAGCAATTTTATTGCGTAAAATAAGCCTTGCAGTTAGATCCCAAAAATTTGCTGTAAATAGTTTAAACATACTATGTTTTAAAGATGCGCAAAGGTAGAAAAAACCAATATATAACTAGCTTTAATTGGCCTATAATGTTATGTTAAAGGTAAATTTTAAGTTTATAGTTATTGTGAATACTATAAATCTTGCATCTTGAATAAAACCAAGTTAAAAACATGTCATTTCTTATACAAAATATTTTTGAAATATCAGTAAGCCTTTACCTTACATTAAGTAAGCTAAATTAGATTTTAACCTTATTATTAATAATCTTTTTGCTTACCAATAGTAAGGTTTTAGCTTACTCCAAATCCAAAACGTCTTTCTAATTTTATAAGCACATTACAAACCATAAATAATGTTCTTATGAATACACGATTTTTAACCCTTACGATTCTTTTGTTAATATCAAGAAGCTTGTTTTCACAAAATTTGCCAAATATTATTCCTCCCAGTCCTGAAGCATCATCATTGTCAAAATTTGTAGAAGTTCCTGTATCTAATTATACTGGCTTGCCAAATATTAGTGTTCCATTTTATACAATTGATTTAGATGGCTTAAAAATACCTGTTAGCCTTTCTTATCATGCTAGAGGGATTCGAGTTGAAGAATTAGCTCCAAGAGTAGGAATAGGCTGGGCTTTAAATTATGGTGGCATTATTTCAAGACAAACTAGAGGTAAATTAGATGACAAGAACACAAGTAGCAGTAAAGGTTATTTAACCCAAAACTATTATGACACTTTTGAAAACAATGAATCCATTAGAGCAAGTGTGTATAATGATGATATCAATAATAAAGCTGATTTAGTTCCTGATCAATTCATGTTTAATTTTTTAGGATATTCAGGGAAGTTTATTTTTGACCAAAAAACAAAGCTGCCTTTATTACAAGATTATGCAGACTTTAAGATTGAACCTATCTATACTAATCCAATAAATTATATTGGAATTAAGGCTTGGGTAATTACTAATGAAAGCGGATTTAAATTTTATTTTGGTCAATACAATACTTCTACCATTATTGCTAATTATGACGATACAGAGGCTTCCTATGCATACACTACTAATGGATTACAAGATTTTGGAAACCCTTCTTCTTCGATTGATTACAATAGCTGGCAATTAGTTGCGATTATAAGCCCTAAGGGTAATAAAGTAGAATTTGATTACGAATTAGAAAGTACAGTTTATCATAAACGTTCTTATGATAAAAAAGAAACAGACGGAAGCTATTCATCTTATTTTTCAAGAATTCGATCAAAAGAATATAAAATAAAAGAAATTACATTCAATAAAGGCAGCGTTGAATTTATAAAAGACAGTGTAGAGAGACAAGATGTAAACTATGGTTATAGCTTAAAAGAAATTATAGTAAAAGATTTAAATGCAACTTCTACGATAAAATATAAACTTAATTATAGTTACACTTATGATAATAACCCAAGTAATATAAACCCATTTTTACTAAGTTATGACCCTAAGGCAAAAAAACGATTATTCTTAGATAATATAGAAAAAACAGGAACTTTAGGTTCTATTCACCCTTATTATAGCTTTGAATATATTGATAAACAAGAGTTACCAAATAGGTTTTCTAATTCACAAGACATATGGGGCTTTTATAACGGCAAAGCTAATGGTGAGTTTTTAACATTCTTTAATTATGGAGCTAATATTATAGATCGTACGGTAGATACTATTTTGGCTCAAAAAGGGCTTTTAAATAAAGTTGTACTTCCTACAGGTGGAACAACTGAATTTGAATTTGAAGCTAATAAAGCTAAAGTACCCACCTATTTTAAAGATTTGTTTTTTAAAGGGATTAACCCAACTACAGCAAAAACAGCAGGCATTATAAAAGATTTTCCTTTTTATGTGGGCAATAAGCGATATGAAACACTATTCACAATTGAGAATGATGTATTTGGATATTTAAAAACAGTAGTACAGTTTATGGGTGATTTTGGAACCTGTAGTACAACGCAACCATTATCTAGTTGTAAATATAGAGTAACTATACAAGGTGTAGGAGCTAGCTATTATGTTCAGATTTTTATGGGAGTCCATAATAACATTATTGCACCTCCACCTGGTAATTATAAAATTGTTGTTGAACAATTGTCAGGAGTAGACGATCCCAGTGACTTTGAAAATGGATTTGCAGTTAACCTATCATGGAAAGAATCTTTAGATGAGACTGAGGCCATATATAGCGGAGGTAATAGAATAAAGAAAACTATTTTAAATAGTAATGAAAATGGTATAATAGAAAAATCATATGAATATTTAACAAATTTAAATGAACATAGTGGATTACTTTTTTCTTTACCTAGCTATTATTTTATAAAAGATATAGTTAATGGAGCACCAGTTTTAGATGCTTATGGAGCCCGACCAGGAAGCCCTCTTTCTTATGAACAAGGAAACCATGCAGGCTACAGTCATGTTACTGAATATATTAATGGTAGTACTATGGGTGATGGAGGAAAAAATGAATATAGCTTTACAGCTATACCAGATACAGGATATTTTTATGAATTTCCCTATACTATTCCTATGGACAATGAATGGATGAGAGGTAAACTGCTATCTTCAAAGGTATATAAGAAAACGACAGGAGGATATGAACTTTTGAATAAAGTTGAAAACATATACAAATATGCAAATAACCTTGGATATTTTTACATAACAAATCCATTATTACCTCCACAGGCAACAAATATGTACTACAAAAAGGATGATTTTCAATTTCATATTCCATTGATTATTTTTAAACTTAATGAATCTAATCCAGCTGACACTAATCATAACGACTATAAGATTTATAACCTGTCAGGTGGTACACAACATTTATATTCTAATAAAACAACATCATATTACAATACAATACCTGTAGTAACAGAGACTAAGTACTACTATGATTATATAAATCACAATCAACTAAACCAATCCAACTCGACCACCAGTGATGGTAAGTCCATTGTGTCAAAAACCATTTACCCAGATGATATAAAAACAGCTACAACACTGCAAGATGATAGTATTATTAGCGGAGGTGCATTAAGTACAACAGCTTTTAATGCAGCTTACAAGATGAAAGAAGGTAATTTACATCAAATAGCAACACCTATTCAAATAGAAACTGTTGTAAAGGATGGTGCCACCATATTATCTCAAACGATACAACGTACTAACTTTTCAGAACCTCATACAAGTATAATTGAACCAAAAGACATCCAATTCTTAAAAGGGACTTATAATGCCAATACAAATCCTTTAGAAAACCGTATTGAATATCTTGATTACTACGCTAACGGTAATATAAAAGAAGTTTCAAAATCAAACGGCACACATATAATATATGTATGGGGCTATAATGAACAATATCCTATAGCAAAGATAGAAAATGCCACATTTACAGGTTTAGCTACAAATATACAAACCGCTATTAACAGTGCAGTTACAGCATCAAATAATGATATTGATACACCCACAGAAGACAATTTAAGAACCGCTTTAAACAATCTTAGAGGCCTATTTCCTAACGCTATGGTAAGCACCTACACCTACGACCCATTAATAGGAGTCACCAGTGTCACCGACCCTAAAGGCTATACGATGTACTATGAGTATGACGAATTTGGAAGGCTAGAAAGGGTTCGGGATAAAACGGGTTATATACTTAGCGAAAACGAATATAATTATGCATTACTAAACAATAATAATTAAAAAAGATGATTATGAAAAAGCTACTATTCACCTTAGCAACTTTGTGTATATCATCTATAATGATAGCACAAACAACAACAGAAAATTATGTGCATAATACCACATATAGAACAGCAACCACTACAGGCAGCGTTTCAAATAATGATAAAATTGAAAGTGTTACCTATTTTGATGGATTGGGAAGACCTATGCAGAACATTGGCATTCGAGCAGGAGGCAACAGCGAAGACATTATTACACACATTGATTATGATGCCTATGGTAGACAAAATAAAGACTACTTACCATACACATCTAATTTAAATATTGGTAGTTACAGAACTAATGGTTTAAGTGCTACAAATACGTATTATGATGCTATAAAATACGAAGCCGATTTCCCAAGTGTATCGGTTAATGATATTAATGCGTATTCTCAAAAAGAGTTTGAAGACTCTCCGCTTAATAGAGTATTAAAACAAGCAGCACCAGGAAAAGATTGGAAGCTAGGTAATGGGCATGAAATTGAGTTTGAGTATGCAACTAATACAGCAAGCGAAGTTCGGTTTTACGAGGTTAGTTTAGCTTTTGCAAATAGCACCTACACACCTACCTTACAAGGCGGAACTACATATTATGGCGCAGGCACATTATACAAAACAGTAACTAAAGACGAAAACCATGATGGGACAAGCACTAAAAATCATACTACTGAAGAGTTTAAAGACAAACAAGGGCGGGTTATACTAAAACGAACCTATAACAATAGTGTGGCACACGATACGTATTATGTATATAATGATTATGGTAATTTAAGCTATGTATTACCACCTAAATCTGAACCTCAAACAGCAAAACCAGATGCTACAGCACTCTCTGAGCTTTGTTACCAATATAAATACGACTACAGAAATAGACTGGTAGAAAAGAAAATCCCAGGAAAAGGTTGGGAATATATTGTTTACAATAAGTTAGACCAACCTATAATGACTCAAGATGCTAATCTGGATGCTCAGAACAAATGGGTGTTTACTAAATATGATGCTTTTGGTAGAGTAGCATATAAGGGTATAGCTACACTAGCAATAGATAGAGTACAAGCACAAAACAATGCTAATGCAACAGTAGCTCAATATGAAACCCCAGAGAATGGGTTTTATACAATGAATACTTACCCTTCAATAGCAACTACAGCTCATGAGCCACTTACTACTAATTACTACGATAATTACAATTTTCCGCTTAACGGATATACTATACCTACAACGGTATTGGGACAAACCGTTTCTCAAAGTGTTAAAGGATTGCCTACTGCTAGTGTTGCACGAGTTTTAACAAGCGGAACGTATAAATGGGTATATAATATAACGCTTTATGACATCAAAGGACGTGTTATCCTAGAAGGATCAGAAAATGAATACTTGACAACGACTGATATAGTAGAGACCGAGTTGGATTTTACAGGAAAAGCAAAAAAAGTAAAAGCGACACACCTTAAAGGCACTAACCCTCCTATAATAACTGAAGATGTTTTTACATATGACCATACAGGGCGTTTAATATCTCAAAAACAAAAAATAAACAATTTAGATGAAGAAACTATTGTACAAAATACTTATGACGATTTAGGGCAGCTCATAAGCAAAGGCGTAGGAGGTAAATCTTCAAACGCAACAAGACTTCAAGAGGTTAATTATGCTTATAATGTAAGAGGTTGGTTAAAACAGATAAACAACCCAGCCACTTTAGGTAATGATTTGTTTAGTTTTAAACTAAATTATAATACAAACAACCATGGAGGAACAAATCTATTTAATGGTAACATCTCTGAAACCGAATGGAAAACAGCCAATACCGATAATAGTTTAAAATGGTATGCCTATAGTTATGATGCACTGAATAGAATAAAAACTGGTTTGAGTGATAATAATGGTAGGTATGACTTGGGGAGTATTGCAGAGCCTATTACTTATGATAAAAATGGAAACATAACTTTTTTAAGAAGACAAGGACATGTTGTGGCTAATCCAGATGAATCAAATACTAGTCATTTTGGAGATATGGATCACTTATATTATTATTATGAAACCAATAGTAATAAGCTTAGAAAGGTTACGGATTTTAAGAACGACGATTTTGGGTTTAAAGATATTGATATAGTAGGAAATGATTATATTTACGATGCAAATGGAAATTTAACTTCTGATGTGAATAAAGGGATTACAAATATCACATATAATCATCTTAACTTACCTAAATCAATTACTTTTGGAAATACTGGCTATATTATACACTATACATATGACGCTCTTGGTAACAAATTACAAAAATCATCAGCTGATTATAATGGACCCGCTCCATTTGGAGGTTCCTTGAAGGTTACTAATTATGCAGGGAACTATATTTATGAACTCGAAGGAGGTTCAAATGGATATTATGCTCTAAAATTTTTTAATACCTCAGAAGGATATGTTGATGTTGAGGATTGTAGATTTGGAAATTGTCAGGAAAATAGAATAGATTTCAGTTATGTATATCAATACAAAGATCATTTAGGGAATGTGAGGTTGAGCTATAACGATATGGATAAGAGTGGGGACATCACGGGTGAATATAATTATGTGACCGTTTTTAGCGATGGGTTTGAGTCCGCTTCTGGTTGGGATGGTACGGGACATACATGGGGTTGGGATGTAGATGAGTTTGATTCTTCATTTAAGTTAAACGGAAATTATTCTGCAAGGTTAGACACACACTCACACTGGGAAAACGTAGCTCACAGTAATGATTGGATACAAATAAATAATTCACAGGCAACAGATTATATTTATTCTGGTTGGGTATATCTTGAAGATGTGTCTGGAAATCAAGCTGATATTTTCTTATTCATGAATGAAGATACAGAAACAGGTTATTATACTGAAATCAGTTCAGTTAGCACATACAATAGGGGACAATGGGTTTACATAGAAAAGAAAGTTACTGTACCCGCTAATATAGATAAATTAAATATTAGGATTGATAATGACCATGCAGGCAAGGTGTGGTTTGATGACGTTAAGATAGTGCGTGTTGATCCTACAAATAATTCTGAAATTGTGGAGGAGAACAACTACTACCCCTTTGGTCTCAAACATAAAGGGTATAATGGGAATGTGGTTGGTGCTGACCATCCTTATGGATATTTAAATCAAGAAGAACAAAATGAGCTTGGTTTAAATTGGCTAACGTTTAGATATAGAAACTATGATGCTGCAATTGGTAGATTCTTTGGAGTAGACCCAATAGCTGAAGAATTCTTTACAATTTCTACTTATCAATTTGCACATAATAGTCCTATTTGGAAAATAGAAATTGAAGGTTTAGAAGGGGAAATATCTCCAGCTATACCAGGATCCGTTGATGTAATTAACCATGAACCTGTAGGAAACCCGTCTAGTAATTTGCCTATCCCTATTGGAGATGGAACAGGAAACCATGGAAGTGCTCCAGATAACACTACTTTTTCACAGGGTTGGAACTCAAAAGTTAGTAAATTTAATACAAGGTTTTGGGGAAGTTTTCAAGATTTCATGAATAAACCTTTGCATAGAGGTTCAGAAAAAATTAATGAAATGGGTCTGTCAACTGCTCAGCTAGCAGCTGATGCGACAGGTTTTTCCAACCTAATGGGTTGGGAAAATAAAACAGCAAACGCAATTGATGGTTTAGTTGAACAAATACAGAGCATTCCTGAAATGTCAAATGCAGAAAAAGGAGGACTAGCTGCTGGAATAACTATATTTGCGGCAGAAGCTGCTGTTTCAAGGAAGCTTCCTTCATCTACTTATATTAAATTACTTGGTGGAAAAAGTAGCGTAAAGAATATTGGAACAAATGTTAAATTTAATGATTTTGGAAAGAACTTGGAAGCGAATGGATTTACAAAAGCTGTTTCTAAAGACGGAAAGGTAATTAATTATACAAATGGAGATATAAAATACTCTTTACGAACTAATTCTCAATCAACAGGAGGAGCAACAGCGGACTATTATTCAGGAGATAAATTAAAGGCTAAAATAAGATTAGGGTATGAAGAATAAATCATCAATCTTTATAAGTAAAGAGGTTTTTAAAGACAGAAAGACTATTGTTGATAATATTTTAAACGGAGAATCACTTCCGAATAATATTTTTACTTCTGATTACAAATTCTTCAAATTTATAGAGTTTGATGAGCTTTTTACTGAACATTTTTACAAATTTTATTCAAATTATGTCTATCAACTAGGTCTTGATTATTTTACGTTTTACACATTAAACCCTAATCCTGAAGAATATTTTTTTAAATTTTTTAGCGAATATAATGTTATAGATTTTTCAGCTAAAGATAGTTTTGAATCTTTTTTAAATAAGTTAGTTTCTGAGCCTCATGATAGTCCTGCTGATGCTTTAAGGTATAACTCAAATGAAATATTAGTGTTCAATGAGAATCTAGATATTGTTATTTATGGGAATAGAGATGAGGAATTTGTAATTATTGCTGCTACTGGTTGTAAAGTTATGAATGAGTTTAATGAAAATTATCCTGAGAATTTGCTTTATGATGTCAATGAATATATTGAGAATTTATTACCATTAAAGTTTAGTAATTTTAAGTTTACTCAACAACAGTTAGTATTTTATGATAACTTGATTAACAATTATGGTCACTGTCCAAATTAACAGTTATTAAAGTTTATTACTAACCCGTTGTGCATTATGATTTAAAAGAAAAAAGTTGTCCATCTTACTGATAATCAGTAACTTGTTTTAGCGATAAAACATTAATTATGAACAACTTAAATGCAAATTACGAAAGAATATTGGAAGTATTAAGAAAAATATCAAAAGAGCAGCTTTTAGCTTATCAAAGACGACAACCCAAACTGAGTGATTTGGAGTTGGTAAGCCTAAGCCTTACATCAGAATATATGGGTATAGATAGTGAGAGTAACCTATTTAGACAACTTCCTGATATCATTTCATCAAAAATTAACCGCAGTGTTTATAATCGTAGAAGAAGAAAGTTAGCAAATCATATTGATGCAATACGTTTAAAATTGGCTACTCATTTTAATGAATTTGAAGACTATTTCATTGTAGATAGCAGTGCAATTCCCAAAGCGATTTTATAAAAAGGCATTCCTTATAAGGAATTTAGAGAATAAAAAGGTAATTGATGAAATTTTTAAAGAATTAATTGCATTTTAATAAAAAGAAAGTTAACAAGAGTAACTATTTAATTAGTTCCTCTTGTTGTTTTAGTCCTATTTTAAGACAATTATAAACATTGTTTACAAGCATTTTTTGTGTTTTGTAATATCCTAATGGCTTTTTGTTGCTTAAAATGTATTATGTATGTGCTAAAATTAATTGGTACACCATTAAAAGTTTCAAAAGGGGTGTTGCCGCCTAAACTCTTTTGCGGTTTTATTTTGTTGTATGTTGTAACCGATTCTTCAAGAATATTTAATAACTGGGTTCGAGAATAAATTTGTTTAGGAAATAAGAATTGATACTTAATCACTTTGTTCAAAGCTTCAATAGTGGAGTTGGAATAGAGCACATCCTTTTGGGCAATATTGTGTTTCACTTCAATAGCTAAACCATTTAAAAAACCAGAAACATTAGTATTTATGTTTTCAGCACCACCATCAGTAAGTAATTGCAAAGCGTTGGGTTTGTATTTTAAAGTAGCTTCTCTTAATAAACTTACTATGGCCTTACCAGAATTATGATTTTCTATGCGATACCCTAAAATAAGTTTAGAAAAATGATCCATTAAAAAATGAATGTAATGTTTAGAGCCATCTGCTGTTTTAAAAATGGTAACATCGGCACACCAAAGTTCATTTGGTTTTTCGGTTTTAACAGGTTTATAATTCAGATACTTTTTTTTAAGACGTTTTGTATTAAAACCAAGTAGCATGCAATATTTATAAAAAGTAGATAAAGAACATGATAAAGCGTCATCGTGAACTGCTTTTAGATATACTGATACTTTAGACCAAAACAAATAATCTTTATGAGCCATGTAACGTTTAATTGTTGTTACTTCAGAAACCAATAATTGATTCGGAAATCGTTTTGTGCACCATTTGTAATAAGAAGCTTCACATTTATAAATAACCCTGGCTTTATAGTTTTGGTAAGTCGTTCTTGATATATTAAAGACTCGAAGCGCATTGTCAATAGAAATATAACCTTTTACAGATTCAATAGTATTAACAACCAATTCTTTTTGCTCTTTAATGGTAGTTTTTAAGCCCTTGATATTAGAAATGATAATATGAAGCGTATCACATAATTTAAAATAGGCCTCAATGGTTTTTTGGGTTTTAGAGCTTTGCCCGATTCTTTTAATGAACTCTATTTCTTGATTTACAAAAGTAGCAACTTCGCAGCCCGTATATTTAGCTTCAGGTTCATGCCTCCAACGGTATTTGTTGGTATTGGATATTAACGCTTTTAATGATACAGGTAAATTATCTTCAAGCCCTAAACGATAATAATGTTTTACATTGGTGTCCCAAGATTTTCGCTTTGCAACATTACCATCAACTAAGTTGCAATGCGTATTAGAAATATGTAAACCTGCTGAAGATTGCAAAACGTACACTTTTTTATGCAAGCAAAACTATGCACAATGCTTCAAACCTAACTAAGCATTTATATTACTTTTAGTAAGCTTTTTAAAAATATTTAGAATAGCTTACTCTAAATTTTTAAAAAACAAGTATTTTTATTTTTTCAGAATCCTATGAAAATGAATAAAAATAGCTACTCATTTTATTGTTTGTGAGCTGTAAAACGCTTTCTATTCACCCAGAATCGCAAACAAAAACAATCGAGCCATTAGTGCTAGGAAGCATAGGCTCGGGAAAGGAATTTATTTTACAAAAGGGATTTAATGACGCTTCCTATCCAGCATATAAAAAGCCCATAAAAGTCACGATATTAAGAACGCCTTTTAATAAATCTACATACAAATCGTTTTTAAAAGTAAAACAATCGCAGTCTAAAGATATTAGTATTCAATATTTAGATTCCCCCGCTACCGCTAGTTTGCAACTAGTGGCATTAAGAGTAAGAAAATCATATATAAAAAGCTTTTACACAAACTGTAAAGGCTTTTTTGCTAAAATATTTCTAATTAGATTATGACCACTAAGTAAAACTTAGCAGTAGCAGTCAGTAATTTTTGTACAGCCCTAATAAGCGAGTGCTAGCAAGGTTTTTTTACAATGTTACATTAAAGGTAAATTTAAGAGCAACATTATCGGCGATTTCTGGTAAATGATACGCGCCATATCTATAAGTAAAGCTTAAGCCAAAGCCAAAGAGTAATTTGTTAAGCTCGAAACCAGATTCTGTATAGCCTTCTTTTAACGAATTAAAACTTACATTTTGATGCCTTTCTGGGTTTTTTATATTCCCAATAGCATAGCGTGTTATTAACACCAATTGAGGTTGATAACGTTTAGAAATTTTAAATGGAGCTATATAATGTTTGAGTTGAAACGTGGTGAATTTATCTGAAAAAAATTCGTTAAAAAACATGGTTTCAAAACTATTTAAACCTGCAACCGAAAAACGTTGCATAATGGTTTCTTTGCTAATATTATTTGGGTATGCATGATATAAATGCGTTAAGGGGGCATTTTCTGAAGTAATTCCAGAAACTAAGGTAATTTCTGAAAGTGCTTCGTTTTTATGCTGTATTTTATGAATGGTTCTAAAGTCTAGTTTTGAAAAATTGATATTGCTATTAAATAAATTTTTAAAACTATTTGTAAACTGAAGTGTGAATTTTGGATAGCTTTCTTTAGTTTCAACTAATTTATTTTCGACATATTCAAAATGGCTAAAAGGACTCCATTGTAATGCTAAAGTTATGGTGCTTAAATGAAATTCGCTAAGTGTATTGGTATTAAATACGTATTGATAGTTGTAAGTTGGGTTTATATTACTTACTGCAAATTGTGTTTCGGTTAATAGTTTTGGTGCTAATTGATGTTGCAAAGAAATAGATTTTGTAACGTGTTTATGAAACAAATCGATATTTAGTAAGCGGGGTTCGAAAAACTGAAAAAAACGTTTGTCAGTTAAAAATTTTGTGCTTCCGGTTTCCTGTAAATCGTTGGTATATGAAGCGTTTATCCAAGTGTTAGTTTTTTCGGCTAACCTAAAACCAGCACCAATACTATATTTAAAACGGTGGTCTTTAAAGCCGTAAACGGTATAACCATTAATTCGAAATTTCTCTGAAAAGGCATCATTAGTTATGCCACCAACACCAGTTCTAATAGCTTCGTATTGATTATATTTTATTAAATAACGTAAATCGAAATTAAAATATTTGGTTGGTAAAAAACCATTTCCAAGTTGCTTAACAAAAGCACTTTTTTTTATTGAATCTTGCTTAGGCTCAATATCATTATTAGAAAAGGATTGCGAATACGCGAACATTGTAAAAATAAAAAACAGGAAGGTTGTACAATGTTTTAACATGTGCGCGATAAAAGCTTATAGTTATAAAAAAAAGCGACGTTTTTGTCGCTTCTTAAATTATACGGTCATGATTTCTTTTTCTTTATTATCAAAGACGTCATCAATTCTTTTAACGTAACTATCAGTCATTTGTTGTATGTCAATTTCTGCGTTCTTTTTTAGATCTTCTGATATATCATCATGCTTTTTAACGTCATTCATAGCGTCTTTACGAGCAGTTCTAACACTGATTTTTGCGTCTTCAGCTTCAGATTTTGCTTGTTTTGCTAAATCACGTCGACGTTCTTCAGTTAATGGCGGCACATTAATAATAATAGTTTCTCCGTTATTCATTGGGTTAAAACCAAGATTAGCATAAGCAATACCACGCTCAATCTCTTGTAACATGCTCTTTTCCCATGGTTGAACCGTTATGGTTCTTCCGTCTGGTGTATTCACGTTTGCTACTTGACTTAATGGCGTTTGTGAGCCGTAATAATCTACCATAACGCTACCAAGCATTGCAGGACTGGCTTTGCCAGCTCTAATGTTTATCAATTGTTTTTCTAAATGTTTCATGGCATTATCCATGGATTCTTTAGCTGTGTCTAATATAAATTGTACGTCTTCATTCATATTTTTTAATTTTATATCAATAATTTCAAAAATTGCGCCAAAATTAAATATTGACTTCTGTACCAATCTTTTCGCCAGAAACAACTTTCATTAAATTACCTCTTGTATTCATATCGAAAACAATTATTGGGAGTTTGTTTTCCTGACTTAGTGTAAACGCTGTGGTGTCCATAACTTTCAATCCTTTTCTTAAAACATCCTCAAAAGTAATGTGGTCAAATTTTATTGCCGAGGTATCTTTTTCTGGGTCGGTATTGTAAATACCGTCAACACGCGTACCTTTTAAAATAACATCAGCTTCAACTTCAATAGCTCTTAAAACAGCAGCCGAATCTGTTGTGAAATAAGGATTTCCTGTACCACCACCAAAAATAACAACGCGTCCTTTGTTGAGGTGACTCATAGCTTTACGTCTTATAAAAGGTTCTGCAACTTCGTTTATTTTTATAGCGGTTTGCAAACGCGTTTTTACACCAGCATCTTCTAAAGCATTTTGCAGTGCTAAACCATTTATTACGGTTGCTAGCATGCCCATGTGATCACCTTGAACTCTGTCCATACCATTCATAGCTCCAGCTACGCCTCTGAAAATATTGCCGCCACCAATTACAATGGCAACTTCAATACCTTTTTCTGTAACGGCTTTAATATCTTGAGCATATTCTGCTAAACGTTCTGGGTCTATACCATATTGGCGATCACCCATTAAGGCTTCACCTGATAGTTTGAGGAGTATTCTTTTGTATTTCACGTTTTTATATTGATTTGTGAGATTTCCGCCTACGCGGAAACTAGAGTTTAGCAAAGCTACATAAATTTTTTATTTTTTGAATTTATATAAAACTTGAATTTTTGAATAAAAAAAACCACTATTCTTTTAAAGAGTAGTGGTTTGAATTGTATTTATTTTTGCTTTCGCAAGAGTTTGTTATCCTACTGTAGCACGTTTGAAACCTGAGATTTCAACTTCACCGTATGTAGAAACATAATCTGCAACAGTTTTCTTTTCATCTTTGATAAATTTTTGATCTAACAAACATTGTTCTTGATCTAATGTTGTGTTATCAGAAATGAAACGTTCCATTTTACCAGGTAAAATTCTGTCCCAGATTTGTTCAGGTTTCCCTTCAGCTTTTAATTCAGCTTTAGCAGCTTCTTCAGCTTCAGCGATAACTTCTGGAGTTAATTGCGCCATAGAAATATAGCTAGGTACGTTTTTAAGCGTTTTACCTAAGCGACCTAATTCAATATTGTCTTTTTCAATAACAGCAATTCTAGCTTCAGTTTCTGATGCTACAAAAGCAGGGTCAAAATCTTTGTAAGATAATGAAGTTGCTCCCATTGAAGCTACTTGCATTGCTACGTCTTTAACTAAAACATCAGCATTGTCAACTTTAGCAGTTAGTCCAACTAAAGCAGCAATTTTGTTAATGTGTACATAAGAACCAACATAAGCTGCTTCTAATTTTTCAAAAGCTGTAATGTCTAATTTTTCACCAATAACACCTGTTTGCTCAACTAATTTTTCAGCAACTGTCATGCCTCCAAAATCAGCAGCTAAAAAATCTTCTTTAGTATCAGATTTTAAAGCAATATCAGCTAAATCATTAGCTAGAGCTAAAAAGTTTTCGTTTTTACCAACAAAATCTGTTTCACATCCTAAAACAATGGCAACACCTTCAGTTTGGCTTGCGTTAATTTTAGCGACAGCAGCTCCTTCAGATGAGTCTCTATCTGCTCTCTTTTCAGCTACTTTTTGCCCTTTTTTACGAAGAACTGCGATAGCTTTATCAAAATCGCCTTCGGCTTCAACTAAGGCTTTTTTGCAGTCCATCATACCTGCACCTGTAGCTTGTCTTAATTTATTTACTTCAGCGGCTGTTATTTTTACTGTAGTACTCATAGTTATTATAATTTAAAAAAGTCGTTCAATATATTTTCAACGAAGAAAAAAACTAAACGACTTATTTGTGTTGTATTAATGTTTTATTCTTCTTCTTCAGCAACAGCTTTTTTAGCTGGTGCAGCTTTAGCTTTAGGAGCATCTTTCTCAACTACTGCTTCAGTTTTCGCTTTAGCTTTAGAAGATTCTTCTTTAGGAGCTGCAGTTGCATCTTTTTCAGCTTTACGTTCTGCTAATCCTCCAGATATTGCAGATGCTACATGTGTTAAGATTTTATCTATCGATTTAGAAGCGTCATCATTTGCAGGTATTACATAATCAACTTGACGTGGGTCAGAGTTGGTATCAACCATTGCAAAAATAGGAATGTTTAATTTTTGAGCTTCTTTAATCGCGATATGCTCACGCTTAATATCTACAACAAATAAAGCACCTGGTAAACGAGTCATGTCACTTATTGAACCTAAGTTTTTTTCTAACTTGGCTCTTAAACGATCTACTTGTAAACGTTCTTTTTTAGATAAGGTCATGAATGTACCGTCTTTCTTCATTCTATCAATAGAGGCCATTTTTTTAACCGCTTTTCTAATAGTAACAAAGTTAGTTAACATGCCTCCTGGCCATCTTTCAGTGATGTAAGGCATATTAATGTCTCCAGCTTTTTCAGCAACAATATCTTTTGCTTGTTTTTTTGTTGCAACGAATAAAATTTTACGTCCAGAAGCTGCAATTTTTGCAAGTGCTGCTCCAGCTTCGTCAATTTTAGCCGCTGTTTTGTATAGGTTTATAATATGGATGCCGTTACGCTCCATATATACGTAAGGTGCCATGTTTGGATCCCACTTACGTGTAAGGTGTCCGAAGTGTACACCTGCTTCAAGTAATTCTTTTACTTCTACTGCCATTTTGTAATAGTTTACGTTCTGTTGAATTAGCAATGTTCCATTTGGCTTTTAGCTTTTTAGCTTTTGGCTTTTGGCTTCATTTAGATGCTAAACTAAATCCTGTTTTTACACTAGGACAACAATAACTGTTTTAATTTTTTTATTCAATTTCAACACGATTGAGAATACTGAAAACAGACGCTCAATTGTGTTGAAGATAATATTAACGTTTCGAGAATTGGAATTTTTTACGCGCTTTTTTCTGTCCGAATTTTTTACGCTCAACCATTCTTGGATCTCTTGTTAATAAACCTTCTGGTTTTAATGTTAGCCTGTTCTCTGCATCTAATTCGCACATTGCGCGAGAGATTGCTAAACGAACAGCTTCTGCTTGACCTGTAATACCTCCTCCAAATACATTTACTGTAATATCAAAGTTGCTATCATTGTTAGTCATAACTAAAGGTTGCTTTACTTTGTACTGTAATGTTGCAGTTGTAAAGTAAGCAGTTACGTCTTTTTTATTAATCGTGATGTTCCCTTTTCCTGGGGCTACATACACACGAGCAACAGCCGTCTTTCTACGGCCAATTTTGTGAATTACATCCATTATTTGAATTCGTTTAAGTTAATTGCTTTTGGTTTTTGCGCTGCATGAGCATGCTCTGAACCAACAACAACTGTTAGGTTACGGAATAAATCTGCACCTAATTTGTTTTTAGGTAACATTCCTTTTACTGATTTTTCTACTACTCTTGCAGGGTCTTTACCATACAATTCTGTAGCAGTTAAACTTTTTTGACCTCCAGGATATCCAGTGTGACGAATGTACGTTTTGTCGTTCCATTTGTTACCAGATAATGTGATTTTTTCTGCATTGATAATAATTACATTATCTCCGCAATCAACATGAGGTGTGAAGTTTGGCTTGTGTTTACCTCTTAAAAGTTTTGCAACTTTAGAACATAAACGACCAAGCGCCTGACCTTCAGCATCAACTAAAACCCACTGCTTATTTACAGTAGCTTTGTTTGCTGAAATCGTTTTGTAGCTTAATGTGTCCACACTTTAAATTTTTTCTAATTAAACATTCCTCTCTCAAAAAGAGTTTGCAAATTTACGATTATATATTTGATTACCAAATAGTGAAGGGAGATTATTTTATGTGTTTTTTTTATCCAAAAAATAAAAATAAAAACCAGAAGTTTTCAATATTTAATGCGCCTCCAACCAATTGTCGCCAATATCTAAATCGACATCTAAAGGAACTTCTAATTTATAGGCATTTTCCATTTCGGTTTTTACCAATGTTTTAATGGTTTCCAATTCGGGTTTATAAACATCAAAAACCAATTCATCGTGTACTTGCAGCAGCATTTTTGTTTTATAATTACCAGCTTGTAATTTCTCGTAAATTTTAATCATGGCAATTTTAATAATATCTGCGGCACTTCCTTGTATGGGTGCATTTACAGCATTACGTTCTGCAGCACCACGAACTATAGCATTACGAGAATTAATGTCTTTTAAATAACGGCGACGACCTAAAACTGTTTGAACATAACCATTATCGCGAGCAAAATCAACTTGATCATGTATAAAGTTTCGTAGTTTCGGATAGGTTGCATAATAAGTGTCAATAAGTTCTTTAGATTCACTTCTCGATAAATCGGTTTGATTACTTAAGCCAAAAGCTGAAACGCCATAAATGATTCCGAAGTTGACCGTTTTAGCATTGCTTCGCTGCTCACGAGTGACTTCGCTTAAAGCTACATTAAATACTTTTGAAGCTGTAGATGCATGAATGTCTTCACCTTTTTTAAAGGCTTCAATCATGGTTTCTTCTTTACTTAAAGCCGCAATAATACGGAGTTCTATTTGCGAATAATCGGCAGCTAACAACGTATAATCTTTATTTCTTGGTATAAACGCTTTTCGTACTTGCCGTCCACGTTCTGTTCTAATTGGAATATTTTGAAGATTTGGATTATTACTGCTCAAACGACCTGTCGCTGCAACGGTTTGCATATAATCGGTATGTACACGTCCTGTTGTTTCTTCAACTTGCAATGGTAACGCATCAACATAAGTACTTTTAAGTTTTGAAAGCCCTCTAAAATCTAATATATTTTGAATAATCTCGTGGTCTTTTGCTAAGTAACTTAAAATATCTTCTCCTGTGGCATATTGTCCGGTTTTTGTTTTTTTAGGCTTATCAACTAGTTTCATTTTGTCAAATAGAATTTCACCTAACTGTTTTGGCGAAGCAATATTAAATTCTTCTCCGGCAGCTTCATAAATTTTAGCTTCTAAATGTGTAATATCTTTGTTTAATTGTTCAGAAAGTGAATTCAAAAAACCTTTATCTAAATTAATACCTTCCAATTCCATTGCAGCTAATACACGTAATAGTGGAATTTCAATATCGTCAAATAATTTCTGGGTATTGGCTTCGCCTAATTCATTCTGAAAATGTTCTTTTAACTGCAACGTAATATCGGCATCTTCTACCGCATATTCGGTTTGCTTTTCTAACGGAACTTCTCGCATCGAAAGTTGATTTTTTCCTTTTTTACCAATCAATTCGGTTATGGAAATGGGTGTATAATTTAAATACGTTTCAGCAAGCACATCCATATTATGACGCATATCAGGGTTGATAAGGTAATGTGCCAACATCGTGTCAAATAATTTGCCTTTTACGGTAACATTGTATTTTGCAAGTACCTTAATATCATATTTTAAATTCTGACCAATTTTTTCAATGGTTTCGCTTTCAAAAAACGGACGTAATTGCTCAATGATTCCTTGAGCTTCACCTTTGTTTTCTGGAAAAGGCAAATAGAACCCCTTTCCAACTTCCCAAGAAAATGCTATGCCAACCAATTCAGCAGTTATCGGGTTTAATCCTGTCGTTTCGGTATCAAAACACACCGAAGTTTGGTTCATTAAATTTTTAATAAAGAGTTTGGTTGCTATTCCCGAGGCGACACTTTGGTAAAAATGCGACGATGTTCCCAAGGTTTTTCTTGAATTACTTGTTATCGCTTCCGCGGAATTGTCTTCTGCTCCAAATAGAGAAAATTGTCCAGCTCCAGCAGATTTAACTTCCTTTGGTGTTGTTTTTATTTCTGTTTTTTCTGAAGTTTTTTCGGTTGAAGTTTGAGCTGTTTCCGTTTCAGACGAAAACGTTTTTAAGAAATTATCGGTTAATCGTCTAAATTCTAATTCCTGAAAAATTTCTTTAACCTTTTCAACATCTGGATGATCGAGTTCAAAATCTTTCGCATTAAAAGTCACCGGAACATCCAACATAATAGTTGCTAACTTTTTAGAAAGCAGCCCAAGTTCTTTTGCACCTTCAACTTTCTCCTTCATTTTACCTTTAAGCTGGTCTGTATTAGCCAACAAACCTTCCATACTTCCAAATTGGGCAATGAATTTTTTAGCTGTTTTTTCACCAACACCAGGTAGTCCTGGAATATTATCGCTAGAATCGCCCATCATGCCTAAAAAATCAATCACCTGCATGGGGTCAGTCACTTCAAACTTTTTCTGTACTTCTGGTATTCCCCAAGTTTCGTAACCACCACCAAAAACAGGTCTGTACATAAAAATGTTTTCGGTAACCAGTTGTGCAAAATCTTTATCTGGAGTAACCATGTAGGTTTTGTAACCTTCTTTTTCCGCTTGACGGGAAAGCGTGCCAATAACATCATCAGCCTCATAACCTTCTTTAACCATTATTGGAATGTGCATGGCTTTAAGGATTTCCATAATATATGGTATGGCAGTTTTAATACCTTCTGGGGTTTCATCACGATTGGCTTTGTAGGCTTCAAACATTTCTACTCGGTCAGCACTTCCACCTTTATCAAAACAAACCGCTAAATGGTCTGGTCGTTCACGTTTAATAACATCTAATAACGAGTTCATAAAACCCATAATAGCCGAAGTATCTTCTCCTTTAGAATTAATTCTTGGATTTTTTATAAAGGCATAATACCCACGAAATATTAAAGCGTAAGCATCGACAAGAAAAAGGCGTTTTTGTTCTGACATTTTGTTTATTTTGATAGAAAATCAAAGCTACAAAAAGTTATTACTTAATTGAAATAATAAAGTTTAATGTTTTTAAGTCCTTTTAAAGAAGAAAGCTTATTTATGAGATGTAAGAATGTTCTATATTTTCTTTTTATAGAATGAATCTACTTGCTCATTTGTGTGTCCAGCTTCGGTTGCTTTGCGGTAAGTAAATCCTGGGTGTACACAATAGCCTCCAGTTTCTCCTTTTTTATTTAGTGCCAAAAAGCCAATTTGAAAATCTTCTCGTCCTTTGTTTTTAGTCATAATACGTTTTACGCCTTCTTCACAAGCTTCTTGAGGAGATTTACCTTGGCGCATTAATTCAACAATTAAAAAACTTCCTACCATACGTATTACTTCCTCTCCAACACCTGTAGCTGTAGCTCCACCAACCTCATTATCAACATACAATCCTGCACCAATTATAGGAGAATCGCCAACACGTCCACCAACTTTATATGCCATGCCGCTTGTGGTACAAGCACCAGCTATATCGCCATTCTTATCCATGGTTAGCATACCAATGGTGTCATGGTTTTCAATGTTTATTATAGTTTCGTATTTAGATGTTTTTTTCCATTCCAACCATCTACTTTTAGCTTCTTCTGTTAGTAGGTTGGTTTTTTTAAAGCCTTGTTCGTAAGCAAATTGTTCTGCGCCTTTTCCTGCTAAAATAATATGTGGTGTTTCTTCCATCACTTTTCTTGCTACAGCAACAGGGTGAGCAATATTTTGTAAATATACTACGGCACCACAATTACCATCTTTATCCATAATACATGCATCTAGGGTAACGTTTCCGTCACGGTCTGGTGTTGCTCCTATGCCAACGGTGGTATTTTTTATATCAGCTTCCTCTGCCATAGCACCTTTCTCAACGGCATCAAGAGCATTGCCTCCATTTGTTAATACTTCCCATGCTTTTGAATTTGCGTTTTCAAAATTCCATGTACAAACAGCTATAGGTTTAATTGTTTTTTTGTCTTCTTGTTTTGTAATCGTTTTTTTGTCTTCGCACGAGGCTAATAAAGAAGCGGAAATTAGACCTGCAGTGCTTAAAGATGTGTTTTTTATAAAGTTTCTTCTTTTCATCTAAGTTTTATAATTTTTTTCTTTTCCGCAAAAGCGGAAATCTTATTTAGTTTAAAAACATCTGCTAAATTATACTTAATTTAGACTTCTAATATACTAAAATGCTGCTAGAAATTTGTACCAATTCTTATCACTCTGCAATTCATGCTGAAAACGCTGGAGCTAACCGTATTGAATTATGTTCTGAGTTATCAGTTGGTGGCATTACACCGAGTTTTGGATTAATTAAAAAGGTAATTGGAACACTTAAAATTCCTGTATTTGTTTTAATACGACCAAGAAGCGGAAATTTCACCTATTCTGATGATGAATTTGATATTATTAAAAATGATATTATACAATGTAAAGCATTTGGTTGTAGTGGTATTGTGTCTGGAATTTTGAGTAAAAATAATACGATTGATATTGAAAGAACTAAAGCCTTAGTCGAACTTTCAAAACCAATGGCATTTACGTTTCATCGCGCATTTGATTGGATTGAAAACCCATTTGAAGCTATACAGCAACTTGCAGATATAGGTGTTGATAGAGTGCTTACTTCTGGACAACAAACTACTGCTGAAAAAGGTGTTGAGTTGCTTAAGCAACTAAAAGAAACAGCTAAGAATAAAATTATAATTCTACCAGGAAGTGGTATTAATTCACAAAATGCCATATTATTTAAAAATGAAGGTTTTGCCGAAATTCATTGTTCGGCTTCAACTAAAATTCAAGTTATAGAAACTCCTAAAATCTCAATGAATAGTGTTTCTTTATTTGATGAACGCATTATATCATTTTCAGATGAGAGACTTATTGCCAATATAGTCAAAGCTATTAGTTAGTCATTTTTTTTGATAAAGATTAATTATGTTCTTAACATACAGTTAAATGTGTTTTACTGGCTAAGTCAGAATTTTAAAATAAAGTATCTTTGAAAAAAAAGCTATGTTGCGTTGGGTTATTTTTGTGCTGTTCTATTTGTTTATATTATTCTATAGCTTTCAAGCTATAAAAACAGTTACTAAAAGTTCTTGGGTTTATTATGTGTTTTTTGGGATAGCCATAATAATTTTAGGTAACTTTTTATTTCAATTTTTATCATCTTCAGAAGGGCGTGTATTAAGCCCTACAAAAAGTTATGCTTTTGGGTTTTTATTAGCGTTTATGTCTTTTGGATTAGTTATTATTCCTGTGCTATTAGGTGAAGACATCATCAGATTCGTTTTAGGGCTGTACGATAAATTGGTAACTACTAAAGCGTCTTTTTATCTCCCATCTAGACGTAAATTTATTAGTCAAGTAGCAATAGGTTTGGCAGCAATTCCCTTTACATCACTTTTGTACGGTATGTATCGTGGAAAATATAGATTTAGAGTTTTAAATTACACCTTACACTTTGAAGATTTACCAGAGGCTTTTGATGGGTATAGAATCACGCAAATCAGCGATATCCATTCAGGAAGTTTTGATGATAAAGAGAAAATAAAATATGGTGTTAATTTAATAAAAGAGCAAAACTCGGATATTATTTTATTTACTGGCGATATGGTAAACAACAAATCCTCTGAAATGACAGACTGGAAAGATTTGTTTAGTACATTAAAAGCAAAAGACGGTGTGTTTTCGGTTTTAGGAAATCACGATTATGGAGATTATGTGGATTGGCCTTCACCAGATGCTAAAACTCAAAATTTAGAAGACTTAATTAAACTGCAAAAAGAAATGGGTTATGATTTGCTTTTAAATGAAAGTAGATTTATTGAAAAAGATGGGCAACGCATTGCTCTTGTGGGTGTTGAAAATTGGGGTGCAGGCGGATTTAAAAAAGCAGGTGATTTAAAAAAAGCAGCTCAAAATGTTGATAAAGATGATTTTAAAATTCTATTGAGTCATGATCCCTCGCATTGGGAACAGCAAGTTATTAAAGACGATTATCATTATCATTTAACATTAAGCGGACATACACACGGGATGCAGTTTGGTATAGAAATTCCAGGTTGGATAAAATGGAGTCCTGTAAAATGGCGATATAAATATTGGGCTGGTATTTATAAAGAAATGGGACAATATATAAATGTTAATAGAGGGTTTGGTTATTTGGGGTACCCAGGGCGTGTAGGGATTTGGCCAGAAATAACTGTTATTGAGTTAAGAAAAGGAGTAAAAGACGCATAAACGTTAGCAAATGTTGTAATTATTACAAAATTGTTTATATTTATAATTAAGTATTTCAGCTTGGTTTAAATGGTTGATTTTCAAACTAAATAAAAAATTGTAGGTTTGTAATACTTTAGATTGATTTAAAACATTAAGATATGTCAAAATTTGGGGAACTTATCGATGTAGATATTCCTGTTTTGTTAGACTTTTTTACAGAGTGGAATGAGCAATCTACAGCTATGCACCCTGTGCTTCGAGATGTTGCTGCTGCTTTAGGCGATAAAGCAAAAGTGATAAAAATTGATGTTGAAAAAAACGAAGAACTTGCTGAAGCTTTAAGAGTGAAAGGTTTGCCAACACTAATTATTTATAAAGATGGCGAAATGAAATGGCGCCAAAGTGGTGAGCAAGATGCTAATACACTTATTGGTATTATTCAGCAATACGTTTAATTAACTCTTTATTAATATTGATTTTTTCGTCATTCTGAACTTGTTTCAGAATCACATTTGAATAAATCATGAGACCTTGAAACAAGTTCAAGGTGACGAATATTTTTAATCTATAGATTCAAAACGATATCCTTTCTCACTAAAATATTCTAAAACCTTTGGTAAAGCATATTGCATATTTTTTGAAGCTTTAACACTATCATGGAAAACTATAATACTTCCGTTTGTAGTTTTAGAAATCACATTATTTAAGCAATTCTCATTAGAAACAGTAGCGTCCCAATCAAAAGACAACACATTCCACATTATTATTTTGTAACCTAATTCGATTAGTTGTTTGCCTTGTTTTGGTTTTATTTGTCCGTAAGGTGGTCTAAAAAGTTTTGGGTTCAGAATTTTTAGTTCTGCACTTCGACATGGTTTATCTTGAACGCAGTCGAAAGACTCAGTGTGACAAGTTTTAATTTGAGAATTTATAACATTTTGCGCTTCAAAAATATTCTTTAAATAATCTTTTGTTTTGGTTTTCCAACCCTTAATATGATTGTGTGTGTGATTACCAATAGCATGCCCATCATTTAATATATCCTGAAAAATATTAGGATGCTTTTCAATATTATTACCAATGCAAAAAAAAGTGGCTTTGGCATTGTATTGTTTTAAAACATTTAAAGTCCAATTTGTTATTTCTGGTGTTGGACCATCATCAAAAGTAAGGTAGATACTTTTGTTAGTTGTAGGGATGTCCCAAATATAATTCGGAAACATCCTTTTAACTAGTGTTGGCATTTTTACAGGTGTTAAGGTCATGCTCATGCCTTAATCCGAATTAATTAGCGGTATCTAGTTGTAAACTATTGCTATCTATAGGAATATCTAAATCAGTATGTTGCTGTTCTTCTTCAAGTTCATCGTCACCATAAAAATGTTTAAACAGTTTTAAGTAATTGTTAAAAATATCGCCTTCGGTTTCAGCAAAATCTATATCATATTCAACTAAAACATCAACAAGACCTTTATAGCGTTGAATGTCTGTATAAATGTCTTCAAATAAACGTTCTTGATTTTCAACTTTTAACCCACTGTAATAGTTTAAGTTTTCTTGATATTTATTTGCAACTTCTTTAAATAATTGTTGCGCTTTTTCTTTATTTCCTACTTCATAATATCCGCTAATATAAGGTTCTAAAAGTGTGTAAAAACCAAAGTATTCAACAGGCATATTAGTCATGGCTATGTCTGCAATTTCTTCAGCTTTATCTAATTTGTCTTCATTAATAAGTTGCTCCATCAAACGTGCTAAATTCCCTCGATACGTAATGGAGTTTTTACGAGTTTCTACATCATGGTAAATGTCTGAGCTACCACTATTCCCCCAATCCCATTTTTTAACTTTTTCGTACATAAAATCACTGTCAACTCTACCCATATCAAAGGGGTTTGCTCTATCAACAGGCGTTTTAATAGGTACTAATTTGTAGCACATGCCATCAAGTTGAAGGTAATCTTTCATCCAAATATAATCGTCTTCAGCAAAAGCACCTCCGGTGAAATATATAGGACGTTTCCATTCATTATTGGCAACAATATCGAGCATTAAAAGACGATTTTTGTAAATAGCACTTTCTTTTATTTTAATATCAATATAAGGCACGATTTTATCGGCATCTTTAGGTTTTACAATACCGTATTTTAAAGCGTTTGCTTTGTTAACAGGTATTCTTAAATTATCTGTTGGTAAATAATTAGCATTCAAATCTTGATTTCTTACTTGCGAAACATCTACTTCTTGTTGTTGAAGTATATACTTGTATTTTGATCTAGGATTATCACTAGCAATAAAGTTTAATGCTTCTTTTATTTCTAAAGTATCTTTTATAACAGCTTCTTTTATAACGTAATCGTTAGTGCCATATTTATAATCATTATGTGTTAATTGTGAAGGAATAGGGTCGCTTTCGTAAGCTTTACGTTTCATTTGGTCGATGTACCAATCGGTTTGAAATAAACTGGTGTTTACTACGCGTACATCGGTTCTGTAGCCTTCAATTTCTTGGGCGTACCAAAGGGCGAACGTATCGTTATCGCCAATAGTAAATAGTATGGCATTTTCATCACAAGAATCTAAATATTTTCTAGCCATAGATCGAGCAGTGTATTTATCAGATCTATCATGGTCGTCCCAATTGTTTGCAGCTAAAATTCCAGGGACTAAAATTAAACATGCTATAGTTATAACAGGTACTGCTAGTTTTGAAGGTAAATATTTTTTAAGCACATCGTAAATAGCATAAACCCCAAAACCAATCCAAATGGCAAATACATAAAATGAACCTACTACTGAGTAATCGCGTTCGCGAGGTTCAAATGGGCGTACATTGGTGTAAAACTGAATGGCCAACCCTGTAAACAGGAAAAATACGAGCATGATCCAAAAGGTTTTTTTGTCTTTATTAAAGAGGAAAAACATACCGATAAGCCCTAAAATTAAAGGTAAAAAGTAATAGGTGTTTCGAGCTTTATTGTTTTTTACATCGCTCGGTAAATTATCTTGCGAGTAGCCTAAATGCCATTTGTCAATAGGTTTTATACCGCTTATCCAATTGCCATGATTGTCGTAACGCCCTTGAATATCGTCTTGCCGTCCTGTAAAATTCCACATAAAATAACGCCAATACATATACCCGAGTTGGTATTCTAACATATAAAGAATGTTTGATCCCAATGAGGGTTTTTCAATATCGATGTAACTTTTAAATCGTTTTAAAAAATTGTTATAATCTTCGTAATCTACATTGCCTCGAGCAATATCATTTTTAAAATCTGATACCGCTTTACGGAGCTCGTTTTGCATTTGGTAATCTGGTTTTAGTTTAAAATCTAAAAACCCAGAAAACATCATGTAATTTTCGGCATGTTCTGCACTCCACATTCTAGGAAGAACAGCAGCATGTTTAGAATTGTAATTTTGCTTGGCGTTTTTATAGTCGTTTACAATAACGTATTCGCCTTTTTCTTTGTCTTTTTCGTATTTAGGTTTATCGTCCGTATACGGGTTGTTTTCATCCAAATAAGCGTATTGATCTGTAAATAATGGTCCATAAAACAAGTGTGTTTCTGGGTATTGTTCTAAGTTATAATAGGCTAATAATTCTCTGGCACTCGATGGGTTGTTTTCATTAATTACCACATTGGCATTGGCGCGAATAGGTAACATTAACCATGTGGAAAATCCAATAACAACAAAGGTTAAACAAAGTATACCTGTGTTTAAATGTGTGTATTGTTTTTGTCGCGTGTACTTTAATGCATAAAAAATAATAGCGACCAATAATAAACCTGCAATAACAGATCCTGAGTTAAAAGGAAGTCCGATAGTATTCACAAAAAATATTTCAAAAACACTAAAAATCTTAAGAATATTTGGCGCTAATAATTTAAAGACAAATAGTAAAATACCAACCGAAACCACATTAGCAATTATGAAATTTTTAACCGTAACCGTTTTATAATTTTTAAAGTAGTAAATAAGTCCGATAGCAGGAATGGTTAGTAAGCCCATAAAATGCACCCCAAACGATAAGCCAATAACGAAAGCAATTAAAATAAGCCAACGGTTTCCGCGTGGTTCGTCCATGTCTTGCTCCCAACGTAAGCCCAACCAAAATAACACTGACATAATTAAAGTAGCCATGGCGTAAACTTCGGTTTCAACAGCATTAAACCAAAACGAATCGGTAAATGTAAACGCTAAACTGCCTACTAAACCACTACCTAAAATAGCCATAGTTTGTTGTGAGTTTAAATCTTTACCGTTGTTAACAAATTTTTTCAACAGCAAAGTAATCGTCCAAAACATAAATAAAATAGTGAAAGCACTAGCCACAGCACTCATCATATTCATCATCCAACCTACTTGAGAAGGCTCAAAAGCAAACATAGAAAAGAACGCTCCCATCATTTGAAATAAAGGGGCCCCTGGTGGGTGACCAACTTGCAATTTTGCCGAGGTTAAAATGTATTCACCTGCATCCCAAAAACTTACCGTAGGTTCTACTGTTAAACTATATGTAATAAATGCAATTAAAAAAGAGAACCATCCTAAGATAGTATTCCATTTTTTAAAGTTTAAATGTGCCATAAAATCTATGTTTGTTTGCTTGGGCGAATTTAATAATAAATATGAAACGAGACATAACTATTTAGTTTGTCTTAACATAAAACAATAATACCGTTGCTGTTAAGTATAAAATGTAACTGTTTTTTTAGGGAAACGTTAAGTATTCAAAATTATTTTTTAAAAAATACTTGCGCAAAGCATTTATTGTATTAAATTTGCATCCTCAATACCAGAATGGCCTATGGTGTAACTGGCAACACGTTGGTTTTTGGTACCAAAGAGTCTAGGTTCGAGCCCTAGTAGGCCAACAAAAAAGTCTTCCTTTAAGGAAGACTTTTTTAGTTTTAAATGATTTCTAAATCTTAAAAGTAATTACAGGCCGTTTAGCATGATTAACTAAATCTTCACTAATACTACCATTGAAAAAATGAGAAATGCCTTGTCTGCCATGGGTACTCATGCCAATTAAGTCGGCATTTATAGATTGCGAAAAATTCATAACCCCTTTCTCAATACTTAAATCGTTATAAATATTGATGGTGTATTTAGAGAAAGCAAAATCTTCGGTAAACTTTTTCATTCTATTATTTGCCTTTGCCGATGTCACAAATTTATTAGGTGTATTTACCATAAGTAAATGCATTTTAGCACCTAAAACTTCAGCAAAACTTAGAGCTTTTTTATAAGATGTTTTGCTTTCATCTTTAAAATCGGATGCAAAAACAAAATCTTTAACCTTGAATTTTTTATGTTCATTTTTAATAACAAGCACTGGGGTTTCTGATGTGCGAACAACTTTTTCGGTATTACTTCCTACAAGCATTTCTCTTAAGCCACTTACGCCGTTAGAGCCCATTACAACTAAATCTATGTTGTGTTTTTTACACGTTTGAAAAATACCTTTAAATATTTCATGCAAATCAACATGCTCATGTATTACTAAGCCTTTTAAGTAGTCTTTTGTTTTTAATGCTTCAAACTGTTTATGAGCTAATTTCATAAAATAAACAGCTTCAGGCAAGTTGTTATAAGAGCTTAAAGCATCAACTTTATGCATTGGGATTTCTACTATGTGAAGCAAATAAATTTCGCAATTATGAGTCTTAGCTAACTGAGCAGCAACTTTTAAAGCGTTTTCAGCCTGTTCAGAAAAATCTGTAGGGACAAGTATTTTTTTCATGGTTTTTATATTTGAGATGCTTATAAATTTATAAATTAATACTTTATAAATCAATTAAAATATTATATATTTGCACCGTTGAAAGGCAAAATTAAGATAATGAGGGGACGGAAAGTCCCCTCTTTTTATACTAAAAATGTTTAAAAAAACGGTTACAGATTTACTTGAAACTGCACTAATTGAGAGATCAGATTTATTTCTTATTGATTTTTCTATTGATAGTAGTAATCATATCAAAGTCATTATAGATGGCGATAATGGCGTTTTGGTTGAAGACTGTATGTTTATCAGCAGAGCGATAGAGCATAATTTAGATAGAGAAGAACAAGATTTTTCTTTAGAGGTTATGTCTTCTGGTGCAACAGCACCATTAGTACATAATAGGCAGTATAAAAAAAATATAAATAGAACGCTAGAAGTAAGAACAAATTCTGAAAGAATAGAAGGAATTCTTGCTGAAGCTACCGAAGATGCCATTATATTAAAATGGAAAGTTAGAGAGCCAAAGCCAATAGGAAAAGGCAAAGTAACTGTAAAGAAAGAAGCAAATATTGCTTATAAAGATATTGTAGAAGCAAAAGTTATGATTAAATTTTAATTCAGATTTATGGAAAATGTAGCGTTAATTGAATCATTTTCAGAATTCAAAGACGATAAGTTAATTGACAGAGTAACGTTAATGGCTATTTTAGAAGATGTATTTAGAAGTGCCTTAAAAAAGAAATATGGAGATGACGATAATTTTGATATTATTGTAAATCCAGATAAAGGCGATTTAGAGATTTGGAGAAATAGAATAGTGGTTGCCGATGGCGAAGTTGAAGAACCAAATCAAGAAATTTCATTAACTGAAGCTCGTAAAATTGAGCCAGATTTTGAAGTAGGTGAAGATGTATCTGAAGAAGTAAAACTTATAGATTTAGGGAGACGTGCTATTTTGGCTTTGCGTCAAAACCTTATTTCTAAGATTCATGAACACGATAACACCATAATTTATAAGCAATTTAAAGATTTAGTGGGAGAGATTTATACAGCAGAAGTGCACCATATTCGTCACAGAGCTGTTATTTTATTAGATGATGATGGTAATGAAATTGTGTTGCCAAAAGACAGACAAATTCCTTCTGATTTTTTTAGAAAAGGAGATAATGTTCGTGGTGTAATTGATAGTGTAGAGCTTAAAGGTGCTAAACCAACTATTATTATGTCTAGAAGCTCACCTAAGTTTTTAGAAAAATTATTTGAGCAAGAAATTCCAGAAGTTTTTGATGGCTTAATAACCATTAAAAATGTAGTAAGAATTCCTGGTGAAAAAGCAAAAGTAGCTGTAGATTCTTATGATGATAGAATTGATCCAGTTGGAGCTTGTGTAGGTATGAAAGGTTCTAGAATTCACGGCATTGTTCGTGAGTTAGGTAACGAAAATATCGACGTTATAAACTACACCAACAATATACAATTATATGTAACCAGAGCATTAAGTCCAGCTAGAGTAACTTCAATTAAATTAAATGAAGAAACAAAACGAGCTGAGGTTATTTTAAAACCAGAAGAAGTAAGTAAAGCTATTGGTCGTGGTGGTCATAACATTCGTTTGGCGGGTCAATTAACTGGTTACGAGATAGATGTATTTAGAGAGGGTGCAGAAGAAGATGTAGAATTAAGAGAGTTTACTGATGAAATTGAAGGATGGATTATAGAAGAGTTTAGTAAAGCTGGACTAGATACTGCTAAAAGCATTTTAGAACAAGATGTAGTAGATTTAGTTAAAAGAACAGACTTAGAGGAAGAAACAATTAATGATGTTATTAGAATTCTAAGAGAAGAATTCGAAGAATAAATACCAATTTAATTTTATGATTGAATGGGTATAATATATATTTGAGTATTTTAAAGGCAATTTATGGCTGAAACAATTAGATTAAATAAAGTATTACGCGAGCTTAATATCTCTCTAGATCGTGCTGTGGAATTTTTAGATTCCAAAGGTGTAGAAATAGAGAAGCGACCTACTACAAAAATTTCTGAAGAGACGTATAAAATTCTTTCTGATGAATTTGAAACAGATGCTAGCAAAAAAGTAGCATCTAAAGAAGTTAGTGAAGCAAAACTAAAAGAGAAAGAAGTATTGCGAGAGCAACGCGAGCGCGAACTTGAAGAAAAGCAAAAAGTTACAGCCCAAAAAGAAGAAGTTGTTAAAGCAGCTAAAATACTTTCTGGACCAAAAACTGTTGGTAAAATTGATTTAGAGCCTAAAAAGAAGGAAGAAAAAGTAGTTGCTAAAAAAGAAGCAGATGTTATTGTTTCAGAAGCACCTAAAGAACCAGTTAAAAAAGAAGCTAAAAAGGAAGTTGAAGTAAAGGTTGAAGAGCCTCTAGAGGTTAAAATACCTAAAGCTAAAACGAAAGAAAAGGAAGAGGTTAAAGAAGTTGCTCCTAAAAAGGAAAAACTAAATGAAGATGGAGAGCTTGTTCCAGATGAAAAGGTAACGACTCAATACAAGAAGCTTACAGGTCCAAAAATAGCAGGTGATAAAATTGATCTATCTAAGTTTTCTAAGCCTAAGAAAAAGAAAGAAGAAAAGAAACCTGACGCTAAAAAAGGTGAAGGAACTGCAAACAAGAAAAAGCGTCGTCGTATTAGTAAAGCTGGAGCACCAGGGTCTGGTACAGCACAAAATAGAGGTGCCGGAAATAGACCAGGGGGAAACGATAGGTTTAAAGGAAAACCAGGTCAAGGCAGAAGAAACATTGTTAAAGAAGAACCTAGTGAAGAAGATGTAAAAAAACAAGTGCGTGAAACACTTGAAAAGCTTCAAGGTAAATCTAGCAAAGGCAAAGGTGCTAAATACAGAAGAGATAAAAGAGATCAACACAGAGAACAATCTGAGATTGATGAGCAAATAGAAGCAGCAGAAAGCAAAATCCTTAAGGTTACTGAGTTTGTAACTGCAAACGAAGTAGCAACCATGATGGATGTTGGCGTAACTCAAATTATATCGGCATGTATGTCGTTAGGAATGATGGTTACCATGAATCAGCGATTGGATGCTGAAACACTATCCATTGTTGCAGAAGAATTTGGTTATAAAGTAGAGTTTGTAACAGCAGATATTGAAGAATCTATAGAAGAAGTAGAGGATAAACCAGAAGATTTAAAACCACGTGCGCCAATTGTAACAGTAATGGGGCATGTCGATCATGGTAAAACATCACTTCTTGATTACATTCGTCAAGAAAACGTAATTGCAGGAGAGTCAGGAGGCATTACGCAGCATATTGGTGCTTACGGGGTGCAATTGGAAAATGGTCAAAAAATCGCATTTTTAGATACGCCAGGTCACGAAGCCTTTACAGCGATGCGTGCACGTGGTGCTCAAGTTACAGATATTGCAATTATTGTAGCGGCTGCCGATGACGATATTATGCCACAAACAAAAGAGGCTATTTCGCATGCGCAAGCAGCAGGAGTTCCTATTGTTTTTGCAATCAATAAAATAGATAAACCAGACGCAAATCCTGAAAAAATTAAAGACGGATTAGCTCAAATGAACTTACTAGTTGAAGATTGGGGAGGAAAAATTCAATCGCACGATATTTCAGCTAAAGTAGGAACTGGTATTAAAGAATTATTAGAAAAAGTGTTGCTTGAAGCTGAGTTATTAGAGCTTACAGCAAACCCAAATAAACCAGCACAAGGAACAGTTGTTGAAGCCTTTTTAGATAAAGGTCGTGGTTATGTCTCTACAATATTAGTACAAGCTGGAACTTTAAAAATTGGAGATTATGTTTTAGCTGGTCAACATAGTGGAAAAGTTAAAGCGATGCATGATGAACGTGGTCATGATGTTACTGAAGCTGGACCATCAACACCAGTATCTATATTAGGATTAGATGGTGCGCCTCAAGCAGGAGATAAGTTTAATGTATTTGAAGACGAACGTGAAGCTAAACAAATAGCAACTAAACGTGCACAATTACAACGCGAACAATCGGTTAGAACACAACGTCATATTACACTTGATGAGATTGGTCGACGTATAGCACTTGGTGATTTCCAAGAATTAAATATTATTCTTAAAGGTGATGTGGATGGTTCTGTTGAAGCACTTACAGATTCATTCCAAAAATTATCAACTGAAGAAATTCATGTAAACATTATTCATAAAGGTGTAGGGGCTATAACAGAAAGTGATGTATTGTTAGCAACTGCTTCAGATGCTATTATAATCGGATTTAATGTACGCCCTGTTGGAAATGCAAGAATGATTGCTGATAAAGAAGAAATTGATATTAGAGCTTACTCTATTATTTACGATGCTATAAACGATCTTAAAGATGCCATGGAAGGTATGTTATCTCCAGAACTTAAAGAAGAGATTACTGGAACTGCTGAAATTAGAGAAATGTTTAAAGTATCTAAAATTGGAACCATTGCAGGTTGTATGGTTACTAATGGTAAAATACTTAGAAGCTCTAGTATTCGTTTAATTAGAGATGGCGTGGTGGTTTATACAGGTGAATTAGCTTCTTTAAAACGATTTAAAGACGATGTTAAAGAAGTAAGTAAAGGTTATGATTGTGGTATGCAAATTAAAAACTACAACGATATTAAAGAAGGCGATATTATTGAAGCTTTCCATGAAGTTGAGGTTAAAAAGAAATTGAAATAATACTCAATAAATAAAAAATAAAAAGCGACTAATTTGGTCGCTTTTTTTATGAAGTTAATTTTTTTTTCTAAATTGTATTTGTAATTATAAATTAAACTACTCTTATGAAAACCAAGTGTTCAATTTTATTATTAATTTTTATATTATCTACCTCTATTTCTTTAGCCCAAGAGCCTATGATGGGGGAAATTAAAATGTTTGCAGGTAATTTTGCACCAAGAGGTTGGGCATTCTGTGAAGGACAATTACTTCCAATAAGTCAAAATAGTGCTTTGTTTTCTTTGTTAGGCACTACTTATGGAGGAGACGGAAGAACAACATTTGGGTTACCAGATTTACGTGGAAGAACTCCTATTCATAAAGGGCAAGGAGTTAATTTAAATAATGTAAGGCTTGGACAAAAAGGGGGTTCAGAAACAAAAGAATTAATAAAAGTGAGTGTTTTTGAAGATGCTTCAGGTAAATCAAATGAAATTTATACCGTTAAAAGTAGCAGCCCTAAGTTATATACAAGAGACCCATATATTGGAATTAATTATATAATTGCATTAGATGGTATATACCCTTCCAGAAATTAGCTTTTTTTCGGTTTAAAAATAAACGCGCTAGGAAAATTTCTTTTAATTCTTTTTAAAGCTCTATCAGCTTCTAAACGTGTTCTGAAATTACCAGCCCAAATTTTAAAGTTTGGCGTATCAAAAACAATTTTAGAGTGCCAATCACCATATATAGAATGAAATTCTTTTTGAGCTGAAGTCGCACCAGCACGATTACCATTAAAGATTTGTATTTTGTATCTATCAGAGGTATTTTCATCTTTATTAAGCTCTTTTTTAAGAGCTAATAATTTGGGTATACTCTTATCTTGATTTATAGTAACATGTCCTTGTTGTGCAAAGCAATTTGCAGAGATTAGCACAAAACATATAACAGAAAATAAGCTGGGTTTAAATTTTAATATGTTCATTCTTAAAATATTTTATACAAATGTATACGTTATTAACTTAATTATGGTTCTTTTTATTATTTAGAATCCCTCTAAATTATCAATTAACACTTCTGTAACATTTCTAAAATCGACTTTTAATATTACTTTTGCGAAAGATTTTTTTAACTGTATTTTTTTCTATTATTAAATGAAAAAATCATACCAAAGTTTAGAAGTTAATTTAACCAACAATATGATACAGGTAATTTACCGTAAACTAACCTCAAATATTTTTCGTTTCGGGTTCGTTATTTTACTAACATTTACAACAACTCTTTCGGCTCAAGAAGGAGATTCAGCAAAAGGAAAATCATTATTTAATGCCAATTGTGCTGCTTGTCATACTTTAGACAAGAAAATGACTGGTCCTGCCCTGCGTAATGTAGAGCAACGTTTAGCTGATGATGAAGGATTAGATAGAGAATGGCTTTATACTTGGGTAAAGAATAGCGCAGGTATGATTAAATCTGGTGATGCTTATGCTAACAAGATTTATAATGAGTATGGAGGTGCTGCAATGACCGCTTTTCCACAATTATCAAATGAAGATATAGATAATATTCTTGCTTACACGGCTGAGGAAAAGAAGGCTCCAACTCCAGTTCCAGGTTCGGAAATTACAGCTCAAACTACAGCAACAACTGGCGGTGTATCAAACGAAATAATATTAGGTGCTTTAGCTATTTTATTTATACTACTAGCTGCTGGTTTATTTTTAGTAAACAAAACGTTACGTCGTTTTGCTTCTGCACAAGGCATTGAAGTAGAAGAAGATTCAAAAAGCACGCCTCTATGGAAAGCTTTTATTAAGAATCAATTCTTAATGTTAGTTACTGCTATTTTCTTTTTATTAGCAAGTGCGTATTTTGCATTCGGTTATTTTATGCAAATAGGAATAGATCAAGGGTATCAACCTATACAAGAAATTCATTACTCGCACAAAATTCATGCAGGTGATAACGGTATAGATTGTAAATACTGTCACTCTTCAGCTAGAACAAGTAAAACATCTGGAATTCCATCTTTAAATGTGTGTATGAACTGTCATAAGTCTATTTACGAGGTGTCTCCAGAAACAGCTACAGCAGAATACTCTAAAGAATTTTACGATGGTGAAATTCAAAAACTTTATGCTGCTGCAGGTTGGAGTGATGAAGAGCAGAAATATGTAAATGAAGGTACGCCAGTTAAATGGACGCGTATTCATAATTTGCCAGATTTTGTTTATTTCAATCACTCACAGCACGTAACTGTTGCTGGTGTAGAGTGTCAAACATGTCATGGTCCTGTTGAAGAAATGGAAATCATGTATCAACATGCACCATTAACAATGGGTTGGTGTATTGAGTGTCACAGAACAACAAATGTTAATGTGAAAGATAATGCATACTACACTAAAATACATGAGCAGTTAACTAAAAAATATGGTGTAGATAAACTTACTGTTGCTATGCAAGGTGGTTTAGAATGTGGTAAATGTCACTATTAAATATGCGGTTTTTCCGCGAAAGCGTAAAAATTTTAAATAATAAAAACAAGAAGTAATTCAATTATATAATATGTCATCAAACAAGAAATACTGGAAAAGTGTTGAAGAGCTAAACGAAAATAGCTCTATTGTTGAGACGCTAAAACAAAACGAGTTTGTTGAAGAAATTCCTACTGATGAATTTTTAGGTGATAAAGATACATTAGAAGCTACTTCAACAACACGTCGCGATTTCTTAAAATATGTTGGTTTTAGTACTGCTGCAGCATCACTTGCTGCTTGCGAAGGGCCGGTAGTTAAATCTATTCCTTACGTAGTGCAACCTACAGAAATTATACCTGGTGTTGCCAATTATTATGCAACAACAATTGCTGATGGTTTTGATTTTGCAAGTGTTTTAGTAAAAACGCGTGAAGGTCGTCCAATTAAAATTGAAAATAATGCTTTGGCGACTACCAATGGTAGTGCTAATGCTAGAGTAAATGCGTCGGTTTTAGGATTGTATGATAGTTTAAGAGTTCAAGGTCCAAGAAAATCCGGAGAATCTATTGATTGGATTGATTTTGATGTTGAAATGAATTCTGGTTTAAATTTGCTTAAAGATTCTGGTAAAGATATTGTGTTATTAACACAAACTTTTGCAAGCCCTTCCACAAGCAAATTAATAGCTGAGTTTAAAGAAAAGTTTGGTAATGTACGTCACGTAGTGTACGATGCTGTTTCAGAATCTACGGCACTTGATGCTTTTCAAGCAAAATATGGCGAGCGCGGATTAGCAAATTATGATTTTTCGAAAGCGATGACTATTGTTTCCGTTGGTGCAGATTTCTTAGGAGATTGGCAAGGTGGAGGTTTTGATTCGGGATATTCTAAAAACAGAGTGCCAGATCACGGAAAAATGTCTCGTCACGTACAGTTTGAGTCTAATATGACTTTATCTGGTGCCAATGCAGATAAGCGCGTGCCTTTAACACCAAGTCAACAAAAAATAGCTTTAGCTAAATTATATAGTCAAGTAGTTGGTGGATCGGTTTCAGCAAAAGAATTACCTGCGCATATTGAAGATGCTATTAGTAAAGCAGCTTCTCAATTAAAGAAAGCGGGTAGTAATGGTTTAGTTGTTACAGGAATTAATGATGTAAACGCACAAACAGTTGCTTTAGAAATAAATGAAGCTTTAAACAGTAAAGCGTTTGATGCGGATACGCCTATTAAAACAAGACAGGGCAGTGATAAAGCGGTAGCTAAATTAATTGCCGATATGAAAGCTGGTTCTGTTGGAGCACTTATAATGAGTGGTGTAAATCCAGTTTATACTTTAGCTGATGCTTCAGGATTTGTTGAAGGATTAAAAAAAGTGAATTTATCTGTTGCGTTTTCAATGAAAGAAGACGAGACAGCTACATTATGTAAATATATCGCAGCAGCACCTCATTATTTAGAATCTTGGGGCGATGTTGAACTTAAAAAAGGACATTATGCATTAACGCAACCAACAATTCGTCCTTTGTTTGATACAAGACAATTTCAAGATGCTTTATTAAAGTGGACAGGAAACGATGTGTCCTATCACGATTATATAAAAGATGCTTGGGGAACTACTATTTTAGGTGGAAGTTCTTTTAACAAAGCGTTACACGATGGTGTTTATGTTGGAACTATTGCAACTGAAACTGAAGACACTGCTGAGACTGTTGAGGAAGTAGAAACTCCTTTAGGAAATGCAGCTAGAACTTTAGCTGCATCTGTAAAAACTGATTCAGAATTCGAATTAACATTATATACCAAAATAGGTATGGGTGATGGGCAACAAGCCAACAACCCATGGTTACAAGAGTTTCCAGATCCGCTTACAAGAGCTTCTTGGGATAACTATTTAACTATTTCTAAAGCTGATGCAGATGCATTAGGTTTAGTAAATACTCACGTTGCTACAGGAGCTTTAAATGGTAGTTATGCTAATGTAACTGTAAATGGTGTAACAATTACAGCGCCAGTAATGATTCAACCAGGACAAGCAAAAGGTTCAGTTGGATTAGCATTTGGTTACGGAAAAACGTTAGGCTTAAAAGAAGAGATGCAAACAGGTGTTAACGCCTATGCATTATATCAAGATTTTAACACTGTACAGTCTGTTACTATCGAGCCAACATCTGGCGAGCATGAATTTGCTTCTGTGCAGTTGCATAATACCTTAATGGGTCGTGGTGATATTATAAAAGAAACCACTCTAGAGATTTTCAATACGAAAGATAAGAAACATTGGAATGCCATTCCTATGGTGTCACTTAATCACGTTGAAACTCCAGTAACATCCCCAGATGTTGATTTATGGGATGAGTTTGATCGTTCTATTGGGCATCACTTTAATTTATCAATCGACTTAAATGCTTGTACAGGATGTGGGGCCTGCGTTATTGCTTGTCATGCAGAAAACAATGTGCCAGTAGTTGGTAAAGAAGAAGTACGTCGTAGTCGTGATATGCACTGGTTACGTATTGATAGATATTATTCATCTGAAGAATCTTTTGAAGGCGATAATACTAAAAAGAATGAAACAAAAGGATTAGCCATTACTACTGCTTTAGGAGAAATGGAAAATGCTTCAGCTAACCCTCAAGTAGCTTTCCAACCTGTAATGTGTCAGCATTGTAATCATGCACCTTGTGAAACAGTTTGTCCTGTGGCAGCAACATCTCATGGTCGTCAAGGTCAAAATCATATGGCTTATAACCGTTGTGTAGGTACTAGATATTGTGCAAACAACTGTCCTTATAAAGTACGTCGTTTTAACTGGTTCTTATATAATGGGAATGATGAATTCGATTATCATATGAATGATGATTTAGGACGCATGGTATTAAACCCAGATGTAGTTGTACGTTCTCGTGGTGTGATGGAAAAGTGTTCTATGTGTATTCAAATGACACAAAAAACTATTCTTGATGCAAAACGTGATGGACGTGAAATTAAGGATGGAGAATTCCAAACTGCATGTTCTGCAGCTTGTAGCAATGGCGCTATGACTTTTGGAGACATTAATGATAAGACTAGTAAAGTTGCAAAACTTAAAGAAGATAATCGTATGTATCACTTATTAGAAAGTGTTGGTACAAAGCCTAATGTGCAGTATCAAACAAAAGTGAGAAATACAACTGAAGCATAAATCTAATTAAAGAATCAATTATATAATTATGGCGTCTCATTACGAAGCACCTATTAGAAGACCTTTAGTTACAGGCGAAAAATCATACCACGACGTTACTGTGGATGTGGCTGCACCTGTAGAAGGAAAAGCAAATAAACAATGGTGGATAGTTTTTGGTATTGCACTTGCCGCTTTTCTTTGGGGTATTGGATGTATCATTTATACCATATCAACAGGTATTGGAACTTGGGGTTTAAATAAAACCGTAGGTTGGGCTTGGGATATTACTAACTTCGTTTGGTGGGTTGGTATTGGTCATGCAGGAACACTAATTTCTGCGGTACTTTTATTATTCCGTCAAAAATGGAGAATGGCCATTAACCGTTCTGCGGAAGCAATGACCATTTTCTCTGTAGTACAAGCCGGTTTATTTCCAATTATTCACATGGGTCGTCCATGGTTAGGGTACTGGGTATTACCAATTCCAAATCAATTTGGTTCGTTATGGGTAAACTTTAACTCGCCTTTACTTTGGGATGTATTTGCAATTTCAACATATTTATCGGTATCATTAGTATTCTGGTGGACAGGTTTATTACCAGATTTCGCCATGTTACGTGATAGGGCAATAAAACCTTTCCAAAAGAAAATATATTCTTTATTAAGTTTCGGATGGTCTGGTCGTGCAAAAGATTGGCAACGTTTTGAAGAAGTATCTTTAGTACTTGCTGGTTTAGCAACACCTTTAGTACTTTCTGTACATACTATTGTATCGTTTGACTTCGCAACATCAGTTATTCCTGGTTGGCATACAACTATATTTCCACCATACTTTGTTGCTGGTGCGGTATTCTCAGGATTTGCTATGGTAAATACACTACTTATTATCATGAGAAAAGTGTGTAACCTTGAAGATTATATTACAGTACAACACATTGAATTAATGAATATTGTAATCATGATTACAGGTTCTATAGTAGGTGTGGCATATATTACTGAGTTATTTATTGCATGGTATTCTGGTGTAGAATATGAACAATATGCGTTCTTAAATAGAGCAACTGGACCTTACTGGTGGGCATATTGGGCGATGATGACTTGTAACGTATTCTCTCCACAGTTTATGTGGTTCAAGAAGTTAAGAACAAGTATCATGTTCTCATTCTTTATCTCTATTGTAGTAAATATAGGAATGTGGTTTGAACGTTTTGTAATTATTGTAACCTCATTACATAGAGATTATTTGCCATCTTCATGGACTATGTTCTCTCCAACATTTGTTGATATAGGAATATTTATAGGAACTATTGGATTCTTCTTTGTCTTATTCTTACTATACTCAAGAACATTCCCTGTAATTGCACAGGCAGAGGTTAAGACGATTTTAAAATCATCTGGAGAGCGCTATAAGAAAATTAGAGAAAGAGGAGATAGCTTAGTTGGAACTGGTGTTGATGCCAGAACATCTGGAGGAACAGTATCCAAACTAGCCGAAACATCAAGTGATGATAATTCAGAAAAAGTAAGTAGCTTACTTGGAAGTATTGGCTCTTTTGATGCCGCTACACAAACTGCTGATGATTTAAAGAAAGTAAATGGTATCGGTCCTAAAATGGAAGAAGTATTAAATAGCATTGGTATTTATACGTTTCTTCAAGTTAGTAAGATGACTAAAAAAGAATATGATTTGTTAGACAGCATTACAGGCTCTTTCCCTGGAAGAGCAGAACGTGATGATTGGTCTGGACAAGCTAAAAAATTAATAAACTAAATATAGTCAATGGAAGCTTCAAAAGTTATTCACGCTATTTATACTGATGATGATGTATTAATGTCGGCTGTTAAAAAAGTTAAGGCAGAAAGACATCATATTGAAGAGATATATACACCGTTTCCGGTTCACGGATTAGACAAAGCTATGGGACTAGCTCCAACTCGTATTGCTATTACAGCATTTATATATGGGTTAATAGGTTTAACAGTAGCAATTGTTATGATGAATTTTATTATGATTGAAGATTGGCCTCAAAACATTGGAGGCAAACCAAGCTTTAGTTATATAGAAAATATGCCTGCGTTTGTGCCAATTATGTTTGAGCTTACTGTGTTTTTTGCAGCCCACTTAATGGTAATTACCTTTTACTTACGTAGTAGAATGTGGCCGTTTAAAAAAGCAGAAAATCCAGATCCAAGAACAACTGATGATCATTTCTTAATGGAAATTGCAGTTCATGGAAATGAAAATGAACTACAAAATTTATTAGCAGAAACTGGAGCAGTTGAGATTAATATTATTGATAAAGAAGATGGACATTAATATGAAAGGCTTAATTAAAATATTAGTATTAGCAGTTGTATTTGTAGCAGTATCTTGTAATAAAAGTACAGCACCAAATTATCAATTCATGCCAAATATGTATGAATCTGCTGGATATGAAACTTACGGAGAAGCTGCTTTTCCAAATGGGATAGAAGCACAATTACCAGTAGATGGATCTGTTGCAAGAGGACACATTCCTTTTGATATTGAAAACACAACAGAAGGTTATGAGTTAGCTAAAGCAACATTAATGAGTCCTTTAGACTCAACGCAAGTAGATTTAGAAAGAGGAAAAGAACTTTACAATATATACTGTGGAATTTGCCACGGGAATAAAGGTGATGGACAAGGTAATTTAGTGAAACGCGAAAAAATTCTTGGGATTCCGAGTTATGATGACGTTGGTAGAGCGATAACTGCAGGAAGTACTTATCATACTATTTATTATGGTAAGAATGCTATGGGGTCTTATGCTAACCAATTGAAAGAAGAAGAGCGTTGGCAAGTTGTTTCATACGTGTTGAAATTAAAAGCAGATTTAGAAAAGTAAGATTATATAAGATATGTACACATTTTCAAATAAATTAAAGACATTTTCTTTCATACTAATGATTTTAGGGGCATTAGGCGTTGGATATGGTTTTATGACATCTCATAAATCTTTTGAAGAAGTTGAGCACTTACTTGCAGAAGAATCACATGGTGGCGGTCACGGTGAAGAAGCTGCGCATGCTACACCATCTCATGATACAAGTGTCAATGATGACTCACATGGTGAAGAAGCGCATGCAGAAGTAGATGAACATAAAGAGCATGTAGAACATGTACAACACCAAATAGCAAATAGACCTTGGTCTGCACTTTATGTAGCGGCCTTTTTCTTTATGATGATTGCTTTAGGTGTTTTGGCATTTTATGCGATTCAAATTGCATCACAAGCAGGTTGGTCTCCAGTATTATTTAGAGTAATGGAAGGTATTACAGCTTATTTATTGCCTGGGGCATTAATTGTTTTAGGAATTGCTGTGGCTTCTGGTACTATTGGACATTACAATTTATTTATTTGGATGGATCCAGAAGTTGTAGAGCATGATAAGTTAATACAAGGTAAATCAGGTTTCTTAAACTTAACTGGATTTATTATTCGTGGATTGATATTTATTGCAGGCTGGAGTTTATACCGTCATTTTTCACGTAAATTCTCTATTGCTCAAGATACAGCAGAAGATAATAGTAACTTTAAAAAATCATTCCGTATTGCAGCAGGCTTTTTAGTATTCTTTATTTATACAGAATCTATGATGTCATGGGATTGGATAATGAGTGTAGACCCACACTGGTTCTCAACTTTATTCGGTTGGTATGTATTTGCTAGCATGTTTGTAAGTGGTATTACAGTTATCGCATTAATTTCTATTTACTTAAAATCTAGAGGGCATTTAGAGTTTGTAAATGAAAACCACTTGCACGATGTAGCTAAATATATGTTTGCATTCAGTATTTTCTGGACGTATTTATGGTTCTCACAATTTATGCTAATTTGGTATTCAAACATTCCAGAAGAGGTAACCTATTTTGTAACACGTTTTGCAGATTATCAATTACCATTCTTAGGTATGGTAGTGATGAATTTTGTGTTCCCAATTTTAATGTTAATGAATGCTGATTACAAACGAATTCCTTGGTTTGTGGTTATGGCAGGTTTAGTTATTTTATTTGGACATTACATAGATATTTTCAATATGATTATGCCAGCAACAGTAGGAGACAGATGGTTTATAGGTATTCCAGAAATAAGCTCTATATTACTATTTGCAGGCTTGTTTATATTTGTAGTATTTACAGCTTTAACAAAAGCACCATTGCTAGTAAAAAGATACCCTTTCAAAAAAGAAAGCGAAGAATTTCATTATTAATTAAGATATAAATAAAGACGAACGATACCAATGACTGCTTTATTAACAATTATAGTTTTAGTATTTATTTTAGTTGCCATTTGGCAAATGGTTAAAATTTTCGATTTAGCACAAGCTAAAAACGATAATATACCAGGAGTTGCTACAGATAAAGATAATACCATTAATGGATATTTAATGATGGGCTTTTTAGCTTTCATTTATATCATTACCATTGTGTGTTTTGTAAAATGGGGTGACTTGCCATTAATGTCTAATTCTGCTTCAGAGCATGGGCCAACTATAGATAATTTAATGATTATCTCTATGGTCGTAATATTTATAGTGCAAACGATTACACAATTTTTATTACACTACTTTGCATATAAATACAAAGGAGAAAAAGGTAAAAAAGCACTATTCTTTGCTGATAATAATAAATTAGAAGCTATTTGGACCATTATCCCAGTAATTGTTTTAGCAGGTTTAATTATATATGGATTAAACACTTGGATAAACATTATGGGTGTTGATGAAAGTGATGATCCGTTAATAGTAGAATTATATGCGCAACAGTTTAACTGGAAAGCAAGATACGGGGGGAATGATAATACTTTAGGTAAAGCTAATGTACGTTTAATAGATATTGATAGAGCTAACATTTTAGGTTTAGATGAATCTGATCCAAACGCACAAGACGATGTGATTACTACAGAGTTGCATTTACCAGTAGGCAAGCCCGTATTATTTAAAATGCGCTCTCAAGATGTTTTGCACTCTGCATATATGCCACATTTTAGAGCACAAATGAACTGTGTTCCTGGAATGATAACCCAATTTGGTTTTACGCCAACTGTAACTACTGCAGATATGAGACAAACACCAGAAATGCAGGAAAAAGTTGCACGAATTAATAAAATTAGAGTTGAAAATAGTAAGCCATTGATTGCTAAAGGCGAAGAAGCTTTAGAGCGTTATGAGTTTGACTATATACTACTATGTAATAAGATTTGTGGAAAATCACACTACAATATGCAAATGAAAATTGTAGTAGAAACACAAGAAGAATATGATGCTTGGATGAAAGAGCAAAAAGAATTTAAAAACTCTCTAATTAACTAATTAAAAAGATAAATACGATATAAGATTATGTCAGCACACGCAGATAACCACGCTCACGACGACGACCACGGACATCATCATAAAGAAACGTTTGTAACTAAATATATATTTAGTCAAGACCATAAAATGATTGCAAAACAGTATCTAATTACGGGTACTATTATGGGAGTTATAGGTGTATTAATGTCTATGATGTTTCGTATGCAAATCGCATGGCCAGAAGAACCAAATGTGTTATTTGAAGCCTTATTAGGTAAATGGGCACCAGACGGTGTTATGGATGCCGATATTTATTTAGCATTAGTAACTATACATGGTACCATCATGGTATTCTTTGTATTAACCGCAGGATTAAGTGGTACATTTAGTAACTTATTAATTCCGTTACAAATTGGTGCACGAGATATGGCATCAGGTTTCTTAAATATGGTATCGTATTGGTTATTCTTTTTATCGAGTGTAATCATGGTTATCTCGTTATTTGTTGAAGCTGGTCCAGCAGCAGCAGGTTGGACAATCTATCCACCATTAAGTGCTTTACCAATGGCACAAGGAGGTTCAGGTATGGGAATGACACTTTGGTTAGTGTCTATGGCAATATTTATTGCCTCATCATTATTAGGATCACTTAACTATATTGTTACTGTAATTAACTTACGTACTAAAGGCATGTCTATGACTAGATTACCTTTAACAATATGGGCGTTTTTTGTAACAGCTATTATTGGTGTAGTATCGTTCCCAGTATTATTATCGGCAGCGTTATTATTAATAATGGATAGAAGTTTTGGAACATCATTCTTCTTATCAGATATATTTATTCAAGGCGAAGTGTTGCATTATCAAGGAGGGTCTCCAGTATTGTTTGAACACTTATTTTGGTTTTTAGGTCACCCAGAAGTATATATTGTAATTTTACCAGCAATGGGTTTGGTTTCCGAAATTATGGCATCAAGCTCGCGTAAACCTATTTTTGGATATAGAGCGATGATTGCTTCAATTTTAGCTATTGCATTCCTATCTACTATAGTATGGGGGCACCATATGTTTATCTCAGGAATGAATCCATTCTTAGGCTCAGTATTTACATTTACAACCCTATTAATTGCAATACCATCAGCGGTAAAAGCATTCAATTGGATAACCACACTTTGGAAGGGTAACCTCCAAATGAATCCAGCTATGTTATTCTCAATTGGCTTTGTATCAACATTTATAACTGGCGGATTAACAGGAATTATTTTAGGAGACTCTGCCTTAGATATTAATGTACATGACACATATTTTGTTGTAGCTCACTTCCATTTAGTAATGGGTATATCGGCATTGTATGGTATGTTTGCAGGAATTTATCATTGGTATCCAAAAATGTTTGGTCGTATGCTAAACAAAAACTTAGGTTATATCCATTTCTGGATAACGGCAGTTTGTGCTTATGGTGTATTTTTCCCAATGCACTTTATAGGAATGGCAGGATTACCACGTCGTTATTATACTAACAGTAATTTTCCATTATTTGATGATTTAGCTAATGTAAATGTCATCATTACTATTTTCGCATTAATTGGAGGTATTGTACAAATAGTATACTTATACAATTTCTTTAGTAGTATGTTTTTCGGAAAGAAAACAGTACAAAACCCATGGCGTTCTACTACTTTGGAGTGGACTGCACCTGTTAAACATATTCATGGCAACTGGGAAGGTGAAATCCCTCATGTACATCGTTGGGCTTACGACTATAGTAAACCAGGACACGACGTAGATTTTGTTCCACAAAATGTTCCTTTAAAAGATGGAGAAGAGGAACTTCAACATTAGTTGATAATACATATCTTACATATTTAAAATGCCCACTTAGTAAGTGGGCATTTTTTGTTTAAAAACTAATTTTATCGATAAAACGTAAAATAAATACAAAAAAATCGATGAAATACAAAAAAATAGGTTAAATTGCGCAATGGTAATAAAATGCATGTCATATTTTATTACAAATGAATGTTATTAACTATAACTTAATTGACCAAATCTATGGAATCAAAAACCCTTTTTAGGTATGCAAAAAGTTTTGTTGCCTTTATAATGTTATTTCTCTGGAGTGTATTTTCATTACATGCACAGTGTCCTAGCATTACTCAACCCCCAACACCAATTAGTGATGCTTCTGGTTTAACATTTCTAGATCTAGATGCAATAGCATCAGCAGGGAGTGATGTTATTTGGTATAATGCTGCTACAGGTGGTACACCATATAATGATAATCAACTTGTGTATGAAGGCACTTATTATGCTGGAGATTCTTCAGGAACTTGTGGAGTTAGACAAGCACTAATTGTAGATTTTGAAGTTAATGATTCAGGAGAAAATCTAGATCGATTTTTTTGTAGCAATGATAACCCAACATTTCAAGATTATATAGATCAAGTTTTGCAACCATCCATTCCTTCAGGGGGTGATGTAGAAATATACTTAGACTTTGAATTAACTACCATAGTTAATGCTATAGATCCAATTCTATCTGGACCAGCAGATTATTATATTATATTTATAAATAGTTCGGGAGACAGAAGTCAAATAGAGATAGGTAGTATAGCTGTAATAGCAGCGCCAGCAAATCCGACACCTACAGATTCTCAAGAATTTTGTTCAGATACTAATCCGACTATAGCGGATTTAAATCCAGGAACTATAGCAACTAATTATAGTTGGTATAATAATATTGATGGATCAGGTAATACAATCCCTCCAGCTCTTTCAGCAGGAACAGCATTGGTAGATGGAAACACATACTATATAGAAATACAAGGGTTTTGTAAGAGTGAGCCAGTACCTGTTACCGTAATAATAAGTACACCTGTAGATGCAGGAACTGCATCACCAGCCGAATTTTGTGAAGATGATTTAATAACTAATTCGCCTTTGGATTTATTCGGACAATTAACTGGTGAAGATGCAGGCGGAACTTGGACTGATGACAATACAACAGGAGCATTAACAGGAAGTGATGTTAATTTAACAATATTACCATTGGGAACTTCTGTATTTACATATACTGTATTAAGTAACAATGCGTGTCCAGATGCTACGTCTGCTGTATCAATAACAGTTTATGAAACATTATCATCAGGAACACCATCAGCTTTAAATCCTGCTTCTTTTTGTGAAGCAAACCTACCTGCTTCTTTTGATTTGTTTACACTGATTGAAAATTACGATCCAAATGGTCAATGGACTCAAGGAACAACTAGTACCGATCCAGTTGTTACATCTCCAATTGATTTAACAGGTTTTACACCAGCAACATATAATTTTACATATACTCAAAACGTATCACCTAACCCTTGTCCAGAGGAATCTACTACGGTACAAGTTATAGTGTTACAAGATCCAAATGCGGGAATACAAGTAATACCAGCAATAGAATTTTGTGAAAATGATTTAGCAGCAAACTCACCTTTTGATTTATTTGATGCTCTAACAGCTCCTTATGACAGTGGAGGAACTTGGACAGATTCTAGTAGTGCAACCGTTTCAAACAATATAGATATTACAGGGTTTACGATTACGGGTAGTCCTTATGAGTATACATACACTGTTGATAATGGAACTTGTACAGATGATGAAACCATTTCAATTACAATATTACCTGCACCAGAATCTGGAACAGCAAATCCCCCAGCCGAATTTTGTGAAGATGCTGCACCAGCAAACTTTGATTTATTTACTTTATTAGAAGGAGAAGATCAGACTGGAACATGGAATGATGATGATGCTTCTGGAGCATTAACAGGTAATACAGTTGATTTATCAGGGTTAACACCAGCAACTTATAACTTTACATTTGATGTAGATGCTATAGGGAGTTGTGATGATGTTTTGGTTACAGTAAGTGTAACAATCAATCCGTTGCCTAATACTGGTACACCAATGGCCGCTACATTTTGCGAAAATAATTTAGTTGCAAATTCGCCTTTAGATTTATTAGGACAATTGACCGGAGAAGATGCAGGAGGAACATGGACAGATGATAATACATCAGGAGCTTTATCAGGAAGCGATGTTGATTTAACACTACTAACTATTGGTTCTTACAATTTCACTTATAGTATTACTGATGCAAACGGATGCTCAAATAGTAGCACCGTTACTGTTATAGTTGAAGATGCACCAGAATCAGGTACCGCTAACACACCAGCAGAATATTGCGAAGGTTCAGCACCAGCAAACTTTGATTTATTTACTTTATTAGAAGGAGAAGATCAGACTGGAACATGGAATGATGATGATGCTTCTGGAGCATTAACAGGTAATACAGTTGATTTATCAGGGTTAACACCAGCAACTTATAACTTTACATTTGATGTAGATGCTATAGGGAGTTGTGATGATGTTTTGGTTACAGTAAG
>NZ_KN525716.1:2272356-2276089 GCF_000789235.1 Wocania ichthyoenteri Th78
GGTAGTATAGCTGTAATAGCAGCGCCAGCAAATCCGACACCTACAGATTCTCAAGAATTTTGTTCAGATACTAATCCGACTATAGCGGATTTAAATCCAGGAACTATAGCAACTAATTATAGTTGGTATAATAATATTGATGGATCAGGTAATACAATCCCTCCAGCTCTTTCAGCAGGAACAGCATTGGTAGATGGAAACACATACTATATAGAAATACAAGGGTTTTGTAAGAGTGAGCCAGTACCTGTTACCGTAATAATAAGTACACCTGTAGATGCAGGAACTGCATCACCAGCCGAATTTTGTGAAGATGATTTAATAACTAATTCGCCTTTGGATTTATTCGGACAATTAACTGGTGAAGATGCAGGCGGAACTTGGACTGATGACAATACAACAGGAGCATTAACAGGAAGTGATGTTAATTTAACAATATTACCATTGGGAACTTCTGTATTTACATATACTGTATTAAGTAACAATGCGTGTCCAGATGCTACGTCTGCTGTATCAATAACAGTTTATGAAACATTATCATCAGGAACACCATCAGCTTTAAATCCTGCTTCTTTTTGTGAAGCAAACCTACCTGCTTCTTTTGATTTGTTTACACTGATTGAAAATTACGATCCAAATGGTCAATGGACTCAAGGAACAACTAGTACCGATCCAGTTGTTACATCTCCAATTGATTTAACAGGTTTTACACCAGCAACATATAATTTTACATATACTCAAAACGTATCACCTAACCCTTGTCCAGAGGAATCTACTACGGTACAAGTTATAGTGTTACAAGATCCAAATGCGGGAATACAAGTAATACCAGCAATAGAATTTTGTGAAAATGATTTAGCAGCAAACTCACCTTTTGATTTATTTGATGCTCTAACAGCTCCTTATGACAGTGGAGGAACTTGGACAGATTCTAGTAGTGCAACCGTTTCAAACAATATAGATATTACAGGGTTTACGATTACGGGTAGTCCTTATGAGTATACATACACTGTTGATAATGGAACTTGTACAGATGATGAAACCATTTCAATTACAATATTACCTGCACCAGAATCTGGAACAGCAAATCCCCCAGCCGAATTTTGTGAAGATGCTGCACCAGCAAACTTTGATTTATTTACTTTATTAGAAGGAGAAGATCAGACTGGAACATGGAATGATGATGATGCTTCTGGAGCATTAACAGGTAATACAGTTGATTTATCAGGGTTAACACCAGCAACTTATAACTTTACATTTGATGTAGATGCTATAGGGAGTTGTGATGATGTTTTGGTTACAGTAAGTGTAACAATCAATCCGTTGCCTAATACTGGTACACCAATGGCCGCTACATTTTGCGAAAATAATTTAGTTGCAAATTCGCCTTTAGATTTATTAGGACAATTGACCGGAGAAGATGCAGGAGGAACATGGACAGATGATAATACATCAGGAGCTTTATCAGGAAGCGATGTTGATTTAACACTACTAACTATTGGTTCTTACAATTTCACTTATAGTATTACTGATGCAAACGGATGCTCAAATAGTAGCACCGTTACTGTTATAGTTGAAGATGCACCAGAATCAGGTACCGCTAACACACCAGCAGAATATTGCGAAGGTTCAGCACCAGCAAACTTTGATTTATTTACTTTATTAGAAGGAGAAGATCAGACTGGAACATGGAATGATGATGATGCTTCTGGAGCATTAACAGGTAATACAGTTGATTTATCAGGGTTAACACCAGCAACTTATAACTTTACATTTGATGTAGATGCTATAGGGAGTTGTGATGATGTTTTGGTTACAGTAAGCATAACAATAAATCCATTACCTATAACTGGTACACCTACGTCAGCCCCGTTTTGTGAAAATGATTTAGTAGCAAATTCGCCTTTAGACTTATTTGGACAATTGACCGGAGAAGATTCAGGTGGAACTTGGATAGATGATGATAGCACAGGAGCTTTATCAGGAAGCGATGTTGATTTAACATTATTAACTATTGGTTCTTATAACTATACATATAGTATCACTGATGCAAATGGATGCTCAAATAGTAGTACGGTTGCAGTTATTGTAGAAGATGCTCCAGAATCTGGGACACCTAACACACCAGTTGAATTTTGCTTAGCAGATGTAACCACGGCTCAAACTTATAATTTATTTGATTTATTAACAGGTGAAGACCAAACAGGAACTTGGAATGACGATGATGCAACAGGAGCAGTATCAGGAAACATAGTGACTTTAGATGGTCTTACAGATGGAACATACAATTTTACTTTTGATGTAGATGCTATTGGAACTTGTGATGACGTGGACGTAACAGTTAGTGTTATTATTAACGATACGCCTGCTCCAACAGCTTCATCTCCACAAGAATTTTGCGATACAGCTACTGTGGCAGATTTAGTTGCTACCGGAACTACTATACAATGGTATGATGTTGCAACAGGAGGAACTCCTTTAGCAGGAACAACAGCTTTGGTAGACGCGCAAATTTATTATGCAACTCAAACAGATGCTATAACTACCTGTGAATCTTCAGTGAGAACAGCAGTAACTGCTACAATTTATATATCACCAAATGCAGGAGAGCTTAATGGAACACCTATTATTGCTTGTAATGACAATAATAATATTGATTTATTTACAGGATTAGATGGTTCACAAGATTCGGGAGGAACATGGCAAGATAATGACGGAACAGGTGCTTTAGCAGGTAACATTTTTGATGGAGCAGCAGTTTTAGCAGGAACATATCAGTTTACATATTTAGTAACTGCGTCAGCACCTTGTATTGATGATAGTGAAACCATAACAGTAACCATTGAAGAACCATTAAATGCTGGGACAGATAATGTTCTAGATGTTTGTAGCAATAATGGGACAACAGATTTATTCACACTAATAGGAAGCGCTGATACAGGCGGAACTTGGTCACCAGCTTTAACAAGTGGTACAGGAGTTTTTGATCCGTTGGTAGACCCAGATGGAACATATACTTATACATTAACAAACGCCTGTGGAACATTTACTAGTGACGTTGATGTTACAGTTACTTTAGCTCCATATGCAGGTTCAGATAATACCGTTCCATTATGTATCATAGATGCTTCAACAGATTTATTTGTTTCATTAGGAGCAGGTGCTCAAAGTGGTGGAACTTGGTCACCAGCATTAACTAGTGGTACAGGGTTTTTTGATCCAGCTGTAGATACGGCAGGGATTTACACGTATACTGTTACTGCAGTGTCACCGTGTTCACCAGATTCAACTGCAGATATAACAGTTACTGTTGATGATACACCAACACCAACAGTTACAAATGACAGTCCTGAATTTTGCTTAGTTGATACTCCTATCGTTTCAGATTTAGACAGTACAATTAGCTCAACAGGAACAATTAACTGGTATGAAGATGCAGCTTTAACATTACCATTAACAGGTATAGAAGCTTTAGTAGATGGAGAAGATTATTATGCAACACAAACCAACAGTTCAGGTTGTGAATCTTCAACTTCAGCTCAAATTGATGTAACGGTGAACGATACTCCTACACCAACATTATTAGATGCTTCAGAAGAATATTGTATTAACGATGATCCAACAATTAATGATTTATCATTAAATATCACAGAGTATAATGCATCATCAAATAATGTAATATGGTACGATGCTTCAACTGGTGGTTCAACTATTTCAAGTAGTACTCCTTTAA
>NZ_KN525716.1:2276099-3670110 GCF_000789235.1 Wocania ichthyoenteri Th78
TGGTACACCAATGGCCGCTACATTTTGCGAAAATAATTTAGTTGCAAATTCGCCTTTAGATTTATTAGGACAATTGACCGGAGAAGATGCAGGAGGAACATGGACAGATGATAATACATCAGGAGCTTTATCAGGAAGCGATGTTGATTTAACACTACTAACTATTGGTTCTTACAATTTCACTTATAGTATTACTGATGCAAACGGATGCTCAAATAGTAGCACCGTTACTGTTATAGTTGAAGATGCACCAGAATCAGGTACCGCTAACACACCAGCAGAATATTGCGAAGGTTCAGCACCAGCAAACTTTGATTTATTTACTTTATTAGAAGGAGAAGATCAGACTGGAACATGGAATGATGATGATGCTTCTGGAGCATTAACAGGTAATACAGTTGATTTATCAGGGTTAACACCAGCAACTTATAACTTTACATTTGATGTAGATGCTATAGGGAGTTGTGATGATGTTTTGGTTACAGTAAGCATAACAATAAATCCATTACCTATAACTGGTACACCTACGTCAGCCCCGTTTTGTGAAAATGATTTAGTAGCAAATTCGCCTTTAGACTTATTTGGACAATTGACCGGAGAAGATTCAGGTGGAACTTGGATAGATGATGATAGCACAGGAGCTTTATCAGGAAGCGATGTTGATTTAACATTATTAACTATTGGTTCTTATAACTATACATATAGTATCACTGATGCAAATGGATGCTCAAATAGTAGTACGGTTGCAGTTATTGTAGAAGATGCTCCAGAATCTGGGACACCTAACACACCAGTTGAATTTTGCTTAGCAGATGTAACCACGGCTCAAACTTATAATTTATTTGATTTATTAACAGGTGAAGACCAAACAGGAACTTGGAATGACGATGATGCAACAGGAGCAGTATCAGGAAACATAGTGACTTTAGATGGTCTTACAGATGGAACATACAATTTTACTTTTGATGTAGATGCTATTGGAACTTGTGATGACGTGGACGTAACAGTTAGTGTTATTATTAACGATACGCCTGCTCCAACAGCTTCATCTCCACAAGAATTTTGCGATACAGCTACTGTGGCAGATTTAGTTGCTACCGGAACTACTATACAATGGTATGATGTTGCAACAGGAGGAACTCCTTTAGCAGGAACAACAGCTTTGGTAGACGCGCAAATTTATTATGCAACTCAAACAGATGCTATAACTACCTGTGAATCTTCAGTGAGAACAGCAGTAACTGCTACAATTTATATATCACCAAATGCAGGAGAGCTTAATGGAACACCTATTATTGCTTGTAATGACAATAATAATATTGATTTATTTACAGGATTAGATGGTTCACAAGATTCGGGAGGAACATGGCAAGATAATGACGGAACAGGTGCTTTAGCAGGTAACATTTTTGATGGAGCAGCAGTTTTAGCAGGAACATATCAGTTTACATATTTAGTAACTGCGTCAGCACCTTGTATTGATGATAGTGAAACCATAACAGTAACCATTGAAGAACCATTAAATGCTGGGACAGATAATGTTCTAGATGTTTGTAGCAATAATGGGACAACAGATTTATTCACACTAATAGGAAGCGCTGATACAGGCGGAACTTGGTCACCAGCTTTAACAAGTGGTACAGGAGTTTTTGATCCGTTGGTAGACCCAGATGGAACATATACTTATACATTAACAAACGCCTGTGGAACATTTACTAGTGACGTTGATGTTACAGTTACTTTAGCTCCATATGCAGGTTCAGATAATACCGTTCCATTATGTATCATAGATGCTTCAACAGATTTATTTGTTTCATTAGGAGCAGGTGCTCAAAGTGGTGGAACTTGGTCACCAGCATTAACTAGTGGTACAGGGTTTTTTGATCCAGCTGTAGATACGGCAGGGATTTACACGTATACTGTTACTGCAGTGTCACCGTGTTCACCAGATTCAACTGCAGATATAACAGTTACTGTTGATGATACACCAACACCAACAGTTACAAATGACAGTCCTGAATTTTGCTTAGTTGATACTCCTATCGTTTCAGATTTAGACAGTACAATTAGCTCAACAGGAACAATTAACTGGTATGAAGATGCAGCTTTAACATTACCATTAACAGGTATAGAAGCTTTAGTAGATGGAGAAGATTATTATGCAACACAAACCAACAGTTCAGGTTGTGAATCTTCAACTTCAGCTCAAATTGATGTAACGGTGAACGATACTCCTACACCAACATTATTAGATGCTTCAGAAGAATATTGTATTAACGATGATCCAACAATTAATGATTTATCATTAAATATCACAGAGTATAATGCATCATCAAATAATGTAATATGGTACGATGCTTCAACTGGTGGTTCAACTATTTCAAGTAGTACTCCTTTAACAAATACAACTTATTATGCTATTTTAATAGACCCGGTAACAGGTTGTGAAAGTAGTGTGCGTTTAGAATTGACGCCAAATGTAACAGCCTGTGGCAAATTACAAATCCCTGATGGTTTTTCACCTAATAGAGATGGTATTAATGACACGTTTGATGTTGACAACCTAGCCATATTATATCCTAATTTCGAAATGGAAATATATAATAGAAACGGCAACATTGTTTACAAAGGAAACGCAAATACACCTCGATTTGATGGAACTTCCAACCAATCAAGAGTTATATCAAGCGGAGATTTACCAGTAGGTGTGTATTTCTATATTTTCAGATTTAACGATGGTGAAAACAAACCAGAACAAGGACGCTTATACTTAAGCAGATAATTTATATATAAAGCAAAATTTAGAAACGATGAAAAATTTAAATATATGTCATAAAATAGCTGCTTTGTTAAGTTTGACGTTCTTGTCATTACAAAGTACAGCACAACAAGACCCTCAATTTACACAATATATGTATAACATGAGTGTGATTAATCCAGCTTACGCTACTGCGGAAGAAGGCATATTAAACTTAGGAGGATTATATAGAACGCAATGGGTAGGTATAGTAGGCGCCCCAAAAACAGGAAGCTTTTTTGCCCACACACCAATAAATGATAAAATTGAGATGGGAATCTCTTTTACCAACGATAATATTGGAGATGTTGTTAACGAAAACAATATCTATGCAGATTTTGCCTATGTATTACCAGTAGGCTTAGAAAGTAAAATATCATTCGGTGTAAAAGCTGGTATAACACTTTTTGATACCAATTTTGATGGCTTTATGCTTCAATCTGGTGGAACAAATACCGATCAAGCTTTCGATGAAAATATTAGTAAAGCATTTCCTAATTTAGGAATTGGTGCTTTCTTTTTCACAGATAACTATTACTTAGGTTTATCAGCTCCAAATATGCTTTCAACAAAACATTTGGAAAACGAAAACGGGATAAAAGCAACAGGCGTTGAAAATGTTCATTATTTCTTTACAGGAGGTTTAGTTTTTGATATTAATCAAAAACTAAAACTAAAACCTGCATTTATGGCAAAAGCAGTTTCAGGAGCACCATTAGCGGTAGATATAACTGCAAATGTTTTAATTAACGAAAAATTAGAAGCTGGTTTAGGTTACCGATTGGGAGATGCTGTTAGTGCATTAGTTAATTTTAGAGTACGACCAGATTTAAGAATTGGTTATGCTTACGATTATACAACGAATAACTTAGGCAGTTTCAATTCGGGATCACATGAGATATTCATTTTATTTGATGTCGATTTATTCGGATTAAAAAGAGGTTACGACCGTTCACCAAGATTCTTTTAGAAATTTAATAATAGGAAAATATGAAAAAACATATATATATACTTGCAGGCCTTTTATTAGTTAACGGAATGGCATTTGCACAAAACAAGAACTTAAAACGTGTTAATAAGCTTTTCGAAATGCGTTCTTACACACAAGCTGCAGAAGTTTATGAAACAAAAGTACGCAACCAAGAGGTGCTTCAAAATTTAGCAGATAGCTATTATTACAACAGCAGTCTTCAAAAAGCAATTAAAACTTACAGAGAGTTGTTTGTAGAGTATGGTGATTCTATTGATATTGAATATCACTTTCGTTTTGCACAAGCTTTAAAAGGTGTAAAAAATTATAAGGAAGCCGATAAACATTTAAGTAGATATTTCAATAAACCAGTAAATACAATTGGGTTTATTGAAGCTAATGAAAAAACAACACCACATACTTTTGAATTAAAGCAAATAGAGAATAAAAATTCTAGTGGTGATTTTGGTTTATCGTTTTATGGTGATAATAAAGTAGCCTTTGCATCAGCAAGAAATACAGAAAACCCATCCTACTCGTGGAATGAATTGCCGTATTTAGATTTGTATAGCGCAACATTAACTAATGATAATGTGCTTGAAAATGTGGAGCCATTCTCTGATGCGATTAATACAGATTCACATGAAAGTAACGCTGTATTTACTAAAGATGGTAAAACCATGTATTTTAATAGAACCAATGCAACACGTAAAAAAACAGATAAAGAACATATTGCTCATATTAAAATATATAAAGCAGAATTAGTTAATGGTGTTTGGACAAATATTACTGCATTACCATTTACTTCAAATAGTTATAGTACGGAACATCCAGCATTAAGCAAAGATGAAAAAACACTTTATTTTGCTAGTGATATGCCAGGGACTATTGGTGGTTTTGATATTTATAAAGTGACTATAAATGATGATGGTACTTATGGTAATCCAGAAAATTTAGGGGAAACTATTAATACAAAACACCGAGAGCAATTTCCATTTATAAGTGAATACAATGTTTTATATTTCTCATCAATAGGTCATCAAGGTTATGGTGGTTTAGATGTATTTAGAAGTAATATGGTAAATGAAGGCTTTGATAAACCTGTAAACTTAGGAGGCTCAATAAATAGTAATTTAGACGACTTTGCCTATGTTGTTAGAGAAAAAAACAATATGGGTTATGTGTCTTCAAACAGAACGGGTTACGATAGATTATTTGGTTTTACAAGAGAAGAAAATCCTTTAACAAAATATCAGGTTGAAGGTATTGTACAAGATTTAAACAGTAAAGAATTATTAATTGGATCCTTAGTAACACTGTTTGACGAATCAGACACCGTAATTCAAGATACTATTGTTGGTGATAATGCGTATTATATTTTCAAAATAGAACCAAATAAAAAGTATAAAGTTCGCGGAACACGTAAAGCGTATATCCCTCAAGATGTTGAATTTTCAACGGATAGTAAAGGAAAAGTGCAACACGATATCTATTTAAGTTTAGAGTCTTTTGCAGATGCAGAAGAACGTGTTAAAGAAAACGAAAAAGGCGATGTACAAGTGCAGTTAGATAAAATTTATTTTGATTTTGATAAATCAGATATTCGTGAAGATGCAGCGGTAACTTTACAAGTATTGGTAGATTTAATGAAGAAATATCCATCTATGGAAGTAGAAGTTTCTGCACATACTGATGCTCGCGGACCAGATCAATATAATTTAGACCTATCTAAACGTAGAGCAGCATCTACTTTAGAATACTTAGTGTCTAAAGGCATAAACAGAAACCGATTAAAAAGCATAGGTTATGGCGAAATGCAACCTTTAAACAAGTGTGATAAAGAAGGTATTTGTGAAGATGAAGAATATGATATTAACAGACGCTGTGAATTTACAATTTTGAATTGATCATCTTTTATAATCAACCAAAATTTTTTGAGAAAGCCTTTCCATTTTAGAAAGGCTTTTTTTTAAATATCAGCAAGAAGCCTTCAATAAAAAAAAGACAATATTTAAGGTTTTTAATTAAACGAGGTTTATTGTTAGAATAGGTTTCTTAAATTAAATCATCGTTAATAAGATGTAAAAACAGGATTAAATGCCTTGTTTGTTTAAAACTTGTATTAAATTAGCCTCTTAAAATATTTTTAACCAAAACTAAAAACTAACTTTATGAAACAGAAATACGCTTTTAATTGTTTAAAGACAATATTAGTGTTGTTGATTACGATTTCCTCAACAAATAACTTAAATTCACAAACCGTTTTAACTGAAGGTGATATAGCATTTACACGAATTAATATGGATGACGAATCATTTTCGTTTGTTTTTTTAGTGCCTATAGCGAATACAACCCAGTTTATAATTACTGATGAAACTTGGAATTCAAGTAATGCTCTAGGTAATTCTGAATCTAAAATACGATTTACTGCAACATCATCTTTTTTAGCAGGTGAAGAAATATCTATCAGTTCAGCTACATTAAGTTTTGCTTCAACTGGTTCTGGAACAGCAACACTTACCAGTATTGGGGCAATTGATCCAGCTCTAGGAAATATGTTAGGATCGGCAGGGGATAACCTTTTTATTTATCAACCAGAAGGAACACCTAGCGTAAATGACTTTGTTGCTGGAATCAATGCAAATAGTGGAGTAAGTGGAACACCAGGTAATGCTTGGCAAATTGTTTCTACATCTTCAACTTCAAGTTCTGGTTTGCCAAGTGGTTTAACAAATGGAACAAATGCTCTTGGTATATATCCATTTGGTGGTGCTCAAAGTGAAGTTGATAATGCACGATATAAATCAACAGCTTTGCGTTCTGGTGATAAAGCAACGGTTTTAGCTGCAATTATGAACTTAAGTAATTGGGAGTATCATAACAGTGTGGTACAAGCACCAGTTGGAACATCTTTTACGATTACAGGTGGAAATGCAGCACCAACAGCATCAAATTTTACTGCTACTCCATCTCAAAATTCAGTTCATACGTTTGCAACGGCTGATTTTTCTTATTCAGATGGTGATAGTGATCCTATTGCCCACCTACGTATAACTGCTATACCAGGAAATGGAACACTTTACGTAGATGCGAATGCAAATGATGCATATGACTCAGGTGAACAACTTGCGAATGGAAGCGCAGTTTCTAAAGCAAATTTAGATGCAGGAAATCTACAATATTATAACACAGATGGCACAAGTTCTTCTTTTACATTTGATGTAAATGATGGAACAGAATATAGTGCATCAACATATACAACTACATTAACTGTAACAGCTACGGGAGCTACCGAACCAACATCTGCTGCATCATCAATAACATTTAGTTCTATCACAGAAACAGGAATGACAGTCGGTTGGACAAATGGTAATGGTGCAAGACGAATCGTTGTAGCAAAATCAGGTTCTGCAGTAAGTGCAGATCCAGTAGATGGAACAACAGGTTATTCTGCAAATGCAACTTTTGGTTCAGGAACAGATCTAGGAAGCAATAATTATATTATATATGATGGTACAGGAACGTCTGTAGCGGTAACTGGTTTAAGTACTGCAACGACTTATCATTATAAAGTAATCGAAGTAAATGGTTCTGGAGCAACAGCAAATTACTATTTAACTGGTGCGCCAACTTCTAATCAAGCATCACAAAATGCACCTGTAACAATAACATCAATAGTGAGACAAACCCCAACAGATGCTACAACAGATGCAGATCAAGTAGTGTTTAGGGTTACATTTGACAAGGGGGTAGAAAATGTGGATATCACTGATTTTGCTTTAAGTGGGACGTCTGCGGCTGATGGTACTGTTAGTACGGTTACGCCAGTAAGTGTTTCTATTTATGATGTGACAGTAACAGGTCTAACGAATTCAAATGGTACAATAAATTTAGATATAAAAGGTAATGATGGTGTTTCTGGTTCAAATAATATTGCAGAGCTAGCTGGGGCAGCTTTAAGTCAAACAACTACTGGTAATACTATTGCTCAACCAGAAATTGGGCAGTCGTTTACAGCTGCTGCAACTGGTGATTTCACAGATGTTACTTTTTATATGAATATTGCTGCAACTTATAGTGGTGCAGGAACCTTAGAGCTTCGTTCAGGAGAAGGATTAACTGGAACTGTTTTAGCAACAGAAACAGTGAATTTCGTAGATCAAGGAACAGCATATCAGCAAAAATTTACGTTTTCTACTCCTGCTACAGTAACTTTAGGAAATGTATACACGATTAGAATTTCAGGAGCATTTGGAAACTCACTTACGTTTGATGCTAAAACGGGTGATCCATTCGCTGGCGGAATGATATACATACCATCGCCACTTGCTTCTGCAGATTTAACTTTCGAAGCAACAATCTCAACAGGAGTTGGAGCACTATTATCTACGGTAGCGCCAACAACAGATGAAACATATACAATATCAAATAATGTTGCTCCTACTGTTACAAGTGTTACAGTTCCTGCAAATGCAACATACCTAGTAGATCAAAATTTAGATTTCATTATTAACTTTGATGAAAATGTAACTGTTAATACTGGTGGTGGTACTCCTCAAATGAGTCTTACTATTGGCGCTACTACGCGTCAAGCTACTTATCAAAGTGGCACAGGAACAAGTGGTTTGTTATTTAGATATACGATTCAAAATGGAGACTTAGATACCGATGGTGTAGTTGTGGGTACGTTAGCTGCCAATGGTGGAACTATACAAGATGCTGATAATGCAGATGCTACCTTAACCCTAAATAGTATTGGAGCTACTACTGCTGTTTTAGTGGATGCAACTGCAACTACTGCAACATTAACTACAGTTGATGCAAGTTCTGTAGATTCTGTTTCTGCAGCATTAGGAGGAGATGTGACTACTGATGGCGGAGATACTGTTACAGAAAGAGGAATTGTATACGCTATAACCAGCACAAATAATAATCCAACTATTGGTGATACAGGAGTAACCAAAAACGATAATGGTTCTGGTATTGGAACATTTAGTGAGTCTATTACAGGATTAACAGCTAATACACAATATTCTTATGTGGCATATGCTATAAATAGCCAAGGTACAAGTTACGGAACGGTAAAAACATTTATAACATCAGCATTGGGTGTAGAGACTGACTTTTTACAAAAATCGATTAGTGTTTATCCAAACCCGGTAGCTGATGCGTTATATATAGATGTTAATAATGCTATTGAAGTTGAAAACGTTAAACTATATGATGTTTCAGGGAAACTATTAAAAACACCAATGTTAATAAATAAAAAGATTGATTTTTCTGATATTAATAATGGTTTGTATTTTATAAAAATCAATACAAAACAAGGAGCTTTAACAAAACTCATTGTTAAAAAATAATAAAACTTTAAGTTTGTTAGCCTCAAAAAAAAGTTATTAAAAGCCTTTCTAATTTGGAAAGGCTTTTTGTTTATATTTGCTTATACTGATTTTCGTGATCTTTTTACAGGCACGAATCCATCTTTACTATAAATTAAAACTGAAACAAAATGTCACCCTGAGCATTACTGAAATGAAAATAATTTTCATTGAAAGTATAAAGCGAAGCTTTAAAGAAAGTCTCTAATATGAACGAAAACCTTGATCCAACAGATGAGCACTTTTCTCCAGAAGAATTAGATGTAGAAAGAAAGTTAAGACCGCTATCATTTGATGATTTTACGGGTCAAGATCAAGTATTGGAGAACCTTCAAATTTTTGTTCAAGCTGCAAATTTACGTACCGAAGCTTTAGACCATACCTTATTTCATGGACCTCCAGGGTTAGGAAAAACCACATTGGCACATATTTTAGCAAATGAGTTGAGTGTAGGCATAAAAGTAACATCAGGTCCCGTTTTAGATAAACCAGGAGATTTGGCAGGATTACTTACAAATCTAGAAGAACGCGATGTGTTGTTTATTGACGAAATTCATCGATTAAGCCCTATAGTTGAAGAGTATTTGTATTCAGCAATGGAAGATTATAAAATCGATATTATGATTGAATCTGGTCCAAACGCAAGAACAGTTCAGATTAACTTAAACCCGTTTACATTAATTGGTGCCACAACACGTTCGGGTTTATTAACTTCTCCAATGCGCGCACGTTTTGGTATTCAAAGCAGATTACAATATTATAAAACAGATTTGCTAACTACCATTGTACAGCGAAGCGCTACTATTTTAGATGTGCCAATAACCATGGAAGCAGCTATTGAAATTGCTGGTAGAAGTCGTGGAACACCTAGAATAGCAAATGCATTGTTGCGTCGTGTTAGAGATTTTGCACAAATTAAGGGTACCGGAAGTATAGATATTAAAATTGCTAAATATGCTTTAGAGGCTTTAAATGTTGATGCTCATGGCTTAGATGAAATGGATAATAAAATTTTAACCACTATCATTGAAAAGTTTAAGGGCGGTCCTGTAGGAATTTCTACTATTGCAACAGCAGTTAGTGAAAGTTCAGAAACTATTGAGGAAGTCTATGAACCTTTTTTAATACAACAAGGCTTTATTATGCGTACACCACGCGGACGTGAAGTAACCGAACAAGCTTATAAACATTTAGGAAAAGTTAAAGGGTCAATTCAAGGTGGGTTATTTTAAAAATAAACTTCTTAATCTCTACCAAAACAGATAAACGACTAAATAAAACCTTTCAACAGATTAACTAATATTTCGTTTAATTTAACAAAAAACTTGTAAGGTTTTTAAAGATGTTATTATGTTTGCGTTCAAAAATATAATAACCCAATTATAATGAAAAACCTACGAGTATTTAATATGCTTGCAATTTGTATAGCAGTCTTGTTTTCTTCTTGTGCTACAGATAATGATGATTATGTAGACATTACACTTCAAAACGACTTAGAAAAAAAAATTATAGAATTATATGGTTCAAAAGAAGCTTTAATTCTTCCGTCTTCAAATAATTACTTAGCTATTCCAAGCGATGTTAATAATCCTATTACTGATGCTAAAGTGGCGTTAGGTAAAATGTTATATCATGAAACAGGACTAGCTTTAAACCCTAAGCACTCAGAAGGTAAGAATACATATTCTTGTGCTAGTTGTCATCATGTAGCAGCAGGTTTTCAAAGTGGAATACTTCAAGGTATTGGTGAAGGTGGCATAGGCTTTGGTTCATTTGGAGAAGGAAGGCTAAAATCATCTGCTTATATTGAAGGAGATCTTGATGTGCAGCCGATAAGAAGTCCAAGTGTGTTAAATGTTGCTTACCAAGATGTTATGCTTTGGAACGGACAATTTGGAGCAACAGGAACTAACGTTGGGACAGAAGCTAATTGGACAGTAGGCACTCCAAAAGAAGTAAATTCTTTGGGGTTTGAAGGTGTTGAAACTCAAGCCATAGCAGGAATAGATGTACACAGATTAGTTATTGATCATGATTATATTGTAAATTCTGCTTACAAAGCGTTATTTGATAATGCGTTTCCAAATGTTAACGAATCAGAACGTTATTCTAAAATAAATGCTGGACTTGCAATAGCAGCATACGAAAGAATTTTGCTTCCAAATGAAGCTCCATTTCAACAATGGTTAAAAGGAGAAGAATTAGCAATGAGTGATGATGAATTACGTGGTGCTTCATTATTTTTTGATAAAGGGAAATGTTATACATGTCATTCAGGACCTGGTTTAAATGGTATGGATTTTCATGCTCTAGGGATGAATGATTTAGCAGGAGCTAATATTTTAACAGTAGTTGATGAAGCTACCAAAAAAGGACGTGGTGGATTTACAGGAAACAGTGAAGACGATTACAAATTTAAAACACCCCAACTATATAATTTAAAAGATGTTAGCTTTTATGGTCACGGTGGTAGTTTTGAAAGTGTAAAAGATATTATACGCTATAAGAATGAAGCTACTCATGAAAATGCAGAAGTACCTTCAGAAAAACTCTCTCCAATGTTTACTCCTCTTAATTTAACAGAAAATGAAGTTGATTTTATAACTATGTTTATTGAGAAATCTTTATACGATGAAAATTTAAAACGATATGTGCCAGAAAAGTTACCTTCTGGTAATTGTTTCCCAGTTGCAGACCCTCAGTCGCAAAAAGATTTAGGATTCAATTAAATTAGTTTAAAAACAAAATTGTAGTTTAGATGTTTTAATAGAAAAGGTGAACAAACTAAATTACTCAAATATCATAAAAACCGAAGCTAAACGCCTCGGTTTTTTGTCTTGTGGTATTAGTAAGGCTGATTTTTTAGAAGAAGAAGCACCACGTTTAGAAAAATGGTTGAACAAAAATATGCATGGGCAAATGCAGTATATGGAAAACCATTTTGATAAACGATTAGATCCAACAAAGCTGGTTGAAGACTCAAAAAGTGTAGTGTCTTTGTTGTTAAATTATTACCCTTCCGAAATTCAGAATGAAGATTCTTATAAACTTTCTAAATATGCATACGGAACCGATTATCACTTCGTAATAAAAGACAAGTTAAAATCACTTTTACATTTCATTCAAGATGAAATAGGTGAGGTGCATGGTAGAGCTTTTGTTGATTCAGCTCCAGTTCTTGACAAAGCTTGGGCAGCAAAATCAGGGTTAGGTTGGATTGGTAAACACAGTAATTTGCTAACCCAACAAGTAGGGTCTTTTTATTTTATAGCAGAACTCATTATCGACTTAGATTTAGAATATGATTCTGTAACTACCGATCATTGTGGTACGTGTACAGCATGTATTGAAGCTTGTCCTACAGAAGCCATTACCGAACCTTATGTTGTAGACGGAAGTAAATGTATTTCCTATTTTACTATAGAATTAAAAGAAAATATTCCAACAGAGTTTAAAGGCAAAATGGACGATTGGATTTTTGGTTGCGATGTTTGTCAAGATGTATGTCCTTGGAATCGATTTTCAAAATCACATAGCGAACCTTTGTTTAAACCGCATCCAGAATTGTTATCCATGACAAAAAAAGATTGGGAGGAGGTTACTCAAGAAACATTTAGTAAAGTGTTTCAAAAATCTGCAGTAAAACGCACTAAGTTTTCAGGATTAAAAAGAAACATCAATTTTTTAAAAGAGTAGTTGTTTAGCAAATAGGATTATTATATTTGTCGGTTGAAGATAAATTCTTTAAGGATTACTTAAAGAATTATTTTTTAAAATGTCATTCTCACTAAAAAGAGAATTTAACTAATAATTCATATGAGCGAAGAAAGTAAACGAAGAGAGGCCCTTATATATCATGCAAAACCAACTCCTGGAAAAATAAAAGTTGTTCCAACCAAAAAATATGCAAGCCAAAGAGATTTGTCTTTAGCCTATTCACCAGGTGTAGCAGAGCCTTGTTTAGAAATTGAAAAGGATAAAAATAACGCTTATAAATATACAGCTAAAGGTAATTTAGTGGCTGTAATTTCAAACGGGACTGCCGTTTTAGGTCTAGGTAATATTGGTCCGGAAGCCTCTAAACCAGTAATGGAAGGAAAAGGCTTATTATTTAAAATTTTTGCAGATATCGATGTATTTGATATTGAGGTAGATACTGAAAATGTTGATGAATTTATTCAAACTGTAAAAATGATTGCACCCACTTTTGGAGGCATTAATTTGGAAGATATAAAAGCACCCGAAGCTTTTGAAATAGAACGTCGTTTAAAGGAAGAGTTAGATATTCCTGTAATGCATGATGATCAACACGGAACGGCAATTATTTCGGCTGCAGCGTTAATTAACGCTTTAGAAATTGCTAAAAAGAAAATTGAAGATGTAAAAATTGTAATTAGTGGAGCAGGAGCTGCTGCCATTTCATGTTCAAGATTATACCAAGCTTGTGGAGCAAAGCGTGAAAACATGGTGATGCTTGATAGTAAAGGGGTTATTAGAGACGATAGAGAAAATTTATCTACAGAAAAAGCCGAATTTGCAACCCATAGAAAAATTGATACGCTTGATGAGGCCATGAAAGATGCCGATGTTTTTATTGGTCTATCTATGCCAGATATTGTAAATCCTGATATGCTTTTAAGTATGGCAGATAACCCAATTGTTTTCGCCATGGCTAATCCAGATCCAGAAATAAAATACAATATCGCGGTAGCAACTCGTAAGGATATTATTATGGCAACAGGGAGAAGTGATCACCCTAATCAAGTCAATAATGTTCTAGGTTTCCCATTTATTTTTAGAGGGGCCTTAGATGTACGTGCAACAAAAATTAACGAAGCTATGAAAATGGCAGCTGTTAAAGCTTTAGCACGTTTAGCTAAAGAACCCGTGCCAGAACAGGTAAACATTGCTTATGGCGAAACACGCTTAACCTTTGGTAAAGAATATATTATTCCAAAACCTTTCGACCCGCGTTTAATTGCCGAAGTGCCTCCTGCAGTTGCAAAAGCAGCTATGGAAAGTGGCGTAGCAAAAGAGCCTATTACAGATTGGGAAAAATATAAAGACATCCTTAGAGAACGTTTAGGTTCGGACAACAAATTAGTGAGGTTATTGCTTAATAGAGCAAAATTAAATCCTAAACGTGTAGTTTTTGCTGAGGCAGATCAGTTAGCAGTTCTTAAGGCAGCACAAATTGCTTATGAAGATGGTATTGCTTTTCCTATTCTATTAGGACGAAAAGAGACCATTCAAAATCTAATGAAAGAAATAGAGTTTGATGCCGATGTGCCAATCATTGATCCTAAAACAGAAGAGGAAAACCCACGTAAAGATAAATATGCAAAAGTATATTGGGAACAACGCAAACGTAGAGGTATAACTTATTATTCAGCACAAAAATTAATGCGAGAGCGTAATTATTTTGCTGCAATGATGGTTAGCGAAGGTGATGCCGATGCGCTAATTTCAGGCTATTCTAGAAATTACCCAACCGTGGTAAAACCTATGTTGGAGCTTATTGGTATGGCTAAAGGAGCTACAAGAATTGCTACTACAAATGTGATGATGACTAAAAGAGGGCCGCTTTTTTTAAGTGATACTTCTATTAATATTGACCCGAGCGCTAAAGATTTAACAAAGATAGCACAAATGACATCTCAAGTTATTAAAATGTTTGGTATGCAACCAGTTATGGCAATGACATCGTATTCTAATTTTGGGTCGTCACAACATATTAATGCATCAAAAGTACGAGAGGCTGTGTCCTATTTACATCGTCATTTTCCAGATATGATTGTAGATGGCGAGTTGCAAACCGACTTTGCTTTGAATGATGAAATGCTTCGTGAAAAATTTCCTTTTTCTAAACTAGTAGGTAGAAAAGTAAATGCACTAATATTTCCGAATTTAGATTCAGCAAATATTACCTATAAATTATTAAAAGAGTTAAATGATGCACAATCTATTGGGCCAATAATGATGGGTATGCGTAAACCTGTGCATATACTTCAATTAGGAGCTAATGTTGACGAAATTGTTAACATGACAGCTATTGCAGTAATTGATGCGCAGCATAAAGAAAAATGGGAATTGGAAAAGGCGAATGTTAAGTAGCCTAAAGCTATTAGATTCAAGCGGTAAATACTTTTAAATGCAAATAATTTTATTACATTTGATTGACTAAGATATAGGGATTTATGATAACACATATTCAAGGAAAGCTTACCGAAAAAAAACCAACCAGTGTTGTTATTGATTGTCATGGGGTTGGCTATATGCTTAACATTTCATTGCATACCTACTCTCAAATTCCAGACGGTGAACATTTAAAATTATACACACATCTTCAAGTAAAAGAAGATTCTCATACGCTTTATGGATTTTCGTCATTAGCCGAACGTGAGATTTTCAGATTATTAATTTCTGTAAGTGGCATTGGTTCTAGTATTGCACGCACCATGTTGTCCTCATTAACACCAAAACAGGTTAGAGAGGGCATTGCTGTTGGAGATGTAGCACTAATTCAATCTATTAAAGGTATTGGAGCAAAAACGGCGCAACGTGTAATTATAGATTTGAAAGATAAAATTCTAAAGATTTATGATATTGACGAAGTTTCTGTTTCAAAAGACAATACCAATAAAAATGAAGCGTTATCAGCATTAGAAGTTCTTGGTTTTGTAAAGAAGCAGGCAGAACGTGTTGTGGATAAAATTATAATGGCACAACCCGATGCCAATGTTGAAACCATTATAAAACAAGCTTTAAAAAATTTATAACAGATTTTGAATATAACTAACCCAAATTTTTATAAATTATTTAAAAAACGCTTTACTAAGTTTAATCAATTTGAGGTTGCTGAGCATAGTCGAAGCATTTTTTTAGTTTTTGTATTGCTATTTTCTCTCTCAGTTTGGTCTCAAGAGCCTGTACAAGATTCTGTAAAAACAGGATTTAGTTTAGGGGAAATAAAAGCTCCAAATCCTAATAGTGTTGAATCTAAATATACATTCGACCCTGTAACAAATCGTTACATTTATACCGAAAAAATAGGAACTTACAATATAAAATATCCAGTTATTTTAACACCAAAAGAGTATTATGCTTTGGTGGCAAAAGAAAACTTAAAAGCCTATTATAAAGAAAAAATTGATGCATTCGATGGTAAGAAAACAGGTGCTAAAGATGGGCAAAAAAACTTAATACCAGAGTTTTATGTAAAGTCCGATTTTTTTACCTCTATCTTTGGTAGCGATACCATTAGTGTGGTTCCGCAGGGTTCAGTAGAAATGGATTTAGGTGTGTTATTTTCAAAACAAGATAACCCTTCATTTTCACCAAAAAATAGAAATAATTTTACTTTCGATTTCGATCAGCGAATCAGTTTAAGTTTATTAGGTAAAGTAGGTACTCGATTACAAGTAACCGCTAATTATGATACTCAGGCGAGTTACGATTTTCAAGATATTATTAAATTAGAATACACACCAACGGAAGACGATATTATTCAAAAAATAGAAGTTGGTAATGTAAGTATGCCATTAAACAGCTCATTAATCACAGGCGCACAAAGTTTGTTTGGTGTTAAAGCACAGTTACAGTTTGGTAAAACAACGGTTACAGGGGTTTTTTCTGAACAAAAATCGCAGTCCAATAGTGTCGTAGCCCAAGGTGGAGGAACACTTGAAGAATTCGAATTATTTATAAGAGATTATGATGAAAACCGACACTTCTTTTTAGCACAATATTTTAGAGATACTTACAATACAGCATTAGAAACGTATCCGTATATAAACAATAAAGGGTTACAAATTACAAGACTTGAGGTTTGGGTAACCAATAGAAGCAACAGAACAGATAATGTTAGAAATATTGTTGCGCTTCAAGATTTAGGAGAAACAGATTTAATAGGATTACAATCGCCACCAGCAGGTTTTGTAAATGCAGGATTAGGTGCTATTCCAGATAATAGTAATAACGATTTTGATCCAACAGCTATTGGCTCAACAAGTGTGCTTACAGAAGCTGTTAGAGATGTAGCAACCGTTCAATCGGGTATTTTAGTATCCAATGTTAATGAAGGGTTCGATTATGCAAAATTGGAAAATGCACGCAAATTAATAAGCAATCAAGAATATAGTTTAAATAAAGATTTAGGATATATATCATTAAATCAGCGTTTAAATAATGATGAAATATTAGCGGTTGCCTTTCAATTTACAATTGGCGGAAAAGTGTACCAAGTAGGTGAATTTGCAAATGATGGTATTGATGCTACCGATGTTACAACAAATGGTTCTGGGGAAGTTACTGGAGTCACTAACAAAAACTTAGTGTTAAAATTATTAAAAAGTAGTATTACTAATGTAAATCAACCCGTTTGGAAGTTGATGATGAAAAACATTTACGATACGGGGGCTTATAATTTAAGTCAAGACGATTTTAAACTTAATATTTTTTATAACGAAGCCTCACCTTTAAATTTTATTTCGCCCGTTGGTTCAACAGCTTTTCCCGCGCCTGAACCAAATGACGATCCTTTAAACGAAACGCCTTTGCTAAGAGTTTTCAGTTTAGATAAATTAAATTTTAATAACGATCCGCAAACCAAAGGCGATGGTTTTTTTGACTTCGTACCAAACATAACCGTGTTGCCACAAACCGGGAAAATAATATTCCCTAGTGTAGAGCCTTTTGGAGAATATCTTTTTGATAAATTATCGCTAAATGCTAGTGAAAATTATGATAATGATGCGACGTATAACGAGAATCAAACAAAGTATGTATATGATATACTTTATAAAAGCACAAAAACAGCAGCTTTAGAAGAAGTTGAAAAAAATAAATTCAAACTAAAAGGACGTTATAAGTCTGCTGGCGGAGGCGGTATTGCTATTCCTTTTGGAGCAGCGAGAGGCTCTGTAACGGTTACAGCCGGTGGTCGTGTTTTAGTTGAAGGCGTAGATTACGTTGTAAATTATGCTTCTGCAAGAGTCGAAATTTTAGACGAAGCTTTAAAAGCATCCAATACACCTATTAATGTTTCTACTGAAAATAATGCGGTTTTCGGTCAGCAAACAAGACGTTTTACAGGGATAAATGTAGAACATAAATTCAACGAAAATTTTGTTTTAGGTGCAACACTATTAAATCTAAACGAGCGTCCAATCACTCAAAAAGCAAATTATGGTTCAGAGCCTATAAACAATACTATTTTTGGCTTTAATGGTAACTACTCAACCAAAGTGCCATTTTTAACACGATTGGCAAACAAATTACCAAATATTGATACCGATGTGGAATCTAATTTATCGGTTAGAGGTGAGTTTGCTTATTTAGCTCCGGGAGCTCCAAAAGGGACAAACCTTAACGGAGAAGCAACATCGTATGTTGATGATTTTGAAGGTTCACAAGGAAGTATTGATTTAAAATCGCAACAATCGTGGTTTTTGTCAAGTACTCCATTTGATCCCAGTTTAGGATATGTTGATGTTACAGATCCAAACAGTCCTTCAAATTTGCAAAATGGTTACCAAAGAGCTTTATTAAATTGGTATACTATCGACCCTATTTTTTATAGTGCTAGACGACCTGATGATATCTCGGATGATGATGTGTCTGATTTATTTACAAGTCGGGTATTTATAAATGAATTATTTCCAGAAAGAGATCTAGTTCAAGGTCAAAACTCAGTGCTTTTTACTTTAGATTTGGCGTATTATCCATCAGAAAGAGGACCTTATAACTTTAATCCAGCTGCAAATGGTAATACACTTAATAATCCGCAACAAAGTTGGGCAGGAATTACGCGTCAATTAACATCAACAGATTTAGAGCAAGCCAATGTAGAGTATATTGAGTTTTGGTTACAAGATCCATTTCAAGAAAATCCAACAAATCCAGGTGGTAAATTAGTTTTTAACTTAGGAAATATTTCTGAAGATGTTTTATCTGATGGAAGAAAACAATACGAAAACGGATTACCAGATTCTTCAAATAATGCCTTTACAACGGAAACCTCTTGGGGAAAAACACCAGGAAATCAATCTTTAATTTATGCTTTTGATTCTCAAGGGCAAGACAGAATACTTCAAGATATTGGTTACGATGGTTTAAATGATACAGATGAAAGCACTAAGTTTCCCGATTTTGCAGGATTAGAAGATCCAGCGAATGATAATTATAGTTATTTTTTAGATACAGAAGGCGATATTTTTGAGCGTTATAAAAAGTATAATGGGGTTGAAGGTAATACACCTGATACGTTTACAGATACTCAAAGAGCTGCTAATACACAACCAGATGCCGAAGATATTAATCGTGATAATACCATGAATACGATTAATAGTTATTTTGAATATGAGCTAGATATTACACGCCAAAATTTGCCTGAATCGGAAGCAGATTTTGATAATATACCAGATAGCAATCCTTTAAAAGATTTTTTAAGAGACTATAAAAACAGACCAAGATTGCTGCCAAACGGAGATACAAAAGATGTACGTTGGTATCAATTTAGAATTCCAGTTCAAGGAAGTCATGTAACTTCAATTGGAGGGATTAGTGATTTAAGATCTGTACGTTTTGCGCGTGTATTTCTGAAAGAGTTTTCAGAAAACACCGTCTTCCGTTTCGGAACTTTAGATTTAGTACGAAGCGATTGGAGGCGATATACCCAAGCTTTAGATAAAAATGATGCCACACCTGATGACCCTCAAACCGATTTTTCGGTAGGAGTTATTGGTACACTTGAAAACGAAGGAAGCTACCAAAGACCCCCAGGAATCGATCCTGAAGAGTTGTTTAATAATAACACGGTTATTCAACAAAACGAACAATCGTTAGTGGTTAATGTCTGTAATTTAGAGTCTGAAGATTCTAAAGCAGTTTATAAAAATATAAGTATTGATATGCGTCAATACAAACGTTTACGAATGTTTATGCACGCTGAAGCTGATGATTCTGGAAATTCTTTAACTAATGATGAATTAGTTGGGTTTATTCGTATTGGTAACGATTTAACCGAGAACTTTTATCAAATAGAAATCCCTTTGCAAGTCTCTACTTCAACAACAAGAGAAGGACTTTGGCCAAAGGATAATGAAATTAATTTACCAATTGATGTTTTAGGGCAAATTAAATCACTTGGAATATCAGATGGTACGTTAACCAATTTAGATCCTACATTTTATGATGTTATTAATGGTGAGGCAATCCCTATTACTGGTGATGAATACTCCAATTACGTAGCAGGTCAACACAGAATAGCCATAAAAGGGAATCCTAATTTTGGAGATATAAGAACGCTAATGGTTGGTGTTAAAAACGCTACGAATAGAGATGATATCTGTGCCGAAGTTTGGTTTAACGAATTACGTTTATCCGATTTAGATAACGAGGGAGGTTGGGCAGCCGTTTTAAGTGTAGATACTAATATTGCAGATTTTGCAAACATAAGTGCCACAGGGAGGCAAAGCACTTCGGGTTTTGGTACTATTGAGCAAGGTCCGAGCCAGCGAAGTTTAGAAGACGTTAAGCAATACGATGTGGTAACCAATGTTAATGTCGGTCAGTTATTACCAAAGAAATGGGGTATTCAAGTGCCGTTTAATTATGCACAAAGCGAAGAGTTAATTACACCAAAGTACGATCAGTTTTATAAAGATTTAACTTTAGAGTCTAGGTTGGATGCAGCAAATGATAGCGCAGAACGCGATAAAATAAAAGAACAATCTGAAGACTACACAAGACGCCAAAGTATCAATTTTATTGGTGTTAGAAAAATTAGAACAGGCGACTCAAAACCTCGTTTTTATGATGTTGAAAATTTAACACTTAACTATTCATATAATAAAGTAGAGCATCGCGATTTCGAAATTGAAAATTCAGTAAATAAAACACTAAGAGTTGGTGCTAATTATGCATTTAATTTTAATACCATTGAGGTTGAACCTTTTAAAAAGAACGACTCTTTGTTTACAGGTAAATATTGGAAAATTCTAAAAGACTTTAACTTCAATTTGCTACCAACAAGTTTCACCATTAATACCGATGTAAATCGACAATTTAATAGACAGAAGTTTAGAGAAATTGATTTAGGTGGAGCAAATATTGGTATTGAAGAATTGTTTAGAAGAAATTACACTTTCGATTTTCAATACACTATTAATTATAATTTAACTAAAGCTTTAAGCTTAAACTTTACAGCAGCAAATAATAATATTGTCCGTAATTATTTTAAAGATAATATTGTAAATGGAGAACAAGATCCAACCTTAGATGTTTGGGACGGATTCTTAGATTTTGGTGATCCCAATAGACAAAGTCAAAGTTTGGGTATTAATTATGAGTTGCCTATCGATAAAATTCCAACATTTAATTTTTTAAAAGCTACTTATCGCTACGATGGAGATTTTCTGTGGCAAAAAGGGTCAGATTTATATGGAGAAGTTTTAGGAGGGGAAGTTAACAGTATTCAAAACTCAAATGTTCATAGTCTAAATTCTACTTTAGATATGAAAAAGTTGTATAAATATATTGGTTTAGAGAAAAAACCTGTTAGAAATGTAAGATCCAGAACGCCACAGAAAGGCAGACCACCAGGAGCAAATCAAAAAACAAAGCCTGCAAAAAGTAAAAATAAATCGGTTACAAAACTATTAAATACTGGAATAGATATTTTAACAAGTATTAAGAGAATCCAATTTAATTATTCTGAAAATAACGGCACATTTTTACCAGGGTATACGCAAACTCCAGGATTTATAGGAACATTAAAGCCTACTTTAGGTTATACTTTTGGAAGTCAAAATGACATAAGACATTTGGCGGCAAGAAACGGGTGGTTAACGGTGTTTCCAGAATTTAATCAGCAATATACCGAAACACATACCAAACAATTGGATGTATCAGCAAATTTAGAACCCATAAAAGATTTAAAAATTGATATTGTTGGTAACAGAGCGCATTACGAAAACTACAATGAGAATTATAAAGTAGACCCAAATACATTAGAATATCAATCATTAACACCAAACACTTTCGGAAACTTTAATATATCTACCATTTTAATTAAAACGGCATTTGGTAATAGTGATGAAAATGTATCGGAGGCATTTAATGATTTTAGAGCCAATAGGTTAAAAATTGCTGAAAGACTTGCCGAGAAATTTTATGGTAATTCAACATACGCCAGAGATGGAGAAGGTTACCCGTTAGGCTTTGGTAAAAATAATCAAGCGGTGTTATTGCCAGCCTTTTTAGCTGCTTATTCAGGGCAAGATGCGAACAAAGTAAAAACCAGTGCTTTTAGAGATGTGCCAATTCCCAACTGGGATTTAAAATACACAGGTTTTATGAAGTTTAATTGGTTTAAAAAACGCTTTAAACGATTCTCTGTAACTCATGGGTATCGTTCTACGTATACTATTAATCAATTTAGTACTAACTTAAATTTGAACTTAGATGCAAGTGCAAACGAAGCCCCGGTTCCTGGGTTGGATTATGCAAGTCAGCCACCAGAATCTAAAGATCAATCAGGGAATTATAAAAACGGAACTTTATTTAGTAACATCAATTTAACCGAATTATTCAGTCCGTTAATTCGAATAGATTTCGAAATGAAAAATTCAATAAAAATTCTTGCTGAAGTTAGAAAAGATAGATTGCTGTCGCTTAGTTTTGATAATAATTTAATGACTGAGATTCAGGGTAATGAGTATGTTATTGGTTTGGGTTATAGAATAAAAGATGTGCGTATTCGTTCGCAACTTGCAGGTCCAAAAAAGCGTATTGTGAGCGATTTGAATATGAAAGCAGACATATCGGTTAGAGATAATAAAACGATTATACGTTATTTAGACTTAGAGAATAACCAAGTAACAAGTGGACAAACTATTTGGGGCTTAAAATATTCAGCAGATTATGCGTTTAGTAAAAACTTAACAGGTATTTTCTATTTCGATTATGCGTTCTCAGAATATGCTATTTCAACAGCATTTCCGCAAACAACTATTCGCTCTGGAATTACGCTCAGATATAATTTTGGGAATTAACTCGAAAAAGGATTTCTCGATTTTTTATCGAGGTTTCAAATAAAATTGTCATTCTCGCGAAGGCGGGAAACTAATAATAAAAAACAAATTGATTACTTTAAAGCAGTCAGAATATTAGTAATCAATTTGTTTTTTATTATGTAATCAATTTGAAATTATAATTTGAATAAATACATTTGCCAAAAGATATTAACGAACTTAAATTATTATAAATGAATATTCCATCAGAATTAAAATACACTAAGGATCACGAGTGGATTCGTATTGAAGGCGACATTGCAACCATTGGTGTTACAGATTTCGCACAAAGCGAATTAGGAGATATTGTGTATGTTGAAGTTGAAACCGTAGACGAAACCCTTGACGCTGAAGAAGTTTTCGGAACAGTTGAAGCTGTTAAAACAGTGTCAGATTTATTTTTACCATTATCTGGTGAAATTATTGAGTTTAACGAAGCTTTAGAAGACGAGCCAGAAAAAGTAAATAGCGATCCTTACGGCGATGGTTGGATGATTAAGCTTAAATGCTCAGATCTTTCTCAAGCAGAAAACCTTATGTCTGCAGACAACTATAAAGCACTTATAGGTGCTTAAAAGGTATGCGCTTATAATTGCAGTATTTTATTCAATTGCATTAGCAGCAGTAAGTTTAATTAAAATTAATAACTTACCAGATGTTGGTATTTCTTTTGCCGATAAAATATTCCATTTTTTAGTATATAGTGTGTTAGCCTTTTTATGGGTTAACACATTTTTTTTTAAGTTTAAATACAAAAAAACGAAGGCAATAATTTATGCTGCTCTATTTTCAATAATATTTGGTATAATAATTGAAGTATTACAAGGAAGTGTTACTGCATCAAGACACACTGATGTTTATGATGCTATAGCGAATACTTTGGGTGTGTTATTTATGGTGTTATTACTGTTAATTAACAGAAAAACGTATATATAAAATTTATAAACGCTTGCTTTTTTGACAAATAAATGGTTATTTTAGCAATCTTCTAAAAACAATTAAATTATGGAACCTAAAAAAAATCCTAAAGCAAATGTAGGACGTAACAGTTCGCTATATTTTGCAATTGGCTTAGCTTTAATGCTATTCTTAACAAATTATGCGATTAATTACAAAACGTATGATAAGTCTAATATTGATATAGGACAGTTAAATTTAGATGACCTTGATGAAGAAGAAATTCCACTTACAGAACAAATAAAAACGCCACCACCACCGCCACCGCCACCAGCAGCTCCAGAAGTTATTGAGGTTGTAGAGGATGAAGAAGAGGTAGAGGAAACGGTGATTGAATCTACAGAAGCCGATCAAGAAACCGAAATTGTTGAGGTTGAAGAAGTAGAGGTAGAAGAAGTAGAAGAAGATATAGAAGTCCCTTTTGCAGTTATTGAAAACGTACCAGTTTTTCCAGGATGCGAAAAAGGAAACAATGCTGCTAAAAAGCAATGTATGTCTGATAAAATAGCAAAATTTGTAAATAAAAAGTTTAATACAGATTTAGCTGGAGACTTAGGTTTGTCTGGAAGACAACGTATTAATGTAATATTTAAAATTGATAAAACGGGTAATATAATTGGTATACGTGCAAGAGCACCGCACCCAGGTTTAGAAAAAGAAGCTAAACGTGTTATTGGGTTGTTACCTAAAATGAAACCAGGAAAACAAAGAGGTAAAGCAGTAACTGTTCCATATTCTTTACCAATTATTTTTCAAGTACAAGATTAAGTTTAAAAATAATAAGCTGAGTAATATTGGTTGCTGAGCGAAGTTGAAGTATAAAATCCCGTTACAAATTTTGTAACGGGATTTCTTTTTTGGTATGCTTATTGTGATTTTATCATAATATTAACATATAAACTATAATTATTATGAAATGAGCATAAACAAAATTGTGTTTATATTCCTGGAAACAGTAAATTTTGTTTTGCGAATTGCATTTGACCTTAGTTTGAAATAAAACATTAACAAATGAAAATTCCAAAAAAGACTCACGAACTCATTCGGCAAAATGAGCAAATCGTGAAAAAATCACAAAAGCATGATGCAAATTTACAAAAAAACTCAACCCTTTACTTTCAAATTGGTTTAATTGTATGTTTACTTGCCGCCTATGGCTTGTTTGAAATGAAGTTTGAAACAAAAATTTCTACCTATGCAGATTTGCCTCCTATTGATCCTCCGACTTATATTGATGTACCAATAATTAAAACGGTAAAACCAACTTTTGATGAGCCAGTTGAACGGAAGCAAAGCAAATCACATGAGTTTGAAGAAGTGACAAATGATACACCAGATGATTTGTTTAAAGATAACCTAATTGTAAACCCTTCAGATGATGTAAATCCACCAATTGACCCAGGAGATATTGATGTTATCCCAGAACCTAAAGATTTAGATGTTCCTATTGCTTTTATTCAAAATGTACCTATCTATCCAGGATGTGAAAAAGCAAAAAATAATAATGATAGAAGAAAATGTATGTCTGAAAAAATTACTAAACTTATACAACGAAAATTTCACGGTGATGATATCGCCTCAGATTATGGTTTAACAGGCATGCAGAAAATAGATGTACAATTTACTATTGATAAAACTGGTAAAGTAAGCAATATTAAAACAAGAGCTCCACATCCAAAGTTAGAAGATGAAGCAATTCGAGTTATTAATTTAATGCCAGAAATGACACCAGGTAAACAAAATGATAAAAATGTAGGAGTTATTTATACATTGCCCATCAAATTTAAAGTACAATAAGAGCTTTATAATTTAAAGTATTTAAAACCGTTATCAATTTAATTGATAGCGGTTTTTTATTAATCAGAACTTGTTTCAGATTCTCAAAATCAACTATTCATGTTTAGAAATTGAAATCGTATGTTCTATTAAGAATAGGAATCTTAAAAAATATAGTATCTTTCTGCTCAAAATTAATTCTTATCAAATCCTATGAAGCAATTCGTTGTCCTACTTATACTTTTGGTTCAATATAATGTATGCGCGCAAGATACTTTTCTTTATGAAAAACCACCAGTTTTCCCCAATTGTGAATCTGTAGAAATTGATGTTTTGCAACAGTGTTTTAACAATAATATATTCACCCATATTTACGAGAACTTTAAAATACCACAAAAGGCTTTAGATGAAAATTATAAAGGAGACATCGCCGTACTTTTTGAGGTTGATAGAACAGGTTTATTCAAGGTGATTTATATTGATGCTATTTATAATGAATTAAAAGACGAAGCAAAGCGTGTTTTTGCACTGTTGCCAAAAGTAAAACCGGCAACTTATAATGGAAGAACGACTTATAAGCAATATTCCATTGCGATTAAAATACCATTGGTAAATCAATCAAAGATTTTAATAAATGTTACAAAAGTTAGCGAAATATCTAAATTAGAAGACGCAGCAAAAACAGAATTTGATAGTATAAACGCAAGCTTGAGAACTTTTGAAAACAAAGGGTATGCGAGTCAACTAAATATTCCTTTTACACATAGTGATTATTCCAAGTTTGATAGAAATATGAATCTTGTCGGAACCAATAGTCACACGGCATCAAAACCATTTGTTTATGAGGAAGTTTCAAACTATTACGATTTTAAAGCTGAAAACCAAAAGCTTAAAAAAGAAGCCAATACTTGGGCCGGTAAAAAGCTTTGGAATGAGCATTTAGTGCAATTACAAGGAGAAGATTATTGGTTTACTATCGATCCTATTTTCGATTTACAAGTTGGTAAAGATACCGATGCGGATTTTAGTTCTACATATAACAATACTCGTGGGTTTTTAGTTCAAGGTGGTTTGGGTAAAAAGCTGAATTTTTATGCTTCGGTTTTTGAGAGTCAAGGACGATTTGCACAATATGTCAATCAATATGCTGAAAGTTTAAAAGCCTTTGGTCCAGACCCAGCCATTATTCCTGGGCGTGGTATTGCAAAACGTTTTAAAAGTGATTCTTATGATTATCCGGTTGCCGAAGCGTATTTATCGTATGCACCAGCAAAATTTATAAACATTCAATTTGGTCATGGTAAAAACTTTATTGGGGATGGTTATCGCTCGTTGTTGTTAAGTGATGTGGCGAGTCCACACCCATTTTTAAAATTAAATACTAAGTTTTGGAAAATAAAATACACCAATACTTGGATGTGGTTAAAAGATGTGCGACCAGAAGTTACTGAGGATGGTGCGTTTTTAACCAAATACATGGCAAGCCATTATTTAAGTTGGAATGTATCCAAACGCTTTAATTTAGGATTATTTGAATCGGTTATTTGGGCTAATACCGAAAACAGAGGTTTCGATGTCAACTATTTAAACCCAATCATATTTTATAGAGCTATTGAATTTGAAACCGGGCAAGATGCTGGTAATGCTATTATTGGGGCGTCTGCAAAATACAAATGGAACGATAATATAAATATTTATAGTCAGTTTGTTTTAGATGAATTTTCGCTGAGTGATATAAAAGGCGGTGAAAAAAGTTGGAAAAACAAATACGGTTACCAAATAGGTGTTAAATATTTTAATGCCTTTAAGGTTGACAATTTAATGCTTCAATTTGAATATAATCGCATACGGCCTTATACATATTCTCATAATACGATTGCGACAAATTACGGACACAACAATCAGTCAATGGCGCATTTATGGGGCGCAAACTTTAGCGAGGCGATTTTGATTGGGCGTTACCATTACAAGCGTTGGTTTGCCGATGCGAAATTAATTTTTGGTGTTCGCGGATTAGATTTTAATGATGGCACCGATAATTTTAGTTACGGCGCAGATATTTTTAGAAATTACAACGACCGTCCTTTTGATACTGGTGTTGAAGTTGGCCAAGGTATAAAAACAAAAACATTTAATGGAAACGTGCAAGCAGGTTATATCATTAATCCTGCGTCAAATTTAAAGGTGTTTACCGATATTAGTTTTAGAAATTTTAATCCTGAAGCTATTACAGCGTCTACTTTTAAAAGTAACACGGTCTGGTTTAATTTTGGATTAAGAACCGATTTGTTTAATTGGTATTTTGATAATTAACCAATTCCTGCGAAAGCAGGAATCTTACGGATTAAATCTAAAATTTAAGTTGCTTAATCTGACTTTTTTCACGTTAGGGATTGCAGCCCTTCGACAAGCTCAGGATGAACTCATCCTTTTTTGAGGCAGGATTAATTATATAACCCTTCGCGCTCAGGATAAATTCAAGCCCGACCCGATAGGGTAACGCCCAAATAATGAACTTACTTTTCTTTCAAACTCCTATAAAAAGTACGTCGTATTTTTTTAGAGGTAATAAAATTCCAACTATAATTTAAATCATCATACTTTTTAGTAAGTGAAGTGTTATTAGCAACTTCATCTTCCGTCTTTTCAGAGTCTATTTCATCTAAAACAAGAGTCTTTAAATTTTCAAGCATGCTTAAGAAAAATTGATACTCTTTTTTATTAGATAGTTTTCCGTGTCCTGGAATTATCTTTGTATTATCATCAATAAGTATAAGTGCGCTTTTAACAGCGTTGATATAGCCATCTATACTTCCACCAGAGTTTAAATCTATATAAGGGTAGCGTTCATTAAAATATGTGTCTCCAGTATGTAATATATTGCTTTCTGTAAAATATAACATGGCATCTCCATCGGTATGGGCATTTTCAACATGAAAAATAAGTACTTGCTCTCCATTAATATGAATACTTAACTTGTTATTAAAAGTAATAATAGGGAGTGATTTGTCTAATTGGTTATCATTTGCTTTAACACGTTTATAGACATTATCGTGTGCCATAATATGAGTTCCTGTTTTTGATATGTTAGCATTTCCGCCAGTGTGGTCTCCGTGGTGATGCGTGTTAACTAGAAATTTAATGTCTTTTTTACTTATATTTTTAATCGCAGCTAAAATTTTTGGTGTTAATCTTGCAAACTGGCTGTCAATCATTAAAACACCATCTTCTCCAACCGAAACCCCAATATTACCACCTTGACCTTCTAGCATATAAATATTTTTGGAAAGTTTATTAGTTTTTATAACAACCTCGTTGTTTTGTCCGCAAGCTATAAATACAATTGAAAAAGCGAAAAATGAGCAAATGGTTTTAAGTGTTTTCATTTTTAATGATATGTGAAGCATTAGTAATATTATAAAAATACAAAATTATGAGTGAAGCTATATTTTTTAATTCCGAATAACTTTTGCGCTTGAAATTTTAGCATTAAAAAGCATTGCTCAAATTGCTTTAATAAAGTATCTTTGCACTCGCATTATAAAACGATCAAGAAAAGGAAACATTGAGTAATTCAAAATCTTCAATAGCAACACATTCTGTAATTTCAGATTTCAAAGAAATCACTAAAATGCGATTGGCATTAAGTGTGGTTTTTTCATCACTTGCAGGCTACCTATTAGGCGCAGAAACGGTAGATTTTAAAACTTTAATTTTATTAGCATTTGGTGGCTACTTTATGGTTGGTGCATCGAACGCGTTTAACCAAATTATTGAAAAAGATTTAGACGCGTTGATGAATCGCACGAAGGACAGACCTATTCCAGCTGGACGTATGTCGGTTAACACTGCATTTATTATTGCGTCAATTTTCACATTGTTTGGCATCATTATATTGTACACCATCAACAAGCAAACTGCTATGTTTGGTGCAATTTCTATATTTTTATACACTTGTTTTTATACGCCTTTAAAAACTAAAACACCATTAGCTGTATTTGTTGGTGCCATCCCAGGAGCTATTCCGTTTATGTTAGGTTGGGTAGCTGCAACAGACGATTTTGGTATAGAACCAGGAACTTTGTTTGCATTACAATTTTTCTGGCAGTTTCCTCATTTTTGGGCAATCGGGTGGTTTTTATTTGAAGATTATAAAAAAGGCGGATTCTTTATGTTGCCAACAGGAAAACAAGATAAAGGTACTGCGGTGCAAACTATTATGTATACCATTTGGACACTAATAGTATCTATAATTCCAGTATTTGGATTTACAGGAAAACTGCAACTATCAATAGTAGCGGCAGTAATTGTATTGCTTTTAGGGTTATGGATGCTGTATTATGCCATTCGCTTATTTAGATTAATGACTGAAAAATCAGCAAAACAATTGATGCTAGTTAGTGTATCTTACATTTCATTGGTGCAAATTGTTTATGTAATCGATAAATTTATTAGATAACTATGGATTTAACTCAAGGTACTTTAGAAGAAAAAAATAATAGAGCAAAAAAAATGATGCTTTGGTTTGGTATTGTTTCACTTATTATGTCTTTTGCAGGATGGACAAGTGCATTTGTAGTTAGTAGTTCTCGACCAGATTGGTTAAAAGATTTTCAATTACCAAGTGCTTTTATTATTAGCACAGTTATTATTTTAGTAAGTAGTGTTACATTTATTTTGGCTAAACAAGCTTTAAAAAAGGACAATAGACAATCTACTACAATGTGGTTGTTAGTAACATTAGTATTAGGAATTATTTTTATTTTCTATCAATTTAAAGGCTTTCAACAAATTATAGATTTAGGCTATAATTTTACAGGACCAACTAGTAATGTAACTATGTCTTACATTTATTTAATAGCTATTGTACATATTTTGCACGTGGTTGTTGGGTTAATTTGTTTATTGGTCGTAATTTATAATCATTTTAAACAAAAGTATAACGTATCGAAAATGCTAGGTTTTGAACTCGCAGCTACCTTTTGGCATTTTATAGATATACTATGGGTGTATCTCTTTTTATTTTTATATTTCATTAGATAAATAAAATGATTATTTTTGTGCAACTTTTAAAAAACAACCAATACATATGAGTACTACAGTTGTAAATACTGGAACAGAAGGAAAAACTTGGGGTGGAGGTAACCAACCTCTTAAAGCAAGTTATGGCAAAATGATGATGTGGTTTTTCATTGTTTCTGATGCCTTAACATTTTCTGGGTTTTTAGCAGCCTATGGATTTTCAAGATTTAAGTTTATAGATTCATGGCCAATAGCCGACGAAGTGTTTACTCACTTTCCGTTTTTACACGGTGTAGATGCACCAATGTATTATGTGGCTTTTATGACGTTTGTACTTATTATGTCGTCTGTAACTATGGTTTTAGCGGTTGATGCTGGACATCATATGAATAAAACTAAAGTAACTTGGTACATGTTTTTAACCATTATTGGAGGTTTAATTTTCGTGGGCTCTCAAGCTTGGGAATGGAACACGTTTATTAAAGGTGATTATGGTGCTATTCAAACCAAAGGAGGAAACATTTTACAGTTTGGAGAGTATAAAGACGTTGATGGCGAGCAAGTTTTCAAACGTGTAGCCTTAAGAGACTTTGTTGTGGCTGGAGAAAATGATAGAACTGTACACGAGCGTAAAAACGGATTGTGGTTTGTTGATGAAGGTACATTACCAACATATACAGTAGAAGAAGTTGTTTATGGCTTAGAATCTCATGATAATGTATTAGTGAGAACGCAAATTATAAACGAAGCTGGCGAAAAAACAGTACTATCTAGAGCTGAATCTTTAAGACAAATTAAAGAGAATGGAAGAGCGGTTGTAGAAGGCGCTAACTTACATGTAAACGAATACGGTTCACCATTATTTGCAGACTTCTTTTTCTTTATAACAGGGTTTCACGGTTTCCACGTATTTTCAGGAGTACTTATTAATATCATCATTTTCTTTAATGTGATATTAGGAACTTACGAGCGTAGAGGAAGTTACGAAATGGTTGAAAAAGTTGGTCTTTATTGGCACTTTGTAGATTTAGTTTGGGTATTTGTATTTACATTCTTCTACTTAGTTTAATTGAATTAAAATATATTTTCATTTCCTTGAAGAAGGAAATCTAAAAGCATTATAAAATGGCACACGAGCATAAATTAGAAATATTTAGAGGTTTAGTAAAGTTTAAATCAAATACTCAAAAAATTTGGGGTGTTTTAGTTTTTTTAACCTTTGTAACAATAATAGAAGTAGTATTAGGTATAATTAAGCCAGAAAGTTTAATGGGACAAGTTTTAGGCATGAAAGCTTTAAACTGGATATTTATTATCTTAACCATTGTAAAAGCCTATTACATTACTTGGGATTTTATGCACATGCGAGATGAAACTAGAAGTTTAAGACGTATGGTGGTTTGGACAGCAATCTTCTTGATTTTATACTTAATATTCATTTTATTAAAAGAAGGCGAATACGTTTTTGATGTATATAAAGATGGATTTATAAAAAATGATTTTTAAAAGATTTTATTTGAGTTTGCACTGAGCGCCTGTGCTGAGCGGAGCCTAAGTAAGTCGAAGTGTTAAATAGATATATAAAGGTGGTTTTTAGACTGCCTTTTTTTATTTTTGCAAACTAGTTTTTTATTTTAAAAAAAACATAAATATTAATGGATTATAAGAAAGTCAGTCGCTATGTTGTTTTAGGAGTTTTGTTCTTTCTTCCTGTAACCTTTTTATTGTTTTTATACCCAGCAACGCACAATTACGAGCCATTAGATGTTGTAAATAAAGATGTATTGGATTTACAGGCGTTCTCGTCAGATTCTGAAGATTCAATCATTTTAAAAGACCATATAACTGTACTTGGGTTTGTAGGAAATAAACCCATGGATAAACTTATTGCAACTTCTAATTTAAAAGAATTAGTATACGATAAATTTAAGGGTTTTAAGCGTTTTCAAATCGTAATTGTAGCACCAAAAGGAACAGAAGAAACTGTTGAAAAACTTAAATTAGAAATAGCATCATACGAAGATTTGCGGTTTTGGCATTTTGTATTTGGTGAACCAAGCGACATTCAGCGGTTGTTTTACAGCTTAAAATCGAAATTGAATCTTAATGAAGATTTATCATCAAATAATGTGTTTGTTATTGATAAAGATTTAAGTCAACGTGGAAGATTAGACGATAGAACTGATAACGAGTTGGAAAAAAACAAACCTGTTTACGAATTAAATTCATACGACTGTATTGAGGTTGCCGAAATTAAAAATAAAATGAGCGATGATTTACGCATCTTATTTACAGAATATAGGCAAAAGCGAAAAGGCGAATTTAATTCTGATACGCGAAGAGCAAACGATTTAAAAAACTGAAACAAATTAAACAGTTTGTCACACTGAGCGCAGTCTAAGTGCCAAACTTAAAGTATAAAAAATGATGATTCTCTCCTTCGAGGGAATGAAAAAAGAGTTGAAATGAAAAAAACTAATTATTCATATATAGGAATAGCATTTATAGTTCTTGTTTTCGGAATCATATTCATTCCTAAAATAATAGACAGAATTTCTAATGATGATGTTATACGAAACGAAAGTAGAAGTGATTTAGCAGGTGACAAAAAAGTGCCACTTTCAGATTTGGCATTCATCGAAATTAATGGTGAACCTAAAAAAGTGCCAGCGTTTTCGTTTACAAATCAAAATGGAAAAATCATTACTCATAAAGATTATGAAGGAAAGGTTTATGTTATCGAGTTTTTCTTTACAACCTGCCCAACCATTTGCCCTCGAATGAATGCAAATCTCATTCAAATTCAAAATACATTTAAAGATTTTGAAGATTTTGGTGTGGCATCATTCACTATAAACCCAGATTATGATACGCCAGAAATTCTTAAAGCTTACGCAGAACACTACGGTGTAATAAACCCAAATTGGCATTTAATGACAGGTGATAAAAACTCAGTTTATAAATTAGCTAACGAAGGATTTAATTTGTACACAGGAGAAAATGCAGAAGTTGAAGGCGGTTTCGAGCATTCGGGTAATTTCGCTTTAATTGATAAAAATGGATTTATTCGCTCAAGAAAAGACGGTTTTGGAAACCCAATAATTTATTATAGAGGGATAGTTTCTGAAGCAGAACAAGTAGATGAAGATGGTGTAAAAGAAGAAATTAGTGCTTTAAAAAAAGATATTAAAAAGTTACTTAACGAATAGTTTTGTCATTCAATGTGCACACTGAGCGCAGTCGAAGTACGAAGCAAAAATCTTTTGAAAAATGAATAATCAAGACCCTATTTTAGACGATAAAAAATACAACACACTAATAGTTATTTTATCCATAGTTATACCCATTATTGTAGCTGTATTGTTTAGTGTAAAAATACCAAATGTAGAGCCTCTAAGCTTTTTACCTCCAATTTATGCTACCATAAACGGATTGACAGCTGTTATTTTAGTTATAGCTTTTTTCGCCATTAAAAAGAAGAATATAGTGTTGCATGAAAATTTAATGACTACTGCTATTTGGTGTTCAGCTGCCTTTTTGCTTATGTATGTAGCCTATCATATGACGAGTGATTCTACTAAATTTGGTGGTGAAGGTGCTATTAAATATGTTTATTATTTTATATTATTAACACACATAGTGCTATCTATTGTAGTTATACCATTCGTATTAATTACATACGTTAGAGCAATTACAAACAATTTTGAAAAACATAAAAAAATAGCTAGAATAACATTCCCGTTATGGCTTTATGTTGCTGCAACTGGTGTTATAGTTTATATTATGATTTCACCTTACTACGTATAAAAATGAAACATAGAATTGTCTTTATTTTCTTTTCTCTTTTCTCCTTTCTAAAAACGAATGCACAATGTGCCATGTGTCGTGCTGTATTAGAAAGTGAAGAAGGGCAAGCTACCGCAGAAGGTATTAACGATGGTATTGTATATTTAATGGCAATTCCATATATACTTGTTGGAGGTATTGCATATTTTATTTATAAGAAATTCAATACGTTAAAAAAGTAATAAAAATTTTTAGGTACAATTTTTGTAACATTTCTTTGTCTTTTAAGTCTAACTACAAAGCCTTAGCTTTATTAAATCAATCAAGAAAATGTTAAAAATTAGCCAGCTTCACAAGTCCTATCCTATAGGCGATTCCAGTTTACATGTTTTAAAAGGTATTGACCTCTCTGTAGAGGAAGGAGAAATGGTTGCTATTATGGGGTCTTCCGGATCTGGAAAATCGACATTATTAAATATTATTGGTATGTTAGATGAAGCCGATGAAGGAGAATATATACTAGATGGATTACCAATAAAAGATCTTACCGAAAAAAAAGCAGCTGTTTACAGAAATAAGTTTTTAGGATTCATTTTTCAATCTTTCAACCTTATAAACTATAAAAATGCACTTGAAAATGTAGCATTGCCATTATATTATCAAGGTATGAAACGTAAGCAACGCCAAGAATTGGCCATGTTTCATTTAGAAAAAGTTGGATTAGCAGATTGGGCGCAACACTTACCAAAAGAGCTTTCTGGTGGTCAAAATCAGCGTGTGGCTATTGCAAGAGCATTAGCTGCAAACCCTAAACTACTTCTAGCAGATGAGCCTACAGGTGCACTTGATACACAAACCTCGCATGAAATTATGGCTTTTATTCAGCAATTAAATGATGAAGGCAAAACCATTTTAATGGTAACACATGAGGAAGATATAGCAAATATGTGTAAGCGTATTGTAAGATTGCGAGATGGTGTTATAATGGAAGATAAAAAGGTAGAACAAGTTAGGGCAGAGCAGTATGTTTGATATAGACCTTTGGCGCGAAATATTTCAAAGTATTAATAAAAATAGAACCAGAAGTTTGCTTTCTGGTTTTACTGTGGCATTTGCCATACTATTATTTACTATTCTTTTTGGTATCGCTAATGGATTAAAAAACACATTTGCCGAAGCGTTTGTTGATGATGCTAACAACTCTATTTTTATTCGATCAGGACAAACAACAAAGGCTCATAAGGGGTTGCAAGCAGGCAGGCGCATTCAGTTTAAAAACGAAGATTTTAATTATGTAAAAGATGAGTTTGGTAATAAAGTTGAATTTATAACAGCAAGAATTTATAGGAATGTTCAAGCTTCTTTTAGAAACGAACAAAATAATTATAGTTTAAGAGCTGTACATCCAGATCATCAGTATTTAGAAAAAACAAAAATAAAAGAAGGACGATATATTAATCAAAACGACTTAAAAAACAGAACAAAAGTTGTTGTTATTGGCAGGCTTGTTGAAGAAGATTTGTTTTTAAAAACAGCTGCTATAGGGAAATATATAAATCTGAATGGCATACAATATAAAGTGGTTGGTGTTTTTACAGACGATGGAGGCGATAACGAAGAACGTTTAATATATATGCCAGTAACAACGGCACAACATTTATATGGGAATAATGATTATATAGATCAAATAAATTTAACCTATAATCCCGAAATGGATTACGATCAAGCATTAGCATTTAGCACTTTGTTAACTAGAAAACTTAAGGATCGTTTTTCTGTAGCAAGAAGCGATCAAAGAGCTGTTAGAGTTCGTAATCGTGCAGAAGGCACAAAGCAAGTAGATGCTATGACAGGGGGGTTAACCGTTATTATACTAGTCATTGGTTTTGGTACTTTAATAGCAGGTATTGTTGGCGTTAGTAATATTATGATTTTTATAGTAAAAGAACGTACCAAAGAAATAGGTATTCGTAAAGCTTTAGGCGCATCACCACGGTCAATCGTATCAATAATTTTAATTGAGTCTATTTTAATAACAGCTATTGCTGGTTATGTTGGTTTAATACTTGGTATCGGTGTTTTAGAGCTTGTAGAACCAAGCTTAGAAGAATACTTTATAAAAGATCCAGGTGTAAGTAATAGTCTTGTAATTGGTGCAACCATTACATTAGTAACAGCTGGGGCTATTGCTGGATATTTACCTGCAAAAAAAGCATCGAGAATTAAACCTATTGTAGCATTAAGAAACGATTAATTATGTTTAAATTTTTATTCGATAGAGATACATGGCAAGAAGTTTACGATAGCTTTAGTAAAAATAAACTAAGGTCTATACTTACTATGGTAGGGGTTTGGTGGGGCATTTTACTATTAATAGGATTATTGGGGTCAGCAAGAGGATTAGAAAACTCATTCAATAGATTATTTGGAAGCTTTGCAACAAACAGTGTTTTTGTATGGGGTCAAAGCACAAGTAAACCATTTAAAGGATTTCAAGAAGGTAAACAAGTACGATTAACTTTGTCTGATGCTAAAAAAGTAGAAGAAAATGTTGAAGGCATCGAGTTTGTTGTGCCTAGAAATCAAAATCAAGCACAAGTAGTTAGAAAATTCCTTTCAGGAAATTTCGGAATAAATGGAGACTATCCATTATTAGACCAAGTTCAAAAGAAAAAACTAATTCATGGCAGGTTTATTAATCAGAATGATATTGACGATAATAAAAAAATAGCCGTCATATCAGAAGAAATTTATAAGCAATTATTTGATAAAGACGAAGATGTTATTGGCGAATACATTCAAATTAATAGCATAAACTTTAAAGTTGTTGGTATGTTTGAAAACGGCAATGTTAATATGGGACCAACATCAGATATTCATATTCCATTCACAACATTTCAACAGATATACAATCAAGGCGATCAAATTGGTTGGATGATGATAACGGGGAAACCAGAAAACGACATCAAACAAATTGAAAACGATGCTAAATTATTACTTAAAAACTTAAATAGTATTCACCCTAAAGATAAAAGGGCTTTTGGTAGTTTTAACTTAGGAAAAGAGTTTGCAAAAGTTACCGGATTTTTAACAGGTATGCAATTTTTAACATGGTTTGTAGGTATAGCAACATTAATAGCAGGCGTATTTGCCATTGGTAATATTTTATTAATTACAGTAAAAGAACGTACTAAAGAAATTGGAGTACGTCGTGCTTTAGGTGCCACACCATTTGAGATTAAAAGACAGATAGTAGTTGAGGCAGTATTTTTAACTCTAGTTGCTGGATTATTCGGAATTATATCTGGCGGATGGATTTTAATTGCATTAGATGCCGCTTTCGGGCAAGGAGACGATGCTGCCATAGTAAACGCATCCGTGTCAATAGCAGTGGTATTTATAGCATTAGTAATATTAGTAATATTAGGAACTTTAATAGGATTAATTCCTGCATTTAAAGCCACAAGTATAAAACCAATTGAAGCATTAAGAGAAGAATAAACAATCAAAAAAATGAACAAAACAGTAAAAATTATTTTAGGAATCGTTGTTTTAGTACTATTAGTATTTGTATTAAAGTATTTTAAAGATGCCAACTCAAAAGATGTCGTAGACTATAAAGTTGAAGAGCCTTTTTACACATCAATCAACACAAAAGCTGTGGCAACGGGTAAATTAAATCCAGAAGAAGAGATTGAATTAAAACCGCAAATCTCTGGTATTGTAGATAAAATACTTGTTGAAGAAGGCGATATTGTTAAAAAAGGCGATTTAATTGCAAAAATTAGAGTAGTGCCTAACGAGCAAAGTTTAGTTAGTGCAAAAAGTAGAATATCATCATCTAGATTGTCATACGATAACTCAAAAACATTGTATGATAGAAATAAAACACTTTTTGAAAAAGGTGTAATTTCTCAACAAGATTTTGAAAATAGCGCACTGTCATTTAACCAAGCAAAAGAGTCGCTAACTCAAGCACAAAACGATTACCAAATTATAAAAAGAGGGTCTATTTCTGGTGGAAGTTCTGCAAACACAAATATTGTAGCACAAATACCTGGTACAATTTTAGAGATTCCTGTTCGAGAGGGCGATCAAGTTATTCAAAGTAACAACTTTAATGCAGGTACAACCATTGCTACTATTGCAGATATGAGTCTTATGATTTTTGAAGGTAAAGTTGACGAAGCAGAAGTTGGTAAACTTCAAGAAGGTAAAGAAATTAAAGTGTTATTAGGAGCTATTAATGATAAGGAATTCCCAGCAAAATTGACTTTTGTTGCACCTAAAGGTATAGAGGAGAATGGAGCAGTACAGTTTACTATAAAAGCAGACGTACAAATAGAACAAAGCACAAATATTAGAGCAGGTTATAGCGCTAATGCAGAAATTGACATAGAAAGTAAAGATAGCGTTTTAGCCATTAAAGAAGCCTTATTGCAATACAATAGAATTACAGAAAAACCTTTTGTAGAAATACAAAAAGAAGATGGTAAGTTCGAGAAAAGTAATGTAACTCTTGGTTTGTCTGATGGTATTAATGTAGAGATAACCGAAGGAGTTAAAGAAGGCGACAAAATTAAAGTGTGGAATAAAGCATCAAAAGATAACGAAGATGATGAGAATGATTAATTTCAGTATTATAAATATGAAAAATAACTTGTTAGTATGTTTGCTGTTAATTATAGCATCATCTTTTGCTCAACAAAAAAAATGGACGCTGCAAGAATCAGTAGCACATGCACTAGAACATAATATTTCTGTAAAGCAAACGGAGAACACATTGCTTATAAACGAACAAGATATTGTAGCTGCAAAAGGACAGTTTTTGCCATCAGTAAGTGGTAGTGTTTCTCAAGGTTTAAGTTTAGGGACTAGTTTGGTAGCACAAGGTATATTTGCAAATAGAACAAGTCATTCCACAAGTTTAGGCTTAAGCGTATCGCAAAATGTTTTTAGTGGATTTAGAACTTTAAACAGTTATAAACAATCTAAATTAAATTCAGAGCGAAGTCAATTAGAATTAGAGCGCTTAAAAGATGATATATCTTTAAATGTTGTTGATGCTTATTTGAATATCTTATTTAATAAGGAAAATTTAGAAACAGCAAAAGCACAATTCGATTTTAGCCAAAAACAACTCAAACAAGTACAAGATTTGGTAGATGCTGGCGTACAACCCAAAGCTAATATTTATGATGCTGAAGCAACTTTAAGTAGAGATGCACAACAAGTTACTATTGCTGAAAACAATTTTAATTTGGCATTACTTACATTGTCACAATTATTACAAGTACCTTTTAATGGGTTTGATGTAGAAATGATAGATGTTAATACACCATCAGAAGCTTTGCTGTATAAAGATGCCACTCCAATTTTAAACTATGCGTTGCAAAATAGGAACGAAATTAAAATAGCTGAAAAAAATATTGAAAGCGCTCAATTAAGCACGAAAATTTCTAAAAGCGGTTATTTACCTAACGTTTCATTAGGTTATGGTTTTGGTACTAATGCATTCTATTCAAATTTGGCTAATAATGAAGCTGCTTTTTTAGATCAATTAAATGATAATAAAGGACATAGTTTTAACCTTAATGTTGGAATTCCTATTTTTTCTAGATTTCAGAATAAAACGGCAGTAGCAAAATCTAAAATTCAAGAAGATAACAGTAAACTGCGTTTACAACAAGCTAAGTTAGATTTAGAATCTAATATTCAAAGAGCTTATACAGATGCTCAAGCTGCATTTAAAGCTTATGATGCAGCAAAAAAATCTTTAGCCTCTCAAGAATTAGCATTTAACAATTCTCAAGAGCGTTACAATATTGGTAATATGACAGCTTTCGATTTGGAACAAGCCAGAGTGCAGTTTATAAATGCACAATCGTCTTTAATAAATGCTAAGTACGATTTTGTTTTTAAGACAAAAGTTTTAGACTTTTACATGGGGAAATCTTTAACTAATTAATTAAAGAAATAATTCCTTGAAGTAAAGATTTCAAGATTTAAAAGATTGTCATTCCCGCGTGTCATTAAGCTTAGTCGAAGTGAAGGCTGGAATCTATTAAAAAGAAAATGAGTACATATATCCTAAACATAGAAACCGCAACAACCAATTGCTCAGTCTCTCTTTCAAAAGATGGAGAGACTTTGGTTTTAAAGGAAGATTACGATAAAAATTATTCGCATGCCGAACGACTTCATGTGTATATTGATGCTGTTCTAAAAGAAGCGAAAATCAGTTCAAAACATTTAGATGCAATTGCCATTAGCAAAGGTCCAGGTTCTTATACAGGGTTACGAATTGGAGTTTCGGCAGCAAAAGGGCTTTGTTTTGCTCTAGATAAGCCATTAATTTCTGTGCCAACTTTAGAGGCTTTAGCTCGTCAAGTTAAAACAAATGATGGCGTTATTGTAGCCATGTTAGATGCCAGACGCATGGAAGTATATTCTGCTATTTTTGATTCCAATTATAATCAAATAAGAGAAACCCAAGCACAAATTTTAGATGAAACTTCTTTTAAAGACTATTTAGAAAAACAAAAAATCTATTTTATTGGGAATGGTGTTAAAAAAACTAAAGCACTTATTAATCATCCAAACGCAATTTTTATCGAAGGCAAACTGCCTTCTTCAAGAGAAATGGGAATATTAGCTTATAATAAATACAAAAAAAGCGACATTGAAGATGTCGCCTATTTTGAACCATATTATTTAAAAGATTTTGTGGCGTTAAAGCCTAAATCAAAATCTTAATTAATTATCCTTTCTTTTGAATTTCAACTTGATGTGGATAAGGAATATCAATTCCAGCTTTATCAAGTGCTTCTTTTACATCTTCAGTAATTCCAAAATAAACAGCCCAATAATCATCGGCAGTACTCCACGGTCTTACAGCAAAATTTATCGAACTATCTGCTAATTCAGATACATTTACAGTTGGCGCAGGTTCTTTTAAAACCTTAGGATGAGATGTTAAAACTTGCATTAAAACATCTTTGGTTTTTTTAATATCAGAATCATAACCAACACCAAAAGTTAAATCGACTCTACGTGTGCCTTCTGTAGTGTAATTAATAATGTTCCCGTTTGATAAAGACCCGTTAGGAATAATAATTTCTTTATTAGATAGTCCCGTTAATTTGGTTGTAAAGATTTCAATTTCTTTAACAACTCCTATTTCACCTTGTGCTTCAATTAAATCACCAATTTTAAAAGGCTTAAAAATCATAATTAAAACACCACCGGCAAAATTACCTAAAGAACCCTGTAATGCTAAACCAATGGCTAAACCTGCTGCAGCTAAAATAGCAGCGAATGATGTGGTTTCTACGCCAACAGTACCAAGTACTACAACTATTAAAATAATTTTTAAGATCCAGCCTAAAAGGTTTACTAAGAATTTTTGTAAACTCTCATCATAATTTCTTTTAGACATTATTTTTTTAGTGGTTTTTAGTAATTTTTTAATGACCCAAGACCCAATAATCCAAATAAGAATAGCACCTATCATTTTCGGTCCAAAATCCATAATTAGATCATAGCCTTTGTCAATCCATCTTTCTAAATCCATATTGTTATTTTAATTTTTTAGTTGATAAATATTGTGATTAGCGCAAATATAGCAGGAATACTTTGCACATAAAACAGTTTAATTTGCTTTGTAGAATAAGACCCATAAATACCAGCAATGGTCACACAAACAAGAAAAAATATGGCAGCATTTATGTCTTTTTGAATAATTGAAAAAACTAGTCCAGCAGACAAAAACCCATTATACAGCCCTTGATTTGCAGCTAATACCTTTGTCTCTTCGGCAAATGTCTTCGACTTTAGCCCGAATGCTTTAATGCCTTTTGGTTTGGTCCATAAAAACATTTCTAATATTAAAAAATAGAAATGCTCAAAAGCTACAAAAGCAATTAATATTATAGTTAGTGTACTCACTCTTTTAAAAATTTAATAGCATCATTCACTTCGGTAACAGGTAGCTTACAGGCTTTATTAACACATACATAGATAAACGTATAATCTGGGTTGTAACGATTTTCTAATAAAGGCATGTTGTTTTCTGATGTGCTTGCCGCAATAAGTTTATTAGGCAAATAGGTTTTGTTTAATGCTGCTATTTTTTGTTTAGCCTCAACTCCAACAATGGCAACTTCGTAAAAGGGGTGTGCATAATTAAGCATTAAATCGAACCAATTGGAGTACCCTGACGGGTATTCCAGCATTTCTGGCTTTACATTATTAAGCATGCTCATAGCAGTTTTACTGTAATGTTCGTTATCAAAATAATGCGATAATTTAAATAGGTTTTTCGCCATAATGGAATTGCTTGCAGGAATAACATTATCGCGGTACTCAATGCTTCTAGATACCAACGATTCATCTTCGTTTGATGTGAAATAAAACATTTTACTTGTATCATCGAAAAAATGATCGAAGGTGTAGTTCGCCAAATCTCTTGAAGTGGTTAACCAAGTTTCGTTTAACGTGCTTTCATAAAGTGCTAAAAACGCATCAATGGCAGCGGAGTAATCTTCAAGATAACCGTTGATATTACTTTTTTCATTTTTGTAATTATGGTCTAATCCACCATCTTCGCGTAGCATATTATTAATAATAAAGTTGGCGTTTTTTTCCGCGGAAGCGAGGTAATCTTTATTACCAAATACACGGTATGCATCAACATAACCTTTAAGCATAATAGCGTTCCACGATGTTAAAGTTTTATCGTCTAATCTTGGTTTTGCTCTTTTATTACGCTCTTTTAAAAGTATGTTTTTCCAATTACTTTTCTTTTTATTTAAAGCATCAATGGTAATATTATGCTTTTTAATAATGGATGCATTATCGTCTTTTCTAATTAAAACATAATTATCGTGTTCCCAAAAGCCGTAATTATTTATATTGTAATAATCTGAAAATAATTCAAAATCATCTTTTAAAATTGTTTTGAGTTCTTCCTTTTTCCAAACATAAAAAGCACCTTCTTCGAGTTCACCTTCAGGGGTATTGCTATCGGCATCAAGCGATGAATAGAAAGCTCCATTTTCAGTTGTCATATCTCGCTTAATATATTCTAATGTTTCGGTAACAATATCTTTATATAATTCGTTTTTTGTTGTGAGGTAAGCATCTGCATATAAACTTACTAACTGTCCATTATCGTAAAGCATTTTTTCGAAATGAGGTACATGCCATTTTGTATCGACAGAATACCTAGAAAACCCACCTCCAATTTGATCGAAAATACCACCATAAGCCATTTTTGTTAGCGTAAGATTTACATAATCTTGAAGTTTTTTATCGTTAGTTTGGTAAGCATACCGAAGTAAAAAATGATAGTTATTAGGCATCATAAACTTAGGAGCTTGATTCATGCCGCCTTGATTGTTATCAAAGTTTTTTGACCAGTTTTTTAAAGCATCGTCTATATAACTTTTTTCAAAAATTGGTTCATCAGTATTTAGGGTAACCACATCTAAAGCCTTAATACCTTGTTCTAATTTGTTGGCGTATTCGTATAGTTTCTTAGGCTTTTCAACATAAAGTTTAGAGATTTGCTCTAAAGCGTCCATCCATTGTTCTTTTTTAAAATAAGTACCACCCCAAACTGGTCTGCCGTCGGGTAAAGCAATAACATTAAGTGGCCAACCACCACTTCCCGTCATAAGTTGTACAGCACTCATATAAACCTGGTCTACATCTGGTCGCTCTTCTCGATCTACTTTTATATTGATAAAATTTTTGTTCATGACTTGAGCCACCAAACTATCTTCAAAACTTTCATGCTCCATAACATGACACCAATGGCAAGCGGCATAACCTACACTTATAAGTATAAGTTTATTTTCTGACTTTGCTTTAGCTAGTGTTTTAGGATTCCACGGATTCCAGTTTACAGGATTATGGGCATGTTGTAGTAAATACGGACTAGTTTCGTTTATAAGGTCGTTGGTGTATTGATGTTTCATAGTTTCAGAATTCTGACCTTTACAGCTTATTAATGTGATAATAAATAGGGATAATAAAATAGATTTCATATTTCAAAGTTAGCGAAAATTGATCATAAAAAAAGCGTTCAATTAATGAACGCTTAAATTTTAAAATAAATGTAAATTTAACTTACTTCGAAAGTGATTTTTAAATTTACTCTAAATTCTGTAACCTCGCCATCTTTTACACTTGCGCTTTGGTCTTGAACGTATACCGAACGTATATTCTTAACACTTTTTGATGCGTGTTTTACTGCTTTTTTAGTTGCGTCTTCCCAACTTTTATCTGAGTTTGATAAAATCTCGATTACTTTTAATACTGCCATGATTTATTTTTTTAAGATTAAAATTCAACTACCAGTTTAAAGATAGTTGTTTTTTTGACACAGAAAAGTTAAAAAAGTCACCTAAATAAATTGAATATTGCAATCTAACCGTTTATAGCTTCAACCATATTTACTTTTCCAGGAAGCATTTCTTTTAGCATATTTTCTATACCACTTTTTAAAGTATAAGTTGACGATGGGCAACCACTACATGCCCCTTGAAGCATAACACTTACATTTTTAGTGTTTTCATCATAAGATATAAATTGAATATTCCCGCCATCGCTAGCTACGGCAGGTTTTACATATTCTTCAAGAATATTAACAATTTCTTTTGAGATGTCGTCTAAATTTTCAAAATGCGAGTCTAATTGCGAGTTCGATTTTTTTAAAGTTTCAACAGCTTCTGGCAATACAACGTCTTTTCCGTTCTCAATATAACTTCTAATAAATTCACGAAGTTCGATATTAATATCTTGCCATTCTGCCATATCGTATTTGGTGATTGACACATAATTTTCGTCAATAAAAACACTTTTCACAAACGGAAAGTGAAATAATTCAGTAGCTAATGGCGATAGTTTAGCATCGTCAATTGAGGTAAATTCAAAAAGAGCAGTTACTATTTTTTTGTTAGCAACAAATTTCATTACCGAAGGGTTTGGTGTGCTTTCAGCATAAACGGTTACAGGTACTTTTTTAGGTGCAGTAGTTTCTTCAACTACAACGCCACCATCGTTCAAATAGGTTTCAATCTGTTCTGCCATTTCATCTTTAACATCGTCCCATTCCACAATATTGTAACGCTCAACAGCCACAAAATTACTTGTAATATATACCTTTTTTACAAACGGCAAATAAAATAGTTGTTGTGCTAAAGGCGATGATTTTGCTTCATCAATATTATTAAATTCAAAGCTTTGGTGCTTTGTTATAAATTGATTTAACTCAAATTTTACTATGGCATTATTGGTTGTTTCTTGCACTGAAACCTTAAAATTGTTCATTTTAGCTAATTTTTTGTAAAAATACGAAAGAAACTTTGAGTTATATCTATATTTGATGCTTTGCTTTTAAATATTTAGGCTTTAAAAAACGTTACATCGAAAGTAAAAGATTGCTTTAATATGATTAACGAGTATTTAGCTGAAAATTGACTATGAAAAATTTTTCACTAATTGCATTTATATTTTGTATATCGGTTACAGGCTATGGACAAATTATAAAAGTAAATAATGCTGCTGATGCTCAATCAAGTTTTACTATAGAAAAACTTGTTGAAGATGTTTTAATATCTAGTAAATGCTCTACAGTTGATGCTTTTTCATCGCAAGTAAGCGGAACCCCAACTCAAACGACCACAAAAAGTTATGGTTATTTTAAGCGGCCAACTGGAAGTACTTTTCCATTTGGAGAAGGTATAATTCTAACTACAGGGCAAGCATTTCCCGCTGGAAATACAATTAATTCGGCACGTATTGATAATGTAAATAGCTTAACAGGGGATACAGATTTGCAAGTAGCTTTACGACAATCTAATACGTTTGATGCCACTTATGTTAAATTTAACTTTGTACCTTTAGTAAACACGATTAGCTTTCGTTTTTTAATGGCATCTGAAGAGTATGATGGTTCAACTGAATGTTCTTTTGCTGATAGTTTTGCTTTTTTATTAAGAGAAGTTGGGACAACAAATTATCAAAATTTAGCTGTATTACCAGATGGAACCCCAGTTAGTGTTAAGAATATTAATAATGCTTTTGCTTGTAGAGCAAATACAACTTTTTTTGAAGGATACAACATACCAGATACTAATTATGGTGGACGAACAAAAGTGTTAACAGCCTCTGCGCCAGTAATACCAAATACAGTTTATGAAATTAAAATTGTAGTTGCAGATCAGGGAGACTCAGAATGGGATTCGGCTATTTTTTTAGAGGCAGGTAGTTTTAGTATTGGAGGTAACCTAGGGGTAGACAGAACTATTAAATCAGGAAACCCAGGATGTGGTGGAAAGCCTTTGGAGTTAGATGCTACTTTAGCATTGCTAGGTACAACTTATAAATGGTTTAAAGATGGGGTTGAACAAACAGGAAAAACAGAGGCTACTTTCGATGTTACCACTAATGGAATTTACCGTGTAGAGATTGATGTTGCTGCAGGGTGTAGTTCAAGCGATGAAATTATAGTGCAGTTTACAACTAATCCAATAATAGCTGCTCCACCAGAAGATATGGTGCTATGTGAATCGGATAGTGATTTAAAAGAAGTTTTTGATTTTTCAGCAAACCAAAATTTAGTATTAGGCAGTCAAGCAGCAGCAGATTATCCAATTAGTTTTCATATAAATCAAACCGACGCTGAAACCAATCAAAACCCTATTATAACACCAAATGCTTATACCAATACATCACAAAACGAAACCATTTGGATTCGTATTGCAGATGTAACACAAACCTGTTTTGAAGTAGCAAGTTTTAATATAGCAGTAGATAAAGAAGCGATTGCTAATACACCTATAGATTATGAACTTTGTGATGATGCTAGTGGTGGAAACGACGCTGATGGTATTTCTACTTTTGATTTATCTACTAAAATAAATGAGGTTTTAGGATCTCAACTAGCATCAGATTATGAGGTGAAATTCTACAGCTCTCAAGCTGAAGCTGATGCTGCAGTTTCTGGAACAGAAATCACTTCATCAATTCAAAATAATAATAATCCTCAAACTATATATGCTAGAATAGAAAATAGAGTCAATACGAGTTGCTACGACACTGCTAATTTTAAATTAGTAGTAAACCCATTGCCTGTGGTGAAGAGTATAGTAAATATGAATCAATGTGATTCTGATACAGATGGAGTGACACTATTTAATTTAACCGAAGCTAATAGTACAATATCTACAGACTATTTAAATGAAACGTTCACCTATTATGAAACAAAGGTTCAAGCTGAAGCAGGTTTGCCTGCAGATGAAATAGTTGATTTTATTAATTATTCCAATGATGTTTTGAACCCATTTAATGATATAGTTTATGCAAGAGTTGAAACTGTGAATGGGTGTTATAGAACGACCCAAATAAACTTAACAGTTGGTACATCGCAAATTCCTGCTGTTGGATTTGATTTTACATATTATGCCTGTGATGATAAAGTAGATAAGGGTAATACCGATGGAATTGCATCATTTGATTTTAGTGATGCTGATGTTCAGTTTAGAGCAGCATACCCATTATCTACAGTTGCATACTATATTAATGAAACTGATGCCTTGACTGAAACCAATGCGATTCCAGATATTACTGATCATCGAAATGATAAGTCTGCTGGAACACAAACAATATATGTACGTATTGATAGTGATACAGTTAATGGTTGTGAAGGTTTAGGCCCACATATTACTTTAACGGTAAATCCATTACCAGTACTAAATACAATTGATGATTATGTGTTGTGTAGTGATACAGATTTTACTGTTTTTGATTTGCCAACAAAAGATATTGAAGTTATTGGAACACAAACCAAAGCTATTTTAATAAGCTATCATCTTACTGAGCAAGATGCAATTGATAATATAGCGATAGCTAATAGTAGTGCATACTCAAATACAAGTAATCCGCAACCTATATTTGTTCGTGCTCAATTTGATGAAAATGGAAATGGTATAAGAGATGCCGATGAATGTTATAGTACTGATATGAGTTTTAATCTTGTTGTAAATCATAATCCAACTATATTTCAACCAGATACTATACGTATTTGTAGTGATATTATACCAACAGATTACGACTTAACAATAAGAGAAAGTCAAATTACTGGTGGTGATGCATCAATTATATTATCATACTTTGAAACCCAATTAGATTTAGATAATAATAAACCTATTCCGTACCCTACAACATATACTAATACACTTTTAGATAGAGATATTCTGGTTTTAGCCACAGGTTCTAACACATGTACTTCTATAACAACACTACCTTTAAAAATAATTATTTATGAAGATTTAAACCAAAAGCCATTACCTATTGAAGAATGTGAGGTTGATAATAATGGGTTTGATTTTTTCGATGTAACGAGACGAGAAACAGAAATTTTAAATGGACTTGACACTAATGATTTTGAACCTTTTATTTATTATGAAAATAAAGCTGATGCCATTGCAGGAAATAGTAATACAATTTCAAACAGCATCAGTTTTGAAAACACACAATCTTATACTCAAACTATATATGCCAGAGTAAAACCACATGCAAACGAATGTTTTATTGTAGTTCCAATAAACTTAATTGTAAATCAATCTCCAGAAATAGGTATTGACGAAGAATATGTCATTTGTTTAAATAGGAATGATGATGTTATTAACCCAGAAAATACACCATTAATAAGTGTACCCCCAATCGACACACAATTAAATACTACAAATTATACATTTCAATGGTATAATGGGACAGAGGCAGAGGTGAATGCAGATCCTACAGGTACAGCAATAACCGGAGCTACAGGTGCTCAGTATACACCTGCTGTAGTTGGCAATTATACGGTATTTGCAACTAATATTACTACGGGTTGTAGAATTCCTGCAAGTACTTTGGTAGTGGGGTCGTATCCACCAGAAAGTATGTCGGTAGAATTATTAAGCACTTCTTTTTCAGACAATAATATTATAGAAGTAACAGTTATAGGGGTTGGTGAGTATGAATATAGATTAGATTCTGGTTCGTGGCAGAGTTCAAATGTATTTGAACGAATAACAGGAGGAGAACATACAGTATATGTTCGCGATTTGCTAAATTGTAACGAAATTTCTGAAATGCAGATTGTGATTGACTATCCTAAGTATTTTACACCTAATAACGATGGTGTACATGATACATGGAATATTAAAGGAATAGCAACACAACCTAATTCAGAAATTTATATATTTGACAGATACGGGAAGCTAGTAAAACAGTTAAACCCTAAAGGAATTGGATGGGACGGAACATTCAACGGACAAGAATTTCCAACTGGTGATTATTGGTTTATAGTAAAATATAACGAACCACTTGATGGTACACAAAAGGAGTTTAGGTCGCATTTTACTTTGAAAAGATAAAATAGAAGATGAAATTAAAACATATTTTTATGGTAATGATAAGTGTATTATGCACTAATTTATCAACTTCACAAGAAGGGTTACCAATATATACGGATTATTTAACAGATAATTATTACCTCATCCACCCATCAATGGCTGGTATTGCTAATTGCTCTAAAGTTAGACTAACATCACGTCAACAATGGTTTGGACATGAAAATGCTCCAAGGCTTACTACATTAAGTTTAAATGGAAGAATTGGTGATACGCCATCTGCAATAGGTGGTATTTTGTATACCGATAAAAACGGGTATCACTCACAAACAGGAGCTTATGCAACCTATGCACATCATCTGATGTTTTCTAGAAGTGAAGTCGATTTAAATATGCTATCTTTTGGATTAAGTGCTGGATTTATTCAATATAAATTAGATGAAACTACATTTTTGTTTGATGGACCCGATATAATAATTGATGGAATTGTGCAAAACGAAACAAATTTTAATATCGATTTAGGGTTTTCATATCACTATTTAGATTATTACGCACATGCTACAATAAAAAACGTATTAAAAAATGCGGGTGTAAATAACGATGTTGAAATTACAAGTAATTTAAGACGCTATTTGCTTTCTGTAGGAGGTGTGTTTGGTAAGTTGGGAAGCGATTGGAGCTACGAACCTTCAGTAATGTTTCAATATAAAGATGGCACAAAAGAAGCTTCGATAGATTTGAATGGAAAAGTTTATAAAAACATGGAATTTGGTAAACTTTGGGGTGGAATTTCATACAGACAAAGTTTTGATGGTGCTGAGTATTTAATCAATTCGAATACTGTAAAAAGTCAAAAGCTGAAACAAATCACGCCTATATTGGGAGTTGATTATAAACAATTTATGTTTGCTTATACCTATACGTATCAAAATAATTCGGTAGTATTTACAAATGGTGGTTTTCATCAATTAACATTAGGCTATAATTTTGCTTGTAAAAGAAAGAAGTACGAATGTAGATGTCCTGCTGTAAATTAGTTTCGAAGTAATAATTTTGTCATCACGAAGTAGGTACGACGTGGCAATCTGTTTAATCTAATCGACTTCTTTTATATCAACAAGTTTTGAATTTATAAGATTACTTCAGTCATACTCCCTTCTTAATGACAAGTTTTTAGTTTTTAATCCCAAGTATATTTTTTCTTTTTGGCTTGCTCTTTTATGGCTTTTGTCATTGCGTTTTCCAGCCCATTTGAGTTTTCTTTTTTATGATCTAGAATATAGAGTTTTCGTTTTTTATTTAACTCTTGAATTTTGTTTTGAATGCTTTCCCGTTCTTTTCGTTTTTTAGCAACATAAGCTTTAATTTCAGTTTCCGATTTGCCTTTTAAAACTTCTGGTAATTGACTTTTTTCTAAATCATCATATTTGAAATTTTCTTCTCCCTCTGCGTCGACTAAATCCCAAGATTTATTTTTATATAAATGTGAGCTTTTGCTTACTGTTCTACTAACAGCATTAGCTTTGCTGTATAAACCAGCATTAGTATCCTGCTCAGCTTGAAGAGCCATTTTTTGTCTGCCAGCATGTCCATAAATAACATAAGTTTTATTCAGTTTTTGATTTAAAATTAAAATATCGTCATCATAAGGCGATGCTATATGCACCGTGGCATTGTTTTGGTTTATAGCCATATAATCGCCGTTAGTTAAGCTTGCCCCATCTCTCCAACGGCTAGAAATACCTTGTTGGTAATCGCCACAAAAAATGGTGTTAATGGTCACGTCTTTTTCTTTTGCGTTGGTCGAAGCGTCTTTGTAGTTTATTTTACCTTGTGTAAAAGGCTCATTTCCTGCGATAAAAATAAGTTTTAAATCGTCTGGATTATCGCCCCATTTTAATTGATTTAATGAGGTTTGAATGACTTGTCCGCAGTATTCTTCACCACCATTTGTGGTTAACGAAAACAGCTCTTTTGAAATCTCGTCAAGATCTTCGCTAAAGCTTAAGACTTGTCTAATATAACCTTCATCACTGTTTAATCTGTCGTTGCCGTATTCATACAAAGCGATTTGTAAATTAGGCTTACTGTCATGGCATTTGGCATAAGACAATTCGTTTACAATATCCCAAAGTTGTGCTTTGGCTTGGTCTATTAACCCGTCCATGCTATTGCTAGTATCTAGTAGAAGGGCTACTTTAATGTATTGATTACTTGGATTGTGTTCTGTAATTTGGACTTGTGCTAGGGCTGTGTTGGATTTTTTATTATTAGCATTACAGGCGGTAAAACTAATGAGCACGACGCTAAAAAGGAGTGTTTTTAAATAAGTTTTCATAATATTTTCGTTTTTTTAATTTAATGATGTCCATTAAGGACTTTTGATTAGCGTAAAGCTAAAGCCACCTTTTTTCTTAAAAAAACCAGAATGAGTTAAGTGATATATTGAATGCGTAAACTGAACGATTGAATGCGTAAACCATTCCTTTTCATATTAAAAATCAGTAGAATTGTAAAACCTCCATTTTATTATAACAAAGAAAGTGTGTAAGTTTATCTATTATAAAGTAGCACATGAAATTATTAGTTAAATACCTTCTTTTTTTATGCTTTTCCTTTAGTGTGAGTTTTATGCTTGCACAAGAAAAAAATGATGTTATAAACTCAGAAAAACGATTTACGGTTCACGGTTCTGTGATTGAAAGCGATACTAATAAACCAATTCCCGATATAAATATTGAAGTTAGCGGAGGTGCATATACCACAACCAATACTTTTGGCGAATTTAGAATTGAAGCCAAAAAAGGCGACGAGCTTATTATAAGACACAAAGATTTTGAAACCGTTTACTACATTATTCAAAGTAGCGAGCGGATTAAAGTTGAGGTACAACCCAATAAATTCGATGAATATGAAAGTAAACTTTTTAAGTCGAGAGCAACTACTCAAGTCTTTAAATCACTTATAGATTCTGCTGAAGTGTATTTAAAAAAGGATGCTAAAAAGAGTATTCAATTTATAGCTGATGCTTTAAAAGGTAGCAGGTCTGTTAAAGAAAACAGTGAAGCTTACGAGGTTTTAGGCGATGTTTATATGTATTGGAAACAGTATGATTTAGTAGTTTCTAACTACAGAATAAGTATTCAAAATAGAGCAACTAATGCTGTTAAAATTAAACTAGCAAAAGCCTATCAGCTCAATAAAAACTACCAAGAAAGTATAGCCACTTATAATGAAATTGATAAAAAAGAACTCTCTAATTGGCAACTGGTTATACTTTATGAAGGTATTGGAGATGTGCATCAAAACACCAAAAATTTTGGTGCAGCAATCAATGCTTATACCGAAGGTTTACAAGTGGCACAAAAGCATTTGATAACACCAAAAATTACTGACTTGAATTCAAAATTGGCTCAAGTATATAACGAAAAAGGTGAGCCACAAAAAGCCAAAGGACTTTTTAAAGAGTCTTTAAGATTGGCCAATACTCAAAATAAGAGAAGAGGTGTAGAGGAGAAAATTAAAGTTGCCGATTTTCAAAACAATTTAAGCGATTATTCCAGTGAAATAGAGTTACGAAAACAAGCCTTGGATGATATTAATGAAATAGAAAGTGATTCGGTTTTCGATAACGAAAGCGCATTAACACCTCAAAAACAAAACTATAAAATTGGTAATGCTTATGCGTTACAGAAAGATTTTGGACAAGCCATAACTTACCTTGAAAAAAGTATTGAAGAAGCCGATGATAAGGAAGATTTAATTGTTCAAAAAGATGCGACTAGAAAATTATCTGAGGTATACCGGGATGCTGGGGAGTTTAATAAAGCACTTATAGCGTATCAAAATTATGTAGATTTAGTAGATAAAGTATATTCAAAAAAAGAACAGGACATATCGCAAGCAGCACGATTTAGTAAAGATATTGTTAGCAAACAAAACCGAATTTTAAGCTTAGAGAGCGACAGAGCACTTTCAGAAAGCAAATATCAACTCAATATTGAACAAGCGCGTACACAAAAACTTATTATCTATTCGTTAATTGGTGGTGTTTTATTGTTGTTAATCACGGCATTTTTAATGTTTAAATATATTAAACAACAGCGATTAGCTAATAATTTATTGGCATTAAAAACGCTGCGCAGCCAAATGAATCCGCACTTTATTTTTAATGCTTTAAACTCTGTAAATAGTTTTATTGTATCAAATGATGAACGGACAGCTAATAAATATTTATCAGATTTTTCATTGTTAATGCGAGCCGTTTTGGAGAATAGTGAAGAAGATTTTATTCCCTTGGAAAAAGAAATCGAGCTTTTGGAACTTTACACCAAATTAGAGCATTTTAGATTTAAAGATAAATTTGATTACAACATAAAGGTCGATAAAAATATTAAAGTCAGTGATTTTGTAATTCCGCCCATGCTGCTGCAGCCCTATATTGAAAATGCCGTTTGGCACGGGTTGCGGTACAAGAAAACAAAAGGGCATTTAAACATCGAAATCACTCAAAATAAAGTAGATGAAATAAAAATTACCATTACCGATGATGGCATTGGAAGAGAAAAATCTAAAGCCTTAAAAACCGAAAATCAGCAAAAGCAAAACTCAAAAGGGATAGGCAATATTAAAAAGCGCGTATCGATTTTGAATGCTATGTACAAAGATAAAGTAGATGTTTTTATTGACGATTTTCAAAATAAAGAAGACAAAGGGACCAAGGTAATTGTAAAGCTTAAAAAGGATTAAAATGAAAATTAAATTATTAGGGTTTGTATTAATTACTTTATTGGTTTCTTGTCAAAATGAAATCATAGATAATCGTGAGGATTGGGTTAAAGAGATTGATGAAACTATTATGGCGTATGAAAAGACAGCTAAAATAGAGTCAACAAAAACTTTAATGGAAAACGGAATTGAATCTGTTTTTGATTATTATCAAAAAGATTCAAATGGTTTCCAAAAAATCAAAGGAACCTATAAAGATGAATTTAATTTAGTAGATGCTATCCTTGAGCTTTATGTGCTAAACGAAGAAATAGTTTTAGAAAAAATGAGCGGACTTTTTCCTTTGCTTTACAAAGGTGAAAAGAAAGAAATCGATCCTTGTTGTGAACTGTTTAACCGATTTATTTATTATAAAAATAGTTTAGAAGGAAAAGCATACACAAAACAATTAAAAATAATGAATGGTAAGGATAAAGAAAAATATATAAATGATTTGAATATGCTACCATTGATTGAAGAAGAAGGATTTAATATTGCAAATGAATACTGGCGAACAAAAAATCAGATAAAAGAATTGAAAGAAGAAATAAAAAACAATTAGTGAATTTGTGGCAAATTAAAAAAATATGAAATTAACCTCAATCATAGTCGAAGACGAAGAAACAAGCAGACAAATTTTAAATAATTACCTCAAAAAATACTGCCCAAATGTTACGGTTTTGGGCGAAGCAGAAAATGTTGAAGAAGCCTTGGTGTTAATTAGAAACAACGATTTGGATTTGGTATTCCTCGATGTGGAAATGCCCTATGGCAACGCCTTCGATTTGCTCGATAAAGTAGGCGATATCAATTTTGAAACCGTATTTGTAACCGCGTACAATCATTATGCGATAGACGCTTTAAACGCCCACGCCTCCTATTATTTAATGAAACCTATTTCCATCGACGAGCTCATCAAAGCCGTCGATTACGTTACCGAAATAAAAACGAAAGAAGAGGCTCTCCAAAACCAAGTATTGGTTCCAAAAACTAATACGGTTAACGGAAAAATAACCATTCCGCAGCAAAACGGTTTCGAGGTTATCGACACTTCCGATATTCTGTATTGTAAAGCCGACGATAACTACACCGAAATCTACCTTAATGCCAATAAAAAGAAAGTGGTAAGTAAAACACTTAAATATTTTGAAGATATTTTAAAGGATAGTGGTTTTGCACGCGTGCACAAATCGCACTTGGTCAATGTAAACGAAGTGGTAAAATACATGAAAGGCAAAGGCGGAAGCGTAATACTTAGCAACGGTAAGGAGATTATGGTTTCGGCATCAAAAAAATCAGCTTTGTTATCATATTTTAAATAACAAATTCCTGCGAAAGCAGAAATCTCATAAATTTGACACCTTACTAAAACAACTAAACGAATTAACAACTAAACAATACATAGATGCCAATAATAAAACCAGTAAACGGAAAATCACCACAAATACCAAACGATTGTTACGTTGCCGAAAATGCCACTATTGTTGGCGATGTTGTTATGGGCAACCAATGTAGTGTATGGTTTAGTGCCGTAATTCGTGGCGATGTCCATTACATAAAAATGGGCAATAAAGTCAACGTACAAGACGGCGCAGTTATACACGCCACCTATCAAAAATCGCCCACTACTATTGGTAATAATGTGTCCATTGGTCACAATGCTATCGTGCACGGATGCACCATTCACGACAATGTTTTGGTAGGTATGGGTAGCATTATTATGGACGATTGTATTGTAGAAAGCAATAGCATTATTGCAGCTGGCGCGGTTGTAACGCAAAACACAAGAGTAGAAGCGGGCAGTATTTACGCTGGCGTTCCAGCAAAGAAAGTGAAGGATATTAGCCAAGAACTCATTTCGGGCGAAATAGACCGTATTGCTAACAATTATATAAAGTATTCGGGTTGGTTTAAAGAGTAGCTTTTCGTCATCCTGAACTAGTTTCAGAATCCCATCATTTCATGTTTTAGGGCGTTACCACACCCTTCTACTTCGCTCAAGGCGAATGGTCGCGCTTGAGTTTATCCTGAGCGAAGTCCGAAGGGTTATATCTTTTTTTACGTCATAGTGAGGATACATAATGTGGCAATCTGTCAATCAATCATGAGATTATCACGTCGTTGGACTCCTCATAATGACATTCTAATTAAAAATCCAGATAATCCACATTAAATTTTCCATCTAAAAGCGATTGCATCACATCAGGATTTCCATTAGTAAAGAGCTTATTTTTAGAATGTAATGTTTCAGTATTTAGCAAACCACGCTGTTCTAAAACAGCTTTAGTTTGTCTTGCAACCGCTTCACCAGAATCTATAATCCTAACATGATTTGGTAGTAATTCAATCAATATGGGCATAAAATACGGGTAATGCGTACAGCCTAAAACCAAGTGATCAATGTGAGCATCAAGCATGGGTTGTAAGTACAGTTTCAATAAGGTTCGCATTTCCTCCGAATGTAATTTTCCGCTTTCAATAAGTTCTACAATACCTTCTCCAACTTGTTCAAGCACATTAATATTACTGGCAAATAACCCCGAGGTTTTCGAGAATAACGTACTGCTTAAAGTACCTTTGGTAGCTAAAATCCCAATCGCGTTAGTTTGGGTTTGCAAAGCCGCCGGTTTTATGGCAGGGTCAATGCCGATAAATGGCACAGTATAGGTTTTGCGTAAATAGTCAATGGCATTGGTGGTTGCGGTGTTACAAGCTACAACAATAAGTTTACAGTTTTTGCTCAGTAAGTATTCGGTGTTTTTTATGCTCAATTTTATAATGGCTTCTTTTCCTTTTGGACCATAGGGCGCATTAATGCTATCGGCCAAATAAATCGTATTTTCGTTAGGTAAAAGAGAATGAATTTCTTTCCAAATAGACGTGCCGCCAACACCAGAATCGAAAATACCAATAGGAAGTTTACTCATAAGTCCATAAATTTAGGTAATAAAAATAAAAAAGCTACCTTGTTTAAGGTAGCTTTTAAATTATTTTTAATAAAGTAGAATGTTTAAATGCCTAATTCTTTTTTTACATCATCCAGTAAGTTTTTACCATCAGACATAATCATTACACCTTGTGCAGAATCTAAAACGTATTCAAAACCTTGAGCTCTAGCTACTTTTAAAATAGCTGTTTTAGCTTTCTCTGTTATAGGTTTTAAAAGCTCTAATTCTTTAGCTTGTAAATCTTGTTGTGCTTGCCCTTGAAATTGACGAATATTTTGCTCCATAGTTTGTACTTCTTGAGCTCTTTTAGTATTTTCTTCTTGAGTTTTTGTAGAAGCTTCAGCATCGTATTGCTTTACTTTAGTTTGAAACTCAGTAGCCATATTTTGAATATCTGTTTGGTAAGTTTTGCCTAAGGTTTCAAGTTGCGTTTGTGCTGCTTTCATTTCTGGCATAGCACTTATTAATTCTTGCGTATTTATATGGGCAACTTTATTTTGGGCTTGTGTAAAACTAACAGTTCCTATACATAATGCCGTTGCTAATAAAATAGTTTTAATTTGTTTCATTTTTAAATAGTATTAATGTGTTATAAATTGTTTTGTTAATTGTTGTTTATACTGTCTTTTGCCTTTTGGCGTTCTTCTAATATTTTTTTCTTTCTGTCTTCAAGTGCTTTTTTTCTTTCTTTTCTTTCTTTTAATTTTTTCTGTCTGTTTTCCTCAATAAGTTGTGCTTTTGTTTTGGTTTCTCCAGTGGGTTTTTCATCGGCAGATTTCCCTGTTTCAGTACTTGTTGTTTTATTTTGTGTATCTAACTTAGCTTGTTTCGCTTTAGCACGATCGTCCAATATTTTTTGGCGTCTTTCTGCGGCAGCTTTTACCTTAGCTTCGCGAGCTGCTAATTTTTCTTGTCTTGCTTTTTCAACCGCGCTTTCACGAGCTGCCTTCTTTTCTTCTAATGCTTTTTCGCGTTCTTCTAATTCTAAATTCACTTCTGGAACTACTTCTTCGTCTTCGGCTGCTTTTCGTTCAGCTTTAGTTTGTACTTGTTTGCGTTTAGATGCTCTTTTTATACTTCTTAATATTTGTTCGCTTAAATCGAATTGTTTTGCTGAATATAACATTACAACATCGGCAGATTTATCAAATATAAAATCGTACTTTCTGCTTCCGGCCAAATCTTGCACTGCGGCAAAAATCTGATCTTGAATAGGCTGCATCAATTGCTTTTTCTGAATCATTAAATCGCCATTTGGCCCAAAACGTTTTTGTTGGTAATCTAATATTTCTTGTTCTTCAAAAGTTAAATCTTCTTCACGCTCATCAATAAGCTCTTTTGTTAAAAGTGCTTTTTCGTTACTTAAATCTTTGCGTTTTTGTTCAACAGCACTCAGTTTAGATTGAATCTCTGTGTTCCATTTTTGAGCCTTATCATCTAATTGCGAGATAGCTTCTTGATATTCTGGAACATTTTCTAAAATATACTCTGTGTCTATGTAACCAATTCTTACACCACGTTGCGCATGTAGTGAAAGGCTTAATGTGAAAATTACTGTCAGTAAAAAAAGAACTTTTGATTTCATGTGATTATTCATCTTTTCGAATTGTATTTTCAAAATTAACGAATTTTAATCTGAAAAATTTCAATTCTTATTCAAATCATCGAATTGTTATTAGAAAATATCGTGCCAAAAATTAAAACTGTTGTCCAATTATAAAGTGAGTTTCCCAACCATTTTTTACAGTTTCGCCTGGTAATGCATCAAATCCATGACCAAAATCGATACCTAATAAACCAAATGCAGGCATAAAAATACGAATACCTAAACCAGCAGATCGTTTAATGCTAAATGGGTTGTAATCTCTAAAACTATTATAAGATGCACCACCTTCTACAAAGCCTAATGCATATATTTTAGCTGATGCTTTTAATGTAATTGGGTAACGAAGCTCTAATGAAAACTTGTTGTAAATGGTGCCGCCATCTTGATCAGATAACGATTGATTAGGGTATCCACGAAGTGCAATAGATTCTCTTCCGTCTAAACTATAACTGCCTAAACCATCACCACCAACAAAGAAACGTTCGAAAGGAATAACGCCTCTATCATTATTATAAGCGCCTAAAAAACCGAATTCTGCACTTGGTTTTAATACCAGGTCTTTAACAATCTCTGCATACCAATCTGCTTTAAAGTTTATTTTATAAAACTCTAACCATTTGTAACGTTCTTGATCTATTTCTCCAACTCTATCTGAAGCTTCAGTTCTTTCTTCAACTGTATTTGTACCGTCACCAATAATAACTTCTAAATCGTCACGTTCATCTTTAAGCGTTTTATAATCTACATTATTAAATAATGAATAAGGAATAGATAGTTTTGCAGTTGCCGAGAAACTTGAACCACCAGTTGGGTAAATAGGGTCTATTCTAGTATTGTTTCTGCTTAGACCAACTGTATAAGATAAGTTGTTAGAATAACCATTACCAAAAGTAAATAATCCAGTGTTGTAATTATTTAAGTCATAGCGTTGATAACTTACGGCTTGCGATAATGTAAAATAATCATCTGGAACAGTTAAACGTTTTGCTAAACCTACAGTAATCCCAGTTATATTAAAACGTCTGGTTTTATCAGCATTTCTTGTAATTGGGTTATATAAAAATTGTTTTGTGTGCGATAAGGATGTTGAAAACTGTACCGGTTTTTTTCCACCTAACCAAGGTTCAGAAAATGAGAAACTATAGGTTTGGTAAAAACGACTTGCTTGTAAACGTAACGCTAGTTTTTGTCCGTCGCCCATTGGGATAGGCTTATAAGCATCTTTTTTAAAGATGTCTTTTATAGAAAAGTTATTAAAAGAAAGCCCTAATGTTCCAATAAATCCGCCACCACCGTAACCGCCTTGTAATTCTATTTGACTAGATCCTGTTTCTTTAACAGCATATTCCATGTCTATAGTCCCTTCGTTTGGGTTTGGGTTGTTAAAGTTTGGTGAGATTTCTTGAGCATCAAAAAAGCCTAATTGCCCAAGCTCTCTAACCGAACGCACCACATTTTCTTTACTGTATAGCTGCCCAGGGCGTGTGCGTAACATTCTGTAAATAACATGGTCGTTAGTTTTATCGTTTCCAACAACCGATACTTTATTAAAATAGGCTGGTTTTCCTTCAGATATTCTAATTTCCATGTCAATAACATTGTTTTCTGCATTGACTTCAACGGGGTTTATAGAAGAGAATAAATATCCGCTATTTTGATACAGATTTGTAATGTCTATTGCATCTGGTTTTGTGTCATCTGCAATACGTTTTTGCAACTCAACACCATTATAAGTATCACCTTTGTTAATCCGTAAATATCTGCGTAAATATTCATTGCTATAAACGGTATTACCAATAAAGGTAATATCGCCAAAAGTATATTGTTCGCCTTCATTAACATTTATATGAAGTGATACTGTTTTTTTATCGTCGTTAATAATTAAGCTGTCAGATAAAATACGAGCATCTCTATAACCGTTTTCTTTGTATTTATCAATTACTTTAGATAAATCTTCTTGATAAGCAGAATCAATAAATTTTGAACGTTTTAATATACGTAAGCGGTTTATCTTTTTTGTATTTTTCATGGCTTTTCTAAGCTTTTTATCACTTAAAATAGTGTTGCCGCTAAATACAATATCTTTAACTTTAACTTTTTCGCCTTTATCTATATTTACTACCATATTAACTCTAGCTGTTTCTAAAGAGTCTTTTACATCAATGGTATTGATAAGTGTTTTAGAATTGTAGTAACCTTCTTTTTTATATTTTTTAGTTAAGAAGTTTTTGGTATTTGTAATAAGATTTTCGGTTACTTTTGTGCCTTTATCTAAACCTGTGTCTTTAATAATGCCTTCTTTTTTACCTTTTTTAACACCGTTAATTTTTAGCTCGTTAAGTTGTGGTAAATCAGACAATCTAATTTCTAAATGCGCTACATTACCTTCAATTTTAGTGATGTAAATTTCTATATCGTTAAACAGTTTTGAGTTCCAAAGTTTTTTTATGGCAGTACTAATGTCTTCTCCAGGAATAGTCATTTCCTTACCTTTTCTTAAACCAGAATAAGTAACAATAGTTTGCTCGCTAAAACTGGTGTTACCAGAAACTGTAATACCTCCTAAGGTGTATTTTTTACCATTATTATATGGTAATTCTTGTGCTTGAATGTTAAAACTACATAAGGTTATTATTGCTAATAAACAGTGTTTTAAAGTTGTCAAAGATAAAATATTAGCTAAGTTGTTCACTTGTTTTCCCAAATCGTCGTTCTCTTTTTTGATATTCAATAATAGCTTCGTACAAATGTTGCTTTGTAAAATCTGGCCAAAGCGTACTAGTAAAGTACAATTCTGCATAAGCAATTTGCCATAATAAAAAATTGCTTATACGTTGTTCGCCACTAGTTCTTATAAGCAAATCTACATCTGGCAAATTTTGCGTGTAAAGATGCTCATTAATAATCGATTCATCAATTTTTTCTGGCGAAATTATATTATTTTTAACTTTAATGCTAATCTCTTTAACAGTATTTAGGATTTCTTCCCTAGAGCCATAGCTTAAAGCTAGGGTTAAAGTCATTCTATTATTACTTTTTGTGCTTTCTATAACTTCATTCAGTTCTTTATAAACTTTTTTTGGAAGTGTTTGTAAATTACCAATAGCGGCAAGTTTAATATTATTATCTTGAAGTGTTTTTATTTCCTTTTTTAATGAGGACACTAAAAGTTTCATTAGCGTTTGCACTTCTAGTTTTGGTCGGTTCCAATTTTCGGTGGAAAATGCATAAAGTGTTAAATTTTTTATACCAAGTTCTGCTGAAGCTTCAACCGTTTCGCGAACTGATTTTGTGCCATTTTCATGACCAAAAGCTCGCAACATACCTTTTTGTTTTGCCCATCGTCCGTTACCATCCATAATAATGGCAATGTGCTTTGGTAGCGTTTTAGTTTGTATGTTTTCTTTTAAATTCATTTTAATTTGAAGGACAATAACAGGGGTTTAAACCAAAAGTGTAGGTTAGTGTTACGCCCGAAAACACATACCAATCGTTATTATTTATATTGCCAAATCTGAACTGCTGATTTGCTATACTATCAGGAATACTTCCATCAATTTCATCCGAAAATGTGTAGCGAGCACCAACCTCAATCCCCATAACAATGTTGCCTAACAAGTTTGCCTTTAAGCCCAAAGCCATTGGTATACCGTATGCCCAACTCGAATTGCTTTCTGAAGTTTGAACGCCATTAAAAAAATAATGGTTATCGTGATTTGCAACACTTATACCTGTATATATATAGGGTGTTGCAACTTTTTCGCCGGTGTGCAAATTAAAATCAAAGAAAGTAAATTCTATACCAGCTGAAACTTCTAATAAATTCGAGTCAAAGTTATAACCTCTTTGAATACGCCTTGGGTCGTCTGAATCTATATCGTTAGCTTTCAAATCAGAATATATCAACGATGCTCTCCAAGAATGTCTTGGGCTTGCATTCCATTTATACATTAATCCAAAAGTAGGACTGTTTGGTGAAATGTAGTTAGTAGCACCTACATCTCCAATAAAATTACTGCCACCAACAAAAATACCAATTTCGTTAATTTGCGAATGGCTTAATTGAAAGCTTAAAATGCTTAATATCAGTACTGTTAAATGCTTCATAAATATTCAAAGTTTGCAAATATAATAAATAAGATTAGCTCAATACTAATTAAACTCCTATTTGAGCTAAATTGTATGAGAGTAAAACAGATTTTTTTTTGAAATATTGCCTAATTACGCTTGTCTTCGCCCCAAAGTAGTTTTTTGCGAAGGGTGTCTAAAAAGCTTTCATTTAAAAGGTCTATCATTTTAATTTTGAATGATGCCTTTTTTATTTTAATTAAAGTACCATTATCTAAAGTCGCGATTCTAGAATCGAGTGATACTAAATGTTGCTCTTCTCTACCATTTACTCTAAGTTGTATTTCGGTGGTATCTGGAACTACAAGTGGGCGAGCACTTAAATTATGTGGTGCAATAGGTGTTAATACAAAACTATTGGTGCCAGGTGTTATAACGGGGCCACCACAACTTAAAGAATACCCAGTTGAACCTGTTGGTGTTGAAACAATTAAACCATCACTCCAATACGATGTTAAATATTCGTTATCTAAATGGGTTTCAACCGTAATCATTGAGGTTGTGTTTTTTCTGCTTACTGTTATTTCGTTTAAGGCAAAATTAAGTGATGTTATATTATTGTTTTCTGGAGTGGTTTCAATGGAAAGTAAACTGCGTTCAGATATTTTGTATTTACCATCAATAATATCTTGTATAGCATTTTCAATACCATCAACTTGAATGGTTGCTAAAAAGCCTAATCTACCTGTGTTAATTCCTATTATTGGAATGCCTAAATCTTTCACAAAAGTTATGGCTCTTAATATAGTACCATCGCCACCAACACTAACAAGTAAATCGAAAGAGGTATCTAAAGTATCAAATGTTTTAAATGAGGTGTAACCTTTTTTATTCTGCTCATTACTTTTTATAAGGTTAAAAAATTCTGTTTCTATATAAGCATCAATATCTTTTTTTATTAAATAGTTGAAAAGTGTTTCAACAGAAATAGTTGTACGCTCATTATAAAATCGTCCAAAAACAGCAACCTTCATAGCTTATATGTTTAAATATTTTCTCAAATAATCTGATCGCTCTTTAAGGCTTTCGTTGTAACTATCCTCTTCATGTCCAGAAACAATATTATAACTGTATCTGCGGAAAGTTTGAATAATATCATTAAGACTAGAATTGCCAATTTTCAAGGTTATTTGAACCACATCATTTTTAATTTTAGAAACAAAAGCACCTAAAAGTTTTCCGTTGTTCGATTCAACAATTTGACTTATTTCGCTAAAGGAATAATCTAGCAAACCTTTTTCAATAACTAAAATACCGCCGGCTTCAAAAAAGAAAGGCGTTTCATTAAAGAGGCTAATAACATCGTTTAATTCATAATAGCCCAAATACACATTTCTAGTGTCTAAAACAGGCATTATATTAGCTGAATTTTTCGCAAAAGCTTCCAATACATCAAGCCATATGGTGGTGTCTCTAACGTAAAAATCTTCAAGTGCGTACGTATATTCGCTTAATAGTTTATTGCTTTCAAAACAGTGAGCATCGGTTTCAGAAAAGCTTCCTAGATAGGTGTCATTTTCATCTTTAACTGGAATATGAGAATAGGTTAATTGATTAAATAATAATTGCAAATCGCTTATTTTGCTACTATTATTTAAAGGTTTTATATCGTTTATAATGAATTCAGAAAGCCTCATTGTTTCAATTTAATATAGATGCAAATTAATCAAAAAAATAGTATATAAGGGTGTTCTACTTTGTATTTTTGCAGAATTAATTTGGGTTTTTGCATTGAAGCGAAAATTTTAGCTTTCGAATTTAGATGAAAACTTTTTTGAACTTCATAGCATAGTTACGAAGTAAGAAAAAGATAAAATATAAATTTAAAAGAAGAATTTTTTAGCCAATGACGAAAAGCTCGAATTAATTCTATTATTTAAAAGTTATGTATGACAAAGTTAAGTGTAAATGTTAATAAAATAGCAACTTTAAGAAACTCCAGAGGTGGCGATATGCCAAATGTGGTTCAGTTTGCTAAAGATGTACAACGTTTTGGAGCTCAAGGTGTAACCATTCATCCAAGACCAGACGAACGCCATATTCGTTATCAAGATGCTCGCGATTTAAAGCCAGAAGTTTATACTGAATACAATATTGAAGGCAATCCAATAGATTCTTTTGTGAAATTGGTTTTAGAAGTTAAGCCAACACAAGTTACTTTGGTGCCCGATGCTGTTGATGCGATAACGAGTAATGCAGGTTGGGATACCATAAAACATAAGGATTTTTTAGTTGATGTTATTGCTCAATTTCAAAACAATAATATAAGAACATCTATTTTTGTCGATCCCATTTTAGAACAAATTGAAGGTGCTAAAGAAACAGGAACAGATAGAATTGAATTATACACCGAAGCTTTTGCACATCAATATAGTTTAGGAAATAAAAATGCTATAAAACCGTATACAGCATGTGCTGAATTAGCAAATAGTTTAGGTTTAGGTATTAACGCAGGACACGATTTATCGTTAGACAATATCAAGTTTTTTAAAGATAATATCCCTGAATTGTTAGAGGTTTCAATAGGGCATGCGCTTATTTCAGAAAGTTTGTATTTAGGTGTAGAGAATGTAATTCAAATGTATTTGCATAAGCTTAAATAAGTCGGCAGTATTCAGTTTACAGTAATAATAGATAAATATTCGTGAATTTGTGGCAAAGGAAGAAATTTTAAATTCAAACATTTTAGGGGAAGGGCAACCATTTATCATTCTACATGGGTTTTTAGGTATGAGCGATAATTGGAAAACGCATGGTAAAAATCTTAGTGAACAAGGTTTCGAGGGGCATTTAGTCGATCAGCGAAATCATGGACGCAGTTTTTGGAGCAATACCTTTAATTATGAAGTTTTAGCTGAAGACTTAAAACACTATTGCGACAAACATCATTTGAAAGACATTGTTTTACTGGGGCATTCCATGGGAGGAAAAACAGCTATGTTGTTTGCAACGCAGTATCCAAATTTGGTATCCAAATTATTGGTAGCCGATATTTCGCCTCGATTTTACCCAGTTCATCATGATGCTATTTTAAATGGGTTAATTAAGTTAGATTTTGATACTATTAAAAGTAGAGGTGAAGCCGATAAAGCTTTAAGCGAATACGTATCAGATTTTGGGACACGTCAATTTTTACTTAAAAACTTATACTGGATTGAAAAAGGAAAACTAGCATTACGAGTAAATTTAGAAGTCTTAAAAGAAGAGGTAGCCGAAGTTGGCGAAGCACTACCAAGCTATTCAAGATTTGAAAAAGACACTTTGTTTTTACGTGGTGATCGATCAGAATATATTGGTGTTGACGATGAAAGGTTAATTGCAAACCATTTTCCAAAAGCTAAAATTGTTACTATTGCAAATTCAGGACATTGGTTACATGCTGAAAACCCAAAAGACTTTTTTGATGCTGTTATGCAGTTTGTTCGTTAAGCATTGTACTTTAATTTACATTTTAATATCTTTAGTGTTAAATTAATTCATTAATCATTCGTGAATTTTTTTGGAAATTTATATAAAAAATATTAAAAATGAAACTTATTATTAAACTTCTATTAAATGCTATTGCAGTATTTGTAATCGCATATTTTTTAACTGGCGTACATGTAGACACATATATTACAGCTATTATTGTCGCTGTAGTTTTATCGGTGTTAAATCTATTTGTAAAACCCATTTTAGTTATTTTAACCTTGCCTATAACTATTGTAACATTAGGCTTGTTTTTACTAATAATTAATGCACTAATTATTTTATTAGCAGATAAATTAATTGAAGGTTTTTCGGTAAGTAGCATCTGGATTGCGGTACTATTTAGTATTTTGCTTTCGGTGCTTCAATCTATACTGCATTCGCTTTTAAAAGAGGATAAAAAATAGGCTGAAATTCAGTGCTTTAAAAACTTTGTTGGGATGTAAAAATATATTATTTTTGCATCCCAATTTTGATTACATAAATTATAGGTTTTTATAAAAGAAACCTTTTTGTTAAATACCTGATTAAAGGTTATATATCATTTAAAATGAACATTACAAGAGAAAATGTTGATGCGTTAAACGCTGTAGTAAAAGTAGATATTGCTAAAGAAGATTATAGCGATAAAGTAGAAAAAATCTTAACAGATTACCGTAAAACGGCAAATATTCCTGGTTTTAGAAAAGGACACGTGCCTATGGGTATGGTTAAAAAACAATACGGAAAAGCAGTTTTAGTCGATGAGGTAAATAAGCTTTTACAAGATGCTTTAAATAAATATTTAACTGAAGAAAAGTTAGATGTTTTAGGGCAACCATTACCAAAAACACAAGATGAAATTGATTGGAATGCCGAAGGCTTTTCTTTTGAATTCGAATTGGGTTTAGCACCAGAATTTGATGTGAACCTAAAAAGCAAAAAAGCCATTACGCAATACAATATTATTGCTGATGACAAAATGATTGACGAGCAAATTGAGCGTATTCAAAAACAATACGGTAAGTTAGTGTCTCAAGATACTGTTGAAAAAGACAGCGAAATCACAGGAACTTATACTAATGAAGAAAAAGAGATTGATAATACTGTTACTTTAACTTTAGATAAATTTAAAGGAAAAGCAACTGCAAAACAATTTATTGGTGCAAAAGCTGGAGACGTTATAGTATTAAAAACAAAGGGTCTTTTTGAAGATGACCACGATTTAATGCATGCCTTAAAATTAAGTCATGATGATGTTCATGATTTAGATATAGAAGTGTCTTTTACAATTACAGAAATTAATAAGCGTGAGTTAGCAGATTTAAATCAAGAGTTATTTGATAAGCTTTTTGGAAAAGGAGAAGTAACATCTGTAACAGAATTAAAAGCAAAAATAAAGACAGATGCTGAGAAGCAATTTGTGCAACAAGCAGATCAAAAGCTTTTAAACGATGTAACTGAGTTTTTAGTTGAAAGCACAAAATTTGATTTACCAGCAGAATTTTTAACAAAATGGATGCAAACTGCTGGAGAACAAGAAATGGACTTAGATCAAGCTAAAGAAGAATACGAAAAGTCTGAAAAAAGTTTACGCTACCAATTAATTGAAGGTAAGTTAATTGAAGAGAATAATGTTCAAGTAACTATGGACGATATTAAAGGGCATGCTCGTGAGATGATTAAAGGGCAAATGGCTCAATTTGGTCAAATGAACCCTTCAGATAAAGAACTAGACGATATAGCTGCCCGTGTGTTATCAAACCAAGATGAGGCACGTCGTATTTCAGAACAACTAGTAAGTCAAAAACTATTATCGCTTTACAAAGAAAAAGCAAACATAAAAGTAAAAGAATTAAGTTACGAAAAGTTTGTTAAAGAAGTATACGGAGACAAATAAATCAAAGAATAATTCCTTATATTTAGGCACTTAAATCTATAGATTTAAGTGCCTTTTTATTCAACAAAACAATCTAATAAAAACAGATTTTAACTTATCTTGATGCATATCAAGTGTTTAGTTAAATTAAATTAGTTAAATTAATTATGGATTACGCAAAAGAGTTTGAAAAATTCGCGATAAAAGATCAAGGAATTAGCAGTACATATTACAATAAAATCATTAGTAGTATGTATCCAGCAAATCTTACACCAAATATTATTGAAGAACGCCAGATGAACATCGCTATTTTCGACGTGTTTTCTCGTTTAATGATGGACAGAATCATTTTTTTAGGAACTGCTATAAATGACCAGGTAGCTAATATTATTCAAGCACAATTATTGTTTCTTGAGAGTACTGATGCCTCAAAAGATATACAAATTTATATTAACTCTCCAGGGGGAAGTGTTTATGCAGGATTAGGTATTTATGATACTATGCAGTTTATAAAACCCGATGTAGCAACTATTTGTACAGGAATGGCAGCGTCAATGGGCGCAGTACTATTATGTGCTGGCGAAAAAGGAAAACGTAGTGGTTTAACACACTCACGTGTTATGATTCATCAACCTTTAGGTGGTGCACAAGGACAAGCTAGCGATATTGAAATCACAGCTAGAGAAATACTAATTTTAAAAGAAGAACTTTACAAAATCATTAGTAAGCATTCGGGTCAAGATTACGACAAAGTATACGAAGATAGTGATAGAGATTATTGGATGAAAGCCGATAAAGCTAAGGAATATGGTATGATTGACGAGATTTTAGCTCGTAATTAAATAAATTTTTGTAATTTTATCAAATTGTTATAGAGGGATTTATAAGAATTCTCATCTTCTTAAATATAAAGATTAATGGCAAAGGAAGAATTAGAATGTTCGTTTTGTGGGCGTAAAAAACCTGAAACGAATTTATTAATAGCTGGATTAGATGCACATATATGCGATCGTTGTATAGAGCAAGCGCATGGTATTGTAATAGAAGAATCTAAACAAACAGATAGCAGTGACTTATCTGCTGAGTTGAAGCTTAGAAAGCCTCAGCAAATTAAAGAATTTTTAGACGAATATATAATAGGACAGGACATGACCAAAAAGGTAATGTCTGTTGCTGTTTATAATCACTATAAGAGGTTATTACAACCACCAACAAATGACGATATCGAAATTCAAAAATCGAATATCATTATGGTTGGTCAAACTGGTACAGGTAAAACATTAATGGCAAAAACAGTTGCAAGAATGCTTAATGTGCCTTTAGCTATTGTGGATGCTACAGTTTTAACCGAAGCGGGTTATGTTGGTGAAGATGTAGAAAGTATTTTAACACGATTATTACAAGCCGCCGATTATAGTTTAGAGAAAGCAGAAAAGGGGATTGTTTTTATTGATGAAATTGATAAAATTGCTCGTAAAAGCGATAACCCATCTATTACTCGTGATGTTTCAGGTGAAGGTGTACAACAAGCTTTATTAAAACTTTTAGAAGGAACCGTTGTTAACGTACCACCAAAAGGTGGGCGTAAGCATCCAGACCAAAAGTTTATTGAAGTTAATACCGAAAATATTTTATTTATAGCTGGTGGAGCTTTTGATGGTATTGATCGTGTTATTTCTAAACGACTAAACATGCAAGCTGTTGGTTATAGTGCTTCAATGTCGGATGATGTAGTCGACCAAAACCATTTATTACAATATATTATTCCTAAAGATTTAAAAGATTTTGGATTAATCCCTGAAATTATTGGACGTCTTCCTGTGTTAACATATATGGATCCGTTAGATGCAAAAACCTTACGAGCTATTTTAACAGAGCCTAAAAATGCTATCATTAAACAGTACAAGAAGTTGTTTGCTATGGATAAAATTGAGTTCACTATAACTGATGGAGCTCTTGATTTTATAGTAGGAAAGGCAATTGAATATAAACTCGGGGCTAGAGGATTACGTTCTTTATGTGAAGAAATATTAACAGATGCTATGTTCGAATTACCAAGCAGTGACGAAAAGAAGCTTAACGTTACTAAAATGTATGCAGAAGGCAAATTAACTAAAACTACAATAAAGAAGCTTAAAGCAGTTTCGTAGTTTTTAAGATTAATTTAAAATATAAAAAAACCACGCTAGTTTAGCGTGGTTTTTTGTTTATGGATGTTAATTAATAATAGACACTATGGATAATTTTTTTATCAGAAAGTAGCAACTTTTTTAATGAGGGTATTAAAAATGTTTTGTTGTACTTATGTCGTTTAGCAATTAATACTTTTTAAAAGTATACTTAATTAATGAAGCTCACAAAGTGTTTTTTAAGCTTTTAGATGATTAGACGAAATACTCGTTTAAACACTTTTTTTGCCTGCATTTAATCGGATAGCAGATTTTGTTTAGTCTAAAATAACAAATTCAATACGTCGGTTTGATTGATGCTCTTCATCTGTACAAGAGTTTGTTTTGCAATCAATCAGTGGTTTTGTTTCTCCGAAACCTTTTGATGACAATCTGCTTTTATCAATACCATTTTTAATTAAATACATTACAGCAGACGCAGCTCTTTTGTTAGATAATTTTAAGTTATAGGCATCATTTCCTCTAATATCTGTATGCGCATTAATTGCTAATTTAATATCTGGTTTATCATTAAGTACTTTTAAAATTTTGTTTAAAGAAATTGTTGATTCCTCTTTAATGCTATATTTAGCAAAATCGAAATAAATATGTTCCAATACAATTCTCAATTCATTATCAACTTCAGCAATTACTGGTTCGGTAGTATTTAATTCTAAATCTTTATTGTATGTGGTGTCAAAATTTCTATTCGCTAAAAATTTAAAATCACCATCTTTAAAACCATCTTTTTCAGCGCTTAGTGTATACAATTCAAAAGGAACAACATTATCAAAACTAAAAGCTCCAGACTCGTCAGTCATTTGTCTTGCTACTTCATTATTATCTTCATCTTTAAGAATAATGAGTGTATTAGGAAGTTTAATTTTAGTAACTAAATCAATAGCTTTTCCTTCGATAGATTGAATAATTTCATCATTAACCGCAGTATAAATATCAAAACCACCTTTACCATTTGGTTTGTTTGATGATACATAGCCTTTATTTTTTATTGCTAAAAAATAGGCAATTTCGTCATAACTTGTATTAATTGTATTCCCAAGATTTCTTGGAGCTTTGTATGTTTCATTACTAAGAATTCTACTTACAAACAAATCATAACCTCCTAAATTTTGATGTCCTTTTGACGAAAAATATAAGTGCTTACCATCGATAGATAATGATGGGTATTTTTCATCGGAGGTTGTGTTTATTGAATGTCCTAAATTTTTAGGAGTATCTAATGTTCCATCTGCATTAACATTAGAAACATAAATATCATAACCTCCAATAGATCCAGGCATATTTGACGAAAAATATAGCTTATCCCCAGTTCTGTTTAAAAAAGGAGTTTCAATAGAAACATTGGTTCTGTTAATATTTAGTAGCTCCTCATTTATCCAATTTCCGTGGGAACCTTCTTCAAGGGAGGCTTTGTATAATTTATATTCTAGCGAGTTGTCTCTACTACTTCTTGTAAAATAAACGGTTTTTTGGTCTGGAGAAAATGTAAGTTGGTCTTCACTATCATTAGTGTTTAGTATTCTTGAAAATAATAAAGGTCTGCTTAATGCGCCATTTTTACTAATGTCTAAACAAAACAACTCTTTGTACGCTTCGTTGGTATTGAAATCAATTTTTGCAAATCCACCAAGTTTTTTAGACGATACCATAATCAATTTATTTCTAAAAAAACCAGTGCCAATTTCTGAATATTTAGTGTTTACTCCAGCATCTAAAACTTCAAATTCGAAACCGTTGGTTCCTATTTCGTTTGATGAAACAGAATTACTAGTATATGTTAAAGTGGGTTTTGCTGTGTTAATATTTATATTTCCTGCAATAAGATTAGAAGGGCCTTGACTAAATATAAAATTTGAGATAAGACAAATAATAACTAAAATGCTAGTTTTCATTTTGTGAGAGGGATTAATGATTAATTAGTTTTTAAAAATAGTATTAACCTCAATGTAAAATGAAATTTACTAGACCAATCGCAGTTTAATTCGTTAAGTAATTGTTTTTCAGTGCTTTTTAGCGGTTTGAGCTTAAGAGTTTAAGCTCAACAAATCATCCATATAATCTCTAGTGTTTGAGAGTCTAGGTATTTTATGTTGCCCACCTAATTTATTGTTTTGTTTTAGCCAATCATAAAATAGTCGCTCTCGGGCAATATGTATTTTGGGTTTATTAAGCGTTAGGTTATTATAACGTTTTGCTTCATAATCTGAGTTTAAAGCTTTTAAAGCATTATCGAATAATTCATTAAAATAATTAAGGTCTTTAGGCGGTGTTTTAAATTCAATAAGCCACTCATGAGCACCTTTTTCTCTGCCTTTCATAAAAATTGGTGCCGCAGTATAATCTACAATTTCGGCTTTAGTACGTTTACATACTTTTTTTAAAGCATCTTCTGCATTTTCGATAATTAATTCTTCTCCAAAAACATTAATATGGTGTTTTGTTCTACCAGAAACTTTTATTCTATATGGGTTTAATGAAGTAAACCTAACTGTATCTCCAATTTTGTAACGCCATAAACCTGCATTAGTAGTAATAATAACTGCATAATTCTGATTGAGTTTTACTTCGCTTAATGGGATGGCTTTTTCTTTGGAAGAAGCATAAATATCCATAGGAATAAACTCATAAAAAATACCATAATCGAGCATCAATAATAATTCACTTGAATTGTTTTGATCTTGAATCGCAAAAAAACCTTCCGAAGCATTATAAATTTCATAATATTTAAAGTTGTTTTTCGGTAATATTTTTTTATACTGATCAACATAAGGTGTAAAACTAACACCACCATGAAAATATACTTCTAGGTTAGGCCAAACATCAAGTAAACTTTTCTTACCTGTTGTTTCTAAAACATTGTTAAGTAATACCAGCATCCAAGACGGTACACCAGCTAAACTCGTCACATTTTCATTTATAGTTTCATCTACAATAGCTTGCATTTTATATTCCCAATCGCTCATCAATGATACTTTGCTACTTGGTGTACTACTGAATTCTGCCCAAAAAGGCATGTTGTCAATTAAAATAGCCGATAAATCTCCGTAAATAGTTCCGTTTTCTTTATACAATTCTTTACTACCGCCTAAGCGTAGACTTTTTCCAGTAAATAATTGTGAATCTTCATTATTATTTAAATACATACAAAGTAAATCTTTGCTAGCAGCGTAATGGCAATCTTCTAAAGATTCAGGACTAACAGGAATAAATTTGCTTTTAGCACGAGTAGTACCGCTAGATTTAGCAAACCATTTTATAGGTGTTGGCCAAAAAATATTGTTTTCACCACTTCTAGCGCGCTCAATATCATCCTGCCAAACATCATAATTATTTATAGGAATACGTTCTGCAAAAGTTTTATAATCTTTTATCGAGGCAAAATCATATGTTTTACCAAACTCAGTGTTTTTAGCAAAATCTAAAAGACTTAAAAGCAGCTCGTTTTGTACTTCGTTAGGGTATTTTAAAAACAAATCGATTTGATGAAATCGTTTTTTTAAAAACCAAGAAGCAATAGAATTTACTAAAGGAATTGGCATATTTATTTTATCTTTAAGTTCTTAAAAATAAGGTTTTTTTTTATGAACTACCAAGGCGTTTTAACAAAAATGGAAACTGAGTTTTCGCAACCTATTCAATACTATTTGGTGTTTGAAAATGATTTTTTGAATATGAATCAGTTGTTGAATAAAACGATTAACATTCAATTTGTTAAGTATCAATGTTTAAACTGTGGATTGGATAAGCCCATTTACAGACAAGGATTTGATAAACAGTGTTTTTTTGAAGTGCCACAAGCAGCAGACTGGATTATGCGTCCCGAATTAAGCACGGCGCATTTAGGTAAAGAAGATCGCGATTTGGAGTTTGAAAAAAGAGTACAGTTACAGCCACACATTGTGTATTTAGCAAATTCTAGCAATGTTAAAGTTGGAGTAACTAGAAAACAACAAGTGCCAACACGTTGGATAGATCAAGGTGCACACGAAGCTATTGAAATTGTTGAAGTGCCAAATAGGTATTTGGCAGGAATAACCGAAGTAGCTTTAAAAAATTATGTGGCAGATAAAACCAATTGGCGAAAAATGCTTAAAAATGAGATTGAAGATGAAAATTTAGTAGAATGGCGCGAGCGATTGAAACAATATGTTCCTGATGAAGCCATAGATTATTTTATCGAAAATAATACTGAAACTAACATAGAATTCCCTGTATACAAATATCCTGAAAAACCTAAAAGCTTAAATATTATTAAGGAACAACAGTATTCCGGAAAGCTAGTTGGGATTAAGGGACAATATTTAATTTTTGAAGATAATACCGTTTTTAATATTCGTGCAAACGAAGGTTTAGTGGTTAATATCAGTATAAATTAAAAACCCACTTACAGGTTATTGTAAATGGGTTGTATATTGTATGTTTCAGAGAATACTAAATATTTTCGTTGTCTCTAATGTTTTGAATGTACTCAGCTTTTTGAATTTCACGACGCCTCTTAACAGATGGTTTTGTAAAAAACTGATTTTCTCTTAAATTTTGCATGACTTTAATATTTCTGTGCTTTCTTTTATAACGTTTTAAGGCACGTTCTATGTTTTCACCGTCTTTAACAATAATTTTTAACATATAATTTTTTTAATTGTTTTTGTTTTAGGATTATCCTAAATACGTTTTTAGTACTTTACTTTTAGAGGTATGACGCAATCTGCGAATACCTTTCTCTTTTATTTGTCTTACGCGTTCTCGTGTTAAACCAAACGATACGCCTATTTCTTGTAGGCTCATTGGGTGCTTTTTACTTATACCGTAATAATTTCGTATTACTTCTGCCTCTTTTTCAGATAATGTATCTAATGCTCTGTTTAACTCTATGTTTAAAGAGTCTTTCATTAAATCATTATCTGGTCTAGGTGATTCATTTGATTTTTCGACGTCGTACAAACTAAATGTTTCACCTTCTTTTAAAGGAGCATCCATAGACACATGTCTGCCAGAAATTTTCATAGATTGTTTCACATCATTTAGTGAAAGATCTAGATTCTTTGCAATTTCTTCAGCACTAGGTGCCCTTTCATGTTCTTGTTCTAAAAATGAATAAGCCTTATTTATTTTATTTATAGAACCAATTTTGTTCAAAGGTAATCTAACTATTCGAGATTGTTCTGCTAAGGCAGATAAAATTGCTTGCCTAATCCACCAAACGGCATAAGATATAAATTTAAAACCTCTAGTTTCATCAAAACGTTTAGCGGCTTTAACCAATCCTGCATTACCTTCGTTAATTAAATCGGGTAAAGATAAGCCTTGGTTTTGGTATTGTTTCGAGACTGAAACTACAAAACGTAAGTTAGCGGTTGTGAGCGTGTCTAGAGCTTTTTGGTTGCCTTGGCGTATTTTTTGTGCTAATTCAACCTCTTCTTCGGCGGTTATAAGAGGAATTTTACTTATGTCTTGAAGGTATTTGTCTAGTGATTTTGATTCTCGGTTGGTAACTTGTTTCGTAATTTTTAATTGCCTCATATATTATCAGAAAGTTTAAAAAGTTTATACTTTCTATAACATAACCTATTAATTTTAAAATCCTAATTTTTTATCGTTTTTATTAAAAAAAGAACGAAAATTGATTAAAAATTGTGTATTTTTAAGAGTTTTGGTCGTTTTTGACTTATTTCTGAGTTTTAGTTTATAGTGTCTTGCTCTTTTTTCTTTTTGCCTAATAGCCCACCGAGCACATTTTTAACAGCATTTTTTGTTGAGTTAGTTTTGGTAGTATCAGTTTGAGCTTTTTTGTCTCCAACAATACCACCTAACACATCTTTAATTGTACTATTTTGTTGTTTTTTAAGTGAGTCTGTTTTGGTTTTATTACCACCTATAACATCGCCAATTAAATCTTTAACTTTGTCTTTACCTTGGTTTAGTAGTTTTTGTTTTTCAATTTCAATAAGCTGTTTTGTTAAATTGTTAATACCACTTGTTAAATTGGTTTTTACTGATGGATTTGTGTAAGTGCCACCAATGTTTGCGGTAATTGGTATAGAAATATTTTTAGCTTCTTCAGTATTAATTTTACCTATTAATTGATTAACCTCGCTCCCCAAATATTTTGCTGGCACATTAAAGATAGCACTGTAATTTAATGTTTTATCAAAACCGTGCGATCCAGAAATATTAATAACAATATCCTCATATTTTAACTGAAAAGGTTTTACACTTACTGTACCATTGGCAAACTCTAGTTTTGTTTTTAAATCTTTTAAATCAAGTTTCTTAAAATCTATAAAATTTAAAGCGCCTCCAAGTTTGCTTATTAATTCACTTTGATTTGCTCCAATTCTAGTCGCTAATAATTCTGCGAAAGCGTTACCTGAAACACTACTTAAGTTTGGAGAGAACTCTTTATCTAAATTTCCAGAAAGACTAATGTTAGTATTTAATTTTCCTGCGAGCAGCTTTGAAATAGGAGCTAAGTTTTGAAGCAATTCTAAATCTTTAAACGACTTTGCAATATCAAATCCGTTGGCGCCTAAATTCAAATTAAAAGTAGGTGTATCGTTTTTTGTTGAAACATCTCCAGCTATTGATAACGCACCGTCAAATATATTAGAGGTCATGTTTTTTAACGTAACCTGTTGGTCTTTTATTAGTAGTGTACCCTTTACATCCTTTAAGTTTAAGTTGTCATAAACTACGGTTTTGGCATCGGCATTAATGGTGCAATCTAAAAACGCAGGAATTTTTAATGATTCAGTGTCACTTGTAGTTTTGTTTTCAGATGATTCTTCATCTTCAGACATAAAATCACTCACTTTAAACATGTTAGAGTTCACATTAAAATTACCTTGCAATGTGTTGTCGCTCAATAAAAAACCTAATAAATTTTTAATGGTTCCGGTGGCGTTTAAATCACTATCGCCAGTTTTTGCTATAAAATTATTTAACGATACTGTTCCTGGATTAAACGTCATGTCTGCTTTTGAAATATGAATAGGGTTTACAATATCTTCTGATGAAAACACAAAATCTGTAATACTAGCAGAACCATTATTTTTAATACGCTCGTAAGCATTAGTCTCAATAGCTTTTATATCGAAAGCCGTATTAATTTTTCCTTTTAAAATACCACTTAAAGCATTCTCAAGTTCAATAGGATAGACCTTTGTAATGTTTGATAAATTTAAAATTCCATCAATATTGGCATTTACCAGCATATTTTTTGTGATGTTTTTTAAAGTAGCTGACGATTTAAAAACATCGTCATCAATTTTAAAATTTAGTTTTTTAATATCTATAAACGTGTCGTCCGCATTGCCTGTGGTGTTTTTTATAGAGGTGTTTATGGAAATATTGCTAACACGTTTTGGCAAGTCTGGATATTTAAACGAGGCATTATTTGATGTAATATTGATGTCTAAATTGGGAATTGTTTTATCTGAAGACAATCCTTTTATAATACCATTTACTTTAAAATCGCCAGTGGTTTGTACGTCATCGATATTTTTAGAATAGGCTTTAGGAATAACAGCTAAGAAATTTTTAAAATCAGATTCTGGGTTTTTAAAAGTGATATCAATTTGCTGTCCGTTTTCTAACTGTTGTACAAAACCAGAAAACTCTAAAGGTAAATCGTTTATAAAGCCTTTATTTTCTTTAAAGGTGTAAATACTGTTGTTTAAATCTAAACCAATTAAAGCATCTAATTTTACAGGATTGTTGCTTAAATATGTGGTGCTATCAAGAGTGATGCTAATATTTGCTTCGCTTTTGGTGTCTAATTCTGACGCTTCCGCGGAAAAAATACCGTTTCCTTTATGATTTAATTCTGATACATGAATTAATATGTTTGATGCTTCATCCAAATAAGTCAATGCGCTTTTGTTAATACTATAATCTTCAAGATTAAACGAGAAACTACTTGTTTGGTTTTCGTTTGAAGCATTTTTATCTTCTTTAGTAATATCGTAATTATTATCACCAAATTTATTCGTTTTTAAAGTTAACAAAGCCTCATTAATATCGATTGAATTTACTGTAATGGGATCTTCTTCAGCCTTTTTAAACAACTCCTTTATAGGCATGGTGAACGAAATACTTTTAGCAGTAACTAAAGTTTCGTCTTTAAAAGGCTCAAAATTTGTAATGACCAAATCGCTTACGTTAACATGGGCTTGCGGAAAACTGCTAAGGAAACTTAAACTAACGTCGCTAAATTCAACCTTTGCATTTAGGTTTTCGTTTATAAAACTCTTAACCATATCTTTAATTTGCCCTTGAAATGCAAAAGGGATAGTAATTAAAAGGACTACGACAATAAGTAATGTAATGCCAATAATTTTTAAAGCTTTTTTCATAAGAAAATATTTATATAAATATACGAGTGTGCTCGTGTTTAAGTATAAGTAAGTAAAAAGTTTAATAAAAATTTAACCTAAGTGAGATTAATGTTAACACAAACGGTTAAAGTAAGTCAATCTCTTCGTTCACTTTTAAATTAAATCGCCTTCTAAATAAATAAACGCCCAAATATAAAAAAGGCGTATCGCAAGCAGCGACTAAAACTTTAAATAGAAATCCGCTAATCAATAAGCCTTTAAAAAGACTCCAAGGTAAAACTTCAAAAAAGCATAATAAAAAAACAACAGAAAAAGTATCGACAAACTGAGATAACCAAGTCGAGAAATTATTTCGTAACCAAAGATGTTTTCCTTTGGTAAGTTTTTTCCAAAAATGATAAATTTGAATGTCTACAAACTGAGCAAATAAATACGCTATCATGCTAGCACCAACAGCTAAAATGGTTCTTCCAAAAACATTAGTAAAAACAGAATCGTTTATGGGAGAACTTGCAACTGCAGGAACTATATCGGCTACATAAACAATTAAAACAGAAAATAAAGAGGCAAATATTCCTGTAACTACTATTTGATTTGCGCGCTTTTTTCCATAAATTTCACTAATTAAATCGGTGATTAAAAAAGTAATGGGATATGGTAAAATACCAACAGAAATAACAAAAAGTTTACTTCCAAAAACTTCCACATCAAACGGATACCAATAAAAAAATTTCTGAAAAATTAAGTTAGATACTACTAACGATGTTATAAATAAAGCACCCAAGAGCATGTATATACGTTGCGCAGCAAGTTTGTCTTTTAATGTCATATAAATTGTGAATAAATCATTAATGTAAATATAAAGGAAACCATTTACTTTTAGTTATTTTGCTTTCTCTATGATAAAACCAACAACATTTTATATTGCATTGGGCAGTAATAAAGGCGATAAATTTAAGAATTTACAAGCGGCTATTGATGCTATTCATACCAAGATTGGACATATTAAACTAATTTCTAAAGTTTATAAATCGCCAGCTTTTGGTTTTGAAAGTGACGATTTTTTGAATTGCTGTTTGGTTTTAGAATCCGATATGCAATCAGAACATGTATTGCAAGAATTACTATCTATTGAAACAGCTTTAGGACGCACACGAAAAAAAGACGCAGGTTATGAAGCGCGAATTATCGATTTAGATATTGTTTTTGCTGAAGATAAAATTATTGATACAAAGGCTTTGCGAGTGCCTCATCCTGAAATGGAGAAGCGCAAGTTTGTTTTGTTGCCCTTAAATGATATCGCTTCTAAAATTAAGCATCCAAAACTTAATAAAGAAGTGTCAGTTTTATTAGAGGAGTGCGAAGATGAATCCATTTTAGAGCCTATTAATATTTGGTTAAAAAACCCAAGTAAAGCCTATAATTTTTCAAATTATAATTACATCGCTATTGAAGGGAATATAGGTGCAGGAAAAACGAGTTTAGCTAATAAGATGGCATATGATTTTAATGCAAAATTGATTTTAGAACGCTTTGCTGATAATCCGTTTTTACCAAAGTTTTACGAAGACGCACAGCGTTATGCTTTTACTTTAGAGATGTCGTTTTTAGCAGACCGCTATCAGCAAATTTCTGACGATTTATCGCAACTCGATTTGTTTAAAGATTTTATTGTGAGTGATTACGATGTGTTTAAATCACTCATATTTTCTAAAATTACTTTGGCTGAAGATGAGTTTATGTTATACCGAAAGCTTTTTAATTTGATGTATAAGGATTTAAAAAAGCCTGAATTATACGTGTATTTATACCAAAATACGGAGCGATTGCAACAAAATATTAAAAAACGCGGACGCGATTACGAGCAGAATATCGACAACGAATACTTAGAAAAAATAAATACGGGCTACTTAGAGTTTTTAAAAACTCAAAACGATTTTAACGTTAAAATTATTGATATTTCTGATAGAGATTTTGTGGAGAATAGAGCGGATTATTTGTGGGTTTTGGGTGAGATTTGTGGGGAGTAATTTTTGAGATTACGATTATCGAGTTTATTGTGATTATTTATTGGGATTCGAAAGTAATTAAATATATAAGTTGTTGGTGTTAGTTTTTGCTGTACCACTCGATAGCATTTTTGTAAAATATTTTTTTTTGTTCATTATCGGAAAAATTGTCTTTTATTAATTTTAAATCTTTGATGGAAAAAGGGATTTTTGCTCTTGTTGATGGCAAATCTGTTCCAAACATTAGGGAGTTAGGGTTAATAGAATAAATCTTTTTCATTATACTAATTGGGTTAAAATCTACACGTCCAAATCCCGTAGCTTTAATTTTTACTCCTTTTTCAGCCCAATAATATAATTCGGTAAGTCCAGCTTTTGAAAGGCCTAAATGATCAATTGAAAATTTAGGAATTTTTTTAAGGATGGTTTTTAGTCCCTTTAAGTCTTTGCTATCAACATAAAGTTCTGTATGCCAACCATAATAATCGAAAAGCTTATTTGAAAGCTCTACCATATTCTCTAATCGCTCTGAACCTCCTCTTTTAAGATTGAACCTTACTGCGCATATATTCGATTTATGCAACCTTTCTAGTTCATTTATGCTTATATCGATTGGTATGTTTGCAACTCCAAAATAATTTTTTCCAAGTGTATTTAGAGAATCAAGTAGGTATTCTTGATTGAATTTTTGGAATGAGCCAGAAACTATTGCTCCTCCTACAATTCCGAAACCCATAACTTGTTCCTTATAATTTTCGGATGTAAAATCGGGTGGCAGATATCCGTGGTTTTTTACTAAAGGAAACTTCGGATTAATAATATGAAAATGAGAGTCAAATATTTTCATTTTTTCTAATTAACGCTAACTGCATGATTTGAAATGGTTTTAATGTTTTAAAACTGCTGATAAGCGAAGTTAGATTTTTTAGAGTTTAGAATCAAATTAACTTGTTGGCTAATTTTGTTGTTTCTACGAAGACAGGAATCCACATTTTAGTTTCAATTGTTAATAGATTCCGTGTCATGCATGGAATGACAAAAAAGGTTAAGTTTTAAAACACTTCAAACAGCGTTGTTACAATACGTCCTTTATTATCATCTAAAATATGTTCTCCAAGTTGTTTTTCGTCTATAACTTTTAAATTAAATGGTAGCTCTAATATATTAACGCCACTGTTTTGTTTTAGTCTAATGCCTTGCCCAGAAATAATGTCTTTGTTTGGTGTAAAGTTACCCAACGGGATATGTTCGGTTAGAATGATGTATTTATAAGCGTCTAATTTTTTTATAACTTTTTGTATTTCTGTATTAGATAAATGCTGTAATACTTGACGTAAAATTATGCACTCTGCAGCAGGAAACTCATCTTTTATAATATCCAAACAGAGAAACTCTAAATTACCTTCTTTAAATGTTTCTTTGTTTCTATTAATAAGGTTTTCAACAATATCTATAGCAATATACTTTTTAGCGTATTTAGTGAGATGTTTACCAATATTAAAATCGCCACAACCTAAATCGCAAACTACCAAAGGGGTATTGTGAGATTTTAAAAATGTAATTAAAGTTTTTAAATAAGGGTTTATAATTTCTGGATTATGTGAGCCATTTCCAGAATAAAAATCATGATGATTCCCACCCCAAAGATGCATCTCATAAATCTGACACATCACATCTTTTGTAGGCCAAGGTTTCTTTGATTTTTTAGTCACCGCTTTTAAGTTTGCTATACATATCTCAAACTACAACACCATAATTCGCCTAAATATCTATAGGGTGTTAGGTTTTAATTCTTTCGAATTATAAGCTGCTGCATTAGCGTTAAAATATAACCATGTAGCAATTCCAATAAATTTAAAGCCTTCTTCAAATACTTGTACTTTGTGATGGTTAAATGGAATTTTCGATTGAATTATATCTATAAAAACAGAAAGGGCAAGAAAAAATCCTGCTAAAAAAAAAGCAAAAGCATCAGTTTTTAATATTGTTTTATAATTACCTATTAATATTGTAAATGTTAATAATGCATAAACAGCATAACAAATATATTGGCTAATATAACGATCGTGAATCATAAAAAAATCGTCAATTGCAAGCAGTATAGAGAATAAGCCTGTTAATAAAAGTAATTTTTTTTGACCTTTGTCAATCAAAGATTTAGTTTTTGTAATTGTAAAAAAACAAATTGAGGCAGAACTTATCCATAGCCATATTCCAATGTTTGATAAAAACCCAAGAAAGCTTGAAGAATCGGTTAGATCTGCAGATTCCTTAATAATTTCTCTAGTTTGATACCCTTGCAGCATTAATACGTTTAACGAAATTACATAAAATAAAATGGCAGGAATAACAGCTATAAGAATACATTGAAGTATTTTTTTAGGTTTTAAAATTAAAAATAATTCTTTTTTCAAGTTCATAGTGTTTTTTTAATTTATTAAGCTTTTGGTTTAAATATGGCAAATTTAGTTATAAATTATTTGATTTTAGTTTGCTAAACAAATCCCAAACCACAACACCACAACTCACCGAAATATTTAAAGAATGTTTGGTGCCAAATTGAGGTATTTCAATAACCACGTCGCTATTATTAACTACATTTTGCGTAACACCTTTTACTTCATTGCCAAAAACTAAAGCGTATTTTGTGTTTGGTTCAACTTCAAAGTCATTTAACATTGTTGCATTTTCAGCTTGTTCGACAGAGCAGATTTTGATATTTTCAGTTTTTAGTTTTTCAATTAAATCTATTGTGTTTTCAATATATTCCCAAGCAACTGTATCTGTGCTTCCTAGGGCGGTTTTATGAATATCTTTATTTGGAGGAGTTGCTGTTATGCCGCATAAATAAATTTTTTCAATTAAAAACGCATCACTCGTTCTAAAAACCGAACCAATATTGTTTAAACTTCTAATATTATCGAGTATAATAATTAGGGATGTTTTTTTAACGCTTTTGAAATCGTTAACACTTAATCTATCTAATTCGCTGTTTTTTAGTTTTCTCACCTTATATGTTCTTGTGTCACGCTGAGAGCAGTAGAAGTGTCTCTCTAGTAAGATTTTTTACTTCGTTCAGAATGATAACCATTGTTGAAATCTATTTGCAATTGTAGATAACTTCTCAAAAATCAACTTCAAAAAACATGAAATTAATAGTACATTGCATGCTACAATTTTGTCAAAAATAACATTAAAAAACCACTTTCCATTGGCTAAAAAAACAAAAAAAGAAACGCCATTAATGAAACAGTATAATGCTATTAAAGCTAAGTATCCTGATGCTCTGTTATTGTTTCGTGTGGGCGACTTTTATGAAACCTTTGGTGAAGATGCTATTAAAACAGCGGGTATTTTAGGCATTATTTTAACCAAACGGGGTGCAGGTAGTGAAAGCGAAATTGAATTGGCGGGTTTTCCGCATCATTCATTAAACACCTATTTGCCAAAGTTAGTAAAAGCTGGTGAGCGTGTTGCTATTTGCGATCAGCTTGAAGATCCTAAACAAACTAAAACTATTGTAAAACGGGGTGTTACCGAATTGGTAACTCCAGGTGTGGCTCTAAACGATGAGGTTTTAGTATCTAAATCGAACAATTTTTTATGTTCGGTTTATTTTGATAAAAAGTACATAGGTATTTCGTTTTTAGATATTTCAACAGGTGAGTTTTTAACATCGCAAGGTAATGCAGAGTATATTGATAAGCTGTTGCAGAATTTTAGTCCGAGTGAGGTTTTGGTGTCTAAACAAAAACGATTACTGTTTAACGACACATTTGGTGACGATTTCCACACCTTTTATTTAGAAGATTGGGTGTATCAAACCGATTACGCTTACGAGACTTTAATTAAACATTTTAATACGAAAACCTTAAAAGGCTTTGGTATTGAAGATTTATACGAAGGCATAATCGCTTCGGGTTCAATTTTACATTATTTAGGCGAAACGCAACATAATAAATTACAGCATATAACTTCTATTTCTAGAATTGCAGAAGATGATTATGTGTGGATGGATAAATTTACTATCAGGAATTTAGAGCTTTATAATTCTACCAATAATAATGCGGTAACGCTTTTAAACGTCATTGATAAAACCATTTCGCCTATGGGTGGAAGGTTGTTAAAGCGTTGGTTAGCATTGCCTTTAAAGCATGTAGAAAAAATAAAACAGCGACACGAAGTTGTCGACTTTTTGACTAAAGACAAAACGACACTTCAAAAAATTCAAAACCACATCAAGCATATTGGCGATTTAGAGCGCTTAATTTCTAAAACAGCAACAGGAAAGGTTAATCCACGCGAAGTTATTCAGCTTAAAAATTCTTTAGAAGCTATCGTGCCTATAAAAGGATTGGCTTCAAATTGCAAAAACGAATCACTTAAAATAATTGGAGACAAACTTCAAAGTTGTGATGTGCTTCGTGAAAAAATTAAAGAAACTTTAAATGAAGATGCACCAGTAAATATTTTAAAAGGACATAGTATTGCTGTTGGATTTTCTTCAGAATTAGATGAGTTAAGAGGTTTGTCAAAATCTGGAAAAGATTATTTAGATAACATGTTGAAGCGCGAAAGCGAACGTACAGGAATCACATCACTAAAAATTGCCTCTAATAATGTGTTCGGGTATTATATTGAAGTTCGTAATACGCACAAAGATAAAGTGCCAGAAGAATGGATAAGAAAACAAACACTTGTTAATGCAGAACGTTATATAACCGAAGAATTAAAGGAATACGAATCTAAAATTTTAGGTGCAGAAGAGCGCATTTTAGCTATTGAACAACAATTGTTTTCCGAATTGATTCTTTGGTTAAATCAGTATATAAAACCCGTACAGCAGAATGCTTATTTAATAGGGCAGTTAGATTGTTTGAGTGGGTTTGCGCAATTAGCAAAAGATAATAAATATGTATATCCGGTTATAGATGACTCTTTCGATTTAGACATAAAAAATGGGCGACATCCAGTCATCGAAAAGCAATTACCAATTGGAGAAAGTTACATAGCGAATAATGTGTTTTTAGATAGAGAAACACAACAAATCATCATGATTACTGGGCCAAACATGTCTGGTAAGTCGGCTATTTTACGTCAAACAGCACTTATTGTATTGTTAGCTCAAATTGGGAGTTTTGTGCCTGCCGAATCTGCTAGAATTGGTTTAGTAGATAAAATATTTACAAGAGTAGGGGCAAGCGATAATATTTCGATGGGTGAATCTACTTTTATGGTAGAAATGAATGAAACGGCTTCTATTTTGAATAATATTTCAGATAGAAGCTTGGTACTTTTAGATGAAATTGGACGTGGTACAAGTACCTATGACGGTATTTCGATAGCTTGGGCAATTAGTGAATATTTACACGAGTATCCAGCAAAACCAAAGACATTATTTGCAACACACTATCATGAGCTTAATGAAATGACTGAAACGTTTAGTCGTATTAAAAACTTCAATGTTTCTGTAAAAGAACTAAAAGACAACGTGCTATTTTTAAGAAAATTGGTTGAAGGTGGTAGTGAGCATAGTTTTGGAATTCACGTCGCTAAAATGGCAGGTATGCCACAACAAGTTCTGCATCGTGCAAACAAAATTTTAAAGAAATTAGAGAAGTCTCATTCTAGTGAAGAGTTAACAGATAAGGTTAAATCGCTAAACAACGAAATGCAATTAAGCTTTTTTAATTTAGACGATCCTTTGCTTGAAAATATTAAAGAAGAGATTTTACATATTGATATTGATACACTTACGCCCGTTGAAGCACTTATGAAACTTAATGAAATTAAGCGCATGTTGATTAAGAAAAAACGCGCTTAAAAATAATTTTATTATTTCTTAAAAAAGGCTTTGGTTTTAGTAGAAATATTTTAAATTTGCATCCGCAATAGCGATATTGCACGTTCATTAAAAGACTGCGAAAGTAGCTCAGGGGTAGAGCATCACCTTGCCAAGGTGGAGGTCGCGGGTTCAAATCCCGTCTTTCGCTCTGAAACTTTCTTAAATATACCAATGCTGAAGTGGTGGAATTGGTAGACACGTTGGACTTAAAATCCAATGTCCATTAGGACGTACGGGTTCAAGTCCCGTCTTCAGTACTAAGCCTTTGCAGGATTTCCTGGAAAGGCTTTTTTTATTTAGGTACAACATAGGTACAACATTTTGCTATTTTGTTTTCCATAATTTAATTTGTGAATATTTAATATAGTTTCTCACTAAATAATATTTACAGGCTCATTTAAGATTTTTTTTAATAAGCAAGCAATCATTAACTTCCTCATCTACAAATTTGATGTCGCGAATTGATTTATAATTTTTATTAATCATTAAGATCGGAATGAGATGAATGATTTGAAAGTTGAAGTCTTTGGTAAAATAATTGATATGGCATATGAATATGTAGGCTCATAACCCGAAGGTCACTGGTTCGAGTCCAGTTCCCGCTACTAGTAAATACAAGGCTTTCGAGAAATCTGAAGCCTTTTTTTATTGCACCTAGTACAGAATAAGTACAGAATAAAGAGATTTTCAAATTTTTATTAAAATTGTTATTATTTGATATTTTTTATTGGTAAATTCTAGAGCTATTATTAGATTTATTGGGATTAATCCCAATAGTTGTTTGTTAAATGAAATAAGATTCCGAATTTGCATCATAACATTTTTACCATAAGTACGATAACATTTGTACTATAATGTCCTGCGTTATGTAAATTGAGCTTTGGCAAAAGCGAAAAGTTATTACTTCAGTTTCTTTAAAAAATTTATTCTCAAAAGTTTCTTCTGCAATGTTAATGAAACACTTTTTACACGACGGCGTAGGAGGAAAGCGTTATGTGTGTGGAATGGAAAATTAATACAAGTTTTGAAAGTATTATTTTGTAGATTTGTGAATGTAGATAGATTTAGAAGTGAATAAGGATATTTTAAAAAGATTATTTAGAAGTATAGATGGAAAACCTGATGATGATATTGTCAAGGTTGCATATGATATTGTTAAAGATGAAGAAAACAAAGGTCATCATTTATTATCAAAACAACTAAAAGCTATTTTAGATCAGAATGTTACAACTTCCAAAAAACTTGATAATCAATTAAAAGATATTTTTTCCATATCTAATAATAGACTTTCTAAAAGTAAAAGCTTTCCATTAGCAGTTCAAATTCCTAGAGAAGAATTAAGACATCATATGGTTCTTTCTGACGATATTGAGAATAAGTTTTTATTAATAGAAAAAGAGTATGTAGCAAGAGAAAGATTAGCTCATTTTGGATTAAAACCAAAACAAAAAATACTTTTCTATGGACCTTCTGGATGTGGAAAAAGTATGGGTGCTGAAAGATTAGCTTGGAATATTGGCCTGCCATTTTATAAAGTGAGATTTGAAGCAGTTATCTCTTCTTTTCTAGGAGAATCACTATCTAACCTAAAAAAACTTTTTGACAGTATAAATGATTTTCCTTGTGTCTTACTTTTAGATGAATTTGACATCATTGCTAAATCTAGAAACTATGGACAGGATGTTGGAGAAATGCATCGTTTAGTTAATATGGTTCTATTTCTTCTAGAGGAATACAAAGCACCTGGTCTATTAATTGCTACCACTAATTTAGAAACATCACTAGACAAAGCAGTTTTTAGAAGATTTGATGAAGTATTAGAGGTTAAGAAACCAGAAGAAAAAGAAATTTATACTTTATTGAAAATGACTTTATCAGCAACAAAAGTATCTAAAGAAGTGAATCTTAAAGATTACTCAAAAAAATTATTAGGCTTTTCTTCTGCTGAAATAGTTAAAATAGCAGAAAACGCATCTAAATTATCTGTAATTAATAATATTGAGATTATTAATAAAATTCACCTTGATACTATAATTAAAGAGTTTGCTAGGTTTAATAATAATCAATAAACATCTTTATTTTTAATGGCATTTGATCATCTTTCCTTACCATTTAGAATTTCTGGAAAATATAATTCACCATATGGAAAGGGTAAATTATCTGTAGTTAATAATCCTAGTGAACAGACCATATTAAATCAAGATAATAGAGAAGCTCACGGAAGGAACCTTAAGGAAAAGTCAAAAGGTATATCAGAAAAATGGATTGCTGATTTTGAGAAAAGAAAAGCAGAAGAAATGCCTGCAATTCCTCAGTCAATCCCTTTGTTTCTTCAAGTTGATCCAAAAGTATTTAAACCAGATAGTCTTAAGTCATTTGGGATTGATATTATTGCTGAAGAAAAAGATGGTTTTTTAATCGGAGCTTCAGCCGATATAAATTTATCTTCTTTACAGGATAAGATCGAAAAATTTTTAACTGAGAATGGTAAGTATAAAAATACTTCTGCAAAACTTTGGGATATTGTTACTGGTAACCAATGGAGGATTGAACATATTCTTTCCAGAGAATTATTGGAGAAGTGGGAACAAATTGATGATGCAGAAGTTTTAATCATTGACATAGCTATTGCTTGTCATATAGCAATACCTGAATATCCTGCTAGAGATGAAGCAAATATTACTGAAGAAGTTTATAACGGAAAAGTTGCTAGGTGGGAGGAAAGAAAAAGAAATATTGAAATTAAAAGAGATGAATTATCATTTGAAAGACAAGACGAACTAGAATCTTTCATATTTGGACATAATGGAGAAATTATAAGTAGTTATGTTGATTCTTCAGATAGTTTTTCATGTCGCGTTGAGTTAAGTGGAAAAGGACTAAAAGATTTAGTTTTCAATTATCCTTATTTATTTGAAGTTGAAGAATATGATGATTTATCACAGAATATTATTGATGAAAAAGAATTTATTCTTCAATCTGATTTTGAAATACAAGGACCAGAAATTGAAGATCCAAACGTTTGTATAATTGATAGTGGTATTCAAGAAAAGCATTTGCTGTTAAAAGATGCGATAGATTCTAATCATTCCTTTTCATATGTTAAGGGAGAAGAAACAATTACTAGTGATAATGTTCGCAATGGAGGACATGGAACATGAGTCGCTGGAGCTGTATTATATGAAGCTATGCCACTAAATGGAACAATAAAACTTAATGCATGGGTACAAAATGCCCGCGTTTTGGATTCAAACAATAGTTTACAATCAAATTTATATCCACCAGATCTTATTAAAGATATTGCAAATAATTATTTAAATTCTTTTAAAACAAGAATTTTTAATATGTCGATTTCTTCTAGTAGAGGACATATTACGACACGAATGTCTAAATGGGCTGAATCGATAGATAGAGAAATTTTTGAAAACGATATACTCTTCATTTTACCCACAGGAAATATTTTTAAAGACGAAATAGCATCACAAATAAGCTCTGGTGCTCAATATCCTGACTATCTTTTTAAAAGAAAAAATAGAATTGCAGATCCTTCGCATAGTCTTCTATCAATAACTGTTGGTTCTATATGTAGTGATACTTTTGAAGATTTGGATAGAAAATCTTTTGGAGAAAAAGATTTTCCTTCATCATTTTCAAGAACAGGTTTGGGTATTTGGGAATCTATCAAACCAGAATTGGTAGAATATGGAGGAGATTATGTTTTTGAGAAAAACCAACCAACTCCATTAATTTCGCAAAATGAAGACACTAATATTGATTTGATCAGGTCAACTTTAAATGGAGGCCCTTCAACTAGTAAAGATGCTATAGGCACTTCATTTACCGCTCCAAGAATTTCTAGTATTATTGCTAAATTGCAAAAATTTTTTCCGGAAGAATCGACTTTATTATATAAAGCTCTGATAATTCAATCTGCAAGATGGCCAAATAATGTTTTCATAAATCCTAATCCTAGATTAAACTTTATACGATTATTTGGTTATGGTATACCAAATTTAAAAAGGGCTACAACTAATGACGACTTTAGAGTAAGTCTTGTTAGCTCAGGAATTATTGTTCCAAAGAAAGCCGATGTTTATGAGGTTAAAATACCAGATGAAATTAGAAGAATAGGGGATTCATATGATATTCTTATTGAGGTAACTTTAACATTTAAAGCCAAACCAAGAAGAACACGAAGAGGCTTTAGATCGTATTTTTCAGGATGGGCAGATTGGCAATCATCAAAATTTGGAGAAAGTATTGATGCTTTTAGAGAGAGGTTAGTTACCAATATTGACGACGATGACTATGAAGAATCTGACAATGAAACAATTAACCAAGAGAAAATACCTTGGGTAATCGGTTCTAGATCTAACGCTGGTATTAATGGTGTTAAATTAAATAATAATACTTCTCAAAAAGATTGGGCTATTGTCAAATCTAATATTTTAACCGAAAGTTTTTGTTTGGGAATAATTGGTCATGCTGGTTGGGATAAGGATTTAAAAAGTGAAATCCCATATTCGGTTGTAGTTAGTTTTGAAGCCATTAATAAAGATATTGAAATCTATAATAGGATAAGTATAGAGAATCCAGTTGAAGTGAGGATTAACACATAATACTACATTATAGCTATCAAATGGACTTCTCTCTTAAAATACCAATAATAACATTTGTATCTATAATTATTCTTATGTTGAGTTGAGTCAAGATACGGCAAGAATTAATCTGTTTTTAAATTGAATATTTCTATGTATTCAGTACATTCCCTTGCATTCCGTAAAAACTACATTTCAGAAAAAGAACTTCATTATCAAAGTCTTGCACACAATCCCCACTTTTGACTTTTCATTCCGTAAACCCTTTCCGCTCTGCTGGAAAGGAACACTTCATTCCAAGTAAAAAGTGTGAATCAAGTCCGCTTGATGTGAACATTTATCAAAATAGTAATCGGAAAGCCAAACCCTAAATTTTCTTAACCGTATCATCTGCAAAGCCTTCTCCGGGCTTTACTAGATGTTACTTGAAAATTGAGGGTTTGTCTCAGGTATTTTAAGGGGTTTATAATGGATGACGCCTTTATTTGTTTTTCGGGGCATCGAAAAACAGGTAGTGCATAAGTACTTCTAATTGGAACCCATTTCCTTATCTCGCTTAACTTACTGTACGCTCCAACGCAAACGCGTTCCAAAGAATTCCTAATGCCCTTATGGAACTTGTCAAGACTGCACAAGTTTTGAAAAAAAATAAGGTTTCTACAGCCTTGAAAATCCAAGGATTTTGCTACGTCGCAGACACTCCTGATTTGTATTCCAAAAGTCTTGACAAAACCCACGTCATCCATGGTGCTCTGCACGAGAGAAATCGAACAAAACACCCCATAAAATGTAATCTGTTTTACATCCAATAGGGGAAATATTAATCTAAATTTTTTAAATCATGAGTACATTAAGAAACAAAGTACAGTTAATTGGACACGTTGGACAAGAACCAACCATTACAAACTTACACAACGGTAAAAAAGTAGTCCGTTTATCTATTGCAACAAACGAGCACTACAAAGACAGTAAAGGCGAAAAACAAACCGATACCAATTGGCACAGTTTAGTGGCATGGGGTAAGACGGCAGACATCATTGAAAAGTATGTAACCAAAGGTAAAGAGATTGCCATTGAAGGGAAATTGACTTCAAGAAGTTATGAGGACAAGGACGGTGTAAAACGCTATGTAACCGAAGTGGTAGTAAGTGAAATACTTCTGTTAGGAAACGCAGAGTAAACAAAAAGAAAGAGGGTGTTACTTTCTACGGACACACCCTCTTTTTCATTATTAACTTCAAAAAAAAAGAACAATGAAAACCAAAGTTAACGAAATAAAAATAAGTTACCGAGAAAAGTTAAGCACTTCTAAAGCACTATCTATTAAAAGTTCAGAGGATGCCGCAAAACTGATTTTTCAAGGGTGGAATCAAGACACCATAGGCTTACAGGAATCCTTTAAGGTATTGTTATTGAATAATGCCAATAGGATTAAAGGCATTTATCAAGTATCAACAGGAAGCATTACAGGCACATTGGTAGATATGCGGATATTATTTGCCGTCATAATTAAAACTTTATCTGTAGGCGTAATTTTGGCTCACAATCATCCGAGCAATAAACTAAAGCCTAGTGAAGCAGACAAACAATTGACAGACAAAATCCAACAAGCAGCCAAATTGTTTGACGTGAATGTTCTCGACCATTTGATTATTACACCAGATGGTAATTATTATAGCTTTGCTGATAATGGGTTGCTATAATTAAAAATAAATTATCATGGTCTATTTAAATTATAACAACCTCGATGCAGAAACCCAAAATCGATTGCTCCAAGATTCCAAAAGTGATGTGGAGCAAAAATTTGGAAGCGACCTAAAATCCTATGCCAAAAAACAGCATTTGGATTATAACACTTTATTGGAAGAAGAAGCTATAAAGAATTTATACAGCTACCATTATGTGTTCAATATTTGAAATTTACATATCAATTAAAACCCTAATGAAAAGCCTTTGAAATCTCAAAGGTTTTTTTATGCCTAAAAATGTCAAAAACTTAAAAAAAATAACTAGAGAATTTCAAAATCTGACGTCCTAAATTTCATTCTTCAAAAAATTCATATTTGTTGCTCTAATTTGATACCATTTGGGTGCAAAACCCATTTTCTATTAGCTTATGAAACACCTATATTTAAAAGGGTTTTCAGCTTATTTTAAACAGATGCAGGTTTCTTTATTTGAGGTGCAATAAACAAACATCAAAATAAAAAATCAGGTCTTTAGCAAGCCCAAAAAAGCGCATCGTTGAAAACGATGGGTTTGGAAAATTTTGGTCCCTACGGGACAAAATATGGATAAGCAAGAGGGTAACCCGCGCTGCGAGGTTACGATAATTTTAAAATTCATAAAATACTGAAATTCAGTTTATTAAAATCAATATAAAAATTCAAAGGAACAATTTTGGATTCGTTTTTAGAGTAAAAATGCGTTCAGCCCAGTAAAATCAACAAGTTTTTAGAGTAAAAATGGATCGAGGACACGAAAAAGAGGCATTTACTACCATAAGTTTTAAATGTGCAACGGCTAAAAAATTTAGGGCTTTTAGTAAAAAAATGGGAGCGTCTAATTCGATGACTTTGTTACTCATGATAGAGTTTTTTGAAAGCAATGGCATCTCTCCAAAGGAATCTATAGGTCCACAAATGCAAACACTGGAGAGCCTCATCAAAAAAAGAATTAATGGGATGATTGCCATCATGAAGGACATAGAGAAAAATCAAACCAAACCCACAGTCGCCATGATGCAATCCTTGTTTAAAGAAGCCGAACCTAAAAAGAAACCTTTGCTTATGGGAAAAGAGACCAAAAAAAAGAAGCCATCAATCCTTAAAAAATAATAAAAATATACCCTATGTATATCAGTATTTCAGCACAAACATTGGGCAACAATTTTTCACAAAGTGTTTCAGATTTTGTGGACTATTTAGAGAAAGAAAACCAAGGTGTTATTCTTGAAGAACGTGAGCATTTTTTTAACCAATATGGCGATGTCTTTTCCGCTAAAGAAGTCATCAAGAATATCGATGGCAACACCGCAAAGCTGAAAAAAATAGAACCTAAATTTTATTCCATCACCGTAAGTCCGAGCCAACGCGAATTAAAACAATTACAAAATACAGATTTAAAACACTACACCCGTGAATTGATGAAAGATTATGTCACTGCTTTTAATCGTGAAATCAATGGCAAGCCAATAACAATTAATGATATTAAATATTATGCCAAAATTGAACACACGAGGCATTTTAAAGGTACAGATAAACAGGTTATAGAAAATCAACCTTTTGCTTCTAAAATCTTAAAACTAAAGCAAGATGTCCGAAAGATAGAGAAAGGCACATTAGAAGGCAGTGTCAAAAAGAACGAGCTGCAAATAGCCAAACTCGAACGCAGTGCACCACACCAACAACATGGAAAACGTATCGTGCAAGGTATGAATAAGGCAGGTAACCAAAGCCATATCCACATTATTGTGAGCCGTAAGGATGCGTCCAACTCGGTAAGTTTATCTCCTGGCAGTAAATACAAGGCTTCTAATGTCATGATCGATGGGAAGTTGGTAAAACGTGGTTTTGACAGGGATATCTTTTTTTCCAAAGCCGAAAAAACCTTTGATAAAACCTTTGGTTACAAACGTAATTACGCCGAATCCTACCATGCTAAAAAGGCCTTTATCAAAAATCCCAATGTGTACTTTTCAACGCTAATGGGACTGCCCACCCATGAAAAAGCTGTGGCTTTTAAAATACTTGGAAAGGCAGGCGTTCCCATTGTTGATATTCCAACCAATCAAGTACAGCTTGCACTTAAAGCCATCAGAACCTTAAAACGTGGCATCGATATCGCGATAAAATCAGGATCCATTGGGATCTAATTATTCATTTAAAAAACAAATACTATGCAATCTTTTAGTCTTACCATCATTTTACTGACTCTACTCACGGCGTCTGCTCTTTTTTATGCGCTTTATAAACTGTCTAAATATGCTTTTGCCTTGAATTTAGTATTGCTCCTAAGTGGTTTTGGAATCCTTTTTTTAACATCGCCCACATTTCTAAATAAGACTGCTCTAGCGGCTGGGTGTCCTTTATTGCTTATTAATTTAGTTATGTATGTCTTTCTCCATGAAAGGGAGAATTCTCAGCCTTCCGAAAAAATGTATCAAGTACATTTCAAGCTGAAACGGGGCAAGCTAGTCATCCAAAATATCAAACGAGGTGCCTCCATTATAGGAGCAGCAGGAAGTGGGAAAACAGAAAGTGTGGTTTATAATTTTATGCAACATTTTAGTGAGTATAGGTTTTCAGGTGTCATCCATGATTATAAGGATTTTGAAATTACCGAAATGGCCTATCCGCTTTTTAAAGCCCAAGACATTCCTTTTTATATCATTTCTTTGAATACCATCTACCATCGTGTCAATCCCATTGCAGCAAGGTATATGGAAAATGAAGAGAGTGTCAATGAAGTCTCACGGGTTCTGATAGAAAATTTATTGGAACAAAAGGAAACTGCTTCCAATGCATCAGGTAAATTCTTTACCGATGCTGCTGAAGGGATTATAGGAGGGCTAATCTGGATTCTCAGAACAAACCACCCAGAGTATTGCACCCTGCCACATTTGATTGCCATCTATCAGTATTTGGATACTGATAGTCTTATCACCCTTTTGGAATCTGATTTAACATCCAAAGGTATGGCCAATGCCTTTATTAGTGGTAAGGGTTCTGACCGTCAAACGGCAGGGGTAAAAAGCACCCTATCCAATGCCTTAAAAAAGATCAGCTCCAAAAAAGCTTTTATGGCTTTATCAGCTGATGAAGTGCCTTTGGATATTAACGGGCAGGAAAAAGCAGGTGTTATTTCAGTGGTCAATAACCCTAAGTTGGAGACCGCTTATGCACCGCTTATTGCAACAGTTATGCATACCATTACCAAACAAATGAGCGTGCGACACCAAAAGCCTTCTTTTTTGTTGATGGAAGAAGCATCTACCATTCGGCTCTTGAACATGCAACGTATTCCGGCTACCTTGCGAAGCTATAATATTGCGACCATTTATGTGATGCAGGACAAAGTACAAAATGATATCATGTATGGCGATAAAGTCAGTAAAGCAATATTAAGCAATCTATCTTATCAATTTTTTGGAAAAGTGAATGACCCAGACACCGCAAAATACTACGAGCGCTTTTTTGAACTTATTAAAATGAAAACGACCAGCATCAATAAAGGACATAATCTGAATTTTGATACCCGAGTCACCAAAGGGGAAAAGGAAGTCTCAAAAGTACGAGCCGATATTTTCTTTAAACTAAAACCTGGGGAATTTATAAGCTTTGCTGATGGCGATGATCAAAGGGTGCAATTCAAATTACAGGACATTACAAAGAAGCTCCCAAAAGCAAAAAAATCTTCAAAGAAAGACCTCAAGAGAAACTTTAAACGCATTCATAGAGAGGCGCAATCTTTATTTGGAAAATAGAGAATCATAATTTTATTTTGCAGCATGTAAAATTGAATATATAGTGAATTTCATTAAATTAATTGACTCCGTCTAGGATGCCTTCCAAAAAGTAAAAATAAAATGGTATGCAATTTTTCGCCTACTTTTTTACGAATAGTTGAAAAAGCTCTAGTCATCTGGCATTCAACTGCCTTTGTGGAAATGTTTAAATATATGGCAATTTCTACGTTTGTTAAACCTTCATGACGGCTTAACAAAAACGTTTCTTTACACTTTGGAGGGAGTAACTCAATTTGCTGTTTTACAATATTGATCAATTCCACTAATTTCTGCTCATCCTCATTTTCTTGATATAGATCTAACTCTTCAATATACTTTTTTTCAAGGGCAGTCGTAGCAATATCTTTTCGGTTTTGATCAATAAATTCATTATAGACAGATTTATAAAGGTGTTTTTTAATGACAAAATCTGTTTTTAATCTTGCCCGTTTGCCCCATATTTTAATAAAAGCAAGAATCTTTGAGATTAAATTTTGAGAAGGTTTAAAGGGAGGTGAATATTATGTTTGTTAAGTAGTTCATCTAATTTATTATTTGAAATACTGATGAATATGAATTAGTAAATTGATTTGAAAACATTAAAAATTTTATATATACACATACTCGTTGTGCATTTTAAAAACAAATAAAAGAGCATTATTACAATTTTATTCACAACAATTTCTGTTTCAAAAATTTTGATTTTAGTTTTTCAAAAATGAATACTTAAAGATTATATCAATGCACCAACTATAAAATTGTTATTATTAATTTTCTTTATAATAGTCTGTGAATCTGGTTTTCAGCACATTTTGCTCTGGAGCGAATTTATATATAAAAACTTATATATGAAATAATTTATATTATATTTGTGTAATCGATTACATAATACATTTTACAATGATAGATTATAATTTTAGATACGCATCAAGTCCCAAAGCTGTTAAGTTTTATGATACCCAAAGATTGAGAGAAGAGTTTTTAATTAATAACTTAATGGAAAAGGGTAAAATTAATTTGACTTACTCGCATTATGATAGATATATTGCAGGATCTGCCGTACCATTACAACCCTTGACCCTAGAGCCAATAGAGCTTTTAAAAGCCAACTATTTTTTAGAAAGAAGAGAAATTGGGATTATCAATGTTGGAGGAAAGGGAACAATATTAGTTGATGGAAAAGAGTACCAATTGGATTTAAAGGATGCCTTATATATTGGAAGAGGAATTAAGGAGGTTATTTTTAAAAGTGACGACATAAATAATCCTGCAAAATATTATTTAAATTCTGCTCCGGCGCATTTAGCTTATCCAACGAAAAAGGTAAGTAAAGCTGAAGCAAACAAACTGGAATTGGGTTCGTTAAAAACTTCTAATCATCGTACGGTAAATCAAATGATCATTGGAGGAATTGTAACTACTTGTCAATTACAAATGGGAATGACCGAATTAAAAACAGGAAGTGTATGGAATACTATGCCTGCTCACATTCATGACCGCAGAATGGAAGTTTATTTTTATTTTGATATTCCAGAGAATCAAGCTGTTTGTCATTTTATGGGACAACCACAAGAAACTCGTCATATATGGATAGGCAATCAACAAGCTGTAATTTCTCCACCATGGTCAATCCATTGCGGTTCTGGAACGTCAAGCTATAACTTTATTTGGGGAATGGCTGGTGAAAACCTGGATTATTGTGATATGGAAGTTTCTAAAATAACCGATTTAAGATAAAAACATGAGTGTCACTTTATTTAATATTGAAGGCAAAATTGCGCTGATTACTGGAAGCACCCACGGATTGGGAATGGCAATGGCTAGAGGTTTGGGTTTAGCAGGAGCCACTATCATAGTGAATGGAAATTCTTCACAAGAAAAAATAGATATCGCAGTTTCAAAATATCAAAAAGAAGGAATTGATGCTAAAGGTTACAAATTTAATGTTACCAATGAGCAAGAAGTTATAACGGCCATTGCTAAAATAGAAGTCGAAGTTGGAAGTATCGATATTTTAATAAACAATGCAGGAATTATAAAACGCACGCCATTGATGGATATGGAAGTTGCCGATTTTAAGGAAGTTATTGATATAGATTTGGTGAGCCCGTTTATTGTTTCCAAACACGTCGTAAAAGGAATGATTTCACGTAAGCAAGGAAAAATAATTAATATTTGCTCGATGATGAGTGAATTAGGGCGCAATAGTGTTGGTGCTTATGCTGCAGCAAAAGGGGGATTAAAAATGCTTACTCAAAATATGGCTACCGAATGGGCTAAATATAACATTCAAATAAATGGTATTGGACCAGGTTATTTTGCAACTATACAGACCGAACCTATCCGCATTGATGGCCATCCTTTTAACGATTTTATTATCAATCGAACGCCAGCTGGTAAATGGGGAGACCCTAACGATTTGGCTGGAGCAGCAATCTTTTTATCAGCAAAAGCAAGTGATTTTGTAAATGGACATATTTTATATGTAGATGGTGGAATATTGGCAACTATTGGAAAACCATCAAACGAAGATTAATTCCTGAAAATGAATTATGAGTGTAAAATTCATACATGACAATTTTTTATTAGAGAATATTTACGCTGAGGAATTGTACCATGATTATTCTAAAGATCAACCCATAATCGATTACCACAATCATTTACCACCTCAAGAAATTTTTGAAGATAAAGTTTATAATAATTTAACAAGAGTGTGGATAAATGGCGACCATTATAAGTGGCGAGCGATGCGTACATTGGGAATTGATGAGAGTTATATAACAGGTAAAGCAAGTGATAAAGAAAAGTTTCTTCATTGGGCAAAAACGGTTCCCTATACTATGCGCAACCCTTTATATCATTGGAGCCATCTTGAGTTAGCAAGGCATTTTGATATTTATGATTTGTTAAATGAATCGTCCGCAGAAAAGATTTATGAAGAAACGAAGGAAAAATTAAATACTATAGATTATAGTTGTCAGAACCTACTTAGGAAAATGAATGTAGAGGTTGTGTGTACCACTGAAGATCCTGTGGATGATTTAAAGTACCATAAACAAATTAAAAACAATAATTTAAATTTTAAAGTAAATACTGCTTTTAGACCAGACAGGGCTATACTTATTTCTGCAGAAGGTTTTAATGAGTATATAGATGAACTGGGAAAAATTGTAAATATTACGATTAACTCATACCAAGATCTTTGTGAGGCATTAAAGGAGCGAATACAATTCTTTAATGATAATGGCTGTTGTTTATGTGATCATGGATTAGATCAAATTTACTTTGAGGAGTTTAGAGAAAATGAAGTGAAGTCCATTTTTAAGAAAAAAAGAAATAATGACTGTTTAAGCGATGTAGAAGCTTTAAAATTTCAAAGTGCAATTTTACTATTTTTAGCTGAAGCTTATCATGAATTTGGTTGGGTGCAACAATTTCATTTAGGAGCACTAAGAAATAATAATGCGCGTATGTTGCGTATTCTTGGTCCAGATACAGGTTGGGATTCAATTAGTGATTATCCTCAAGCAAAAAGCCTTTCTGAATTTTTAAATTTTTTAGATAGTAAGGATAAATTAACAAAAACCATAATCTACAATTTGAACCCAGCCGATAACGAAGTGATGGCCACAATGATTGGTAACTTTAATGACGGTAGTGTAAAAGGTAAAGTGCAGTTTGGTTCAGGTTGGTGGTTTTTAGATCAAAAAGAAGGCATGACAAAGCAAATGAATGCACTCTCAAACATGGGATTAATTAGTTGTTTTATAGGCATGTTAACGGATTCAAGAAGTTTTCTTTCTTTTCCAAGGCATGAGTATTTCAGGCGTGTACTTTGTAATCTTTTAGGAGATGAAATTAAGAGAGGTGAGTTACCTAAAGAAGAAATGGAATGGATTGGAAAGATAGTTTCAGACATTAGTTATAATAACGCAAAAGAATATTTTAATTTTAAATGATTAATAGGTAGAAATATGAATTTCAATGTTATAATCATTAATTAAAATAATTTAGATGAAATATAAAATACAACTTATAGCAATACTTGTTATTAGCTTTTCGTCTTGTAATAAGCAAGAAGAGAAGAAAGTACTATACTTAGGGCATACTTTGCCACAAACCCATCCAGTTCATAAGGGGATATTAGAATTTCAAAAAGCATTAACAAAAAAATCTGGAGGAACACTTGAAATTAGAATTTTCCCAGATGCGCAATTAGGTTCGGAAAGAGAAGTTTTAGAATTGTTGCAAATAGGAAGTGTGGCAGCTACAAAAGTAAGCGCAGCTACCTTGTCTAATTTTGTGCCAGAGTATCATATTTTAGGAATCCCTTATTTATTTAGAAGTAAACAACATCAATTTGATGTTTTAGAAGGAGATATAGGGAAATCAATATTAGAAAAAGGAAGCAAATTTTGGTTGCGTGGTCTGTGTTATTATGATGCCGGAAGCAGAAGTTTTTACACAAGTGAAAAAGCAATTAGAACACCAGAAGATTTAGAAGGGCTTAAAATCAGAGTAATGAATAATCAAATGGCTATAAATATGGTTAACTCTATGGGGGGCTCTGCAACACCAATATCTTATGGTGAGTTATATACGGCCATTCAGCAAGGTGTTGTAGATGGCGCAGAAAACAATCCACCATCGTTTGTGTCATCAAATCATTATGAAATTAGTAAATATTATACTTTAGATCAGCATTCATCTGTGCCAGATGTTCTCGTTATAGGAACTAAGTTTTGGAAAAAACTTTCTGAAGAAGAAAGGGTATGGGTACAAGAAGCTGCAGATGAATCATCTCAAGCTCAAAAAGTATTCTGGAATGAATCTGTCGAGGAATCGATGAACATTGCTAAAAAAGCAGGAGTAGAAGTTATCATTCCAGAAAAATCCTTATTTGCCGAAAAATCAAAGTCAGTGGTAGAAGAATTTATTAAGGAATTTCCAGAAATGGCTACGATTGTAACTCAAATTAAAAACCAATAATTATGAGCAAATCAGGTTCTATTTTTAATAAAGTAAATAAAATTCTTGAATGGTTTATGATTTCCATTTTTGCGCTATTAGTATTGGATGTTTTATTTCAAGTGTTTTCAAGATATATATTAGGAACATCTTTTACTTGGACCGAGGAGTTTGCTAGATTTTCATTAATCTGGATGACAGTTATCGGTGCGGCATACCTTAATGCCAAAAAAGAGCATCTCTCTATGGATTTTTTGTACGATAAGTTATCGGGGGCTAACAAGAGAAAAGCATCTGTCCTTATCGAAATTTTTGTATTTCTTTTTGCTTTGATTGTAATGGTTATTGGAGGTTTAAACTTAGTTTACACAACCTTACATTTAGAACAACTTTCTGGAACATTACGCATTCCTTTGGGTTATGTATATGCTGTTATGCCCTTTAGTGGTTTGCTAATTATGTGCTTTTCAGTATATCACATTTCAAATATTTACAAAACCAATAATTAATTATGAGTATAGAAGTTTTAAGTATTATCGTTTTGTTTGTGAGTTTCTTTAGCCTTTTATTGTTGAAGGTTCCTGTAGCTTACAGTATTGGTATAGCCACAACGTTAAGTTTATTATTGAACATAGAGAAAATGCCTGGTATAACAACTATTGCCCAACGAATGACAACGGGTATAGATAGTTTTGCTTTATTAGCAATTCCATTTTTTATTCTGGCAGGAGAGATAATGAAACAAGGCGGTATAGCAAATCGACTCATTAATTTCGCCAAATCTTTGGTTGCAAGTTTACCAGGAGGTTTGGCCTATGTTAACGTATTAGCATCCATGTTATTTGGCGCCATTTCTGGGTCCGCTGTTGCTGCAGCATCTGCAATTGGGTCGATTATGACCGACAGAATGGAAGATGAAGGTTATCCTAGAACCTTAAGTGCTTCAGTAAATATAACAGCATCTACAACAGGCTTACTTATTCCACCAAGTAATATTCTCATTGTATATGCTTTAGCAAGTGGCGGTACGGCATCAGTGGCTGCGTTATTTATCGCAGGATATTTACCTGGTATTTTATTAGGTTTTGCCATTATGGGATATGTCGCTTTTATAGCAATTAGCAAAGGTTATCCAAAAGATAAACGTGCTACTTTATTTGAAGTTTGGGTGTATTTTAGAAAAGCCTTTTTTAGTTTATCGTTGTTAGTTATTGTTGTTGGGGGCATTGTAGCTGGCATTTTTACAGCAACTGAAGCTTCAGTAATTGCGGTATTATATGCCGCAGTATTGTCGTTGATATATGGTGATATGAAAATGAAAGACTTTCCTCAAGTACTTCTGTCTAGTGGGAAAACAACGGCTGTTGTTATGTTTTTAATTTGTACCTCTATGGCCATGTCTTGGTTATTTTCGTTTGAAGGTATTCCTGAAATGATAAGCACTTTTTTATTAGAATCTTTAAATAATAAGGTTGCCATCTTTTTAGCCATCAATATTATTTTATTGGTTGTTGGAACTTTTATGGATATGACCCCTGCGGTATTAATATTTACACCAATCTTTCTTCCGGTGGTTACTACTTTAGGAATGGACCCCGTACATTTTGGAATTGTTATCGTATTAAATCTATGTATAGGTATTTGTACGCCACCTGTTGGAACTCTGCTCTTTGTTGGTAGTGGCGTGGCAAAAGTTTCGGTCACACAGGTTATAAGGCCCTTGCTTCCGTTTTTAGCAATCATGGTAGCTGTCTTAATGCTGATAAGTTTTATACCAGAAATATCAATGTTCTTACCAAGGTTATTTGGTTTATAAAATAATAAAGAAACTTAATGAATACACAAATGAAATTAAAAAGGAAAAATCTTGGATTAGAAAAAAGATATCCTATCAAAATAGTACAATTTGGTGAAGGTAATTTTTTAAGAGCCTTTGTGGACTATGCAATTTACGAACTAAATAAAAGTGCAGATTTTAATGCAGGTATTGCCGTAGTACAACCCATTGACAAAGGCTTAATAAATATGCTTAATGACCAAGATGGTTTGTACACTTTATTTATGAAGGGTGTTAAAAATGGAGAACTAATTGAAGAGCAAAAACTGATTGATACTATTGTAAAAGGCATAAATCCATATACAGATTTTGAAGATTATTTGAGCCTTGCCAAAGAAGAATCGTTAGAATTTATTATTTCAAATACTACTGAAGCTGGAATAACTTATGTTTCTACAGACAAGTTTGAAATGCAGCCTCCAAGTTCTTTCCCTGCAAAATTAACGCGCCTTTTATATGAAAGGTTTGAATATTTTAATAGAGATTTTAGAAAAGGATTAACAATTATTCCATGTGAACTTATTAATTATAATTCTGATACGTTAAAAGATATTATATTAAAACATTGTAATGACTGGAGACTTGATGAATTATTTAAAGTATGGTTGTTAAATTCTTGCTCTTTTCATAATACTTTGGTCGATAGAATTGTTCCAGGGTATCCTAAAGATGAAATAGAGTCCTATAATGCTCAGTTAGATTATTCAGATAAATTAATTGTTTCTGCTGAAACTTTTCTATTATGGGTCATTGAAGGAGGAGAAGCATTGAAAAAGAAATTACCATTTCAGAAAACGGACTTAGATGTTAAGATAGTTGATGATATACAACCTTACAGAACCAGAAAAGTACGTATTTTAAATGGAGCGCATACAGCTATGGTAACTTTCTCTTTACTTTATGGAAATGAAACAGTAAAAGAATCAGTCGATAATAGTTTTACAGGAGAGTTTATTCAGAAAGTCGTTTTTGAAGAAATTATTGATACACTTGATATGAATAAAGAGGAGTTGAAAGATTTTGCTAATGATGTTTTCGACCGTTTTAGAAATCCCTTCATTATTCATAACCTATCAAGTATTGCTTTAAATTCAATTTCAAAGTTTAAAGTAAGGGTGTTACCTAGTTTATTAGGGTATGTTAAGATACATGGCAAATTACCAACCAACTTAACATTTGCTTTTGCTTGTTTAATAAGATTTTATAAAGGCACATGGAAAGGTGAAGTTTTGCCTGTTAATGATAACGAAGCTGTCGTTACTAGTTTGACTAAAATATGGGAGTCTAATAATTTAAATACTGTAGCAGAAAATATTTTAAGTATAGAAACATATTGGGGAGAAGATTTAACACAAGTAGAAGGCTTAACCAAAGCTGTTGCTTTAGCTTTAAAAGAAATTGAAACTAATGGCGTAGAAGAAGGTTATGTAAATTACAATAAAACGTATTAATTTTTGAGTTAACTATTAAGGAATTAGGATGCATAAGAAACTTTTAAAAGTAAATACTACCGATAATATAGCTGTTGCTCTAATTAATTTAAAGGCTGGTGATGTGGTGTCTTTTGAAGGCGAAGATATAGAAGTATTGTCAGACGTAAAATCAAAGCATAAAATAGCTTTAAAACGATTTGAATCTGAAGATAGAATTATTATGTATGGTGTTCTTGTAGGGTCGGCAAATGGCGTTATAGAAAAGGGAGATGTATTAACTATTAAAAATGTAAAACATCAAAGTGAAAAAGTATATGGTAAAACAGAATCTTTTAACTGGACAGCACCAAATGTAGAAAAGTGGAAAGGTAGAACTTTTATGGGCTACCATAGAGAAGACGGGCAAGTAGGAACTGAAAATGTTTGGTTATTTTTTCCATTAGTATTCTGTGAAAATAGAAATGTTGAAACGCTAAAAGAGATATTCGAAAAAGAGTTAATAAAACAAAAGCCTAATCCGCATCAAATGTTGCTTCGCTCACTGGTAAGCGGTGTTGAAGAAACAGAAGTAATAGAACAAGAGGATGATGTTTTTGAAAATATTGATGTTAAATTTATCACACTCTCTGGTGGATGTGGAGGTATCCGTCAAGATTCTGAAAGTTTAGCTAAATTATTAGCAGGTTATGTCAATAATCCAAATGTGGCGGGTGCTACAGTCTTAAGTTTAGGTTGCCAAAACTTACAAATAAGTATATTTCAAGACGCATTAAATACAATAAATCAGAATCTAAAAAAGCCCGTTTTAATTTATGAACAGCAACAAATGGGAACCGTAGATGAGATGCTATCTACCATTGTGAAAGAATCATTTGCGGCCATTAAAGAGGCAAATAAAATTGAAAGAAAACCAGCGCCATTATCAAAACTGAGAATAGGTTTAGAGTGTGGTGGTTCAGATGGTTTTTCAGGAATTTCAGCAAACCCAACTTTAGGGGCGGTTTCAGATTTAATAGTAGCCTTAAAAGGAACAGCAGTTTTAGCTGAATTTCCAGAATTATGTGGTGTTGAACAAGAACTTGTTAATAGATGTGTAGAAGATAATGACGGAAAGAAATTTTTAGACCTGATGAAAGCTTATGAGAAATCCGTTGTAGATGCTGGTTCAGGATTTGATATGAATCCATCACCAGGCAACATCAAGGATGGTCTAATTACAGATGCTATGAAATCTGCAGGAGCAGCCAAAAAAGGAGGAACATCACCGGTAGTAAGTGTATTAGACTATGGTGAATATATCAATAAACCAGGTCTTAATTTATTATGCACACCAGGAAATGATGTTGAGAGTACAACCGGACTAGTTGGTTCAGGAGCTAACGTGGTTTTATTTACAACGGGTTTAGGAACACCTACAGGAAACCCGATTGCACCAGTCATTAAAGTATCATCCAATACGGAACTTGCAGAAAGAATGCCTGATATTATTGATTTTGAAACTGGAGCTGTTATTCGTGGAGAGAAAACAATAGAAGAAATGGCAGATGAAATATTTGACTTTATAATTGATGTTGCAAGTGGGAATATTAAAACGAAAGCAAAATTATTAAATCAAAATGATTTTATACCTTGGCGTAGAGGCGTGTCTTTATAATAAAAAAAATATAATTTTAAAATATTTTTCAGAATACAAACATCAATAAATATCAGGATTTTTTTTAATAGTTATATTTTTGAAAGAAATTGTTTTGTGAGTATTTTCGTCATCTATTAGTATCATTCATGTTAAAGAAGATTTTCTTATAATTAATTTTGGGGTTAACACCACTTTCTTCTCCGTCCTTTTCTCTTTTGTGTTTTTTACTTCTTCCAAAAATATTTGAGCGGCCGTTCTTCCCATTTCTAAGGGAAATTGATCAACTGAGGTTATGGATAGTTCCATAAATTTTGTGAAAGGTTCATTTGCAAAACCAGCAACACAAATATCTTCAGGGACTCTTAAACCTTGTGCTTTTATTTCTTGAATAGCTCCTAAAGCGACAAAATCACTTGATGAAAAAATGGCGTCAGGACCGTTTGCCATATCTAAAAACAATCTAGCTGCTTTTCTTCCTTCTTCTACCTTACTTGTAGTTTCAATAACCAAGTTTTCGTCAAATTCAAGCCCATTATCAATAATGGCTTGCTTGTACCCTAAATACCTGTTTTTGAAAATTTCTAATAAACGATCATTAGAAAAGTGCGCTATACGCTTACAGCCTTGATCAATTAAATGTTTAGTGGTATCGTAAGCCCCTTTGAAATCGTCTATAGTTACTGAACTCACCCCTTTGATATCCTTTGTTCTATCAAAAAATATTAAAGGCACATTCTTTTTTAGTAAATTATTAAAACTATCAATATGTTCTAACTTGGCATTGGATATGGACATTAAAATACCATCAATCTGTAAATTAAGCAGTGAGTTTATATTACCAATTTCCAAAGCCTCCTGATCATGAGTTTGACAAATGATTACATGATATCCTTGAGGATATAATACGTCTTCAATCCCTCTAATTACAGAAGCAAAAAAATGATTATCAATACGAGGTACAATTACGCCAACATTAAAACTTTTACCACTTTTTAATGCCAAAGCAAGCCTGTTTTGCTCATAATTCATTTTGATTGCAGTTTCATGAACCAGCTTACGTGTATTCTCGCTTATTTTCAGATTGTTGTTTAATGCTCTTGAGACAGTAGCAGCGGTTAGATTAAGTTTTTTTGCTATATCATAAATGGTGGTTTTTTTTTTCATACAACCCCTTTTAATTTAAATTCTTATAAAAATACATTATTTGTGCTATTAATTATGGTTTCATTAATATATTAATTAGTATTTTTGTAATCGATTACAATTTTTGATTAACAATAATAAAAAGTAAATAGATTTAATAAAATATTTAGAAAAGCAATGGTCATAGTTTTTGTTGTCTTGATGGGGTGTTTTATAAATGTTATGCTATGGAAGCTTCATAAAGGTTATGTCTATTATAATTTGTGGTAATAATATTAAAGAAGGAAAAAGAAAGTTTAAGTTGAAAATTTTTGATATTTAATCTGTTTAAAAAATAAGAATAATACAACAAGTTCACTACTATAGGCGTATTTTGGTTAAATCTGTAAAATTGTAAAACATGAAATTTATTAGAATTCAAGTATTAGCTCTTTTTTCGACAATTTTATTATTTAATTGTGGAAATAAAGAAGAGAAAATGAAAAAAGGTTTTACCTATGAGAGTACAAATTCACAAGTAAAATCTAAGAACAGTAAAGATGAAGATGCAGTTGCGAATGTTGTTTTAACGTCTAATGATTTAATGCAGTTCAACACAAAAGAGATAAAAGTTGAAGTTGGACAAAAAGTAAAATTAACTTTAAGGCATCTTGGGAAATTAGATATTAACGTGATGGGACATAACTTTGTGTTATTGAAAAGTGGAACTGATATAGTTGCGTTTGCCATTAAAGCAGCTAATGAAAGAGATAATGAGTATATTCCAAAAGATTCTCAAGATATTATTGCTCATACCAATTTGATTGGTGGAGGTCAAGTTACTATCATTGAATTTGAGGCTCCTGCCGCAGGAACTTACCAGTTTTTATGTAGCTTCCCTGGTCATTACGCGATGATGAGCGGTAAATTTATTGTTGAGTAACCTCATTTTATTAAAATTATAATCGCTACAGATGACTTATTTTAATCAGAATATGCAAAAGCAGCTCATGATTTAATTGGAGGATCGGAGCGTTTTGAAGGATTTGCTGTAATAAAAACTAATTCTGCCGGTCTGGATGAATGCGAGTTTCTTGATGGCGCATAGAAATACTCCCTTAATTACATCGGTAGAGGAAGTTATTAATACATTTAAACTTATAGATTATCTTGTTATAGATGTGGTAACACCAGAGAGATTTTGTCGGATTCATTATTAATTAATCTATAGAATTCCTCGACGCTCTGCGTCGGGGTTAAGTGGAAAGTTTGAAAACCTTAGGGTTTCATCAATTAAAAATAAACTTTTTTCCACTTGATACCTCGATGGCTCTGACTCGGGGTAGTTCATTATTCGCCAAGCAATTGCCAATGGTCTTGGAATTGGTTCTGTTAATCCAGATGCAAGTTTTGTAGGAGAGTTTACTTCAGATGTTCTTTGAAACTGCAATTGGATTATTGTTAATCATTTGTCAGTAGATATATTAGATATTTTAAAGAAATAATTCATGATATTAATATGGCTTTTCTTAGTAAACCAGAAACATGGGTTATTTAGGATGTTGTTTTATATAATGTATTTTGTAAGTTAATAGGGATTCCAATGGTAGGTGTTAATAGATGATATTTTGATTCTTTAGCTTCTTCTGTAACCATTGACTTTTAATATACAATTAGAGAGGCAAACGAATATGACAAGCTTGGTTTTAAAATTGTAAAAATTAAGATTGGACAAAAAATTGATATTGATATTTAGAGAACAATATGGGTCTATGAAAACTTTGGCAATCTAATAATCAGGGTAGATGCTAATCAAGGTTACAATATTTCTGAATCGCAAAAATTTATTAATGCAACTAAAAACCTGAACTTAAAATTAATTGAACAACCCATTAAAGTTTGAAACGAGTGGGTTCTTTACAAAACCAATAACCAATTTTGTGAAATGTAATTGACCGATAAAAGCCTTATAAATAATATTAGCGCTATAAAATATGCTTCCATTCCGAAACCTTTTGGTTGTTTTCTAAATAAAGCAGATGAAATGTGGTAGTATGTTGGCAACATTTGTGTGCCAAGGCAATAAGTATCTTGATTTAGATGGTAGTCATGATCTTGTTGAAGATATTTTGAAAAGATGGTTTTATACATAAAGAAGTAATGTTGAGTATTGTTCATTAGCATGGATTAGGTATGGAATTATTTTAATAGAATTAGCTGGGAATTGGAACCCCTTTGGGAAACCAATCCTCCTAAAAAGATGCTGGATTAAATTTTTGGCAGGTACTTTTACAAAAACATTAATATTGTAGGGGGATTAAGGCAATTAGTATATCACTTAAATAAATAGGAGCTTAAAAAAAATTAAACCCCTATTCAAAACTAACTAAACTAACTCAAATTATAATTAAAACATATCTTTTTTCTTAGGTTAATATTTATTCAAAAACGAACTATACTACTTCAATTGGTGTTTAGTCATTTTTAGGTTAAAATCTAAAAATCCCCTGATGCTTGCGTCGAGGTTTCCTATTCACCTCTCCTTGGGAGAGGTCGGAACTGTTTTTTTGCAGTTCTCGGTGAGGTAAAACAGAAAATTTCGATTTTTGGCGTTGAGGACAAAATGAAACCGGACAAACTTGTACCGAGTTTAGGTATACCTCGACCGCTTGCCACAGAGATAGTCGTTTTCAAGAAATTTTTTATTTTAGAGTAAAAAGGATAAATTAAATACTCATTCCATTTTAACCATTCACATGCTATCATTTAAGAAAACAACTACTTAATTTTTAAATTAATTTGATAGTCATTGTTCAACTCTCAAAAAACATTGTAAACTTTAATAAAAGTAATGAAATGAAATTTAAAAACAAATTAAAAATAAGTTTTTTTTAAAAAAAAGAACTAAATGAAGCTTATTTGTGATATGATTTTTATATTTATTTGAAATAATAACTATATATTGCATAGAATATTTTTTGAGGGCCATTTTTATTAACAAGAAAAATAAGAAGCAGGAAAAGTGAAGACATCTTTTGAAAATATTCCGTAAAACCCATTTTTTATTATTAAAGGCTTTTGGCTTTTATGCAAAAGCATTGTTTCAAATCATTCTATAATAATAGGGGAATCAATAAGAAATCAATAGAAAAATTATATGAAATGATTCAGAAAGTTAAAAATATTTTTAAGACTATGGGCCCGGCTTTTATTATGGCTGCTGTAGTTTTAGGGCCTGGCAGTATAACAATTTCTACAAAAATTGGGGCAACTCAGGGATATGATGTTTTATGGGTAGTTTTTATAGCAACTATTTTTATGATTGTATACATTAATATGAGTACCCGTTTCGGCGTGTTGAATAAGCAATCAATATTAGAAGTAATTGCTGAAAAGTACGGAAAATGGCTTTCTATGGTAATTGGAGTAAGCTCTTTCTTTGCAGCTTTAAGTTTTCAGTTTGGCAATAATTTAGGGGTAGGTATGGGGATGGAAGCCATAACAGGCGTTAATGCTAGGCTTTGGCCATTATTATTTACACCCTTAGCAATAATTTTAATTTTTTTTACTAAAAATTTATATAAGACCTTGGAAAAACTGATGATGTTTTTAGTTATACTTATGATTATCACTTTTATTGTTAATCTTGTCTTTATTAAACCAGACCATGCTGCTATAGTTTCTGGTTTTGTTCCTAGAGCATCTTCTCTAATGAATTTTAATCAACTGGCAGCGATTATTGGAACCACATTCGTGCTTAATGGTGCCTTATATCAATCTTATTTGGTTCAGGGTAAAGGATGGAAAGTTAATGATATGGATAAAGGGATTAGAGATTCCAACTTTGGAGTCTTTTTGTTGGCAGCGATGTCTATATTAGTTATTGTAACAGCTGCTGCAACCTTAAAACCATTAGGAATATCTGTTAACTCCGCAGCTGATATGGCTATACAATTAGAAGTGCTTTTAGGTAATTATGCGAAATATATATTTGCCTTTGGTTTTATTTCTGCTTCTTTCTCATCACTTATTGTAAATGCAGTAATCGGTGGAGGCCTTTTGTCGGATAGTTTGGGACTGGGAAAATCTATGAATGAAAAGATGCCTAAGCTATTTACAATATTAATTTTATTTATTGGAATGGCAATTGCAACTTATGCGACAAGTAATTTTGGGAGCTCGGTTTATTCTTTAATTTTGGCACAAGCTTCATCAATTTTGGCAGTACCGTTAATTGCCATTGGTTTATTTCTAATAGTTAATCGTGAAGACGTTATGGGAGCGCACAAGAATACTCTTTTTCAAAATATTATAGCTATAGCGGGGTTTCTTATAATATGTGTTTTAGTTTATGTAATGTATGGTAAATTATTGCAATATTTAATTGCTTTATAAGAAAGATTGGAGCATAAACATTGGCCAATAAATAGGCGTATTCAGAGTTTAAGGCATTATAAATTTTATCGATAAAACACAACCAAGATTTAATTCATTCTTAAGTCTTGGTTTTTCTTTTTTCAAGTTTTTGAGTCAAAAAATGAATTTTCATTAAGAACTGGGCACACTTATCCCATGAAGTTTATAATTCTCTAAACTTAAGCGGCTATCTGGGTTCGATTATTTTGTATTCGCCTACCAATTTCCAAAGCATTGGCCGTATGTATGCCAAAAAATGTCCAGAGCACCTCATTTTGTTTGGTCTTGGATTTGATTTTTTTGAGATGGTAGTATTGTTTCTCTTTTCCAAAGCTTCCTTCTAGCTTTGTAGCCCTTTCTTTGGTTATCTGTTTTTTAAGGAGCTTTTCATGTTTATAACCTATGGGCAGCTTCTCTTTTCTTTTAAAATCGGTTTTGATATTGTTGTTGGTGATAAACTTCCTGTTAGTATTAGTGGCATAAATACCATCTGCTCCAACTACCTTAACTTTTGTTTTGGTAAGTTGCTGTGCTTTGTAAACTGTGCTTTTCAGACGAGTTCCTTCATTGAAATTATCAAAGCTTATATACTCGATAAAGCTAATTCCGTCAATTTGAAGTTTGTTGACATTTGCTCCCCATTCAACAGGTTTGGTTTCCTTGCCACGTTTAATCAGACGGATGTAGTCCTTTGCTATGCTGACAATTCAGTTTTTGGGCAGAATGCCTTGATGGAACCAATGATATTGTTGTTTGTAAAGGGTTTGGATGATCTTAATGCGTCTTTGGTAATGCTTGGTAAAAACCAGATCCTCATGAGTGAGTCGTAGTTCTTTTTCAATAGCTATAAACTTCTTTAGCAATCCCAGTAGCCCTCTGGTCACACTTCTTCGTTTCTTCCTTCTTTTGGAACGATCTTTACTGTAATTGGTATAGCGCTTTGCCCATTTGATAAACTTGCTACGTGGCATTTTTAACCTAGGGTTTTACAAATGCTTTTTATCTCTTTGTAAATCCAGCTCACGACTTCCCATAATAGTTTGGCGTCCGTGGGGTAGCGCATACCGGTCTCGTAACAGGTGGCATCTGCCGTAATCTGACTTTTGGAACACAGGTAAGGGCTCCAGTAGTAAGCCAATGTTTGTTGGAGCTTATCTATTTTTAGCTTATTGCCCAGTTCGCACCTAATCTGGCTCACGATTTTATAGTTGGTGATGCGGTCTAAACCTACGTGGAGGTCACAGAAAAACTGATAGTCAATATTGCTATTGAGCTGTTCGACCAAACGTTTATCGCTCTGGCAACAATAATGTTCTAAGAACATCAAGGCAAGCCAATCCTTGGGGCTATAGGACATCTTTGCTCCCTTGAAAGATTCCTTGATACCCAAATCTCTTAACAAGTCTGACCAAGGTATAGAGATGTAGATCTTACCAAGGTCGCTCTCTAAAAACCGAGCATAATAGGCATCAAAATTTTCATTGGAAGATAAAAATGAAAATTCGTGCTGCAAGTCACTAATTCTTCGTAATTTCATAGGCAAGAGAAAAAGAAAACCCCGTTTTTGTGCCATATCGGTCAATTTTGGGGTTTTATGTTTCTTTAATATACGAGAAATATCAGTATTTACAAGAGGTAAGCCTTTTTGTGAATACGCCTAAATAAGCCAAAAAGCAGGAGCAACTGGTAGTACAATTTTTAGGTTTTTAAAGGTATTTGATTAATAGCTTCCTAATATTCTCATGCAATGACCACTTTAATTCCAGCAGCTTCAAAGGATGCTTGTTGTTCGTTGCTTATCCCAATATCGGTTATTAACATATTTATTTTGGATATAGGACATATAAATGCAAGACTTCTTTTGCCTATCTTACTTGAATCTGCAAGAACTATTACCTGATTAGACATTTCAATCATTGCAATATTGAAATGAGCTTCTTCAATATTTGGTGTAGATAACCCATAATTAATATCTAATCCATCAACACCTAAAAATAGTTTGTCACAATAATAATTTCTTACACTTTTTTCTGCCGAAGGACCAATTAGTGAAAATGATTTATTTCTAAGAAATCCACCTGGAATAATAACATTTATATTATTATTTTCAAAAAATTGATTTGCTATATTTAAAGCATTAGTAATAACAGTTAAAGGCATTTTATTGTCTAGGTTTCTGACAAATTCCATTGCCGTGGTACCTGAATCTATCATTATTGTATCTCCTTCATTTACAAAATGAGTAGCTTTTGAACCAATTAATCGCTTGGCTTTTATGTTAATTTTATCCTTTTCAGAAATATGATAATCAATTCCTACAGGATCAATTTTTAGCGCACCTCCCCTTGCTCTAATTAAAATATTTTTTTTCTCTAGTTGGGCTAAGTCATTTCTAATAGTAACTTCACTCACGTCAAACATCTTACTTAAAAGATTTACAGCCACTTTTCCTTTAAGGTTAATCTCTTTGATAATTATTGATCTACGTTCAACTGTTGATTTTTTTTTAGGCATATATTTGTTATTACATCAATGAATAGTACAAGATGTTTTTTTTGTATAAAAAAATAATGGTTGTAATGTATTAAAAATTATTAAACTATTAAATAATAATATGGAAAAAGGACGATAAAAAAGTATTTAAAACTTAAAGTAATGTAATAATCATTAAATACGATCCTTTTTAGTCTTCTTGTCTTCTGGTTCAATTGCCAAAAGGAGCGCTGCAATAACAGCTAAAACTATTCCTGTAATTTTATAATTTCCGGGCATAACACTCAATACCAGCATTGAAATTATAGATGTAATTAAAGGGGCTCCAGCATTAGTCATTGGTGAAACAACCATTGCTTTTCCATATCTAAAGGCATATACCAAACATAATGCTCCAATAGCATTGAGCATTTGAATTCCTGCAGCTAAGTAAGGGCCATCAGCTCCCCAATTAATATCTTGGGTAAAATCTGTCATGTAAAGTGCAACAGGGATGAGTAAAATCCCTGAAACCATCATATAAAAAAATATACTTTCTGCATTCATGGTCTGGTTTGCAAATTTCATGAAATAGGCTTGGATACCCCATGCTGATAGTACAAGAATTGCTAGTATAAACCATAAAATGCCGCTTTCTCCAATAGCTTGTTCGGATCCGCTGGAATAATCAAAAAGAGGTAACGCAATTAATGCTAATAAAATTCCAATGGTTCCTAGTTTACCAGTACGTTCCTTTAAAAATATAAATGAAAGAACTATGGTAATTATAGGTGATAAAGAAATTATTGGGAAAATTAAATAAGTAGGACCAATAGTAACTGCATAAAAAAGTATCATTTGTCCACCTGCTCCAAGTAAACCGATAATTAAACCATTTAAAATTGATTTTTTATCAGTTTGTAAATTCCAATTAATACGTTTTAAAACATAAAACGCTGGAACAACCATTGTTAGAGCCCAAACACAATATATAAGCGTATCAGGAAACCCGTTTTTAGAAGGAACACCAGTAAATGCTCCCCATACACCCCAAAAAATTGTTGCTATTAATGCAAATACAAGCCAAGGATTTTTATTTTTAATCTTCATTATTTATTTAATAATTTTTACTTATATATTTTTTCAATCAACTCAACCAACTGTCTAGATTTTCTGCTACAAAATGATCATCATTTAATTCGGGGTAAATTTTATATATGCGATCAATTTCTTCCTTTTGACCAGAACTCAATTTTTCATTAGGGTTAATTGTATAGTTCGATTCTAGTAATCCTTGTCGAATTAAAACTTCATGAATGCCAGCTATAGACCCTCTAAACTTATTTCTGGAATCAAAAAAGGCGGCATTGGAATCTGTGATTTTAATACCTAATGTTAAAAGGTCTGATATGTCAGATGGAGCAGCACTTTTAATACTACTAAATAAATCAACTGCTTTTTTATTCCATACAGCCCAATGTCCAAGTAAGCCACCTACAATTTTCTTTTTAATGATTTCGTTCCCGACGGGAATATGGTACTCGCTTAATAAATCGGCTACAATATTATCATCATTACCTGTATATAAAGCGATTTCATTTGCCCTGCCAGATTCGGCTACTCCACGAATAACATCAATAGTACGATACCTATCAAAAGGAGCCATTTTTATGGCAATTACATTTTTAATCTTCGAAAATTCTCGCCAAAAATTAGTATCCAAAACACCACCACCCACAGAAGTTTGTAAATAAAATCCAATGATTGGAATAACACCAGCAACAGCTTTACAATGCTCTATTAATTCTTTGTTTGTCTTATTTTTTAAAGCTGATAAACTCAATAATGCAGCATGATATCCCAAATCAGCGGCCGTTTGGGCTTCCTTAACAGCTTGTTTGGTTTTACCTAAAACACCTGCAATTCTGAATATTATTTTTTTATTTTTAACACAAAAGGAATTTAGCTCTTCCCTCCCTAATTCCAAAACTGGTTTATAAAGTCCTGCATCACGAATTTCGAATTGACTTGTGTGTACACCAATGGCTAAACCACCAGATCCTGAATCAAGATAATATCTAGTTAAGGCTCTTTGCCTTCTTTCGTCTAATTTTAATGCTTTGGTTAAAGCTGTTGGGTTTGCAGGAATAACTAATCCATTATGTAAAAGTTTTTGTAACTCACTGGATAATTCATTACTCATTTTATCTATTTTTTAATTTAATATTTTCCGTCTCTTACCTCAAAATGAGTCGCTTTGCCTAGTAGACGATTGTTATTTTCTAGCCAATTAGCAGTCCACTTTATTACTTGATTTAATGATACCTCTGGTTTATCAAGCAATTTATGACTTTTAGAGACATTGACCAATAAAGCTGATTCAGCTTCACTTCCAATTAATCTAACTTCTTTACCCATTAATTTGCCAAATTGTTTCGCAACATCAGCTATAGAAATTAACTCGGAACCACTTATATTGAGGCGGTTAGCTGGAGATGTGCACTGTTGAATGCTTCTTAAAATCATTTCATTGGCGTTGCCTTGCCAAATCACATTTGCATAACCCATGGTCAAATCAATTGATTCTTGATTATGAACCTTAGTTGCAATGTCAACTAATACCCCATATCGCATTTCAACCGCATAATTTAACCTGATAAGAATAGTTGGAGTTCCATTTTTAATACTTCCGTATTCAAATAAACGCTCCCTGCCCAAACAGGATTGTGCGTATTCGCCTACCGGTTCTGGAGTATCTGTTTCTTTAGACCCACTTGATGAAATTTTTACTAGTGGATAGACACAACCCGTGGAAAAAGCTACAATACTTGAGTTCTTAAACTTTTCCGCAACCAAACCTGGCAAAAAAGAATTCATAGCCCAAGTGAATGACTCGTTCCCTTTTGTACCAAACTTCATACCTGCTAAATAAATAACATTCTTTACTTCTGGAAGACTATTGATAAAGTTGAGATCCAAAAGATCTCCCTTTATGGTTTCTACGCCACTCTCTTCTAAAAATAATTGTTGTTCTGTTGAACTAAACCTCGAAACTCCAATAATTCTTTTTTGTACTTGAGCTTCAATGCAAGCACGTTTTGCCATACGAGCCATAGAAACTCCCATTTTACCAGCTACACCAAGAAAAATGAAATTCCCATCTAACTCTTTCATCATTTTCACCAATCTTTCAGAAGGTCTTGAAAGAGCTTCTTCTAATTGTTCTTCGTTAGTAAAATATGTTGGATAATTTTTCATAATTATAATTTACTGTTTTTTGCAATAATTTCTTTATATATTTTAACAGATTCTTTAATTTTAGCAACATAACAATATTCATCGGTTTTATGTGCCATGTTCGGTTCTCCAGGGCCAAGAATAACGGTTGGAGCGTTATTTAACCAAGGTGTCAATACAGATGCATCGGTTAAAAAAGAAGCCGATTTCTTTATACCTTCTTGATTATAGTTAAATAAACAAACTTTAGATACTACTTGTATAAAGGGATTGTCTTCAGAAGTTGAAATTGCATTTAAATCTACTGTTTTTGCAATTGTTACTTCCTCTCCAAGGGTGTCTTTTACTATTTGAATAGCCAATTTATTATCGAGCTTTTTAGTAGTTCTCACATCAATAGTAAAGGTTGTTTTATCTGGTACAGAGTTCAAATTTAATCCACCATCAACCTTTCCAATATTTATCGTGGAGTATCCAAGTAAACTGTCTTTTTCTGCATCAAATTTTAATTCTTCTATTTTAGTGATTGCTCTTGCGGCTTTATAGATAGCATTGTCACCCAATTCAGGCATAGATGAATGTGCTGTAACTCCAGTAGTTTTAGCAGTTAAATACAGCCCCCCTTTATGACCTATATAGGGAATATTGGAAGTGGGTTCTCCAACAATTATGGCACTTGCTTCTCCAATATCATAACCATTATCACAAAGGTGTTGTGCACCATGACAACCCAATTCTTCATTTGCAGTAAAAATTAATTTTATCCCCCCCATTGGAGATTGATGTTTAAAGCTTTCTATAGCAGCTACGATCATCGCTGCCACACCAGCTTTCATATCAGTTGATCCACGACCATATAATTTACCGTCTTTTATTACCGCCTCCAATGGGTTTGTTTTCCATTTTGTTGCTCCAAATGGAACGACATCTAAGTGACCAGTTAAAACAATTGGCTTATCATTTTTAGAAACACCTTTTGTAGCGATTACATTTAAACGTCCTATAGCATATTTGGGATAGTCAACTGAAAAGCCATGATCTTTAAGTATTCCACCAACATATTTGGCAATTTCCTCTTCCTTACCCGGAGGATTGATTGTATTAAACTGTATTAATTTTCGAGTTAAAGAAATTACGTCCACTGATTATGAAGAATTGATTAATTAAAAATCATCGTGCCAAATCTATTTATTTCATGAAAACTATCTGGCAAATCCTGCCACGACCAATAAATCTCTTTTTTATCAAGATAGTCCATACGATTAAAGTTAACTTTCCATTTTGTGCCCGATTCTGGAGCAACTTGTTGCATTGGAAGAAGCAATGAATAGGGTATAAAGAATTCTGCTGTCCAACTCTCAATCGAAGCTCCAATTTTCTTATCTCCACCTTGTACGGCAGTTCTGTGTTGAGTTTTTCGGTCATCTTCATAAGACCATGCTAGCCATCTGTGAGGTTTGCCATCGAAATTCATGACCATAAGAGGTAATTCATAATTCAAAGGAGATAATTCATATTCGAAATAAACTTCCTTTGAGATGTCAGGCCAAAGGAATACCTCCACGGCATCTTCAGTCCAAAGATGTTTGCCATTTTCTTTTATAGAGGCATTTAATTTGGGATCTTTGTTAAAAAATAAAAAATAAATACCTGTTTTCGAGTAAAGTACTTTTATTTTAGTTTCCATGTTCATATTCAAATGAACACGTTGTTCAATTTTAACCCAATTTGCAGCTTTCCAATTATTGGATGACCCGTCACCGGTAATGTCAAAATCTTTAGTTTTATTTATACTAATTGAATCCATATGTGTTACGTTTGAGTATGAAGAATCATTAACGAACAATAGATAAAAAATTAATAGATAAGTTTTCATTTCCTTCAGTTTGAATGTTGTTAATTAAGGTCTTATTTATATGCTTGGTAAGAATTTTTGAATTATCATATTCTACCCGTTTTAATAAAACCATTCCTACTATACGATAGTATATATAGGAATCTGTTTTTTCTAAATCAGAAAATTTTATTATTTTATGTTTCTTACAATTTCTAATTTACCCATAACTAATTTTACGACTTGATCTGTTGCTGTAGGAAACACTTTTCTTAAATCAATTTCTTCATTTGTGGCAAGCTTAGTTTTTAATGTTTGCATAAATATATTCTTAATTTCTGTAGCAAGATTTATTTTACAGATACCTCTATCTATAGCTTGTCTTAAACTTTCTCCAGGAATTCCAGAACCGCCATGTAATACTAATGTTACATCTGTGGCTGAAGCTATATCTGATAATCTTTTCAAATCTAATTTTGGAGTTTTGTCGTAGAACCCGTGTGCAGTTCCAATTGCCACTGCTAGGGCATCAATTCCTGTTGATTCTACAAATTGTTTTGCATCTTCTGGTTGAGTAAAACCATTTTCATCTTTATCTTGTCCTAATTTAGCAATATATCCTAATTCCGCTTCCACATTGGCGCCATAGTTTTTAGCTAATTTCACCACTTTACTTGTGATAGCAATATTGTCGTTAAGAGGTTGTTCGCTTGCATCAATCATAACCGAGTCAAATCCTACATCCAGACACTGTGCTGCCAGTTCATAAGAATCTCCATGATCTAGATGGATCCACCCCTCAACACCATGATCGTCAAGCATAGATTTTGCAAGATTGAATGCTGCTTTTAATCCCATGTAATTAATGGAACTTTTAGTTAATTGTAAAATAATAGGTTGTTCTGTTGCTTTTGCTGCAAACAAAACACCTTTTAAAGTTTCAAAATTATAAAAATTGGTTCCTAGAATTCCTTGACGTTTATTTCTAAGTTCAATAAATTTTTCCTGTAATTTCATTTTTTCATTCGATATAATTAAATTTATTTTTAGCAATTCTCATAACCTGATCTAGATTTTTAAAAGCATCTGTGCCTCCAGGTTTTGTAGTAGAGATTGCCCCCATTAAATTCCCATATTCTTGGCACTCCTCGGGAGGTTTGCCTTTTATGAATTTCGAAATGTACCCTGCATTAAAACTATCTCCTGCTCCTATAGTATCTATAATATTATTATTTAGGAAAGATTCCTTTGAGATTTTCTTATCATCATAAAAGAGGACAGAGCCTTTTTTTCCACGCTTTATAACTGTATATCTGCTTTTATTTTGAATGCTATCAATAGCGAAATTAAGATTGGGTTGCCTGGTTAGTTTTTGAAATTCAACTTCATTCGGGATAAAAACATCCACTAAGGGAAGAACTTTTTCTAAATCAAGATTCCATTTCTCGGTCGGATCCCATTGAACATCCAAAGAAGTGGTTAGGCCTGCCTTTTTAGCTTTTATAAACAATGAATCCAACGAATTTTTAAATCCAGGTTGGAAAAAGTAAGAAGAGAAATGTAGATGATTAGCTTGTTTTAATTGGCTTTCATGAATGTCATTAATACTTAAATGTGACATAGCTCCTTGATGAGTGACCATAGCTCTGTCTTCATCATAGCTTAGTGCCACGGTTGCACCAGTTTTGAGGGTATCTTCAATTATAATTAATGAAGTGTCTACTCCCTTTTCATTTAATTTGTCAATTATAAATTGGCCAAAAATATCGTTTCCAAGTTTTCCTATGAAAGCTACTTTTAAACCTAAAGAGCTTAAGTTGCTCGCGCAAATAGCTGACGAACTTCCCAAAGTCAAAGTCATATCATCAGCCAGAATTTCTTTCCCAACTTCAGGAAACCCTTTAATATGGTTAAATATTAAATCAACATTAAGCTCTCCAACAACTATAACGTCAAACTTCTTTTCCATTTTTAATATTTTTATTTAATTATTTTTATATTCATTTCGCAATTTTTTAACAATTGCTCCACATCGTTTTTATAAAACATTCCAAGCTCTTTTCTTATGCAATTAGCAGCACCAGTAGCTGCTGCTAATTTTGCTGTTTTAATCAAATTATAATTTCTTTTATGTGCAACAATTAATCCAGCCATCAAGCTGTCTCCACTGCCCACTGCACTAATGACATTTTCCACTTTACTTAGGGCATGAACCATTTCATTAAAGTCATAAAGATACGGTCCACTTTCTCCATAAGTAATTGCTGATAAGTTACAACTTTCGCCCAATCTAATGGCAATCGCTTCTGGATCAGTGGATTTGAAAATATCATAGCCGTAATGTTGATTTATATGTACGGCATATGGAGTCTTTATAAGAGCATCTATCAAGATATTGCCTGAACAATCTATAAATGATTTTAGATGTAATTGAGATGCTTTTTCTATAAGCTGGGAATAATTTGCCCCAAATGAATTTTTTGGCCATGAACCACTTAATGAAACAAGACTTGACTTTTTTAATAGCTTATCATAATCTTCCAAAAATGCGGCATATTCCAATGCGTCAATTATTGGACCCATACCTAAAAACTCTGTTTCATTGGATCTGTTTTTTGATTGGATGGTTAGACAAGTTCGGGACCAGTCTGATATTTCTGGACCATAGCATACAATCCCTTTTGATTCACATTCTTGCTTGACCCATTGACCTACTGGCCCGCCCCAAAAGGCTAATAGACAAACTTGCTCTCCCAATTCTCTTATACCTATGGCAACGTGAACACCCTTACCTACAGGATAAGAGAACTCTTTATTTGTTCTGTTAACCTTTCCTATACTGAAATCATCAATATGAATAAATTTATCTATTGAAGGGTTAGGGCATACACATAAGATCATGTAAATAGATATTATTGTTTATATATATTAACACCCTTTACCACCCGGTTAATGGAATTATTCACTGAGGGAGAATCGGGAGATAATCCAAGATTTATAGATTTGTACAACCCGAGCAATTGCCCAGGAATAATGGCACAGACAGCAAAAAATTCTTCGGGCATATTGTTCGATTCGGCAACTTCTATAGAAAGATTTAATGAGATTTCACCCTTATATTTAATGATTTCTCCAATCCCTATTTCATATAATTTCTCCTTTTGTTCATTAATGGATCGAACCAAATCATACTCGTATTTATTTACTAGGTCATCATTGGAAAATAGATAAACAATTAAGGTAGAATCATTAATAACTGCTTTAGGGCCATGTCTTAAGCCTAAGAAGGAATCATATTTACATATCACTTGCCCATCCGATAATTCTTGAACTTTTAATTGAGATTCTCTAGCAATTGCTTTTAATGGTCCTGATCCAAGGAAAACAACACGACTAAAATTCAAGTTAGCTACTTCTATTATTCTTTGTTTATACTTTTGAAGTATTATTTTTCCATACTTAGACAGCAAATCGACATATTCTTTGTTTTTCCTCAAATTAGCTAAATCTGAAACCAGTATCCCGGCCAATAGCATTGAAGTAAATGATCCTGTCATTGCTAATCCCTTGTCATTGGCATTCTTTGGCATTAAAAGAACATAGGAATTTCTTGAACCCACATTTTTTGTAAGCTTCCCTTTAGGGTTACAAGTGATAATTAAATGGAATAGGTTCTCACAAAAATTATTTGCCAAGTCGATCGCGGCGAGACTTTCAGGACTATCTCCAGAACGTGCAAACGAAATCATTAAGATAGGCTGTTGTGGACTAATTAAAAAATCTTTTGAATGCGAAACAAAATCTGTCGATGCTACTGCTTGGGTTGTTCTTCCAATCTTACGTTGAAAAAAGGTCTGAACAACTTCCCCGATATATGCTGAAGTGCCTGCGCCTATTAGTATTATTCTCAAGTCTTTGAAAACGAAAGCTGTTTTTAAAAAAGAAGTTATCTTTTTATGCTCAGAGACAATGACAGAATAGGTTTCTTGCCATAGAAGTGGTTGCCCTTCTATTTCTTTAATAGTATTGCTAGAGTGTAAAGGTATATCGTTTTTAATCATACGTTCGAATGGTCGTTAAATTTAAATGATTATTAACCTATATAAGGTATTAAGAAATCAAATGTAAGTTATTTTTAAGAATTTAGAAAGTAAAATGATAATATTTATTTATAAAACCTTCTTTTTTTAAAAAATAAATATATTTGAAATTCCAAAAAAGTTAATATGCATTGGTAAAACTGTACTGCAATTAAGATTTCAAACATTGAAATTAAAAGAAATGATATGATATATATATTGTTTACTGATGCTCTATGGTTTGATCCAATGAAAGAGCCTTTCGGCTTGGGTGTTTTAAGAGGGAGGAGTTTTTTTAGAGTATTATTTTTGGGTTATGATTGGGAAGCATCGAAACCTGTTGATGAAATTCAAGCAATCCATGACACGCTACTAAAAAAGGAAGCTCGGTTTTTTTATATATATTCTTTGATTAAGCTGAAGGCTTATCTGTATATATTTGTGGTGAAGCCTGGGTGATATAATTTCCCGAAACAATGGAATATTCATACTGCTCATATTCGCTTTTGCTCTGAAACTATCTTTAGGATTCATTTCGGCCTGAAAAATATCCAACAATTTGCCATTATCAAAATTGGAAACACGTAATTCATCTTAATAAAATTACTTCTTGCTTAAAAATTATTTATTCATATCAAATAGAACATGATGAAACGAAAGAAAAAAGATCATTACTATTTTTTAAGATATGACTTTTGTTAAAGTCATTTGGTGTTAAAACCAAGAAGTAATATTAGATAACATCTTAAGTAGGATCTTAAATTGCTTTAAATCAGTAAATTAATATGGTATATTTAACAACAACTATAATTTATTTTCTTTATATTTAATAATATTTATTAAAGCTTATGTAAAAACTTAAATTAACAAAAAGAAAGAATATGAAGCATTAATAATTTCTTTTACTTGTTTATTTAAAAATTTATATTACATTAGCATTTAATAATTAATCTAAATACTTATTTTTTATGAAAAAGCTATTACTTACCTTTCTATTCATGCTATCAGCTCATCTAGGCATTATGGGGAGTCCCAATTTACATCCTATTAATGAAGTTGAGCAGGATGTTGAAGTTAAAGGAAAAGTGCTGGATGAAGCAGGAGTTCCGTTAATTGGTGCCTCAATATTGGAAGTTGGGACAAACAATGGAGCGGTTACTGATTTTGATGGTAACTTTAATATTAGGGTTCAAAACAGGAACTCATTAATTGTTGTAAGTTTTATAGGATATGAAGACCAAACATTTTCAGCCAAACAAGATTATATCGAGATACGGTTATTCTCAGGAGCAACTTTATTAGATGAAGCGGTCGTTATTGGTTACGGCTCAATTAAGAAGTCCGATATAACTGGATCCATTGCTTCGGTAACCACAGACGATTTAAATCAATTCCCTACAGCTAATCCTGTTCAAGCTTTACAGGGAAGAGCATCGGGCGTCTCAATTAGTTCGCTAAATGGAGGAGAACCTGGTGCCGACTACAGGATACGGATTAGAGGAAACACGTCTATAAGTGCATCAAACAATCCTCTATTTGTTGTAGACGGGTTCCCGCAAGCTTCAATGCCTCCTGCGGATGATATATCCTCTGTAGAAGTTCTTAAAGATGCTTCTGCCACTGCGATTTATGGCTCAAGAGGAGCAAACGGTGTTGTTTTAATAACTACGAAAAAAGGGAAGTCTGGCAAGATGAGAATTAATCTCAACATTTCTCATGCTAGTCAAAATGAAATCAAAAGATATAAATTAATGAATGCTCAGCAGTATGGTGAGTACATGAACGAACTTGACGCGCTTTCTGGAAGTTCACCTACATTTCCTAACACTTCAGGATTAGGTCTCGGCACAGATTGGCAAGAAGAGATTTCACAGAATGGTGAAATTCAAAATTATAACCTATCAGTTTCTGGTGGAAATGAAAAGATTAATTATTACCTTTCTGGTACATCATTTAACCAAAAAGGAATTATCTTAAACTCCGACTACAATAGATACTCTATAACTTCTAATATAAACGGAAAGCTATCCGACCGATTAGATATAGGGGCTAATATATTTTCTCGAAGAACTAAAAGTGATAGGATTTCTAGTCGTGAAGGTACATCTGGTAGTCAAGGGGGGGGGTACTTACCTCCGCATTAACTTTTGCGCCTACTTCAGGGGTGTTTGAAGATGATGGAATAACCTATTCAATCGACCCCTTTAATCCTCTTTATGACAATCCGTTGGCCGCGGCTAATGAGAGAACTGATGATTTTATATCTGACTATTTTCAGTCAAGCGTATTTGGGGAATATAAAATCCTTAATAATTTGAAATTTAAAAGTGTGTTAGGTGCAACTGTACAAAATGATTTTAGAGGAACATATCAATCAAGTAAATTAGTGTATGGAGGTTCTTTTAACGGTATAGCAGCCATAGACAACGGTAAACGAACTAGTATATTGACAGAGAATTATCTTACGTATTCACTCAATTTTAATGATAGACATGAACTAACTATATTAGGAGGGTATTCATTTCAGCAGTTTGAGAGATTAAATAGTCGAGCAAGGTCAAGTGGTTTTATAACGGACAGCTCCCTCTATTTTAATTTAGGTTCTGGCGCCTTGGCTGAACCGCCGTCTTCAAGTTTTGAGGAATCCAAGTTAATTTCATATTTTGGTAGAATCAATTATGGATACAAAAACAAATATCTTTTAACTGCAACTTTAAGAAGGGACGGTTCTTCAGTTTTAGCTGAAGGAAATAAATGGGATATATTTCCCTCTGCCGCTTTGGGGTGGAATATTCACAAGGAAGGTTTTTTGAGTGATTCAAATACTATTAATCAAATGAAATTTAGACTGAGCTACGGAGTCTCAGGGAACAATCAATCAGTACAACCCTACTCTTCTTTGGCACGTTTTAGAACAGTAGGAGCTATCTATAATGGAGTTCGAGTGAATGCTGTAAGTCCTCAAAGTCTTTCAAACCGTGAATTAGAATGGGAAAGAACGGCACAAACGAATATAGGTTTTGATTTAGGCTTATTTCATTCAAAAATTTCATTAACAGCAGACTATTATGACATGACAACATCAAAACTTCTTTTTAGTACACCAATTCCACTTTACCTTGGAGTAGGTAATAGTGCTTTAAAAAATATTGGTGAAACTGGTAATAAAGGAGTTGAATTTTCAATTGGAATTAAAGATATAATTAAAACCATTCGCTGGAACACTAATTTTAATATTTCTTTCAATAAAAATAAGGTGAAAAAACTACCTAATGGAGAGGATATTTTGTACCAAAGTGGGAGACCAGGTCAATTTGTAGGAATAAACAATACTCAAATTCTAACTGAAGGTAAACCAATTGGTCTATTTCATGGTTTTGTTTACGATGGTGTACAACAAAGTGGGGATGAACTTTTAACTAACGCAGAAGGTCTAGGCGGTGAGAAGTTCAAAGACCTAAATGGAGATGGAGTACTAGATGCAGATGATCGTATGATTATTGGGGACCCTAATCCAGATTTTCATTGGGGTTGGAATAATAGCTTTAGTTATAAGGGTATAGATTTAAATATATTCATACAAGGTGTGCAAGGAAATGACATACTAAACTATACTAGATTGTGGCTTGAAGATGGAGTAGGACGAAGAAATGCGTCCACAGCACTTTTGAACAGATGGACACCAAACAACTCAGATACAGATGTACCTAAGGCTTCTATAACAAGAACACAAAGTTTATCATCTAGATGGATTGAAGATGGAAGTTATGTCAGGTTAAAAGATATTACATTAGGTTATACTTTACCCGATATGGTGACAGAAAAATTAAAAATGAGTTCTCTTAGAATTTATATAAGTGGGCAGAATTTATGGACAAAAACAGATTATTCAGGTTTTGATCCAGAAGTAGGAAGAGGCGGAGCTATAGAAGCAATAGGTGTTGATTTTGGAAGTTATCCAAATACTAGAAACGTCACTTTAGGTATGAATTTAAGTTTTTAAAATAAATAACAAAATCGAAAAGAAATGAAACATTTTATCAAAAATTTATATATAATTTTAATACTAGTATTTACTGCCTGTTCTGATTTAACAGAAGATCCAGTATCTGTTTTGGCTCCTGAGGGATTTTTTACAGGTCCTGATGACGTTGAAGCTGCTCTGTTTGGTGTTTATGGAAGAATGACCTCTGATGCAGCTTGGGGTGGAGAATTGACTCAGTCGCTTATTTTAATGAGTGATATGGTATCAGTTGGTAATACTGGAGCGGCCTCTCAAAATTTTGAATTGGATCAATTTAATCTTGCTCCTGATCATTACTATTCCAGAGTAAATTGGGCTAGGGCTTATGACATTATCAATGCTGCTAATACAGCCATTATTGGAGCAAGATCGATAAATGTTGATGAAAATTTAAAATTAAGGTTAGAAGCAGAAGCTAGAGCGCTTAGAGCTTTTAATTACTATACTTTTACGAGGCTCTATGGCGCTATGCCTTATTTGGAAGAACCTGCAACAAGTATTGAGGAGTCTCTAAGTTTAGAAAGAATGTCAGAATCTGAACTTTATGATAAAATTATTGAAGATTTAGAGTTTGCTTTTGTTGAAAATAGATTGCCCAACGTAAATGATGGAGGTGCTAGAACAAGAGTCACGCGTGGAACTGTAGCTACAATATTAGCCTCTGTACATCTTACAAGAGAGAATTGGCAAGAAGCTTACAATAAAGCTAAGTGGGTAATGGACAATAAAGGAACTTTTGGATATGATTTGGTTACTGATTATCAAGATTTGTTCGATGCTACAAAACAAGATGGTATTGCAGAACATATTTTGGCAGTTGATTTTTTAGGAGGCTATCGCGCAGCAGATAATGATGATACTATGTCACCTTTGACAGGTGTAGGTGGTGTCTCTGGTGTTTCTGGCGGATGGAGTATTGTAGTACCGACAATGAAAGTATATGATGATTGGGATAATAAAGATTATAGAAAAGGAGTAGCTTTAGATACTGCTGTTGTTAATGCTAGTGGAGATATAATTAGTTATCAGGATTTCCCTAGAGCCAAAAGACCTCACATAGCAAAATATAACAGGTTTTTGGGTAACGCAGGAGGGTCTGGAAGACGATCTGATTATAATTATTGTTTATTTAGATATGCTGAAGTTGTTTTGATTGCCGCTGAAGCCTTAAATGAATTACAAGGTCCAAATGCTGAGAATCTTTCATATGTAAATTTAGTTAGGGCTAGAGCCAGAAATAATCCCGCAGGCGCATCTAACTTCCCTACAGACGTTTCGCTAGGTTTAACCCAAGATCAACTAAGAGATACAATTATGAATGATAGAAGACTAGAACTATCTTTTGAGTATAAAAGATGGTTTGATATTAAAAGGAAAAAATTGGGGGACGCCGCCTTTAAAGGTCCAAACTCTTTAGAGCCACAACCTCTTTTTGATTCAAGCAAGCACTATCTTATGCCAATTCCCCAAACTGAAATTGATGTTAATCCTAATATTTCCCAAAATCCTTTTTATTAGATAGCAAATTTAAATTTCCAAAAACAATCGGGGAGGATTTTTCATAATTTATGGATATCTTCCCTTTTTTATAAATATTATGAAATTAGTGAAATCAATCATTATATCAGCTCTATCTTCTTTGATTTTGTTTTCATGTACAACAAAGAACAAAGTGGAATTACTGGAGTTGCCTTTGTTTCGAGCATTAAATAGCGAAGAAAGTGGTGTCAATTTTACAAATCACATTACTATTAGTGATTCGCTAAACTTTTTTAATTTTGGTTACATTTATTCAGGAGGAGGTGTTGCTATAGGAGACCTCAACAATGACGGGCTTCAAGATATTTTTTTTGTTGGTAATCAAGTAGGAAATAGACTTTACCTTAATAAAGGAGATCTAAAATTTAAAGATATCACTACAAATGCACACTTAAAGACTAACAATAAATGGTGTACAGGAGTTACAATGGCGGATGTTAATGGTGATGGTTATTTGGATATCTATGTATCTGTTTCAGGAACAAAGAAAATGGACAGAAAGAACCTATTATATATTAACAATCAAGACCTGACGTTTACCGAATCTGCTGAGATTAGTGGTGTTTCAGACAATGGTTACAGCTCACAATCTACTTTTTTTGATTATGATAGAGATGGTGATTTGGATCTATTCGTAGCAAACTATCCTCCAGCAGGTTTTCAGAATTCTCAAAAATATTATCGTAATAAAATGGATAATGTTCAAGAAGAAGACACCGACCATCTATTTGAGAACAATGGAGAAGGGGTTTTTATAAACGTAACAAAAAAGGCTGGACTGTTTTCATATGGACTTTCATTAAGTGCTACTGTTGGGGATTTCAACCAGGATGGTTGGCCAGACATTTATGTTTCAAATGATTTTTCAACACCTGATTATTTTTATTTTAATAATGGAGATGGGACTTTCAAAGAAGCTAACCAAAACACAACAAAGAATACTTCATTTTATGGAATGGGAGTGGATGTTGCCGATTTTAATAATGACAAATTGTTGGATATTTTTCAAGCCGAAATGAATCCTGAAGATAATTTCAGAGCAAAAGCGAATATGAGCAGTATGAATATTCCATTGTTTTGGGAAGCAGTGTCGCTCGGGTTTGGTTACCAGTATATGCAAAATAGCCTTCAACTTAACCAAGGAATAAAAGAAAATGGGCTTCCTTTTTTTAGTAACGTGTCACGGATTTCTGGAGTCTCCTCAACAGATTGGAGTTGGGCTCCACTATTTATAGATATGGATAATGACGGTTGGAAAGATATTTTCATAACTAATGGCATACGCAGAGATATAAACAATAAAGATTTTTTCAAAAGGTTAGAGAAGCCAGCTTTTGTCAATCAGTTTAAAACGCATAAAGAATTGGCAGAAGCTATGCCTTTTAGTAAAGTTCCCAATTATGCCTTCAAAAATAATGGAGGAATTAAGTTTGAAAACATCTCTTCTAATTGGGGGTTAGATTTTAAAGGATTTTCTAATGGAGCCTCTTATGGGGATCTTGATAATGATGGTGATCTGGATATAGTAGTCAATAATGTAGACTCCGTCGCCGTAATTTTTGAAAATAGGTCTAATAATATTTCAAAGAAGCGTTTTCTAAGATTTAAATTGAAAGGGGATGCAGGCAATACCTTTGGGGTGGGAACCAAGATAGAATTGAATAATAATGGAGACATCCAGTTTCAGGAGTTTACAATGACTCGTGGCTATCTGTCTTCAGTAGAACCCATTGTACATTTCGGAACAGGAGAACTGGAGACTGTCAAAAAGGTAACAATTACTTGGCCTGATGGTCGTCAACAAGAATTACATAATGTACCTACCAATAAAATCATTACCATAGATTATAAGAATTCGAATGAGCAGAAATTTAACTCATACTCAAGTCCCCAAAAATATTTGAAGGAGGTTTCTGTAAGTAACGGTCTTTTCTATACGCATATAGAAAATGACTATGATGATTTTAAGAAAGAACCTTTATTACCTCATAAAACATCTCAATTTGGCCCTGGTATTGCCGTTTCCGATATTAATCATGATGGACTAGACGATCTATATATTGGAGGAGCAAAGGGGTCAAAAGGAAAATTGATGGTTCAACTTTCAGATGGAAAATTTGAGGAATTGTCGGGGCCATGGGACAACGACTATGATTATGAAGATATAGGAGCCATTTTTTTTGATGCGGATCAGGACAATGACTTTGATCTTTATGTGGTAAGCGGTGGCAATGAATTTGAAATAGATTCTCCATTACTTGAAGACAGATTATACATAAATGAAGGGTTAGGAAAATTCCATAAATCATTGGATGCCCTTCCAAAAATGAGAACAAGTGGATCTTGTGTTGTTTCTTTAGATTTTGATAAAGATGGTGATATGGATCTGTTTGTTGGCGGCAGATTGATTCCTGGAAAATACCCGTTCCCTGCAAATAGTTATCTTTTGGAAAATGTAGGCGTGAATGGAAAAGCCAAATTTACTGATATCACAAAGGAAAGTGCCCCAAGTTTGTTAAAGCCAGGTTTGGTAACAGCATCTGTTGCTTCAGATTTTGATTCAGACGGAGACCTTGACCTTATAATTGTGGGAGAATGGATGCCCATTTCTTTTTTCGAAAATGACAAAGGTTATTTCAAAGATGTTACCGAAATATACGGTATGACCGATACTGTAGGTTGGTGGAGTAGCATTATTACCGATGATTTTGATGATGATGGTATCGATGATTATGTAGTTGGTAACTTAGGCCGGAATTACAAATATCAAGCAACCAAGGAACAGAGTTTTGATATATTTGTTGCTGATTTTGACAATAATAAAAAACAGGATTTAGTGCTAGGATATTACAACGAAGGAGTACAATATCCTGTTCGTGGTCGTCAATGTTCTGCCCAACAAGTACCAGAACTCGAGTTCAAGTTCAAAAGCTACACAGATTTTGCAAAAGCAACTATACAAGATGTTTATACCGAAGAGGCTTTAAAGTCTTCCCTTCATTATAAGGCCAAAACATTTTCAAGTTTATTTATTAAAAACACTTCCAATAAAAGAATGGAAATTATAGACCTTCCTGAAAGTGCTCAAATCTCTAGTATTAATGGGATGATATCAAGAGACTTTAACCAAGACGGAAACAAGGACATTCTGGCTGTTGGAAACCTATTCGCCTCTGAAGTGGAAACTCCAAGAAATGATGCGTCCTATGGTTTTTTGCTTGTTGGAGATGGAATGGGTAATTTCTCGAAGGTAAATTATCAAAAAAGTGGCTTGTACGTTCCTGGGGATGCAAAGGCAATCTCAGTACTAAAGACTGGTAGCAAAAATTTAATTGTGGTAGCAAATAATAATGCCCCAATGCAAGTGTTTGAAATTAAATAAAAATTAACATACTATGAACCTTACTCTAAAACATGCCATTTTTATATATGCACTTTCATGTATTTCCAATGCTATATATAGTCAAGGCAAAGTTACTGATTTACGTAGTGAAGGGTATATTATTTATCCAAGCCCTCAAATGGTTGATCTGGAGAAAGAAAATATAATATTAGATAATTCTTGGAGTATCTCAGGAAAGAAATTACCTACCAATAAAACAACTACAAGTCTAGTTCAAAGAGCAAAAGAACTTTATGATATTACATTCTCTGAGATTGCTTCCACTAAACAAATAATTTTAAGAATAAGGAATGATGCTGTAACAGGAATTTCTAATATGGATAGTTCTGATCAGGCCTATAAAATTACTATAAAACCCGATATTATTTTAATTGAAGGAAATGAGGAAAGAGGGCTGTTTTATGGTGTTCAAAGTTTATTACAACTTGCAAAACCATTGGTCAGGAATAAGCTTCAGTTACCTGTGGGAACCATTACAGATTGGCCGGATTTAGAACTGCGATTTATTCATTGGGATACCAAACACCATCGTGATAAAGTTGAAACATTAAAAAGGTATATAGATTGGTCTGCTTATTTTAAAATTAATGCGATTGCATTTGAAATAGAAGATAAATATGAATATCCCACCCACCCTATTATTGGAAGCCCTGACGCATTTACAAAAGATGAAATGCAAGAACTCACAAAATATGCTCAAGACAGATTTATTCAATTAGTGCCTAATGTACAGGCACCAGCTCATATGGCATTTGTATTAAAACATAAAGAATTTGAACACTTAAAGGCAGACGATGAAAGTAATTTTCAAGCTTGTATGTGTGATGAAGAAGCCATGGATCTCATTTTTGACATGTACCAAGATATGATTGATGCGACTCCTGGGGTGGATTATTTTTTTGTTTCTACTGACGAAGTATATTATGCAGGTATATGTAATAAGTGCAAGGATGAATATACCATTGAAAATAGAAGTTTAACTTGGGCAAAATATCTTAGTAGAGTAACAAAATGGATGGAGAAACGCAATAGAAAAGTTTTGGCATGGGTTGAGTATCCGTTACTACCAGAACATATTTCTAAAGTGCCTAATTCCGTTATTGATGCCATTATGGGTTCCCATAAAACCCCGGTATGGGTTCAGAACGAAAACAAGGCTGGCATTGAACAATTGTCATATAGCTCAATACAGGGTGCAGAGTTTCTTTTTCCCAACTATTTTGCTACAAACTATAGAAATAAGGAAATCAATGGTCGGTTATATGATGTCCATGGAGATATAAAAAATCGTGAAGCAGATGGGGCAAACCTTATTGGTACGTTCGCAGCAGCATGGGATGACGCTGGTTTACACAATGAAACATTCTGGTTGGGTTGGGCAACGGTCAGCCAATATGGCTGGACGAAAAACACACCGACACTTCAACAAAATATAGCTGATTTTATGGATGTGTTTTATGGTTATGATAGTCCTGACATGGTAGAGGCATACATGCTATTGCAAGAAGGAGCCAGATTTTATGAAGATTTATGGGATAAAAATATTGTTTCAAAAGAAAGACCTACTAGTTATGGAAACTCGAAAGGAAAAGGTGTAGGAGGTGAAAATTATGACTTACAAATACAGATGCCTCCATTACCTTCTGTGAAAGATTTAAGTGTAGTACCAAGTTTTCGCACTAAGTACGATTCTAAGATAAAAGAAGCTTCGGTATTGGTTAAAAAGAATGAACTTCTTACGCTTCAGCTAACACGAAATGTTACTAGGGTACGACACAATAGTTATAATCTTGAGGTATTACTTTCGATAGCATCATTGGAGCGTTACTCTATGAATACGGTTATTAACTTGGCAAAAGTTGAAGACTATCTTGTGGCAGCTTCAAAAATTAAGGATAATAATGCTACTGCAATTAGTCTCTTGGTTGAGGCGTACAAATTATCTGGAAAAATATTAAAGGAACAGGAAAGGATGTGGGAAGATTTTACCCTTACTTGGGAAAAAAGCCGACTTCCTAAAGGGAAGGATATAGGAGGTAAAATATTTACTCACGTATTTGATGATGTAAAAGATCATTTTGCAGATCGCCGAAAAGGATTAGAATATATGCTGGCGCCATTTGAAAGGACTGGGATTGAAGTATGGCGAAAACAATTAAATATAGTTATTAGTGAGTTTGCCAATAACAATAAGGTTTCTGTCAAAGGGTTGGAGCTTGAACGTTTGGAAGATTAGTTGAATTTACTAAAGCTAAATAAATGAGAATAGACAATAAAGTAAGTTTTTCAATCATATTCTACATTTTCATATTCATGGGATGTAATGCTCAAAAAAGCGAATCTACTTTTCAAGATAAAACCTATAACAGTAAGGTTTTTGGAACGGAAAGATATTATCGTATTTACTTGCCTGAAGGCTATGGGAATAATTCAAAGAAATATCCTGTTATTTACTATTTCCATGGTTGGGGGGGGAGACATTTTAAGGACGATAATGCTCTTCTTGAATATCAAAAAATCAAAAAATTAGTTGATAAGTATCAAGTAATCCTAGTAATGTGGGATGGAAGAATAATTGATTCCGAATCTAGGCCTTACAATATTGGATGCCCAGAACATGTTCGTTTTCCTTTTCAGATGAAAGATTATTTTGTTGAATTGGTTTCGCATATTGACTCTGCCTATAATACTTTAAAAAATAGAGAATCGCGAGCCATTATAGGCTATAGCATGGGCGGATTTATGTCTTTCTATTTAGCAGGAAAATATCCTGATATTGTAAGTACTGCAGTAAATATGACTGGTAGTCCAGAATTTTTTATTGGTCAACCAGACAACAATACATTGTACCCCCTAAGATATACTTTTGCAAATTTGAAAGATGTAAAAACAAGATTACATAATAGTTCTGTTGGAGAACTAAGTGCTCAAAATAGAGAGGTCCATAAAGGAGCCATTTGGCAAGGAGGTATGGATTATGAATATTGGGAGTTTCCTGGTGGTCACAAGGTTGATGAACACGGCGAAACAAAAGTTTTTGAAGCAGCAATGAATTTTATTGACATGGCATTTCAAAAACCCAATAACAGAAATAAAATTTGGTCTCATTATGATCTTTATCCAGAGTTTAACGTCTGGGGTTATTCAATGTTGAGCAACAAATCTCAATCAGGGTTTACTTACCTCAGGAACGTTTCGGAAAATGGATTTGGGTTTTATAGCAAAAAATGGTTACCTATTGGGCCACCCTTGAATAATTTAAGTGCTACAATTACGACTGCTGCAATCTATGAACCTAGAGCGGAATATCAAATACGTCACTATCGTAAACAAGATGGCCAGATTAAAGTTATAATTAAAAGAGCTACAAGTGAGGGTAGATTGATTTTTAAACTTGATGGAACAGGGCATGAGATTGGGATTTACCGAAATAACCCCAAACCTAAGTTAACATATATTGATTATGACTTAGGAAATGATAAACGTTTAATTCGTTTTGGTATGAACAACAACTTCCGTATAAAAATAGTTAACCTCGGAAGCAAGTTGAATCGTTCTGACAAGGTTACATTAACACTTGCAAGCACAGACGGCTCAATCATAATAGATAAAAAATCTTATGGGATAGAGAAAATAGAGGGCGATATCGGAATCGTATACTCGGAACCAATTGATTTAATTTGCAACATGCAACCAACTACGGATGGAGCACCTTCCGTTATAAAATTTGTTCTTACCATAACTTATGGTTCTGAGGTTGTTAAAGAAGAGTTTGATGTCCCTGTATTATTTAATACCCCAACATTTGATAATTTATCCATAGACGATGGATTAATGATTAGGGATTCTATTTTTGGATTTGGAAATGGTGATGGTATTGCTTCTTCAGGTGAAAAAATTATGATTTATACCTCTGGTAATCGAACCCAACTTTTCTCAGATGACCCTTACATAGAAGTTGACAACGAAAATCAGTATTTAGAAAACCTACCTGGAAAATGGAATTGTGATGGAATAACGGCAAGTTCAATTATTAAAATAGCTGAAAACACTCCTGAAAATCATGAAGTTGAATTTTTGGCAAAGTATGAAACAAAAGACTATATGCCAATGAGGAGAAGGACTTATTGGGGGTTAATTAAGTTAATATTAAACCCAACAAAAAAATAAATTTGGTATGCATAAAAGAAATATTTTCATTTTTTTATGGCTAATAATAACCTGTATTTTAGGCTGCGTTACTTCCACTAAGAAAAAGGAAAATCAAAAACCAAATATCGTGTTAATAATTGTAGATCAGTTATCAGCCGAAGTAATAACTGGTTCTAGTACCACTTGGGTAGATACACCATCTTTGGATTTACTCTCTAAAGAAGCAGTTAGCTTTACAAATTGCTATGCACCATTTCCTTTATGTAGCCCATCACGAGCATCATTTCTAACGGGACAATATCCTTCTAAAAGTTTTAGTAATATTTTAGAATACAAATCATTGGGTTCTTTATTAAAAGAAGCGGGTTATCATAATGAATATTTTGGTAAATGGCACGTAGGTAAATCAAGAATAGACAATAATCCTGAGATTCTGGAGTGGAGTGGATTAGATAATTATGAAGATGGATTTGATTCTGTTGTGGAAGATAAAACGATTAAGTTTTTAGAAAAGAAAATTAGCAATCCCTTCTTTTTAACAGTCTCGTTTAATAACCCGCATGATTGCTGTGAACTTGCAAGAAAAGTTGGAGGATGGAACACAAGGAATACTTTTGAAAAAGGAGGATGTACCCCTGACCTTTCTTTAAATCATCAAGATGTTCCACCTCCAAATACTATAATTGATTTTGATCCAGCACCAGAAGTTATGATAAGTCAAAGACCACTCCAGGGAAAAAATTACGTTTCAATCAGACCTACAGGAAATTGGACTACTAAAGACTGGGTTGATTATCGTAACGGGTATTCTCAATTGGTGAAATGTGTAGACACTAGAATTGGTAGAATTCTTAAAACCTTAAAAGAAAATGGACAGGATAAAAATACAATCGTAATTTTTACATCTGACCATGGTGATGGTCTAGGTGAGCATGGTTGGAATCAGAAATTAGCATTTTACGATCAAATAATTAAAGTACCGCTAATAATAAAAGCTCCTGAAGGGCTTAAAAATGTAGTAAATGATAATCTGGTAAACATAGGTGTAGACTTATTACCAACAATTTTGAACTTTGCCGGCGGAAACTCTAAATCTTATCCGGGAAAAAGTCTAAAAGAAGGAGTCTACAATCCTTTAGAGAAAATATCAAGGGATTATGTTATAAGTGAATTAGATTTAAATGTTCAAGGCCTGGGAACAGATGAAGTTCCAGAAGGAGAAGATTTAAATAGATTGCTTCTTTTTGAATCTGCAAATGCAAGAATGATTACAAATGGTAAATACAAATATATCATATATGATATGGGTAAAAACCCTGAGGTTTTCATAGACCTCCAAATAGACCCTTATGAAACAAAAAATTTAATACAGGATAAGCACTATGCTAAAACTATTATTAAAATGAAAAAAAGCCTTCAAAACCATTTGCTGAAAATTGGAGATAGTTTTAACTTTAAGCCTAATCAAATTAATTAATAATATAGAGGTCATAGCTGTTTTTTTTCTAGACTATCAGCACTATTTCATAAACTGGATTAATAGAAAATAGAGGAGTAGGAGTTTGAGAAATACGACTGTTAAATCGTCTATAAACAATCATTAACCCTTAGGGAGTAGTTTGGTCTATATCCATTCATTATCCATAAAGTATGATCGAAATAAATGCTACTTTAAACAATAAGTATGATGAGAGCAAATAAAACTTGGTTGCAAAATAAATTATCTTTTTTTATACAAGGTTCTAGACTGCATGATCTAATTCCTGTGAATCCTTATATTTTATTCTTAATTCATCCAATTCGGTTTTCAATTTATCAATTGTTAATGCGTAGGCAGGGTCATCGAAAACATTGTTTAATTCTTGGGGATCATTTTTACGGTCGTATAATTCCCATTCATCAACATCATAATAAAAATGCGCCAATTTGAATTCTTTAGTTACAATTCCATAATGCCGTTTGACAATATGACTCCCTGGGTATTCGTAATAATGATAATATACAGCATCCCTGGTCCATGCATCATTTTGACCCTTGAGTAATGGAATCAGGCTTTCTCCCTGCATATCTTTAGGAGCTTCAATTTGAGCAGCTTCCAAAAATGTTTGTGCAAAATCTAAATTTTGAACCATTTCTTCATTAGTTGTTCCTGGCTTGATTTCATGCGGCCAACGAATTAAAAGAGGGGTTTTAAATGATTCATCATAAATAAATCGTTTATCAAACCACCTGTGTTCTCCTAAATAGAAACCTTGATCAGATGTATAAATTACAATGGTGTTTTCTGTCAGTCCACTTTCGTCTAAATAATCTAAAACTCTTCCTACGTTGTCATCCACAGAAGAGACACAAGCCAAATAATCTTGTATATATCTCTGGTATTTCCATTTCATTTTTTCTTCCATGTTCATGTTTCCCCAGTTTTCTTTGAAAAAATCATTGATAGAATCTAAAATGGGATCATATAATGCCTTTTGTGCTTCATTAGCTTATTATATGGCTCGGTAAATTCTCGCTTAAATTCGGGGGTCTCAGGTACTACATTAACCATCTCCTCAATTGTTTCAGGTCTTATTTTTGAATCATGTCCATATTTCATATGAGTTAGCAAGTTCATTTCAGCAGCTTTAGCTGCTGTCCCTCTATTTTTATAATCATCAAATAATGTTTCAGGAAGAGGAAATTGTTTTTTGGTAAACTCTTTGAATTTTTCCGGACTCGGCCACCATGGCCTGTGAGGAGCTTTGTGCAAATACATCATCAAAAAAGGTTTTTCTTTATCTCGCTTTTTATCTAGCAAATTCAAAGTGTAATCTGTAATGATATCTGTAGCATATCCTGTTATAGTTGTATCTCCTTTTTTAGTAATAAAGCTGGGATTGATATAACGTCCTTGTCCGGGTAATATCATAAAATCATCTACACCTTTGGGGTTATTTCCAAAATGAAGCTTGCCAAACATGGCTGTTTGATATCCGTTTTTCTGAAAGATTTGAGGGAAAGTAACTTGAGTCGTATCGAATGGTGAGCGATTGTCTATTTTACCATTTATATGCGAGTGTTTTCGAGTAAGAATGGTTGCTCTTGAAGGACCGCAAATGGAATTGCTTACACAGGCATTGGTAAAAAGCATTCCTTCATTGGCAATACGGTCAATATTGGGAGTGTTGATTAATTTATTGTTATATGCACTGATAGCTTGATATGCATGATCATCAGACAGTATAAATAAAATATTAGGTCTTAAGTTTTTTTTCTCTGAATTTCTTGGTTTTCATTTCGTAACAATGCTTCCAAAAAATAATAGTCAGCGTATACTATAGGCTCGTCAATCTCATCATTAGCTGGAAAATTCCCTGTACTTGAACCCAAAATAAAAGGTCCTTTTACATCTGCTTTTATCATATACTGATCAGACTTAAGGACCTCCAAAACTTTCTTAGAGTAATTGAGGTATTCTTTCTTTTTGGTATAAGAATATAATTCGAAAAGAGCTGAAGCAACAATTGCTGATGCTGATACATCCCTAGGAGAATTTGGAATGTTTGGGTCTTCAAAATCCCAATATGGAATACCATCTTTAGGTAAATTTATATGATTTAAATAATATCTTGTCGTAGCTTCTGCCTGCTTTAGATATGCACTGTCATTTGTATACCTATATGCCATTATATATCCGTAAATAGCCCACGCCTGCCCTCTAGCCCATGAAGATTCATCATTATATCCTTGATGCGTCATTTTTTTATTGACAAATCCATTAGAAGGATTGTAATCAATTACATGATATGTACTATTATCTTTTCTAAAATGATTTTTTAGAGTGGTATTAGCATGTTGGACAGCTATTTTGTAATATGTACTATCTCCTGAAATTTTAGTCGCTTCAAATAGCAATTCTAAATTTATCATGTTATCTATGATAACAGGAAACTCCCATAAATCTTTACCAAAATCCCATGAACGTATACAGCCCACCTTTTCATCAAATCTTTTACTTAAAGATTTGGCTGTTTCCAAAATAACCTCCTTATATTCTTCATTTCCTGTAACCCTAAATCCTGTGCCAAAACTACAGTTAATCATAAACCCAGTATCGTGCGTTTTCGCATTATGTTTTTCCTTTTCCATAAGAGCTGTCCACTTTATTGCCCTTTTCATATATTCCATATTTCCCGTAAGCTCGTATATTAGCCAAAGATTACCTGGAAAGAAACCACTTGTCCAGTCACTTGACCTCTCTTTCCTTACAACTCCATCTTTAACTGACATGCTCCTCGGAAAAGACAAGGAGTCAACTTGAGGCTTTAAAAGCTCTTGGTATCTCACTTTTAGAAGAGAAGTGTTACCAACTGAAGAACCTTGCTTAAAATTACATGCAATTAAAATCAATACACTTGATATATATATCATATATATACTCAAATTTTTGATTTTTTGATTTTTGAAATTATTGTTGTTGAAGTTCATCATTTTTTAAAGTAAAATTTATATAAAGTAAATTTTCACTAACCCTTAGCATTGTATAGTCTTAAGGACTTTATACTTACTTAGTTTCCGAGTTTATTATATAACCATTGAAACCTAAGTTCATCTTGTTCAGGGTAAGACCAATGTCCTGTGTCCTGAAAAAGGTGTAATTCCTTTTCTGCATTAATAATGTTATAAGCGGAATATGTAGAAGTTGGGGGGCAAGTATAATCGTTAAAACCCCAAGTGTACCATCCTGGAACCTTAACAAATCTTGCAAAATTTACAACATCATAATATTTTGAAGTTTCAATATGATCATCTAATTGTGATTCTTTAGTTTGAAACATGCCTGGCCAACCACCCGCACGATTTTCTAAATAACCTGTTAAATCTGAAAGGGCGGGAAAGGACGCAGCAAGATAAGATATTCTAGAGTCAAGTCCAGCAGTTATGATGGAAAGAGCCCCTCCTTGACTCCCACCGGTGACAGCAATATTATTTCCATCGAATTCATCAAGTGAATAAATTAAATCAACGGCTCTAATACAGCCTAAATACACTCTTTTATAATAATAATTATCCTTGTTATCTAAATTAGTAAAATAATAATTTCTCAAAGCCCCATAACTTAAGTCACTATATACTTGTGGTTCTAATGTTACAGATATACCATGAATACCGATTCTCAGGGTTATGTAACCTTTAGCCGCGCTAGCAATATCTCCACTATGAGGGCGAACTCCTGCACCTGGAACATGTAAAATTGCTGGGAACTTTCCTTTCTTTTTAGGCTTACAAAGAATACCATAGATTTTGCCATAAATATTTTTAATACTAACCTCATATACATCTACTTTATCTGTGCATTGATCTGGAAGAAGTTTAAATATGGGTTCAATTGGAATGTCCTTCAATTTTTGCTTCCACTCTTCCCAGAATTGGGTGAAGTCACTAGGCAAGGTTGTTGTTGGCTCAATCTTGTCAACAGCGTAGCCTACAGTTGAATAATTAGAGAATGTGTGACCATCTACTTCGACTTTTGCAAAACAACGTAAGAATCCAGGTTTTTTTAGTGATTCTGCTTTTACAACTGCAGAGCCGCGCTTTGACTTTAGGACTCCTTCATCAATTATTGCCGTCCTTTCCGGTTTAACGGTATATTTAATTTCAGTATCAAGAAGAACGTCATTTTTATATGCTTTAATATTAAAAATAGCTTTGTCCCCAATATTATATTTCCAATCGGCATGGTTAGGGGTTATCACAATATTTACTAATTCTTTCCGAGGTTGTGCATATGAGATGCAAACACAAAATAAAGTGACCAAATATATTAATAGAAATTTTCTTGTCTTTTTTTTGCCTGTTCTATCCATGGTTCTTGTTTTTTATTTTATTTTAAAAGTGATATATATAGAGCTAACTTATTTTGTTACTATAAGGTTAATGAACAATTGTTTTTTTGCTTTCCTGTTTATTTATATGTTCAATAATCAATTTAGCATTGAGTTCTTTTGTGTCGTCCATATAAAAATCACCATTCTCTCCATTACCGAACCATCCTAATATCTTGTGATTTCCAATCTGGAAACCTTTTACATGGTCATACTTAATTTGTTTTACTTCTAGCGGTTTTGTTCCTTTGTGATGTGGTATCATTAGAGTTAAGAAATGTACTTCTTTCTTTTTATTTAGACTTGAAGCAGAAAAATGCCATTGATTTGGTGATCCAGCAGCATTTTTACCTGGATCGACATTAAACTTATCTGTTTGTTTCATTCTTAGCTGCTCTGATGATAATATATATATATCCAACATAGCATTCCCTTTCTGAACTAACAGTTGTTGTTTTGCATCGTCCATTTCCATTTTTTCTAGAGAGTGTAGCAAAAAATCAAATGTAGCGGAATCTTCAGTTTTAATATAATCCTTTACAATAATCCAAGGGTTTTTTTTATCATGATTGAATACAATAGTTCGACGTACGTCCTGGACTTTAGTATCTATAATTGGGCTTGGTAATGGCTCCTTAAGATTCTCCTTCCATAGCTCGATAACCTTTTTGTTCATGGGTAAATTATAGCCTCTGGAACATTCACCAGTCACTATGGTAAATTCATCGTCAAATGAGTATTTCTCAATGGTCCCACTTGCTTCCATAGATTGAACATTTTGTCCTCTCCCATTGACCAATATGGCATTATGTGCTTTTGTTTGACGACTCCAAAGAAAATGATGGGGACCACCATACCAAGGGTAATACCCTGAATCAATAATTAACGACTCACCATAAGCATTTATTTGAAAACTGTTTTGGTCAGCGTGACTATGGCTGAAAGAACCATATGGACTTGATTTAAAAAGTATCCATACATCATTTTCAGCATTTCCTAAATCTGAATGCATTGCTACCCAGCCAATATCATTGAACAGTTTTGATTGTGGCAGCTTATCTGGTTTGATAGGTTTAAGATTTGTAGGATTTAAAGATAAAATACTTATCACATCCTCCATATAATATCCTTTCCACAAATATTTTTCGGATAAAAGCTGTTCGCTACTAACTTTTTTATTCTTATTTGGATTAATGTTTTCGGCTTGCCAGAGTAAAACAGGGTCGTTATAAGTATTGGCATATCTTTGCATTAATATTTTGTCTTTTGGGCGATGTGCGTCTTCTCCGCCATCACCAAAAGCACCACGTGTTGCATATGGAGGAAAGCAATAAACTCCAAAGTAACCGTTATTTTGAAAAAAGGGTTTATTATATAAATTAACCGTGCTACAAAGATTCAATGCTTCAACAAAGTTGGTTTGATATAGATTGTAGGTGCTGGAATAAGAAAGTCCCTGAGACCACCCACCATCATCTCCGCCCCATGCAGGAAAAGATGTAAGATAACATTGGAGCACGTAATCTAGCCATTTTTCAGCGTCTGGAAGGTCTCCTAAGGTGGATAGTGCCGCTATTCCAGTAAAAGGAAGGGATCTTATTGTGTGATTGTCCCAAGGTTCTGAAATAAATTTAACATCAGTATAACGTTTCAACATTTGATTTCCACGATCATTTAGACTGGATAAAACGGCTTTCTTTTCATCAGTACTCAGTTCATTTTTCACCCAGTCGTATACAATTGCCATACGCTCTAAGAGAGGCATACTGGCTTCTGTATTTCCCATAAATCCACTAGCTTGAGGAACCCTGAAAGATGTTATTCCATCTGGATTCCAACTCGCAAAATGCACTAACCATTTTTTAGCACCATCAAGATATTTTTGTTCATTCGTTATTTTCCAAACCAAAGCCATTCTAACCATGTTCGCAGTGCCTGTTTTGGCTGGTCTGTAGATTCTGCGCCATTCGGAAACTTCAAAAATGCTATCTTTATATGGAGCTGGTTCTGGATAAAGGGGTTGTGAAATAGCAGAATCAGCTAAAGAACGACAGAGTTCCCAAAAAGGTACTTTTTTAGGGGTTTTTGCAACATTATCTTGAAGATTTGTAAGTATCGAAGGTGTTAAAAAAATTCTTGAACTTATTTTTTTAAGTTGTTCTTTAAGCTCTGTTATATCAGGCATGACCAAAGAGGGAAGTTTTTTGCCTACGGTAAATGTTCTTAATTTTGAACGGCCCAATACATTTTCCAAAGAATCATTATATATGATTATCCAACTATATTCTGCTGGATCAAGTTCTTTTTTTAAGGTAGTAATTGTATTGCTTAGCCTTTCTTTTTTTAGAAGAATTTCTTTATTGTTTTTACCTTTAAAAAGAATAAAATCATAATTATAGGCTTTTTCATTTTTTGTCCAAGTAAACCCAGGAGGGTTTACTTGGACTTTCATCTTATTCTTAGGATAATATCCTAAATGTAATCCATCAGGTTTAGTTTCAATTACCTCAAAATCGGTGAGAAGACTATTTTTATCCTGAGTGTAACCGTAGGAAACTATTAAAATCAAAACTAGTGATATTTTCAGTTTTTTTAGAATTTTCATATACTATTACTTAATTTATTCAACAAAGTTGTTTTAATATCAAAAATATAGTTTAAAATGCCCCCTTTTCCATTTGCTTAACAGCATAATCACAGGCTCTTGCTGTTAGAGCCATATAAGTAAGTGACGGACTCATGTAGCCAGATGAAGACATACAAGAACCATCAGTCACAAAAATATTGGAAATATCGTGACATTGGTTATATGCATTAAGAAAGGATGTTTTTGGATCACGCCCCATCCTAGCAGTTCCCATTTCATGAACAGCATCTCCGGGTATAGCCGGCCCTTCTTTAACTTCTATATTTTTAAGCCCAGCCACTTCGAGTAATTCTCTAACTTGATCTTTCATATCTGTCCTCATTTTTAACTCATTATCTCCGTATTCTGCTGTTATTTTTAGTAGTGGCAGCCCCCATTGATCATTATGTTCATTATCCAATTCGACTTTATTATTATAGTTCGGTAGGCTTTCTCCATAAGCAGAGAGTTTCATTTTCCAAGGCCCAGGGATAGTCAATGACTGTTTAAGTTCATGCCCGATACCTGGTTTAGATGAATCTATTCCTTCTCGCATGGCTCCTCCCCAAATTGCATACCCTCTGAGAAAATCCATTTCTTGACGTTTAACATTTCTAAATCTGGGGATGGCAACAGAAGCTGGTCTATAACCGTTATATATTTTATCTTTATATCCTTCCAGTATCCCATGAGCAGAAATGCTCTTATGATGATCCATCAAATAATGCCCTAAAACACCGCTTGAGTTACCTAAACCATTAGGAAATCTAGATGTCTTTGAATTCAACAATATTCCAGTTGATGCCAATGCAGAAGCACACAAAAATATTACTCGGGCAAAATATTCAGTAGTTTCATGTGTTTTTTCGTCTATTACCCTAACGCCAATAGCCTTGTTTTGCTTTTCATCATAGATTATAGATACTACAATTGCATGGGGTTTTAAGGTTAATTTTCCTGTGTCATAAGCTGCCGGTAAGGTAGAGCTGTTGCTGCTGAAGTAGGCTCCGTAGGGGCATCCGGTGTGGCACATATTCCTAGATTGGCATTGGGACCTACCTTTGAATTGCCCTGGTTCTACTTGGGTGAGATGTGCGGCCCGGTTAGGTATGAGTTTCCTGTCTTTATAGTGGGATTCTATCCTTTGTTTTATTAATTTTTCAGCATAGTTTAAATCAAACGGTGGTAGAAATTGACCGTCCGGAAAATGTGGTATATTCTCTATTGACCCGCATACGCCTATAAATTTTTCAACATAATCATACCATGGAGCCAAATCCTTATAACGAATAGGCCAGTCAATACCCACGCCGTCTTTCAAATTAGCTTCGAAATCAAGATCCCCGAAACGGTACGATCCACGGGCCCAAAGTAGTGAGCGACCACCAGTTTGGTAACCTCTAAACCACCTATATGGCTTGTCAGTAGGTTGTGAGTAGGGGTGCTCTTTGTCATTTACAAAAAATGGTTTGCTACCAGCTCCAAAGTTATATTTTTTGCTCTGAATGGGATATTGTTCCTTTTCTTCACGAGAAATAAATTGACGGTATTTGAAATCCCATGGAGCCTTAAAGGTTGTCGTATAGTCCTCTATGTGTTTTACATCTCTACCTCGTTCTAGGACAAGAGTTTCTAACCCTTTTTCTGTTAATTCTTTCGCTGCCCATCCTCCAGTCATTCCCGACCCGACTACTATGGCATCATAAGTATGGTTCTTATTCATATTATAGTTTTATAAAAGCTATTTTTATTCTTTTAATCAATCAGTTTATTTTCCAAATAATCTCCGTGTTCTTTTCCTTCATTTGCACTACCTGGCCATAGGTTCCAAACCTTGGATAAAATATCCAAATCCCCATCCCCGTCAACATCACCAACAAGAGCATCGTGGCCACCTATTTTATTATCTAGTATTACCCTCTCAATAAATTCAATATGAGAATCGATACTTACATTCTCCCATATATACCAACGAGGGAAAGCACCTTCAGGGAATATTGTATCGTCTTCTTGGTCACAAGTGAAGATATCCTGGTCTCCATCATTATCAAAATCTCCTACATAAAGTGAATGAAAAGACCCTCTAATACCAGGTGCCGACATCGGCAAAAAATGAGTTGTAAATTCTGGGGTTTCCGCACCGTCATTCTCTAACCAGGCAGCTCGGGATGCTTGTTGGTCACAGTCCGTCATTACGATATCATTGTCTCCATCTCCATCCAGGTCAATAATCCAACTTCTAGCAGATAGACCAAAGGGACCTCTTTTGCCAAAGGGCAATTGATGTTTCTTCCATTTTGTTCCACTACTGTCCATATTCTCCAACCATCTGTCTGGCAAGACAATGTCATTATCGCCATCATCATCTAAATCATTAATGCCCTGTGGAAAGAATCCTGCATGGATACGGTCGTTGGTCACTAAGGCATCCAACGTTATGATCGTTTTTTTCCATATCATATCTTGAGTAGGGTTTTCCGGTATCTCATACCAAATCACACCTTCTCCTTCCCCCAATATTACTAAATCCTTTGTTTGGTTTCTATCCATATCGGCTATAACAACATCATGAACATTCGTGGCTATTGTTGCATCAAACCGGTATCTTTCAAATTTCTGAATTTTAGGATTTTGAGGGTTTCTGTACCAATACCCTCCAATGATAATATCTTCCCAACCATCTTTGTCTACATCAAAAGTCGTTGCCCCCAAAAACCTGAGCGGCATAGTCCCGATCTCATGTCTTACCCATTTTATGCTTTCTTGATTTTCAAACCAGTACAAGCCCTCTGCTCCTGTAAAGGCATAGTCCAAATCCCCGTCCTTGTCGAAATCCGCCATTGCCGAACATCCATAGCCCCAATCGGTTTCACCTGGCAAATCTTGAACTATATATTGATGTTGAAACATTTCCTTGTCTATTTTTTTTGCTTCCTGAAAAGTATTTCTCTGTTTTTGTTCTTTGCAAGCGATAAAAAAAAATCCTGCAACAAATATTAATATGAAATTTTTATAAAACATGAGTTATTTATTAGGATTTATGCTTAGTTTTTTCAATTAATTGTGTTATGTGCTAAATTAATAATTTATTATTAATAATGAAATGAAATGAAACATTTATTTATTTCGTTTAATTTCTTATTATATTTAAAATGGTTACATTAGCAAAAAAGAATATATCATAAATTTTTAAATTATGGAAAGACGAGAGGCAGTAGTAAAAATATCATGGATACTGAAGGCGGCTTTTTTGACACCTACTTTTTTAAGTGTATTGCAAAGTTGTCGCGAAGAAGTTTCAAACACTACCAGCTTGCTGGTATTAAATGGCCTACAGGGTGATCTGGTAAATGCAATCGCAGATACTATTATTCCTAGAACAACAACTCCAAGTGCTTCTGATGTGGAGGTTGGTAAATTTATGGACTTATTACTTAAAGATGTTCTTGAAGAAGAGGTTAGGCAAAGTTTTTTAAATGGATTAACTCAATTTGATAAAAATTGTCAATCCTTTACAGGAAGTAGCTTTGTAGAACTTAGTGAGTTGGCGAGATATGCTTACCTTGAGAAGATAGAGGCGAGAATAGTAGGGGAGTATAATGAAGAATTAGTGCCTTTTTATTCAACATTTAAGCATCTTACGATTTCAATATATTTTTCAACTGAACAAGGGGTTAAGCAAAATTTAAATTATGTTCCTATTCCAGGCCCCTATAAAGGTGAGATTGAATACAGGGAAGGAGATAAAATAATGGTCGGTAATAGAATGTAAAGCCAGAAAAGAATTATATATTTCATATGAACATCATTCATTTGAATGATTAGTAGTCAAAATAAAATTTTTTCTTATTCATTTGGGAAATTAAGGTTTAGTGTTATTTCAGTAAGCAAAGTTATATAATAAAATTTGACTATTTTCAGTCCAAAAGATGAAACTGGTAAGTCTTTGTTGTTGTATAAAGAGTCTTGAAATTGTCAAATACATAGGGTACAGTACTGGGTTTTTTACTTCTTCGGACACACACACATATGTAGTTTTATTATTTAAGGAGCTTCTTTTATAGAAAACCTTATCTTTTTCTGCAATTTAAAACCCTTTCAAAGTTTGCTTAGGAGTCCATAGTCCTTTACTGAATTTTAATTTTATAATTTTTTGCAAATGCCCAATAGTCAGTCTATTTCTAATAAGTTTTTTTTCGCAGGAAGAACATTATGGCAATATCCATAGTTACAGCCATACCAGTATTATTAGATACTAAGTAATAAAATTATTTATGCACCTCTAAAAATAATATATATCTATTTATAGATTAGTTGAATACCCGAGTGTAAAAAAAATGTTTTGGGTGTTTTATGTTTCGTAATACCGAATATACTAAACGCATTTGTTTTGATTAATAAAAGTTCAAATCTCTTGGTTGTATCAAATATCAACGATTATAGTCTTTAAAAACTAATGGTGCTTTAGGAAGTATTCAAAAAAGGTATATATCTGTTCATTTGATTTAGTTGTAGGGTTGTGTGCTTCCCGATTGGTAATTGCTACACGATTATTATACCCTAAAAAACGGTTCAATTTAATTGAATTGTTTAATGGAATCCATCTTTCCAAAGGATCTTCTGACCCTCCTGAAACCATAAAGAGACGTGGTGCCATAAGAGCGTGTAACTCATGCAAATCATGCCCTTTTTTTGTTAAAACGAGATATGTCCCTTGAGTTTTGTTGTCTTCAGTCATAATACCCCGTTTTAGCCATGGCAGATTATGATAACCCAAATACCAAGGTTCCCAATAATTGACATTCGACCTAGTTTCATCAAAGACTATACCTGCATCTGAACACACTGCACAGGCAAATTTTTCATAAAGGCATGATGCAAACATTGATAGTGGTTGGAGCTTAGCATGATAGGGATTAGGATAGAATTGAGAATTCGGTTCGACCTTTGCTTGATTAGAATAAGGATATAATTGAGAGTAAGGAAGAGATTTTTTTATGGCTGATGTGCCTATTGACAATGTTATAAATCCTCTTTTGGCTAATTCATAGGCAAAATCTATTGATTTAACTTTTGGCCCAACCGGATATTCAGGCTCCTAGAAAACCGTTATCACAGCAGGCTTTATACCTTTTGCATCTGGAATCAAAAGATAAGCACCGGTTTTTTCATTTTTAAACCATTCAAACTTTATTTTATACTGCGTAAAATTATCTCCATGAATACTATCCATTATCTCCATTTGGGGGTTATTGATTAATTCTGGCCATTCTCCCATCATACCGTGCCATTTTCTTAGGATTTCTAATCTACGTAATTTCCAATCCTCTTTTGATGAAACTGCTCTACCATCATAGTACTCTAGTGGATTTCAATAATTTCCAAAATTCCCTTGAAATTGATTAGGTGGAGAGAAATAAGGTTGAATCAACTGCTAAACTGAATCTTTGGGTATAATTTGTCCATTGCATGGGAAAATTATACCCAAAGTAAAGAATATTAGTCCTAATATTGACCTATGATTAAGTTTTTGATAATATTTTATTCGACTAAACGAATGCCTCATTTTTTCAACTTTAATTTCAATAAAAGGTTTGTCTTTGCCAAAAAAGGGAATATTCTTTTTGTGATTTTTAATTCTTAAAAAGACTAGAATAATGGGGTAATGGTAAAAATAAGCCAGCACTTTCTTTATAAAACTCCTCATTTGTGTTGAAAATTCCATGCGCTGGTTTGTTCCATGTAGCTCTTCCTTTGGGGTGGTAATCTACCATTGTCTCCCAGTTTTTATAATTTTGATGACCATTAGTTTCTAATAAGCCTTCCTTTAAATTTGGCAAAGGGGCTAATCTGGCAGCGATACATTTATTCCAATCTACCAATACTGGGTTAACAGTTAGGTCTGCACACAAGCAAGGGATGTTTCGATCATATGCTAATTTTGCTATTTTCATGGTCATACTCAGTGTTTTTGCTACGGGTTTCAGAGCCATTGCTGAATAACCCATTTCCATTCGTATCAATGCATCTTTATCGGTATGGGCACTTTCATCTGCAGCTATTCTAACATCAATATCAGATACATCCTGATCGAAAGATTCTGGAAAAGGTTCTTCAACAATCATGATTTGATCAAAAGAGCCAATTTTTTTACAATGATCTAAAAACCTATTAAATGTTTCCTTTGATTCATACCTGCCATTGGCATCTAGGTAATAAAGTATTTTCCCTGTAGGCGAATTCTCAGGACTTATGGATCCTAGTTTTTTTTGAATAAGTTCCATGCGTAGCATGTCCTTTTTAAGCATTTCTTGTTGAGTGCCTGGAGAGCCAATTTTTATTTTTAAAAAATAATAACCTTCTTTACCTAATTTTTCTATCTCAGATTCAGGTGTAGAATAGGAAACAGAAGGTATGCTGGCTATTTTTCTATGTTTGTAAGAAAGTCCATGTTTATAAGTATCTGGAATAAGGTCGTCAAAAGAAGTTATATTATTCTGTTTGGCATAAAGCAACCATGCGGCATTATCTATTGAGACCAAGGCATTAAGGGTAAAAGTTTTTCGTAAATTGGGATTACTTGTAATTTTGATTCCATAAGAATGTACATCATCTAATATAGTATCTGTCATTTGAATAGGAGAATCAAAGGATTGGTCTTTTATTAATTGTAAAGCCTTACAGGTCAAATTGTACATAAGGGAATTGCTTCCGCTTTCAGACCAAATTGACGTCACTTTTAAATCTGACCATAATGGGCTTTGAATACCTAAGCCGATGCTTCTATTTCCAGAATAATCTTGTAATTGAGTTGCAACTTGCCACAATCGGGTGATATACCCACCTTTAAATCCATATGAATGAGTTAAAGGTTCTCGTTCAAATGCAGCTTCAGCTTTATGTATTAATAAGGACTTTTTTAATTTAACCTTGTTTTGTGTCATCATAATGTTTGGTAACCCTAATGTTAATGCTCCTGCAAGTAGTGTCGTTTTTTTTACAAAACCTCTCCTTCCTGATTCGTAATTTGAGATCATAAACTTATATTTTTAAAAAGTTTTTAGTATCTTATTTGGTATACCCTGCTTTATCCAACACGCTCCTGATGGTTATCCATTCACCATTTTTTCTACTGCTTTCATGGGCAGCTTCCATAAATGCAAAAATTTCAATAGTTTCTTTAGGTTGCACAGGTGCTTTTCCTGTATCAAAATAATATAAGATGGCATGGTGTAATGGTTCAAATCCCATAAATTCACCTAAATAGCTAACTCCTTTGTTGCCAAATGCTTGTCCTCCAAATTTTCCCATTTTGTTCTTCATTCCCCTGTAATTACCAATTCTACCTTCATCCCAAACGCCAGTTACTATGTCATAGTTGTTTGTGGTTAATCTCTTTACTTTTTGACAACCAGTTTTCATTAATGTGAATAACATCTCTATCCCATGTATTCCGTACCAATATAACTCAGGGTAAATTGGTTGATAAGACACAGGGGCATAAGTGTCAGCTCCTAAAACTTTGCCTATATTTCCTTTTCTTACCATTTGTACTTCGTCCATAAATCGTACAGCAGAAGATGTGAACGTAGGGATATTGTATTTTTTGGAAAGGTTAAATATTTCAATGACATTCTTTAATGAAGTTGCCATTGGCTTATCAATAAAAACTCTCTTTCCTGCTTTAAGTATCTTTTCAGCCTGCTTTAAATGAAGTCTTCCATCTACGGTGCAGAGTAATACAAAATCTACTTTATCTAGTAATTCTTCGATAGTTGATACAATTTCTATCCCCATACTTTTTATTTCTGCAGTAAATTTTTCAACTCTGTTTGTACTTAAAGGAAAATCAAGGCTAACAGTTGTAAATGCGGTAGTGACGATATAACCATTTTCAGAACGATTAATTGCTTTAACCAAAATTGGGCTATGAGAAGTGTCCATACCAACAATGCCCACAGATCCTTGGCCTTTAATTTGTGTTTTATTTTTTGCAAATGCAGAAGAACCAATCATGGTTATCCCGGCTCCTGCAATAGATGTCATTTTTATAAAATTTCTTCGGTTGTTTTTTTTCATTTATTCTAAAAAATAAATTAATTACTGAAAATTAATAATGTATAATAAGTAATTATTGTTTCATTTTATTATGCAATATAATAATTTTATTATATTTGCTTAATAAAAAATTATATATTTTATGAGCAAGCTAAAAGATTCTAGACGGGATTTCATTAAGGGGATAGGTATTTTAGGTGCTGGTGCCGCAGTAGGATGCATCTCGATCAATAAAGAAGAAAAGGAAAAAAATATAACTAGGATGTCTACTCGCCCAAAAGGTGCTCAATATATGGGTGATTTTTCGGCACCTTCATTAGAAACGGTTAGATGTGCATTCATTGGTGTCGGAAGCAGAGGGTCTGGTCATGCTAGTCAATTTGCGCAAATTGATGGTGTTGAAATTGTAGCTATCTGTGATCTATATGAAGATTTAGCCATAAAATCGCGGAATGAATGCAAAGAAAAGGGTGCTGGGCGTCATCAAAATATAGCACTATACCATGGCGACCAAAATCTTTGGAAGAAAATGCTAAAAGAAGTAAGGCCTGATGCTGTATTTATTGCAACACCTTGGGGCTTGCATGCTCCTATGCTAATTACCGCTATGGAAGAAGGAGCACATGCCTTTGCTGAAGTTCCAATAGCAACGACTATTGAGGATATGTATAAAATTGTGGATGTTTCTGAAAAGACTCAGAAACACTGCATGATGATGGAAAATGTTAATTATGGAAGAGAGGAATTATTGTATTTGAATATGTGTCGTCAAGGGGTTATAGGTGATTTATTACACGGCGAAGCAGCTTACATTCATGACCTGAGATATCATATGGAAGAACAAGAAAGGGGAGCAGGATCATGGCGTACATATCATAATGCTAATCGTAATGGAAACTTATACCCAACGCATGGTCTAGGGCCAGTTGCGCAATACATGAACTTAGCCAGAACAGAGGATAATTTTTCAAGATTAGTATCTTTTTCATCCCCAGCAATTGGGCGAAAAAAATATGCTTCTAAATATTATGGTAAAGACCACAAATGGAATAAATTAGATTTTAAAGGAGGCGATATTAATACCTCTATTATTAAAACTAACTTGGGCAGAACGATCATGGTTCAATGGGATGAAACGAGTCCAAGGCCTTATAGTAGGCTAAATTTGATTCAAGGCACTAAGGGGACATTAGCAGGTTTTCCAACAAGGGTTGCACTTCTAGAAGATATTAAAAGAGTAACTAATGATCACCATGGATGGCTTGATGAAGAGCAGTTGCAAGTTATTTATGAAAAATATGAGCATCCCTTATACAAGCGTTTGGGGACTCTAGCATCTGCAATGGGTGGTCATGGTGGCAAGGATTTTATTATGAGATATCGAATTATTGAATGTTTGAGAAATGGTACTCCCTTGGATCAAAATTTATATGAAGGTTGTTTTTGGAGTGCCGTAGCTCCATTAACAGAAACATCAGTTGCTCAAAATGGGATGCCTCAAGAATTTCCAGATTTTACAAGAGGTGATTGGAAAAAGACTAAACCTTTAAAAATTATCTCTTAGGATAAAATTAAAGATTAAACTTATGTTGTTTGAAAATATTTTGACAACCGGAGTAAAACATCTAAATTAACGGTTCAATTTGTATCAGTTTTAAGACTCTTCCTTTTAATGCTTTGTTTGTGTATCCCATTTTGAGTAAATTTAGTGTGATTTTATTGTGCAAAGAAAAAGTTGAGCAGCGTTTATTGTTCGTTTCCTAGAAAAACACTTTGAGAAAGCAACATCTAATACCCAATATAGTTTGTTTTCAATTACCAAATGCAATCTTACAGATTACAATAAGTTTGGGATATAGTGCCTTGTAGTTGTTTCAATTTGCATTCTTAAACTGTCTAAGACTTCGGTTCGTGTACTTTCAGATTTAAAATGCTTTTTTTTTTTGAACTTTTCAACTAAAAAAGTGTGAGTTTGCCTAGTGGGCGAACAGCTATTGTTGTTAAATAAACTAAACATTGACAGGTGTTCTGGGCAATGTCTCTATTTTATGAGTAATTTATCACTTCCCAATCCTAATAAATATAAAGAGATGTATATGATGGTTAACTATATAAGGAGAAAAGCAAGTGTATTGGAGCTTACTTCCAGGCGTTAGGAAATAATCTTTCAGCATTTAAACGATATAATTTATCTACAACTGCTTTTGGTAATTTTAACCCTTTAACAGGTGTATCCAATTGGGGTACAGTAATTATATTATCTGTATTAAAATATTTCCATTCATTCAACCAAATTTCCATCATATGTTCTTCTAGGTCTTTAGGGATAGTTTCTTCATTTTCCTCAAAATCTGAACCATATAAAATTCTATCCTGATATTTAATAATAAAATCACGAACTTTTTTGTAGTTTCTGTGAGATTGGTATTGAAAATGGCTAATGCGCTCGGCCAAATCAATATTGGCATTGGGAAAACGATCCAAAAAATTTGCAATTTCATCTACACTCCATTCAAGACTAGCCAAATGCGCCCCAATAAAGGATAGATTGGGGTTCTTTGCAAGCATATTGTCCCTGTGTTTAATTTGTTCTTCATAAGAAGGCATCTCTGGGTGTAAATACATATGGTACTTAGGATTCTTGCTGTAATATTCGCGATCATTATTAACTGTCATAGAATCCAGTGGTAGCCAACAATTTCGAGGTTCCCCAGCGTGGCTTATTAAAACCTTGCCTTGATCTTTGATGAAATTGAATACAGGATCAAACTTTGGGTCATCCAGAGTAATCAAATTACCATTTTCACTCCTAGCTTCCATTCCTATATTTTTCCATGTTTTTACAGAATTAGCGCCTAGCTCAAAATCATTTTGCAATTTCTGTATAGCTTTGATGGACCAGTTCGGGTCATTCCAGCCTTCTAATGAAATAACCGTACTGAAGGCGATAATATCGGGGTCATCATTTAAGTGGTTTCTTCTAACAATTTGTTGTTCTCTAATAGGAGGGTATTCAGAAAAATCTACAGAAATGCTTAATAATTTAAAATTATTAGCACGGGCAAATTTAATCATAGTTTTTCCTTCAGAATTTATGTGAGCATGTGTGTCAATTTTCGGTACTTTTTTAAAATCAATCATGCTGTAGTTTCCGGTTACTTCCATTTCATTTAATTTGGTTTTAAATTCCTGATCCTTTTTCTCTTTACATTGAGTTGTTATTAAAAAAAGTATTGCAAATAAGAGGTTAAAATATTTATTCATTTTAATTTAATTTTAAAAATTTATGATATATGAAACCTTTGAAGTACTGAATAAGTATCCGTTTGGTTTTCTGAGTTAATTCAATTTTATAAAAAATGTAAATGTGTTATCCATGAATATGATTTTCATGTAACATATTATTAGAATTTACAGAATAAATAAAAAATAAGTATATAAAAAAGCAATAATAAGGTTAAAGATTGTTTTCGAATTTCATTTAATGACTTAATCTACGAAAATAATTAAAAATAACTATATATTGCAGTAAAAATATTAATATTTTTATCTTTTATTTAATCTCACATATTTAAATAATTAACGGAGATATTTCAGGAGATCTAGTTAATTCTATTTCTAGTTTAGAAAAAAAATACTTTTAGAATAAAGTTTACTGATTTAACATCTGGATTATATTTTGATATAGCATTTGCCAATATTTGTTATTCAGCAAAAAATTAATAGTAATTAAACTTAAAGTATGAAAAAAATTACAATACTATTTATTTTTCTAATTTTCAATTTTAGTAGTTGTGCTAAAATCATAAAAGAAGAATGTAAAGTTAGTCAAGACCGACCAAATATTATATTATTTGTTGCCGACGACCATGGCATAGATGCTTTAGGATGTTACGGAAACAATATAATTAAAACCCCTAATTTGGATAAGCTAGCTGCACAAGGAACAAGGTTTAATAATGCCTATTGTACCAGTGCAAGTTGTTCAGCTAGTAGATCAGTTATTCTTTCCGGTAAATTTGGTCATGCTACGGGATCGTATGGTCATGTGCATGATTATCATCATTTTAGCACTTATGATGATGTGCAAACATTACCAGTTCTTTTAGAAAAGGCAGGTTATGAAACGGCAAGAATTGGAAAATACCATGTAGCACCTGAACAAGTCTATCATTTTAATAAAGTTTTAAAAGCCGACCCAAGAAACACTGTTGAAATGGCTGAACAATGCGAAAATGTTTTAAAATCAGATAAGCCATTCTTTCTTTATTTCTGCACAGATGACCCACACAGAGGGCATCCTTTTGAGCCAGAAGCTTGGGATATGCCTAATGACTTCGGAAATAAAAAGGAAGGCTATAAAGGTGTTGAAACAGTTTCTTATAATCCAGAAGATGTTTTAGTCCCTAGTTTTTTGCCGGATACAAAACAAACAAGAGAAGAAATTGCTCAGTACTATCAAAGTATTTCAAGAATCGATCAGGGTTTTGGTAAGTTAATGACTATGCTTCAAGAAACAGGAAAAGCAAATAGCACTATTGTTTTTTATATTTCCGATAATGGAATGGCTTTTCCAGGAGCCAAGACTACAGTTTATGAACCTGGAATAAAACTACCATGTATCATTAAAGACCCAACAAAATCTTCAAAAGGAACTACTAATAATGCTATGATTTCATGGGTAGATTTAACTCCTACTATTTTAGATATGGCTGAGGTTGATTATAAAAAAGAAGACTTTCATGGTAAATCATTCAATAATATTATAGACCAAAAAAAACCCGAAGGATGGAATGATATTTATGCCTCCCATACCTTTCATGAAATAACCATGTATTACCCAATGCGTGTTGTAAGGAGTGGCGATTATAAATTAATTTATAATATTTCTTGGCGATTAGAATACCCGATTGCTTCCGATTTATGGGCGTCTTCAACTTGGCAAAGTATTCATAGAAATAGTATAGAATATTATGGACCAAAAAAGGTTTCAGAATTTCTATTTAGACCAGAGTTTGAATTATTTGACTTATCTAATGATCCAAACGAAGCTAATAACTTGGCAAAAAACAAATTTTATTTTGAAATTTTAGAAAACATGAAATCTAAATTAAAAGTGTTTCAACTCAAAACATCCGACCCATGGTTGATTATGTGGAATCACGATTCCTCTTTACGAGGAACCGGAGTAAATCTATAAACTATTATAAGTTAAATTAGTTTGTTTACTGTTTTTAACTATGAAATTAGTATTATAATTTTATCTAAATGTCATTCTGTAGTATGTGAAATATAAAATTTATAGTTTATTGCTCTTATTTTACCAAGAATAAAAGTGTTGGAGTCTAAGCTAATAATTTATACTTTATTCTTGGGTTGTGAAAAACCAAATAATTAAATTAATAATATGACTTCAATTGTTCGGAATTCTTTAGAGAAAATTAAAGAGAAAGATATAAAATTAGGATCTTCTATATGGGTACTAATAAAATTTTGCCCGATTAAGCAGTATAATAAGTCTAGGAAATATTAGAGTTTCATAAGGACCAGGATTTCCCACCTGTTAATTCTTGTAAATTCCCACAGTAATAGGCTGTAGGAATGGGGTCATATTTTAAAACATGTTCACCAATCTCTTCTGTAGTTAAATATGCTGTAATACACAAAGATTTTAAACTATTTAAAAATTCAGATTTTGTCATTGCCAAAGATTCCAAATTAGCCTCTCTTTCTTTGTCAATGTCTCCTTTAACCAACAAGTGTTTATCCAAAAGGGATTTGTAGTTGTCTTTTGAAACTTTATCAACAGATTCTTCATTGCCTTCATTTTTCAGGATTGCAATAATATTATCAAAACCAGTGAGGACTTTTCCTTGTTTTTTCTCATCCAAAACTTCATCGATGTATTTATCAATAAACTGGGGGACATTCATCTCTGTTGCAGAAGGTAAGTCTGTTTTTGGTAACATAATATCCACAATATTGGTCAATACAATGCCGTGTTCATGGCTTAAAAATTCTGGAATCCAAGTTTTAACATCGCTTGTGCAACTTTGTAATAGGCTTATAATAGTTGGAGTTGCGACTAAATACCCTGTTGCAAATCCCATCTGTTTTAGTACATCTCTTCTTTTCATCTTGTAAATGTTATAAGTTATTTTCTTTTAATTGTTCTGCTGCATGGTTAGCGGCTCTTGCTGTAAAAGCCATATAGGATAAAGAAGGATTTTGACATGCAGAAGAAGCCATAAAAGAACCGTCTGTAACATAAACATTGGTGCAAGCGTGAATTTGATTGTACTTATTTAAAACAGAAGTTTTTGGATTACGTCCCATTCTAGCGGTTCCCATTTCATGTATTCCTAATCCCATACCATCAGTTTTATCATAGCCTTTAACATCTCTAAATCCAGCTGCTTCAAGCATTTTTACAGCTTGTTCTTTCATGTCTTTACGCATGGCTAATTCATTTTCACCAAATTTAGCATCAAAGGTCACGGTAGGTAAACCCCATTGGTCAAGTTTATCATAATCCATGTACATTTTGTTATTGTGATCTGGAAGGGTTTCACCAAAAGCCGTAAGAGTAATATTCCATTCTCCTGGTTTTAAAATAGCTTCTTTTAATGCTGGCCCATATTTTAATTCAGGAACTAATTCGGAAATGCTTTTTCTTGAGGCGCCTCCTTGGTAACCGTACCCTCTTTTGAAATCTTTACAATCTGTTTTTCCGCCTAGATTTCTAAATCTTGGAATATAAATACCAGTTGCTCTTTTACCTTTGGTGTATTTATCTTCAAAACCATCTGCCTTTGCTGTAGCTCCAACGTGAAAATGATGGTCCATGATATTGTGCCCTAATTCACCACTATCATTACCTAATCCGTTTGGAAAACGCTCTGATTTTGATTGAAGTAAGATAGAAGCGGAAGCTATGGCAGAAGCGCACAAGAAAATGACCTTTGCTTTATAAACAATTGTTTCTTTAGTTTCTGCATCAATGACTTTAACGCCAATTGCCTTTTTTTTGGTATTATCATAAATAACTTCATGCACTATAGAATTTGGTCTTAATGTCATGTTTCCAGTTGCTTCGGCAGTAGGTAGCGTTGATGAATTACTGCTGAAATAAGCACCAAAAGGGCATCCTCTTGCGCATCTGTTCCTATATTGACAGGTGCTTCTTCCCATTCCTGGTTTCGTGCCTTCAGTGATATGAGCTGTTCTGCCAATTGTGAGTAATCTATCATCATTAAAAGTTTCAGCAATTCTATTTTTTAAATGTTCTTCAACACAATTGAGGTTCATAGGTTTTAACAACTTTTGGTCAGGTAGTTGTTTTAATCCTAAGTTCTCTCCACTTACTCCAATAAACTCTTCTACATGATCATACCAAGGCTCAATATCTTTATAACGTACTGGCCAATCTACTGCAATACTTTCTTTTTTATTGGCTTCAAAATCGATGTCACTTAAACGATAACTTTGTGCTCCCCACATCAAGGAACGACCTCCCACATGGTAACCTCTGATCCAGTCAAAACGTTTGACTTCATTGTATGGATGTTTAATGTCATCCACGAAAAAATGTTCATAAACTGGGCTTGCTGGAAATCCTGCACGATTTTGTTTGGGTTTACGAGCAATGATTTCTTTGGTTGGTGCCCCTCCATTTGACATATCCCACGGGTCTAAATTTGCTGTAGGATAATCTTCAATATGTTTAACCATTCTACCACGTTCTAATACAATCGTTTTTAAACCGCTTTCACAAAGTTCCTTAGCAGCCCATCCACCGGAAATTCCTGTTCCAACAACTATGGCATCGTATTCCTCTGCATTTGTGTTTAAATTATTACTGTTCATTTAATTTAATTTTTTTATCATTTAATATGTGTAATAATTATCTCTGTTTGTTCTTGCATTCTAATTTAAAATGCGCTTTCCAAGACATTTTACGCAATATATAGATTTATTTCAAAATAAGTATAAAACTTTCGTTTTAATTTAATAATATATCTTTTCATTATTATACAAAATTATATTCTTTCATTTTATTTTTTTTATAATTTTCATTTTATTACATTTGAATAATATTATGTTTTTATTAATATAAATATAGAGTGACTTTTTTAGATATTGCCAAGAAAGGGAGATTGCTTCTAAGCTATTTCGTAGCGTTAAAATTAGTATGAAAACTATATAAAGGAGTTGGGATTTTTAAATGATAGTTTAATGAATGACTAGCGGGAAATTACTTTTTATTCTGTCGATTCTATTTTAGCAAAACTTTGAACATGAGTTTTGGAGTTTAAGTTAAGAATCATTATAAAAATGCTCACTATATTTATAAAGCATGATTAAGTTTGATGAGGGTTGAACCCTTGGAAATAGGAAATATATTTGTGTAAACTAGACCAGATATATTTTTAAAGCATACTTAGTTGTTACAAGTATTAAGGGTTTATGATATATTTACGAATACTCAATTGTATTTTTCAACATCAATTTTTTTAATAAACTATTATATGAAAGCAGAAATTTTATCAAAAAAAAACTCATCATTACTTTTTTTGTTATTATTGGTTTTGTTTTTTGCATGTGCCAAGAATCAAAAAAAAGTTATACTACCAGAAGTTGACAATAAGGTCTCTGGTCAATTCTTTAAAATATCATTAGCAGAGTGGTCATTGCATAAAACGTTTAATGATGACGGTGTAAGCCCGTTTGAGTTTGCAGAAAGGGCAAAATCTATGGGTTTTGAAGCGTTGGAATACGTGTCTCAACTGTATTCAAAACAAATTGATGAGTTGGGTTTTGATACTGTTATTGATTCCCTTAAAAAAGAAAGTGAAACGTATGGTTTAAAAAACAATTTGATTATGGTTGATCAAGAAGGCGATTTGGCTGTTCCAGATTCAGTGCTTCGAAATCAAGCTGTAGAGAATCATAAAAAATGGGTTCATGCTGCAAAAGCTTTAGGGTGCCAGGCAATTCGTGTGAATCTACCTGGTTCATCTGATTCTGAGATATGGAAAGTTGCTGCTTTTGATGGACTTTCAAAATTGGCAAGTTATGCAGATGAACAAAATATTAATGTCATTGTTGAAAATCATGGAGGGTTTTCTTCCAATGTTGCGATGCTTGTAGATGTTATTCAAAAAGTAAATGCTTCAAATTGTGGGGTGCTTCCAGATTTTGGTAATTTTTGCATAAAACGTGTAGATTCAGAATGTGTTGATGAATATGATATGTATAAAGGGGTAGAAGAAATGATGCCCCTAGCTAAAGGAGTAAGTGCAAAATCTTATGATTTTGATGAAAATGGAAATGAAACTAAAATAGATTTTTATAAAATGTTGCAATTAGTAAAAAATGCTGGTTACTCAGATTTTATTGGAGTGGAATATGAAGGTTCAAGGTTAAGTGAAGTTGAAGGTATATTGGCTACCAAAAAATTATTATTGAAAGCATCAAATAAATTAAAATAACTGACAATTTAAAATTTGAAACATGAATAAGTCCACACAAGTTAAATTGTCAATAATGATGTTTTTAGAATTTTTCATTTGGGGTGGATGGTTTGTGACCTTAGGAAGTTTTTTAGTAAATAATTTGAGTGCAACAGGGGTAGAAACAGGAATGGCCTATTCCACACAATCTTGGGGAGCTATAATAGCTCCTTTTATTATTGGTTTAATAGCAGATCGATTTTTTAACGCAGAAAAAATTCTTGGTGTATTGCATCTTATTGGTGCTGTTTTAATGTATCAAATGTCACAAACAACAGAATTTGTGACCTTTTACTCCTATATTTTAGGATATATGATTGCATATATGCCAACCCTGGCTTTAGTAAATTCAGTCTCCTTTAATCAAATGAATGATCCCGCAAAACAATTTCCAATGGTAAGAGTATTTGGAACCATAGGCTGGATCTTAGCAGGCCTTATTATTAGTTTTGCTTTTAAGTGGGATTCAGAAAGTAATATTGGTGCAGGTATGTTGTCCAACACCTTTACTATGGTAGCTATTGCATCGGCAGTATTAGGCGTGTTTAGTTTTAGCTTACCTAAAACACCACCAAAAGTTGACAAAGCACGAAAAGTGACCATATCAGATATACTTGGTTTAGAAGCATTAAAGCTATTAAAAGAAAGAAACTTTTTAGTATTCTTCATATCATCAGTTTTAATCTGTATTCCTTTGGCGTTTTACTATCAAAATATCAGCCTTTTCTTAACAGAACTTAAAGTAGAAAACTCTACGGCATGGGCTTCTTTAGGACAAATTTCTGAAGTAGGCTTCATGTTATTGTTACCATTCTTTTTCAAGAAATACGGATTTAAAAAATCCATTCTATTTGGCATTTTAGCATGGGCAATTAGATATACGTTATTCGCTTATGGAAATTCAGGCGATTTGTTCTTCATGCTCGCTATTGGCATGGCCTTACATGGCGTTTGTTATGATTTCTTTTTTGTCTCAGGTCAAATTTATACCGATTCTAAAGCCGGAGACAAAGTTAAAAGTGCAGCACAAGGATTAATAACCTTAGCAACCTATGGTGTCGGTATGTTGGTAGGTTTCTGGGTAGCCGGACAAATAGCCGATAAGAATCTATTAACAGAAGGGACACACAATTGGCAGGGGGTTTGGACATTCCCAGCACTATTTGCAGGAGGGGTTTTCATTTTGTTTACCATTCTTTTTAAGGACGAAAAAGTAGAATATAAAGCATAATAAAATAATTTATGAGTTCTAAAATTAGATTAGGAGTTTTAGGTGGAGGAGGCGATTCTCTTATTGGCGTTTTACATCGAGTTGCATCTCAAATGTATGATAAATACCAAATTGTTGGAGGTGTTTTTAATCCTATTTGGGAAGAAAATATAGAGTTTGCCAATAAAAAAGGCTTACCAATTAACAGGATTTACAAAGATTTTGACACGTTAATAGAAGAAGAATTAAAACTTCATATAAATGAAAGAATGCAGGTAGTATCAATACTTACCCCAAATTTCCTTCATTTTTCCATGGCTAAAAAGTTATTAGAAAACGGTTTTCATGTCATTTGTGAAAAACCAATGACAACAACGTATGAGGAGGCCAAAATATTAAACCAAACGTTAAAGAAAGCGCAGACTGTTTTTGCAGTAACCTATACCTATACAGGGTATCCTATGGTTCGTCAAATGCGGGAAATGATAAAGGATGGAGAATTAGGTAATATTCAAAAGGTTGATGCACAATATTACCAAGGGTGGATAAACCCCGTCATCCATGATAAAGAAAAGCGAGCCAATACATGGCGTTTAAACCCTGAAAAATCAGGAATTAGTTGTTGTGTCGGCGATATTGGAACACATGCTTTTGATATGTTGGAATACGTTTCAGGATTAAAGATAGAATCAGTTTTAGCCGATTTAAACTATGTCTATGAAGATAATAAAATGGATATAGATGGAACGGTTTTATTACGATGTGCCAATAATGTAAAAGGCGTTATTTGTACAAGTCAGATTGCAACAGGGGAAGAAAACAGTTTTATTGTTAAGGTTTATGGAGATAAAGCAGGATTAAAATGGGAACAGGAAAATCCAAATTATCTCTATTTAATGGAAGAAGGTAAACCACTACAAGTTTTAAAACCAGGACATAGCTACAATAGCCATTTATCATTAGATGGCACCAAATTACCACCAGGACATCCAGAAGGTATTTTTGACTCTATGGGGAATATTTACAAAGGCGTAGCAAGAGCTATAAATAAAGAACCTTATAATAGCGGTGAATTTCCGACAATTATTGATGGAGTTAGAGGCATGAGTTTTATTGAGAAAGCTGTAGAGTCTCACCAATTAGGGAGTATTTGGATGAAAATTGAAAATATTTAAAAATGAAGACGATTAAAGGACCAGCCGTATTTTTAGCCCAATTCATGGATGATAAAGCACCATATAACTCTTTAGATGGGTTATGTAAATGGGCAAGAGATTTAGGTTGTAAAGGCATCCAGATGCCAACCTTAGACGTGAGGTTAATAGATTTAACAAAAGCTGCTGATAGTCAAACTTATTGCGAAGAATTATTAGGTAAAATAAACTCGTATGGTTTAGAATTAACAGAACTTTCAACACATATCCAAGGGCAATTAGTAGCAGTGCATCCAGCACATGATATCATGTTTGATGTCTTTGTTCCAGAACATTTAAAGGGTAAACCAAAAGAAAGAACAGCTTGGGCAATTCAAGAAATGAAACATGCCGCTATTGCAAGTAGAAGACTAAATTTAAAAGCACATGCAACATTTTCAGGTTCCTTATTATGGCCCATGATGCATCCATGGCCACAACAACCAAAAGGATTGGTAGAAATGGGTTTTAAAGAATTAGCAGATCGTTGGTTGCCTATTTTGAACACATTTGATGAAAATGGGATAGATGTTTGTTATGAAGTACATCCAGTAGAAGACATTCATGATGGTGACACCTTTGAACGTTTTTTAGCAGCAACAGGAAATCATAAACGTGTCAATATTTTATACGATCCGTCGCATTTTGTACTTCAACAGTTGGATTATGTAGAGTATATTGATCATTATCATGAGTTTATAAAAGCCTTTCATGTTAAAGATGCCGAATTCAATCCAACAGGAAAAAAGGGGGCTTTTGGTGGTTATAATGATTGGAAAAATAGGGCAGGAAGGTATCGTTCACCAGGTGATGGCCAGGTGGACTTCAAAAAGGTATTCTCAAAATTGACCGAGTACGGCTGTGATGTTTGGGCGGTTCTGGAATGGGAATGTGTAATTAAAAGCCCAGAGCAAGGTGCAAAAGAGGGCGTTTCATTTATTTCAAACCATATTATTGAAGCTACCAATAAGGTGTTTGATGATTTTGCAGGCGGGGAAACAAATAAAGAACAGTTAAAACAAATACTAGGATTATAAATTAAAACAATAATAATGAAATATTTTTTGTTTTTCACCTTGATGCTGCATTCGATTGTTTCCATTGGGACAACTTATAAAGTTGGTCCAGGTCAAACATTTAGCAGGATAGGAAGCGTACCAACGCATAATTTGGTGGCAGGTGATACTGTAATGGTTTATTACAAACCAACACCCTATTATGAGAAATTTTTACTTGCAGGTGTTGGAACTCCTACAAACCCCATCGTCTTTATGGGTATTCCTGATGTTAATGGAAATATGCCAGTATTGGATGGGGAAAATGCAATCTCAAGCACTTTGTTTAATTTTGAGAATGAGAATAGGCAAATTATAAAAGTTGGTAAAACCGGCGGCAACTCTGATTTTATTATAATTGACGGATTTGTTTTCCGCAATGCCAATAACTTGAATACATTTACCGATAGTAATGGTTTTCAACAGTCTTACAACTCCAATGCCTGTGCCGTAAGGCCTGCGGAATGCAACAACATACTTGTCCGTAACTGTGAAGTTTATAATTGTGGTAATGGCTTTCAGGGAGGGGCTGGTAACCCACAGGTATTTACCATTGAGAAAAGTTATATTCATGATAATGGTCTAAGCAATGACCAGACCACTCCATACATACATAATTTTTATGCCCTTGGAGGACCGGGAAGCATTTTTATTATCCAATACTGCCATATTGGAGGAGTAGCTGGAGATGGACAGAATATAAAATCCAGAGCAGACCAGAGTATTATTCGTTTCAACTGGATAGAAGGAGGGAACAGTAGACAACTGGATCTTGTTGATGGAGCTGGACTTACTATGGACTCATACGTATATGGTAACATAATCGTTAAAACTCAGACAGATTCAAATAAGGGAATAGTTCATTGGGGACAAGACAATGGACGTAACCCAACAGGTAAACTTTATTTTTATAACAATACCATTATTAATAAGTGCAATTCTGCTACTTATTTTTTAGCCAGCGCTTCTGAACGATCATTAGTAGTTCAAAACAATATTTTTTATGATGTAAGCCCTAGTTCTAGTTTTGGTACTTTTATTGGTGGTTTTTCTGGTTCTAATAATTGGCTTTCAACATCCATTTCGGGAGCCGACTCATTAACAGCTTCAGTCATTGGAGTCAATCCAATGTTTATTAATACGACTTTTCTTGATTATCGTTTGCAGACTGGTTCTTCTTGCATTGATATTGTTAATGGTTTTATAGCACCAGGTGGTTATTCACTTAACAAGGAATATATATCACATCTTTCTTATGTGAATAGGAGTATTGTTAATTCCAAGCTTGATTTGGGAGCTTATGAATACGGAACAGCATTGGAATGTAAAAAATAGAACTAAGGAGTCTGATTTGAAAGTGTATCCTAATCCTTTTATTGAATCCACTACCATTGATTTTACAAATACAATAAAATCATCAAGTGATAATTTTAGATTTTATTTATACAATATTCTTGGAGAAGGAAATCTTTCGTCTAGTGTGTATGTATATGAGGTTTTTCAAAATGAAGGCGTAATAGACTTGGGCAAACTAGTTGTTAAATAGTAATACAAAATTGGAAACCCATTTATCAATGTTTGTAGCAGTCCACTTGTAATTTCCTTGTTTGTTTTTAAATTTATTAGAACCATGTTCAACGTTATTACCAGTAATAAACTTTCCTTGAGAAACAAATTGAGTAGCAATCCCCCCGATAGTGAACCCCCATGATTAAAATCATAAAGGACAAACTTATGCTTAGCTTGAATATGTCCTTTAAATATTCCTTTGATTTAATGGATAGAAAAGGAACTTCCTTTTTCAAGATCTTTGAGAACAATAATGATATTGTCTCTAGCATGAATCTTTATATAACTTTTGGTTATTTATATTGCTATTGTTAAAATTAATTGGTTGTTTCGTTAATATATACTACCTCTCCTCCAACGACGGTTTTTAGAATCTTTAATTTACCTGAATCAAATTTAAAATAAATTAGATCAGCTCTCTTTCCAATAGCTATTTCACCTCTATCACCGAGATTTAGAGCTTTTGCTGGATTCTTTGTTGCCATATCAATAGCCTCTGTCAAAGAACATCCAGTGAATTGGATAATATTCTCAATACCTCTTGTAATCAAAAATGATGCTCCCGCTAAAACATTTTCAGAGGGCATCATTATGGCTCCTTCATCAGTTACGACCACTTCTTGACCAAAATCAGAATATATGCCAGGAGGCATTCCCGCCCAACGTGTAATGTCCGACACCAATATAGTATTTTCAGGACCTTTAACTTTGTAAAAGGATCGTACCTCTTCCTTTGTTAGGTGAAACCCATCTACAATAATGCTAGCAAATAATCTATCCTCAGACAATTGAGGCCAAATAGGATTGTGGTGCCGATTAATCAAATTAGCACATCCATTTCCCAAATGTGTAGAAATGGTCGATCCAAGATCAACAGCCGCTTTAATTTGGTCGGTGGAAGCATTGGTATGCCCTAATGCAACTTTGATGTTATTTTCAACACATTTTTCAATAAACTCCAATGCTCCTTCCTGCTCTGGGGCAATAGTTACTTCTTTAATACGTTTCCCAGAAGCTTGATTCCAAGTATCAAATTCTAACCAATTTGGGTTATGAATGTAGGCTTGGTTATGAGCTCCTCGAAAACCATCAGCTGGAGAAATATATGGGCCTTCCAAATGAAACCCTGGAATGGATTGAGCAAAATGCTCGTCTTCCATGATTTTATTTAGAATTTTAAAGTTTCTTAATAGAACTTCGTTGGACTCAGAAGTCAATGTTGGTAGAAAAGTTGTTATTCCATTTTCCCAAAAACTTTCAGTAATTATCTTTATTTTTTCTACATTCAAATCTTCACCCACAAAAGAATAAGATAAATATCCATTGACTTGATGATCAATTAATCCAGGAGCTACATATATAACTTCTTTATTCACTCTATTTTCTATTGGATTTGGACGGGTCAATTTTTTAATTTTACCATCTTCAATTTCAATAGTAATAGGTAATCCGTCTTTGTAGAATAGTGTGTCCACAATTGAAATATTCTTATTAAATACTTTTTTTTGTTCTGTACAGTTTAATACTAAGCAACAGAAACAAATAATTTCTATAATATTTGTTGAGAGTTTAAACATAGTTTTTGTTTTAAACAAAATCAATAATGACAAGATAGGTTGTAATAAACCCAAAAAGCAACACTAAACTAATACCTATATTCATCCATTTACCTGCAGTTTTATCTCCCATTATAGATTTGTTATTAATTAAAATTAAGATAGGTAATGTTACGGCTGGAAGGATGCATGCTTGAAAAGTTTGAGAAAAAATCATTAGTGTAGGCGGTCGCATATCTACAAACTGAGCACCGAAACTAAGTAATAAAGCAAGCCCTCCTAATATTCTAAACATTGGAGATTTAACATCTTTTGATTTACCTCTAAAATCGCTTATTAGCCATGGTGCTATTAAAATTATAGGAAAAACAGTTGAAATTGCAGCACTTGTAATACCAAAGATTAGTATAAATGCTGCCAATTTCCCTCCAATAGGTTCGAACAATATTATTAAATCAAGAGTATTATTAAGGCTTTTTTCCATGACGTGCAAAGTACCTGCCCCTACTGCCATTATACAGCCACTTAAAATCAGCATCATAAAAGCTGAAACAAAAGCATCTCTCTTTTCAGTTTTTAAGTTAGTAATATTCCACTTTTTTTCACTCACTACAATACTTCTTACGACAAATACAGACGCAGAACAGGTGGTGCCAACCATGGCTGCTATTAACCTGAAGGACCCTGTTTCATTAGGGATTTCAGGAATCAATCCTTTTACTGTTTCAGAAAAATCGGGCTTTATCATAAAGAAAACTATTACAAAACTTAACCCCATCAATAAAACAATAACTGTTAGTATTTGCTCAAACAAAGTATACTTTCCATAATATAACAAGGTAAAAAGAGAGACAATCAAAAATGCAGTAATCGTAACAGTACTAATAACAATACCATTACCAATCAACCGAGCTCCTTCTTGAAGCAAATCTGCGGTTATACTCATAATACCCATAAGAGCCAATACCTCACCTATTATGAGAGTAATAAGAATATATAATGCCAGTGGCTTCCCAAATTTAATGTTCTGTTTGATATTAAATAATGTTGTTTTACCTGAAACTAGAGTTACTTGACCATAAGCAACCATTAAAATATAGGTAAAAATACAAGAAAGAACCAGTGCCCAAAATAAAGACATTCCATACTCTGAACCAGCTTTAGCCATAGTAGTAATACTACCTGTGCCTATGTTATATCCTATAAGAAACAGCCCTGGCCCAATAAGACCCAGAACATGAAACATTTTTTTTTTTAATATTTTTAACATACTATTGATTAAGTAAGAAAGAGGATTTTTTGTCTAAAAACAAATAGGTTGATTTATGTTTTTGTAATATTGACGCAGGCACTTTTGGAGTGACTTGACCATTAACTACTTTATCTATTGCATTTCCTTTTCTTTTATCAGGAACACTGCAGATAATGTGTTGGGACTGCATGATGCGATTTATTGACATACTGATAGCCTTTTTCGGAACCTCTTCTAAATTTTTAAACCACCCTTCACCTAACTGTTGAATTCTACAATCAAAATCTAATACGACTTCTAAATATGAGTCCTTAATATCAAAATCAGCGGGAGGGTCGTTAAAGGCTAAATGAGCGTTCTCTCCTATTCCAACAAAAGCAACATCTATAGGATGCAGAATAATTAAATTGTGGAGCCTCAAGCATTCATTTTTAACATTATTTTCTCCGTTTACATAATGAAATGCAAAAGGCTTAACGATATTCGCAAATCTTTCTTTAAGATATTTTCTAAAAGAAGCTGGATGAGTTTCTGGCAAATCAATATATTCATCTAAATGAAAACAAGTTACAACAGACCAATCTATATCTTCTTGCACTAAGGCTTTAAGCATCTCAAATTGAGAAGCACCAGTAGCAATAATAATATTTGCCTTACCGTTTTTTGATATTGCCTGCTTTATTAAGTTTGCTCCTTGTTTGGCTGCTGCTTTTCCTAGGTCAAATTTGTTATTTAAAATCGTTCTTTTCATTTTGATTTTTTTACAAATATATTAAATATGTTTCATATAATTTCATTTATTAATATTTATCTTATTTATTGTAATTATTTATTGTAATAATCTTATTTTTCATTATTTTTTATAATATTTATAAAATGATTTTTGATTTCAAAAAAGGTATAAATAAAATATTTGATTAGGCAAATTTTGATAATGATGAAGTGGTTGAAAATAATTAATATTTATTAAAAATGAATAAAGAAAGTAGTATAGTAAAATATAAGGAAATTGAGTTTTTTAGACATCATCTTGAAATTATCCGTAGCTCATTGTTTTGGTGCTATCCATGGCCAAGTTATATGTTTCATAACCAAGGTGTTAGCACTTTTTATACACCGGTCTACAAAGTGTTTTAAGTCATCTTCGGGTTTAAAGAGATATAAAGTAAATCCATAATGTCCACTAGAAGAGATGATTTGCAAATCATCGAGTATTTTCTTGAACTCTGAAGACTTATATCCGTAAAAATTCCCTTTTTCACTATCAAACGCTGTTTCTTTAATTCTAAAAACTAAAGCTTCATGAAATACTATTAATTTGATGAAACTTTTAATGGATTATTTATACGCGCATGAAATTGATTTAAGTAATTCTCCCATTTTTGTATAGTATTAAATTGTCCACTTTCTTTCCAGCTATAACCTGCGTAATATGTTACCGTATTATTCTTAACTTTAAGATTTGCGTATGCACTACTTAAGTCTTTAGTTTCAACATCATATTTTTCAAAACCGATAAAAGATTTTTTGGTAGTGACTATAGCTGTTCCTAGTTCTGAATCGCCATGGGGTTGCCAATAGCTCACCCATCCTTTTTTGTTATTTCCTGTAATAATACCATCTTTTTCGTGTAAGGTTAGGCCTGCATAAATATTGTTGACCCCTTCTAAAGAAATGATGAATTCTGAAAGATTATTCCCTAAATCTAAATTTATTATTTTAGATTCTTTAATAGTGTTTCCCGCAGCATCCCAGTCGGCATATTCTAAATAGAAACTGGTTCTAATAGGGCCGTTAGTAATAGTGCGCCATTTAGTATAGTTTTTAGAATAATAATAAGTTGAACAAATTTTTACTGCAATACCACCAACACCACGACTAGCACCAACGTGAAAATTGTCAAGACCTTCTCCAGTGTCTTTATGGTAGGTACCAGTTCCTTCTTTGGCTTTTTTATACCATTTATTAATAACGGGGTATTCAACTCTTTTTAACCAAGCATCTATGCCACTTGATAACGTACCGCTAGGGTTCCCGTCTTCAATCATTTTTTGTGCTGCAGGACCATATACACGGAAGGCTACTTTGTTATTTTCCCAAGCGTAGTCATCAATACGTTCTGGTACAAAGCGGGAAAAACAAAATGTTGGAGCTTTTGGTTTTTCATCTTCAGTAATTAAAACTATTTCATAAGTTTTTTCAGAATTGGCAGCTAATTGTGGTTGAAATAAAATATCATCCATATTACCATCGCCATCATTATCTACAGTTTGAGTAAGCTGTAGCTTTTTAGTTTTAGTATCAAGAATCCCAATTTTAGTAACATCTTCTACGTTTAAAAACACCTTTGTTAATACTACTGTTTCGAAAGTTCTTTCTAAGTCTATTATATTTTTTACAGTAATATATTTTGCGTTATTGTTTTGTGAACAAGAAGATAATAAAATTGTTATTATAAATAATTGCATTAATTTTTTAGTAGTCATAATTATTATATTAAGTTTTTAATCTTCATTAAAAGGTTTACCACAACCTTATACATTCAATAATTGTCACTAGCAGGGTTTTTAATGAATCAATTGAATTGCTGTTTACCATACAATAATGGATCTACTTTTCTTTTTAAATCAAATAAGTTAATTAATGTAATTTATTTTACAAAGAGACGTATCGCTCCAGTTTAGGTTTTAGTCTGTCATTTCTTAAATAAAAAAATGTTTTAAATCTGAGGCGGAAATGTGGTAAAGCAGCTGCTTTATTTAATAGGTTTGTTCTGTATTTAGTAATTTCTTCTCTTGGACTAATTTTGATATTTTCATTTTTTTTATAAATATACTATTTATATTTCAAAATCTTTCTATTATTTATTATTTTATTGTTTTTCATTATTATTAGTAGAATAATAACTTTTTTTATTTATTTTTGATGAAATAATTAATCTTCTCCATATTTAATATAAAATAATAATGTGGAGTAAATTTTAATAAAAAATTGAACTTTACAACCTTTGCAATTAGTGATATTTAATGTTTCATTTAAATGTTTATAATAACTAAGAAGCTATTTTTAAAAGAGGTTTCACTAGTGAGATAATTAGAAAAAAATCAAATAAGTAAAATCTTATAAAAATTTCAAAAAGCACATGTTTATTTTCAATTAAAGCTCAATAGAAAAACAGTTTACTATTAATGCAAAGGACAAAAGCAGAGAAACCAACACTTGTAATTTTAGCGGCTGGAATGGGAAGTCGGTATGGCGGATTGAAACAGATAGATTCGGTTACACCAGAAGGCAATACCATTATTGATTTTTCCATTTATGATGCGCTTCGTGCGGGATTTGGAAAATTCGTTTTTATAATACGACAAAGTTTTGAAAAGGAATTTAAGGAAATCTTCAATAAAAAACTGGAAGGAAAAGCTGAATTTGATTATGTGTATCAAGAACTTGATAATGTTCCTTTAAAATACATCAACCAAGAGAGAACAAAACCTTGGGGTACAGGACATGCGCTTCTAATGGCGAAGGATGCTATAAATGAAAATTTTGCAATTATCAATGCTGATGATTTTTATGGAGCTGAAGCTTTTGAAGTGATGGCTAAATCTTTATCACAAAAAAATAAAGAGTCTTTTGATTTTAATACCATGGCGTATTTGTTAAAGAATACGGTGTCGGATTATGGCTTTGTTTCAAGAGGAGAATGTCAAGTGAGTTTAGATGGGTACTTGACGGAAGTCACGGAAAGAGCACATATTGAAAAGATTGATGGCAAGTTAATGTGTAAGGATGATAAAGCTGAGTTTATTCAAATAGATGAAAACACTGTTGTTTCTATGAATTTCTGGGGTTTTACTCCTAAATGTTTTGAGTTTGGAGGTCAATTGTTTGAAGAATTTTTAGAGTCTAACAAGGAAGATCCTAAGGCAGAGTTTTATATTACTTCTGTTGTAAATGAGATACTAAAATCTGGTATAGCCCGTGTAGAAGTCTTGAAATCTGATGCGAAATGGTTTGGGGTGACCTATAAAGAAGACAAAGCGATAGTTCTAAAAGCTATTGAAAATTTAAAAGAGGAGAAAATATATCCAAAAAATCTTTGGTAGTATGTTAGAAGAACAATTAAAACAGGTATTTAGTCAATTTAAGCATAATAATGAGTATGAGTCTTATAAAGAATTAGTGTCTGGACATATTAATAACACTTATTTAATTAAAACTACTGAGAAACCATACTTTGTTTTGCAACGGATTAATCATGGCGTTTTTAAAGATGCTCAAGGGCTTATTATAAATAAATTTAATATAAGTCAACACATTCAAAAAAAACTAGCGCATTTACCAGAAAAAGAACTTAAACGTCGAGTGTTAACTTTTATAAAAACAAAAGATAGCAACAAGTATTACAAAGACAATGAAGGAAATTATTGGAATATGATGCTTTTTATTGATGAAAGCATAACATTTGAAATCGTTATTAATGAGGAAGTTGCCTACGAAGGTGGAAAACTATCGGGGGGTTTTTTAAATTTAACAAGCGATTTTGATGCATCAAAACTCATAGAGGTAATTCCGAAATTTCATGACATGTCTTTTCGCTATTCTCAATTTGAAGACGCACGTAGAGTTGCTTCAAATCAAAGGCTAAATCTAGCAAAAAACCAAATAAGATTTATTGAAGGTTCAAGGGCAGAAATGCATATTCTTCAAAGCTTAAAAGAATCTGGCGCCATTAAAACGCGTGTTACACATAACGATACTAAAATATCAAATGCTTTGTTTGATTTAAATAATAAGGGGCTTTGTGTAATAGATACGGATACCGTAATGCCTGGTATTGTACATTACGATTTTGGCGACGCCATAAGGACTATTTGCAACACCGCTTCTGAAGATGAAAAAGACTTAAGTCTTGTAAATTTCAATCTCGATTATTATAAAGCTTATACAAGAGGTTTTTTAGAAACCGTTGGAAGCTCATTATCTCCTATCGAGCTTAGATATTTGCCACTTGGAGCAAAATCTATAATATTTATTATGGGATTACGCTTTTTAACAGATTATTTAAATAGCGATATATATTATAAAATAAAATATCCGGAGCACAATTTAGATCGTGCTAAAAATCAATTTAAGTTAATCGAGAGCTTTTCTAAAAAAATAAAACAGTTAGATAAACAAGAAGTAAGTTAGTAAAATTCAGAAATTATGAATAACAATAAAGTTACAAACAATCTTATCCCTATACTTATTATAGCAAGGTTATTTTTTATTTTCGGGTTTGTAACTTGGATTAATGGAGCTCTAATTCCATTTATGAAAACCATAAATGGGTTAACAGATGCTCAATCCTATTTTGTTGTATCAGCGTCCTATATTTCATTTGTTGTCATGGCGCTGCCAGCTTCTTATATTATTAATAAGATTGGGTTTAAAAAAGGCATGTCTGTAGGTTTAATTATAATGGCTATCGCAGTTTTGGTTTTTATACCTGCAGCAGATTCAAGGACTTACTGGGTATTTTTAACGGGCATATTTATTCAAGGTATAGGAATGACCTTATTACAGACTGCAGCAAATCCATACATTACCATTTTAGGCCCTATAGAAAGTGGTGCAAAACGAATCGCTACTATGGGAATTGCTAATAAAACAGCAGGAGCATTGGGGTCGTTAATTTTTGGAGCTATTTTACTGTCTGGAATAGATGAAGTTAAAGAGAAATTAGGAAGCGCAACGCTTGAAGAAAGAGATGTGCTTTTGGATACTATGGCGGATAGTGTTTTTGTACCATATATTATAATGGCAATAGTTTTAATGGTTCTAGGATTACTAATTCTAAAGGCACCTTTGCCTCAGGCTGAAGTTGATGAAGTTAAAGAAACAAAAGATGGAACAATTTCAAAAACCAGTATCTTTCAATTCCCACATTTATGGCTTGGAGTTTTGGCATTGTTTGTTTACGTTGGGGCTGAAGTGATTGCGGGAGATACCATTATAGCTTACGGGATCTCATTAGGTTTACCAGCAGCAGATGCCAAGTTCTTTATGACACTATCACTTTTAGCTATGGTTTGTACCTATGCTTTAGGTGTCATATTAATACCAAAATATATAAAACAAGAAACAGCCTTAAAAATAAGCGCCGCTTTGGGTATTATTTTTAGTCTATGCATTTTATCAACTACTGGTGGTTTTACTTCTGTAATGTTTGTAGCTGCCCTAGGTTTAGCAAATGCTTTAGTTTGGCCTGCTATTTGGTCGCTAACATTAATTGGCTTAGGTAAGTTTACTAAAACAGCATCTACGTTATTAATAATGTCAATTTCTGGCGGAGCCATAATACCTCATTTGTACGGAAGAATGGTAGATGCTAATAAAAAGAACTTATTATGAATGGAATAAAAGAGGGTGGTGCTATAGCTACTGCTGCTACAAGTAGCTATTGGATTTTAATTCCATGCTATGCTTTGATTTTATTTTTTGCGATTTGGGGGCATAAATATAAAAGCTGGACAAGGAAATAATTTGTTAAAACAATCAAGAAATAAAGACAAAACTATGTTAAAGAGCAGTATAGATAGAGCGACTGGATTCGAGAAGCGATTTGAAAATATAGGTACCATCGTATATGAAAACTCAATGACAGCTTCCAAAGTAGTCGCTAAAGAAATAGCAGACCTAATAAGAGTAAAACAAGCGCAAAAGCAACCTTGCATATTGGGTTTAGCTACGGGGTCATCTCCAAAAGGATTGTATGCTGAATTGGTTCGTCTTCATAAAGACGAAGGTTTGAGTTTTAAAAACGTGATGTCATTCAATTTAGATGAGTACTATCCAATGGAACCAGATTCTGTGAATAGTTATGTCCGTTTTATGAAAGAGCAATTATTCAATCATATTGATATATTGCCTGAAAATTATCATGTGCCAGATGGGTTATTACCTAAGGTAGACATATCAGATTATTGTGATGCCTACGAATCTAAAATAGAAGCTTTAGGAGGTATCGATTTACAAATCTTAGGAATTGGCGGAAACGGCCATATTGGATTTAACGAATCAGGGTCTTTACAAAACTCAAAAACACGTTTGGTAGCCCTAGATCATATTACAAGGGTGGCGGCTAGCGGAGATTTCTCAGGGTTAGACAACACACCTAGAACAGCCATTACATTAGGTGTAAAAAAGATAATGGAAGCTAGACGCGTAATTCTGATGGCTTGGGGAGAAGGAAAATCAAACATCATAAAAGCTTCAATAGAAGGACCAATAACAAATCAAGTACCAGCATCCTTTTTGCAAGAACACAATAATGCCACTTTTGTTTTAGATAAGGAGTCTGCTTCAAAACTTACACGGATTAATACACCTTGGTTGGTAGAAAAAGTTAATTGGACAGGTAAGCTTATTAGAAAAGCTGTTTTAGGATTAGCACTCCATTTAAAGAAACCTATTTTAATGCTTACAGATGCCGATTATATAGAAAATGGTATGAGTGATTTACTTGCAGATTCAGGTCCAGCTTATGACATTAATATTAAAATATTCAACAAATTACAACATACTATTACAGGTTGGCCAGGGGGAAAACCCAATGCCGATGATAGTAAAAGACCAGAGAGAGCAGAACCCGCTAAAAAACGTGTACTTATTTTTAGCCCACATCCAGATGATGATATCATAAGTATGGGAGGAACATTTAAACGATTACAAGAACAGGGACATGAAGTGCATGTTGGCTATCAAACCTCGGGAAATATAGCCGTAGCAGATGATGAAGTATTAAGGTTTGCTAGATTTGTATGTGATTATAATAATAAGTTTGGCATAAAGAGTTTTGAAGCAGAAAATATTTACGAGAAAGCTGTTGGGTTTTTGAAAAACAAAAAGTCTAGTGAGATTGATACTATGGAAGTTAGATATATAAAGGGGCTTATAAGAAGGGGGGAAGCACTAGCTACGTGCCATTTTGTAGGTGTTCCAGATGAACAAATCCATTTTATGGAGTTGCCTTTTTATGAAACAGGAACCATTGAAAAAAAACCTTTAGGGGAAGAAGATATTCAAATAACTATGAATCTGATTGGAAAAATTAAACCACATCAGATATATGCAGCAGGTGATTTGGCAGATCCGCATGGTACGCATAAAGTGTGTCTAGATGCCATCTTCGCTGCCGTTAAAAAACTAAAATCTAAAAAGTTCATGAACGATTGTTGGGTTTGGCTGTACAGAGGAGCATGGCAAGAATGGGGAATTGATGAGATTGAAATGGCAGTACCATTGGGGCCGGATCAAGTACTAGAAAAACGCAAAGGTATTTTTAAGCACCAATCACAAAAAGACGGAGTCGTATTTCAAGGAGCCGATAGTAGAGAGTTCTGGCAACGAGCAGAAGACAGAAATAATGAAACCGCTGATTTGTATCACGAATTAGGCTTACCTCATTATGCTGCAATGGAAGCTTTTGTAAGGTGGATATATTAGAATTTTTTTATGAGTTAGTTTGATATTAGTTGTTTGAGTTTAGTTTAGTCAGGACTACTTCTTGATGTTTTTTCAGAATTGTATACATCATGGTAGTCCGCTAACTCAAATGTGTTTATTTATTTTAAAAATAGTTTCTTTTACTTCGGATTTATAAAAAAGAACATGGATTTTAATGTTAACATATTATTTACTAAGCCTGATTATAAATGGGTTCAAAATGTGCCTATACAAACTATTGATGTATATTATAAATTTATTAATTGGGTAGCAGGAGAATTCAATTTACACCTTCAAGAAGAGTCCTCAGGTTTAAAAGTATATTACCCTGGTGAGTGGTTTTGTATTAAAAACATTAAACAATTTGAAAGAAACGATAATATTGAGATTATCATAATGAGTAAATCCAAAAAAGTATGTGTAAAAAAAGGTATTCAATTAGTTTCTATTTATAATTAGATAATAAAAATTCACACATTAAACCCTTCAATTAATTTAAGCCAAAAACATGCAAACAGCATTATTCAGTCCACCAATATTATTGGTCTTAGAAATATTTGATATTATAAAATAAATGATATTAATGGCAGATTGCGGGTCTAAAAAAAAGGATTGGATAATAGCAGATCAAATAATAGTCATAATAAAAGAATCCACCGGCATATTTTCGCAAGCTAATCAAAGAGGTTGCACTGTTGTGTCTTTTGTAAGAGCACTAATTGATAATCCAATTGAAAATTTAAATTTACAATATAAATTTTAAGAACTAACAAAATCCCTATATGACTAACAAAAACAAAAAAAAATACTGGAAAGAGAATCAAAAATACTTAGCCATAATCTTATCAATATGGTTTGTGGTTTCCTTTGGTTTTGGAATCATTTGGGCTGACGAACTTAATAATATAAAATTAACCGGTTTCAAATTAGGCTTTTGGTTCGCGCAACAAGGATCTATTTATGTGTTTGTGGTATTAATTTTCGCATATATAAGAATCATGAACAAACTAGACAAAAAATATAACTTCGATAAATAATGATGGATTTACAAACTTGGACTTGGATTATAGTAGGCATTACATTCACCCTTTATATAGGCATCGCTATTTGGACAAGAGCAAGCTCTACAAAAGACTTTTATGTGGCTGGAGGCGGTGTGTCACCATTAGCCAACGGTTTAGCTACTGCAGCTGATTGGATGAGTGCAGCGTCCTTTATATCGATGGCAGGATTAATCTCATTTAGTGGTTATGACGGCTCAGTATATTTAATGGGCTGGACAGGAGGCTATGTATTACTGGCATTACTTCTAGCACCTTACTTGCGCAAATTTGGAAAATTCACGGTTCCCGATTTTATAGGAGATCGCTACTACTCAAATGTAGCCAGGAGTGTAGCAGTTATTTGTGCCTTGTTAGTGTCATTTACTTATGTGGCAGGACAAATGCGTGGTGTGGGTTTAGTCTTTTCAAGATTCTTAGAAGTCGATATCAATACAGGCGTCATCATAGGTATGATCATCGTTTTGTTTTATGCGATTTTAGGAGGTATGAAAGGGATCACGTATACCCAAGTCGCACAATACTGTGTACTCATATTTGCCTTTATGGTACCAGCCGTTTTTATTTCCATCCAAATGACAGGAAATCCTATTCCACAAATGGGACTCGGTGGTTCAGATGCTAATGGTGTTTTTCTTTTAGAAAAGTTAGATAGTTTGCATCGCGATCTTGGATTCGCAGAATATACTTCTGGTAGTAAATCGAAGCTGGATGTGTTTTTTATAACCGCAGCTTTAATGGTGGGAACCGCAGGATTACCACATGTTATTGTTCGTTTTTTTACAGTTAAAAAAGTAAGTGACGCTCGAAAATCTGCAGGTTGGGCACTATTGTTTATTGCCATTTTATATACCACAGCGCCAGCCATAGCTGTCTTTTCAAGAATAAATTTAATCGAGACAGTTAGCAATAAAGAATATGAAAATCTACCAGATTGGTTAAGTAATTGGGAAACTACAGGTTTAATAACATTTGATGATAAAAATAAGGATGGCAAAGTTCAATATGTAGCAGATGCCAATATAAACGAACTTACTGTAGATAAAGATATTATGGTATTGGCTAATCCAGAAATAGCTAAACTTCCTAATTGGGTCATAGCTTTAGTAGCTGCAGGTGCATTGGCAGCAGCTTTATCTACAGCTGCTGGTTTGTTACTAGTTATTTCTGCATCGGTATCTCATGATTTAATTAAGAAAATGATTAAACCAAATATTTCAGAAAAAGGTGAGTTGATAGCAGCCCGCTTATCTGCAGTCGTTGCTGTATGTGTAGCGGGTTATTTTGGTATTAATCCACCAGATTTTGTAGCAGCCACGGTAGCATTAGCTTTTGGGTTGGCTGCAGCATCCTTTTTTCCAGCAATCATTCTAGGAATTTTCAACAAACGCATAAACAAAGAAGGCGCTATTGCAGGCATGGTTATAGGTGTTTTACTCATGCTGTTTTATATGATGAAATTTAAATTTGAGTGGTTTGGTGGTGGCACTAAAGCAGATTGGTGGTTTGGGATATCGCCCGAAGGATTTGGAGCGGTAGCAATGATAGTAAATTTTATTATTTCATTAATCATTTCAAAATTTACTCCAGCACCACCAAAAGAGGTGCAAGAAATTGTTGAAAATATAAGAATTCCAAGTGGTGTGGGAGAAGCTACACATTAATAGTGATAACTATTCAACAGAATCAATAAAGACATGAGAAAAACCCACATACTAATATTTGTTTTAGCATTTATTTTAATGGGCTGTTCAGGGGTAAAAGAATTATCTATAAATTTTTCAGATTTTGAAATTGAATATTGTGGAAGAGTAGATACTACTAAAATTAAAGCAGCAGAACTATATTGGTCTGGTACTTCAATAAAGATGAATTTTGAAGGCGAGTCAATTCAGGCATTGTTAAAAGATGAGTCTGGAGATAATTATTATAATGTAATTATAGATAATGATAGTGTTTTTATTTTAAGACCAGATAAAATAAAGCAATTCTATCAACTGGCCTCAAACTTGCCAAAAGGAAAACATTCAATAGAAATTTTTAAAAGAACTGAATGGAATAGAGGCAAAACTAGCTTTTATGGTTTTAAAATTAATAATAAGGCTAGATCATTACCAAAACCAGCACCCAAACAGAGAAAAATAGAGTTTTATGGAAATTCCATAACAGCAGGTTATGCGATTGAAGATCTTTCAGAAAAAGACTCACCAGACAGTACTTACACCAATAATTATTTGAGTTATGCTGCCATTACTGCCAGACACTATGATGCCGAATATCAATGTATTTGTAAGAGTGGTATTGGTATAACAGTGAGCTGGCACCCATTAATAATGCCAGAAATGTATAATAGATTGATTCCTGAGGATAGCACTAGTCAGTGGGATTTCTCTTTATATCAACCTGATATGGTTGTAGTTAATCTATTACAGAATGATTCTTGGTTGGTCAATATGCCCGAATATGCAGAATTCAAAAAGCGATTTGGAAACAAAACACCAGATGAAGAATATATTATAAATGCCTATCAGCAATTTATAGTAGATTTAAGGAGGCATTATCCTAATACTAGCATTATCTGTTCTCTTGGAAGTATGGATGCCGCTAAGGAAGGTTCAAAATGGATTGATTATATTAATTCCGCAGTAACAAATCTTAATGATAAAAAGATCTACACTCATTTTATGCCCTACATCAAAGCTGCAGCACATCCGTCAATTGAAGATCAACAAATAATGTCAAATAGTTTAATTGAATTTATTGATAAAAATATTGATTGGTAATAAGGAGCCATATTGTGTAATAAAATACGATACTAATGTTTAAGTCAAAAATTTAAAAAAATCACATGAGCAACTACCACATAAAACATTTAGAGGAATACTATCAAGTATACAGAAAATCTGTAAGAGAACCAGAAAATTTCTGGGAAGAGGTAGCCGAAGAACATTTTATGTGGCGAAAAAAGTGGAACAACGTTTTAAGTTGGGATTTTAGTAAACCAGAAATTAAATGGTTTGAAGGAGCACAGCTTAATGTTACAGAAAACTGCATTGATAGACATCTAGTAACTCGTGGTGATAAAACTGCTATAATTTTTGAACCCAATGACCCAAAGGAAAATTCAGAACATATTACATATAAGCAACTGCATGAGCGTGTATGTAAATTTGCAAATGTTTTAAAAAATGAAGGTATAAAAAAAGGAGATAGAGTTTGTATTTATCTTCCCATGATACCAGAATTAGCAATTTCGGTATTAGCATGTGCGCGAATAGGAGCTATTCATTCTGTAGTATTTGCCGGATTTTCATCAACAGCATTATCTACAAGAATTAATGATTCAGATTGTAAAATAGTCATTACTAGTGATGGGTCTTATCGTGGTGCAAAAACTATTGATTTGAAAACTATTGTAGATGAAGCATTAGAAAGTTGTGATGGTGTGAAATCGGTATTGGTTGTAAAGCGAATCAACTCAGATATTCAAATGAAAGATGGTCGTGATAAATGGTTACAACCGCTTTTGGATAACGCTTCCGCTGATTACGAAGCAGAAATCATGAACGCTGAAGATCCATTGTTTATTTTATATACATCTGGCTCAACAGGAAAGCCAAAAGGGATGGTGCATACCACAGCGGGTTATATGGTTTATACCGCTTATACTTTTAAAAATGTATTTCAATATAAAGAAGATGATGTGTATTGGTGTACTGCCGACATAGGTTGGATTACCGGACATAGTTATATTGTTTATGGTCCATTAGCAAACGGAGCCACTACGGTTATGTTTGAAGGCGTACCAAGTTACCCAGATTTCGGTCGCTTCTGGGAGATTGTAGAAAAACATAAAGTGAATCAATTTTATACGGCACCAACTGCCATTAGAGCTTTAGCAAAACAAGGTTTGGAATTGGTTGAGAAATATGATTTATCATCGCTTAAAGTATTAGGTTCAGTTGGCGAACCCATAAACGAAGAAGCATGGCACTGGTATAATGATAACATAGGAAAAAAGAATAGCCCAATAGTAGATACCTGGTGGCAAACAGAAACTGGCGGTATTATGATAACACCTATACCATTTGTAACACCAACAAAACACACTTATGCAACTTTACCATTTATAGGTATACAACCAACGTTAATGGATGAAAATAGAAACGAATTAAAAGGTAATCAAGTAGATGGAGGATTGTGTATAAAATTCCCATGGCCATCTATGGCGCGAACTATTTGGGGTAACCATCAAAGATATAAAGACACGTATTTCTCCACTTACGAAAATAAATATTTTACAGGCGATGGTGCCTTGAGAGACGAGGTAGGTTACTATAGAATCACAGGTAGAGTAGATGATGTTATTATAGTCTCGGGGCATAACCTAGGAACGGCACCCATTGAAGATGCTATCAACGAGCATCCGGCAGTAGCTGAATCTGCTATTGTAGGTTTCCCGCATGAGGTAAAAGGAAATGCCTTGTATGGTTATGTAATTTTGAAGGACACTGGAGAATCTAGAAACCATAATAATCTAAGAAAAGAGATAAATCAAATTATTACCGAACATATCGGACCTATTGCGAAGCTGGATAAAATACAATTCACCAAAGGTTTACCAAAAACACGTTCAGGGAAAATTATGCGACGCATCCTTAGAAAGATAGCGTGCAAAGACACGAGTAACTTAGGAGATACAAGCACTTTATTAAATCCTGAGGTTGTGCAGGATATTATAGAGAATGTGTTGTGATTAAATAATTTAATATCAAATGTTTTCCTATATAACTCATCATTTAAAAAAAGAATGAGTCATTATACAAGACGCTAAAATTTATTAAAAAAAATCAATGAATAATATATATTAAAAAGCATGTAGATAACCACTAAAATTTAATTTTTTCTAAGAACATTAATAGCTATCCAAGTTAATACCCCCAAACTTGAAGGTATGTTATATGAAGAATTATTAAAGTCTTTTAATGAAGAATTAGAAGACATACATCTTAGGATTTCAACCCCTATGGAAGAAGCAAACCTAGTCATTGCTCTCTGTACTCTCTCCTTAGCGAAATTCCAAAAAGCCGTCGAAAAGCATGGCTTTCAAAGTATAGATAAGGAGATTAGCTTTTTCAAATCTGTAAAGGTCATCCCTATGCAATATTTAATCTACTATACGGAGCTTCGTTCTTGTGAGTTAAACATGCCAAAAGGAGGGGAGCTTTTGCAAATACAATTTTTAGAAAACTTAGAAAAAAAGGTTAATCAATTCTTTAATAAGCATAAAGAGTTTTTAGTATATCTAGAACTAGAACACACGCTTTTAGATAAATATTATTATACCCGTAAATATTTAAATAAAATTCAGTCAATCAAAACGTATCCGTATTATAAAGACCCTAACTTTAATACATCTCATGATGCCTTACTTGCTAGAATTCATGGTTTTGAATTGTTTTCCAGTTACATTATCCAAAGAAAATTTAATATAGAGCATAGCATAAATAACTTCATTGAAAAGAAACTAATATGGAGTGGAAGTTATGCAGGCTTTATAGAATTTGTATATGGCTGTCAAGCCATGGGATATTTTAATGATGGTAATGCTGAAACCAGCAAAATTGTTGAAATATTAGGCGATTTTTTAGGGATTGATAAAGGTAATTCCTCCAGAACCTACAATGAAATTAAAGCTCGAAAAGGATTAAGAATCAAATTCTTTGAAGAAACTGGAAAAAAATCACTTCGTAAAATGGAAGATGAAGACGGCTTAAATTCATGAACTAACAAGACCGAACTCGGTTGAGACTCGGTTTTTACTTTTCAAATTTATTTTGTGCCATATTGATATTCAATTTGTCTGTTTTCATACTACAAAACAGGCCAAAAACCATCAATTCTAAAGATGTTAAAATAAGACCGAACTCGGATCAGACTCTGTTAAAAACTCAAGAATACTTTTCAATTTTGTCAAACGAAAGTCAAATCAGAACAAAGACGTCATCTAAAAATATAAACATGACGGCTTAGTTTATAAAGCACAATTAACGTATGGCAGCAACAATTATCACTACTGAAGATTTAATAGAATTTAAAATGGAATTGCTTGATGAGATTAAAATTCTACTGCAAGATCATTCAGGACAACATCGTAAAAAATTACTAAAATCCTCAGACGTTAAAAAACTTCTGGGAATCACTTCAGGAACGTTACAAACACTTCGTGTCAATGGGACGCTTCCTTACTCAAAAATAGGAGGAGCTATTTATTACGACTACGATGAAATCCGTAAAGTTTTTGAACAGAATAGAGTTGATAATAAATTTTAAGCCGATTTGGAGCCTATCAACTACATCAAGCACCTAAACGGTGTATTTCAGCAATTCTCAAAGGACAGTCGGTTGAACCCTACACATATTAGTTTATATGTGGCATTATTTCAATTGTGGAATACCAACCATTTTCCTGAGGAGTTCCATATCAATCGGGAAGAGGTGATGCAATATTCCAAGATTGGATCAAAAACCACTTACCACCGCTGTATCAAAGAATTAAACCATTGGAACTATTTAATTTATTACCCATCTCACAACCCGTTTAAGGGAAGCAGAATCAAGATGTTCAATTTTGGTACAAGTACTGGACAAGCCCTGTACCAAAGCAATACCAAAATTGGGACAAGTGATGAACAAGTTCTGTACCCAAGTCATATCAATATCGGGACAAGCAATGGACAAGCGCTGGTATCTATAAATAAACATATACAAACTATTAAAAACAATATAAACGTTTCTAAACTTGACCAGCCAAAAAATAAAAATGAGGTAATTGATTTTTTTAAAAAGGAAAATTGGGACTCTAAAGAGGCATTAAAGTTTTTTAATCACTATAAAGGTATTGGCTGGAAAGTGGGTGGCAAATCAAAAATTGTGGATTGGCAAGCAACAGCTCGCAACTGGATGTTAAAAACTGATGAAATAAGAAAAGAAAAAAACAAAGTTGCAGTTGACCAAAATCGAGACAACCTAAAAACCACTTCGGATAAAAATTATAACGCGCCTTTATGAACCCACAAACCCCACATATTATAACCGAAGGCACTGTGCAGTATAATCTGGGAAACCTTACAGGCAAACATATCCACTATGATTTTAAAAAAATATTGAATTACCTAAACGCCAAAGGGAAACTGTTGTTCGGAAAAAAATTTAAGATTCATGAAGGGGATGAAATCATTATTTTTAAACTCTGTATTTATTTTATCAAGGACTACGACTATTGCAAAAAGTTCGATATCGATTTAAATAAAGGCGTGCTCTTGAGTGGTCCTGTTGGGTGCGGAAAAACCAGTCTGATGACCTTGCTAAAACATATCGTACCACACCAAAAACCTTATGAAGTGATTCCTGCACGTAACATCGCTTTTTCGTTTAACAGTTTGGGTTATTCGGTCATTGAGAATTATGGCGACCATAATTTCTATTGTTTTGATGATCTGGGAGTGGAACCAACAGGAAGACACTTTGGGAAAGACTGCAATGTGATGGGGGAAATTCTACTCTCTAGATATGACCTCTTTTTAAGAAACAGCATAAAAACCCATGCGACCACGAATTTGAATGCTGAAGAATTGGAAGATCGTTATGGGAATCGAGTGCGCTCCAGAATGCGCCAGTTGTTTAATTTGGTTGGGTTTGACAAGGGGAGTTCGGATAAGCGGATTTAATAAACTACTACAGTTACTTTCGATATGTTTTGAGCCAAACTTTTAACTCCAGAAATAAAACCTTAGCGATATCCTTCAAACTCTTAACAAGGGCAATAAACAATTTATTCATAATTCATTATTTAAATAATTATCAATACCCAACAAAACAGCCAAGGCTATAGCTCTAATATTTTCAAGTTTATAAAAATAACGGGCTTCATCCACATGAGTTACAAAACCCACTTCCACGAGTACAGCTGGGCAAAAAGCAATCGTTTCCCGCAGCACTTGAAAATTAGCCAACTTGACGCCCCGTTCTTTAAAACCTAATTTTTGGGTGCCTTCATTTAGTACAGATAAGCTCAAGGCAATAGACGCTTTAGTATTAACATAATTTGACCGATGTACATAAACTTCCATCCCTCTGGATTTACGATTAGAAGCGTTACAATGCAGTGAAACAAACACATCTGCATCTAATGCTTTAGCCAATCGGCTTCTATCTGACAATGAAATCAAAGTATCTGTATACCGGGTCAAATACAAATTTAAGTTAGAATTCAAAACACTTTTATTTAATCTTAACATGGTTTTAGCAATGTTTAAAACCACATCCTTTTCCTGAATGTTATTAATTCCAATGGCACCAGAGTCTATTCCTCTATGTCCCACATCAATAACAATCCGTTTTTTAGTGCCCTCATTTTGACCAAAAGTGATGCACATTTTTAGTAGTACTAGGAGAAATACGACGTTTTTATGCCTCATTTTATTTTTTGGTTTCAAGTTATCAACATCTCTTTTTAGAAATTCTATAAAATTTGATGCCAAACCACATCAAAAAATCACAATACAAATCAAATAATATTTTATTAACAATTCATTGATTGTCAAGTAATTATAATCAAATATACAGTATTTTTCGAATATCAAAACCATTTAAAAAATACATTATGTTTTACATGAAAAAATCAATTTATCTGACTTTAGTATTACTACTCGTGTCTATTTCAACTTTTGCACAAATCGGAGGCATTGAAGATTCCGTTAATGATGTATCGGATACCATCCGATCCATTTTCCCAATTATTTTGGGTGTTATCTTCTTAATAGGCTTCCTTTTTAATGCTGGACACTTCTTTGGAGAAAACGCCGATTTAAAAAAGGGCATTACCCGTGTTTTGGTATTTGTACTCATTGCTGGAGCTGTAGTTGGCATCTTTACCTATCTAATTACCATCGTAGTCTAGACCCATAATGGGCATTTGAGTATTAAGCACAAGGCGGAATAAAATGAAAAAATTTGAGATTTATAAAAATATCAGAAAGCGTGCAGTGATTATGGGCTTGCCCATAGCACTGTTCGCCCTTATGATGACTGCCGTTATCGGCTCACTATTGTTTGTCATTTTCTCATTTAGTTTTTCAATTATCATTGGTGTTTTTGTTTTTAATGCAGGGTTGTATATCGCTTTAACACATGTCACTAAAAACCCGGCACTATTCCATTTCAAAAAAGTGTTTCCAAGCAGTATTAGTAACAAAAAAGTAAGCCAACTACCTTATGAAGCCCATAATGGCATTATAAAATAAAATGAAGAAAATTAATTTAGTAAATCATAATCCCATAGTAGATATTCAAAACCATATCCTATTTGCTAATAATGGCAATGTGGTGTTATGCTATAGAGTGGATTTACCAGAAATCTATTCCCTTTCGGAAAACGATTTTGAGGATTTGCATGGCGCATGGTTTCAGGGGTTTAAATCCCTGCCAACAGGAACGGTCATTCATAAGCAGGATGTTTATCAAAAGGCCATTTATACAGCAGATAAACTTCCAAACGACAGCTTTTTGGAACAAGCCACACACGAGTATTTTAAAGGACGAGACTATATAAAACACAGCAGTTATCTGTTTTTTGTGTTACCCTATAATAAAGCACTCAATGCCTCAAAATTTACCAATCCGTTTCGGAAAGTAGGAAAAGGCATCCATAGACAAATGGATCATAATGTCCAGGAGTTTATCAAAGCCGTAAATGATGCCGTGTCTTTTATAAGTAATAGTAGAAAAGTGTCCATTGTGCCAATGAAACCTAATGACATTGTCGGCATCCATGATGCCTATTTTAATGGCTTTAACGAAGGCTTTGACACGGACATTGAGCTTAAAAAAAGTGATATTGAAATTGGTGAACACCATTTTGATGTCCTCGCCGTGAACAGTGAGCTATGTTTTGGGGATGTGGTACAGAGCAGTAAAACAAACGATAAATTCACTTCGGATGACTTTGTATTCCATCAGGGCTTTTTGGATGGCTTGGGACTGAACCTCAATGAAAACCATATCATCAACCAAATCATCTATATGGATGATAAGCACAAATGGCGCAAACTACTAGACAAGAAAATTGAGGAACTTAATAAGAGTTCCAATTTTGGCACACAGAACAAGGTCATTTTGAAAAAGATTGAGGACATTGTTGCTAAGATTAATCAGGACGATTCGTCCCGAATTATCAGAGGGCATCTCAACATCATTTTCTGGTGTCCAGAAGCTGGACAGCTAAGTAATATTGCATCGAAGATTAAAACCGAGTTTAAGGAACTCGATATTACGCCATACTATCCAAAAGGAGAAGAACGGAAGCATTACTTTTTAAATAGCTTTTGTGGTTTTGCTTCCAACTTCTCCAATGAGGACGTCTATGTTACCGATTTAAAACATGCACTTTGTTTATATATCAACAACAGCAATTATAAATCGGATGCTACTGGCATCATATTTAATGATAGGCAGCATAACATCCCTGTGCTTAAAGATGTTTGGGATGACAAAAAGAAACGTATTAAGGCACGTAACTTTGCCATTTTCGCACCCACGGGAGAAGGCAAATCCTTTTTAGCAAATAACATTCTGCGTCAATATTTTGAATCCGATGTCCGACTGGTCATTATCGATTTGGGAGGGTCGTATTCAAAATTTGCCAAACTTTATCCAGATGATCATATTATTCTACGATACGAACAAGGCAAGAATTTAGGAATTAATCCTTTTTTTATTTCTGATGTTGAAGATTTAACACCGGAACGTTTAGAAGACCTTGCCGTTTTTCTATTGGAACTTTTGGCAGACGATCAGGTCACCAAGTCTAAAGAAGTAGCTATAAAGAAAGTGCTTAGTTATTATTACGCAGCACCAGCAAGAAACCACTCCTTAGAAAGCCTATATGAATTTATAGATGATAAAAAAGAGTCACTCCTTAAAGAACTAAATATCGATAAAAAAGATTTTGGCGTTTACAACTTCTTGCACATCCTATCTGAATACGTGGATGATGGATTATACAATTTTCTTTTTAGCGTCAGTGAAGATCAAACCTATAAAATAGAAGACAAACGCCTGATTGTTTTTGAACTCGATGAAGTCAAGGACAATAAAGAAATTCTGTCTGTGATGCTTAAACTCATCAAATCGGCCATTCAGCGCACCATTTGGCGCAACAAAGCTGAAAAGGGAATTATCCTTTTTGATGAGTTTGCTAAACAGCTCAAGTTTGATAATGTTCTGGAGAGCGTGGAATTCTATTATCAGGCCATTAGAAAACAAAATGGAGCGATAGGGATTATTCTGCAATCCATAAATCAATTACCAAACAATTCTACATCAGCCAGTATTCTGGAAAACACCCAAGTGATTTACAGTCTCCGGAATGAAAAAGGTTATGAAGAACTTCAAAAAAGATTGAACCTGTCAAGCCATGACTTAAACCAATTAAAGTCCATCCGAAACAACCTGTCTGGTGCACGAAAGTATACCGAGATGTTTATCAAAATCGGTAAGGAAAGCAACATCTTTCGATTGGAAGTCCCCAAAGAAGTTTATGCCGCCTACCTCACAGACGGCACCGAAAACGACCTCATAATGCGGATTTATGATAAAACAAATAGCATGGAAGAAGCTATTAACGAATTCATTAAGCAACAGTTATAGGCTACTTTAATAATTACAATGAGAAATATTATTAACACTTAAAATTATATAACATGAAAAACAAGATCAAAATTTTAATGCTAACAATGGCTCTAGCCATTTTATTGCCTGGCAGTGCTACCGCCCAGGGGATGCCTGTTTATGATAACACCAATTTTATCAGTTTGGCTAAATCCCTTATTGAATCTGCGAAGCAAACCTCAGAGCTTCTAAAGACTGTAAAGTTTCTAAAAGAACAAAAAGAGCGTATTGAAGAAGTTAGTAATGTCATCAAACAGCTGAAAGCAGTGCGGGAACTCACCCGAAATAATCAACACCTCTTTGACTTGGTGCGTGATGATCTGAGAGCCATTTTAAATTCCCCTTATATCAAAGTAGAGGAAGTGAATCGCATATCGGAATCTTTTAACGCCATTATTGAACAGGCTTTGGAAGATGCGAACTTCATTGGTGAAATCCTGTCCAGTGATCATCTGAAGATGACTGATGCCGAACGTGCTGTCATTCTCAAGGAAAAAGAACTCCAATCTAAAGAAATGGTCATTGAAATTGAACAGAAAGCAAGACGTTACCGTGAGATCATTTCCTTTAGAAGAATGCAGGCCGTTATCAACGGCAGGAAGGCAAAATATTAAATAATGTCTGTAATAACTTTAAGCATTGGCTTGGAATATGTGGACACCGTTTTTCAAACCATAAAAAACAGTGATTTTTCACAGTACACCATTACGGGCATGAAAACCTTGGCATTGTTGTTTTTTCTGGTCAATATCCTAAAAAAGTATAATGAAGGTGTCGCTAATAATGAGGGCTATACTTGGGGACTGACCCCTACGGAGCTGGCTAAAAATTTTGCTGTCGTTATTTTGGTTATTTTCTCAACACAGGTATTGGGTGTTTTTGACACGATTTTAGTGGCTATTGAAAACCAATACCGAGATACGGCACCCGCACTCCTCCCGCTTCAGATGCAGGATATTGATATCGAACAGGATGTGGGTGCTTGGGATGCCGCCAAAAAAGCCATGGCATTGCTTTATGAAGCCTTGGTAACGCCACTCTACGGATTAAAGATCATTGCCTTTATCATAGGTTTGTTTCTTTGGCTCTTGGATTTGTTTATTTACCCCTTGTTTCTAGCTGAACGCTATTTCCTGTTGGGGATTATGCAAGCCTTCTTTCCATTGGTCATCAGTTTGGCTGTTTTTGAGAAGTTCAGAACATTGGCCTATAACTTCTTTAAGCTCTATGCAGGGGTGTATATGTTAGTACCTGCCTTCTTTTTGGTCAATGTCTTTGTAAATAATCTGTATACCGAAGTGAATACCAATTTTTGGTCCGATCTGTTTGGAACGGATTGGGGGAGTGAGTTTTTTGCACCTGCCATTCAACTAGGTTCTATTGGGTTTATTGTGCTTCTCAAATTTAAACTGTACCGTCGTGCCACCTCATTCGTATTCAAACTCTTCTCAGGTGCCTAAGGCACATTTATTTAAAAATAATAATAATACCATCTATGACACCTAAAACACCTTATAAAAATATTTACAACGTTTTAAAACTCAATCGTTTTATTGTTTTGACCGTTGTTATTGGAGCGGTGGCCACTTGTATTATTTCTGTGCTGCTTGTTATAAAACTACATCAAGAAACAATCAATACGGCCTTTGTTGTTAATACCAATGGGAGTGTGATTCCCTTAAAACTAGTGTCCCAACAGGAAAATCTAGAGGTGGAAGCTTTGGCACATTTGGAGCTGTTCCATACCTATTTCTATCATATTGATGCCAGTAATTATGAAAAGCATTTAAAAAAAGCGTTGTGGCTTGGGAACAGTTCAGTAGATGCGCTGTATAGACAGAAAAAAGCTGATGGTGTATATAACCGTTTGCTTCAGTATTCACTGGTACAAAAAGTGTTGAGTATTGAATCTAAGTTAAACATTCAAAACGAGCCTTATGGGTTCGAAACCATAACCGTTTTTGAAATCAACCGGGGGTCGATAGTAGATACCTATGAACTCATCACTACCGGAAACCTGATTCATGTAGACCGAAACTTTCCTAACAATACACACGGATTGCTTATCACCAATTTTTTTGAAAACACCTTACGAAAGTTGGACAATTACGAACCTCAATAATTATTAAAAATCAAGAATATGAAACTAGAAAAAAATAAAATCGTTTTTGCAGTAGTCATCTTAGGCATAATTACTTTTATGGCCATTTACGCTATCACTGCTTTTGGAAATGATGAATCTCCAACTATCGAAAACAATCAAATACCTGTCCCTAAATTGGAAGATGGACAAAAGGAATATGACTCCAAACTAGATGCACTGAATGACCTGAAGGAAGTTCGGCAGACCAATGCACCGAGTATTTATGACGAACGCTTATTGGATTCCACAGGGGTCTATGATCCTGATCTTTTGGAAAAGGAAAAAATGCGTATAGTGGATAGTATTTACCAAAATGGACGTATCAACTATTCCGATTCTCAGCGGTATCTAGACTATCCTTTGGTAACACCTGATACCAATGAAAAATCGATAACTTCTAAAATAGATTCTGTGATTCCGGAAACAAAGCCGTTGATAGTGATGAAGGAACTAGGCTTGGAACATCAGTTATTCTTTAGTTCAACCCCCATTAAAAATAAAGATGAAGACACCAAAACGGATGCCCTTATTTATGTCTCCGTTAATGGAAATCAGATAGTCAAAACCTTTAGTCGTTTGGAACTACGGCTTGTTAAACCAGCCATTATTAATGGAAATACTTTGCCAAGAAACACCAATCTTTATGGGTTTATCAGTTTTAAACCCAACAGGACTTTGATCCATATTACCAATATTAACCATCAAGAAGTTAGTCTAAAAGCCTTTGATCTGCAAGATGGCAATGAAGGGATTTATGTAGAAAACAGTTTTCAAGCTGAAGCTTCCCAAGAGGTTTTAGGGGATGTGGTAGACGATGTTAACATCGCTGGAGTACCACAGGTTAGTGGTGTCAAGAGAATATTTCAACGGAACAACCGAAATGTGAAGGTCACCATTACGGATAATTACAAATTAATTCTAAAAAGCCAATAATTGGCCATAATTTAAAAAAACTCAAAAATGAAAAATCAACTTTTAGTATATAGTCTTTTATGCGTTTCTACATTTATAAACGCACAAAACATCATGGTCTTGGACACCATTTATGCCAATAACCATAAAAATGTAGCCCTCTTTTTTCCTCAACCCATTCGTCAGGGTATTACTGGTGCTGAAAATTTCGTTTTCACTTATAATAGAGAAAAGGAACAGTATTTTGGATTGTTGCAAGCTGCTCCAGGAACGGAAAGCAATTTATTGACCATCACCCGTGATGGTCGAGTATATGCCTATATCTTGAAATATGCAGATCGACTCCCAAAGCTAAATTATTTTATTCCTGAAGCAAAAAGTATCGGGAATGAAAAGCCGGAGATTAAAATTAAAAATATCACAAAGGAAATTATTGATCCATATCGTGATAGAACCGCGTATTTTGAACGTTTTAGTGCCTATATTTTGAAGACAAAATTAGAGCCATTGGCTACTAAACGAAAAAAAGGCATAAGAATACAACTGCAAAAAGTGATGTATCAAGCCAATGAAGTATATCTGGTCATAGAGATTAAAAACAAATCCGGGATTGATTTTGAAGTGGATTATTTGAATGTCTATAGAACCAATGGGAACAATAAGCGAAAAGCCTCTTTTCAAAAGTTGCAACAACAAGTTATTCATAAGTACAAGATACCACATGCTATCAAAAATGGAGAAAGGAGACGTTTTGTATATGTGCTTCCTAAAATGGTACTGGGCAATGATGAAAAGCTACTCTTGGAATTACAGGAGTTAAATGGGAGTAGAGCAGTAAGTCTAAAAGCTAAAAATTTATGACGCTATCCAAAGCATCATCAGCATCTTTATGCATAAAGTTAGCTTGATAGTTAATAGTAGTGGTAATTGAGGAATGCCGATATAGCTTTTGAAGCATCTTAATAGGGATTTTATCCTCAGATATATTACCAAAGCTATGACGAGCAATGTGCATGGTAACTTTCTTATTAATTTTAGCCTTTTCTGCAATCCTTGCTAAATACTTATTTAACATTGTTGTAGCAGCGTTAACTTTTCTAAAGACATCCTTTGATGCTTTCAGATTAACCATTTTCATCTCTGGAAAAATAAAATCATTATCCTCCAGTTTATTAATTGCGTATTGTTCTAAAATAGGAAAAGCTTTCTCAGGAATCTTTAATGACAATAATTTTGAATTTTTATTCATACGATAGTTAAGTCTATTATCAGAAATATCAGACCATCTAATTTTGAGTACATCTGCGACACGTATGCCAGCAAAATAGAAACTGAAAAGCCAAATATTCCTTGCATGAATTTCGTTTTTAGTTAAACCTTTGACACTTTCTAAAGCAATAAGTTCTTCCTTGTTTAATCCAGTTTTTTGACTTTCAGGAAATTTAATTTGAATTCCACCTGAGCCGAATGGATAAAGTTTTCTATCTACAATTCCTAACTTAATAGCTCTATTATATATGGTTCTTATAACAACTAGGTTGTTGACTATAGACCTTTCAGATAAACCTTTTGTTCTTAGATGTGTTTTAAAGTTCCTCAGGAATTGTTCATTAATCTCTTGAAAGGAAAGCTGATTTGATTTTGAAAAATTTAATACATGATTTACTCTCACCTTATCTGCATAATACCGAGCCAATTTTTTATTGGCTTCAAGTTCATCTAAAAAAGCTTTTGCAATTTCAGAAAAGCTTGAAGTCTTTGAGCGTTTGTATAATTTAACCTTAATACGATTTGCTGATAAATCTTGCTTCTCAGCCTGTAAATCAATAAGCATCTTATTCGCTTCAGATAATTTTTTCGTCAGCAGATTATTAAGATTCGCTGCGTTTGGATGTGATTTTCGTATACGAATATTTTTCTCATCCCAATATTCTAATTCTATATAATGACCAATATAATGATAGTTTGATTGTCTGTTTTTCGAAATCCTAATCGCCAAAGGATATAAACCATTTTTATTTGGCTTCTTTCGAAGAACAATTTTTGCATTTGAAGTCATTTTATTAATACTTTAGATATTAAAGATAATCATTTTTGGTACAACATAGGTACAACAAATATTGATTTTGATTGATTTTAAATGATATCATAAAAAAATAAATTACTATTAATCAATTGAATATGAATTTCTTTAGTGTTATTTAAGCTAAATATGATTGGACTTAAAATCCAATGTCCATTAGGACGTACGGGTTCAAGTCCCGTCTTCAGTACAAAGCCTTTGCAAGATTTCTTGTAGAGGCTTTTTTTATTCAGATACAGCATAGGTATAATATTTCGTTGTTTTTTTATCTAAATTTTAATTAGTGGGTTTATAAAACAATCTATGAGTAGAAAAGGAAACTGCTGGGATAATACCGTAGCAGAATCTTTATTTAAAAGCTTAAAGGTCGAATGGGTATATAAACACAATTACTGGCTTAGGTCAGAAGCTGAGTTATTTATATTCCAATGGATAGAAACCTGATATAACAGAAGAAGGAAACACTCTTCTTTAGGGTATACATCTATAGAAGAAATTAAAATAGAAATGTTTAATCAAAAAGTAGCTGGATGACTCTTATTCAATTGTCCGCTTTTTGTTGCAATTGCCAAAATTGTTTTTTTTCATAATGTTGGATTTTTATTAATACTAACGTGTCTATATAATTTAAGTTCTTCGTTTTTAACACAGTTCTTGATTAGTTATATGATTTAAGCACTTATTGATTTATATATAAAGACTTAATTTTTTAGATGCAATTAAAAAAGCATCAAATTAATGTTAGACTATTATATTAAGCTTAAATCAGCGGCTTTGTAATTTTCAATTGCGGGATCTTCTGGATCAAGATCCGTTACAACTGTATCTATTTCTTTTAAACTGCATACGTCGTAATTGAGTATTGAGTTTAGCTTATTCGAAGTAGCTAAATAAACAATGTGTTCTGATGCATTTATCATGGCTTTTTTGATTAGAGAAACTTCATAGCCCTCATCGGTTATTCCTTGTTCAATACTTAAAGCACTAACGCCCATAAAACAAATATTAGCTCTTATATTAGATAAATATTGAATAACATCAATGCCAGTTGTAACCATTGAGTTTCTGTGAATTTTACCTCCAATAAATATAGTTTCTATTAATGGGTGCTCGGTTAATTGCATGGCTATAGGTAGGCTATAGGTATAAATTGTAGCTTTTATGTTTTTAGGGAATAACTTGGCTAGCATTAAATTTGTTGTACCTCCACTCATAATAATAACCGAGCCATCTTCTATTAAAGTAATGGCTTTTTGTGCGATAAGAATTTTACTTTCCCTATTGTAAATGACATCTTCATTATAGTGGTAAAGTTTCTGAATTGTTGAAATAGCACCTCCATGTACTTTGGTTAATAATCCGCGATTATCCAACTGCTTAATATCTCTTCGTATCGTATCTTCAGAAACGTTCAATTTTTCAGATAAAATAATAGAACTAACTTTTCTATTAATACTTACTTCGTCTATTATTTTTTGTTGACGTTCTTTTTTTTTCATATAATTTTTTTTAAAAAAAAATCAAAAATGCAAAATTTTATATAACTATAAGGATTATTTTGCCTGTTTTAATCTTTAAAGCTGCATAGTTTAAAAAAAATAATTAACACATTCCAGAATAATTATTGCAAACTTTTGCTAATGTATAAAATTATGAGTACTTCTAAAATAATATTTTTATTAGACGATTTAATAAGTTTTACTGGACTCTCTATTTATTAATTAACATCAACTAGATGAATAGTGTATGTGTGCTATATAGATATGTGATATGATATGACTGTACTATAGTAAATCTGGTGTTGCTTAAAAGATGTAATAATTATATTCTTAAAGTTTTTCTTGAATTTGTTTTAAGGGATGTGTAAAAGAGTTTGCCTTTTTATTGAGTAGTTATCTAGTATAGCTGTATCTATCAGGAATTCTTTGAATTAAGGCATGTTCTCATTTTTTTTTCTTTTTTTTCTGCTGTTTATTTTATAAAAGATAAAATACAATTTTACGATATATTGCATTAAAAATGAATTTAAATTCTGTTTTTTTGATTAAATATTGCATTTTATTGCAAATAAAATGCAATATTTGATTTTGTTTTTATATTTTTACTGAAACAACTAATACTATAACTTATATGAAAAATTATTATTACCAATTAATCACCTTAATAATGGTGTTTTTTGTGCATAGTTCCTTTGCGCAATCAACGTCTATTTCTGGTGTCGTTACAGAGCGAGGGAGTGGTATTCCTTTAGCAGGTGTCAATGTTGTCATTGAAGGAACGTCAAAAGGAAGTGTTACAAATTTTGATGGAAATTATTCTGTTCAAGCAGACGATGTAAAAGGTAAATCAATTGTGTTTAGCTTTATTGGATATAAGACTGTTTCTGTAGTTTTAACCGGCAAAAGCCAAGTGATAGACATGGTTTTAGAAGAAGATGCAACTAGTCTTGACCAAGTTGTTGTAACAGCTTTAGGGATTAAAAGAGAAGCTAAAGCTTTGGGATACTCCCTGAGTAAAGTTGATGGAGACGAGATATCTCAAATAAAAACTACAAGTGCTGTGAACTCTTTACAAGGTCGAGTAGCTGGGGTAAATATTTCTACCAGTAGTACTGGAGCTTCAGGTTCGAGTAGAGTAATTATTCGTGGTGCAAGTTCGTTAACAGGAAATAATCAACCACTTTATGTAGTTGACGGTATCCCTGTTATAAATAATACAAATGGTTCTGTTGTAGGTCCTACAAATGATGGAACTGGAGATGGTGGCGACGATATATCATCACTTAATCCTGATGATATCGAATCTGTTTCTGTGTTGAAAGGTAGTTCTGCTTCAGCGCTTTACGGTTCATTAGCCTCTAATGGTGTTATTATGATTACTACAAAATCTGGGAAAGGACAAAAGAACTTAGGTATAGAGTACTCAAGTTCTTATACGTTTGATAGGGTAAACACTAGTCTTCAAGATATGCAAACCACATACGGGCAAGGTAATAATGGGTTAAGGCCAGGGTACGAATACGATACAAATAATAATCCGGTAGAAATTTCAAATGTTGAAAATGCTATTGATGATTCTTTTGTAAGTTCATTACAATCTTGGGGTGCTATAATGGATGGTTCGCTGGTATATAATTGGGATGGTAATAAAAGACCGTACAGTTACAAAGGCAATAATTTAGATAGATTTTATGATACGGGCACAACGGCAGTAAACACGTTGGCATTGACAAAAGGAGGCGATGGATACAACTACCGTTTTTCTTTTTCTAATTTAGAAAACAAAGATATTTTCCCAGGATCGACTTTAAACAGAAAATCGTTGTCATTAAATGCATCGGCTGAGATTAATCCCAGATTAACCTCGACAATTAATGCTAAATATGTTATTGAAAAGGTGCACAACCGTATAAATATTGGCGATACTCCAGGAAATGCTAACACTGTAGCTTTTGTATTGCCAAGTAGTTTAGATATTTATGATTTAAAACCAGGATCTAATGTCGAAGGAACAGAACTTTTATTTCAACCAAGTCAATTTATTTCAAACCCTTATTGGGCAGTTAATGATTTTAATAATGATGATAAGAAAAACAGATTAACAGTATCTACCAGTTTACGATATGATATTACAGATTGGTTGTATGCAACTGGTCGCGCAGGTATTGATACCTATGATTTGTCAAGAAGAAATGTAACTCCTTTTGGAACAGCTTACCGTCCAGCAGGTCAATTAGAGCAAAGAAAAGCAACCTATTCATCATTTAATGCCGATTTTATGTTAGGTTTTGATAAAGCCATAACAAGTAAAATATCGACTAATTCTATTATTGGTGCCAACACAAGAGCATCAACTTTTGAACAGTTAAGTGCACTTGGAAGAGGGTTTATTGTTATCGGTTTAGAGGATTTAAATAATACAACCTTGCCAGAACCAACTAATAGTTATTCTAAAACTAAAACGAATTCGCTATACGGTTCTTTTGAATTTGATTACGATAAATTCTTTTACCTCACATTTACAGGAAGAAATGATTGGTTCTCAACCCTGTCTTTTCCTGGTAAACAAACTCCAAATAACGACTTTTACTGGTCTGTAAGTAGTAGTTTATTGTTAAACGAGGCTTTAAATCTGCCAGATGTTTTTACTTATACTAAGTTAAGGGCAAGTTATGCGCAAGTGGCCGGAGGTGCTAGAAATGCCTATGCCTTAAATTTAGACTACGCTATAACAGGGTCATTCCAAGGACAATCATTTGGACAATTAAATGGAAACTCTATACCTAACCCTAATTTGGTTCCATTTCAAAAAACAGAATACGAATTTGGTTTAGATACGAGGTTTTTTAATAATCGTTTAAATCTTGATGTAGCCTATTACCATAACCAAACTACTAATGATATTGTTAGGGCGGCTGCATCGCAATCATCAGGTTTTACATCATCAATCCTAAATATTGGTGAATTGGAAAATAAAGGGGTTGAATTGTTGATTGGTGGTACGCCTATTAAAACCGAGAATTTTTCATGGAATACATCGTTTAACTTAGGTTTTAACGAAAGTAAAATTATTTCTACGGATGATGAAGACACACCTATAAATGTTGATGGCAGCCAAACACGATCAAGAACGGCGATAATTTCCCATATCGTGGGCGAAAACTACGGTGTAATTTTTGGATCGTCTTATAAGAGAGATGTAGACGGAAACATTATGTACGATATTAGTGGTACTATTCCAAGACCTATTCAAGGAGAAAATAAAATATTAGGACAAGGTGTTGCGCCTTATACATTAGGTTTTTCAAATACCTTTAGATACAAAAACGTATCGTTAGGATTTTTAATTGATGCGAAATTTGGTGGAAGCGTGCATTCAGGAACCAATAGAGAACTGATGTTAAGAGGATTGCATAAAAAAACGCTTGAAGGTAGAGAAACAGGTTTGGTTGTTTCAGGAATAGACGATGCTACCGGTCAGCCATTTACAGCAACTGTGGCACCAGAAAATTTAAGAACGTATTATGGGCGTATTGGAGAAGAGAGCTCAGGTATATCAGAGGAGTTTGTTTACAGTACCGACTTCATTAAATTTAGAGAGCTAAGCTTATCGTATAATTTACCAAAAGATATACTGAAAAATATTTTTATTAGTGATTTAAGAGTTTCATTAATTGGTAGAAACCTTTTCTTTATTTCTAAAGAAATAGATAATGTTGATCCAGAAGCCGCATTAAACAACCTGAATTCTCAAGGTATTGAAAGATTCGGAATACCATCAACCAGAAGCTATGGTTTTTCTGTAAATGTTAAATTTTAAAAAGAAAAGAAAAATGAAAAAAATAATTATTTTACTAGCAATAGTTGTAACGTTTGGATCTTGCGATGAAGGCTTTGAGGAGCTTAACGTAAATCCTACAAAACCAACACAGCTCGACCCTTCAACAAAGTTAACCTATATTCAGTTGTATACTGGAGGCAGTAACTACGTTGCTTATTTATTTTGGAACGTCATTCATTTAATGCAGAATGTTCAGCACCTAAACAATACATCTTATATTTCATTTTTATATAAAGAAGGGAATACACATTGGCTGTTTGAAGAGCAATTTAAAACCACGGTTAAAAATATTGTTGATCTAGAGTCTCAATTAGAGGCAAGCATAAGCCCTACCGCAACCACCGATTTGGCCATAGCGAAAGTACAACGGGTTCTTATATTTAGTAGAATTACTGATGCTTACGGAGACATCCCTTATAGCGAAGCTGGTAGAGGCTTTTTGGAAGGCATTCGTTTTCCAAAGTACGATAAGCAAAGTGATATCTATGCCGATATGTTGGCAACGTTAGAAAGTGCTTCCGCTACATTAAGCTCTGGAGGCGATAGCTCTTTTGGGTCTGCCGATTTGTTATTTGCCGGCGATACTGCAAAATGGCGAAAATTCGCTAACTCACTCATGTTGCGTTTAGCTATGCGCATGGTAAACGTCGATGAAGCTGGAGCTCAGGCTTGGGCTACCAAAGCTATTAACGGAGGTGTTATGACAAGCAATGATGATATTGCCTATACCCAATATGAAGACTCTGCTAATGATGGAGGCCCAAATGTTAACCCGCTTACAAAATGTTTTACGTCAAGAGGACCTACCCAAGTGAAAATCTCTAAAACCTTTATGGATTTTATGAAGGATAGAAACGATCCACGAGTATCGGTATTATGCTCAACGGTTGATGGAAACACAGATTTTGCACTACAATTTGGTCAAGATATAAACGATCCAACTAGAGGCACAGCAAATTCGAAACCGAACATTAACATTTTTGGAGGCTCTGGAGTTATTATTTATGATGCACCTTTTTTCTTTCAAACTTATGCAGAAGTTGAGTTAATGTTAGCTGAAGCAGCTGAGCGTTGGGGATTAGCTGGCGGTGATGTTGAAGCGCATTACAACGCTGGTGTAACTGCCGCAATGGATTATTTATCTTTATATGGCAATGGTGTTAATATTACATCTACTCAAATTAATGATTATTTAGCAGCTAATCCATTTGTACCTGCGGATGCCTTAAAAATGATTAATGAGCAATATTGGGTAGCCACCTTTGGAAATGGCTTAGAAACTTTTTCAAATTGGAAAAGATCGGGGTATCCTGTTTTGGTTCCCGCAGATGTTGCGAACCTTGTTTCAGATGGACAAATACCAAGAAGATTACCATATCCAGGTTCTGAAAAATTAAATAACCCAGAAAATGTAGCTGCGGCTATCCAGCAACAAGGTGGCGACTCCCTCTTAACCAGAATGTGGTGGGACGTAAACTAATCGAATAGAATACCTCAAGGTTTTGTCTCGGGGTTTCCGTTGAAATTGTCATTCCCGAGACATCGGGAATCTAAATAACAAATTTCGGTCTTTGACCCTAAGGTCAAAATGAAACGAGCGAAATACCTCTATGGCTATGCCACGAAGATAATTCGTTTCAAGAAATTTTTATTCAAAAAATAAAATGCCTAAAACCTTGGTGTTTATAAAACTTTAGGCCTAATTAGAATAGTTAGTTTTTTATTTGAGTTAGTAATTGAGGTGAGGTAAATTAGGTTATTATTCTCACCTCTTTTTTAAAGGGGAGTATTTAAGCTCAATGGGTTTGTTATGAAAAAAGTTAGAACAGGTCTTGATGTATTGGTAAACAACAAAGACATGCAAAAAACCTTCAACGGAAAAGTGGCATTGCTTTGCCATAATGCTTCTGTTGATGCTAGCTGTGTGCACGCTGCATTTAAATTTAAAGAACTATTTGGGACTAGGTTTGTAAAATTATTTGGACCACAGCATGGTTTTAATACCGATGCTCAAGATAATATGATTGAAACCGATCATTATATACATCCTTATTTCAATATACCTGTGTATTCGTTGTATTCTGAAACACGTATACCCACGGACGATATGCTAAAGGGTATCGATTATTTATTTGTCGATTTGCAAGATGTTGGATGCCGCATGTACACATACATTTACACGCTTACGCTTCTACTGGAAAAATGTAGCAATAAAGAGATTCAAGTTGTTGTGTTAGATCGCCCCAATCCAGTAAACGGAATAGACATTGAAGGCAATATTTTAGATTTAAAGTTTGAGTCTTTTATAGGAAGGCATCCCATACCTGTGCGCCACGGTATGACTATTGGCGAAGTGGCATTAATGCATCAAAAGTTTTGGGTAAAAAAGAAAACCAATCTTAAAATAATAAAAATGCAATACTGGAAGCGTAATATGTATTTTGAAGATACTAATCTGCCATGGTTGTTGCCTTCTCCTAATATCCCGAGAATTGAAACTACATTGACCTTTCCGTCAACCGTTTTGTTTGAAGGTACCAGCTTAAGCGAGGGACGCGGTACCACCCAATCTTTGGAAATAATGGGGCATCCAAAAATCAATTCATTTTCATTTTATAGCAATTATTTATCAAACAGGGTAAAACAGTCTAAACTAAAAGGATTTGAACTTCGGCCTATAACATTTATACCCACTTTTGATAAAAAAGCGAATGAAGTTTGTGGTGGTTTTCAGGTTCATGTTTTAGATAGAACAACTTTTAAACCTTGGCGTGTTGGTCATTTTGTACAACGCGAATTATACCATTATTTAGGCAATGATTTTGAATGGAAAAATCCGCCTTTTGAATATAATTACACGCAAATGCCCATAGACATTATTAACGGAACGGATAAATTACGGTATTGGGTAGAAAATAACGATCCTATGGATATGTTGGATGATTTTGAAAATTTAAAAGAATATAAATTACAGTTCAACGACATAAAAATTTATTAAAAAACAATATAAATGAACGCCACATTAATTCTAATAATTATTGCATCCTACTTTGGAGTGTTAATGTTAATATCGCATTTCGTTTCCAAAAAATCCAGTGACGAATCTTTTTATACGGGCGATAGGGAATCGCCGTGGCAAGTCGTTGCTTTTGGGATGATTGGCGCCGTATTATCGGGTGTTACATTCGTCTCAATTCCCGGTATGGTGGGCACCAATTACTTTTATTATTTGCAATTTGTTTTTGGCAATGTGGTGGGATATGTGTTTATAACCTACATCTTGATTCCTATTTATTACGATTTAAAATTGGTTTCAATATACACCTATTTGGAAACACGATTCGGGATAAGAGCCTATAAAACAGGTTCGTTGTTTTTCTTAATATCACAATCGTTCGGTGCCGCTTTAAGGTTGCTGCTTGCCGCAAAAATTTTACAATACGCGGTATTTGATGCCTTTAATATTCCGTTTTATATAACCGTGTTTTTAATTCTGGTTTTAATATGGGTTTACACTCATAGGTCTGGTATTAAAACTATTGTTTGGACAGATATGCTTCAAACGTTTTTTTTGCTAATGGCCGCCATTGTAACTATTTATGTTACTAAAGATGCTTTAAACTTAAGTTTCTCAGAAACCGTTTCAGCGGTTACAGAACATGAATATTTTAAGGTTTTCAACTGGGATTTCAATTCAGGAAACAACTTTTTTAAACAATTTATTTCAGGGGTTTTAATTGCAATTGCCATGGTTGGTTTAGACCAAAATATGATGCAAAAAACACTAACCTGCAAAAACAAAAAGGAAGCCCAACGTAACATCTTAACATTTAGTCTCATTTTAGCAGTTACTCAATTTTTGTTTTTGGGCTTGGGTGTAATGCTTTACCTGTATGCTGAAAAATTCGGCATTCAGTTGGAAGTTGAAAACGGAAAATTTATAAATACCGATGCTTTATTCCCTATACTTTCATTAAATCATTTCGGTATCATAGCCAGTATCAGTTTTATTTTAGGAATTACCGCTGCTTCTTTTTCAAGTGCAGATTCTGCGTTAACTGCTTTAACAACATCTTTTACCCACGATTTTTTAGACATTCAGCATAAAAATCCAAAAGAGAAAAAACGACTTAAAAACTGCGTATTATTTGGGTTCTCAGTGGTAATATTTACCATTATAATGTTGTTTTCAGAAAGTAAGGGCGATGTTATTTCAACCATTTTTAAGGTTGCCGGTTACACCTATGGACCATTGTTGGGGTTGTATATGTTCGGGATTTTTACCAAAATAAAAATCAAAGATGCCGCAGTGCCATTCATATGCATTTTAATGCCATTGCTAACCTATCTTTTAAACCACTACTTTATTCTTTGGTATAACTTTGATTTTGGATTTATGAACGTTTTTGTAAATGCAGCTTTAACCGTTGTGTGTTTAATGGTAGTAAAAAAGAAAAACAGAAATTAAAAACAGTTGAAATTTAAAATATAATTTTTTTAAAAACATGAAAAACAAACTAACCACAGAACAAACGTCTGGTTATAATGATTTGGATAAAATGAGTACTGTAGACTTGCTCTCAAACATGAACAAAGAAGATAAAACAGTGGCTTATACAGTTGAAAAAGTGCTGCCTTCAATTGAGAGATTAGTAGAGGATATTTACAGTAAAATGAAGTCTGGTGGTAGATTATTTTATATAGGAGCAGGAACAAGCGGACGATTGGGAGTACTCGATGCTTCTGAATGTCCACCAACGTATGGCGTTCCAGATAATTTGGTAATAGGCATTATTGCAGGGGGCGATGTGGCATTACGAAAAGCAGTGGAAAATGCCGAAGACAATAGCGAAATGGCATGGAGAGATTTACAAGAATATAACATCACAAAAGACGATGTGCTTATAGGAATCGCTGCATCAGGCACAACGCCCTATGTTATTGGCGGGGTTAAAGCTGCAAAAAAACAAGGCATTATTACGGGCTGTATTACCTGTAATAAAAATTCGCCGCTGTCTTTAGAAGTGAATCACCCAATTGAGTTGGTTGTTGGCCCCGAGTTTGTTACCGGTAGCACCAGAATGAAGGCGGGAACAGCTCAAAAACTGGTTTTAAACATGATTTCGACAACGGTTATGATTAAACTGGGAAGAGTAAGAGGTAATAAAATGGTAAACATGCAGCTTTCAAACAAAAAACTAGTAAACAGAGGGGTAAGAATGATAATGAACGAACTTGAAGTTGATGAAGAAAAAGCAAACCAGTTATTATCTAAACACAAAAGCATCCAAGAAGCCATTGATAGATTTAATTTAAATAACAAAAATGAATAAGTTTCTAATCATATCCGTAATTTCTATTTTTGGTTTTATCTCGTGTAATTCCAATAAAAAACAACCTAATAGCAACCCAACAAGTATCGATTTGAGTACGCAATGGGTAGATAGCTTGTATAACAACATGTCTCTTAAGGAAAAAGTAGGGCAATTGTTTATGGTCGCTGCTTATTCAAATCGAGATAGTATCCATACGGGTTTTATCAAAAACCTTACTCAGGATTATCATATTGGAGGTCTAATATTTTTTCAAGGAGACCCCGTAAATCAAGCAAATCAAACCAACAAGTACCAAGCCATCTCTAAAGTGCCTTTGTTTATAGGTATCGATGGCGAATGGGGTTTAAACATGAGGCTGGATAGCACCTCAAAATACCCATATAATATGACGCTTGGAGCTATAAAACAAAATCATGTTATTAAGCGTATTGGAAAACAAATAGGAAAGGACTGTAAAAGGTTAGGGATTCACATAAACTTTGCTCCCGTAGTCGATATCAATACAAACCCAAAAAATCCTATAATTGGTGTCCGTTCTTTTGGAGAGGATAAAATCAACGTAACAAAAAAAGCCATTGCGTTTACCGAGGGTTTACAAAGCGAAGGCGTATTGGCATGTGCGAAGCATTTTCCTGGGCATGGCGATACTGATACAGACTCGCACAAAACATTGCCTACCGTTTCCTTTACAAAAGAACGGATTGATTCGGTTGAACTTTACCCGTACAAGCAATTGTTCAGCAAAGGCATTACGGGCGTTATGGTTGCCCATTTAAATGTGCCTGGTTTAGAGCAAGAAAACGGATTGCCTTCTTCTCTGTCGCATCAAATAGTTACAAATGTTTTAAAAGAAAAATTAGCATTTAAAGGACTCATTTTTACAGATGCCTTAAATATGAAGGGAGCCGCTAACTATAAAGAACCGGGAGATATAGATTTAGCGGCGTTTAAAGCAGGTAACGATGTATTACTTTTTACTGAAGATGCTCCCAAAGCCATTTCTAAAATTATGGAGGCATACAATACCAACGAAATAACCGAGGAGCGCTTATCCCATTCCGTAAAAAAGATTCTTACTGCTAAATTTAATGCAGGCTTAAATCATTTTAAACCTATTGAAGTAAATAATCTTTTAAATGATTTGAATAAAGGAATCAATGATACTTTATATGAAGAGGTTATCAATAATGCAATTACGCTAATAAAAAATGATGATGCTGTGTTGCCATTACAAAAGAAATCAAACGAAAAAATAGCATTATTAAAATTAGGAGATGGTAGAACCGAAGCGTTTTTAAATGCCATAAAATTAAAAACTAGTGTTACTGATGTTTCTAATTTATCACAAAAAAATCTATCAAACGAACTTAAAAAATACGACAAGATAATTGTTGGTTACCACCGCTTAAATAGTAGGATAACCAAAGCTATTTCGAATAAAGATAGAATGCTAATTGAAAACCTGTCAAAAAACCATAAAGTAATTTTAACTGTATTTGCAAGCCAGTACAGTTTGCAAAACCTGTCTCTTGAAAATGTTGAAGGTGTTATTGTTTCCTATGAGAATTCAGAATGGGCAAACAATATTTCTGCACAAATTATTTTTGGAGAAGCCGAAGCCAAAGGGAGATTACCAGCCTCAATATCAAAAATTTTTCCTACGCATTATAGTGTGTCAATGATACAAAACGATTAAACAAATTTTTGGTTAACAACAAACATATTAATAATTCTAAAACGTAGAAAAAATGAAAAAAAACTTACCACTCAAATTATTATTTGTATTAACTTTTGCAATATTTCAAACCGTTTCAGCACAAGAATTAATTACAAAAGGCGTGCACCAATTACAAAAAGAGGAATTTGGAAAACTAACCACATACGTTAACAAATCTGATACAAAAAATAAGACAGAATCTATTATTGGTTTAAACCAATCAAAAGCAACCACCTTAAACAAAAAGGTATTTGGATTTTTACCATATTGGGAACAGAGTGCTAGTGCGCACAGCAATATTCAATACGATTTATTGACCCATGTTGCGTGTTTTGATTTTTTGGTGCAGCTTGATGCTTCGATAAGTACACCCGCAGGTTGGCCCTGGACTACAGAAATAAACGCTGCACATGCGGCAGGCACTAAAGTAATTATGACCGTTGTTAACTTTGGTGGGGCAGACGGAGCTGATGCTGTTGCATGGGAATTATTTACTAATACCACTAAAAGAGATATTTTCTTTGCTAATGTTAAAAGTATAATTCAAACCTATAATTTAGATGGGGTTAATATAGATTTTGAAGGTATGACCTCAGCTCACAGAGGTGCAGAATTGAATACCTTTATGGCTGAATTAACGGCGTATATACATGCTGAATTACCGGGTAAAGAAGTGTCTTTTGATGGGCCTGCTGTAAATTGGGGAGGATGGATTATTGATGATTTGGTAAACAGTGTAGATTATTTAATTGTTATGGCATACGATTATACGGGGTCTTTTAGCTCAAATTCTGGTCCGGTGGCACCATTGACACATCACACATCTTGGAAACGTTTTGTTACAAGAACCATAGAAACAGGTACTTATGCGGTGCCAACTGCTAATAATCCAGAAAAGTTGATTTTGGCAGTGCCGTACTACGGCCAACATTGGAAAACGGCAACAAATGCTCCCGAGTCCGCGGTAACTAAATATATAGGGTCAACCCGATATAGAAACACGGTAACAGAAGCCGACAATTATGGTGGTTTTATTTGGAATTCGGATTTTCAATCACCTTGGTATAGATGGAACGATGGTACCGATTGGAACCAGGTTTGGGCAGATAACGAATTAAGCATCTCCAAAAAGTTCGATTTGGCTATTGCCAATAATTTAGGAGGTGTAGGTATGTGGGCATTAAATTATGATGGCGGTCGGCCAGAACTTTGGGATTTGATAAATATAAAATTTGGTGCAACAGCCTCATTAAGTGATGTTTATAATGAGGAGATCAAAATTTATCCAAATCCAACCTCAGATTTTGTTCACATCTCAAATAATAAATCTATAAAAGGTATCAAAATGGAAATGTTTAGTATTTTAGGTGCATCTGTTTTAAATGTATCCAAAGATTCTAAAATCATAAATATGAGTCATTTAGAAAACGGAATGTATTTTTTAAAGATTGAAGATGAAAACGGAAAGCAAGCAACTTTAAAAATTGTAAAATCAAATTAAAACTTTAAGCACACCTGAAAGCCATAATTAAAAACACACACATATTATGAAATATATTGTATTACTCTTTTTAGCCTTAACAGCTTGTAATTCGACAACTAAAAAAAAGCAAGCCCTAAATGAGGCTACCGTAAACCAACCCGTGGAAGCTAAAGCAATTGTTACGGGAGCAAATCAAACCAACAAATATTTACCTCTTTTAAAAGGTAAAAATGTAGGTATTGTGGCCAACCAAACCAGTGTTATTTTTAAGGACGAAAGCGATGAGTCGCATACCCATATCGTCGATTCGCTTTTGGCGCTAAACGTAAATGTTACCAAGGTATTTGCACCAGAGCATGGTTTTAGAGGTGTTGCTGATGCTGGCGAATATATTGAGGATGGCGTTGATGAAAAAACGGGTTTACCTATTTTTTCACTTTATGGAAAAAACAGAAAATCGCCTAAAGAATTTTTAGAAGGTGTAGACGTTATGCTTTTTGATGTTCAGGATGTTGGGGTTCGGTTTTACACTTATATATCCACGCTTCATTACGTTATGGAAACTTCCGCAGAACTCAATATTCCGGTAATTGTGTTAGATCGTCCAAATCCTAACGGCCATTATATCGATGGGCCTATTTTAGAAGAAGACGTTACAAGTTTTGTGGGCATGCACCCCGTTCCCATTGTTTATGGGATGACCATTGGCGAGTACGGAAAGATGATAAATGGAGAAAAATGGATGGATAACGAAATCCAATGCGACCTTACTGTCGTGCCATTACAACATTATACCCATGATTCGGAATATGATTTGCCCATAAAACCGTCGCCTAATCTGCCCAATGCGAAATCTATTAATTTATATCCAAGCGTGTGTTTTTTTGAAGGCACTACGGTGAGTTGCGGGCGCGGAACCGAAATGCAATTCCAAATTTTCGGTGCACCTTTTTTACCTGAGGATAAATTTGATTTCAGTTTTACGCCTCAGCCAAATTTTGGGGCTAAAACACCCAAACACCAAGGAGAGCTATGCTTCGGAAGGGATTTAAGAGATGTTGAACGGCTTGCTGAGGTTAAACTCGATTGGTTAATTGAAGCTTATAAATCCACAGCAGATAAAACCAAGTTTTTTAATAATTTCTTTCCTAAATTGGCAGGAACTAAAAAATTACGGGAACAAATAGAAAATGGTCTTTCTGAAGAAGCGATTAAGGAAACATGGAAACCCGGATTGGAAGCGTTTAGCAAAACCAGGGAAAAATACGTGTTGTATAAATAAAAGGATTACATGAATATTGAAGCCTCTACTGTAAAGGATTTTAATGCATTATCAACTATTTTGGAAGGCGAGTTGTTTACCGATGCACTCCACAAAACCATTTATGCTACCGATGCCTCTGTTTACAGAAAACTGCCTTTAGGCGTGGCGTACCCAAAAAGCAACCAGGATTTAAAAGCGCTGATTGAGTTTGCAGTAAATAATAAAATCACGCTTATTCCAAGGGCTGCGGGCACCTCGTTAGCGGGCCAGTGTGTGGGCGATGGTTTGGTGGTAGACCTATCAAAACACTTCACTAAAATTGTAAGTTTTGATGAGCAAAATAAAACTATAACCGTACAACCCGGAGTAATACGGGATGAGCTCAATAATTTCCTAAAACCCTACGGACTGTTTTTTGGCCCCAATACATCCACAAGCAATCGGTGCATGATTGGCGGTATGGTAGGAAACAATTCTTCGGGGACAACCTCTATTAAATATGGCGTTACACGAGATAAAGTACTGCGGTTAAAAACCATTTTAAGTGATGGTTCCGAGGTGGTTTTTGAGGATTTAAACACAGAAGAATTCCTTTTAAGAACGAAAGGGAAAAGTTTAGAGAGCAGCATTTATAAAACTTTACATCACGAGCTTTCCAATACCGATAACCAATTAGAAATTAAAAAAGAATTCCCTAAGCCATCCATCCACAGAAGAAATAATGGTTACGCCGTCGATGCGTTGTTAAAATCAAAAATATTTGGAGGCGATGAATCTCAAATCAACCTATCAAAATTAATGGCCGGTAGTGAGGGCACTTTGGCTTTTACTACGGAAATCACCTTAAAATTAGACGACGTGCCGCCATCCAAAAATATAATGGTGGCAGCGCATTCTCATTCCATTGAAGCCATTATGAAAGCCGTGGTAATTGCCATGAAGCACAATTTATACACCTGTGAATTAATGGATAAAACCATTTTGGATTGTACCAAGAATAATAGGGAACAAATCAAAAACAGATTTTTCGTTGAAGGCGACCCAAAAGCAATTCTTATGTTGGAAATCTGTACTGATAACGATGCGGATTCCAATGCCTTGGCAGACGCTTTAATTTCTGATTTGCAAAAACATAAATTAGGTTATGCTTTTCCAAAACTAATTGGGAATCAAATAAATCAAGCTTTAGAACTTAGAAAAGCCGGATTGGGTTTGCTCGGAAATATTATAGGCGACAATAAAGCTGTTGCCTGTATTGAAGATACCGCAGTCGATTTAAAGGATTTGCCAAATTATATTGCTGAGTTTTCAAAAATGATGGAAGATTTCGGACAAAATGCGGTGTACTATGCGCATGCTGGTGCTGGCGAATTGCACTTAAGGCCTATTCTTAATTTGAAAAAACAAGAAGATGTCGTGCTGTTCAGGGAAATAACGTCCAAAACAGCAGAATTGGTTAAAAAATATGGGGGCTCTTTTAGTGGCGAGCATGGAGATGGCATTGTGCGAGCGGAGTTTATACCTAAAATGATCGGCGAAAAAAACTATGCCCTTTTAAAACGAATCAAACAAACCTTCGACCCCAATAATGTTTTCAACAAAGGGAAGATTATCGATGCCTTTTCAATGGACGAAAACCTGAGATATGAGGTAGATCGGGTGGAGCCGGATATATTAACCATTCAAGATTTCTCCGATAGTTTAGGCATTTTAAGAGCTGCCGAAAAATGTAATGGTTCTGGCGATTGCAGAAAGCTTCCTGATGCCGGTGGTACCATGTGCCCCAGTTACAGAGCAACAAAAAACGAAAAAGACACTACCCGGGCAAGGGCAAATGCATTACGGGAATTTTTAACGCATTCCGATAAAAAAAACAAATTCAATCACAAAGAATTGTATGAGGTTTTCGATTTGTGTTTAAGCTGTAAAGCATGTGCCAGCGAGTGCCCCAGTAATGTGGATATAGCAACTTTAAAGGCAGAGTTTTTATATCAATATCACAAAGAAAACGGTCTGCCTTTAAGAAGTAAACTCTTTGGAAATAGCACGAACCTTAATAAGTTAGGCAGCATAACGCCACGGTTAACCAATTTTTTGTTGAATACCAAAATCACCAAAAACTTTTTGGGGATTGCATCACAACGAAGCATTCCAAAATTGGAAGCGATTACATTTTTCAATTGGTACAAAAAGAACAAAAAAAGACTTGATACCGCGCCCTGCAAAAACGGTGAGGTTTATCTTTTTATTGATGAATTTGTGAATTATTACGATGTGCCCGTTGGTATTGACGCCATCGAGCTTTTAACCAGTTTGGGTTACAAAGTAAATATCACTAGTCATAAAGAAAGCGGTCGTGGTTTTATATCCAAAGGCATGTTGGGGAAAGCAAAAAAACTGGCTGATTACAATGTTGGGTTTTTTAAACATCTCATTTCTAATGATGCGCCATTGGTAGGCATCGAACCTTCGGCAATTTTAACCTTTAGGGATGAATACGCAAGACTTGCAGACGATAAAGAAGCGGCAAAAAAAATTGCCAAACACACCTTTACCATTGAAGAGTTTATAGCACGTGAGTTGAACGAAGGACGAATAAATTCTAACCAGTTTACAGCAGAAAAACAGGTGGTTAAAATTCATGGGCATTGCCATCAAAAAGCTTTGAGCAGCATGGAATCAGCTTTTAAAATGCTTAGCATTCCTAAAAATTATACGGTTACAATTATTAATTCCGGTTGCTGCGGAATGGCAGGTTCCTTTGGTTATGAAAAAGAACATTATGCATTAAGTATGCAAGTAGGCGAGGACACCCTGTTTCCAAAAATAAGAAACATGGGTGACCAAACGATTATTGTCGCTTCGGGTACGAGTTGTCGCCATCAAATTAAAGACGGCACAGATAAAAACGCTAAACACGCCATAAGTGTGTTAAGGGCAGCACTTTTACAGCCACATTAATTAGTGGGCTTATTATATTTGACTGGACATTAGGTTGAGGGAATTACGGTTACCTAATTTACCTTTTGAATTATGTCAAAACGCAAAAGAGATTACGCCACAGACTTTAATAAAAAAGCTGTAGAATTAGTTAAGCTAGAAGCAATATAGCCCAAGTATACATAGAATTGGATATTCCTTTCTCAGTATTGAGTCGCTGGCGAAGAGAATATAGTAAAAATAGTCTTCCAGGACGCGAGAAACCAAAATTAACAGAAGAACAACGCGAGATTGCCAACCTGAAGAAACAATTAAAAGATATGCAATTAGAACGTGATATCTTAAAAAAAGCGATCAACACCTTCTCCTAGAGCGACAGGAGAAATTTAGGTTCATAAAACATCAAATGAGCCAAACATTAAGTACTAGTGATACTATCATTCCTGCTTTCAATATGGCTGTAACATCAAATACGATAAGTAAGGAATTAATATTCCATTCTGATAGAGGAACTCAATACGCTAGTTATAAATTTACCAATATCTTAAAAAGTTATAAGGGGCTTATAAAACAATCTATGAGTAGAAAAGGAAACTGCTGGGATAATACCGTAGCAGAATCTTTATTTAAAAGCTTAAAGGTCGAATGGGTATATAAACACAATTACTGGCTTAGGTCAGAAGCTGAGTTATTTATATTCCAATGGATAGAAACCTGATATAACAGAAGAAGGAAACACTCTTCTTTAGGGTATACATCTATAGAAGAAATTAAAATAGAAATGTTTAATCAAAAAGTAGCTGGATGACTCTTATTCAATTGTCCGCTTTTTGTTGCAAGTCCATTATTCCACTCATATTATTTAGTTTTACAATAACACTTATTCTGAAGAATCTCTAACAATTAATTCAGCATCAAAAATTATTTTATTTAAGCTTTGCTTTACTTCTGGATTTGCAACTCGCTCTAGAAAGGTTTCAGCTGTAAGTCGACCAATTTCTTTACTATGTTGATTAATGCTAGAAATGGTTGGCGAAACTAAAGATGTAAAAGGCTCATTGCCAAAACCAACTAAACGCATTTGGTTCGGAACATCTATATTATTTTCATTTAAAACTTGAAGTGCACCAAGAGCGGCATAATCTCCAGCTACATAAACGGCATCAGGTTTGTTGTTTAGTTTTAGTAGATTTTCCATTTCGCGCCTGCCATCTTCAAGCGTTAATGCGCTCTCAATAATTAAGTTGTTATCTAAGGGCAAATTATTCTTATTAATAGCATCAACATATCCTCTTATTCTGTTATTAAAAATTCGTGTTCGTCTATATCCACCAATATGTGCAATTCTTTTACAGCCTTTTGAAATTAAGTGTTCAATAATCATATGACTACTATCATAATCGTTAATTCCAACATAATCTACATTTAAGTCGTTTTCACCTCTGTCGAATAATATGAGTGGAATACCTTTTGATTTTATTTTTTCAAAATAAGACAAGTCAACGGTTTCGTTTGCCATAGAAGCAATGATACCATCAACTTGAGTAAATAAAAGTGTGTCAATATTTTTGCACTCTTTTTCAAAGGATTCATTAGACTGGGTTATAATAATATTATAGCCAGCTTTGTTAAGTACATCTTCCATTTGTTCAATAACAGATGAAAAGAAGTTACTATTTGTCCTAGGTACAATAACACCTACCAAATTACTTTTTCCTTTTCTTAAAGCGCTGGCTAAATGATTGGGTTGATAGTTTAATGCTTCAGCAACACGTTTAACAGCTTCTTTAGTCTTTTTACTAATTCTAGAATCATCATGCATAGCTTTAGAAACTGCTGCAGATGAAATGTTTAGCTCATTAGCAATGTCTTTTATTGTTGTTCTTTTTTTATTCACCTAGTTTTTATATATTTGCTTAATCGTTTAAGCAAAAGTAATGCTTTAACATTTAAAAATCAAAATCTATTCGTTTTGATTTATTTTTAAATCATTTGGTTAAACGATTAAGCATATGCATATTGTATAACTAATTAAACTAACATTCAAAATGAAAAAAGTAGTCACTTTTGGGGAAATTATGCTAAGATTAGCACCTCAAGGATTTTTAAGATTTTCGCAGGCATCAAGTTTCGATGTTATATACGGTGGTGGAGAATCTAATGTAGCTGTATCGCTAGCTAATTATGGTGTGCCTGTAGATTTTGTAACACGCTTACCAAAAAATGATATTGGTGAATGTGCCATGATGGAAATGCGTAAAAGAGGTGTAGGTGTAGATAAGATTGTTTATGGAGGAGATCGTTTAGGGATCTATTTTTTAGAAACTGGTGCGGTTAGTAGAGGAAGTAAAGTGGTTTACGATAGAGCACATTCCGCAATTTCTGAAATTGAACCAGGGATGGTCGATTGGAAATCTGTTTTTAAAGATGTGGCTTGGTTTCATTGGACTGGTATTACACCAGCCATATCTCAAGGAGCAGCTGATACTTGTTTAGAGGCCGTTAAAGTTGCTAGCGAAATGGGAGTAACCATTTCAACTGATTTAAACTATAGAGCTAAGCTTTGGACATACTGTGACAAAATACACAGAGAAAAAGTTATGAGCGAATTAACTTCTTATTGTGATGTTGTATTAGGTAACGAAGAAGATGCAGAGAAACATTTTGGGATTCACCCAGAAGGATTAGATGTACATAAACACGGTCACGATGTAAAAGCTGAAGCGTTCTTATCTGTTTGTAAGCAAATGATGGAAAAATTTCCAAGAGCTAAAAAAGTAATAACTACTTTAAGAGGTTCAATTTCTGCATCTCATAATACTTGGGCAGGTGTTTTATATGATGGAAAAAAGATGTACGAAACCCGTCAGTACCAAATTACAGATATTGTTGATCGTGTTGGTGGAGGCGATTCTTTTATGGGTGGATTAATTTACGGCTTATTAAAATATCCTGAAGACGATCAAAACGCATTAGACTTTGCAGTAGCAGCATCCTGTTTAAAACATACTATAAAAGGAGATGCGAACTTAGTAACAGTTTCAGAGGTAGAAAAATTAATGGGAGGTGATGCCTCTGGTCGAGTAGCAAGATAATATAAATGTTCATTCGTTTATCTGTTCAGTTGTTTATTCAATTTAACAGATAAACAAATACACGATTAAACAAATACACATTTAAAATGGCACAATTTACACGAATAGAAGTTGCGAATGTTATGAAAGAAACTGGGATGATTCCTTTGTTTTTTAATAATAATATTGAATTAAGTAAACAAGTATTAAAAGCTTGCTATGATGGAGGAGCAAGATTAATGGAGTTTACAGCAAGAGGCGATTTTGCCCATGAAGTTTTTGGCGAATTAACAAAATACGCTATTAAAGAGTTGCCCGGAATGATTATGGGAGTTGGCTCTGTTACAGATGCTGCAGCTGCATCATTGTATATGGCGTTGGGTGCTAACTTTATAGTTACACCTGTTTTAAGAGAAGATATAGCTATAGTGTGCAATAGGCGAAAAGTATTATGGTCTTCAGGTTGTGGTACATTAACAGAAATTGCTAGAGCAGAAGAACTAGGATGCGAAATAGTAAAACTATTCCCTGGGGATATTTATGGACCACAGTTTGTAAAAGGAGTAAAAGGTCCACAACCTTGGACGAGTATTATGCCAACAGGAGGTGTGTCTCCAACTAAAGAAAACTTAAAAGGTTGGTTTGATGCTGGTGTAACTTGTGTGGGGATGGGTTCTAAACTTATTTCAAAGCATGCAGATGGTACTTATGATTTAGCAAAAATTGAATCGGATACCAGAGCAGCACTTAGAATTATTAAAGACTTAAGAAAGTAATTCTAATTTTTTTAAGGCTAGTTGTTTTTAATTTGAGGAAATATTAATTATTTGTATTATAAGCCTTTATGAGAAGTATTGTAAATTTTGGGCAAAAAAAAACCACCTATTGGTGGTTTTTTAACTTTAATGGTTTTTAGTTACCACCAGCTTCTTTAATTTTTTCTTTTGCAGCATTTGCAGCATTATCTACAGTTTTATCAGCAGCATCAACTGCTTTATCTACAGCTTCACCAGCAGCATCAGCAGCGTCTTCAATAGCATCACCAGCATCGTCAACTGCATCCTCAACAGCGTCAGCAGCATCTTCTACAGCTTCCTCAGTTGCTTCAATAGCATCTTCCATTGAATCTTCAGCTTTTTTAGTGTCTCTACAAGACGTAAATGATAAGCCAAATACTAGTAATAAAGCAGTGCTTAAAAATAATTTTTTCATCGGTTTTTTGTTTTAGTGTTAATTTTTTAAAAATCTATATTACGAATTTAATAACTTCTTGTTAAAATCTATTAAAATTGTGTTAAATTTTTAACATTTACTATTAAAATCATTCTATATACGCAAATAATCGAGTATTTGGATGACGGCACCTTTGTTTTTTTTAATATAGTCTAAATTTTTCTTGCCAGAATTTATTCTTTTGTCTTCATTTTCAATAAGTTCATTTAAAATACTATTGAATTCTTTTTGATTAGAAATTGAAAACATGCCATTAATATCAATCATCGATTTGGCTTCAGGAAATTTGGAATGGTTATTCCCAATAATAATAGGAATACTAAAAACTGCGGGTTCTAAGGTGTTATGTAAGCCTGTGTTTCCTATAGCACCACCAACATAAGCAATATCTGCGTAATTATATGTTTTAGATAATAAGCCTATAGTATCGATAATAAAAACTTGTGCTTTAGAGATATCATTTTCTTTTTTCTCACTAAATAAAATAGTTTTAGCATTTAATTTTTCTTTTAAGCTTTTTATTTGTGCACTATTTATATTGTGTGGTGCAATAATAAACTTTATATTTTTCGCCGCTTTATTGTTTATATAGTTTATAAATAAATTTTCGTCTGGAGACCAAGTGCTTCCTGCTACAACACATAAGTTGTTAGCTTTAAAGGCCTCAATAAAATCTAAACGGTTATCCTGATTTAATTGGCTATACACCCGATCGAAACGTGTGTCGCCAGAAACGGTTACCGTATTATAATTTATAGAATGCAATAGCGTTTTTGAGGTTTCATTTTGGGTGAAAATATGATCGAAAGTAAACAAAGCATTTTGCAATGTTTTCCCATAGAATTTAAAGAACGATTGGTTTTCTCTAAATGCTGCCGAAATTAATATGGCGCGTAATTGTTTCCGTTTTAATTCATTTAAAAAATTAGGCCAAATATCATATTTAACAAAGAGAGTAAGTTCTGGATTTACTATATTTAAAAAGGTTTTAGCGTTCTTTTTTGAGTCTAACGGCAAGTAAACAACAACATCTGCAATAGGTGAATTTTTACGAATTTGGTAACCTGAAGGTGAAAAAAAAGAGAGTACAATTTTATGTGTTTTGTAATGTTTTCGTAAAGCCTGAAAAACTGGAAGACCTTGTTCGTATTCGCCTAAAGAAGCACAGTGAAACCAAAGCGTTTTGTCATCTTTATTAATATTTCTTTTTAAAATATTAAAAGTTTCAGAGCGTCCGTTAACACCTTCTTTAATTTTTTTGTTAAATCGTGCAACACATTTTAACCCAAAATGCGCTAAATAAATTCCTAAATTATAAATTAAACTCAATTTTATTTCTTTAATGCTAAAATACATTTCTTTAAAATAAATACGTTGGTTAACGCTTATGAATTTTGTAATTTCGCTACATTAAAACTCTTTAAGAGTATTCATTAAAATAGAGTTTGTTTATTTTTTAAAGATAAGCGAGCTGTAAATTTTTTTAGATGAAGAAAATTCAAATGGTAGACCTTAAGGGTCAATACAATCAAATAAAAGATGTTGTAAACTCTTCAATTCAAGAAGTTATTGAAACTACATCGTTTATAAATGGCCCAAAAGTTCATGAATTTCAAAAGAATTTAGAACAATATCTCAATGTAAAACATGTTATTCCGTGTGCAAATGGAACCGATGCTTTGCAAATTGCAATGATGGGTTTAGGGTTAAAGCCAGGAGATGAGGTTATTACTGCCGATTTTACTTTTGCTGCTACTGTAGAGGTTATAGCATTGTTAAATCTAACACCTGTTTTAGTAGATGTTAATCCTGATGATTTTAATATTAATATTGAAGCCATAAAAAAAGCGATTACTCCAAAAACAAAAGCTATTGTACCCGTGCATTTATTCGGGCAATGTGCCAATATGGAAGCTATTATGAAGCTTGCAAAAGCTCATAATTTATTTGTTATTGAAGATAATGCTCAAGCGATTGGTGCTACTTACACCAATAAAGATGGCACTAAAGCAAAGGCTGGAACCATTGGTCATGTGTCGTCTACATCATTTTTCCCATCAAAAAACTTAGGCTGTTATGGCGATGGTGGTGCTATTTTTACAAATGATGACGATTTAGCACATAGTATTAGAGGTATTGTGAATCATGGGATGTACGAGCGTTATCATCATGATGTTGTTGGTGTGAATTCCCGTTTAGATAGTATTCAGGCGGCTGTTTTAGATGCAAAATTGCCGTATTTGGACGATTATTGTGATAGTAGAAGAAATGCTGCTAATAAATACGATGCCGCATTTAAAAACATTAATAATATTGAAACACCTTTTAGAAGCGGTAGTGATGATAGTCACGTGTTTCATCAATACACATTAAAAGTAAAAGGTATAGATAGAGATGCCTTGGTAAAACATTTAAACGCACATGATATTCCGTGTGGTGTCTATTATCCAATTCCACTTCATTTACAAAAAGCATATGTAGATTCTCGTTATAATGAAGCAGATTTTACTGTTACAAATCAATTAGTTAAAGATGTTATTTCGTTACCAATGCATACAGAATTAGACGATGAGCAAATTGAATATATTACATCAACTCTTATAAAATTTATAAATGGATAAAATATTAGTTACCGGTGGTTTAGGATTTATAGGTTCACACACCGTTGTAGAATTACAAAATGAAGGTTACGAAGTTGTTATTATTGATGATTTATCAAATTCTTCTGAAAAAGTTTTAGATGGGATTACATCAATCACCGGTAAGAAACCATTGTTTGAAAAATTAGATTTAAAAGATAGACCTAAAGTTGAAACCTTTTTTGAAAAACATAATGATGTAAAAGGCGTTATTCATTTTGCAGCAAGTAAAGCGGTTGGAGAAAGTGTACAAGAACCATTACTTTATTATGAAAATAACATTAGTACTTTAGTATATATTCTTAAGGAATTAAAAAAGTTGCCATCTGCAGCCTTTATTTTTAGCTCTTCTTGTACAGTTTATGGTCAAGCCGATGAGTTACCAATAACTGAAAATGCCCCAGTAAAACAAGCTGAATCTCCATACGGAAATACCAAACAAATAGGAGAAGAAATTATAAGTGATACCTGTAAAGTAACACCAAGCTTAAAAGCTATAGCATTGCGATATTTTAATCCAGTAGGTTCTCACGAATCGGCTAAAATTGGAGAGCTTCCAATAGGAGTGCCACAAAATTTAGTGCCATTTATTACTCAAACGGCTATTGGTATTCGAGAGCAATTGTCTGTTTTTGGTGATGATTATCCAACACCAGATGGTACTTGTGTTCGAGATTATATTCATGTAGTAGATTTAGCTAAAGCGCACGTTGTTGCTCTTAATCGTTTATTGCAAAACAAGAACAAAGCGAATTACGAAACATTTAATTTAGGAACAGGAAAAGGAAGCTCTGTACTAGAAGTCGTTAAAGCATTCGAGAAAGTTTCTGGAGAAAAACTTAATTATAAAATAGTAGGTAGGAGAGAAGGCGATATTATTTCGGCATATGCAGATACTACAAAAGCCAATAACGAATTGGGTTGGAAAACAAAATTAACACTTGATGATGCCATGCGATCTGCTTGGAAATGGGAGCAAATTGTTAGGGGTAATAAATAGAATAATTCTTGAAATATATTGAAAAGGTTGCTAAGATTATTTAGCAACCTTCTTTTATTTAATACTTTTCTTCTTCCTAAAACTAGCAATTACCAAAATAATCATACCTGTTGTAACCGATAAATCTGCCATATTAAAAATACCAGTTCTAAATACACCACCTAAATCGATATGCCAAAAATCGGTAACAGATCCGTACACAAAGCGATCGTAAACATTAGCAATTCCACCACCAATAATACTTGAGAATGCAAAAAGAGAAAGATTGTCTAATGTTTTATCTTTTAAAATATGACGCAGTACAAATGCTAAAACAATAATTGGTAAAACAAGTAGTAAAATTATTCTAAGCGTATCATTTAAATCACTACCCATGCCTAAAAAAGCACCCTTGTTTTCTACATTATGTAATGTGAAATAATTACCAATAATTTCAGATTGACTTCCAGCTACAACTTCAGCTCTAACCCAAATCTTTGAAATTTGATCTAAAGCGATTGTAATAATAATTACTGAAACAATAAAAATAGAGCGTCTAGATAGTTTCATTTAGTTATTACTTTCAAAAGTTGCAGAAGCAGTTTCAGACTCTCTATTAATTTTCTTTACCAAACCTTGCAATACTTTACCTGGACCAACTTCAGTAAATAAAGTAGCACCATCTGCAATCATTTGCTGTACAGATTGTGTCCAACGCACAGGCGCTGTTAATTGAGAGATTAGGTTTGCTTTTATTTCAGCTTCATTAATTACAGCATTTGCCGTTACGTTTTGATAAATTGGGCAGTTAGGTTTGCTAAATGTTGTGTTTTCAATAGCTGCTGCTAATTCTTCACGAGCAGGTTCCATTAAAGGCGAATGAAATGCGCCGCCAACTGGTAATACTAAAGCACGTCTCGCACCTTCTTCTTTTAAAGCTTCACAAGCTCTATTAATAGCTTCAACTTCACCAGAAATTACCAATTGACCTGGGCAGTTGTAATTTGCTGCAACCACAACACCTTCAGTTATAGCACATATTTTTTCAACAATATCATCATCTAAACCTAAAACGGCAGCCATAGTACTAGGTTGTAATTCACAAGCTTTTTGCATCGCGATAGCGCGTTGAGATACTAATTTTAGACCGTCTTCAAAATTTAAACTTCCGTTGGCTACTAAAGCTGAAAATTCACCTAAAGAATGTCCCGCAACCATATCTGGTTTAAAACTATCGCCTAAAGTTTTTGCTAAAATTACTGAGTGTAAAAATATTGCTGGTTGTGTTACTTTGGTTTCTTTTAGCGCTTCGGCAGTGCCTTCAAACATCGTATCGGTAATGTTGAAACCTAAAATATCGTTAGCTTGTTCGAATAATTCTTGTGCTAATGTCGAGTTTTCATAAAGGTCTAAACCCATTCCTGAGAATTGTGCGCCTTGACCTGGAAATATATATGCGTTCATAGTTGTTTTTAAATTTTTGATGCTGCAAAAATAGGAATATTATCTTAAAGTATTCAGTCTAAAAATCACAACCCAGTAACCGCAGCCTCTGCACAACGTTCGCCATCCATAGCTGCTGAAATAATACCACCAGCATATCCGCCACCTTCTCCGCATGGAAATAAGCCTTCAATTTCTGAATGTTCTAAATTGTCTTTTCTGGGAATATTTACAGGCGATGAGGTTCTAGATTCTACACCAACAATATTAGCTTCTTCGGTGTAATAACCTTTCATTTTTTGTCCGAATGCTTCAAAACCTTTTCGTAATCTGCTACCTATTAATTTTGGTAAAAGTGAATGCAATGGTGCTGAGTTTAATCCAGGTTGATACGATGTAGTATTCAAATTATTTGATAAGCGACCTTCAACAAAATCAGTTAAACGTTGTGCTGGTGCTACTTGACTTCTTCCGCCGGCGGTAAAAGCTAATTTTTCTAAATTCTTTTGATATTCTAATCCTTTTAAAACCCCAAATTGTTCGTATTTTTTAAAATCTTGTTCAGCATTAATTTCAACTACAATACCCGAATTGGCATACAGATTATTTCGTTTTGAAGGCGACATACCGTTAACAACAACCTCACCGTTTGCAGTAGCGGCTGGCACTATAAATCCGCCAGGGCACATACAAAACGAATACACACCACGCTCATTTACTTGCTGTACCAATCCGTAAGAAGCCGCAGGGAGTAATTCGTGTCGATTACCAGAACAATGGTATTGAATACTATCAATAATATGTTGGGGATGTTCTATACGAACCCCCATAGCAAATGATTTAGCTTTTAAAGCAATCTTCTTTTTATGCAATAAATAATAAATATCTCGAGCTGAATGTCCTGTTGCTAAAATAACGCGGTTAGCCATCATTTCGTTACCATTTAGCAATTGAATAGCTTGTATTTTGTTATTTTTTATAGTAAAATCTACAACGCGTGTTTCAAAATGAATTTCACCTCCATAATTTAAAATGGTTTCTCGAATATTGGTGACCACTTTCGGTAATTTGTTGGTGCCAATATGCGGATGCGCATCGACTAAAATCTGGCTGGTTGCTCCGTGAAATACCAAGTTTTTAAAAATGCGTCGTACATCGCCACGTTTTAAACTTCGTGTATACAATTTACCATCGCTATACGTGCCTGCACCACCTTCGCCAAAACAGTAATTAGAGTCTTCGTTTACAAAATGGTCTTGATTTATGGCTTTTAAATCTCTGCGGCGATCTTTTACGTTTTTACCACGCTCTAAAACAATAGGTTTGAAACCAAGCTCTATACAGCGTAAAGCGGCATACATACCTGCTGGACCAAAACCAATAATATGAATGGGTTTCGCTTTTGAAACATCTTTATAATTAAAGGTGTATTCTGAGTTTTTTGGTAAAGCTTCTTTAATGTAAACTGCAACTTTATAGTTGAAAATTATTTTTGGTTTTCTAGCATCAATAGATTTACGTAGGACTTTAATACCCGTTATATCAGCTCTATCAACATTTAAAAAACTTGCTGATTTTATTGTAAGTATATCGCTGCGCTCTTCGTCTTTAAGTGAGATACGAAGTTGAATTTCTTTTATCATGTTGCGAAATTACGGAAAATATGAAAGGTGGTTAAAAGAATTTAAGAGCTCCTTTTAACTGTCAGCTAAACGCAGTTGTAGAGCTATTAAGATTAGCTTTTGCTGAATATGTATACCATCGTGTTTGGTAATTAGTATTTAGACAAAGCTAATACCATGTTTTGCGCAAATTTCAGATACTTTTTTGAAGTCTGGAGGATCAACAGGAAGTTTTGCTAATTCTTTGAACATAAATTCTATGCCTGATGGGAAAGCAGAAGTAATCATTTTAGCTTTTTCTGTTCCTACAACTTTCCACGAGTGTGGTATTTCTTTTGGAGCAAAAGCTACATCTCCTTCGTTTAATACAGTTGTTTTTCCATCAACCGTTATTTCAATTTGTCCTTTGATGACTCTAAATATTTCATCTTCTTTAGTGTGAATATGTGGCGGAATTCCAATTCCTGGTTCAACATTGTCCACCCATTCAACTATTTGGTTTCCAGTATCGCTACCAATCAGTTTATGGGTTTGAATATCACCTATTACGTTCAAAACATCACCTTCAGAATCTTTAACTATTTTGGGTTCGGTATTGACTGTATGATTCTTTTTTTTAGTGATAGTTTGGCTTTGAATCATTCTAGGAATTAAGACAAGACCTAATCCAACCCCTGAAGTTTTTATGAATTTTTTTCTGTCCATGATTAAATTTTTTTGCAATTTATATTGATTATGCTAGTATAGCAATGCGAAAATTACGGTAAATCCATGGATTTTAGGAGTAGTTAATTTTTTCTAAGGTCTGAGGGAGTAATTTCTGTGTGGGTTTTGAAAAAGTAGCTAAAATAATCTGGGGACGAAAAGCCTAATTCAAAACTGATTTCTTTTATGGTTTTGTTCGAAAATTTTAATGCGTGCCTAGACCTCATAAGTAATTGTTCAATTATGATACTTTTTGAACTTACACTTAGTACTTCTTGTACGCATTCATTCAAGTATTTTGGAGATATATTAAGAAGCTTTGCATAAAAAGCTACTTCGTGATTTTTTAGAATGTATTGGTCGACCAACTTTTTAAATTTGTAGACTACATTTGTTTTGGAATTATTATTTGAAACTATTGACTTAATATTACATTGTCCATCACAGTAGACAAAAAATGTGTTCAGCAGAGAAAGTATGGCATCATCTTTATGATTAAGATGCGATCCTAAAAGTTCATCAATCATTTCAAGTATTGCTTGAGTTCTTTTTTCTATCCCCGGACTTAATTTAAATAATGGAATTTCACCTGAATTGAAAAGCCTTATTTTGTTTATGTGGAGATTGCTTAAAATGGGATTATTTAAAACCTCCTTAGCTAAGTACAAAATATAACCTGAAGAAGTAGTGCTATCTTTTTTTAAGATTTTCCATTGATATTTAGGATCGAGAAAAAAAATGGAATTCGAAACATTTTTATATAAAACATGGTCAATTTCAACACCAAGCACCTCATTTTTAATCCAGCAAACCGCAAAATCATCACTGTAATGTTTTAAAGTACTTTCTTTAATTATTTGTGTTATGTTAATAGAGTCAGGTTTCATTTAATATTAATGCCTTCTTGCATATGAAATCGCTATTAATGTTTTATATCTGCCGTTAAACAAGGTCAACTAGTTTTATGACAAATATAAATTTGGTTATATTCTTTCATAAGTCAAAAACGAAAACTCATGCTCATGGTTTTCATCTTTTGTATGAAAAGTATTAGCTGTTTCTTTCCAAACTGTTGTATCAATTTTTGGAAAAAATGTATCGGCTTCAAAACTTTCGTGCACGCGTGTTAGCTCAATTTTATCGGCTAAAAGCATAGCTTGTTTGTAAATTTCGCCACCACCAATTATAAAGGGTTGTGAATCGTTTTTTGCAGCGTCTAAAGCATCTTCTAGTGAGTTTACTAGAATAACGCCGTTGGGCACTTTGTAATCATGCTGCCTTGAAATAACCACATGCGTTCTGTTAGGAAGCGGTTTCGGGAAACTTTCAAAAGTTTTGCGACCCATAATGATATGATGTCTATTTGTTAGATTTTTAAAGCGTTTTAAATCGTCGCTTAAATGCCAAATAAGTTTGTTACCTAATCCAATCGCATCATTTTCCGCGGCAGCGACAATTATTGTCAATTCTCTTTTAGGTTTTGGGTTTTGGGTTTTAGGTGATGCTTCATTATAAACTTCGCTTTGTGCTATTAAAGTTTCTTCTTTTACAAAACCTTGTTTTAGCTTGTTTATACGTTCTTGTTGTTTTGCTACAAGCTTTTCTAGTTGGTCTTTCTCCCAAGATTTCCCCATAAATTTATGAGTAACAAACACATTGAACGCATGATATAAGAAAAAGAAAAGCCATAACAAAATGGCAAATAAAAACCATTCTTTACCAAACAAAGTAAATTCTTTGCCAATACCTAAAACGGTGTTAGCAAGAATTAAAAAGACACCACCTATTAAAAAAATAACGAAATGGATGTATAAGCGTTTTTTTTGTTTGATGCGTTTTTGTGCATTTTCAATAAGCTCTAATTGAGCTAAATCTATCTGAGGTTTTTGTTTTTTCTTTCCGAACATATCAATTATATAATGATTGTAAAGTTAAAACTTTTAGTAATACCATTAAAAAGATAATTTAGGACTAAAATCGAAAACGTTTTCGATTTTATATCATTAAAATTCAGCTAAAAAATAACTAATATCCTTTATCATTTCGGTAATTTATTAGTTAAAAAAATGAATCCTTTAAATTATTGTAAAGCCATATTATTAAATTGATAATTCTTTGATGTAAAGCATTTTAAATGATTATGAATATTTAATTGTTTTATAAATTTGCAACGTAAAATAGGTTTTAAATAAAAAAAACATAAATCATGGCTATTACAAAACAATATTTAAAAAGCAAACCGATATGTAAAGTTACTTTTTCTGTTCCTGCAGAAGACGCAAAAGAAGTAGCGGTAGTTGGAAGTTTTAACGAGTGGAGTACTGAAGCAACAATGCTTAAAAAATTAAAGAACGGCACTTTTAAAGGCACTTTAAACTTAGAAAAAGATAATTCTTATGAGTTTAGATACCTTGTAGATGGTGCTTATGTTAATGACGAGCAAGCAGATGCTTATGCTTGGAATGATTATGCATCAGCGGAAAATGGTGTGTTAAACGTTTAGTTAAATCCAAAAATCAATTAAACTAAAAAAGTGCTTTCATTTTATTGAAAGCACTTTTTTATTCCATTTCTTGTTAATTTAAAATAAGAAAAGCTGTTTTATACAGCTACAATGCCTTTTATGTGCGGATGCGGATTATAATCTACTAAAGCAAAATCATCAAAAGTAAAATCAAAAATATCTTTAACTTCTGGGTTTAAAATCATTTTTGGTAGTGGTCTTAAATCACGAGATAGTTGTAATTCCAATTGCTCGTAATGATTGCTATAAATATGCGCATCGCCAAAAGTGTGAATAAATTCTCCAGTCTCATAACCACAAACCTGAGCCATCATCATAGTAAACAAAGCATAGCTTGCAATATTAAAAGGTACACCTAAAAAAATATCGGCACTACGTTGATAGAGTTGGCATGATAGTTTTCCATCGGCAACATAAAATTGAAAAAAAGCATGGCAAGGTGGTAATGCTGCTTTACCATTTGCAATATTTTCACTAAAGCTTTTTGAAGTATCTGGTAATACAGAAGGGTTCCAAGCAGAAACCAACATACGTCTGCTATTTGGGTTGTTTTTTAATGAATGAATAACCTCTTTTATTTGATCAATTTCATCGTTATTCCAGTTACGCCATTGGTGACCATAAACGGGGCCTAAATCGCCATTTTCATCGGCCCATTCGTTCCAAATTCTAACACCATTTTCAGTTAAGTAGTTGGTGTTTGTATCTCCTTTTAAAAACCAAAGCAACTCATAAACAATCGATTTTAGGTGTAATTTTTTTGTAGTAACCATTGGGAAACCTTCACTTAAATCAAATCGCATTTGATGCCCAAAAACACTTTTTGTTCCAGTTCCTGTTCTATCTCCTTTTTCGTTTCCGTTTTCTAAAACGTGTTTTACTAAGTCGTGATATTGCTTCATGTAATTTCTTTTTTCTGCGGAAATAAAAATATAAAAAAGCCTAAAAATTTATGCTTAAAGATTAAGATATTATAATAAAGTTATTAACCAATAATCATTCCTGCAATAGTAGCCGAAATTAAAGAAGCAATCGTGCCGCCAATTAAAGCTTTCATTCCAAACTTCGATAAGGTTTTACGTTGCCCTGGAGCCAAAGAGCCAATGCCACCAATTTGAATACCAATTGATGCGAAGTTTGCAAAACCACAAAGCATATAGGTTGCCATAATTATCGATTTTTGATAGCTAAGATGTGTAGCATTTGCTGCGTTTTTTAAATCTGATAATTGTATGTAGCCAATAAATTCGCTTGCGGCAAGTTTAATACCTAATAGTTGTCCCATTAAAGCCATATCTTCTTTGGCAACACCAATAAGCCACATAAGTGGTGCAAAAATATAGCCTAAAATGAGTTCAAGTGATAGACTATCATATGAAGTATTACTTGCAATCCAACTATTTAAAGTCGTAACATCTCCAACCCAACCTAGAATCCAATTAAACATAGCAATAAAAGCAACAAATACTAAAAGCATTGCTCCTACATTAACTGCTAATTTTAAACCTTCGGTCGTACCGTTTGCAATGGCGTCTAAGAAGTTTGATCCTATCTTTTCTTGCGAAACGGTTACATCGGTATTAACGTTTTTAGTTTGCGGATATAATATTTTTGAAATGACAATAGCTCCAGGAGCAGCCATAACCGATGCTGCTAATAAATGTTTCGCATAAAATAACCTTAATGTAGGATCATCTCCACCAAGAAACCCAATGTATGCAGCCAATACAGCACCGGCTACCGTTGCCATACCACCAATCATAACTAAAAGGATTTCGGACTTATTCATTTTTTCTAAATATGCCTTTATTAAAAGTGGTGCTTCAGTTTGGCCTAAAAAGATGTTACCAGCAACACTTAAGCTTTCTGCTCCAGATATTTTTAAAAGTTTAGATAATAGCCAACCAAAAGCTTTTACTATTTTTTGAATGATGCCTAAATAAAATAGAACCGAAGTTAAAGCCGAAAAGAATATAATAGTTGGTAATACTTGAAAAGCAAATATGAATCCGAAAGTATCCATGTCTACTACTAAACCTTCAAACAGAAATTTACTGCCTGCTCTTGTAAATTCTAGCACTTGTACAAACATGCCACCAATAAATTCAAATATAGTTTTAACGAATTCAACTTTTAAAACACCAACAGCAATCAATAATTGAAATGCTAAACCAATGCCAACAATTTTCCAATCGATAGCTTTTCTATTGCTACTAAAAAGGAAAGCGATAAATACTAAAGTAATCATCCCTAAAACACCACGCCATAAGCTATTTATTGAAAAGCCTTGACTTTCAATAATAGTATTATTTGTTTCATTTGTATTTGGAACAACTTGTTGTGTTTGGTTTTCAGATTCTACAACTTGCTCATTCATTTGTAATGAATCTGTTGAAGTGTTTGATTGTATTGAGGGTGTTTGCAATACATTTTCAATAGTATCTGTAAGCTTTATTTTGTCTGTTTCTTGGGCTATTAATGTTGAAGTAAATAAGATAAAAATAGCAACTAAAGACAAAAAAAAGGATTTCATAAATTTTTGAGATTAGCGTTTAGAAATTTCGTCGCGAATGTGTGCCGCAGCTTCGTAATCTTCATTAGATACTGCTTCGTCTAATAAATTATGAAGTTCTTCAAGCGTTTTTCCTTTGTAATTTTCGCGAGGTGCGTTAGGTTCTAATTCATTTGCTATTAAATCATCAACTAAAATACTGTCTTGCAGTTCGTCTTCCTCATCTTTTTTAGGATTCACTTTTAAGTAAATACCTGCTTTATCAAGAATGTTTTTATAAGTAAAAATTGGTGCGTCAAAACGAAGTGCTAAAGCAATAGCATCACTAGTTCTAGCATCAATAATTTCTTCAATTTTATCGCGTTCGCATATTAAACTAGAGTAAAAAACACCATCAACCAACTTATGGATAATAACTTGCTTTACAACAATATCAAATCGATCTGCAAAATTTTTAAATAAATCGTGAGTTAAAGGTCGTGGTGGACGAATTTCTTTTTCTAATGCGATTGCGATGGATTGCGCTTCAAAGGCACCAATTACAATAGGAAGTTTGCGGTCACCATCTACTTCATTTAAAATAAGTGCATACGCGCCATTTTGGGTTTGACTATACGATATGCCTTTTATGTTTAATTTTACTAAACTCATAATTTATAAAAACGCAAAGAACTGTTTAAATTAGGACTTAACCAACTGCCTAAGGCAGATTTTGATATAATGCTAATTTAATCAGTTCTGTGGAACAATACAATTTATAAAAAATAATCTATTGTTGAGCTTTAAAAGCTTTTAATTTTTCGATGAGTTGCGGAACCACTTCAAAAGCGTCACCCACAACACCATAATCGGCAGCTTTAAAGAAAGGCGCTTCGGCATCGGTATTAATTACAACTTTTACTTTTGAAGCATTTATACCTGCTAAATGTTGAATAGCTCCAGAGATGCCTATAGCTATATATAGATTTGCTGCTACGGGTTTACCTGTTTGTCCTACGTGTTCGCTGTGTGGTCTCCAACCTAAATCTGAAACAGGTTTAGAACAAGCTGTTGCTGCGCCCAAAACATCGGCTAATTCTTCAATCATACCCCAGTTTTCTGGACCCTTTAAACCACGACCAGCAGAAACTACTATTTCGGCATCGGCAATAGTTACTTTATCTGTTGCTTTATCTACCGATTGTACGTTTACACCAGATTCTGGAACAGAAGGCGAAAAGCCTTCCGCGGAAGCATTACCATTAGATTCTATTAACCCAAAAGAATTGTTTGAAACGGCAACTAATTTAACATCGGTGTTAATGGTTGTTATACTAAAAGCTTTGTTTGTAAAAGCAGTTCGTTTAACGGTAAAAGGCGATGTGCTAGATGGAGCTTCAACAACATTTGAAGCAAATCCAGCGTTTAAACCAACGGCCAAAAGAGGTGCTAAATATTTACTATCTGCACTAGAACTAACTATTACAACTTTGGCACTTTCTTTTTCTGCGGCTTGTTTTAAAACATCAGCATAGGTTTTGGCATTAAAAGTGTCAAGTTGAGAGTTACTAACATTTAAAACTTTGTCTACTCCGTGATTTCCTAAAACAGAAGTGTCATTTGTATTTATTGCAACAGCAGTTACCGTAGTTCCTAATTGGTTTGCAACCGCTTTCGCATAAGACGCTACTTCTAAGGCTGTTTTTTTAAATTTTCCTTGTTCTGATTCTGTATATACTAAAACTGACATAATATGTAATCTTTTATTTGTCATTCCCGTGAAGACGGAAATCTTAATTAATATTTTTTAAATACTTCAAAAGATCCCAAAACAAGTTTGGGATGATTTAATTTTTAATTAAATTACTTTAGCTTCGTTATGAAGTAAGTTTACTAATTCGTCTAAATTATCTGGAGACACTAATGTTACTGCACCTTTTGGAGTTGGCTTTTCAAATTTAACCGCTGCGGTTTCGGCATTAGCATCAACAGGTTCAACAACCGTTAATGGTTTTTTACGTGCCATCATTATACCTCTCATATTTGGAATACGTAAATCGCTTTCTTCAACCAACCCTTTTTGTCCGCCAATAACTAACGGTAGCGAAGTCGTAACAGTTTCTTTTCCGCCATCAATTTCTCTAATAGCGGTTACAGAGTTTGTCGAAGTATCAACTTCAAGGTTAATACAGTTATTTACAAAATTAGCATTAGTTAAACCAGCTAACATACCTGGAACCATACCGCCATTATAATCAATAGATTCGCGACCAGCAATTACTAAATCGTAGTCACCATCTTGTACTACTTTGTCTAATTGTTTAGCTACTTGAAAGCCATCCATAGCAGTAATGTTAACGCGTATGGCACTATCTGCACCAATGGCTAAAGCTTTACGAAGCGTAGGCTCGGTTTCCGCACCACCAACATTTACAACATCTACACTTGCCCCTTGTTTTTCTTTAAACCACATGGCGCGAGTTAAGCCAAACTCATCATTTGGGTTAATAACAAATTGTACACCATTGGTGTCGAATTTAGAATTATCATCTGTAAAATTAATTTTTGATGTAGTGTCTGGAACGTGACTTATACACACTAAAACTTTCATATTTTTATAATTAAATTAAGATTCTTTATTTGAGAAGTATATAACTATTATGTACTTCAAATTTAGGGAACGAAGTTAATTATTTTATTTCGAATATTTGCTATGCGTGCATAATAAATTTTAGATAATTCTTTTAAACAAAGTATTCTATTTATTGTTATTTTTGCAATTCGATTAAAAATATATTTAATGAAGACAATTCAATTTAGAGAGGCAATTTGCGAAGCCATGAGCGAAGAAATGCGTAGAGACAAAAGCGTTTATTTAATGGGCGAGGAAGTGGCAGAATATAATGGAGCTTACAAAGCTTCAAAGGGTATGTTAGACGAGTTTGGATCAAAACGAGTTATCGATACACCTATTGCTGAGTTAGGTTTTGCTGGAATAGCCATTGGATCGACCATGACAGGGAACAGACCTATTGTTGAATACATGACATTTAACTTCTCTTTAGTTGGAATTGATCAAATCATAAATAATGCTGCAAAAATTAGGCAAATGTCTGGTGGACAGTTCAAGTGCCCAATTGTTTTTCGCGGGCCAACAGCTTCCGCTGGACAATTAGGAGCAACACACTCGCAAGCTTTTGAAAGCTGGTTTGCTAATACCCCTGGTTTAAAAGTAGTAGTACCATCTAACCCATACGATGCCAAAGGATTGTTAAAAGCGGCAATACGTGATGACGATCCTGTTATTTTTATGGAAAGCGAGCAAATGTACGGCGATAAAGGTGAAGTGCCAGAAGGCGAATATGTATTACCGTTAGGCGTTGCAGAAATTAAACGTGTAGGTACAGATGTAACTATTGTGTCTTTTGGAAAGATTATTAAAGAAGCTTACAAAGCTGCAGACGAACTTGAGAAAGAAGGTATTTCTTGCGAAATTATCGATTTACGTACTGTAAAACCAATGGATAGAAAAGCCATTTTAGAATCAGTTAAAAAAACAAATAGATTAGTAGTTTTAGAAGAAGCATGGCCTTTTGGAAATGTAGCTACAGAAATTACATATTTAGTACAATCTGAGGCATTCGATTATTTAGATGCTCCCATTGTAAAAATTAATACTGCAGATACACCAGCTCCATATTCACCTGTTTTATTAGCAGAATGGTTACCAAATAGCGAAGATGTAATTAAAGCAGTTAAAAAAGTTTTATACAAATAAATTAATTTTTTTTACGTTATATAAACTTCATTAGCACGATTGTTGATGAAGTTTTTTTATACTATGAACATAAGACTACTATTTATAATTTTTTTCTTAGGATTTTTTTCAGCAATAGCCCAAACCAAAGTTAGCGGTTATGTGTTTGATGATTATAACGAACCCGTCTCTTTTGCTAATATTGTATTTAAAGGATCTTCTGAAGGCACTATTACAGATGAAAACGGAAAATTCTATTTAGAATCTGCTGAAATATGGAGTGCTTTAATTATTTCGTTTATAGGCTACGAAACCATCGAAATTCCGTTAGAAAAAAAAGTAAATTACAATTTAAAGTTTACGCTTAAAGAGGAAGCAGCACAATTAGATGCAGTAGTTATTGTATCTGGAAAGCAATCCAAAAAAAATAATCCCGCTATAGATTTGTTGCGTAAAATTTGGGAACATAAGCGTAGAAATGGATTAAACCTTTACAAGCAATACGAATACGATAAATACGAAAAAGTAGAATTCGATATTAATACCATTGATAGCGCACTTATTAAAAGTAAACTTTTTAGAGGGATGGAATTTGTTTTTAACGAAGTAGATACCTCTCGCGTTACTGGTAAAACATACTTACCCATGTTTATTAACGAAGCCGTATCAAAAGTTTATGGTGATAATGTAATTAATAAACAAAAAGAAGTTTTAAAAGGAAATAAAAACTCAGGTTTTAGCGATAATCAAGTCGTGATTGATTTTGTTGACGATTTATATTCCGATTATAATGTTTACGATAATTATCTGAAATTTTTCGATAAAAGTTTTGTAAGTCCACTTTCAAAGACAGGTATCAACACCTATAATTATGTGCTGTCCGACAGTGCCTTTATCGATAATAAATGGTGTTACAATATTATTTATTATCCGCGTCGTAAAAATGAATTGACTTTTAAAGGTGATTTTTGGGTAGCAGATTCTACTTATGCTATTAAAGAAATTAATTTACAAGCCTCAAAAAGTGCCAACATAAATTGGGTAAAAGATATTTATATCGAGCAAGAGTTTGAAGTGTTAAATGATTCACTTTTCTTAGTTAAGCGCGATTATATGATGTCTGATTTTGCGTTAAGTAAAAAAGAAAAATCGCGAGGTGTTTATGGCAAACGAACCACATTATTTAATAATTATGAATTCGATAAACCTTTAGATAAAAAATTCTACGACCAAGAAGTTTATAATTATGATAAGGATGTTTATGATAGAGATGATGCGTTTTGGGCAGAAAACCGATTAGAAGATTTGAATAAAGATGAAAAAGGTGTTTATAAAATGTTAGACACTTTAAAAACCGTAAAAAAGTTTAAACGTCTTTACAATTTAGGAAGTATTTTATCATCGGGTTATATCGAATTTAACACGTTACCTTTAGATTACGGTCCTATTTTTTCAACCTTTGGATTTAACGAAGTTGAAGGCTTACGTTTACGCGCTGGAGGACGTACTTATTTTGGTAGAAACGATTTGTGGCGATTAGAAGGCTTTTTAGCTTACGGTTTTAGAGATGATAAATTCAAATACGGCATTTCTGGAAAATGGCTGTTAGATAAGAAAAACCGATTGATTATTTCTGGAGGAAACAGGCGAGATGTAGAACAAATAGGGGCAAGCTTGACAACAAGCACAGACGTTTTAGGGCGTAGTTTAGCATCCTCATCGGTAGTTGGTACAGGAGCAAACGATAAATTAACCTCTATAAATTTAACAAGTTTAGCGGTCGAGTTAGAACCTTGGCGCAATGTTATTTTTAGGTTAGGTTCAAACTACCGTACTTTAGAGTCGGCATCACCAACCTTTAGTTTAGATTATGTAGATGCAGAGTCGCCAACAGGTTTTGCATCCGAAATAAAGCAATTTGAAACGTCACTATCAATATCCTATTTTCCAAAACGAAAAATGACAGGGTTTGGTGTAGAGCGCCGTACAGCAAACGATGATTTTGCACGTATTTTTGCGCAAATAAGCCGTGGTGATAAAACGGTGTTTAATAGTGATTTCGATTATACCAAACTGCAACTATCGTACATACAACCATGGCAAGTTGGCGGTTTTGGCAGGCTGTATACCACTATCGAAGCCGGTAAAACCTTTGGAGAAGTCCCTTTAGGGTTGTTAAGTGTTATTCCAGGGAATCAATCGTATTTTTCAATTTATAATACCTTTTCGCAGTTAGATTTTTATGAGTTCGTGTCTGATACTTATGCGTCGTTTCATTTAGAACATAATTTTAACGGGCGTTTCTTTTCAAGAATTCCGTTTTTACGAAAATTTAATCTTCGCGAAATTCTAAGCATTCGTGGTGTTTGGGGCGAAATTTCTCAAGGAAACATCGACTTGAACACTACAAACAGTCCAAATAGTATTCCGCTAGTAGCACCAAATAATAAGCCCTATTACGAGTATGGTTTAGGTGTTGGTAATATTTTTAAAGTGTTTAGAATCGATTTTAATTTTAGAGGAAATTATAAAGATAAAGTGCTATATCCTGATGCACGTAAGTTTGGTGTAACAGGAACTTTTGGATTTTATTTTTAGAAATTTTTACTTAAATTATTCCTCGTAAATAATTTATTTAAAATAGTTCTTTTTCCTTATCTATGAAACCCTTGTGAGACAAACTTTAAAACTTCAGGAAGTGATTCTCGCCAATAGCTCCATGAGTGCCCACCATCTCTAATTCTAAATTCGTGTTTCACTTCTTTTTTTCGTAAAGCAAGATGTACTAAACTATTGCCTTCATAAAGAAAATCGTCGTCACCACAATCAATATACCAACGTACAGATTCAATTTGTTCTTTAGTCATATTTTCAATTAGAGACAACGCATTATGTTGTGGGAAATAGGTTTTGGCATCAGCATCATTAACTTCAAAATTATTATAACGTTTAGTAAATCGCTTCATTTCATCAATAGATTTTGGGCCAATATAAGCGCTTAAAGGGCACGCCGATGCAAATAACTCAGGATGATGTAAAGCATACATAAAAGAGCCACCACCACCCATAGATAAACCAGCAATAGCGCGGTATTCTTTTTTGCTTTTAATACGATATTTACTTTCTACGTACGGTATTAATTCTTTAAAAAAATAATCTTCATAATTCCAATCGCCTCTTACATCATTAAAATAACCTAACCTAGTTGTATAGGCATCTGGCATTACAATTATCATAGAAGTAGCATTACCGTCTTTTATAGCCTTATCTGTAATTTTCAACACTTCACCAAACTGTACCCAACCAGTTTGGTCATCGCCAGCACCATGTAATAAATACAAAACTGGATAATTGCGTTGTGAAGTATCATAATCTGGTGGTAAATAGATAGCAAAATTTCGCTCCTGTTTTAAAATTTCACTAGTATGCGATAATTGATCGAATACTTTACCTGATTGAGAAAAACCAAAACTTGAAATTAAAAGACTTAGAACTAAAAATTGAATTGTTTTTTGCATAACTATAAAAGTGAATTAATTATGGACAAGTTAAATTTTATTAAGATGAAAATCAACTATTCAGGAAACTTTCCTCTAATATCCTCTAAACACAAATTATGTATACTACCAATATGCGAATGCTCTTTGCTCATATCTGGCTTGTAAGTTCCCGCTTGTACTTGTCCGCCAATTTTCTGGTAAGCTTCTCTAAAACTCATGCCATCAACTACCAAATTATTTATATTATCAACTGTAAACAAATACTTGTATTTATCGTCGTTCAAATCAATATCCTTTACAACAATTTGCTGAATGGCGTAATTAAAAATGTCTAAAATGGTCTTTAACTCTTCGAAAGCAGCAATAGTATTTTCTTTTAATAACTGAAAATCCCTGTGGTAACCACTTGGTAAATTGTTAGTAATTAAAATCATTTCGGTTTGTAAAGCCTGTATTTTATTACACTTGCCACGAATGAGTTCGAACACGTCCGGATTCTTTTTGTGCGGCATAATGCTACTGCCCGTGGTTAGTTCGTCTGGGAAAGTGATAAAACCAAAATTCTGACTCATATATAAACACACATCCATAGCAAAACGACTCATGGTATTGGCTAAACTGCCCAAAGTAGCAGCAATGGTGCGCTCGCTTTTGCCTCGGCTCATTTGCGCTGCAATCACATTATATTTTAGGGTTTCAAAACCCATCTCTTGGGTTGTAATATTTCTATCTATCGGAAAAGAACTGCCGTAACCCGCAGCCGATCCTAAAGGATTTTGGTCTACCGTTTTTATGGCGGCGTTTAATAAATATACATCGTCAATCAGCAATTCGGCATAAGCTGAAAACCACAACCCAAACGATGATGGCATAGCCACTTGCAAATGCGTATAACCTGGTAATAATTTTTCTTTATGCGTATCGGCCAATTGCAAAAGGGTTTCAAAAAGTGTTTTTGTTTTTGCCTTTACATCCAATAAATTGTCTTTAAAATACAAATGAAGCGCCACTAAAACCTGATCGTTTCTCGAGCGCGCGGTATGGATTTTTTTGCCCACTTCTCCCAATTGTTTGGTGAGTTCGAATTCTATTTTTGAATGCACATCTTCAAATTGAGCATCAATGACAAAGCTGCCGTTTTCAATCTGATCTTCCAAAACTTTTAATCCGCTTAATAAATCGACTAATTCTTCAACGGTTATAATGCCAATTTTTTGAAGCATTTTGGCATGTGCTTTCGAAGCTATCACATCGTATTTTGCAATATGAATATCGATTTCCCTATCGTTGCCAACCGTAAATTGCTCAATTTGTTTGTCTATTGTAAATCCTTTATCCCAGAGTTTCATCTTCTAAAAAGTTTATTTGTTTATGTGTTGATTCGTTTGTTTGTACCGTCATTGCGAACGTAGTGTGGCAATCTGTTAATTATTGTTACTATTATCATGAGATAACCACGTCGTTTCTCTTCTCGTTATGACGTTAAATGATCACTTTATTCAACAATTCAATATAAATTTTGATGCCTTCTTCAATTTCATTCAAATATATAAATTCATCTGCCGAATGTGAGCGTGTACTATCTCCTGGTCCTAATTTTAATGATGGACAAGTGAGTACTGCTTGATCGGATAATGTTGGCGATCCGTATGTTGTTCGGCCTATTAAAATTCCAGCCTTTACTAAATCGTGTTCTATTGGAATGGATGATGAATTTAACTTTAAACTCCTTGGTACAATACTATCACACGGTGCGTTTGCAATTAACAAATCAGCTATTTCTTGATTAGAATATTTATCATTTACACGTACATCAATCACCAATTTCACATCTGCTGGAACGGCATTATGTTGTTTTCCTGCATTAATTTGAGTAACCGTCATTTTTACTTCACCTAAAGCTTCAGAGGCTTCTTTAAAGGTAAAATCTTTAAACCATTTTAAAACGTCTATCACTTTATAAATAGCATTATTGTTGTTAGGATGTGCCGCATGACTTGGAGTGCCTTTTACTACGGCATCAAAAACGACTAAACCTTTTTCTGCAACGGCTAAATGCATTAAAGTGGGTTCGCCCACAATGGCAACATCTACTTTTGGAATTATAGACAGCATGCTATTTAAACCATCTGGTCCACTACTTTCTTCTTCCGCGGAAGCGACAATAACCAAGTTGTATTTTAAATGTTCTTGCGTGTAAAAATGGGTGAAGGTTGCTATTAAAGACACCAAACAACCACCGGCATCATTACTACCCAAACCGTAGAGTTTACCATCTTCAACAATGGCTTCAAAAGGGTTTTTAGTGTATCCATTATTGGGTTTTACTGTGTCGTGATGCGAGTTTAACAATAGTGTTGGTTTGCTTTTATCGAAATGTTTATTGATGGCCCAAACATTATTTTTGGTACGTGTGTAATCAATATTTTTAGTTTTGAACCAATCTTCAATTAGTGCGGCTGTTTGGTCTTCTTCAGATGAAAAAGATTCGGTTTCAATAAGATTTTTAAGAAGCTCTATCGCCTCGTTTGTTAGTTTTTCCATGGCACTTTTTAGGCTTGAATTGTGGTGTGTTTTGTGTGTAAACTGAAAAGCATTTCTGGTTTCCCGATGCAAACTTTATGCACGTTGTGTTTTATGGCGTGAAAGCAATTATTGAGTTTTGGCAGCATTCCATCTGCAATAATACCATCGTTGATTAATATTTTATAATTTTCTGAATTGATGTTTTCTATAACCGAATCATCGTCATCTACATTTTGTAATACACCATTTTTCTCGAAACAATAATACAATTCGGTTTGAATTTTTTTTGCAAAACCTATTGCTAATTCTGATGCAATAGTATCGGCGTTGGTGTTGAAAAGCTGTCCGTTTTCATCATGTGTAATGGCACAAAAAACAGGCGTGACTTTGTTATTTAGTAACACTTCCAATATATTGGTGTTTACCTTTAATACATCGCCAACAAATCCGTAATCAATATCTTTTAAGGGGCGTTTTTCCGATACAATAGCATTACCATCGGCTCCAGAAAACCCAATAGCATTACACCGATTTGCCTGTAATTTTGCGACTATATTTTTGTTGATTTTACCGGCGTAAACCATGGTAGTAATGTCTAAAGTATCGGCATCGGTTATGCGACGGCCATTGGTCATTTTAACCTCAACACCCATTTGATTAGCCAGTTTTGTTGCTAGTTTTCCGCCGCCATGCACCAATATTTTCGGTCCTTTAATTTTAGAGAAATCTTCCAAAAAATGATGCAATGCCTGCTTGTCATCAATAATATTGCCGCCTATTTTTATAACTTTTAGTGTTTGCATTTTTTTAATTTTCGTCAAGTTGAACTTGTTTCAACTTCTCATTACTTTTTTATGTGATTCTGAAGTGAATTCAGAATGACGGATTACTATAAATCTTCCAAAATATTCTTCAAAACCCATTGCGCCGCATAGGTTCGATTGTTTGCTTGCCGTATTACCAGTGAGTTTTCACTATCTAAAACCGCATCTTCAACCACTACATTTCGCCTTACGGGTAAGCAATGCATAAATTTGGCATTACCTAATTTTTCTTTGGTAATCATCCAATCCGAATCTGTTTTTAATACTTTACCATAGTTATTATAAGAACTCCAGTTTTTTGTGTATACGAAATCAGCGTTTTTTAGAGCTTCTTCTTGGTTGTAAATTATTGGTGTATTTCCAACTATTTCTGGATTTAAATCGTAGTCTTTAGGATGGGTGATTACAAAATCGACATCCATATTTTGCATGGCTTGAGCAAAACTATTTGCTACAGCGTGTGGCAAAGCCTTTACATGTGGCGCCCAACTTAAAACCACTTTAGGTTTGCTTACCTTTTTATGTTCTGTTATGGTAATGGCATCTGTAAAACCTTGTAACGGATGAGCTGTGGCACTCTCCATGTTTACTATAGGTACTGTGGCGTATTTTGTAAACGATTTTAGGATATGCTCACTCTCATCTTTAACTTTGTCTGTTAATGTTGGAAATGCTCTAACAGCAATAATATCACAATATTGAGATATTACAGCTGCAGCCTCTTTAATATGTTCTGCGGTATTGCCATTCATAATACTGCCATCTTCAAACTCAATACCCCAAGCATCACCAGAAACATTCATAACTATAGGATTCATTCCTAAATTTAATGCTGCTTTTTGAGTGCTTAATCGTGTGCGCAAACTCGAATTAAAGAATAGTAAACCTAAAGTTTTATGTTTTCCTAATGCTGAAAACTCCAACGGATTTTTTTTAAGCTGAATGGCTTCCTGAATGGCTTCAGAGAAGTTTTTAATGTCTGATATGTTGGTGTATTTTTTCATTTTACAATGCTTTTTCTAAAGCTTCAAAAAACACATCAACATGCTTTTTTTGAAGTGTTAAAGGTGGAAGAATTCTAAGCAAATTAGGGTTTTTAGCACTTCCTGTAAAAATATGATATTTAAAAATCAAATCCTTCCTCATGACTGCTATAGGAAAATCAAATTCTAAACCTAACATTAACCCTCTTCCTTTTACAGCTTTTATTTGCGGAATTGTTTTGGCTTTTTCGATAAAATATTCAGAAACAGTTTTGGCGTTCTCCATTAAGTTTTCACATCGCATCACTTTTAACACGGCTAATGATGCAGCGCATGCTAAATGATTCCCGCCAAAAGTAGTGCCTAACAAGCCATAAGATGCTTTTATGGATGGGTGAATTAAAATACCGCCAATTGGAAATCCATTACCCATACCTTTTGCCATAGAAATAATATCTGGTGTAATGCCATGCTTTTGAAATGCGAAAAAATCGCCTGTTCTTCCAAAACCACATTGGATTTCATCTGCAATTAAAAGCGTATTATGTGTTTTTGATAAACTTTCTAAACCTTTTAAAAATTCGGTTGTTGTTTCATCTAAACCACCAATACCTTGTATAGTTTCGATAATAATAGCACAAACATCATTTTTAGCTAGAGCATTTTCAACACCTTTTAAATCACCTAATTTAAAAAGTTCTACTTCTTGTTGCGCATTAATTGGCGCAATAATTTTAGCATTATCGGTTGCTGCAACTGCTGCCGATGTTCGCCCATGAAATCCATTTTTAAAGGCAATAACTTTTGATTTGCCTGTTTGAAATGACGCTAATTTTAAAGCATTCTCATTTGCTTCTGCACCAGAATTGCATAAAAATAATTGATAATCTTTACAGCCAGAAATCGTTTCGATTGCTTCAGCTAATTCAACCTGCAACGGATTTTGAATAGAGTTACTATAAAACCCAATATTGTTTAATTGATTACTTAACGAACACACATATTCTGGATGCGAATGTCCTATTGAAATTACAGCATGACCTCCATAAAGGTCTAAATATTCTACACCATTTTCGTCGTAAACAAAAACGTCTTTTGCGTTAACAGGTGTGATATCGAACAGCGGATATACATCAAATAGGCTCATAATTGTTCAGTTTTAATAGTGTTAATTTTATTAAATGAGGTTACCATACCTTGTATTAAAGACGAGCTCAAACCTTTATGTTCCATTTCATTTAAACCTTCAATTGTACACCCTTTTGGTGTAGTAACTTTATCAATTTCTTGTTCCGGATGATTGCCAGTTGCTATTAATAAACTGGCAGCACCTTCGCAGGTATGCATTGCTAATTCTTGAGCAGTTTCGGCTTCAAAACCTAACTGAATTGCCGCTTGTGTTGTGGCCCTAATCAATCGCATCCAAAAGGCAATACCACTTGCACAAACAACAGTTGCCGCTTGCATTTGGTTTTCAGGAATAACAATCGATGTTCCTAAACGGTTAAAAATAGCTTCGGCAATTTTAATGCGCTCATTACCTTTTTCGTTTTTACACAAACACGTTATCGATTTTCCAACAGCAATGGCGGTGTTTGGCATCGCGCGAATAATAAATTGATCTTGCCCAACAATACCTTCCATTTTCGAGACTGAAAACCCAGTAATGGTAGAAATCAATACATGTTTTTCGGTTAATAAGGGTTTAATGTTATTTAAAATCGTTTCGAAATGTGCAGGTTGAACTGCGAAAATAATGATGTCCGATTGTTTAACTGCTTCAGCATTATCCGATGTTAAATACACACTTTGGTAGCCTTCAAATTCTTGAATCGCTTCTAAATTTCGTTTTGTTAAATACAAAGTGGTTATCGCATTGCTCGTAATTAAACCTTTTGCAATCGACTTTCCTAAATTTCCAGTTCCAATAATGGCTATTTTCATTTTTAAATCCTTTTTAGTCATTCCCTCGAAGGAGGGAATCTTTTAATTTTAACTTTATGTTGATTAGATTTCCGCCTTCGTGGAAATAAAAATATATCTATTAAAAGAAATTCGCTTTCAATTGCACACCTTCCGTTTCTTCAAAACCAAACATTAAGTTCATGTTTTGAATGGCTTGACCAGATGCACCTTTTAATAAATTATCAATACAGCTTGTAATTAGTAATTTGTTTTCGTGCTTATGTAAATGAATTAAACAGTTGTTTGTGTTTACCACTTGTTTTAAATGAATGTCATTATCCGACACAAAAGTGAATTTTGCATCTTTATAATAATCCTTATAAAGTATTTTAGCGTCTTCTAAACTACCACTAAAATTGGTGTAAAGCGTTGCGAAAATACCTCTTGAAAAATCACCTCTATTGGGCATAAAAATAATCTCCGAAGAAAAATCATTTTGCAATTGCTTTACCGATTGGTTGATTTCCCCCAAATGCTGGTGTGTAAATGGTTTGTAATAGGAAAAATTATTATCGCGCCACGTAAAATGCGTGGTTTTAGATAACGAAGTTCCTGCTCCCGTTGCACCAGTTACAGCATTAACATGTACATCGTTTTTTAATAATCCGTTTTCTGCTAAAGGCAATAATGCTAATTGAATGGCGGTTGCAAAACAACCAGGGTTTGCAATATAGTTTGTTTTTTTTATCGCTTCTTTTTGTAATTCTGGCAAACCGTAAACAAATGTTTTGCCGTTAAAGACTTTGTCTTTTTCTAATCTAAAATCGTTGCCTAAATCGATGATTTTTGTATGGTCTGAAAAGGTGTTGTTTTCTAAAAACTTCACTGAATTTCCATGACCTAAACATAAAAACAAAACATCAACATTTGGATTGATGGTATCTGTAAATTTCAAATCTAAATTCCCAATCAAATCTTGATGAACATCACTAATTTTGTTTCCAGCGTTCGACGTACTGAACACAAAATTAATTTCAGCTTTGCCGTGGTGGATCAACAATCTAACTAACTCTCCGGCGGTGTAACCTGCGCCTCCAATAATTCCTACTTGTAACATAATTAATTATTTACCTGTTGATATATTTTATTTTGATTGCCTAGAATTTTAATAAACCCTTTGGCGTCATCGGCACTCCAAGCTTTGTTTTCCTCGCCGTAACTTCCAAATTTAGCAGACATTAAATCGTGTTTTGACACAATCCCGTCTAAAGTAAAATGATAAGGTTTTAAAGTGACCGTTACCTCGCCCGAAACCTTGTCTTGACTACTTTGTAAAAAGGCTTCAATATTTCGCATTACAGGATCTAGATATTGACCTTCGTGCAAATGCATCCCATAAAAACTAGACAGATATTCTTTGTGTTGTAATTGCCATTTGGTAAGTGTGTGCTTTTCTAATAAATGATGCGCTTTAATAGTAATTAATGCTGCTGCAGCTTCAAAACCAACACGACCTTTAATACCTACAATAGTGTCACCAACATGAATATCTCTACCAATAGCGTATGGAGAAGCTAAATTATTTAACACTTCAATATTAATTTCAGGGTCGTTTTCCACACCGTTTACGGCTACCAATTCACCTTTTAAAAAGGTTAAGGTAACTTTTTCGTCCTCGGTATGTTTTAATTGAGATGGGTAGGCTTCTTCTGGTAATGGTTTTTCTGATGTTAAAGTTTCTTCACCTCCAACACTAGTTCCCCAAAGGCCTTTATTAACGGAGTATTTTGCTTTTTCCCAAGACATATCGATACCATTGCTTTTTAGGTAATCGATCTCTTCTTGTCGCGATAATTTTTGGTCTCTAATGGGGGTTACGATTTTAATATTTGGCGCCAAGGTTTGAAAAATCATATCGAAACGTACTTGGTCGTTTCCTGCGCCCGTACTGCCGTGGGCAATATATTCGGCGCCGATACTTTTAGCGTACTCTACAATTTCAATAGCTTGAATGATGCGCTCTGCACTTACAGAAAGCGGATAAGTATTATTTTTCAATACATTTCCAAAAATTAAATACTTGACTACTTTTTGATAAAACGTAGCTACGGCATCAATGTTTTTATAGGTTGTAACGCCCATTTTATAGGCATTACTTTCGATAGACTTTATCTCTTCTTGAGTAAATCCACCTGTATTTACGCTTACGGCGTGAACATCATATTCTTTTGATAAGCTTACTGCACAATACGATGTGTCTAATCCGCCACTGTATGCTATTACTAATTTTTTCATTGAATTATTATTTATTTCCGCGATTGCGATAATCTATTTTTTATTCTTTTTTAAAAACAACGTCTCCTTAATTTTTTTTAATCTATTAAAAGTCTTTTCTTTTATTTGTTTGGTTACCTTATTTTTAGCTTTTTCTGGGTCGTACAACATACCAGTACACAAACACAGTTTTCTGTTGGTTCTTGTTAAAACATCGTAGTTTTTACAAGTTTGGCAACCATCCCAAAACGATTGGTCGTCGGTTAATTCAGAAAACGGCACCGGTTTATAGCCCAAATCGCTATTCATTTTCATTACTGCCAATCCTGTAGTAATACTAAATACTTTAGCTTCTGGAAATTTTTTTCTGGAATGCTCAAAGATTTTGTGTTTAATTTTTTTAGCTAAACCCGCGCCTCTATAGTTTGGGTGTACAATTAAACCCGAATTGGCAACATATTTACCATGTCCCCATTTTTCTATATAGCAAAAACCAGCAAAGGTATTGCCGTCTAAAGCAATAACCGCATTACCGTTTTCCATTTTGGTCATAATATATTCAGGTGTTCGTCTGGCGATTCCCGTGCCTCTAACATTTGCGGACTCCGTAATGGTGTCGCATATAATTTGGGCGTAAATACTATGAGATTTATCAGCAATAATGACTTTCATTATTTTGATTTATTTTATTTGATTTTAAAATTATTTTGGTTTTTTGAAAAGCTGAACCGGACTCACCTAAGTTCAATAATTTATAGCATACCCTTACGGGCGACGTGGAAAGTTACGGCGTACAACGTTTCTATTATTTAAAGAAATAATTATTTTTTGAAGTTGTAATGTGAAATTTGATATAAACATGATAAAAAATAAAATTAAACGTAACGATTATTAAGGCTAGATAGAAGAATTAGCGGCGGCGGTTGCGCAAGCGCAAACCGGGAGAAAACGTACGTATTTTATTTTTCTTTGAATTCATTGGTGTAAAACTAAAAATTAAATTTTATTAATGGCTTATAGTTTTATGATTTTTTAGAATAATTGTGAAATTTTATTCAAATCATGCTTTTTGTTTTTAATTATTCATTTGTAAGCGATTATATTTAAAATATCTTTTTTCAAATGGCTACAAGATATAATCGGTGCTTATAAAATTAGATGTTTTTTTATCTAATAATTCTTCTAAAATAGCATTATTGTAAGCATTGTCTTTTGATGCAACAAATGTTCTTATTGAAAACGAACGAAGTGCATCGTGCACACTTAATGTGCCATATGCCGAATCTTTTCTCCCTGTAAAAGGATATACATCTGGTCCACGTTGGCAAGAGCTATTCAAGTTTACTCTACAAACTAAATTAACAAGCGTATCAATTAGCGGAGAAAGGGTATGTATATCTTTACCAAACAAACTTACTTGTTGTCCGTAATTTGATTCAGCCATATCATCTAAAGGTTTTTCAATATCATTAAAAGGTACAATTGGAATTACTGGCCCAAATTGCTCTTCTTTAAAGACTCTCATGTTTTTAGTTACAGGATATAGTACTGCTGGAAATATAAAATTATCGGATGTTTCGCCTCCTTTTTCATTTAGTTTTTTAGCTCCTTTTTCTAAGGCATCATCAATTAATTCTCGAATATATGCTGGTTTTTCGGCTTCTGGAAGTGGTGTTAGTTTAGCTCCAGTTTCCCATGGGTTTCCAAATTTAAGCGCATCTACTTTTTCAGAAAAACGTTTATTAAATTCATCAACTATAGACTCATGAACATATAATACTTTTAGAGCAGTACAACGCTGTCCGTTAAAAGACAAGGTTCCTGCAATACATTCTTCAACAGCTAAATCTAAATCGGCATCTGGTAATACAATAGCTGGATTTTTAGCTTCTAAGCCTAAAACCATGCGCAACCTATTACCTTTGGGGTGTTCTGCTTGTAATGCGTTTGCAGATTTGCTATTGCCTATTAATGCTAATACATCTATTCTGCCAGATTGCATAATAGGTGTTGCTAAAACACGACCTCGCCCATATACAATATTTACTACGCCTTTAGGAAAACTATTTTGAAAAGCTTCTAATAAAGGAGAAATTAATAAAACTCCTATTTTTGCGGGTTTAAAAATTACTGGATTGCCCATTATTAAGGCAGGAATAAGTAAGGTAAATGTTTCGTTAAGCGGATAGTTGTAAGGTCCTAAACATAAAACTACGCCTAATGGCCCTCTACGAATATGTGCGTAAACACCAGCGTTTTTCTCAAACTTAGCAGAATCTCTATCTATTTGCTTATAAGCTTCAATAGTATCGTAAATATAATCAACAGTTCTATCAAATTCCTTTTCAGAATCTGGAAGATTTTTGCCTATTTCCCACATTAAAAGCTTAACAACTTCTTCGCGTTTAGTCTTCATTTGTTGTGCAAACTTTTCCATGCAAGCAATTCTATCTATCACCTTCATTGTAGGCCATAGACCTTGACCTTTATCATAAGCTAAACAAGCAGAATTTAAGGCGTCTAAAGCTTCTTTCTCTCCTAGTTGCGGAATAGTTCCTAACACCGTTGGTGTGTAGTTTTCTGTAGAGGAAATAGTAGAGTGTACTTCAGCCATTTCACCTTTCCATTGTTTTAATTCACCATCAACTAAATAGGTTTTTTGATGCAAAAGTGAGTTAATTTTATAAGCTTCTGGAATTTCTGAAAAAGTTGTTTTCATCTGTTTGTATTTTGTTAATTTTCATGAGTTAGATGTAATTTGCCATTAAATATATCAATAAGTATTAAGAATTATTTATGGTTTATTTCATATATAAAACATGAGCTTTATACTCTTGCTAAGGTATTTATATTTTGGTTTAATAGCTTTTAAAAACAAGGGTTTGTTTGAAGAAATATGATATTCTTAACGCTTTAATTACATGTGAAGAAAATATTTATGGCTCAAACGTTTTCGGCTGTTAATTATTTTAAGTTTTCAACTTTATCGATTCTAATTAGTTGTTTGTCGTTTCAAAAGGGTTGTCTATAATATTATATCATTTTTAGTAGTAAAATGCCTCATCTTTTTTTATATTTAATTTTTTAAAACACTTTTTTTCAAACTAACTAATATATTTGAATTTCATGAAACATTTAATTACATTTTTAGCAATTACCATTATCCTTTTTTCTTGCAAGCAGAATAAAAAAGCAGAACAAGAAGTAATCGAACAAAAAGCAGAAACGAAAGTAGATGATTGGATTTATCTTTTCGATGGTATTAGTTTAGATGGGTGGCGAGCTTATAATGGCGATGTGTTACCTGCTGGTTGGGTTATAAAAGAAGGCGAACTAACTTTTGATACCGAAAAACGTTCAGAAGCCAACCGCAAAGGAGGTAAAGACATTATTTATGCCGCAGAAGAATTTGATAATTTTGAACTGTATTGGGAATGGAAGATTCCAGAAGGCGGAAATAGTGGCTTGCTATATCACATACAAGAAGGGGATTGGGCACCGTATGAAGTATCTCCAGAATATCAAATGCTAGATGATTTAAAATGGGAAGAAATTAACAATGCCACCCTCGAAGAGTGGCAGAAAACTGGAGCCGATTATGCTATGTATGTGCCAGATTTGAGTCAAAAAATGGTAAAGCCAGCTATGGAATGGAATACTTCTCGTATTATTTTCACAACAGAAAAAGTAGAACATTGGTTAAATGGTAAAAAACTGCTTGAATTTGTGCCTTGGTCAGAAGATTGGGAAACTCGAAAGAAAGCTGGTAAATGGAAAGATTTTCCGAAATATGGCACTTTTAAGTCTGGCTACATTGCCATACAAGACCACGATAGCCCCTTATGGTTACGAAACATAAAAATTAAAAAATTATAACTAACTAATACGAAAATGAATAAAAGAGATTTTTTAAAGAAAAGTGGGTTAGGAGTTGCTGGTATTACTTTAGCTCCATCGTTAATAATGTGTAAAGAAAAGCCTGTATTAAAAAGCCGAATTCGAACAGCTCATATTGGTGTTGGAAACATGGGATTAGCCGATCTTAAAGATACTGCTTCGCATCCATTGGTTGATGTTACAGCATTATGTGATGTTGATACAAATTATCTTAACGAAGCCAAAAAACTGTATCCAAATGCAAAAACGTTTTCAGATTATCGGGTTATGCTAAAAGAAATGAAAAATGATATTGATGCTGTTGTTGTATCAACACCTGATCATACCCATGCTCCAGCATCTATGTTAGCTATGAATATGAATAAGGCTGTGTATTGTCAAAAACCATTAACGCATCATGTATCTGAGGCAAGAGCAATGAATAAACTCGCAAAAGAAAAAAATCTAGTTACTCAAATGGGTATTCAAGTACACTCTTTTTACGATTATAAATTAGCAACTTTATTGATACAATCTGGTATTATAGGAAAAGTTCATACTGTACACGCATGGTCGCCAAAAAATTGGGGATATGATGGAGCTGCCCCAGAAGGTAGTGATCCAATTCCTGATACGCTAGACTGGAATTTGTGGTTAGGGACATCGCTTGAGCGCCCCTATAAAGAAGGTGTTTATCACCCAGGAAATTGGCGTAAATTAATGGATTATGGATGTGGTACTTTAGGCGATATGGGCGTTCATATTTTCGACACACCATATAATGCTCTTGAACTAGACGTACCTAAAACAATAAAAAATGAGTGCCGTGAACCTAATGGTTTTGGTTATCCAGAAAATAATATTGTAACCTATGAGTTTCCACAAACTAAATATACTGCCGAAACTTTAAAATGGATATGGTACGATGGTTCTGGAGCTCCAAAAGAGCATCAAGACTTAATATTGCCAGGAGCAAAAAAAGAAGAATCTTCTAATACTGAAAGCGCAACATTAGAAGATAAGATGTCTCTTGATACAAAAATAGTAGGCGAAGGTAAACTACCAGAACAAGGTGCTATGTTTGTTGGAGAAAAGGGACGCTTGCTTTTACCTCATTTTATGCAATTACCAAAGAAAATTGTAAACGGGAAGTATGTTGATATATCCTCGGAAATTGAAACGGTTGAAAAAGCAAATAATATGGGCGAACCCATACGTAATTATGCATCTGAAGGACCAAAACATTATCATCAATTTATAGATGCTTGTTTAGGTAAAGGGGAATGTACTGCGCCTTTTTCTTACGCATCAAAATTAACAGAAACTATTCTTTTAGGAGTTATTGCAGGACGTTTCCCAGATGAAACATTGCATTGGGATAGTGTTAATGCTAAATTTTCAAAAGAAGAAGCAAATCAATATTTAGAAGGGGACTATCGTGAATTTTAAAAAAAGAGAAAGTATATATAAAAAATCACTAAGCTTAAAGTTATGTTTTTTAATTAGCTTTCTTTTAATAAGCTTTATTAGTAACGAAGTAAATTCTCAAACATTAAAAGACGGCTGGGCAACTCTTTTTAATGGTAAAGACTTATCTGGTTGGAAGCAACTTAATGGAACAGCAAAGTATACTGTTGAAAAAGGAGAGATAATTGGAACAACGAAAACTAATATTCCAAATAGTTTTTTGTGCACTGAAAAAAATTACAGTGACTTTATTTTAGAATTTGATGTTTTGGTAGATCCATCAATTAACTCTGGTGTACAGTTTAGGTCTAATAGTCTTAAATCTTATAGAAAAGGTCAAGTTCACGGATATCAATTTGAGTTAGACCCTAGTGACCGTGGATTTAGTGGTGGCATTTATGATGAAGGAAGAAGGGCTTGGATATATCCGCTGTCAATAAATCCTAATAGGAATAAATCTTTTAAAAATGGAGTTTGGAATACTTGTAGAATTGAAGCTATTGGGAATTCTATAAGAACTTGGATAAATGGTGTACAATGTTCAAATTTAATAGACGATTTAACATCTTCAGGATTTATAGCTTTACAAGTTCATGGTATAGGTACAAACGAAAGTTTTGCTGGTAAAGAAATCAGATGGAGGAATATAAGAATTAAAACCAATAATTTAGAAAATGAACGTTGGATCCCAGATCCTTATGTGAAAGAAATGAGTTATTTAATAAATAAACTAACTCAAAGCGAAAAAGACAAAGGCTGGCGCTTGTTATGGGATGGCAAGACTAGTAAAGGTTGGAGAGGAGCAAAATTAAATCACTTTCCAGAATCTGGATGGGATATTAAAAATGGAGAACTAACTATTTTAGCAACTGATGGAGGAGAATCAACAGGGCCTGGAGACATTATTACCGAAAAAGTTTTTAGTAGTTTTGAGCTAGAGCTAGAATTTAAAATTACTAAAGGAGCAAACAGTGGTATTAAATATTTTGTAAACCCTAAACTTAATAAAAACTCTGGTTCTGCTATTGGATGCGAATTCCAAATTTTAGATGATAAAAATCATCCAGATGCTAAAGCGGGAATAAATGGAAATAGAACTATTGGATCTCTTTACGATTTAATTTCTGCTGAAAACCTTTCAGTACCAGGAAGAAATAAACAGTTTAAGGGTGTTGATACTTGGAACAAAGCAAAAATTATAGTTAAAGGTGATGTTGTAGAACATTGGTTGAATAATGAAAAAGTGGTTGAGTATAGTAGATCTTCGCAAATGTTTAGAGCCCTTGTTGCTTACAGTAAGTATAAAAAATGGACTGAATTTGGACAATGGTTAAGTGGTCATATTTTACTTCAAGATCATGGAGATACGGTACATTATAGAAGCATAAAGATTAGAGAGTTTAATTAAAATCTATTTACAAATTATTAGGTTAAAAATTAAACTTATACTATCAAAAGGATATTGCCTTATTAATACTACCTCAATCTTAAAGAATATTTAACATATGAATAGAAAGAAATCTATTAAAAGGTATTTATTAGTGCTAACTTTTATACTAGTAATTATTGGGTGTAACCCTGTATCTTATAACGAACCCATAGTTTCTTTAGATCAGTACCAAATTGAAGAGGGTTTTAAATTGGAAGTTGTAGCCTCTGAACCATTTATTGAGGCACCAGTAGTAATGGATTTTGATAATCAGGGACGTATGTGGGTTGTTGAGATGAAAGGTTATATGCAAAATTTGGAAGATACAGGTGTGGGACTGCCAAATGGCACTATAACTATTCTGGAAGATTTAGATAATGATGGAATAACCGATCATTCAAAAGTATTTATAGATAGTTTGATACTTCCAAGAGCAATTGCTCATGTTTATGGAGGTTTATTGTATGCAGAGCCACCAAATCTTTGGTTTGTAAATATAAAAAATGATAAACCTGTAAATAGAGTATTAGTTGACTCTTTATATTCAGATGGAGGAAATGTAGAACATCAACCAAACGGTTTAATGAAGCATATTGATAATTGGATTTACAATGCTAAATCGAATTTTCGCTATCAAATGAAAGATGGCAAGTGGATTAAAGAACCTACATCGTTTCGAGGTCAATGGGGAATAACCAAAGATAATTTTGGAAGATTATATTATAATAACAACTCTACTCAATTAATAGGAGATTATGTTTTACCAAACCTCTCTATTAAAAATTCCTATTATCAACCCAATACAATATTAAACAAAACTTTAACTCCAGATCAAAGAGTATATCCTTTACACGCCACTTCTGTAAACAGAGGCTATCAAAAAGGAGTTTTAGATAAGGATAGTATTTTAGTAAATGTTACTTCGGCCTGTGGTCCAATGATTTATAGAGGAAATCAATTCCCTAAAGAATATTATGAAAATGCGTTTGTTTGCGCACCAGAAGCTAATTTAGTTAAACGAAATATTTTAACATTTTTAGATAATAAAATAACAGCTAAACAAGCTATGCCAAACAAAGAATTTATAGCATCTACTGATGAAGGTTTCCGACCTGTAAACCTATTTAACGGACCCGATGGGAATATGTATATTGTAGATATGCATAGAGGAATAATACAAGACAAAGCTTTTTTAACACCGTATTTGCAAAAACATTATGAAAATAAAAAGCTAGATACCATTATAGGAATGGGGCGAATTTTAAAAGTAAGTAATAAGAATAGTAGCCCAAACAAAATTATTAATATTGAAAAATTAAATACCAAAGAGTTAGTTAATTTACTATACAACACTAACGGATGGATAAGAGATAGAGCACAGCAATTACTCGTTTTTAAAAGGTATAAAACTACAATTCCATTTTTAGAAAAAATAGCAACTAACGAAACTAATCCTATTGCTCAAATACATGCAATGCATACTTTAAATGGGATGAATGAGCTTAATTATAAACTACTAGAAACTATACTTTCTTTAAATGGTAAAAGTGAAGTAATAAGTCATGCGGTAGTTTTACTGGAGCAATTTGCTTCTACAAATAATTTGGATTCATCATACGAAATTATAAGCAACCTTCTCCAAAAAAGCAATAAAGAAATTGATTTGTATATAGCTAATACTTTGGGAGAATGGGTAAATCTTTTACCTGAAAAATTCTTTCCATTAGTATTAAAACTTTCAAATAAGTATAAAAACAATAAAGCATATCAAGAAGCAATTATAAACAGCTTAAGAGGTGTTGAAAATGAGTTTTTAACCTTTTCGAACCAAAATAAAGATGATGCTTTAGGGGCTATTTTAACAGAATTAATAGACCAAACGTTAGATAATAAAAATAAAGATTTAAAGAATTTTATATACACAAAAACATCTGTAGGAACTGATGGTAGAACGGCTGGTTACAAGTTGTTTAGAAATACGTGTTCAGCTTGTCATGGAATTGATGGCAATGGAATTGATGGTTTAGCCCCTCCGCTAAAAAATTCAGAATATGTTAACGGGTCAACTGAAAAATTAGCTTTAATTATTTTACATGGTTTATCGGGGCCTATTCATGTAAACGGTAAATTATACAACATGAACGCTGTTATGCCAGGATTAGTGAATAATCCGGATTTTACAGATAAAGATTTACAGAATATTATTAGCTATTTAAACAATGCTTTTTCAAATAAATCTGAAAATATCAGTATAGAAAAAATAAAATCGTTGCGAGACAAGAAGCCTGTTAGCGGTTTTACTTTTAGCGAAAAAGAGTTGCTTGAATTAAAATAGAAACTAAAAAATATTAAAAGTTATACCAAAAACTGAAACAAATCGGGTTTATTGTTTAAGTAGTCACCATAAAAGTTTTGCTGTTTCATTTTAGTAATTAACGGCTCTAAATCTGATGAAGCTTTTAATTGAATACCAACCACAGCAGACCCATTTTCACGATTTGTTTTTTTTGCATATTGAAAATAAGTAATATCATCATTTTCTCCTAAAATATCAACAACAAACTCCTTTAAAGCACCAGCACGCTGCGGAAACTTAATAATAAAGTAGTGCTTTAAATTAGCATATAACAAGGCCCGTTCTTTAATTTCAGACGTTCTAGTAATATCATTATTGCTACCGCTAACAACACAAACTACATGTTTGCCTTTTATCTCATTGGCATAAAAATCTAAAGCCGAAATACTTAACGCCCCTGCTGGCTCTACTACAATAGCATCTCTATTGTATAGGTCTAAAATGGTTTGACAAACTTTGCCTTCTGGAATAGTAATCATCGCATCAAGGTTTTGCTTGCATATAGGAAAGGTTAAATCACCAACGCGCTTTACTGCTGCCCCATCAACAAATTTTTCAATGTTTTCTAATGTGGTATTTTTATTATTCTTTATTGAAACCGACATAGATGGTGCACCTTCTGGCTCAATACCAATAATCTTTGTGTTTGGAGATAATGTTTTAAAAACAGTTGATAAGCCTGCTGCTAATCCGCCACCGCCTACAGCTATAAAAATATAATCTATAGGTTTGGTTGTTTGTTCTAAAATTTCTAAAGCAATGGTAGATTGCCCTTCAATAACTTTTTTGTCATTAAAAGGATGAATAAAAGTTTTGTTTAATCGTTTGCATTCGGTTATTGCTAAATGATAAGCATCGTCAAAAGTATCGCCTTTTAATATGATAGAAACGTACTCGCCTCCAAACATTTTAACCTGCTCAACTTTTTGATTAGGTGTTGGTGCTGGCATAAAAATAGTGCCATTAATTTTTAATAGTTTACATGATAGTGCTACGCCTTGGGCATGATTTCCTGCACTAGCACAAACCACACCGTTTTTGGCTTGTTCTTTAGATAAAGTACTTATTTTATTATAGGCACCTCTAATTTTATACGATCTAACTTGTTGTAAATCTTCTCGTTTAAAAAACACATGAGCCTGATGCGTGTTTGAATATCTAACACTGGGATATAAAGGCGTAACTGCCGATACATTTTTAATGGTATCGGCAGCTAGCTTTATATCATTAAGATTAGGAAAATATGTAGTTTTCTCCTTATTCATTAATTGTATTTTAAAATACCTGCAAGGTTATATACTGAAACAAGTTCAGCACAGGAAACCCCTTGCGAGATAAAATTTTATGTTAAACTATGGGCTTCATAGCTGTCATTGAGGCTCTTAAGAATTCACCTACTTTTTCAACTGGGTGATTTCTTAAAGCTGCATTAACTTCAATTAATCTAGCATTATCAACACCGTCACCATTATCGGCAGCATAGGTTTTGCCAATAACATCAGTATCTATGGTTTTCATAAAATCTGCTAATAAAGGTTTACAAGCATGATCGAACAAATAACATCCGTACTCTGCAGTATCAGAGATTACGCTGTTCATTTCATATAATTTTTTTCTAGCAATAGTATTTGCAATAAGTGGTGTTTCGTGCAGTGACTCATAGTAAGCAGAGGCATCGATAATTCCAGAGTCTGTCATGGCCTCAAAAGCCAATTCTACTCCGGCTCTAACCATAGCGACCATTAATACACCATTGTCATAATATTCTTGCTCAGAAATCTCAACATCTCCCGCCGGTGTTTTTTCAAAAGCCGTTTCTGCAGTTGCTGCTCTCCAACCTAATAAATCTTTATCGTCGTTAGCCCAATCTGCCATCATGCCTTTAGAGAAATTACCTTCAATAATATCGTCCATATGTTTTTGGAATAACGGACGCATAATATCTTTTAATTCTTCAGATAATTCAAAAGCTTTAATTTTTGCAACATTAGATAAGCGGTCCATCATGTTAGTGATTCCACCATACTTAAGGCCTTCTGTTACAGTTTCCCAGCCGTATTGAATTAATTTTGAAGCATATCCTGCATCGATTCCTTCTTCTACCATTTTATCAAAACATAAAATAGAACCTGTTTGTAGCAACCCACAAAGAATGGTTTGCTCTCCCATTAAATCAGATTTAACCTCTGCGACAAAAGATGATGCTAAAACACCAGCTCTATCACCTCCGGTTGCTACTGCATAGGCTTTAGCTTGTGCCCAACCTTTTCCTTCTGGATCATTTTCTTCATGCACCGCAATTAAAGTTGGTACACCAAAACCTCTTTTGTATTCTTCTCTTACTTCAGTACCTGGGCACTTTGGTGCTACCATAATAACCGTAAGGTCTTTACGGACTTGCATCCCTTCTTCAACAATATTAAAACCGTGAGAATACGATAGTGTCGCTCCTTCTTTCATTAATGGCATTACCGCACTTACAACATTGGTATGTTGCTTATCTGGTGTTAAATTTAGAACCAAATCTGCTGTTGGAATTAACTCTTGGTAAGTACCAACTGTAAAACCGTTTTCAGAAGCATTAACATAAGATGCACGTTTTTCAGTAATAGCAGCATCACGCAATGCGTAAGATATATTTAAACCAGAGTCTCTCATGTTTAAACCTTGATTTAAACCTTGAGCACCACAGCCTACAATCACTATTTTTTTACCTTTTAAAGCATTTACACCATCTTCAAATTCTGAAGAATCCATGAATCTGCACTTTGCTAATTGGTTTAATTTGTCTCTTAATGAAAGGGTGTTAAAATAATTTCCCATTTTAATTTTTATTATTAATTATTGGTTATTGAATGCCTGAAGCATTTCAGTTATTTTCATTTCTTCTTTAGTCACAGCAATACGTCCAGAGCGCACAAATTGCATAATGCCAAAAGCATTTAATTCGCGTCGTAATAATTCTATTTCTTGTCGTCTGCCAGATTTTTCAAGAACAAAAAACTCTTTATTCACAGTTACAATTCTTGCATTACTTTCTTTAATTATATTTTGAATTTGAGGTTCTTCAAACAATAATTCAGATTTTATTTTAAACATACCAGATTCTTGATAAATAGTTTCCTCTTCAGTATGATAATAGGCACGAATCACTTCAATTTGTTTTTCAAATTGTCCGATTATTTTTTTTGCTTGAGATTCTGTAATATCTACAACAATTACAAATCTGTTTACGCCTTCAATTTCTGATTGTGACGATGTTAAGCTCTCAATGTTGATGTGTCTTCGCTGAAAAATAGCAGATATACGATTTAGCAAACCGATATTATTTTCGGTATAAATTGAAATCGTTAATGTTTTTATGTCTTCGTTCATTCTTTTTATAAAATTTAGCTTAAGCGGATGTCTGAAACTGATGCTCCCGAAGGAATCATAGGGAATACGTTGTCTTCTTTTTCTACACAAACTTCTAAGAAATAAGATTCTTTTGAGGCTATCATTTCTTTTACAGCTTCGGCTAATTCTTCACGTTTTGTTACTTTTCTAGCTTTAATATAGTAACCTTCTGCTATAGCTACAAAATTTGGGTTTGTCATTTCTGTAGATGCGTAACGCTTATCAAAAAATAATTGTTGCCACTGACGTACCATTCCTAAGAATTCGTTGTTTAATACTACAATTTTAACCGCAGCTTTTTGCTGAAAAATTGTACCTAATTCTTGAATATTCATTTGATAGCCGCCATCTCCAATAATGGCAACAACTTCGCGTTCTGGCGCTGCCATTTTAGCTCCAATTGCCGCTGGTAATGCAAATCCCATGGTGCCTAAGCCACCAGATGTAATATTACTTTTTGATTTGTTAAACTCTGAATAACGACAAGCAATCATTTGATGTTGACCTACATCTGAAACGATGGCTGCGTTACCTTTGCTTTGAATATTTATTTCTTTTAAAACCTCACCCATAGTTAAGCCTTCTTTGCTTGGGTGAAGATCATTTTTTATTACAGTATCGTATTCAATGGCGTACAAATCTTTGAATTCTTGATGCCATGATTCATGAGAATTTTCATTTAACAGTGGTAGCAATTGCGTTAAACTATCTTTAGAATCGCCTAAAACAGCCACATCTGCATGTACGTTTTTATTAATTTCAGCTGGGTCAATATCAAAATGAATAACTTTTGCTTGTTTTGCGTAGGTGTCTAAACTTCCGGTAACACGGTCGTCAAAACGCATTCCTATTGCAATTAATACGTCACATTCATTAGTTAATTTATTTGGTGCATAATTACCGTGCATACCTACCATACCAATATTTAATGGATGAGATGTTGGTAATGCTGAAGCGCCCATGATAGTCCATGCTGCTGGGATTCCTGCCTTTTCAACAATTGCTTTTAGTTGTTCTTCTGCTTTTCCTAAAATAATACCTTGTCCCCAAACAATCATTGGTTTTTTAGCGGCATTAATTAGTTCTGCGGCAGCTTTTACAGACTCTAAATTGGTTTTTGGAACAGGAATATAGCTACGTACACCTGTACACTTTTCATATTTAAAATCAAGTTCTCCAAACTGGGCATCTTTTGTAATATCAATTAATACTGGGCCAGGTCTACCGCTTTTAGCTATATAAAATGCTTTAGCCAAAACTTCAGGAATTTCTGAGGCTTTGGTTACTTGACAATTCCATTTAGTGACAGGTGTAGAAATACCTACGATATCGGTTTCTTGAAAAGCATCGCTACCTAATAAATGAGATGGAACTTGACCTGTTATACATACTAAAGGCGTAGAGTCTATTTGTGCATCTGCAATACCTGTAATTAAGTTTGTTGCTCCTGGACCTGAAGTTGCCATAGCAACACCAACACGTCCAGAAATTCTAGCAAATCCCTGTGCTGCATGTGCAGCACCTTGTTCGTGGCGTGTTAATACATGATGAATTTCATTTCTATATTTATATAACTCATCATAAACTGGCATAATAGCACCACCTGGGTATCCATAAAGAATATCAACACCTTCGGCTATTAAACATCTAACTATGGCCTCACAACCTGTTATACGTTCGGTTGGTTGTTCTAAGTACTTTGCTTTTGTCATGGTTTCTGGTTCCATAATTTCCAATTAAAACGCATCAGTTACACAGCCTTTAGATGCCGATGCTACTGTTTTAGCGTATTTATATAATATTCCTTTTTTATGTTTTAATTCTGGTGCTACCCATTGCGATTTTCTTTCAGTTATTTCTTCATCTGAAAGTAATACATTAATGGAGTTATCTTCTGCGCTAATTCTTATTGTATCACCTGTTTTTAATAATCCTATAGTTCCGCCTTCTTGTGCTTCTGGTGTAATGTGTCCTACAACAAACCCATGTGTTCCTCCAGAGAAACGTCCATCAGTAATCAAAGCGACCGACTTCCCTAAACCTGCTCCCATAATTAGAGATGTTGGTTTTAACATTTCTGGCATGCCTGGACCTCCCTTTGGACCAACATATCGAATAACAACAACATCACCTCTTTCTACTTCTCCATTTGAAATTCCTGTATTTGCAGCTTGTTCACCATCATAAACCACAGCTTTCCCTTCAAAAAGCAATCCTTCATTTCCACTAATTTTTGCTACTGCTCCTTCTTGTGCTAGATTTCCATATAAAATCTGAAGGTTTCCTGAAGGTTTTAATGCTTTATCTTTTGGGTAAATAACATCTTGATCATTTTCAAAAGTAAGTGGTTCAACATCTGCTAAGTTTTCTGCTAATGTTTTTCCTGTAACGGTTAAACATTCACCATGTAAATAACCATTGTCTAATAAATATTTCATTACTGCTGGTGTTCCTCCAACGCCGTGAACATCTTCCATTAAATATTTTCCAGATGGTTTTAAATCCGCAATTAATGGTGTTCTATCGCTTACACGCTGAAAATCTTCTAACGTAAATTCAATATCGGCAGCATGCGCAATAGCTAAGAAATGTAACACCGCATTTGTAGATCCTCCAAGAGCATTCACTAATGCAATAGCATTTTCAATAGATTTTTTAGAAATAATATCTAATGGTTTTAAATCTAATTCCAATAAATTTTTAATGGCTCTCGCAGTTCTTTCACTTTCTGATAATTTATTAGGATTTTCTGCTGGAATAGAAGAATTGTAAGGTAGCGAAAAGCCCATACACTCTATTGCAGAAGCCATCGTATTTGCCGTGTACATACCGCCGCAAGCTCCAGCTCCCGGGATAGCTCTTTTTATAATGTCTCGATATTCATCTTCATCAATTTCTCCTGCAACTTTCTGACCTAAAGCTTCAAAAGCCGAAACAATATTTAGTTTTCTTCCTTTGTAATTTCCTGAAGCTATCGTGCCGCCATACATCATTATTGATGGACGATTTAATCGCAACATAGCAATAACAGCACCAGGCATATTTTTATCGCAACCCACTACAGAAACAAGGGCATCGTAACTTTGAGCATTCATCACTGTTTCTATAGAATCTGCAATAATATCTCTTGATGCTAAAGAGTAATTCATACCCGAAGTTCCCATTGAAATACCATCGCTAACACCAATAGTATTAAACCCTAAGCCAACTAAACCTGCTATATTACATTCAATTTTTACTTCTGCAGCCAAATTGTTTAAATGCATGTTGCAAGGATTTCCGTCATACCCTGTACTTGCAATGCCTATTTGTGCTTTATGCATATCTTCATCAGATAAACCAACCGCATACAACATGGCTTGTGATGCTGGTTGAGATTCATCTTGGGTTAATCGTCTACTATGTTTATTAAGTTTGTTCATGTTTTTTGCAAAATTTTTTGCTAAATCTGTGTATTGATAAATATCTTCTTGTTATTTAAGATTTTGTTTGAAAAATCAATAATATTGCTAAAATGGCTACGAAATTAAATTATTACATTTTTAAATCAGTTTTTCGCTGTTTTTTATGGTTAAATTCAGTACTTTTAAAATCTATTTAAAATACTGAATATCAAATATTTATATTATATTTTTTATGATGTTCAAAATCTTTAAAATATTCAATAAAAAAAGCCTTCCGTTTTTAGGAAGGCTTTTAAAATTTATTTTAAGTTTTAATATACCATTCCTCATCGCTGTGAAATAATCACAATGACAATAATTGAAACGATATTTAAAATTTGCTTTTTCATTTTGTTGAAACAAATATTATAAATAATTCTTACATGGCAATTCTTTTTATTGAAAAAAAGAAAAATTAGCATTCATCTTCTTTTATTTTTTTACTTTTGCCAACACAAATAATAGAGGAAAGATTTGACTGATTGCAACCTCTTTATATCAAATTAAATTAGTGATATAAACAAAAATGCTAAAGGCAGTGTAAACTTCCTTCGACGCTATCGTCAAATCTTTAATAAAATTAAAAATATGGCTTATTTATTTACTTCGGAAAGTGTTTCTGAAGGACATCCAGATAAAGTAGCAGATCAAATTAGTGATGCTTTAATTGATAACTTTTTAGCGTTTGATAGAGACTCTAAAGTTGCTTGCGAAACACTAGTAACTACTGGCCAAGTTGTTTTAGCTGGCGAGGTAAAATCTACAACCTATTTAGATGTTCAAAAAATAGCAAGAGAAACCATTAATAAAATCGGATATACCAAAGGCGATTATATGTTTGATGGAAATTCCTGTGGTGTTTTGTCAGCTATTCATGAGCAGTCTGATGATATAAACAGAGGAGTAGATAGAGCTAGCAAAGAAGAACAAGGTGCTGGAGATCAAGGAATGATGTTTGGCTATGCTACGCGTGAAACCGAAAATTTTATGCCATTGGCTTTAGATTTATCACATAGAATTTTAAAAGAACTTGCTGAATTACGTAGAGAAAACAAGGACATTACTTATTTAAGACCAGATTCTAAAAGTCAAGTAACTATTGAGTATAGCGATGATAATGTTCCACAACGTATTGATGCTATTGTAGTGTCGACACAGCATGACGATTTTGATGAAGATGAAGCTATGCTTGTAAAAATTAGAAAAGATATTGTTGCCATTTTAATACCAAGAGTTGTTGCAAAATTGCCAAAGCAAATACAAGTGTTGTTTAATGATGCCATTACCTATCATATAAACCCAACTGGAAAGTTTGTAATTGGTGGTCCTCACGGAGATACAGGATTAACCGGTCGTAAAATTATAGTAGATACTTATGGAGGTAAAGGCGCTCATGGTGGAGGCGCATTTTCAGGAAAAGACCCAAGTAAGGTTGATAGAAGTGCAGCCTATGCTACTCGACATATTGCTAAAAACTTAGTTGCTGCAGGAGTTGCCGATGAAATTTTGGTACAAGTAAGTTATGCTATTGGTGTTGTTGAACCTATGGGTGTTTTTGTTGATACTTATGGTACTTGCCCTTTTAATATGACTGATGGTGAAATTGCAGAAAAGGTTTCTAAACTATTCGATTTACGTCCATTTGCTATTGAAGATCGTTTAAAATTACGTTCGCCAATGTATAGCGAAACTGCTGCATACGGGCATATGGGCCGCAAAAATGAAACGGTTACCAAAACCTTTACCCAGCCAAATGGAGAAACTACAACACTTGATGTGGAACTATTTACTTGGGAAAAATTAGATTATGTTGATAAAGTGAAAGATGCTTTTGGTTTGTAATACCAATCGTTTTGTAATATTAAGAGAAGAGCCTTGTAATTTGTTTTACAAGGCTCTTTTTTGTTTTTATAGGAACTTGACTTTGTCAGAAAAAAATGATAACTTCGTTTAAATAGTTTAACTCTAATTTTATATAATAATCATGAGAAAATTAATAGTACTTATCATAGTATCAATTTTATATTCATGTAATCAACAAAATAAATCAAACCAAAAAAACGATAATATTTACAACGATGACACTATAGATATATTTGGTCACATTGAGTTAGACACTTCAAAGGTAAGTGAGCTTGATTTTAAAGATATTGAAGAAATTCCTGTTCCTCTTCCCTTAATTAAAAGAGATTCAGTTATTCAAAGTTTAAAGAATGTTCCTTTCGCTACAACTGTATTATTCCCTAAGGTAGATTCTATAGCTTCTAAAATAAATATTTTAGGAGATGCCAATTTAAATGATTATCCATATAATATTTCAGGTAAGCTCAAATCATATTATAGGTCTCAGCCTAATAGGGTTTATTCATGTTCTTGCCAGTTGGTTGAAAAAAAAATCATAATAACTGCTGCGCATTGTATATTTCTTAAAAGAGAGCAGCCATATAGGATGGTTTTTCATGCTCAATATAAAAATGGCGTATCACTTGGAACTTATGTTATTCAAGACGCAGTTTACTTTAATAGTTATAAAGGTGTAGGTTCTTATGATGACTATGCGCTTTTAGAAATTAATAGAGATTCAAAACTTCCAAATAATTGGTTAGGTATAAAATCAGGCCCAACTAATAGAAATACATATAGCATGGGTTATCCAAAAAATATTCGGAGCGGAGAAGTTCTACAGTCAATTTTAGGAAATACAGATGGACGTATTCCTTATGGAACATATTTATACATGACTAATAATCCATTTAAGCAAGGTTCGAGTGGTGGTGCTTGGTTTAGTAATGGATATGTTGTTGGAATTAATTCTTTCGGTTACGAAGATGAACCAAACGTAATGTATTCTTCATGGCTTGGTAAGGATAATAATGTATTTAAACTTTATGAGTACGCGAAAAAAAGATTTGATTAAAGTGGTGTCATTTTTTTAAGAAGGAAAAACATAAAAACCCACAAAGCAAAAAAGCAAGCTTTATATAAAGCTTGCTTTTTCTATTTTATTTGTGGGGAGAGCAGGATTCGAACCTGCGAAGACGTAGTCAGCAGATTTACAGTCTGCCCTCGTTGGCCGCTTGAGTATCTCCCCAAAACCGACCGCAAATATATTATAGTTTGTTAATTATGCAAAATAAAAACTGAATAACTTATAATATTCAGTTTTGTTAGAATTAACAAACTAAACTACAGCTCGTAAAGAACTTTAAATGTAACAAAGCGAGGTTGTATAAAAGTCTCAGAATTAAATACAGCAAGGTTATTTGCGCTATTTTGTACTCGCGAATCAATGTCTAATAAATTAGTCGCTTTAATTTCATATTCCCATTTAGCATCTCTGTCTTTTCGATAAGCTAAAGAGGCATCCCATGTTTTAAATGATTGCGACGGCTCCATACCGCTATCTTGATTTGTATAGGTGTATTCTGTTTTAAATGTAACAGATTTCCAGATGTAAGTATCAAAATCTACAGATGGTGCATTGGTAATAAATTTGGTTGAGCTTGTACCTAAATTATTATTTGAAACACTATAACGATACCTAAATCTAACGTTTGGTGCATCTCTAAAATTAGTGCGTAATTCTGGTCTGTAACTTTGGGTAAATCGCTCACTTAAAGACTGCCTGCCTTGTACAAACTGATTAATTTTACTATAATTAAAATTAGCAGATAAACTCGCTCTTAATTTACCAAAAGTACGTTGTATGCGTCCGTTTGCCGATACACTTTCATCAGCAAAATTAGAATTAAAAAATGTACTGGTTCTAATAACGTTTTCAAAATCTGTTAAGCCTCTTATCTGATCAATGTTTTTAGAATAAGAAAGACGTCCAAAAACATTGGTGTAATTAAACAGATTAAAGCTACTATAAAATAGACTAACATTGTGCGATAAGGCATTTTGCAAATCGGGTTCGCCAAACTGAATGCTATTGAAATTATTAAAAACCAAGCCTTGTGCTAATCGCGTAACATCGGTAAATTGATTTTGCATAGTGTACCGTAGGGTTAAACTTTCGCTCTTTTTGAATTGAATACGGGTTTCTAAATCTGGTAAAAATTTAAAAAAGTTACCTTTAAATGTTTCTCCAAACTGACTATTTTTGTTACCGTAAGCATGTACAGAAAATCCTGGAGTTATTGTAAACTTACCTGTTTTTAAAGTGTAATGAACACCTAAATATACATCGCTAAAATTATAATTGGTATCATTTGTGGCTAATCCGTCATTAAATGTTGGTGTTGGGTTAAAAGGTGAGCCGTTTTCTAAAAACTGAAAAATATTTGAATTGAATTCTTGCTTACTTAAAATAGTACCTAAAGTGAAGTTTATATTGCTTTTTGCATTAAGGATATTGTAATAATCTAGTTTAGCATCAAGTTGGTTGGATTTAATACGTCTATCTTGGCCTAAATCGTAGTTATTTAACGTAGTATTAAAACCCATAGCCTTAGCAGTGGTATCAAAGGCGTCTCTATCATTTGGATCTGCTTCATCGTTATTATTTGGGTCGTTTACTAACAACGCATTATAAAACGGGTCTTCATTTTTTATTAAATGCTGCGCTTCAAAAGCAAAAATATTAGTTTCATTAAGCGTGTAATAATAATTAAAATTTTGATTTATGCTGAATGGTGTTACTTCATCCAGCTGATTTGTACTTCCTATTACGGAAGACAATAGGTTTTGAGTTTGTACGTCTTTTGAAAAACGTCCTAAAATATCATAATCTAATTGATTATTAAAATTAGGTTTGTAAGATGCACTTAATTTTGCTAAACCTTGATTGGAGCGTTCTTTACTATTTTGTTCGGTGGCTTCGTCAGGTATTCCTAAATCGGCATCGGCATATTGCACAAAGCTTGTTTCTTTAGACATAATACGACTGCTATTATAAATTGCAAACCCGCTTATATCTAATGTTTTTTTTGGAGAATAGCTAAAATTAGATGCTGCTAATTTGTTCTCAATTTCAAGAGCATTGTTTTGACTTGTTAAAAAGTTAAGTCCGTTATCTCCTAAATTAATGCTAGTACCACTGCCTCTACTTGGTGCTCGAAAACCGCCACCAAATCCGCGAAGGTCGCGACGTGTTAATGCCAATTCTCCAGTATTGTTTAAATCACCTATAAAATTAAGGCTAAATTTAGGGCTATAATAAAACAGCTTTGGTTGCACTAAATAAAGTTCATTATCTGGAGATTCACCTCCGCCAGCGGTAATATTACCAAACCAAAAATTCTCTTTGCCTTCTTTAAGTTTTATATTTATTGCTACATTATCTTGATTGTTGGTGACACTACTTAACTGACCAACTTCGGAATAATTTCGTAATACTTGCACTTTATCAACCGCATTTGAAGGAATGTTTTTTGTTGCTAATTTGGTGTCGCCATCAAAAAAATCTTTTCCGTTAACCATGAGTTTATTAACAATTTTACCTTCTACTTCTACTTGCCCATCATCATTAATTTCTACACCTGGTAATTTTTCTAAAATATCTTCAAGCTTTCTTTCTGTACCATTTTTGAATGAATCAGCATTGTAAATTAATGTATCGCCTTTTACTGTTACGGGCATTTCGTATGTAAGTTCAATAGCGTCTAAAGCATTGTCTGCTTGCATTGAAACATTTCTAATCATATCTGTTTCTTTGGTAGAAATAGTTTCTTTAAAAGCCTTCATGCCTATATAGCTTACTTGTAAACTATAGTTGGTGTTTTTTTCTAAATTTAATTTATAGCGCCCTTCATCATTTGTAATTCCATAAGATTCTAATGCTTGAGTTTCTTGGTTTATGGCTATTACATTTGCCAATTCAAGTGGGTTACCTATACTGTCTTTTACGACACCTTGTAGTTTTATTTGGGCAAAAACTGTACTTGTTATTAATATAAGTAGCGTGGTTATTTTTAATTTCATTAAGTATTTTTTTTAGCTTATTAATTTATCTTTTTTGCTATTTTGTTATCGTCGCCTTCTTCTAAAGTTTTCACGCATTTCCTCCATTTTATTTTCTAAAATCTTGTTGTACTCCATTTGGGTTACTTCTTTTCCTTTTGAAGGTTTTTTAATTTCATCCTTTTCTTCTGGGTTCATAACAATTTTTGAACATAAAATAGTTGTTCTTCCTGCATTTACTTCTAAGATTAAACCTGGAAGACCCCAATATTCACCTGGTCCTTGGCTAATTGGAATTTGAAGTGTGTACCACGCTTCAACTTGAATTAACTTTTTAGAATCGATGGTTTTAGGTTCTTTAGTTTTAGTTGAGTCTTGCTTATTAGTTCTGTTTTCTGAAGGTCTTCTAAATCTTGTGAAGTTAAAACTAGAATCAGCAATTGTTGCAGTAGCTTTAAAGCACGTGTATTGTCCTATTTGCTTTGTTTCGCTGCCCATTATCCAATGTATTGGAGATAAAGAATCTTTAATTAAAAATTGTTTTCCGAATAATTCTTGATCTTGTAAAAGCAACTTTTCTTTTATGTTTTTATATTGATTGCCACCTGTAAAGCTAGACATCATGCCTCTAAATCTTCCGCCTTGTCCTTGACCAGGAGCTTCTAATTTTTCTTCTTCTTTATAAATAGATTCTGTTTTATTAAAGGTTAAAACATAAGTTTTTTCAAACATACTTTTCATACGTTCTGCAATTTGCTTTTTTTGTTCTTCGCTCATTCCAGGTCGCCCAAAATTATTCATGTCGATAGATGTTTTCGACATGTAGTATGCTTTACCTTGAAAATTGTTTTGAGTAAAAGAAAAAAAGGAAATAAGTAGTATTAAATTAGAAACAGAATATTTAAAAAAAGCAGTAATCTTCATTCTATAAAATCTTTTAGGTTAGATATTAAATATCTATTAAGACTTTTAAAAACTATAATGGTTTAATTTAAAACCAATTTATTTATCCGCCAACTCTAATCATAACCCTTTCGCCATCGCCGCTACCTCTTCGAGTACGAAATTGCTCCATCATTTCTTTGGATTTTTTGTCCATTATTTCGTCAAATTTTGCTTGTGTTACTGCTTTGCCTTTTGTGGGTTCTTCAATTTTTACAGACTCTTTTGGGTTAATAACAATTTTACTGCAAACCAATGTTAAATCACCATCGTTAGCCTCTAATATCAATCCTGGAAGTCCATAAAAATCTGAAGGACCATTATTAACAGGGATTTGTGGCGTGTACCATACTGTTGTGGTTCGGTCTTTTGTTATTTCTTCGGTTTCGCCTTTATCAGTAAAAGTTTGTGTGGTATAATTGTCTTTAAAAACAGCTTTAAAACAAGTGTAGTCGCCAATATTTTTAGTTTCGTTTACCAATTCCCATGTTCTATTGGTTAACGTGTCTTTTATCAAAAAAAGCTTTCCGTAAGTTTCTGTTTTATTGGTGTATCTATTTTCTTTTACATTTTTATACATCACATCTGATCCTTCCGATATTCTAATTTGAATTCCAGATTGAGCCAGCGAAGGTGCTTCTAACTTTTCATTTCGTTTATAAATTGATTCGTTTTTGTTAAACGTTAAGGTGTATTCTTGCTGAAATTGTTTTCGTATTTGCTCTTGAATTTGTTTTTGTATGGCATCGGTCATGTTTTCATTGTTCATTTTCAAGTCCACTTTTCTGTGTGATTTATAAGTAGCTACACCTTGAAAATCTTGTGCATTCCCATTTGCTACTACTAAAGTTAATGCTACAATAATGATTTTAATAATTGTTTTCATGTTGTTTTTTTAAATTGATTACTGTTCGTTTTTTGATTAATGAATTACAAATATGAAAAGTAAAATGGCTTTAAATAGTTAACAAGTGTTAACGAGTGTTAACCCATTGGTTTTGTATCGGTTTAACCTTTACTTTTGAAATATGAATGAGAAGAAATATAAATGGATTTTATATTTAATTGTAACTACTATTTTATTAACTATAGTTGTGCAATGCTATTGGAATTACAAAAATTATTTGCAAAATAAACAGAACTTTATAAACCAAGTACAGGTTGGTTTTGATAATGCTTTAGATACGTATTATGCAGATTTAGCAGAAGCTAACCAAATGACTTTTATTGATATTGAGAATGATAGTTTAAAATTTAAAAATCAATTAAATCGTTTAAATACAGATTCTATTTTTAGAAAAGTTCAAGAAAATTATAGAGGCGACATCCATAAAGAAATTACAGGTTTTACACAAATAAAAGGGTCAGATAGTGGTTTTACATTTTCAAAAGGAGAAAATCATATCAAACAAATAAAAGTTATTAGAGGCAAAAAAGCTTCAGATAGCTTAAAACTTATAAAAGGAATTACTTCTATTTTTATATCTATTCATAATGATACTTTAGATTTTAAAAAACTAAATCCTATTATAAAAGATGAATTTAAAAGAAAACTATTAGATATTAATTTCGCGTTAAAACATTATAAAAACGATAGTGTTTTTAACACCTTTAATACCGCAATTGAAAGCTCTGATTTTTTAAGAACCACATCTAAATCTACCTTTTTAAAGCAAAACGAAAGCTTAGAAATTGCTTATCCAAACGCCACAAAAATCATATTAAAAAGAAGCGCACTTAGTATTTTAATATCCACAATTCTTGTTTTAACCGTTATTAGTTGTTTGCTGTATCTTTTAAAAATCATTAAAAACCAGAAGCAACTAGCTGAAGTAAAAAACGATTTAATTAGCAATATTACCCACGAGTTTAAAACCCCAATTGCTACTATTGGCGTTGCTATTGAAAGCATTAAAAACTTTAATGCCATTGATGATAAAGAGAAAACAAAAACCTATTTGGAAATGTCTAACAATCAACTCTCCAAACTCAATATTATGGTTGAAAAATTACTGGAAACCGCCACTTTAGATAGCGATAGCTTAAAGCTTGAAAAGGATCAATATAATATTACCAATATATTACAAAACATTGTTGATAAGCATAAAATACAAACTGAAAAAACAATACTATATAAAGCAACTTTAAGTGACATATTTGTTAATGTTGACGCTTTTCATTTTGAAAATGCCATAAATAACATTTTAGATAATGCTATTAAGTACGGTGGAAATACTATTAATATTGATTTAACTCAAAACTCAATTGCCTTTACCATTACTATTTCAGATGATGGAAATATGTTAACAAAAGCAAATAAAGATAAGATTTTTGAAAAATTTTATCGTGTTTCAAAAGGGAACACACACGATATAAAAGGCTTTGGAATTGGTTTGTATTATGCTAAAAAAATCACAGAAAAGCATGGTGGCACTATTCATTTAGATATAAAAAATAATCAAACAACTTTTAAAATGTCTTTCCCAAATGAATAAGCGAATAACTGTACTTTTAGCAGAAGACGAGCCTGCATTAGGGCAAATAATTAAAGAGAGTTTAGAAACCCGAAACTTTAAAGTTTTGTTATGCGAAAATGGTGAGGTTGCTTTAAAAGCCTATCAAAAAGAGCAGCCAGAAATTCTAGTTTTAGATGTAATGATGCCAAAAAAAGATGGGTTTACTTTAGCTAAAGAAATACGATTGGAAAACAACACTATTCCTATTATATTTTTAACTGCAAAATCGCAAACCCAAGATGTAGTTGAGGGTTTTTCTATTGGCGGAAATGACTATTTAAAAAAGCCATTTAGCATAGAAGAGTTAATTGTTAGAATCAATAATTTATTGCGTAGAACCGAGCTTCAAAAAAACGTGGAAATCTTAAAAATTGGGCATTATACCTTTAATTTCCCCAAGCAAATACTGCAATTTAACAGTGAAGAACCCGTGCAGTTAACTCATCGTGAAGCCCATTTGTTGTTTCATTTAATTAAAAACCAAAACGCGGTTTTAAATCGGTCTGTAATTCTGAAAAAACTTTGGGGTAATGATGATTTTTTCTCGGCGAGAAGTATGGATGTTTTTATTACCAAGCTTCGCAAAAAACTAAATCAAGACGAAAGCATTCAAATTTTAAATGTTCGTGGGTTTGGATATAAACTAATTTGCTGAATGTGGTTTGATTTTTGTATTTTTCCGAATACAATGAAAACCCATAATGGGTATTTAAGATAAAATGCAGAAACGAACCTTACTTACAATATGATTGCTTAAGGTTTGTTCAGTTTAAATTAATGAGATTAATACCTTTCTTTTTCTTTTTTGTTTCCATAGTCGCGTTTCCGCAAAAAACGATTAAAACGACATTCGTTAAAAAAATTGAGCTTAAAGCAGAAAGCATAATTTCTGTTGATAAAGTCAGCGATTTCGAAGTCATTAAATATATCGACAACAACACTTTATTTAGAAAACATAAAGACGCTATTATTTATAATTACAGCAACGTACAATTGGGAGACATCACAACGGTTGATGCTTTTAGTCCTTTAAAAATCAAAGTCTTTTACAAAAACTTTAATACGATTGTGGTTTTAGACAATCGATTTTCCGAAATGGACAAAATCGATTTCAACACCATAAAACCGTATAAAAATATATCGCATGTTTCTACAGGTTTTGGCAGCAAGCTTTGGGTTTTTAATCAGGATTTGCAACAATTAGAACTTTTCAACTATAAAACCGGAGAGGTTTGGGCAAAAGCACTCCCCGTGCAGTCGCTTGTAATTCAGCTTGTAAGCAGTTATACCTATTGCTGGTTGCTTACAGAAAAGTACTTATATAAATACGATGCCTATGGTAGTCTTATTTATAAAATCGAAAATAAAAACTATACGGCCTTGGCTTTAAATTATGGCAACATAGTGCTTCAATCCAGCGATAAAAGCTTGTACTATTTACCAAAAAACAGTCAGGTTATTACCCCTATTGAAACACCAAAATTGTTAATAAAACAGTTTTTAGTAACCAGAGGAAGCTTGTATATTTACGACAATGAATTTCTTCATGAATACCAACTAATAAAAGATTAAAAATTATGCACGTTGCAATTGCAGGAAACATTGGCGCAGGAAAAACTACGCTTACAAAATTACTCGCAAAACATTATAAGTGGGAAGCACAACTTGAAGATGTTGTAGATAACCCGTATTTAGACGATTTTTACAATCAAATGGAGCGCTGGAGTTTTAACTTGCAAGTGTATTTTTTAAATAGCAGATTCCGTCAAGTGGCTCAAATTCGAGAAAGTGGTAAAGACATTATTCAAGACCGAACCATTTATGAAGATGCTCATATTTTCGCACCCAATTTGCATGCTATGGGTTTAATGACTAATCGTGATTTTGAAAATTACTCATCGCTTTTCAATCTTATGGAATCTTTTGTACAAGGTCCAGATTTACTTATTTATTTACGCAGCTCTATATCTAATTTAGTTGAACAAATCCATAAACGTGGTCGTGATTACGAAAACTCAATAAGTATAGATTATTTAAGTAGACTTAACGAACGCTATGAGGCTTGGATTTCTAAATACGACAAAGGCAATTTGCTAATTATAGATGTAGATAATTTAGATTTTGTATCAAACCCCGAAGATTTAGGTGGCATTATTAATAAAGTGGAAGCCGAAATTAATGGGCTTTTTTAATCCTTTATAAAACCATGTTTTCTTGCGTGTTCTATGGCTTGCTTACTACTTTCAATTAATAACGCTGGTGTTGTTTTGTAACTTTTATATAAGCCAGTAACTCTGAGCATTTTCTTTTTATGATTAACGTTTCTTAAATATATAGCCAAAATCCTATCTGGATAAGTTTCTGCAATTTCAAGGTAAATGTCTGGATCATGTTCACCACTATCTCCTATTAAAATAAACTTAAGATTAGGGTAAGTTTTTAAAAGATTAATAATTTCTTTTTGCTTTTGTGGCTTTTCATTCTTTTTCTTTTTTGAAAAAGGACTTGGAAAATTTCTTAAAATTATAGGTCCTTTTGGAAAGTTGTTCTTTTTTAAAAAATAATTTAAATACCGATACAAATTCCATGGACTATGACTTACGTAAAACATAGGATTTGCTTCGTTTCCTGTTTTGCCTTGGTGTAATAAATGATAGAATTCTGGAGCGCCTTCCAAAGGCAAACGTTTTCCTGCTGAAGTAAGAAGCGTATTTATTAAAACCCGCCACTTTAAAACAGAGGTTAAACCCGTATGTAGTATCGTATCGTCTATATCACTAATAACACCAAATGTTGCTTTTTCTGACGGAATAAGCATCTCTCCTGGAAAACGATTTTCAGATTGAATAGGTCTAGTTAAGTGTTCTTCCCTATAGGAAAACTCTAATTTAATCCAGCCTTCTTCGTTAATATATTTACTAATATCATCAACTTGTTCATCCAATAAAAAATAGCCTTTATTGTCAGTTTTGGTATAAAAAAAATTATCATCACCCATTTTAATCATGAGTTCTGTATGCTTTATTTCGTCAGTTTCAAAACGTTTCCATGCATTTAAAAGTAATTTAAATATGCCTTTAACTTTCAAATTAATACTTTCATCTTCAATAGCTCTTCCTCTTAAATATAAGTGATTAGATGTTCCGTAGGTTTGAAAAGCTATAATTTGAAGTGGGTCTTTCTTGAACATAAGTCTTTATAATTCATTTTAAAAATACAAAAAAAGAGAACTAGTTTACAACCACTTTTATTTATTTAAATTGCCATTTAGATTATTCTTTGTTTCAATAAAATAAAAATTTAAGATAGTTTTAACATGAATCACATAAGGGAAATTTATAAAAACTACGTCTTTTGTTTATAATATATTACTCATACGTATTCTAAATTCAAATTAATGAAGAAAATTACTTTACTCTTTAGTCTTATCCTATTAAATGCATATTCATTATTTGGACAAGAGGTTAACAACGAAGTGCCAACACCTAATTACCGATTAGCATCAAAGTTTTCACCAACTAACATTGGCAAGCTTGTGCATTCTACTTCCGTTAGACCAAATTGGTTGAAAAATGGAAATCGTTTTTGGTATCAATATAAAACAACTGACGGCTCAAACTATTACATTGTTGATGCCGATAAGCGCAGTAGAACAAAATTATTTGATAATGCAAAAATGGCTAAATGGTTATCGGAAATAACAAAAGATCCATACGATGCAAAACACTTACCTCGATTTAATTTTAAGTTTGTTAAAAACGAAACTGCTATTAGGTTTAGGGTTACTTCAAAGGAGAAAGTTGAAGTTGTTGATGAAAAAAAAGAAGCTGTTAAAAAAGAAGATACTACCTCTACTAAACAAGATTCTATTTCTACAAAAAAAACCAAAAAGAAAGCTCCTAAAATGGAGAATAAGGTTTATCATTTTGAATATAAATTAGGCGGTAATGGTTTAGCCGTAATAGACAATAAAAAAGAAGAAGATAAAAAGTGGAAGAAATGGGCAAATATATCTCCTGATAGCACCATTGTTTTATTCTCTAAAAATTTCAATTTGTATTGGATGGATAAAGAGAATTTTTTAAAAGCGGTAAAAGATGAAAAAGATACAACTATTGTAGAAAATCAATGGACAAAAGATGGTGTAGAACATTTTGGATATGGAGGCGGAAGCAGAGGAGAAAACAATGAAACCAAAGAGAAAAATAAAGACGACCGTAAAAATATTTATGGCATATGGTCTCATGATTCTAAAAAATTTGTGTTTCAAAAAACAGATTCTAGGCATATAAAAGATTTATGGGTAATTAACTCGGTTTCTAAAAAACGTCCAACTTTAGAAACTTATAAATACCATATGCCTGGTGAAGAAGAATATTATAAAAGAGAGATTCTTGTTTTCGATATACCATCTAAAGAAGTACAAAAAGTTAAACTAGATACTACGGTACAGCAAGATATTTCTATTTATAGAGCCCCTAGAAAACAATCCAATAGGTCTGATGAATTTCAACCGTCGTTATTGCTTTCTAAAAAAGGAAAGATATATTTCAACACCAAAAGCAGAGATAAGAAAAGAATTAATATATCTGTTGCAGATATTGAAACAGGAGATGTAAAAACATTAATTAAAGAAGAGCTAAACACTTATGTTGAGGTTAGGCCTTTAGTATTGATAAATAACGAGCAAGAGCTATTGCATTGGTCAGAACGCGATGGTTGGGCACATTTTTATCTTTACGATAATAACGGAAAATTAAAACGTCAAGTAACACATGGAGAGTATCATGTTAATGGGTATACTAATTTTGATGAAAAAGAACGCGTTTTATATTTTACTGCAAATGGTGTTACCAAAAATCAAGACCCATATTACGAGCATTTATTTAGAATAAACTTAAACGGGACGGGTTTAAAGAATATAAATCCGGGTAACTATAATACAAGTACAAGTATGTCTGACTCTAATAAGTACTTTGTTAGTAACTATTCTAGAGTAAATACAGTCCCTAAGTCTGAATTGCGTAGTAGTACAGGAGCAGTTATTATGAATCTTGAGGAAGCAGATTTGTCGCAATTAATGGCTACTGGCTATAAGTTTCCTGAGCCATTTAAAATGAAAGCAGATGATGGTATTACAGATATTTATGGCGTGATGTACAAACCTTTTGATTTTGATGAAACTAAATCTTATCCTTTATTAGAATACGTATATCCTGGACCTCAAACTGAAGCTGTGAATAAATCATTTTCGGTTAGAATGGATAGATTAGACCGTATGGCTCAAGTAGGTTTTATAGTGGTTACTCTAGGTAATAGAGGCGGACATCCAAATAGATCAAAATGGTACCACAACTATGGTTATGGTAATCTTAGAGATTATGGATTAGCAGATAAAAAATATGTTGCTGAACAACTTGCAGACCAACATCCTTACATAGACCTTAATAAGGTTGGTATTTATGGGCACTCAGGAGGTGGATTTATGTCTACAGCAGCTATGTTAGTTTATCCAGATTTCTTTAAAGCTGCAGTGTCTTCTGCTGGAAATCACGATAACTCTATGTATAACAGTTGGTGGAGTGAAACTCATCATGGTATTCAAGAAGAAAAAGATGCCGATGGAAATAGCAAATACAAATATGCTATTGACAAAAACCAATCGCTTGCAAAAAACTTAAAAGGCAAATTAATGCTTATTACGGGAGATATAGATAACAATGTACATCCTGGAGGTACTATTAGAATGGCGAATGCATTAATTAAAGCAAATAAACGATTCGATTTTATGCTTATGCCTGGTCAACGTCATGGTTTTGGTAATATGACAGAATATTCATTTTGGCTAAGAGCAGATCATTTTAGTAAACACTTTTTAGGTAAAGCAGCTACAAGTGTAGATATAACAGAAATGAATAGAGATCACCCTAAGAAACATTAATATCAACCTTACTTATAACATAAAAAACCACGCTTATTACGTGGTTTTTTATGTTTTATTATAGTTGTGAATTAACTATTATCTTCAGTTTTCAAAGCTTCAACATTAGCTTTCACTTCAGCTTCTGTACCTTCAAAAGTTACATAATTAGTAGACTTTTCTCCATTTTGGTTTATAAGGGTAGTTACCACTGCTTTAAAAACACCATCTTCAATTTCATTCATTTCTACTTTGATTTCTTTCGAAATATTTTGAGCTACTAATTCTGTAGCTTCTTTTTCTTCTGTATAAGCAGTAATACCATCTGTTGTTATTGCAATGCTTGGTGCAATAACTAATGCCACAACACTCATTAATTTTAATAAGATGTTTAATGAAGGGCCAGAAGTATCTTTAAACGGATCTCCAACAGTGTCTCCAACTACGGCAGCTTTATGTGTTTCTGTTCCTTTTCTACCATCTTCTTCAATAGTTTTCTTAGCATTATCCCAAGCGCCACCAGCATTCGATTGGAAGATTGCCATTAGTACACCACAGGTAGTTACCCCTGCCAATAAGCCTCCTAACATTTCAGCACCTCCAACACCAAACCATTGTCCTCCAAAACCAACTAATACAGGAACTACAATTGCTAATAATCCAGGTAATACCATTTCTCTAATCGAAGCTTTTGTAGATATATCAATACATTTTCCATAATCTGCAACACCGTCAGCTTCATCAAATATTTTTCTTTGAGCATCAGAAGCTTTAGACATGTCAGAATCAACAGCTCTCATAACTTCTAGTGCCGCTTTTAATTGAGGTATATCTCTAAATTGACGTCTAACTTCTTCAATCATTGCCATAGCTGCACGACCTACAGCATTCATTGATAAAGCAGAAAACACAAATGGTAACATACCACCTATTAATAATCCTGCCATAATATCTGGTCTAGAAACATCAATAGATGTTACATTTGCAGTTTTCATAAAGGCAGCAAATAATGCTAAGGCTGTTAATGCGGCAGAAGCAATAGCAAATCCTTTACCAATAGCTGCCGTAGTGTTTCCAACAGCATCTAACTTATCGGTACGTTCACGAACTTCACTAGGTAATTCTGCCATTTCAGCAATACCACCTGCATTATCACAAATTGGTCCGTAAGCATCAACAGCTAATTGAATACCAGTATTCGCCAACATCCCAACTGCTGCAATAGCAATACCATATAAACCAGCAAAATGATGAGACACCATAATGGCGGCTGCAATTAATAAAATTGGAATTGCTGTACTCATCATCCCAACACCTAAACCAGCTATAATATTTGTTGCAGCTCCAGTTTCTGATTGCTTTACAATAGACATTACAGGTTTTTTTCCAGTGGCTGTATAATATTCTGTAATTTTACCAACTGCTAAACCTGCAACTAAACCAGCTATGGTTGCCCAAAATACACCCATAGAGGTATATGTTGTTCCTGCATCAACCCAAGATTCTGGTAGCATTTGATTAATTATAAAATAAGAGGCTACCAGCATTAAGCCTGCCGATCCGAATTCTCCGATATTTAAAGCAGTTTGAGGATTTCCTCCGTCTTTTACTCTTACGAAAAAAGTTCCTAAAATAGACATAATAATTCCTACTGCAGCAAGTACCAAAGGTAAGTAGACAGCTCCTAAGCCATCAAAAGCACCTTGAAATTCTGGTAATGTTGCATAAATAGCTCCTAAAACCATAGTACCAATAATTGATCCTACGTAAGATTCAAATAAATCGGCACCCATACCAGCTACATCTCCAACATTATCACCTACATTATCTGCAATTGTTGCAGGGTTTAAAGGATGATCTTCTGGAATACCAGCTTCTACTTTACCAACAAGATCAGCTCCAACATCGGCTGCTTTTGTATAAATTCCTCCACCAACACGTGCAAATAAGGCAATAGATGAAGCTCCTAATGAAAATCCAGAAAGTACGTTAAGAATTTCTCCTATTTCCCAACCTTGTCCGCTATATATCAAGAATAAACCACTAAGCCCTAAAACACCTAGTCCTACTACACCTAACCCCATAACAGCTCCACCAGCAAATGCTACTTCTAATGCTCTTCCTAATGATTGACGTGCTGCTTGTGTTGTTCTAACATTAGCTTTCGTTGCCACCTTCATTCCAATAAATCCTGCTAAGGCAGAACAGATTGCGCCAACAATAAATGATACTGCTACCATTCCGTTAGAGCCTTCTTCGGCGTTACCTTTAAAATATAAGAGAATTGCGACTGCAACAACAAAAATTGCTAAAACTTTATATTCAGCTTTTAAGAATGCCATAGCTCCTTCTGCAATGTTTTTTGCAATTCGTGCCATTTTTGCATCTCCTACTTCTTGTTTTGAAACCCAGCCACTTTTAATTAAAACAAATATTAGTGCCAAAACACCAAAAACAGGTAAATAATTTACTATTAATTCCATATTCAGTTAGTTAGTATTAGTTAATAATTTTTTTAAACGATGCCTAAAATAGGAAAATATAAGTGATAAAAAAAACCACCTTAAATTTAAGATGGTTCATTTTTAAACTAAAATGTTTTTAATTGTTACTATATAGTGAAAGTTCTTTTTTTCTTGTGCTCACTTTCATCATAGCGTTGTACGCATTTGTTATAAATTTCAATAGCTTCTTGAGCATTTCCCCATCCGCCAACATCTACTTTCTTTTCTTCTAAATCTTTATAAACTTGAAAAAAGTGTTCAATTTCTTTTATTCTATGAGGATTTAAATCACTAATGTCTTTGTTTTTACTCCAAATAGGATCGGATACGGGTACGCAAATAATTTTTTCGTCAGGTCCTTTTTCATCTGCCATATGGAAAACACCTATAGGTCGTACTTCCATTACTACCATTGGGTATGTAGGTTCTGCTCCTAATACTAAAACATCTAATGGGTCATGATCTAGAGCTAATGTTTCAGGTATAAAACCATAATCCCCAGGGTACATCATTGATGAAAACAACATCCTATCAAAACGGATTTTATGTAATGTAAAATCGTACTCGTATTTATTTCGGCTTCCTTTTGGGATTTCAATTAATACATCAAAAGTTATTGTTTCTTTCTTACTCATGTTTATTCTTTTTTGGGCTGCAAATGTACTGAACACTTTAACATTTAACAACAAAAATCAATTTGTTTTAAATCTTTTTAAGAAAGTAAAAGCTTAAGTTTATTCTTATAAAGAATTTAACAAAAAACGGTATCAATATTTATTATCTTGTACGCGACTAACTCAAATACATATAATTACTATGCGTTCTTTTCTGTTTCCATTTTTAACCATTTTTTCATTTTTAATAACTAGTGCTCAAACCCAGCCTTGGGAAGGTAAATTTGAGCCAATAGATAATATGATAACACCTCCAAATGCTTATCGTGCTGCAAGTGGAGCTCCTGGAAAAGCGTATTGGCAACAACGTGCAGATTATAAAATTAAAGCTGTTTTAGATGAGGTAAACAATACAATTTCTGGTGAAGAGACCATTACTTATTACAATAATTCTCCAGATGATTTAAGTTATTTATGGATTCAGTTGGAACAAAATGTAAATAAAAAAGGGAATGAAGATTTTGGAAGCATAAACAATAGTATAAAAGAAGGTATGAATACCAGACAAATGCAATTTCTTACTAGAGTCATCGATTTTCCTGCTGGATATTCTATAAAATATATAAAAGACATTAACGGTAATTCTATAAAATCGTTGGTTAATAACACGATGATGAAGGTGATACTCAACGAACCATTAAAATCTGGTACTTCTATGCGTTTTTCTATAGCTTGGTCGTATCCAATTACCGATCGTAGCATGTATTTATTGTCTAGAGAAGGTTACGAATATTTTCCAGAAGATGATAATACGGTTTATTTAATTGCACACTGGTTTCCTAGAATGGCTGTTTATAATGATACAGAAGGCTGGCAAAATCAACAATTTCAAAAATTGGGTGAATTTGCTTTAGAATTTGGTAATTACGAGGTTGAGATTTCTGTGCCTGAAGACCATATTGTTGCTTCAACAGGAAGTTTGCAAAATAGTGAAGCTGTTTTAACAAAAACACAGCAAAAAAGGATGGAAAAAGCTCGTGCGTCATTTGATAAACCTATAATGATTATTACAAAAGAAGAAGCTGAAGTTAACGAAAAAACAAAATCAAAAAAATTAAAAACTTGGAAATTTAATGCTACAAATGTTCGTGATTTTGCATTTGCATCGTCCAGAAAATTTATGTGGGATGCACAAGCTGTGAAGCTGCCAACTAATACGGTTATGGCGATGTCTTTTTATCCAAAAGAAGGCTTACCTGTATGGCAAGAAGAATCTACAAAAGCGATTATGCATGCGTTAGAAGTTTATTCTGAAGCAACGTTTGATTATCCATATCCTGTATGTATTTCGGTAAACACCTCGAACATTGGTATGGAATTCCCCATGATTAGTTTTAATGGTGGGCGTGCTATAAATGGTAAAATAAGTAATCGTGCTAAGCAGGGTATGATAGGCACCATTATTCATGAAGTTGGACACAATTGGTTTCCTATGATTGTGAGTTCAGACGAACGTAAATGGATGTGGATGGACGAAGGTTTAAATACGTTTTTGCATCAGCGTACCGTTGCAGAACGCTACCCAAATTTTAACAGCACAACACCAAAAAGCATTGTGCCTTTTATGAGTGGTGATAAAAATATTTTACGCCCCATAATGACAACATCAGATAATGAATTATTCAATCAGTTTGGAGCCAATTTTTACATTAAACCAACCGTTGGGTTACAAATGTTGCGCAACTCAATTATTGGTAAAGAATTGTTCGATCAAGCTTTTAAAGAATATGCAAACCGTTGGAAATACAAACACCCGAACCCTGCAGATTTATTTAGAACACTAGAAGATGCAACCGCAACCGATTTAGATTGGTTTTACAGAGGTTGGTTTTTTACAACCGATCATGTGGATATGGAATTAACCAATGTAAAATGGTTTAAGGTTTTTGAAGAAGACATTAATATTGAAGATAAAAATAAAAAATCGCAATTTAAAATTGAAGGCGAAAACACAGAGGTTAAGGCTAAAGATTTTTCTAGTGGTCCAGAAGTAATAAATATGACAGCAACGCCAGATGCTGCTTACGGTCAGTTTTTATCTAGAATTGATGAAACCGAAGTTAGAAAACAAATATCTGGTAAAAATATTTATGAAGTCACCATTAAAAATAAAGGCGGATTAATAATGCCAGTTACTATTGAATGGCTTTATAAAGATGGGACTAAAGAAATAGACCAATTATCGGCTCAAATATGGCGCAGAAACGAATACGAGGTTAAACAAACCTTTATAAAAGAAAAGGAGGTTGTTAAAGTAAATCTTGATCCTAATTTTGAATTTGCCGATGTAGATATAACAAACAATAGTTTTCCAAAAGTAGAAGAAGCATCAGAGTTTGATACCTTTAAGAATAAGAATACAAGTAATTAATTTTTATGCAGAAACAAGTTTGTAACCAATGAGTTGTAGCAAATACATATTAACCTTTTTTACATGCGCTTGTCTTTTTTTGCAAGTAGAAAGTCAGTCGAAACAAACCGAGTTTAATATTTTGTTTATTGGTAATAGTTTAACTTATACTAACAATTTACCATTATTGGTAAAACAGCAAGCAAAACAACATGGCGTTACAGTAAACACAAAAATGGTAGCCAAACCTAATTATGCTATTTCAGATCATTGGGAAGAAGGCGATGTACAAAAACTAATAGCAAGCAAAGTATACCATTTTGTTGTTATTCAGCAAGGACCATCATCGCAACAAGACGGCAAACAACTACTAGTAGAGTATGGTAAAAAGTATAGTGTTTTGTGTAAAAAGAGCAATGCAAAACTGGTCTACTTTATGGTATGGCCACCATTAAATCATCCTGAAAGATTTGAAGGCGTAATAAATAACCACCAATACGCAGCAAAAATTAATAACGCTATGTTATGTCCTGTTGGAGAAGTTTGGAAAAAACATTTTAGAGCAACAAATAATTATGATTATTATGAAGCTGATGGTTTTCATCCTTCTAAAAAAGGAAGTGAAGCTGCTGCTAAAGTTATTACAGAGTATTTGTTTCCGAAATAAAAACTGTACCTTGATTTTATTATAAAAAATTAGCTAAATCCGTTTAGCATTAGATATAAAACATTAAAACGATTTCATATCAAGTCGTTGGCAACAATTTGAATGAAAGAGCAATTAATCAAATTAATTTCAAAATACATTAAATTAAGTTCTGAAGAAGAAAATTTAATTCAGACTTTTTGGACAGTAATAACTCTTAAAAAAGGAGATTATCTTTTAAGAAACGGGGAAACTTGCCGAACTGATAATTTTGTTGTTAAAGGAACATTGAAAGCTTTTTACATAAATCCTGAAACAGGAAAGGAAGAAATCCTATATTTTGCAATTGAAAATTGGTGGGCAACAGATATTGAAAGTTTTCAGAAACAAAATTCTTCGATTTATAACATTCAAGCCATTGAAAAAACTAAATTACTACAAATCCGCTACGACTCTTTTCAAGAAATGTTAAAGCAAGTTCCAAAACTTGAACGTTTTTTTAGAATCATCCTTGAAAATTATCTTGGGAGTTTACAAAGGAGAATAATCTTAAACAACATTCTTGATGCAGAACAACGATATTCAGATTTCTTAGAAAATTACCCAAAAATTGCCGAAAAAATACCAAACTATCTAATTGCATCTTATTTGGGAATTACTCCCGAATTTTTGAGTAGAATGCGTAAAAAAATAAAAGCATCTTAAACTACATCAATTTTTTTCACTTTCTCAATTCAGAACTTTGCTTCATAATCAAAATTTAAAAATATGAACAAAGTATTAATTATCAATGCAAGCGTAAGAAAGGAAAAATCGCATAGTAGAAAACTAACGCAACTTTTTGAGGATAATTGGAGAAGGAAAAATCCTAATGACAATTTCACCTACCGAGAAGTTGGATTAGAAAAAATCCCATCCATAAACGAAAAATGGATTGCAAGTGCATTTATCAAACCAAGAGAAAGAACAAAAGAGAACCAGTCGGGTGTTGAATTTAGTAATGAACTGGTTAAAGAGTTTAAGGAGCATAATATTTATGTTTTTGGGACACCAATGTACAACTGGTCAATTCCGAGTGGATTAAAATCTTACATCGACCAACTTATGAGAATTAACGAAACTTGGAAATTTCGTTCAGGCGAACCAGACGGAGATTATGTTGGAATTCTTGAAAATAAAAAAATGTTCATTCTGTCAAGTCGTGGCGACACAGGTTATGGAGAAAACGAGAAAAACGAACATATGAATTTTCAAACTACCTACTTGAAATTCGTTTTCGGGATTATGGGAATAAAAGATATTTCAATAATCTCATTGGATAATGAAGAGTTTGGTGGAGAAATATTTGAAAACTCTAAAAAGGTAATCTACCAAGAGATTGAACAGATTTAAATACTGTTGCCAAAAAATAACCAAAATAAAAAAGCGCATTATAAAAATGCGCTTTTAAAATCCCAAAAATTTTATAAATGTGACTAACTCAAATAATTAAATAATTGTGGACTGTCCTAAATGAATATTTTTAAAGTTTAAATTGGTTTCTTCTGGATTGTTTATATAATCTTCAATAAAATCACCCACTTTTGTGGTGCTTATATTATCGTATTTGGTATTCAAATCTGGTGTGGTAATATGAAGTTTTAACGATTTATCTACAGCTTGTCGCACCAAAGCAGCTTCCTTTTCTAACCCAAAATGATCTAGCAACATAGCAGCCGATAAAATGGATGCTATGGGGTTTGCAATACCTTTATTGGCAAATTTACCATACGCACCATGTATAGGCTCAAACATAGCGTGCTTATCGTTTATTGAAGCCGATGCTAATAAACCAATAGAGCCAACAATAACACTAGCTTCTTCAGATAAAATATCGCCAAACATGTTTTCAGTTAAAATAACATCAAATTGCCTTGGATTTATAATAAGTTCCATGGCTGCATTATCGATGTACAGAAAATTTAATTTTACATCTGGATATTGCGATGCCAATTCTTGAACCACTTTACGCCATAAGCGGGACGTTGCTAAGGCGTTGGCTTTGTCTACCAAAGTAAGTTTACGCTTTCTTGATTGTGCTGCTTTAAAGGCTAAATGTGCGATGCGTTCAATTTCAAAACGTGAGTATTCGCAAATATCTGAAGCCGAATCGTTAGTTAATTTTTTCTCTCCAAAATAAAGTCCTCCAGTAAGTTCGCGATAAATTAAAATATCAGTATCTCGTATTTGCTTAATTTTTAAAGAAGATTTATTTAGTAAATCTTCATAGGCAATAACAGGTCTGATATTAGCATATAAATCTAGTGATTTTCGGAGTCCTAAAAGCCCATATTCTGGCCTTACTTTGGCATCAGGATCCATATCGTATTTAGCACTGCCAATAGCACCAAATAAAATAGCATCTGCATTTTCGCAAATGCTAATGGTTTCTTCAGGCAAGGCATTACCCGTTTTTTCAATTGCTGAAGCTCCAATAAGGGCTTTATTAAAGGTGAATAGATGACCAAATTCCATAGCTATAGCTTTTAAAACCTTAACGGCTTGTGCTGTAACTTCTGGACCTATACCATCGCCTGGTAAAACGGCAATATTTAATTTCATCTATATTAATTTTAAGCTGAAATAATTTCGCTATAAACTTTACTATTCTCTATAATTTGATGAATATCTGAGTCATCAACTTCTTTCTTTTTGTCGGCAAAATCTAAAAAGTTAGTGTAAATTTCATCTAACTGAAGCTTCGTTAATTCGTAGCCTATATTTTTTGCTCTATATGCTAAAGCAGCTCTACCGCTTCTTGCTGTTAATACAATGGCAGATTCGGTTACACCAACATCTTTAGGATCTATAATTTCGTAAGTTTCACGATTTTTTATCACACCATCTTGATGAATTCCAGAGCTATGAGCAAAAGCATTAGCACCAACAATAGCTTTATTTGGTTGCGTATAAATACCCATGCTATCCGACACTAATTGGCTAATGCCATAAAGCATTTCGGTTTGAATTTTAGTATCTAAATTTAAGTATGGATGCTGTTTTAAAATCATAACAACTTCTTCTAAAGCTGTGTTTCCTGCACGCTCTCCAATACCATTTATAGTACATTCAATTTGACGCGCACCATTAATAACACCTTCAATAGAATTTGCCGTAGCCAATCCTAAATCGTTATGGCAATGGCACGACAAAATAGCTCTGTCGATACCTTTTACGTTTTCTTTTAAGTACTTAATTTTTGCACCGTATTCGTGCGGTAAGCAATACCCAGTGGTATCTGGAATATTTAAAACAGTTGCTCCAGCTTTTATAACCGCTTCGCAAACACGAGCTAAATATTCGTTATCGGTTCTACCAGCATCTTCGGCATAAAATTCAACATCTTCAACAAAAGATTTAGCATAACTAACAGCTTTTACTGCGCGTTCAATAATATCTTCTTGAGTCGATTTGAATTTGTGTTTTATATGAGAATCTGAAGTGCCAATCCCCGTATGAATTCGTGGTGTTTTGGCATATTTTAAAGCTTCAGCAGCTACTTTTATATCGTTTTCAACAGATCGTGTTAAGCCACAGACTGTTGCATGCTTTACAATTTTAGATATTTCTTCAACCGATTTAAAATCGCCAGGACTTGATACAGGAAAGCCAGCTTCTATAATATCTACACCTAAATTATCAAGCTGTTCTGCTATAATTAATTTTTGTTCTGTATTAAGTTTACAACCAGGAACTTGCTCGCCATCGCGAAGTGTTGTATCAAAAATTTGGACGTTATTATCAGACATTTAGTAAAATATATTTTCGTATTGTATTACGAATGTATATTTTGGTTTCTTAAAATGAGAATTCAACATATATTTTTTACGATGTTTAACTTAAGTATTTGATTTTTAAATAATTGAAAATGAACAAGTTGAGTATGTTTTAATAATTATGACAAAAGAGCAAAAAGATAATTTGTTTGTATTGGTAAAGTCGCTGTCTAAATCAGAAAAAAGACAGTTTAAGCTTTACGTAGGTAGATTGGGCGTAAATGAAGACTCAAAATTTTTGATGCTTTTTAACATTCTTGATAAGCTTTCAGTTTATGATGAAGCTGTTATTTTAAAGAAAGGGATTGTTAAAAAACAGCAATTATCAAATCTGAAAGCGCATTTATATAAACAGATTCTTATTAGTTTAAGATTGAATCCGTCACATCAAAATGTAAGGATTCAAATACGAGAACAACTCGATTTTGCCACTATTTTATATCACAAAGGACTTTATAAACAAAGCTTAAAAATTCTAGATAAAGCCAAAACTTTAGCAATAAACAACGAAGAAAAAAACATTGCTTATGAAATTGTTGAGCTTGAAAAAATAATTGAATCTCAATATATAACTCGAAGTTTAAATAATAGAGCAGACGAGTTAACAGTTCAGGCTAAAGAGCTTAGTTTACAAAATGTTTTGGCTAGTAAATTGTCTAATATATCATTGCAATTATATGGTTTGTTTTTAAAAACGGGTTATATTAAAAATGATGCGGAACATAAACGCATAACAAAATATTTTAATGACAGACTTCCAAAATACGATATTAATAAGTTAGGATTTAGGGAGAAATTATGGTTATATAAGGCCTATTTATGGTATAGTTTTTTAACCTTAGATTTTTTATCGTGTTATAAGTATGCTACTAAGTGGGTTAATCTTTTTTATGAAAATAAGGATATGATTGTGCTAAATCCTGTCTTTTTTTTAAGAGGAAATCACTATTTATTAGAAGCTTTATTTTATTTAAGGCATTATGAAAAATTTAAAGAAACACTGTTTAAGCTTGAAGACGTTACTAAAGAAAAGTGGTTTCCTTTGGATGATAATAATGAAAGTTTAGCCTTTTTATATATTTATAATAACAAATTTAATTTGCATTTTATAGAAGGTAGTTTTGCTGAAGGTCTACCTATAATAGATGAGGTTTTAGAGCAATTAAAGAAATACAAAAACCGTATAGACGAGCATCATGTTATGGTGTTTTATTATAAGATAGCGAGTATGTATTTTGGTGCAGGCGAAAACAAAAAATGCATTCAGTTTTTAGAAAAAATAATTAGCAATAAATCGCTTCAAATGCGCGAAGATTTACTGTGTTTTTCTAGAATATTAAACTTGGTAGCGCATTACGAAGCTGGAATGGATTATAACTTAGATGTATTAATAAAAAGCACCTATAAGTTTTTAATTAAAATGGAGGACTTGTACGAAGTGCAAAAAGAATTCATTAAATTTTTAAGAGGTTTGGGTGATATTTACCCACAAGATGTTAAGGCAGAATTTATTAAGCTGCATAAAAAATTAAAGGAATTTGAAGATGATCCATACCAAAGTAGGGCATTCCTTTATTTAGACATCATTTCGTGGTTAGAATCTAAAATTGAAAACAAACCCGTTGGCTTCATAATTAGTAATAAATTTCAAACTGAAATTTCGCAAAATTCATAATTTTTCAAAAAAAAATCAAAAAAAATTAGGATTTTAAGTTTTTCTAACTGAATATTTGCATTCACAAAGTTCAATAACTTATTGAAATGTTATCAAGAAAGGTGGAGGGATTAGACCCTGTGAAACCTTAGCAACCCTTTACTTGTAAAGAAGGTGCTAAATTCTACTTAAACTACTAATGTAATTAGTGTTTTAGATAGATAACCAAACGAAATTACTTTCAGTAATTTTAATAATTTCTTTTTAACATTTTTCTATTAAGTCTAAGAGTTACTCTGAGATGTTTTTTACATCGAAGTTTCAATTGAATTTGTCATTCTCGCGAAATCGGAGATTCATGAATACAATTATTTAAAATTTGAATCAATGAATAATGCGGGAATCTTTAAGTTTAACTAAATAAGATATTAGAAAAATGAGTACACAAAAATTAGCAACAAACGCATTACACGCAGGGCATGATGTAACTACAAACGCAGGAACTAGAGCAGTGCCAATTTATCAAACCACATCGTATGTTTTTAATAATTCAGATCATGCGGCAAACCTATTTTCACTAAAAGAATTAGGGTTCATTTACACGCGTTTAAATAATCCAACAAATCAAATACTGCAAGACCGTCTGGCAGCAGTAGAAGGTGGTATTGGAGCTGTAGTGTTTGCTTCGGGAACATCTGCTATTTCAACAGGCCTACTAACGTTGTTAAAAGCTGGAGATCATATTGTAGCGTCTAGTAGTTTGTATGGTGGAACATATAACTTGTTAAGCGTAACATTACCGCGTTTGGGTATTACAACTACTTTTGTTGATGCGTCAAATCCAGAGAATTTTGCTGATGCTGTACAAGATAATACTAGAGCCTTTTTTGTTGAGTCTTTAGGAAATCCAAAATTAGATGTATTAGATTTAGAAGCTATTTCAGTACATTCTAAAGCCGCTGGAGTTCCTTTTATCGTTGATAATACGGTAGCAACACCAGTATTATTAAATCCACTAAAACATGGTGCAGATATTGTAATTCACTCATTAACTAAATATATTGGCGGACAAGGAACGTCTATTGGAGGAGCCATTATTGACGGTGGAACTTTTAATTGGGCAAATGGAAAATTTCCAGAATTCACAGAGCCATCAGCAGGTTATCATGGTTTAGTTTATCACGAAGCTTTAGGTGCTGCATCTTATACTTTTAAATTAATTTTAGAGGGCTTAAGAGATTTTGGTGGGGCGCTAAGTCCAACAAACGCATTCAATATTATTCAAGGTTTAGAAACATTACCAGTTAGAATAAAACAGCATAGTGAAAATGCTTTAGAGCTTGCTAAATGGTTAGAGTCTCAAGATGAAATAGCATGGGTGAACTACCCAGGTTTAGAATCTAGTAAGTATAAAAAACTAGCCGATAAATATTTACCAAAAGGGCAAAGCGGTATTGTAACTTTTGGACACAAAGGCGGTTTTGATGCGGCTAAAAAAATAGCAGATAACACCAAATTATTTTCGTTGCTTGCTAACATTGGTGATACTAAATCACTTATTATTCACCCTGCAAGTACAACGCACCAGCAACTTGATGAAGCAGAACAAGCATCGGCAGGTGTGTCTTCAGATTTAATCAGACTATCTGTTGGTATTGAAGATATAGACGATTTAAAAGACGACTTAAAAGCAGCATTTAAAACTATTTAATCATATTGAGTTTTAATCTTGTAGATGTTAAAAAAATAAATAACAGTTGAAAGAAGAGCTATCACATATTATCATTTCAAACTTTATTACTGAAAGTAAAGCGGTAAATTCTGAAATAAAGTTAAGCTATCAAGTGTTTGGTAAACCTTTAGGTACAGCACCAATAGTGTTAGTAAATCATGCTTTAACAGGAAATAGTAATGTTGCTGGAAAAGAGGGTTGGTGGTCAGACTTAATAGGTGATGATAAAGTTATTGATACCAAACTATACTCCGTTTTAGCCTTTAATATTCCTGGTAATGGTTTTGATGGTTTTGTTATTGAAAACTATAAAGATTTTGTAGCACGAGATATAGCAAAACTGTTTTTAATTGGTTTAGAAGAATTAAAAATAGACCAATTGTTTGCAGTTATTGGCGGCTCTTTGGGCGGTGGGATTGCTTGGGAAATGGCGGTTTTAAAACCAGATTTTACAGAGCATTTAATTACGGTAGCCACCGATTGGAAATCGACCGATTGGTTAATTGCCAATTGCCAAATTCAAGAGCAATTCTTATTAAATTCTAAAAATCCGGTACACGATGCTAGAATGCACGCGATGCTTTGCTATCGTACACCGGAGTCTTTTAAAGAACGGTTCCAACGCTCAAAAAATGATGATTTAGAGATTTTTAATGTTGAAAGTTGGTTGCTACATCACGGTAATAAATTACAGGAGCGTTTTCAGCTTTCAGCTTATAAATTAATGAATCAGTTGTTAAAAACGATTGATGTAACAAAAAATAGAAAAAACGATTTTAATGTTTTAGAAAACATCAAAGCCAGCATTCATATTATAGGTGTTGATTCTGATTTGTTTTTTACAGCCGAAGAAAACAGGCAAACCCATAAACAATTAGCAGTTACAAATCCTAATGTCACTTATAATGAAATTAATTCGGTACATGGGCACGATGCGTTTTTAATAGAACACGAACAATTAGAAAAAATAATAGAAGGCATTTTTGTGCCAAATTCTAAAAAAAGAAAAATGAAAGTATTAAAGTTTGGGGGGAAATCTTTAGCAAACGGAGACGGATTACATAAAGTGCTTTCCATTATTGAAAATAAAGTAAATGATGGCGAAAAAATTGCAGTTGTAGTTTCGGCTAGAGGCAGTGCCACAGATGATTTAGAAGCTATTTTAAACAAAACTTTAAAAGGTGAAGATTATCAAGAATCGTTACAAGCATTCAAGACCTATCAAAAAGAGCCTTTAAAAACAATTGATTTTTCACAAGAATTTTCAATCCTTGATAAATTGTTTGAAGGTGTTAGTTTATTACGTGATTACAGTCAAAAAACTAAAGACGAAATTTTAGCACAAGGTGAATTGTTAACTATAAAACTATTGTCTAGTTTATTAAATGAAAGAGGGGTTAAAGCTAAGGCTACAGATTCAAGACAACTATTTAAAACAGATGACACCTTTGGTAATGCACAACCAATTTCGCAAATATCAAAAGATAACGTTCGTAACTATTTTAAGCAAAATGCAGATATAGTAAATATTGTAACAGGTTTTATTGCTTCTAATTCTAAAGGAGAAACCACTACTTTAGGAAGAAATGGGAGTAATTATTCCGCAGCATTATTAGCAAATTTTTTAGATGCAGAAGAGCTTCAAAATTACACGCATGTAAACGGGATTTATACGGCAAATCCAGATTTGGTGGCAGATGCTCAAAAGATTAGAGAATTATCTTTTAGTGAAGCTAACGAATTAGCTAATTTTGGAGCTACTGTTTTACACGCTAAAACTATAATTCCGTTAGTAGAAAAAAATATAAGTCTTCGTATTTTAAACACCTTTAACCCTGATGATGAAGGCACGCTAATTACGGCAAAACCAAGCTCAAAAGAAGTGACCTCGTTATCTGTTTTAGACAACGTTGCGTTGTTAAATTTAGAAGGTCGCGGATTATTAGGTAAAATTGGTGTCGATGCCAGAATTTTTAGAGCTTTAAGCGATCATGGTATTAGTGTGAGCATTATTTCTCAAGGATCTTCAGAAAGAGGTATTGGGTTAATTATTGATGCGGAAAAAGCGACTCAAGCTGTTATTGCTTTGGAGCGCGAATTCGAAAGCGATTTTTACTCGCAAGATGTAAATAAGATTGAAGTGGTTGATGATGTTTCAGTAATTTCAATCATTGGAATTGAGCTGAGTTCTTTTCATAAACCGTTTAACGCCTTAATAAAAAATCAAATTACGCCACTATTATTCAATAATACGGTTACAGGTAGAAATGTAAGTTTGGTTGTTAAAAAAGATCAATTACATAAAGCTGTTAATGTAATTCATGGGGAGGTTTTCGGAATTTCTAAAAAGATAAATATTGCCATTTTTGGTCATGGCGGTGTTGGTGGCGCATTAATCAATCAGATTTTAAAATCAAAAGATGAGATCGAAAAACGCAAAGGCATTAACCTAAATGTGTTCGCCATTGCCAATTCAAGAAAACTCATTTTAAACAAAAAGGGAGTCAATGAAAATTGGCAAGATGATTTAAAATCTACTTTACAAGAAAGTTCAATCGAATCTATTATAGCATTTGCAAAATCACATCATTTAGAAAATTTAATTGCAGTTGATAACACTTCAAGTTCAGAGTTTCATTCAAATTACGTACCGTTAGTAGAAGCGGGTTTCGATTTGGTGTCGTCTAATAAAATTGCTAACACCATTTCACACGATTTTTATACTCATTTAAGAGCTCAATTAAAAGAGAATAATAAGGATTATTTATATGAAACTACTGTTGGCGCAGGTTTACCTTTAATAGATACCATTAAATTATTACATGAATCTGGAGAGAATATTACTCGAATTAGAGGTGTATTTTCAGGAACTTTAAGTTATTTATTCAATAATTTTTCTGTGGAAGACAAACCGTTTAGCGAAATTATTCAAGAAACCATTGACAAAGGATTTACAGAACCAGACCCGAGAGAAGATTTTTCAGGAAACGATGTGGCGAGAAAGCTATTAATTTTAGCAAGAGAGTTAGATTTGCAAAACGAATTTGAAGATGTTGAGGTTCAGAATTTAATTCCTGAAGCCTATCAAAATATTTCGGTTGAATCATTTTTGAGTCAGTTGAATGTTTTAGATGAAGAATTTAAAAAGATAAAAGACAATCAAGAAGAAGGACATGTTTTAAGATATGTTGGCGATTTATCAGGAGATTTATCACAAGATAAAGGGAACTTAGAAGTGAAATTGGTATCTATTCCAGAAGATAGTACCTTAGGTCATGTAAAAGGAAGTGATGCCATTTTCGAAATTTTCACAGAATCCTACGGTGAACAACCCATCGTTATTCAAGGCGCAGGAGCAGGGGCAGAAGTTACTGCGCGAGGTGTTTTTGGAGATATTTTAAGGTTGTCGAAACATATTAATTAAAAAATAACTCCTCAAAATCTTTATTTTGAGGTTTCCGTTGAAATTGTCATTCCCGCGAAGGCGGGAATCTATAAATTAAAGAATTGTAATGTCATACTAAGCGCAGTCGAAGTATCTTTCTAATCTTTAATAAAATAATTACGCCACTAATACACAAATAAATGATTCGTGAATTTGTGGCTTAAAATAATGAAATGAGTAAACAGAAAAAACAATTCGAAACCGAAGCTATTCGTACACAATTACAACGTACTGAATTTTTAGAACATACTAGTCCGTTATACCTAACATCAAGTTTTATTTTTGAAGATGCCGAAGATATGCGTGCTTCTTTTAGTGAAGAAAAGGAACGCAATATTTATAGCCGATTTACAAACCCAAATACCTCAGAGTTTGTCGATAAAATTTGTAAAATGGAAGGTGCAGAAAGTGGTTACGCATTCGCCACAGGAATGGCAGCGGTGTTTTCAACTTTTGCAGCCTTGTTAAATAGTGGCGATCATATTGTTTCGGCGCGCTCAGTTTTTGGTTCAACACATACGCTTTTAACTAAGTATTTGCCAAAATGGAATATTGAAACCAGTTATTTTAATATTAACGAACCTGAAACGATTGAGCGTTTTATCACTCCTAAAACAAAAATTTTATTTGCAGAATCACCAACAAATCCAGCTATTGATATTATCGACTTAGAGTTGTTAGGAAATATTGCCAAAAAGCATAATTTAATTTTAGTCATCGATAACTGTTTTGCAACACCATATTTGCAGCAGCCTATAAAGTTTGGAGCGCATTTGGTTATTCATTCTGCAACCAAATTAATTGACGGACAAGGACGTGTTTTAGGTGGTGTTACTGTTGGAAATGCAGATTTAATTCGTGAGATTTATTTGTTTGCCAGAAATACAGGACCAGCTTTATCACCTTTTAATGCGTGGACTTTATCTAAAAGTTTAGAGACCTTAGCTGTGAGAGTCGATAAACATTGCGAAAACGCCTTAAAAGTAGCAGAGTTTTTAGAAGCTCACCCAAAAGTAAGTTGGGTAAAATACCCGTTTTTAAAATCGCATCCGCAGTACAAAGTCGCTAAAAGACAAATGAAATTAGGTGGTAATATTGTTGCTTTTGAAGTTAAAGGCGGTATTGAAGCAGGACGAAAATTCTTAGATGCTATTAAAATATGTTCTTTATCTGCTAATTTAGGAGATACGAGAACTATAGTAACGCATCCAGCAAGTACAACACACAGCAGTTTAGCTGAGGAAGATAGATTAGTAGTTAATATTACCGATGGATTGGTGCGTGTTTCTGTTGGCTTAGAACATGCAGATGATATTATTGCGGATTTGGAGCAGGCTTTGGGGTAGAATTTAAATTTTTGAAAACCATTCTGGGCTTACTGAAACCTCTTCGATAAGTTCTGTTTTTACCCCAAGATTGAATTCTTTTAGTTTGTCACACAGTAGTTCTCCATCGATTAAATCGATTGGAGGAGCGCCATCTCTGGTTGCTTCTTTTATTGCCTCTCTCGTGAAATTCCCCGTTGTAATAAATAATCCTTTGTCTGCTCTACCTTGCATTGCTCCTCTAAAATCTCTTATATCTCCAGAACCAACAGAGCCTTTGTATCTTTTCGATTGAAAAAAGACGTGAAAACTTAAAAATCCATTTAGTCTGACTATTCCTTTTCCGTCAATTCCACCGTCACCAGATTTTCCAGTAACTTCAACTTGTATAAATCCACTTTCTCTTAAAATTCTTTGACAAAGTCTTTCAAAAGCTGATGGTTCAATTTTAAGAATAATAGTAATTAAGTTTTCTTTCCAATCAATTTGATCTTCTATTTCCTCATCTATTTTTGATTGAATCTCTTTTTTTGTTTGTTTTTTGTCCGTTTTAGGTTTTCTAGTTTGTTCTCTGACTGTTTTTAAAATTTCATTAGAATTCAATGAAGATATATCAATTTCATTATTAATTAATGCCCAAACACCACGAGAAGAATTGTCAATTAACCCATATTTTTTCAAATAAGTTCTTGCCCAAGCTAGTCGATATTCAACTTTAGTTTGAACTCCATTTTCATCATGTGGGATTTCTAAAATATCTTCATCATATCCCGTGACTTCATAAACTTTTTCATTGATTTCATCTATAGAACCAGAGCCACCTAATAACTTTAAAGCTTTCAAAGTTGGAATCATCATTTTATCATGAGTTGGTACTTTATCGTATATTTTTTTTCTTCCCATTCATTTTATATTTTATTTTGGAATTCTGTATATTTCACTAATCTACTAATTATCTACTAAATGTTTTTGAATATTCATAACTTTTCCTAAAATACCTATATTAGCACCATGCTATCTAAAAAAACAAAATACGGTTTAAAGGCACTCACTTACATTGCAAGAAACCAAGGCGATTTGCCTGTGCCAGTTGGCGAAATTGCAGAATGTGAAAACATACCTCAAAAATTTTTGGAAAGTATTTTACTTACTCTTAGAAAATCTGGTGTTTTAGGTTCAAAAAAAGGGAAACACGGGGGGTATTATTTACGACAAGAACCAACTGAAATTAAAATGACCGATGTGATGCGTGTTCTTGAGGGGCCAATTGCTATGGTACCATGTGTAAGTTTAAACTTTTACGAAAAATGCGATGATTGTCCAGACGAAGAAAAATGTAGTGTTAATAAACTCATGATTCAAGTACGCGATAACACACTTCAGGTATTTAGAAATACCACTTTAGCAGATTTATCTGGGAAGTAGCATTGAGAATATCGCAAAATATATAATATTTCTTAGTTTTTTATTCCGTTTATCCTTTAAATACTCCATTATTCTAAAAAAATTGTTAATACTATTTGTAGTGTTATAAAAAGTATTACATTTGTAATTCCTACTAAATCGATAGGATTAATGTAAAATGATAACAAATGATAGCGCAAATGTTATTAAAAAATAAAGAAAAGTCTACATATAAAGAGGATAGTGTTGGAGAAAAACCTATCCGAAGTGTTGCAAAGGCTTTAAGTTGGAGGGTTGTAGGGACTTTAGACACTTTGGCTGTTTCCTTTTTCTTGGCACAGGATATTAAACTGGCTGCCTCTATAGCTTCTGTAGATTTTATAACAAAATTGGTTTTGTATTTTTTCCATGAACGCGTTTGGAATGTCGTTAAATGGGGTAAATAAGATTATAGATAAGAGATGATAACAGAAAATCAAATAGAAGAATTAAATAAAAGCTTTGAAAAAGAAACGCCTGCCGAAATTATTCAAAAGGCTTTAGAGCTTAGTACGGAAGCAGTAGTAACTACCAATTTTAGGCCTTATGAAGCTGCTATATTGCATGCTGTAAGTAAAGTTGAATCTCAAATTCCAGTAGTTTGGTGCGATACAGGGTACAATACACCACAAACTTATAAGCATGCAGAACAAGTTATTTCTGATTTAGCTCTAAACGTGTTCTTATATGTGCCAAAACACACATCGGCGCATAGAGATGTGGTTATGGGAATTCCTAGTATTGACTCGCCTAAACATGCGTTATTTACAGAGCAAGTAAAGTTAGAGCCTTTTAAACGCGCTATGGACGAGCATAAACCAAAAGTGTGGTTTACAAACTTACGTCAAGGGCAAACCACATTTAGAAATAGCATTGGTATTTTTAGTTTAAGTAAAGATGGAGTGTTAAAAGTAAGTCCTTTCTATTATTGGTCTGATGGAAAATTAGACAGCTATTTAGATAAGAACAACTTACCAAACGAGTTTAAATATTTCGATCCAACAAAAGCATTAGAAAATAGAGAGTGTGGTTTACACGCTTAAAAATAAGAATATGAAGAAAGATACATCACATATCAATTCACTAGAAAATGAAGCGATTTACATTATGAGAGAAGTAGCAGCACAGTTTGAAAAACCTGTTCTGTTGTTTTCTGGAGGAAAAGATTCAATTACTTTGGTAAGATTGGCTGTTAAAGCATTTTATCCAGCAAAAATACCATTCCCATTAATGCATATTGATACAGGGCATAACTTCCCAGAAACTATTGAGTTTAGAGACCGATTAGTTAAAGAATTAGGTTTAGAATTGATTGTTAGAAATGTGCAAGATTCTATTGATGAAGGCAAAGTTAAGGAAGAGTCTGGTCGTTATGCCAGTAGAAACATGTTACAAACTACCACGCTTTTAGATGCTATTGAAGAATTCAAATTTGATGCATGTATTGGTGGTGCGCGTCGTGATGAAGAAAAGGCAAGAGCTAAAGAGCGCATTTTTTCTGTGCGTGACGATTTTGGTCAATGGGACGAAAAAAACCAACGTCCAGAATTATTTGATATGTTAAATGGTGAGATTGAACACGGACAAAATGTGCGCGTGTTTCCTATATCAAACTGGACAGAATTAGATGTTTGGTCTTATATAGAAAGAGAAAATATTGAGATTCCATCAATCTATTTTGCACACAAACGTAAAGTATTTTTAAGAGACGGTATGATTTGGTCTGCAGAAGACGGTATTGTTTATAGAGATGATAACGAAGAAGTATTAGAAAAAATGGTGCGTTTTAGAACAGTTGGAGATATGAGCTGTACAGCAGCTGTATTGTCTGATGCTGTATCTATTACCAAAGTTGTAGAAGAAATTAGAGACTCTACAATTTCAGAACGTGGTGCGCGTATTGATGATAAACGCTCTGAAGCTGCCATGGAGAAACGCAAACAACAAGGGTATTTCTAGAAAGCCCCCTAGCCCCCAAAGGGGGAACTAGCAAATTTGTGAAAAAACGTATATAACCCTGTAAGGTTATTGAACTTATAAAAATAAAATAAATTTTAAAATATAACCCGAATAAACTCCCTCTCCTATGGAGAGGGTTGGGGAGAGGCTTATGGAAGTATTAAAAATTGCAACAGCAGGAAGTGTAGATGACGGAAAGAGCACCTTAATAGGTCGTATTCTTTACGATACAAAATCATTAACGACTGATAAGTTAGAAGCTATTGAAAAAACCAGTAAACAAAGAGGTTATGATTATTTAGATTTTTCTTTAGCTACAGATGGTTTAGTTGCCGAAAGAGAACAAGGGATTACTATTGATGTTGCGCACATTTATTTTTCAACAAAAAAGAAAAGTTACATTATTGCTGATACTCCAGGGCATGTAGAATATACTAGAAACATGGTTACTGGAGCTTCAACATCTCAAGCATCTATAATCTTAATTGATGCTAGAAAAGGTGTGATTGAGCAAACTAATCGTCATTTTTTTATCAATAATTTACTTCGAATTAAAGATGTTGTAGTTGCCATTAATAAAATGGATTTGGTTGATTATTCTGAAGAAACATACAATAAAATTAAAGCAGATTTTTCGGAATTGATGAGTAAAAGAGATTATCAAGATCAAAAAATAACATTCATTCCAGTTAGCGCATTAAAGGGTGATAATGTTGTGCATCAATCTGATAAAATGTCTTGGTATAAAGGAGAATCTTTATTAGAACATTTAGAGCAATTGGATAAAGCCGATATCTTTAATATAGGTACACCACGTTTTCCTGTACAATATGTAATTCGTCCGAAAACTGAAGATTTTCACGATTTTAGAGGTTATGCAGGAAAAGTATATGGCGGTAATTTAAGTGTTGGAGACGATATTGTAGTATTACCATCGCAAACAAAATCGAAAATAAAGGATATTTATTTCTATGATGAAAAGTATGAAACAGCTTCAAGGCGTTCGTCGGTTACCATTACTTTAGAAAACGATATTAATGTAAGTCGAGGCGATATGATTGTTAAAGATGGCGATTTGCCAACCATAGAAAAACAATTTACGGCTAATGTATGTTGGATGGATTCAAAACAATTAACAACTGGTTCTAAATATGTGGTGCAACACGGTATTAATAAAGTATTGGCAAAGGTAGATGCCATTCATCATAAAATACATCCAGATTATTCAGGTATTGATACTGAGGTTTCTGGATTGGGAGTTAACGATATAGCATCAGTGACTTTCAAATTGAACAAGCCTATTTTTTACGATCAATTTAAAAACCACAGAACAAACGGGTCATTTATTTTAATCGATACGCAAAACAATAATACTGTAGGAGCAGGTTTCATTCAGTAAATAAAAACAAACACTAAATAAATTCCTTCTCATTATGAAGGTAAGGATAGAATGCAAAGTTTTAGAACAGAAATAGAAAATCCAGTTGTAGAAAACGACATTATAGAATTAGCCAATAAAATTGAGCTTTTTCATAACGGAAAAATAGATGAAGAAAAATTTAGAAGTCTTCGTTTAGCTCGTGGTGTTTACGGTCAGCGTCAAGAAGGCGTACAAATGATTCGTATAAAATTGCCTTACGGAAAAGTTAAGAGTAATCAATTACGAAGAATTTCGGAAGTTTCAGATGAATATTCTCGTGGGCGTTTACACATTACAACACGTCAAGATATTCAAATTCATTATGTCGATTTAAATAGAACGCCAGAATTGTGGGCAGAATTAGAACGTGATGATATAACTTTAAGAGAGGCATGTGGAAATACCGTACGTAATGTTACGGCGAGTGAAACTGCTGGGATTGATGTTAATGAGCCGTTTGATGTGTCGCCTTACGCCGATGCTTTGTTTCGCTTCTTTTTACGTAACCCAATTTGTCAAGAAATGGGGCGAAAGTTTAAAGTGTCATTCTCATCTTCTGATGAAGATACCGGATTGTCCTACATGCACGATTTAGGTTTTATTGCAAAAACTAAAAATGGTGAGCGTGGATTTAAAGTTATGATTGGTGGAGGTTTAGGATCGCAACCACGTCATGCCGATGTATTGTATAAGTTTTTAGCAACTGATAAAATCATTCCAGTAATGGAAGGTGTTTTAAGAGTTTTTGATCGTCATGGAGAGCGTAAAAGTCGTGCCAAAGCTCGTATGAAATTCTTATTAAAAGATATAGGGTTAGACGCTTTTAAAGCTTTAATTGAAGAAGAACAAAACGCCATTGAGTTTAAATCGGTTACTATTGATGCTGATGCTTATAAGGTTTCAAAACCTGTTGAAGTTAAAGAAATTCCATTAGTAGATATTAAAAACCAACAAGCGTTTGAAACTTGGAAATCAACCAACTTAATTCCTCAAAAACAAGAAGGATTTGTTGCTATTGGCATTAAAGTGTTACTAGGCGATTTTTATACCGATAAAGCAAGACTATTGGCAGATTTAGTTGAAAAATACGCCGCAGGAGAATTACGATTAACACTACGTCAAAACATAGTTATTCCTTTTGTAAAACGCGAATTAGTGCCGTTTTTCTATAAAGAATTAGAGAAATTAGGATTTGTAGAAGCAGGATATAATAAAGCCGTAGATATTACAGCATGTCCAGGCACAGATACTTGTAATTTAGGTATTGCAAGTAGTACTGGAATTGCTGATGAGTTAGAACGTGTTATAAAAGCTGAATACCCACAATATTTAAAGAACGAAGATTTAGTGATTAAAATTAGTGGCTGTATGAATGCCTGCGGACAACACAATATGGCAAATATTGGTTTTCAAGGGATGTCTGTTCGTACGCCAGATAAATTAGTAGCACCAGCTTTGCAGGTATTGTTAGGCGGCGGAAATTTAGGTAACGGCAATGCAACTTTTGCGGATAAAGTGGTGAAAGTGCCAAGTAAAAGAGGGCCAGAAGCTTTGCGCAGAATTTTAAATGACTTTGAAGCTAATGCTAACGGAAAACAATTTGTTGAATACTATAAAGAAAAAGGTGAAAAGTATTTTTATGATTTCTTAAATGATTTACAAGACGTTACCAATTTAACTCAAGATGATTTTATCGATTGGGGAGAAGAAGAAAAATACGTTAAAGAAATCGGTATTGGCGAATGTGCCGGTGTAGTCATCGATTTAATTGCTACCTTGTTTTTAGAAAGTGAAGAGAAAATTGAAAATGCTAAAAAATCTTTTGAGGATAGAGTGTATTCGAGTGCTATTTATCATGCTTATAGTTCTTTGGTCAATTCCGCGAAAGCGTTATTATTAGCCGAAAATAAAAAAACAAATACACATGCAGGCATAATTAGTCAATTTGATGAATTGTTCGTAGCTAGCGGAAAAATAGATTTGGGAGTTGAATTTTCTGAGTTGATTTATCAAATTAAAAAGTACGCACCAACTCAAGATTTTGCATCAAAATATATAGAAAATGCGAATCAGTTTTTAGATAAAGTGAGAGCTTACAGAGAAGCTGAAACAGAAATAAATAAGCTTCAAAAGAAAGCAGTTTAAAAACACGATGAGTACTAAAATTCCAAAATTAACAGTTGTAGGTGCAGGACCTGGAGATGTAGATTTAATAACGCTTAAAGCTATTAAAGCTATTAAATCTGCAGATGTTGTTTTGTATGATGCGCTTATTAATAAAGAATTACTTGAATATGCGTCCACAAAAGCAGAGCTCATTTTTGTGGGCAAACGCAAAGGATGTTATGCCTATCAACAGGACCAAATTAATGAGCTTATTGTTGGTAGAGCTAAGTCTCACGGACATGTTGTGCGTTTAAAAGGTGGCGATCCATTTATTTTTGGTCGTGGTGCAGAAGAGATAGATTATGCCAGGCAATTTGGTATTGAAACTTATGTTGTGCCAGGAATAACATCGGCAATAGCAGTGCCAGCGTATCAAGGTATTCCGTTAACAAAACGTGGAGCTTCAGAAAGTTTTTGGGTAATTACAGGAACAACCAAAGCACATAAATTATCAAATGATGTGCAATTGGCTGCAAAATCAACAGCAACCGTTGTTATCTTGATGGGTATGAGCAAACTTAATGAAATTGTTAAAGTTTTTTTAGCAGAAAATAAGCAAGATACAGTAGTGGCTATCATTCAAAATGGTACTACCGAAAACGAAAAATTTGGAGTAGGTACTATTAGTACAATTAGTAAAGTAGTTGAAGAAAAGCAATTAACTTCTCCAGCCATAATCGTTATTGGAAATGTTGTAAAAGAACGTGTAGTCTTAAATTCTATTTATAAAGATTTTGCAACAGCTTAGCGTATGGAAAGAAATAATTTATATCCCATATTTTTAAAAGCAAAAAACTTAAACATACTTATTGTTGGGGGAGGTTATGTGGCTGAAGAAAAATTGAGTTTTCTTTTAAAATCGAGTCCAGATGCTTGTGTAACAATTGTGTCGCCTATGTTTAGAGAAGATACTTTATCTTTGTCTAAGAAAGGAGATGTTACACTAATAAAAGACCAGTATAGCAAGCGTTATTTAAAAGGAAAACATATAGTTATTGCAACAACTGATGTGCCTAAAGTGAATGTGAAAGTTTATAAGCATTGTAGAAAAAGAAGTATTTTAGTTAATGTTGCCGATAATCCGCCGTATTGTGATTTTTATATGGGAGGCATTGTTACAAAAGGTAATGTAAAAGTGGCGATTTCGACTAACGGAAAATCACCAACAACAGCTAAACGGTTAAGACAATTTTTTGAGGATGTTATTCCAGAAAATGTAGACGATTTAGTTAAAAATTTGAATGAATATAGAAAAACAATAAAAGGAGATTTCGGGCAAAAAGTAGAAACGCTAAACGAATTCACCAAAGGATTAATTGCAAAAAAAGAAGTATAAAATGATTAAAACAGATATACTCATTATTGGTGCTGGACCAACAGGATTATTTACAGTTTTTGAAGCTGGATTATTAAAACTTAAATGTCATTTAATTGACGCATTGCCGCAACCTGGTGGACAATGCTCTGAGATTTACCCTAAAAAGCCTATTTACGATATTCCGGGTTTTCCAGAAATATTAGCAGGAGATTTAACTAAAAACTTATTAGAACAAGGCAAACAATTCGAACCTGGTTTTACTCTTGGCGAACGTGCTGAAACTATAGAAAAACAAGACGATGGTTCTTTTATTGTAACCACTAACAAAGGCACAAAACACCAAGCGCCTGTTGTTGCTATTGCTGGCGGATTAGGGTCTTTCGAACCACGAAAACCAGCTATCGAAGGTATTGCAGATTATGAAGATAAAGGGGTTGAGTATTTTATTAAAGACCCTGAGGTTTACAGAAATAAAAAAGTAGTTATTTCTGGAGGAGGTGATTCTGCTTTAGATTGGAGTATATTTTTAGCCGATGTAGCTTCAGAAGTTACCTTAATTCATAGAAGAAATGAGTTTAGAGGCGCACTAGATTCTGTTGAAAAAGTAGGCGAATTAAAGCTTTTAGGAAAAATTAACTTAATCACACCAGCTGAAGTAACTGGTATTCATGGTGAAGGTAAAGTTGAAAGTGTTACCGTTGTAAAAGATGGTGAGGAAATGCAGTTAGAAACTGATCATTTTATTCCTTTATTCGGATTATCACCTAAATTAGGTCCTATTGGAAATTGGGGATTAGAAATTGTAAAAAATGCTATAAAAGTAGATAATACTCTTAATTACCAAACTAACATACCAGGTGTTTTTGCTATTGGAGATGTTAACACCTATCCAGAAAAATTAAAGTTAATACTTTGTGGTTTTCACGAGGCGACTTTAATGTGCCAAGCTGCCTACAGAATTATCAATCCAGGTAAAAAGTATGTTTTAAAATACACAACAGTAAGTGGTGTTGATGGTTTTGATGGCACTCGTAAAGAAGCGCCAAAAGCAGTAGTTCAAGCTATTAATTAGATGTTTGTTCTGTGAAAAAAAGCTATAATGTTTGTTTAAAAGATACCGTTAAAACGTTCACTAAAAGATTGTTTTATTCATTGTTTGATTGTGAACAAGAAGACGCACATGGGAAATATTTAGAAAAAACCTTTCTTAAGATATTAGCTAAATTAGAGATTGAAAATGGAAAAGAAATTTGGAATTCATTTAAGTTAGAACTTCCAGGTATTAGAAAAAAATTAGATTTAGACGCCATTGCTTTTGAGAATAACGATCCAGCTTCGCACTGTTTAGAAGAAATTTATTTAGCATACCCTGGTTTTCATGCCATTTCAATTTATAGATTGAGTCATGCGCTTTATAAATTGAATGTTTTTATCCTTCCAAGAATGATGAGCGAATATGTTCATGGTATTACAGGAATAGATATTCATCCTGGAGCAACTATAGGGGAGTCATTTTATATAGACCACGGAACAGGAATTGTTATTGGAGAAACATCTATAATTAAGAATCATGTTAAAATTTATCAAGGTGTTACGTTAGGAGGAGTTCAAGTTAGTAAGAGTTTAGCTAAGGTAAAAAGGCATCCAACTATAGAAGATAATGTTTGTATTTATGCAAATGCCACCATTTTAGGAGGCCATATTATTATAGGTGCGAATAGTACAATTGGTGCAAACGTTTGGATTACAGAATCTGTGCCAGAAAACTCATTAGTAACCTATAAAACTGAAATAAAAATCAGACCTAAAAAGAATGGCATACGGTAAATCAATACTAGATCAAATAGGGAATACCCCACTAGTTGAAGCAAGTCATATTGTCTCAAATAAAAATGTCAAACTTTTTTTAAAACTTGAAGGTAATAACCCAGGCGGAAGTGTAAAAGATCGTGCTGCATTTAATATGATAAATGAAGCTTTGAAAAGAGGCGATATTAAAAAAGGTGGGACTTTGGTAGAAGCTACTAGTGGAAATACAGGAATTGCCCTTGCTTTTATCGCTAAACTTTTAGGATTGAATATAGTTTTAGTCATGCCTGAAAACTCAACCGAAGAGCGTGTAAAAACTATGCGTGCTTATGGAGCTGAGGTTGTTTTAACTCCAGCAGATATTGGTATAGAAGGCTCACGAGATGTAGCGTTTCAGCTTAGAGACGACAAAGGCTATGTATTGCTAAATCAGTTTGAAAATGATGATAACTGGAAAGCACATTATAAAACTACAGGTCCAGAAATTTGGGAAGCAACCGAAGGTAAAGTCACTCATTTTGTTTCGGCTATGGGCACTACAGGAACCATTACAGGTGTTTCAACTTATTTAAAAGAAAAGAATAAAAATATAACCATTGTGGGGGCACAACCTGCTGATGGTGCTAGAATCCCAGGAATTAGAAAATGGTCGCCAGAGTATGTGCCAAAATTTTTCAATCCTAAAAAAGTAGATATAGTTGTTGATGTTACAGAAAAAGAAGCCAAAGGAATGACACAACGTTTGGCTAAAGAAGAAGGTGTTTTTGCAGGGATGAGTAGCGGAGGTTCAGTATTTTGTGCTTTAAAAATAGCCAAATCAATTGATAAAGGTATTATTGTAGCCATCATTTGTGATAGAGGTGATCGATATTTATCTTCAAGTTTATTCGAATAAATAGTCTTACATTTAACTGAAAATGTAACGGTATTATTTATTATGAAAAAAATATTAATTTTCACACTACTCTTAATAGCTTGTAAATCAAATACAGAGACGAGCATTTCTTCAGATTTTGAAATAGGAATTATAGCAGATTGCCAATATTGCAATTGCGATTCACAAAACAATAGATTTTATCGACAATCTACAAATAAGTTCAAATCTGCTGTAGAAAAATTAAACACTAAAAAATTAGATTACACAATTCATTTAGGAGATTTTATTGATCGTGATTTTGAAAGCTTTGATACTGTATTACCAATTTGGAATAGCCTAAAATCTGAAAAATTTCATGTTCTTGGGAATCATGATTTTAGTGTCTCCGATTATTTAAAATCTTTAGTTCCAAAAAAAATGGGATTAAAAAATCGTTACTATAGTTTTATAAAAAATAATTGGCGTTTTATTGTTTTAGATGGTAACGATCTTAGCTATCATGGAGCCATAACCAATACTAAGAAAAAAGAAACAGATTCTCTTTTTAATCTTCTTAAAAATGAAGACGAGCCTAATTTACAGACTTGGAATGGTGGTTTGAGTTCAGACCAATTACTATGGGTTAAAGAAGAATTGAATCAAGCAAAAAATAAAAATGAGTATGTTGGTTTTTATTGCCATTTTCCAGCTGGAAGAAATGGAGACTCTCATAATTTATGGAACTACAAACAGTTTCTTCAACTTATAGATGGTTATGCTAATGTGAAATTCTATTTTAATGGTCACAATCACAATGGAGATTATCTTGAAAAAAACAATGTACATCATCTTACATTTAAAGGTATGTTAGATACAGAAAACACTTCGGCATTTGCCACTGCAAAATTTACCAAAGATTCAATTTTTATAAAAGGTTACGGAAGAGAACCATCTCGGGGATTAAAAATCAACTAAGTATAACTCAATTTTTTATATAAAAAATGAACAAATAAAGTTAATTGTGTTACTTTTGCATTTCAGTTCATTAACGTGCTAGTGTTATCAAGAAAGGTAGAGGGATTAGACCCGTTGAAGCCTTGGCAACCCTTTATCTTGTAAAGAAGGTGCTAAATTCTACTAATATGAAAGTATTGGAAAGATAACGAAAAGTGAATCCTTAACTTTTCTTGATGACATGTAGATACAAATAATATCAAAATGTCAAACATACAACAAGCTTTACAAGAGCGTATTTTAATTTTAGATGGTGCAATGGGTACTATGCTACAAGCCTATAAGTTTTCTGAAGAAGATTTTAGAGGCGAGCGCTTTAAAGAGTATCCAACTCCATTACAGGGTAATAACGATTTGCTGTCTATTACCCAGCCAGAAGCTATTAAAACCATTCACGGGAAATATTTTGAAGCTGGCGCAGATATAGTTGAAACCAACACATTTTCTGGAACAACAATCGCCATGGCAGATTACCAGATGGAAGATTTGGTATATGAACTTAATTATCAATCGGCTAAAATAGCCAAAGAAGTTGCGGACAAATTTACTGCTAAAGAACCGCACAAACCACGTTTTGTAGCAGGTTCTATAGGGCCAACGAATCGTACAGCAAGTATGTCGCCAGATGTAAATGACCCTGGATATAGAGCGGTAACTTTTGATGAATTACGAATCGCTTATAAACAACAAGTAGAGGCTTTAGTTGATGGCGGTGTAGATTTATTATTAGTAGAAACCGTGTTTGATACGCTTAATGCAAAAGCAGCATTATTTGCTATTGAAGAAGTGAAGGCTGAGCGTAATATTGAAGTGCCAGTTATGGTGTCGGGAACGATTACAGATGCTTCTGGTAGAACGCTATCTGGACAAACTGCTGAGGCATTTTTAATATCTATTTCACACATTCCATTATTATCAGTTGGGTTTAATTGTGCATTAGGAGCTAATTTATTGCAACCACATTTAGAAGCAATTGCTTCCAAAACTGACTTTGCTATTTCAGCACATCCCAATGCAGGTTTGCCAAATGCTTTTGGCGAATATGATGAAACTCCAGAGGAAATGGGTGAGCAAATAGAGGAGTATTTAAAAAAGAATTTAATAAACATTATTGGTGGTTGTTGTGGTACGTCGCCCGAGCATATAAAAGTAATCGCAAGTATTGTTGCCAAATATAAACCACGTCGTCATGCTGAACTTGTTTCAGCATCACATTAGGAAATGGTTATGATATTAGAAGTAGCCACATTATACATAAAGAAAGGTCTTTCCGCAGAATTTGAAATCAATTTCAAAAAAGCAGAAAACATCATCTCATCAATGAAAGGTTATATATCACATCAATTAAAAAAGTATGTAGGGCAAGAGGATAAATATATATTATTAGTGAATTGGGAAACGATTGAAGACCACGAAATTGGCTTTAGACAATCAAAGGAGTACCAAGAATGGAAAGCGTTATTACATCATTTTTATCACCCGTTTCCAACAGTAGAGCATTATAAGTAATGAAAATAAAACAAAGTAAATACATGAAGTTGTCTGGTTTAGAACCTTTGGTTTTAAACGAAAACAGCAATTTTATAAATGTAGGAGAACGTACCAATGTTGCGGGGTCTCGTAAATTTCTTCGTTTAATCAAAGAAGAAAAATTTGACGAAGCTTTAGACATTGCAAGACATCAAGTAGATGGTGGTGCACAAATTGTCGATATTAATTTTGATGATGGTTTGATTGATGGTAAAGAGGCGATGATTCGTTTTTTGAATTTGATAGCTGCAGAACCAGATATTTGTCGTGTACCCATTATGATTGATAGTTCTAAATGGGAAATTATTGAGGCTGGACTTCAAGTGGTACAAGGTAAATGTGTTGTGAATTCCATTTCACTTAAAGAAGGCGAAGACAAATTTATTTGGGAGGCAAAACAGATTAAGCGGTACGGAGCTGCAGTAATTGTTATGGCTTTTGATGAAGAAGGACAAGCTGATAATTACGACAGACGTATAGAAATAGCAAAACGTTCGTATGACATTTTAGTTAATAAAGTAGGTTTTCCTTCAGAAGATATCATTTTCGATTTAAACATTTTTCCTGTAGCTACAGGAATGGATGAACACCGAAGAAATGCCATCGATTTTATTGAAGCGACGCGTTGGGTGCGTCAAAATTTAGAGAATGTAAGTGTTAGTGGAGGTGTTAGTAATGTGTCGTTTTCTTTTAGAGGAAATGATGGTGTTCGAGAAGCGATGCACTCGGTATTTTTATATCATGCCATTCAAGCAGGGATGAATATAGGGATTGTAAATCCTGCACTTTTAGAAGTGTATGATGATATTCCGAAGGATTTATTAGAGCATGTTGAAGATGTGATTTTAGATAGAAGAGACGATGCTACCGAGCGATTATTAGATTTTGCAGAAACTGTAAAAGGCTCAAAAAAGGAAGCTGGAGCAGATTTAACTTGGAGAGAAAATCCATTGCAAGATAGAATTACGCATGCTTTAGTAAAAGGTATTGATGCTTTTATTATCGAAGATATTGAACAAGCTAGACAAGAAGCAAGTAAGCCTATTGAAGTGATTGAAGGTCATTTAATGATTGGGATGAATGTAGTGGGTGATTTGTTTGGAGCAGGTAAAATGTTCTTGCCACAGGTGGTAAAATCGGCTCGTGTGATGAAAAAGGCAGTAGGCTATTTGAATCCATTTATTGAAGCTGAAAAAACCGATAAGCAAGAGCCCGTTGGTAAAATATTAATGGCAACTGTAAAAGGTGACGTACACGATATTGGTAAAAATATTGTGAGCGTGGTATTGGCTTGTAATAACTACGAAATAGTGGATTTAGGTGTTATGGTACCGCCCGAAAAAATTATTGAAACGGCTATAAAAGAACGTGTTGATGCTATTGGGTTATCTGGATTAATTACACCATCCCTTGATGAAATGGTTTATTTGGCAAAAGAAATGCAACGTCAGAATTTTGAATTGCCATTATTAATTGGAGGCGCTACAACATCAAAAGCGCACACCGCTGTTAAGATTGATACGCAGTATAAGAATGCCGTGGTTCATGTAAATGATGCCTCAAGGGCGGTAACAGTTGTTGGTGATTTATTGAATAAGAAATCATCGCATGAGTATGTCGCTAAAATGAAAGCTGATTATGATGAATTTCGAACTAAATTTCTAAAACGAGGGAAAGAGAAATCATATATTTCAATTGAAGAGGCCAGAAATAGAAAATATAAAATTGATTGGGAAACTTCTGAAATTGTAAAACCTAAGGAATTAGGTGTTCAGATTTTAAAACAACTAAGTTTAAAAGAATTGGTGCCGTTTATAGATTGGAGTCCGTTTTTTAGAAGTTGGGATTTGCATGGAAAGTTTCCAGATATTTTAACTGATAAAGTTGTTGGTGAGCAAGCTACAATCATGTATGAAGAAGCGCAACTAATGATAAAAGAAATTGTTGCAAAACAACTTTTAAAACCTAAAGCGGTTTTTGGATTGTTTGAAGCAAACTCAATACATGATGACGATATTTCTGTTCAGAAAAAAGGAGAGGAAGTAGCTGTTTTTAGAACGCTGCGTCAACAATTAAAAAAGCGCGAAGGGATTCCTAATCATGCATTAGCAGATTTTATTGCACCAAAAGAAACTGGTAAAACCGATTATGTGGGAGCATTTTGCGTTGGTATTTTTGGTGCGCAAGAACTAGCAGATAGTTATAGAGATAAAGAGGATGATTATAACGCGATAATGGCACAAGCTATTGCAGATCGATTTGCTGAGGCTTTTGCTGAATATTTACATAAACAGATTAGAACCAAACATTGGGGATATGCTGTGGACGAAGATTTAACTAACAACGATTTAATAAAAGAAAATTACAAAGGCATTCGTCCAGCACCAGGTTATCCCGCATGTCCAGATCATTTAGAAAAAGAAACCATTTGGGAATTGTTAGATGTAGAAAAGCTAATTGGTGTAAAGCTAACTGAAAGTTTAGCAATGTGGCCAGCAGCAGCTGTATCGGGTTATTATTTTGCTAACCCAGAAGCAAAATATTTTGGTTTAGGAAAAATTACAGACGACCAAGTAACTGACTATGCAACAAGAAAAGGAATAACAAAAGATAAGGCAAGAAAGTGGTTGCATCCAACAATTGCAGAACAATAGATATGAAGTTTATAGAATTAACATTAGGGAATCATATTATTGTTCACGGCTATGATAATGATAATAAAGAAATAACAGAAGAAGTAAGCGTTGATAATTTTTCAAAAAAAATAGTTGCTGTTTCCAGAATAAAATCGGTGAGTGAAAAGTATGTTTTAACTGATTATATTGACGGAAGATGGATTTATTGGGAGTATGAAGAAGCTTTTGAAGATGTAAAAAAGACACTGGTTTAGCCTGCGTTAGTGATTGAAGAGGAAAGCCCGCAGCGAGGCACGAGCGAGGACTTGCAACGTAAAGCGCGACCACTTGCCCTGAGCGGAGTCGAAGGGTTGTGGTAACGCCCAAAAAATAAAATTAGAATAAATATTGATGAGATTTTCGCCTTCACTTCGACAAGCTCAGTGTGACACGCGGAAATGACAAATTAAGAACTAATGAAAGTAACAGAACACATAAAAAAAGCAAACGGAAAAACTTTATTTTCTTTTGAAATTATACCTCCAAAAAAAGGAAATAATATTCAAGAATTATACAATAATATAGATCCTTTGATGGAGTTTAATCCGCCGTTTATTGATGTAACAACCTCTAGAGAAGAATTTATTTATATTGAAAAAGAAGGCTTGTTCGATAGAAAGATTACGAGAATGCGCCCTGGTACTTTAGGTATTTGCGCAGCTATTAAGCATAAGTATAATGTAGATACAGTGCCACATGTGTTATGTGGTGGTTTTACAAAAGAAGAAACCGAGTATCTATTGGTTGATTGCCATTACTTAGGTATTAATAATGTTATGGCATTACGTGGCGATGCCATGAAAGGCGAACAATATTTTAAAGCTACAAAAGGAGGGCATGCTTATGCTACAGAACTTGTAAATCAAATTCAGAATTTGAATACTGGTAGATATTTACATGGTGTTTTAGATGTTAATGATAAAGCAGATTTTTGTATTGGTGTTGCAGGATATCCAGAAAAGCATTTAGAATCTCCATCAATGAAAAGCGATTTAAAGCGCTTAAAAGAAAAGGTTGATGCTGGTGCAGATTATGTGGTTACCCAAATGTTTTTTGATAATAATAAATATTTTGAATTTGTTGAAGCTGCAAAAAAAGAAGGTATTAATGTGCCTATTATTCCTGGAATAAAGCCTTTGGCAGTAAAACGTCATTTACAATTGTTACCTCAAGTTTTTAAAATAGACTTACCAGAAACTTTAATTGCTGAAGTTGATAAATGTGCAGACAACAAACAAGTACGTCAAGTGGGTGTAGAATGGTGTATACAACAATCTAAAGAATTGTTAGATGCTGGTGTTCCTGTATTACATTATTATTCTATGGGAAAAAGTGACAATATAAAAGCGATTGCATCTGCATTGTTTTAATTATTCTATTACTTTTGTTGTAGTATAAGCAAATCTATTAATGAGATTACTTTTCACTTGTATATTTTGTGCGGTAAGTTGTGTATTATTTTCTCAAGAAAAAGAACACATATCATACGTAGATATTAACTACTTTAAAGGAAATATTGCGCTACATAACAATGATATTCTCCATTTAATTAAAGGACATCCCGAAGGTTATATTTTAAGTTGGAACAAAAAAACGTACGGTTTTAATGATTGGGAACAACGTTATAATTATCCAGACTATGGTATATCGTTTGCGTATCAAAATTTAAAAAATGATGTTTTAGGAAATGTATCATCGTTGTATGCTCATTATAATTTCTATTTTTTAAAGCGCAATATCATGTTGCGTATTGGTCAAGGTATAGCCTACACAGAAAATCCGTACCACAAAGAAAATAATTTTAGAAACATTGCTTTTGGCTCAAAACTAATGAGCAGTACGTATGTAATGATTAATTATAAAAAGGAACGTATTATTGATAGGTTTGGATTGCAGGCTGGTTTTTCGCTAATTCATTATTCTAACGCTAATGTAAAAGCACCAAATACGAGTATTAATTCGTTAACGTTTAACTTAGGTGTTACTTATAGTTTAGATGATGAAACACTCGAGTATCAAAATACATTAGATGAAAATCATGAAAAATTCACCCAACCTATAAAGTATAATATTGCCTTTAGAAGCGGTGTTAATCAAAGCGATGTAGTTGGTAGTGGTCAGTTTCCGTTTTATATTTTTTCTGCTTATGCTGATAAAAGAATACATCATAAAAGCGCATTACAGTTTGGAACAGATGTGTTCTTTTCAAACTTTTTAAAAGAGCTTATATATTATAAAAGTGTCGCATTTCCAGAAGAAAATGTTGATGGAGACGAAGATTATAAACGTATTGGTGTTTTTACAGGACACGAGTTGTTTATTAATAAAACGTCATTAATAACCCAATTAGGATATTATGTGTATTATCCGTTTGATTTTGAGGGAAGAACCTATTTTAGAGTTGGTTTAAAACGTTATTTTAATGATAAGTGGTTTGGAGCTTTAACCTTAAAATCACACGGCGCAAAAGCGGAAGCTGTTGAATTTGGAATTGGAATAAGGTTATAGAATTTGATTAAAAAATTATTCCCCTTAGTTTATCTAAAATATAGTGGTTTAAATTGTTAAGAGTTATTGATGTATTTTAATTATTAAAAGCTTAGCATTATTTCTTGCCAATAAAATGGATTTAGTAGAACCAATAGATATAAAAGCAGCATCTTTTATATCTCCATTTGCCCATAAATTTACTTTGTGGTTCTCAAGAATTTTATAACTATTATTATTTTTCCCTATAAGTAATGTACCATAACTAGCGTCATTTCGAGGCGTTTCTACTTCTGATCCATAAAGATTTCCTAATAATAAAATATCTTTAGTGTTATCTTTATTAAAATCATCAATAAGTACTTTATTTACTGAAGATAATTGCGCTCTATTTTCAAAAGCTTCAAACTTAAAAGTACCGCCTTCATTTCTTAGTATTGCTGAAGAAAAATAATTTGCCTTATAGGATTCGCCTTCCTCTAGCTTTTCTCCATAAATATCATCAATACTTGCAGCTCCAAAATCATTATAGGTTTTAAACTTCTTTTTAATAAATGGCATTTGACCGGAACTACATGAACGACCTCTTACAGGATAGACTTGATTTTCTTGACTATACCCTAAAACAATATCATCAGTACCATTCTCATCAAAATCATTAACAAACATATAGAATGGTTTGTCTTCAGTAGCTTTGTATTTATAATTTGTTCCCAAATTACCAGCAACAATGTCTAAATCTCCATCATTATCAATATCGTTGACATCAATAGAACTCCACCAACCTACATGATTTGATAGACCATAGGCTTCAGATTTATTTACAAAAGCCCCAGTTTGGTACATATATAACTCTATACTTCCCCATTCATTAGCAACTATTAAATCAGTATTACCATCATTATCAATATCAGCCCAAGATGATGCCGTAACCATAGTATGACTTAGCATTTCAGGAAACACAGTTTCTGTAACATCTTTAAAGCTAATAGTACCATTTGAGGAATTGTTTTCAAGCAAGTAGCTTTTTGTAGGACGACCATAAAAGCCTGGTTTTACTCTTCCTCCAACAAAAAGATCTATATCTCCATCATTATCAAAATCTGAAGGAGACACTCTTAAACCACTAGAGGTAATATTAGGTAAAGCTGAATTGTTTTTCACAAAACGGCCTTTGCCTTTGTTTTCATATAATCTATCTTTATAATTGCTGCTATTCGGTTCATTTTCAATGCCGCCACTAATCACATATAAATCTTGATCACCATCACTATCTGCATCAAAAAACACAGCACCTACGTCTTCATAATTTTTATCTAATACAAATGTTTTATGGTCTTTAATAAATTTCCCTGATGTGTTTTGTAGATATAAAACACTTGAGTATCCTTTAGCGCCTCCTACAAAAAAATCGTCCAGACCATCACCATTTACATCTGCGACTGCTAGCGCTGGACCTAGTTGAGACATTCTATGAGGTAAAAGGGTTTCTTTTTTAAAATCATCAAAATTATTTTCTTTATGTACAAAATCTAATCCCAATTGGTCAGTTATATCAGAAAAAAGAAATTCTTGATTCTTTTCTTTGGTTACTAATGTATTTTCATTGGTATTATAAGATATTGTTAGTAATTGATTCGGCTTAACATTTTTAAGTACTTTAAATGTATTATTACTCCAAACCACCTTGATGCTATCAATAACAGGGTCTTGATTAATTCCGAAATGAATAGCATCTGCCATTGCTGATTGAAAGCCTCTTGTAAAATGATTCTCTATAGTTTGGGTAGAAGATTTAGAATATAGCTCCACTCGTGCTCCTAATGCATTAACATTATGCTTTGTACCTTTTAGCTTTAACTTGATGTAGTTGTTTTTAGTATTATTATTTTTATAAATAAAAGACATACCTGCCGAATTATTAACTACAATATCTAAAGCACCATCGTTATCAAAATCGGCATAGGCTGCACCATTTGAATTAGTTGGACTTTGTTCAATTTCAGCCTTTTTAAAAGTTAAATCGCCATTATTTACATAAAAATAGTTTTCTTTTTTTCTAGATGGCATTTTAGATAAAATATCATTAATATAACTTTCACGTTCAACCTTTTGATTTTTTATAACCTCTGCCTGTTTTGCCTTTCTGTAGTTTACAAAATCGTTGTTTCTAAAATCACCTTTAATACCATTCGATATAAATAAATCTTTATGTCCATCATTATTCATATCAAAAAATAGTGGTGCCCAACTCCAATCTGTACTAGAAACTCCAGAAAGTTGTGCAATATCAGAAAACATAGGTGTATTTGTTTTCTTGTTTACACCATTGTTAAGTTGTAGCGTGTTATACATATACTGATGATGGAGACCTAGCTTTGTATTATTGTAGAATTTTTTTGGAGCCATTCCACTCATACTGGTTTTTTGAGAAAAATTATCTTCAGCCATCATGTCTACAACCATGATATCTAATAAGCCATCGTTATTAATATCGGCAATATCATTCCCCATTGAAAAGTTTGAGATATGACCAAAAGCTTCTAAAGAAGATTCTTTAAACGATCCATCTTTATTGTTTATATAGAGGTAATCTTTTTCAGAAAAATCGTTACTCACATAAATATCTGGCCAATTATCATTATTTAAATCTGCAACTGCAACTCCTAAACCAAAACCTACCATATTATTGATGATGTTAGCTTGCTCGGTTACATTTACAAACGTATTGTTGTCATTTCTGTACAGTCTATTTCCTCTGTGTTCTGAAGATTTTTTTAATAATTCTTTAAGTTTGTTTTCATCATAAACATCAATACCGTGATTAAGTAAAAACATATCTAAATCACCATCTTTATCATAATCAAAAAATGTAGCTTGAGTTGTAAAATTTGGTATATCTAGTCCATACTTTTTTGCTTGATTTTCAAAAATTGGAATGCCATTAGGATCTATTCCCGTATTAATTAACAATTCATTTCTACGCTTGTTTTCGTCTTTAATTTTTCCTGACTTAGAATAATAAATATCCATTAATCCGTCATTATTTATATCTACAAGTGTTACACCTGTTCCAAAACCATACCCTCCACTGGCATTAGCGGTTTTAGTAACATCTATAAATTTAAAATCTCCTTTATTAAGATAAAGTTTATTGGTAGTTGTGCAATTAACAAAATAGATATCCACTAGACCATCATTATTAAAATCGGCTACAGAAACGCCACCGCCATTATAATAATACTCATAGAGCAATCCGTTGTTATATATATTCTCTTTAAGTTCATTTAGAAAAAAGATACCTGTCTTCTCAGGTGGTAAAACAGTAAAAAGTTCTTTAGCCTCTTCAATCTTTGAGGCGATTTGCTCATTTTTAGTAACACCATCCTTTTTACAGGTGTACACTAATACTAAAACCAATATGTATAACGCCGTCTTTTTCATTTCCAAATATTTTGTTTAAAATTAGAACCCATTTTAATAAATTAAAATGGGTTCTAAAATACTTAGTTAAAATAAATATTTTTACTAGTACCCACTATTATTAGGAAGTAAATTAGGGTTCTTATCTATTTCTCCTTGAGGAATAGGGAATAAATAATTAGCATCATCCCATGTTCTAGTTTCCCAAATTTCCTTTCCATCATCTATAAGGTCTCCGTTGGCATCCATATCAACCCTATAAATAGTTAACACTTCTGGATCTCCAGCAATGCCCCATCTTCTTATATCCCAAAAACGATGTTCTTCAAACGCCAATTCAATTCTTCGCTCATGCCTCACTTTTGTGCGTAATTCACTTTGTGACCCAACACTAATAAATGGCATATTTGCTCTATCTCTAACTACATTTATAGCATCAACGGCCAAACCTAAATCAGTACCAGCCTCTATTAAAGCTTCTGCATAATTTAAGTACACTTCTGCAAGTCTCATATGAATCCAATGTTGCGTACCTGAATCGCCATGATTCCGATCCTCTTGTATCATTTTCTTCATTCCATACCCCGTTTTTGTCCAATCTCCACTAGTTTGGATACCTGCATTTCCACCTGGTCTAAATTCCCATGTTTGCCCTTTCCAAACAGAACCGTCATATAAAATAGAAGCCTCAAACCTTGGATCTCTACCTGTATAAGGATTGCTAGCATCATAACCTGAACCAGCTTCAGAAGGTAATAAACCAGTGGACTGCATTTCATACTGATCAATTAAGTTTTGTGTAGGGCCAGTTCCTCCCCAGCCACTAACAGCTGCACTTGCTTTAGGCGTATTAAATAGATTACCCCAATGTCCTTTATCTGGATCGCTAAATTGTGTATCGAAAATCACTTCAGAAGCACCATCCTCTAAAAATACACTTTGGTAATCTGCATCTAATGTTCTAGAGGTATTGTCTAACACTTGCTTAGAAGCAATCGCAGATTCTGAAAATTTATTCTGATATAAAAGCACTCTTCCTTTTAAGGCCATAGCGGCATCCCAAGATCCTCTTGTTGATGTTGCCTCTTCAGCATTTACAAAAAATCCTGCTGCAGTATCTAGTTCAGATGTAATAAAATTTAATACGTTTTCTTTTGAATCTCTACTTACTAGTAAATCATCGTCTAATTCTTGTGCTACTGTTATTACAGGAACCTCTCCAAAGGTTTGCAACAATAAAGAATACCAAAAACCTCTTAAAAAATGCGCTTCTCCTTTTAGTCTATTATTTACTTCGTCTGTTCCTTCTAACTGGTCATAACTTTGAATAAAATTATTCAATCTTCTAATTTGAAAATAGGCATTTCCCCATAAGCCATTAAAAGGTGAATTGTTTGAAGTTATGTTCGCTTGGTTAAATAGTGTGTTTGAAGCTGGCCATGTATAAGAGTTCTCACCATCATCTGATGCTGCATCTAACATATACCAACCTCTGGCAAACCCATGAGGAATACTACCATATACTCTGTTTAAATAGGCTTCTGCAAAAGCAGGGTCTGTAAAAACCACATCAGATGAAATTGCATCCTGCGGAGCAAGATCAATAGAATCTTTTGTACATGCAAATTGCAGTATAATAAATGAGCCTATAAAAATTAATTTTTTTATGTTTTTCATAATTATTTTTTTTAAAATTCTAGATTAATCCCTAAGTTAAATACTTTTTGTTGTGGATAAAACCAACCACGTTGGTTAGGGTTTTCTGGGTCTAAGTGCTTAATTTTAGACCATGTTACTAAATTCCTTCCATTAAAGTAAACTCTTAATCTATTTACACCTATTTTATTTACAATTTTCTCTGGCAGTGTATATCCTATCTCTACATTTTTGAAACGTATGTAATCTCCTGTTTCTAACCAGTAAGAAGAGGTGCGTTCATTCACGGCATTGTTATTAAGTGTTATTCTAGGATACGTAGCATTAGTATTAATAACATTACCATCTGCTCCAATTTGAGCACGATCTAAATGTTTTCCAAATACTTTTCCTCCATTAAAAAATGCCCAAGAAGCTTCATTAGATAAATACATATCAAAATTAGCAGCGCCTTGAAACAATGCAGAAAAGTCAAATTGTTTATAGGTAAATCCTAAGTTTAAACCAAAGGTTATCTCTGGCACATTACCTTTACCCATTATGGTTCTGTCATCATTATCTACCTTACCATCACCAGTTATATCTCTATATCTAATATCACCAGGTTGCGGGTTTTGCGTTTGGTATATACCCTCTGGTGCAGCTGCATTTAGGTCATCTATTTCTTGTTGCGTTAAAAACAATCCATCTGCTATAAAGCCAATACGACTTCCTGCTTGTATTTGTCTTCCTGTTCGTCTTCTTAATGGGTCAACATCTTCCGATTCAGCTATATCTATGACCTTATTTTTAGCTTGACTAAAATTAAAATCTACAAAATAGTTAAAATCTTTACCATTTCCTTTATGACTTAATACAATCTCATAACCTTTGTTATCAACCACACCAATGTTTTCAAAAGGCAATGAAGCTCCAAAAGTATCAGGAACTTGTAAAGAACGTGTTGTTAAAATATCTGATGTTCTTTTAGAATAAATATCGGTTTCAATAGTTAAGGCATTTTTCCATAAGCCTAGTTCTATACCAAAGTTATAGGTCTTTGCTTTTTCCCAAGTAGTTCCTGCATCAGGCAAACCACTACTCTGTATTGATGGTACTACTGTAGAATTATCAATAAAGGGACCACCAAACTCGAAAAATTCTAAATATCTAAAAGGTCCAACACCTACATCACTTCCTAACTCACCATAAGAAAACCTGAATTTTAAGTTACTAATGGTACTAGAATCTTGTAAAAAATCTTCTTCAGAAACTCTCCATGCAGCAGAATATGAAGGGAAGAAATCAAATTTAGCATCGTTGCTAAATTTATACGAGCCATCATATCTTCCGTTAAACTCAAAGAGGTATTTATTGTCGTAAGCATATGTAAATCTTCCAGCGTAACCTAAAATTGCAGTTTCTCCTATACTATTTGAAAGACTTCTAGTTTCAGCATCTCCAGCTTTAAAAAATGGAACAGATGTTCCTAAAATATTACTTATACCTCCACTCATAAAATTATCTTGAGTAAACGTTCTTGAATAAATCAATTTCGCTCCAAAATCATGCTTATCATAAGTTTTATTATAACCCAAAATAGCTTCAGTTACTAATTTATGTCCTTGACTTTGAGATTCACTTAAAGAAGGCGTTTCACCTCGATTACTAGGAGTGCTTAATCCAAAGGTGCCATCACCAGTATTAAAAGTTGTATAAGTTCTTGGTACACTAAATGATTTATTTCTATATGTAGATCTATCATAAGCTACTTGTGTAATTAAATTTAAACCTTCTAAGAAAGGGAAATCTATTTTCAATGCAATTTTAGATTGAAAATCAAAATTTTGAGTTTGAGAAGAGCCACTATCAAAAAATGGCTGTTGGCTAAATTGAGAATAGCCTCCATTAGAATATTGATTAACTTCTGTTGGTGGTGTTCTCATCAAATTTGAAAAAATGGTTCCAGCTGATGTTCCTGGTCTATTTCTAGTTTCTAAACTTCCACTAAAATCTGTCGTTAAGTTTATAGTCTCACTAATTTTGATATCTAAATTTGATCTAAAATTAAAACGGTCAAAATCATTATTATCAAATAAGGCATCTTGATATAAGTAACCTAAAGATGTAAAATAATTAACAGTACCTTCTTTATCACTACCACTAGCAGAAATGTCTATAGATTGCATTAAAGAATTAGGTTTTAAAGTCTCATCGATCCAATCTGTATTTGGATGTGTATCTGGGCTTGTTCCATCTAAATACTTTTGCAAATCTGCATCCGTATATGCAGCAGACACACCATCATTTGCATTTGCTTCATTTAATAATAAAGCATAGTTATAAGAGTCTAAAAAATCTGGTGTTCTAGTTGGCGTTTGTATACCAGAGTATAGATTAACACTAAGTGTTGCTTTTCCCTTACCTCTTTTGGTAGTAATTAACACTACTCCATTTGCTGCTCGCATACCATAAATTGCAGAAGCTGCAGCATCTTTAAGTACACTAATGCTTTCAATATCATTGGCATTAACATTATTTAAAGATCGAGGGATACCATCTACCAAAATTAAAGGTGAATTTCCGTTTAAGGAACTAAGCCCTCTAATTCTAATCGTTGATGCATCACTTCCAGGTTCTCCAGAGCTTTGAATTGTTACTACTCCAGCCAATCGTCCAGTTAAAGCACTACTCACATTTGCTGTACTATTCTTAACAATGTCGTCTGATTTAATAGTTGAAATAGACCCTGTAAGATTTACCTTTTTTTGAGTTCCATAGCCAACTATTACAACTTCATCTAATTCAGATGTGTTTTCTACCAGTGTTACATTAACAACCGTTTGATTATTTACAGGTATCTCTTGAGTTGAAAATCCTACAAAAGAAAAAACTAAAGTATCGTCAGAGCTTTCTAAGTTTAAAGAATAGTCTCCGTCAAAATCTGTAGAAGTTCCTTTAGAAGTTCCTTTAATTAATATAGTTACTCCGGGTAAAGGGTCTCCGTTTCCATCAACAACTTTACCTGTAATTTTAGTTTGTAATATGGATTTAATATACTCATTTACCATTTTTGGAGTTAGTGACGAAGTAATCGTAGTATCTGATTTTTCAAGCAGACGTTGAATTTTTAATTTCAACTCTGGTTTATCTTTTGGAAACAGTATTATTTGATTTCGTATAAAACTATAATCTATATTTGTATTATTAAATAATAGATTTAATACATCATCAATTTTGATGTCTTCAACTGTTAAAGATTTCTTTAAGCCTACATTTACAACACTGCTATTGTAAAAAAAACTAAAATTACTTTTGTTTTCAATTTCTGTAAGAATCCTTTTGATTTTTACATTTTCTGCATTTAACGTAATGTTTTGCGAATAACCTTCAAACGCAAAAATTTTGGTAAACGTAATGCAGAGTAAGACTAAATAAATTTTCATAATCCTGAGAATAGGGATTTTTGAAAAAAAGAGTTGCTTTTTTTTCATACTTTTGTTTGGTTTTAATTGTTAATACTATCGTTGTGTTAATTAATTAGCTTAAGGGTAGGTGCTGTAACACTTACCCTTTTATTTTTGTTAATTTTATAATATCTCCTTGTATTGAATAGGTTATTGGTGATGATACTTCAAATAATGCTAAAATTTGATAGATATTTAAATTATCAAACTCGCCTTTATATTTGTAATCAAGTATTTCTTTAGACGTTACATTAAATTTCAAATTATAACTTCTCTCAAGGTCTTTAATAACTTGCCGCATTGGCGTATCGTTATAGATTAATTTTCCTTCTTTCCATGATGTAAAGTTTTTAGTGTTAACTTTTTCTACAATCATCTTGTCTTCCTTCTTTATATAAGTCGCTTTTTGTGAAGGAGATAACTCTACTACAGTATTTTTGTTTTCCTCAATAACTTTTACTTTTCCTGTTACTAATGTGGTTTCTATATTTTTATCTTCTGAATAGGATTTGATATTGAAAGATGTTCCTAACACTTTTATTTTCATTCCATTGTCTGTTGTAACTATAAAAGGTTTTTTTTCGTTTTTAGTAACCTCAAAGAAAGCTTCTCCTTTTATAGTAACCTCTCTTGTATCTCCGCTAAAATGCTTTGGATAGGATAGAACACTGTTTGAGTTTAACACTACTTTTGTACTGTCTTCTAATATAATTTCTTTTTTTTCAGCTCTTTGCGTAGTTATTAGTATTAATGAATTACTAACAATTGTGCTAGTGTTATTGTTAGCTAAATCATTATTTAACACATGCCATGTTAAGATAGACGATGTTAATATTACTATTAAAACAGCAGCATATTTATAGGTGTTTTTAAGATTCCTTTTTTTATTTGCTATAAAAATAGACGTTGTGTTTTTGCTTTCCCTTAAATTTTTGGCAACATACTTAGCTTTAAGTATTTCATATTGCTTCCTTTTTTTAGGATTATTAAATAACCAATCAACGACCTCTCTTTCTTCTTCGGAAGAAAGCTGACCCTTAATAAGTTTTAAAATGTTTTTATTATTCATTAATAGCTACCTTATACATATAATACGTATAAAAACTAAAGTATCCCCTATTTGTATTTAGAAAGAAATTAAAAAAAAGACAAATAATCTCTTAAGGAGAGTTTTAAATGCTTGATAGCCTTAGATATATGGTTTTCTACGGTTTTAGTAGATATATTAAGTTCTGATGAAATTTGCTTGTGTTTTAACCCTTCAAATCTACTTTTTATAAAAACAAGTCGACATTTTTCAGGAAGTAATTGTACACTTTCATTAATTAATGCAATAAGCTCATTCTCAATTATTGTAGAAGCTGTATTATTTGTTAAAGCATGGAAGTTTAGTAAGTTTTTTTGTTGAAGAGAGTTTGTTTCTAATGCCAGTGCATGCCTTTTACTTCGTAAAAAATCAAGACATGTGTTTCTTGTTATTCTAAATAAATAACCAGTAACATTTTTATTTGTATCTATTTGGTCTACTTTATCCCAAACTTTCATAAAAACATCTTGCATCACCTCTTCTGCATCCTCATTTGTTGGGACATATTGCTGAACTATATGCAGCAGTAGAGAGTAATGTAAATTGTATAATAAATCAAAAAGATCCTTCTTACTTGATTGATTTAGAGGGATAGGTTTTTTTTGTTCTTTCTTGATAATGCAATTAATTAATTTGGGCAATTTAAGAAATATTTAACTATTTGATAATTATTAATGATTTTTTTTATTACAAGGTCACGGATTTACTAGATTAAGGATTTAACTATTAATATTAAAACTAGACCTAAAATACTTGTTTGCTGATAACGATTCTTATAATTTTACCATAAAATTCTTGAATAATATCAATTCCTTATTAAATTTAAGAAGAACACTTGAAACAAGAGAAGTAAGATGAAAAAAGTAATTTACATAATTATTTTAAGTATAAGTATAGCTTGTAATAGTGAGGATGCTAGTAATTGTTTCCAAAAAACAGGACGCCTTATTCAACAAGAAATACCTGTTGATACCTTTGATAAAATATTTGTTAATAGAGATATTGAATTAATAATTAAAGACGGCGACATCCAAAAAGTAATTATAGAAACTGGAGAAAATTTATTAAATGATATTACTGCTATTGTTGTAGATGGTAAATTAACACTTACTGATAATAACAGTTGTAATTATGTACGTGATTATGGTATAACCAAAGTACATGTAACATCTCCAAATATAACAGAAATAAGAAGTTCAACACAATATGATGTTAAATCGGATGGTGTTTTAACCTATCCAAGTTTAACAATTTTGTCAGAAGATTTTAATGCACCAGATACTTTTACCAACGGAAATTTTAGACTTCAAATAGACAATAACGCCTTCGCATTAGTTTTTAATAATTTATCGAATTGCTTTATTTCGGGTAAAACGAACAACTTGAATATTACATTTGCAGCAGGAACATCGCGATTTGAAGGACGAGATTTAGTGGTACAAAATATTCAGTTATGGAATAGAAGTTCTAACGATATGATTGTAAATCCACAACAAGCAATAAGAGGAAAAATATCAGGTACGGGCAATGTCATTGCGGTAAACAAACCTGTAGTTATTGAAGTGGAAGAAGTTTATAAAGGACGTTTAATTTTCGAATAAACTTACTGACTGTTTCGCTATTTCCAATTCTTCGTTTGTTGGAATTACCAATATTTTAACTTTTGATGTTTCTGTATTTATAATTTTTAAATTTTTAGAGTTACTGTTGTTTTTTGTAATATCTAATTCAATACCCAAAAAATCTAGATTTTCGCAAACATGTTGTCTAATAAACTGAGAGTTTTCTCCAATACCTGCTGTAAATACAATAGCATCCAATCCGTTTAAAATAGCAGCATAACTTCCAATATATTTTTTTATACGGTACACATTCATTTCTAATGCTAATTGGCACGCTTTATTGCCTTTTTCAGCTTCAGCTTCAATATCTCTTAAATCACTATATCCCGTTAAACCTAGCATACCACTTTTCTTTTGTAGTAGTGTATTAATTTCCGTTAAACTATAATCATATTTTTCAGCTAAATAAAAAATAATTGAAGGGTCAATATCTCCAGAGCGTGTACCCATAATTAATCCGCTAACTGGTGAAAAACCTAAAGAATGATCAATGCTTTTTCCGTTTTTTATGGCGGTCATACTACACCCATTTCCTAAATGAATGGTTATAATTTTTGAATGGGTTTTTCCTAAATATTCAATCGCTTTTTCTGAAATATATTTATGACTTGTGCCATGAAACCCATAAACACGAATGTTGTGCTTTTCTGAAAAATCGTTTGGAATAGCATATTTATAGGCGTAATCGGGGATAGATTGATGAAATGCTGTATCGAAAACAGCCACTTGTTTTGCTTTTGTAAAAATAGTTTCGGCCACCTCAATACCTTCTAAATTTGGTGGGTTATGCAAAGGTGCTAACGACGATAATGCCTTTATTTTGTCTTTTACAACTTCGGTAATTTCGGTGGTATTACTAAAATGTTTTCCACCATGCACCACACGATGTCCAACAATATTAATATCATTGGTAGATTTAATAATACCGGTATCTTTATGTAAAAGCTGTTTTGCTAAAAGTTCTAAGCCTACTTTATGATTAGGAATATCTTCTATAATCTCAATAGTATTTTCATCGGTTTTGAATTTGAATTTGGCATCGGTAAACCCAATACGTTCAATTAAACCAGAACATAATATGATTTCTTCTGGCATTTGAAATAGTTGAAATTTTAATGAAGAACTTCCAGAATTTAAAACTAATACTTGCATAAATTAAAGGTCTTGCGCTTGTATGGCGGTTATTATTACGGTGCTGTAAATATCGTCGGCAGTACAGCCACGGCTTAAATCGTTTACAGGTTTGTTAAGGCCTTGTAGCATAGGGCCAATGGCTAATGCGCCAGTTTCTCGTTGCACCGCTTTATAGGTGTTGTTTCCGGTGTTTAAATCGGGAAAAATAAGCACGCTTGCTTGTCCAGCAACTTCAGAATCTGGTAGTTTGCTTTTTCCAATGCGCATATCTACTGCGGCATCATATTGAATTGGGCCTTCAATTTTTAAATCTGAAACTAGCTTTTTTGCAATTTCTGTAGCTTTTCTAACTTTGTCTACTTCTTCGCCTTTACCAGATGCACCTGATGAATAAGATAGCATGGCTACTTTAGGTTCAATTCCAAAATTTTGAGCTGTTTGTGCGGATGAAATAGCAATTTCTGCTAATTGTTCTGCATTGGGGTTTGGGTTAATAGCGCAATCTCCAAAAACAGAGACACGATCTTCTAAACACATAAAGAATACTGATGATACAATATTAACACCTGGCTTTGTTTTTATAAATTGCAACGCAGGACGCAGCGTGTGTGCTGTGGTATGAATTGCACCAGAAACCATACCATCGGCATGTCCTTTATAAATCATCATAGTGGCAAAGTATGATACATCGGTCATGGCGTCTTTTGCTATATCTAAATTTATGTTTTTATGTTTTCTAAGCTCATGAAATGTGTTTACGTAATCTTCAAAATGAGGTGATTTTAAAGGAGAAACGATGTTTATATTTTCAATATTTAAAGCAATATCAAATTTTTCTAAGCGTTCTTTTATTTTTTCTTCTTCACCAATTAAAGTGATGTCTACCACATGCGCATCAATTAATCTTGCTGTGGCGCGTAGCACACGTTCATCATAACCTTCAGGAAGCACAATGTGTTTTTTGTCTTTTAAAGCACGTTGTAATAAATTGTATTGAAACATTCTAGGGGTGAAAATATCAGATTGAAATGTAATTAAATCATCTGATAATTTATCAGTATCTACATGCTTTTCAAACGTTGCAATCGAGGTTGTGATTTTATCAATATTCTCAGCGTATATTTTAGATTTTATTTTACCAATGGTGTTGGTAACATGAAACGTACCTGCTTTAGCACTAATTATTGGTATTACGCTAGACAATCCTTCGATTAATTTTAAAATAGGTTCTTCAGGAATTAATCCGCCTGTTAAAATAATACCCGATATTTTTGGATAATTTTTAGAAATGTTGGCCTGTAATGCGCCTAAAATAATATCGGCTCTATCGCCTGGGGTAATAACCAAAGCGTTCTCCTTTAAATGCGTTAAGTAGTTGCGTAATTGCATGGCGCCTACGCTAAAGTTGTCAATTTGGTTGTTAATCATGTCTTTACCAAAAAGAATAGTGCCATCTAGCATTTTTAATATTTCTTTTAAAGTAGGACTCGCCAAACTTTTTATTTTAGGAATAACGCTAATATCGGTACCGTTATTAATACGATTTTTTAATTGTGTTTTTAATTCTGAAAGATAATCAGGATTAACTTTATTCGTCATTATAGACAGCACATCAACTTCTTCTTTAAAAGTATCGTGAGCTAACTGTACATTGTCAACAATTTCTTTTACATCTTTTCCATCGCCTTGCGACACAATAATAACAGGTAATCCTAAATTTTTAGAAATTAAGATATTAATATCTAATTCTAAACTAGAATTTTCATGAGAGAAATCGGTGCCTTCAACTAATACAAAATCAAAGCGTTCTTCCAGATATTTATATTTTTTAATAATCTCATCAATAACATCGCCAGATTTTCCTTGGTTGTATAAGTCGAGGACTTCGTTTCTAGTATAAACAAATGTTTTTTTGTAATCAATATCTATATCAAAATAGGAAATCACAGTATTTATATGATTGTCCATTTCTCCATTTTCGGTATCCTCTATTATGGGTCTAAAATAACCTACCTTTGCCGTTTTGCCTAAAAGCATTCGCATTAAACCAAGTACAGCAACAGATTTTCCGCTGTTGGGTTCAATGGTAGCGACATAAATTCCTTTACTCATGTGTTGTTTTTATAGTACAGCAAAGATAGTTTATTGCTTGCTTTTGGAAAGATGATTTTTGTCATGCTTTAATCAATAGCAGTAGTTTAAAAGGAAGAAAGTTTCTTAGCTTGTCAATTCCCTAAACAAACTCTCTAAACTCGCATTCTTTTGATTGAGTTGAAGAATTTTTAATTGATTATCGTGTGCAAAATCAAACACGTAAGAACGCATATCTTCAGAAGTTTTAAACGTAATTTCGTAAACAAAATCATAAGTATTTACAACGCGTTCTGCTTTTGGTAGTTTTAATAAAAAGGCATCTTCAACACGGTAATCGAACTCCACAATAACGGTTTGCTCTTTGCCTTCGCGAAGTTTTTTTAACTTTTTATCGGCAACTATTTCACCTTTATTAATAATAATAACACGGTCGCACATGGCTTCAACCTCTTGCATGATGTGTGTAGATAAAAACACGGTTTTTGTTTTGCCAATATTTTTAATAAGATTTCTAATATCTATTAATTGATTGGGGTCTAACCCCGTTGTAGGTTCGTCTAAAATTAAAACCTCAGGATCGTGCAACAGCGCATTTGCTAAACCGACACGCTGGCGATAGCCTTTTGAGAGTTGCCCAATTTTTTTGTGAATTTCTGGCGTTAAACCAGTAAGTGCAATCACGTCCTCAATACGTTGTTTGGAAACCTTATAAATATTCGCGTTAAAAGCTAAATATTCTCTAATGTACATGTCTAAATATAACGGATTATGCTCTGGTAAGTATCCAATACTTTGCTGAACGCTTTGCGAATTTTCATTTATATCAACCCCATTTACCTTAGCAACCCCATTTGTAGAGTTAACATAAGTGGTTAATATTTTCATCATGGTTGATTTACCTGCGCCATTAGGTCCTAAAAAACCAACAATTTCAGGTTTGTCAACCTTAAAAGTAATATTGTTTAAAGCTTTTTGATTTCCGTAATGTTTTGAAACGCCTTCAACCTCTATAGACATATTTAAAATATTTATTCAAAAATAATGATTATCTAATATTATATTGGTTTTACTGTAAAATCTTTAAAATTTTTAATAAATGCACAAAAAACTATTTGTACAATTTTGATTTCTTAAATAATTAATTACTTTAGCCGCGTAATTAAGACAACAACAATGCATTATACATATTTTAACAACTGGTTTTATTTCTTTTTTAGCAAAAGGAACGAGGCGTTGTATGTATAATTTATAACTATAAATTTTAATATGAGTCTCGATGAAAATCGGGACTTTTTTTATATATGATAAAAACAGTAGCTATACAAGGCGCGAAAGGATCAAATCATCATAAAGTAGCAAGAGACTATTACGGTGAAGATATTTTATTAAAAGAATTTTTGTCTTTTGATGCTTTGGTTGATAGTTTATTAGATAAAACATCTAACCAAGCCATTATGGCTATAGAAAACACGATTGCTGGTTCTATTATTCCTAATTATGCATTAATAGATAAGTATAACCTACACATTTGTGGAGAAAGGTATTTGAATATTCATCATCATTTAATGGCGTTGCCAAATCAGAAAATAGAAGACATAAAGGAAGTGTGTTCGCATCCTATGGCACTGTTACAATGTAAAGAGTTTTTTAAGCAGTATCCACATATTAAATTAGTTGAAGATGTTGATACCGCTGAGGTTGCAAAAAGAATTGAAAAACATCAATTAAAATGTGTTGCAGCAATAGCACCTAAAATTGCAGCAGAAATTTTTGGATTAGAAATTCTTGAAGATGACATTCAAACCATGAAGGATAATTCTACGCGGTTTGTAATTATTCAAACTGAACAACCTAATAATGGTATTGACCAAATAAATAAAGCATCATTGAAATTTCAATTAGATCATAAAAGAGGAAGTTTAGCTGCTATTTTAAATGTATTAAGTGATTGTAAAATGAATTTAACTAAAATTCAATCCTTACCAGTTATTGAAACACCTTGGAAATATGCATTTTTTGTTGATGTGACTTTTGATACTTACGAAAATTATAAAAAAGCAAAATCGATAGTAGAAATTATGGCAACAAAATTTAAGGTTTTAGGAGAATATAAAAATGCAAAGTTATGATTGAAGTTGCTAACCGATTACATACTGTTGAAGAATACTACTTTTCAAAAAAATTAAGAGAAGTTAATACGCTTATTGCAAGTGGAAAATCTATTATTAATTTAGCTATTGGTAGTCCAGATTTGAGACCGCCACAAAAGGTGATTGATGCAATTTCTAATAGTTTGAATGACGCTACAGCACATAAATACCAAAGTTATCAAGGATTGCCAGAATTAAGAGGTGCCATAGCAGATTTTTATAAAGAACATTTTTCTGTTAGTTTAAGCCCTCTTACAGAAGTTTTACCTTTGATTGGAAGTAAGGAAGGGATTATGCATATTTCTATGACCTACTTAAATGCAGGCGATGAAGTTTTAATCCCTAACCCTGGTTACCCCACCTATCAATCGGTTACAAAATTAGTTGGAGCAAAAGGGGTACTCTATGAATTAGATGAAGTAAATAATTGGATGCCAGATTTTGAGGCTTTAGAAAAAAAGGACTTAAGTAAAGTAAAAATGATGTGGGTCACATATCCACACATGCCAACTGGAGCGCAGCCAACAAAGAAATTGTTTGAAGGTTTAGTAGCCTTTGCAAAACGCCATAATATTTTAATAGTTAATGATAATCCGTATAGTTTTATTCTAAACGATTCGCCTAAAAGCATATTGAGTGTCAAAGGTGCAAAAGAGGTATGTTTAGAGCTTAATTCGTTAAGTAAAACTTTTAATATGGCAGGGTGGAGAGTAGGTATGGTTCTTGGAGATAGCGTGCATATTAATAATATTTTAAAGGTTAAGACCAATATGGACTCGGGTATGTTTTATGGCATTCAAAAAGGCGCTATTGAAGCTTTAAAATGCTCAAAGATGTGGTTTAGTACTTTAAATAGTGTATATCAACAACGACGTGATTTAGTTTGGCAATTAGCCGAAGTGTTAAATTGTACTTATGATAAAAAGGCTACGGGACTTTTTGTTTGGGCAAAATTACCAGCGGATGTAAAGTCGGAAGAATTTATAGATTTAATATTGAAAGAGTACCATATTTTTATAACACCTGGAACCATTTTTGGTAGTAAAGGCGAAGGGTATATTAGGTTTTCTTTATGTGCCACAACCGAAGTTTTAGAAGAAGCCATAGCACGAGTGAAATAAGTTGGCAGTAGTAGAGAATGAAAGTAAAAAAAGTAATAGGGTAAAAATTTAATCGTAACAATTCCCTCTCCAAAGGAGAGGGTTAGGGAGAGGAATGAAAAATATATATATAATAGGCGTTGGTTTAATAGGAGGTAGTCTTGCTATTGATATTAAAAAGAATAATCCAGATATGATTATTCATGGTATTAGTAGAAAAGATGCCACATTAGAAATAGCATTGTCACTTAATTTAATTGATAAAAAAGCTACTTTAGATGATATTAAACATGCCGATTTAGTTATCGTTTCTATTCCAGTAGATGCTACGGTAAAATTGTTACCAACTATTTTAGATAAAATTTCGGATAACGGATTGGTTGTAGACGCAGGATCTACCAAAGTAGATATTTGTAAAGTTGTTGAAAATCATCCCAAGCGAAGAAATTTTTTAGCCATGCATCCTATTGCTGGTACAGAACACTCTGGTCCAAGTGCAGCCATTCCAAATTTGTTTGTTGGCAAAACAAATATTATTTGTGAGGTTGAAAAAACAACATTTAAGCTTCAAGAAAAAGCACTAAAATTATTTACAGATATAGGGATGCGTATTCGATACATGAATCCAGAAGCACACGATAAGCATATTGCTTACATGTCGCATTTATCGCATATTAGTTCATTTATGTTAGGTAAAACGGTTATTGAAAAAGAAAAAAATGAACGCGATATTTTTGATATGGCTGGTAGTGGATTTGCGTCAACCGTTCGATTAGCAAAAAGTTCGCCAGAAATGTGGACACCCATTTTTAAACAAAACAAAACCAATGTTATTGAAACATTGGAAGAATATATCACAAATCTCACGCATTTTAAAGAGTTAATGAAACAAGACGATTTTGATGCGATTTTTAACGAGATGAAAGATACCAATTATATAAAAGATATTTTAAATGGAATTAGTTAAGTAGTGAAATTATGGAAAACAAAAAAGAAATGAGAACCTGGTTAGATGATTTAAAATTAGATCATCCTTTAGTAATAGCAGGGCCATGTAGTGCAGAAACCGAAGAGCAAGTATTAAAAATAGCACACGAGCTTAAAGATACAGATGTTAGCTATTTTAGAGCAGGTATATGGAAACCAAGAACACGCCCTGGAATGTTTGAAGGCGTTGGAGCTTTAGGTTTAAAATGGTTGCAAAAGGTAAAAGCAGAAACTGGTATGAAAACAGCAACCGAGGTTGCTAACGCTGCACACGTAAAATTAGCTTTAGAGCATGATATAGATTTATTGTGGATTGGAGCACGTTCTACGGTAAGTCCGTTTATAATGCAAGAAATTGCCGATGCTTTACAAGGTACAGATAAACCTGTATTAATAAAAAACCCTGTAAATCCAGATTTAGCGTTATGGTTAGGTGGTATAGAAAGAATTTACAAAGCAGGTGTTAAAAATATTGGTGCAATACATAGAGGGTTTTCAACTTACGAAAAATCTAAATATAGAAATAATCCAGAATGGCAATTAGCTATTGAGTTTCAAAATAAGTATCCAGACATTGCTTTAATTAACGATCCGTCTCATATTACAGGTAAGAGAGATATGATTTTTGATGTGTCTCAAGCTGCATTAGATTTGAATTTTGATGGGTTAATGATTGAAACTCATTTTGACCCTGATAATGCTTGGAGTGATGCTGCGCAACAAGTAACCCCATCTAATTTAGTACAAATTATGAAGGATTTAAAAATAAGAAAAGAAACAGATTCTGAAACGGAGTATAATAAATCTCTTGATAATTTAAGAGCACAGATTGATGTTGTAGATAATCAAATTATTAGCTTATTAGGCAAGCGTATGGTTGCTGCAGATGGTATTGGAGCACTTAAAAAACAAAAAAACGTTGCCGTTTTACAAAGTAAGCGTTGGAATGAAATTTTAGGAAAAATGGTTTTGGAAGGACAAGACCATGGTTTGAGCGAAGAGTTTATTTTAAAAATGTTTAAAGCTATTCACCAAGAATCTATCAATCATCAAGAGAAGATAATTAATGGATAATTGATTAAAATATATTATAAATTAAAGCCTCATTGAAATAATTATTTCAATGAGGCTTCTATATAAAAAGAATTAAATTATTGTTTATTTCTTTTAAATATATAGCGGGTAATAAAAATACCTTGCCCGTCACCTTTTCCACCTTCACTTTCTACACCACTAGTTACAAAAGCTAATTCCCAGCCTTCTTCAATCATGGTATTTATTTTTGATTCTATTAGGGCATCATTAGCAGCAATGTTTTGAAAACGAATTCCACCTAAATTATAAAAATTTAAAAGTTTAGTTTCATCGAATCCTTTAACTCTTATTTCGCTCCGCTTAGATTTGTTACGAGTATTATCTTCTTCTGTTTGTGTTGAAGTAAACTGTTTGTAATCTTTTGTCTCATTAGCACTAATAATTCTTGAACGCCCTAAGCCATTAGGCACAATAGACTCTACACTAGTTACAATCTTGTACTCTACTTGAGCGGTTGCATCCATAAATGCAAAAAGGCTAATAGCCAAAACAATAAGTAATTTTTTCATGTTGTTGATTATTTGTTAAAATTAAGGTGCTAAAATATAAAATTATCCGATAAAAAGACATTAAATCAGATTAAATGTAGTTTTTAGTATAAATGTAAGATTTTAGGTTGCGTAAAATATTATCAATTTTGTAAAAAGCATTTATATTGAATAGGGGTCATTCAATATAAAAATTGTTATTTTGTGAGATATTTAAATGAATGACAGGACGCATATATAAATCTACAGGGAGTTGGTACACCGTAAAAACTGAATTGGGGGAGACTTACGAATGCCGTATAAAAGGAAAATTCCGTTTAAAAGACATTAAAAGTACCAATCCTATAGCCGTTGGAGATATTGTTGATTTTGAATTGGAAACCGATAATAATCAAGAATCAGGGATTATTCATAAGATACACGACAGGACAAATTACATTGTTAGAAAATCAGTAAACTTATCTAAACAAACACATATTATTTCAGCGAATATCGATTTGGTGTTTTTAATGATTACTATAAACAATCCGCCAACACTAACTAGTTTTATCGATCGTTTTTTGGTTACAGCTAATGCATATTCTATTAAAACAGTTTTGCTTTTTAATAAAATTGATACTTATGACGAAGACACGCTAAATGAAGTTAAGTATTTAGCGCATGTTTACAGAAAAATTGGGTATGAGTGTATTGGTGTCTCTGCTGTTACAGGTAAAAATGTAGACAAGGTAAAAGCTTTAATGCTAGGAAAAGTAAGTATGTTCTCAGGTCATTCAGGAGTTGGTAAATCTACACTTGTAAATGCTATTGAACCTTCATTAAATATCAAAACAAAAGAAATCTCCACACAACACATGCAAGGGCAACATACTACCACTTTTGCAGAAATGTTCGATTTAAGTTTTGATGCCAAAATTATCGATACGCCAGGTATAAAAGGTTTTGGCGTTGTAGATATGGATAAAGAAGAAGTAGGTGACTATTTTCCTGAAATATTCAAATTAAAACAAGATTGTAAATTCAATAATTGCTTGCATATCAAAGAACCAAATTGCGCTGTAAAAAAAGCTTTAGACGATGATGAAATAGCCTTTTCAAGATACAGAAGTTATTTGCAAATTATTGAAGGCGAAGACGAGCATTACAGAACTGATACTTGGGAAAAGGAATGAAAGTAGTGATTCAAAGAGTTTCTAAAGCGAGTGTAACTATTGAAGGTGAAAAAGTAACTTCAATTAAAAGCGGGTTGCTTGTGCTTTTAGGAATTGTAAACGAAGATACTCAAGAAGATATAAAATGGTTAACTAATAAAATAGTAAACCTTCGCATTTTTAGTGATGAAAATGAGGTGATGAACAAATCCCTTATAAATAGTAACGGAGATGTTATTGTAGTGAGTCAATTTACATTACACGCATCAACCAAAAAAGGAAATAGACCTAGTTATATTAAAGCAGCAAAACCAGATGTAGCCATTCCGTTATACAAAGCTTTTATTAATCAGATAGAATTAAATTTAGGTAAAAAAGTACAAACAGGAGCGTTTGGTGCAGATATGAAAGTAGAATTACTAAACGATGGTCCTGTAACTATAATAATAGATTCCAAAAATAAAGAGTAAATGGCTTCAGTTTTTGGGCATAGTGTGGTTGGTTATACTTTGACTAAATTAATTAATACTAAGCATAGTAAATTACTTTTATTAGGTGCTATTTTTTCAACTATATTACCAGATTTTGATGTTATAGGTTTTAAATTTGGAATTCCATATTTGCACCCTTTTGGACATCGCGGATTTACACATTCTATTGTTTTTGCTCTTTTATGGGCACTTGTTTTAATGTTTGCTTTTGGTAGAAAACATAAACTTATTTGGTTTTTAGTCATATTGTTATCCACAATATCGCACGGAGTTTTAGATGCCATGACGAGTGGTGGAGAAGGCGTTGGTTTTTTTATTCCGTTTAATAACAATCGGTTTTTCTTTCCTTTTAGAGAAATAAAAGTATCACCTATTGGTATAGAAAAGTTTTTCTCAGAATGGGGACTACGTGTTATTTTTAGTGAAATAAAGTATATAGTTTTCCCTTGTTTTATTATATTAACTGTAAGAATTTTAATTAAAAAAGCGAGGAGAAATTTCTGAAAATATGATTTTCCTCATATAAATATGGGGTTTGTTCCTTTATATTTATGGCTTTAATCTAGTTAAAAAATCAAACTATGACTCTAAAACCTATTGCGAATATTGTAATGCTATTCGCAACATTAACTGTTTTTTCTCAAGATAGTTTATATTCTAGTTTAACAATTTCTAAAGATTTAAAAGAAAATTCCAATGCTGTTATTAGGCTTAATGAGGTTGTTATTTCGTTAAAATCTTCTAGCGAAATGTCTGTTAAAGAAAAAAGAATTATAACCGTATTAAATAAACAAGGAAACAAAAATATTGATGCCTATGTGCATTACGATAACAATGTAAAAATTAAAACTCTTGAAGTTTTAGCTTTTGATGCTTTTGGTAACGAAATAAAGAAAATAAGAAAGAACGATTTTAAAGATGTTAGTGCTGTAGATGGAGGTACTTTATATTCAGATTCCAGAGTAAAATATTTAGAGTACACACCCATTAATTACCCATATACCATTGAGTTTACTTATGAAACTATTACAGGTAATACAGCTTTCATTCCATCATTTACACCAATTGATGATTATTTTGTTAGTGTAGAAACAAGCTCTTATACTATTAATTATCCTGAGGATATTACCATTAGAAAGAAAGAAAAAAATATTGAAAATATTGAAATTGAAAAAGAAGTTATTGCAGGTCGTATTTTTTATAAAGCTAAAAATTTATCAGCATTTAAACCAGAAGATTATAGTCCGTCAATGGTAGATTTTGCTCCAAAAATTTTATTTGCTTCAAAGCAATTTACTTTAGAAGGCGTAAATACGGTTGTTGAAAATTGGGACGATTTTGCCAAATGGATGTATCACGATTTAATTAAAGTGACCCACGATTTACCAGAAAGCACCATTAGCGACATTCAAAATTTGGTTAAAGATGAAACCAATAATATCGATAAAGCGAAGAAAATATATCAATACGTTCAAGATAAAGTTAGGTATATAAGTGTGCAAGTTGGTATTGGTGGCTGGAAACCTTTTAATGCATCAGAAGTCGATAGGTTAAGCTACGGCGATTGTAAAGCGCTAACAAATTACACCATGTCGCTTTTAAAATCAGCAAATATTGAATCTAATTATAGTGTGGTTTATGCGGGAAGTTCGCAACGAAATATAGAGGAAGATTTTACCTCAATTCAAGGCAATCATGTTATTCTTTCCATTCCGAATGATAACGAAACAATTTGGCTAGAATGCACCAGTCAAGAACTACCCTTTGGCTTTATTGGCGATTTTACCGACAACAGAGACGTATTAGTAATTACGCCCGAAGGCGGAAAAATACAACGTACCAAAAAGTATAATACCAAAGAAAACGCTCAAATTATTAAAGGCAATTATTCGGTTTCAAATGATGGAGTTATTAATGTACATGCAACAGTTAAATCTGAAGGCATTCAATACGACGACAAATATTGGTTAGAATCTGAAACTGAAAGAGATTTAGATAAACACTATAAAAAACGCTGGAGATATATTAATAATATGAATATAGATAATATGGAAATTATTAATGATAAAGACAGCATTGTATTTAACGAAACTTTAAATTTTCAAGCCACAAACTACTCAAAAATAGTAGCTAACAGAATGCTTTTAACGGTTAATGCTTTAAACCGAAATACGCATATTCCAGATAGATATAGAGACAGAAAGTTGCCTTTAAAAATAAAAAGGGGTTTTAAAGATATTGACGAGGTTGAAATTACATTGCCACAAGATTATAAAGTAGAATTGTTACCAAACAAGAAAGTTATAGAAAACAAATTTGGCAGTTATAAATTTGAAGTAATTGTAAAAGATGAAAACACTTTGCTGTATAAAAGAGAATTTGTGGTTAACGATGGCGAATTCCCGAAAGAAGATTACAGTAAATTTAGAACATTTTATAAAGAAGTTTCAAAACAAGATAACACCAAAGTAGCATTAATTAAAAAAGAATAATAAATGAAAAATGTAATTACAACATTAGCAATATTATTTATTTGTCAAATATCTATAGCTCAAGATTATAAATTTGGTAAAGTATCAAAAGAAGAATTACAAGAAAAATATAATCCGTTAGATTCATCTGCAAGTGCAACGTATTTATATAAATACAGAAAAACATTTTTTGAGCATCAAAAAGAAAAAGGCTTTCAGTTAATAACCGAAGTACACGAACGTGTAAAAATATATAATAAAGAAGGGTTTGATTATGCTACAAAAGCTATAAATTTATATAAAAGTGGTTCGCATCAAGAAAACGCAAGAGGTTTAAAAGCTTATACTTATAATTTAGTTGATGGAACAATTGAAGACACCAAACTTAAAAAAGACGGTATTTTTAAAACAGAAAAATCAAAATACCATAACGAAACTAAATTTACAATGCCTAATATTAAAGAAGGTTCGGTTGTAGAATACGAGTATAAAATTATATCTCCTTTTTATTCAAATGTAGATGAGTTTCGTTTACAGCATGCTATTCCAATTAAAAAATTAGAAGCCCAATTTCAAGCTCCTGAGTATTACAATTTTAAAGTGAATATGAAAGGGTTTTTACAAGTTATTCCAAAAATAGAAAATAAAAGAGATAAACTTCAATATAAGAATAAAGTGCCTATAAGTGAGAATAAAGCATTGGACGCTAGTACTCATTATCGATCGGGAGAAATTGAGTTTACTAAAATAGTATCATCTTATAGTTTAGAAAATATCCCAGCTTTAAAAGAAGAGCCTTATGTAAATAATATAAACAATTATAGGTCTTCCGTTAAATACGAGTTATCTTATGTTAAAATGCCACAATCTACAATAGAGTACTATTCAACCACTTGGGAAGATGTGGTTAAAACCATATACAAAAGCTCTAGTTTTGGTGCAGAGCTAGACAAATCTGGATATTATGAAGATGATATAGACGCGCTTATAAGTGCCGTTTCAGATCCAAAAGCAAGAGTGGCATTAATTTTTGATTTTGTAAAATCTAGAGTAAAATGGAATACATATTACGGCAAATATACTAGTGGTGGCGTTAGAAAAGCATACAAAGAACAAGTTGGTAATGTTGCAGAAATTAATTTGATGCTCACCTCCATGTTGCGTTATGCAGGTTTAGAAGCAAACCCCGTTTTAGTGAGTACACGGCAAAACGGAATTCCACTATTTCCAACACGAGAAGGCTATAATTATGTCGTTTCTTGTGTTGAACTGCCAACAGGTCATGTGTTGTTAGATGCGACCAATAAATACGGTTCTCCAAATATATTACCATACAGAACGTTAAATTGGGAAGGAAGAATTATTAAAAAAGACGGAACTTCTAGTTTAATTAATTTATATCCTAGCGAAAATTCTAAAACCTCAATTTTAATGATGGCAGATTTATCTGAAGAAGGTGATTTAGAAGGTAATTTCAGAAGTGTTAAAACAAACCATAAAGCTTTATCATACAGAGAAAGATATAATAATGCTAATGAAGATGATTTTTTAGAGCAACTTGAAAACAAACACGATGGTTTAGAAATTTCGGATTTTAAAGTAGCAAATGCTGTTGAGTTGTCTAAACCAGTCATGGAATCGTATAAGTTTTTTAAAGAAAGTCAAGCCGATATTATAGGCGATAAAATATATTTTTCACCTTTATTTTTTTTAAGAACAAAAGAAAATCCTTTTAAATTAGAAAAAAGAGAATTCCCAGTAGATTTTGGTTACCCATCTTCAAGCACATACAGAATAACAATTAACTTGCCAGAAGGCTATAAAGTGGAGTCGATACCAGAAGGTACTGCTTTAGTTTTACCAGATGATTTAGGAATGTTTAAATATATATTATCTCAAAAGGGATCAACAATACAGTTATTAATAGACGCTAAAATGAATACATCAATTATATCGCCTTTATATTATGAAACTTTAAAAGCGTATTTTAAACAACTCATAGAAAAAGAAAACGAACAGATAGTTTTAACCAAAGTATAATGGATATTAAAAACGCACAAAAAATAGTTGACGATTGGATTAACCAACACGGTGTACGTTACTTTAACGAACTTACCAATATGGCACAACTTACCGAAGAGGTTGGCGAAGTAGCTCGAATTATAGCACGTCGTTATGGCGAACAAAGTGAAAAAGAAAGCGATAAAGACAAAGATTTAGGCGAAGAATTAGCTGATGTTTTGTTTGTAGTGTTGTGTTTAGCAAACCAAACAGGCGTAGATTTACAAAACGCATTTGATAAAAGAATGGATAAGAAAGCAAAACGCGACCACGATAGGCATCATAATAACGAAAAATTAAAGTAAATTTGCAAGCTTTAAGAAGCAAGACAATTTTACAATGAGTAGTATTACCCTTCATAAATCAGAAATAGGAAATAGTAAATCTGAAATTATAATAACAGGTTCTAAAAGTGAATCTAATAGATTATTACTATTAAAAGCATTATACCCAGAGATACGTTTAGAAAATGTTTCAAAATCAGATGATAGTCAACTAATGACAAAAGCATTGACTTCATCATCTAATATTGTAGATATCCATCATGCAGGAACTGCTATGCGATTTTTAACAGCCTATTTTTCTATTCAAAAAGGAGGAGAAGTAACCCTTACAGGCTCTAAAAGAATGAAAGAACGACCAATTAAAATTTTGGTTGATGCTTTACAAGATTTAGGAGCAGATATAAGTTATGTGGAAAATGAAGGCTTTCCTCCAATAAAAATAAAAGGGAATAAGTTAACTAAAAATAAAGTATCGCTAAAAGCTAATGTAAGCAGTCAATATATTTCTGCTTTATTATTAATAGCGTCAAAACTTGAAAATGGAATTGAGTTAACCTTAGAGGGCGAAATCACTTCAGTTCCATATATAAAAATGACATTGAGTTTATTAGATGAAATAGGTATTGAATCCTCTTTTGTAAATAACACCATTATAGTAAAACCCAAAACCCAAAACCTAACACCTAAAACCCTAACAGTAGAATCAGATTGGTCTTCGGCATCGTACTATTTTAGTATTGTAGCATTAAGCGAAGTAGGTACCGAAATTACATTATCATCATATAAAGAAAACTCACTGCAAGGTGATTCTGCTTTAGTTAATATTTATAAAGAATTTGGGGTTGAAACTACATTTTTAAATAATACAATCATCTTAAAAAAGGAAGCCCAAAACCTAACACCTAAAACCTTTAACTTAATAAACGCTCCAGATATTGCACAAACTATTGCTGTAACCTGTTTTGCATTAGGAGTTCCTTGCGATTTAAAAGGGCTTCATACGCTTAAAATAAAAGAAACTGATAGGTTAGTAGCTTTAAAAACCGAAATTGAAAAATTAGGAGGAAAGGTAGATATAACAAACGATTCATTGCTTTTGCATGCTTCTAAATCAATAAAAGAAATGATTTCAATTGAAACTTATCACGATCATAGAATGGCAATGGCTTTTGCGCCTTTAGCATTAAAAACTTCAATTATTATAGAAGATGCCATGGTAGTATCAAAGTCTTATCCAACGTTTTGGGACGATTTAAAATCTATCGGATTCAAAATATCTGAATAATAATCACTCATTTACTTGACAAGGCCTATGCTCAGATTGTATATTTGCAGCCGTTTGTAATTTTTAGAGTATTGATTATAAACAATTAAACATATAATAAATAAACGTTTTCAATGAAATTATCACACTTTGGGTTTAATTTACCAGACGAATTATTAGCAGAATATCCAGCAGAGAATAGAGACGAATCGCGTTTAATGGTTTTAAACAGAAAAGAGCAAACCATCGAGCACAAAATGTTTAAAGATCTTATTGGTTATTTTGATCAAGACGATGTTATGATTCTTAATAATACTAAAGTGTTTCCTGCTAGATTGTACGGTAATAAAGAAAAAACTGGAGCTAGAATTGAAGTGTTTTTATTGAGAGAATTAAACGAAGAACAACGCCTTTGGGATGTTTTAGTAGATCCTGCAAGAAAAATAAGGATTGGTAATAAACTATACTTTGGTGATGACGATACTTTAGTAGCCGAGGTTATAGATAACACCACATCAAGAGGGCGTACTTTACGTTTTTTATATGATGGATCGTATACTGAGTTCCGTAGAAAACTAACAGAACTAGGAGAAACACCACTTCCAAAATACATTAAAAGAGATGTTGAGCCAGAAGACGAAGACCGTTACCAAACTATTTTCGCTAAAAACGAAGGTGCCGTTGCAGCTCCAACTGCTGGATTGCATTTTTCTAAACATTTATTAAAACGTTTAGAAATTAAAGGTGTTGATTTTGCCGAAGTAACACTTCACGTAGGTTTAGGAACTTTTAACCCTGTTGAGGTTGAAGATTTATCTAAGCACAAAATGGATAGCGAAGAGTTAAAAATAGATGATAAAGCAGTAAGCATTGTAAATAACGCATTGAAAAATAAAAAACGTGTTTGCGCAGTAGGTACAACGGCTATGCGCGCCATAGAAAGTGCAGTATCATCAAGCGGAAAGCTAAATGAATTTGATGGTTGGACCAATAAATTTATTTTCCCACCATACGATTTTAGTATCGCAAATTGTATGATTACAAACTTTCATACACCAAAATCTACATTGTTAATGATGGCTTCTGCATTTGCAGGTCACGATTTTATAAAAAAGGCCTATGACGAAGCCGTAAAAGAAAAATATAAGTTTTATAGCTACGGCGATGCCATGTTAATCATATAAATACTTAAAAGCCTTGTTTTTTACAAGGCTTTTTCTTGTGCTGAACTTGTTTCAGTATCTCAATTTTTTGGGCATTCCCCAAAAGGGTCGGGCTTTCCGCTATATCTTTTTCTCGTGCCTCAAAAAAGGATGCCGCATCAATCCCTAATGCTAATCCTAACTCCAATTAAAAATCGTCTGTCGTAATTCGTCAATCGGAATTCCTTTCACTATTTTTGCAAAACTTATGACAGATAAGAAAAAAGACATACGCGCATTAACCAAAGAACAATTAAGAGATTTCTTTGTAAAGCAAGGTGATAAAGCCTTTAGAGGCAATCAAGTTTATGAATGGCTATGGCAAAAATCTGCACATACTTTCGAAGATATGACTAATGTTTCAAAAGAAACACGTCAAATGCTCGAAGATAACTTTGTAATTAATCACATAAAAGTAGATACCATGCAGCGTAGTAGCGATGGTACAGTTAAAAATGCAGTACGTTTGCACGATGGATTAATTGTTGAATCTGTTTTAATTCCAACAGCAACCCGAACAACAGCCTGTGTGTCAAGTCAAGTAGGCTGTAGTTTAGATTGTAAGTTTTGTGCCACTGCACGTTTAAAGCGCATGCGTAATTTAAACCCAGACGAAATTTACGACCAAGTGGTTGCTATTGATAACGAAAGTAGGTTATACCACAATCGTCCGTTAAGTAATATTGTATTTATGGGTATGGGCGAACCATTAATGAATTATAACAACGTTATTAAAGCTATCGATAAAATTACATCGCCCGAAGGTTTAGGGATGTCGCCAAAGCGAATTACAGTTTCAACTTCTGGAGTGCCAAAAATGATTAAAAAAATGGCGGATGATGCCGTTAAATTTAATTTAGCTGTATCACTACATTCAGCTATCGATGAAGTTCGAACTGCCATTATGCCTTTTAACGAAACATTTCCTTTAAAAGATTTAAAAGAGTCTTTAGAATATTGGTACGAAAAAACAAATCGTAAAATAAGTTATGAATATGTAATTTGGAAAGGTATAAACGATGCTCAAAAAGATATTGATGCTTTTGTAAAGTTTTGCAAATATGTGCCTTGTAAAGTTAATATTATAGAGTACAACCCCATTGATGATGGCGATTTTCAACAAGCAACAAACGAAGCCTTAGAAAACTACATTGATACCTTAGAAAAAAACAGAATAGTGGTTAATGTGCGCCGAAGCAGAGGTAAAGATATTGATGCGGCTTGCGGTCAATTAGCCAATAAAAGTTAATCAAATTGTCATTCCCGTGTGTCACACTGAGCTTGTCGAAGTGAAGGCGGGAATCTCTTCAATATATCTCTCATATTTTCATTTGAAATATTATCTTTGAATCTTCAAATGAAAATAGTAGAACAAATAAAGCAGCCTATAGCCTACGAAATGGATCTTTTCGAGCAGAAGTTCCAACTTTCTATGTCTAGTAAAGTCGCTTTACTTAATAGAATTACGCATTACATTGTTAACCGAAAAGGGAAACAAATGCGTCCTATGTTTGTGTTTTTGGTATCTAAAATGGTGTCGAATGGCGAAGTAAGTGAGCGTACTTACAGAGGCGCATCAGTTATTGAGTTGATTCACACAGCTACTTTGGTACACGATGATGTGGTGGACGATAGTAACCGCCGTCGAGGTTTCTTCTCTATAAACGCGCTTTGGAAAAATAAAATAGCCGTTTTAATTGGCGATTATTTACTCTCTAAAGGCTTGTTGTTGTCTATTGATAATAACGATTTCGATTTACTTAAAATCATTTCTATTGCCGTTCGTGAAATGAGTGAGGGTGAACTGCTTCAAATAGAAAAGGCACGCAAACTAGATATTACAGAAGCCATTTATTACGAGATTATTCGTCAAAAAACAGCAACACTTATTGCGGCGTGTTGTAGTTTAGGTGCAGCATCTGTAAAACCAGATTCTAAAGATGTTGAAACCATGCGAAAGTTTGGTGAGCTTATTGGGATGGCATTTCAAATAAAAGACGATTTGTTTGATTATGGAGACACACAAATAGGTAAGCCAACAGGAATTGATATTAAGGAACAAAAAATGACGTTGCCTTTAATTTATGTGCTCAATCAAGCTTCAAAGAAAGATAAACGTTGGCTAATCAATTCTATTAAAAATCATAATAAAGATACCAAACGCGTTAAAGAAGTGATTGCCTTTGTTAAAGCTAATAGTGGTTTAGATTATGCTGTTGGTAAGATGAAACAATTTCAAACAGAAGCTTTACAACTATTGGAAACTTACCCAGATTCTGAATATAAAAGTTCACTAAAACTTATGGTGAATTATGTTATAGAAAGGAAAAAATAATTAGTTTTTAAGTAGTTCGTTTAACGTGTTCGTGTATGGTTCAGTTGCGTTGGTTAGGAACTAAGTTAGCAAAATAGAACGAACTAGAGGAAATTCCGAAGGAATTTCCAAGTAGGCTATAATCAAGCAATTGATTATACACGTCTTTGTTGGCAGCTGTATTAATCAAAAAGTTGGAATAATTTCTTTTTTAAATAATCAACTGCTTCTGGTTTATCATATTTTTTCTTTATGCATAAATTGGCAATTGTCTCAAGATAATTAAAATCTGGTCCAGCAACATACTTATCGGATTGTAGAAAGATTAGCATATCTGTCATCACCTTATCTTCTCCCGAAATAGCCTTAATTGATTTTCCTTTGGTATGAACAATTGATGTTGATTTTGATAATTGGAAAATTAATTCTGAATCATAAATTGATTTTACGTCTTTGTCTCTTAATATAACAGGATTATCACTGATTAAATGAAAACTTCCATTACCTGATGAACTGTAACTTTTCCAATTGTCAGTAGTTAGATAAGTCTCATTTTTCATGAAATCTGCAATTGCTTTCATAATTTTGACGGACTGAATGAATGCTGGCTCACTTTTAAATTTCTCAAAAGAGTCATCTGCATTAACACTTACCTCTCCAGTTTCGGTATTAATTATATTTAGAAAGAAATCTTCTTTCTTTGAATTTTTAATAAGTTCCTCGATTTCAGAGTCTCTTACAGGTAATGATGCGTGTAGAATTCCAATGTAATGTATTACGTGAAAAAGATCTGTCAGATTAAATTCTCTATCATCGATATTTTGTGTAAATCTTTTGTAAACTGGCGCAAATTTGTTTTCACAATTTCCATACAACTTTTCTACGAAATCAGTTAGTTCATTTTTTGCTCTGAAAGTGTTTCTATTCCATTCGAAAAAAATTTGTTTTGGGCTTTTCATTAATGGCTCCATTGCCATTTTCTCTTTGTTGAAAACTGCTACTTTTCCATCAGAATTCGTGAAACCTCTGATAATAAATTCTGGAATGTAGTGATGTCTTTCGGATTTTGTCAATGGTTAATAGATATTGCTGCCAATGCTCAATTGATATGAAATCGTTTTAATGTTTTATATCAGCAGTTAAACGAAATTATGCTTTTTTTCTGACAAAGTCAAGTTTGTATAATATAGATTATTCAATAAATTTTATTTGTTTCCAATCAAATGAAATCGAATCATTTTGTTGAGGTTTTCCAGGTGTACTTCGTCCTTCAATAATATATTTGGTAAGTAAGGATTTTAATTCTTCTACTTTCTCGGGATTCAATGCTATTACATTATGAGTTTCACTCGGATCTTTTTCTAAATTATAAAGCTGATATTTAGGTAAAGAATCGATAGCTGTTTTATCATCTGGTCGTGGAAAACTCCAACCACCAGAACCTGCACACATAATAAGTTTCCATTCGTCTTTTCTAATAGCAAAACTTCCGTTAATGGAATGATGAATGGTTGCTTCTCTAAACGGCTTACTAAGTTTTTCTTGATTGAATATTGGCATTAAACTATAGCTGTCTTCGGCTTCGTCGTCTAAGAGTTTGTATCCAGAAATTTCGGCACAAGTTGCCATAAAATCTGTTGTACAAATAGTTTCATTTGAAGTGATACCTTTTTTTATGTTTTTCGGCCATTTAACAATAAAAGGCACATGATGTCCGCCTTCGTAAATATCAGCCTTATGTCCGCGATATATGTAACTCGGGTTATGATTTTTAGCTTTTAAAATTTCAAAATCTGCTTGTGGAGAACATCCGTTATCACTTGTAAAAATAATAATGGTGTTATTTTCAATTCCAGCTTCTTTTATAGTTTTGGTAAGTTGACCCATATAAGCATCAATAAGCATCATAAAATCTGCATATGGATTTAAATTGCTTTTACCCAACCACTCTTCAGTTGGTAAAATGGGTGTATGTGGTGATGGTAGCGCTAGATATAAGAAAAATGGATTATCATCTTTAGCTTTTTCGGTGATGTATTCAAATGATTTTCTAAAGAAATTAGGCGTAACATCATCATGAATAAAATCTTTTGAAGTTGGTCCTTTTCGCCACCAAGTATATTTACCGGTATCAACAGTAACAGAATCTGGAACCATAGTAATATTTCCGTTTTCAACATATACATATGGCGCCATATCTAACGAACCAGAATGCCCGTAAGCATAAGTAAAACCTAAATCGTTTGGGCCATTTTTTATGGGCTTAGTAAAATCTATATTATCAAAATCTTTGGCATTCCAACCACTTCCAAGCATAGAATCCTTGTGTTTCAATGTCCAGTCCCAACCTAAATGCCATTTCCCTATAAATGCGGTGTGGTAACCTTGTTTTTTTAATATGGAAGCTACTGTGCTTCTTGAGTTTGGAATTAATGCTTTTGATGTTCCTGTAAGCACACCGCTTTTTAATGTACTTCTCCAATTGTATCGACCTGTTAAAATACCGTATCGTGTTGGTGTACAAACGGCTGATGAGGTATGCGCATCTGTAAACTTGATGCCTTCGCTAACTAATTGATCAATATTTGGTGTTTTTATTTTTCCGTTTTCATTAAAGCTAGATATATCGCCGTAGCCTAAATCGTCTGCTAAAACATAAATAATGTTTGGTTTTTGCTCTACTTTCTTTATTGGTTTATTGCAACCTATAATATTAAAGAGTATGAAAAAAAGTAGAACTAGTACGGAGTTCTTCATGTTGTTTCTAGTTAAATACTTTACTTAAAAAAGATTCAATATTAGATTTGTTGGCACGTATAAGTTCAGCTTTCGCATTAACGATATCGCTCTTTTTTTTGTCTTGAGAGAGTTTAAATTTGCCTTCCCAATCGGTAATATCAATCTCAAAACCTTTAATGTAATTAATTAAACCGTGCATTCGTGGATTATCTGTTTTTAGTTTGAATTTATGGTCTGGAGCTTCAAGTAAATTAGTCATATCTACTAAGCTTTGTTTAACTTTTTCTTCATCGTTTACTTGGGTTACTGTACCTTTTATATGCACTTTTATGTAATTCCAAGTTGGGAATTGCGAGGTTGTATAAATACTTGGAGAAATGTAGCATTGCGGTCCTGAAAAAATAATAGTTACTGGGTTATTATCTTTAAGTAATTCTGTTTGAGGGTTATATTTGTCTATATGTCCAATTAGTTTTCCGCTTTCATTATAAACTAAAGGGATATGCGTTACCATAGGTACATTGTTTTTTACAGAAATAACAGTTGCTAAAGGATAAGTTTTAATCACTTCAATCATGTGATTAATATCGGATTCTTGATGGTGTTTTGGTGGGTAATTCATAACTATTAAACACCGAATTGAGTTAAGTGATGATCTAAATGTTTGTATTGCATTTTGCCCCATTGCTCAGTAGTAAAATCTCCAAAAAGCGGATGGGTAGGCCAACTTGTTTTTTCTTTTAATTGTGAAAATTGATTAATAACATGTATTAATTTTTCTTTTTGACTTAGAAATTCTTGGGTATCAATTATTCTAAATTCTCTTACGGTTCCTAAATTTTTCTGCCAAGGTTTATCATTGTACATGGCAGATTTAAAAAGCTTAAGCATAAGTTTTTTTGCAAAACCAATTTTTGTATTTAATTGTAAGGTGCCATTGGCAACTTCTAATGGTTTTTGGCAATGGGTAAGCATTTGAGCAACATCCATCTTACCCCAATTGGGTTGCAGTGTTTCATTTAAGTTTTGTATTCTGCTTAAAATGATTTGCTGAGTTTCAGTTTCAAATAAAGACTTCATATTTCATATTTTAATTGCACTCGAAATTTACAATAATTATAGTTGCTCTGATATAGTTAATAGTATATCTTTTCTGTCTAAGGTAATCTACTCTATAATTTTCTTCGTTTTCTTATAAAACAAAAATGAAAAAATTATGTAGATTTATCAAATGTCTGAAAAACCATCATCATTTTCAATAAAAAATTGGGCGCAAGATGACCAGCCTCGCGAGAAATTACTCTATAAAGGTAAGTCAGCTTTAAGTGATGCTGAGTTAGTCGCTATTTTAATTGGTTCGGGTAACAGAGAAGAGAGTGCCGTGGCATTATGCAAACGTATTTTGGCAAGTACAGGTAATAATTTAAGCGAGTTAGGGAAGTTATCTGTTGAACAATTAATGGAATTTAAAGGTATTGGAGAAGCGAAAGCCATAACTATTACTGCTGCGATGGAATTAGGGCGACGACGACGAGGAGAAGATGCTTTGGAGAAAAATAAAATTACGTCCAGCACGTCGGTTTTCGAATTGATGCAACCTATTATTGGTGAATTGCAACACGAAGAATTTTGGATTATTTATATGAATAATTCTAATAAAGTGATTCAAAAGAATCAATTAAGTAAAGGCGGTATTACAGGTACTTTGGTAGATGTACGTTTGGTGCTTAAAAATGCATTGCAGCTAGGGGCCACAGGTTTAATTTTAACTCATAATCATCCATCTGGAACCTTAAAACCTAGTGAAGCCGATAAACAAATCACTCAAAAATTAAAAGCAGCAGCTGAAAGTTTAGATATAAAAGTGCTAGATCACTTAATTATAACAGAAAAAGCATACTTTAGTTTTGCTGATGAAGCATTTCTTTAGAAATGCGAAAAGTTAAAACTCAAATTTCAAATTCCAAAAACAGAGAATCTTTGGAATTTGTTTTTTTTAAATTTTAGAATTTACATTTATAAAATGTTATTAGTATACACTCATAAAATATCACCAAGAATAAAATATGTTTTCAAGCATATTTTCACAAGAGTATTGGGTATTGATGTTTCGTTTACTACAAAAATCGAAAAATTTATTGCGCACGATAGTTTAAAAATGTCGTATACAAAACAACAACTTGGTAACGAATTTTTTATTAAGAGCCATGATATTTTATTTGAGCAAGGCTTATCGGATGTAGAAATACATATACATGATTGGGACGAAACTAAAGGCTTTTTTTTTAATGGTGAAAAGAGTGCTATACCGTTTGATATTTTTGCTTCCTCATTTTATTTATTATCTAGATACGAAGAATATTTACCGCAAGTAAGAGACGAATTCGGGCGTTTTTTAGCTACCGAAAGTATTGCGTTCAAACATGGTTTTTTACATCAACCTGTTGTAGATATTTGGGCGTTTAAGCTTAAAGATGCTTTGCAAAATCATTTTCCTGATTTTAATTTCCCTAAAAGAGTATATAGTATAAAACCAATAATAGATGTACCGAGTGCCTATAATTATAAACTAAAAGGCATTATGAGAACTTGGGGTGGTGCTGTTAAAGATTTACTACGATTAAAATTTAAAAGTCTTTATAATAGATTTATGGTGATTTTTGGTTTAAAGCATGATCCGTTTGATACTTTTAAATACATTATAAATAAGCAAAAGCAAAGTCGTTTTAAATTCGTGTTTTTCTTTTTAATTGGAGCGTATTCTACTTACGATAAAGGTATTAATGCCAATAAAAAGAAATTTATATCGCTTATTAAACAAGTAGCAGATTACTGCATTGTTGGATTAAAAACATCCTTTTTTGCCATTGATAATATATTAGTTTTAAAGAAAGAAAAGTTACAAATGGAGGCTATTATAAACACTTCTTTAACAGCATCAAGACAATCGTATTCAAAACTTAATTTGCCAGAATCTTACAGAAATCTTGTAGAATTAGAAATTAAAGAAGATTACACCATGGGTTACATTAATCATATAGGTTTTAGAGCAGGATCTTGCACACCATTTTTGTTTTACGATTTAGATTACGAAGTGCAAACGCCTCTAAAAATACACTCATATCATCTTATGGATTATGCGTTGTTAAAAACACAATCATTATTAGATAAAAAGAAAGTTTTAAATCAAATTATAAATGAAATAAAAGAGGTAAACGGAGAATTTGTTCCTGTATTTCATAACTATACATTTGGTAACGAACCACGTTGGAGAGGGTTTAAAGACTTGTTTAATATTATTTTAGAATCAGTAAATGAAGATTAAAGGTATTACAGATATATTTTTTGATTTAGATCACACACTTTGGGATTTTGATAAAAACTCAGCACTAACATTCCATAAGATTTTTGAGATGAATAATATTAATGTTAGTTTACATGATTTTTTATCGTATTACGAACCTATAAACTTAAATTATTGGAAGCTTTATAGAGAAGAAAAAATAGATAAAGAGTCATTGCGTTTTGGGAGATTGAATGATACTTTTAATGCAATAAATTTTACTGTAGAAAAAAATATAATAAATCAACTTTCAGAAGATTATATTACACATTTAATTAGCTTTAATCATTTGTTTGAAAATACTTTTGAAATTTTAGATTATTTAAAATATAGTTATAATCTCCATATTATTACAAATGGATTTAGAGAGGTGCAGCAAGATAAAATGGAAAATGCTAGTATCAATCATTATTTTAAAACCGTAACTAATTCAGAATCGGTTGGTGTTAAAAAGCCAAATCCTAAGATTTTTATACATGCGCTAAAAGTTGCAAATATACCTGTAAATCAGGCTTTAATGATAGGAGATAATTATGAAGCAGACATACTTGGTGCCATAAATATAGGTATGGATGCCATTTTTTTTGACATTAAAAATGAACCTATACATCAAGATATTAAACAAATTAACAACTTAATTCATTTAAAAAAATATTTGTAAAGTGTATCTTTACAATTAGGCATTTACTAAAATATTTAATAAAATAGCCATAACTAGAAATTTAATCGCATAAAGAAATGATTAAATGGATGTTACATTTACCTTTAAGAAATAATAAACATAAACAGATGAAAACTAAATTATTTACAACACTTATTGCTTGTTTTATTATTACAAGCGTATTCTCTCAAACCAATTTAAACGATTACAAATATGTAATTGTTCCTAAAAAATTCGATTTTTTAAAAGAAGAAAATCAATATCGTATAAATGAGCTAGGGAAGTTTTTATTTGAAAAACAGGGTTTTATCACTTTAATGGAAGGTGAAAATTATCCAGACGATTTTAAACAAAATCGCTGCATAGGTTTAAATTCTAATGTTTTAAAAGAACCTGGAATGTTTAAAACAAAATTAACGGTTATTTTAAAAGATTGTAACGATCAAGTAATTTATACATCGCAATTAGGAGAAAGTAGAATAAAAGATTATAGTAAAGCCTATAATGAAGCCTTACGAAATGCTTTTAAATCTTTTGAAAATATAAACTATAGTTATATACCTAATAATAAAAATGTGGTTACTGTTACTAAAAAAGATGTTGAAACTAAAAATAAGGTTGCTCAAGAAATTCAGAAACTAAAAGAAGAAATACAATCTCTTAAAGAAGAAAAAGTTGTTGATGTTCCTGTAAAAGAAATGAAACCTATGGAAAGCGTTATAGAAGGTGTGTCTAACGTATTGTATGCGCAGGAAATTGAAAACGGCTTTCAGTTAGTTGATAGCTCTCCAAAAGTGGTTTACAGAATTAAAAGTACAAACTTAGATAACGTGTTTTTAGTTGAAAATAAAAGTGCTATTATCTACAAAAAAGGAGATGATTGGATTTTAGAGTTTTATTCAAAAAGTGTTTTGAAACAGGAAACTTTAAATATTAAGTTCTAGTGTTACATAATAACAAATTAAACTGCGACTGAATACTGTGAACTGATTTAATACCCATATTTATCTTTCCAACGTTGTTTTAAAAACTCACGATGTGCATTTTCTCTAGCATTATTTCCAGGGTCATAAAGTTTGGAGTTTTTTATATCGTCTGGCATAAATTCTTGATTTGCAAAGTTAGCATCGTAATTATGTGCATACTTGTAATTATCACCATAACCGAGTTCTTTCATCAGTTTTGTGGGGGCATTTCTAACCTCCAACGGCACACTTAAATCACCAGTTTCCTTAACCAATTGTTGTGCTTTGCCAATGGCTTTGTAGGCGGCATTGCTTTTTGGTGAACAAGCTAAATAGGTGGCGCATTGACTTAAAATAATTCTGGATTCTGGGTAACCAATAGTCGTTACTGCCTGAAATGTGTTGTTGGCAATTACCAAAGCGGTTGGGTTGGCGTTGCCAATATCTTCGCTGGCAAGAATGAGTAAACGGCGCGCAATAAACTTAACATCTTCACCGCCTTCAACCATACGAGCCAGCCAATAAACCGCAGCATTTGGGTCACTGCCGCGAATGGATTTTATAAACGCCGAAATGATATCGTAATGCTGTTCGCCCGTTTTATCGTAGCGCACGGTGTTGTTTTGAATCTTTTTTAAAACGTCTTCATCGGTAATTGTAACGGTATTCGAGTCGTATGAATTTACAATCAGCTCAAAAATATTTAGTAGTTTCCGTGCGTCTCCACCAGAAAGTTTTAAAAGCGCATTGGTCTCTTTTAAATTAATAGTTTTTTTAGAAATCAGTTCATCTTTTTCAATAGCGCGTTTTAAAAGTGTTTCTAAATCTTTTTTATCAAACGCGTTTAAGATATACACTTGGCAACGCGATAAAAGTGCCGAAATCACTTCGAAACTCGGATTTTCGGTTGTCGCGCCAATTAAAGTAATCCAACCTTTTTCAACCGCCTGCAGCAAAGAGTCTTGCTGAGATTTACTAAATCTATGAATTTCATCAATAAACAAAATAGGATTTTTTGTAGTAAACAAACCGCCGCTTTGTTTCGCTTTATCAATAACATCTCGAATATCTTTTACGCCAGAATTTATGGCACTAAGTGTGTAAAATGGTCTGCCAGATTCAGTTGCAATAATATTCGCAATTGTTGTTTTCCCGGTTCCTGGTGGTCCCCAAAAAATCATCGAGGGTATCAAACCCTGTTTTATATGCTGCGTTAACGCACCGTTTTTGCCCACCAAATGTGTTTGGCTCACATAGTCTTCTAAAGTTTTTGGTCGCAAACGTTCGGCTAAAGGCTCATTCATAACGTAAAATTAAAGTATTTATTCCTGCGGAGGCAGGAATCTTTCAAAAGAATTTATGAACTTAAAGGTATTATTTATTTTAAATTCCAAAAATTATATTTTAAATTTTTAGGACGTGCCCCCGATAAAAAATCGGGGCCGGGCTTTATGTTACTAGCTTTGGCTCGATGCGCGCCTCACTAAAAGCTAACCACTGCAATCGCTCACGCGGAATATCTGCCATTTTAGCATCTAATTAAAAGATGGTTAACTATTTGCTATCTTTAGTTCAATGAATAATAAAGGACATTTTAAATTCTCAACAGGCGTTATCGCTTACCCTGTATTATTCGTGTTAATAATATGGTTAGTGTTTTGGTTCGAGGTGCGTTTTGGTTTCAATTTTAGTAAATATGGAGTTTATCCGCAAACTTTAAAAGGATTAAGAGGTGTTGTTTTAAGTCCGTTTTTACATGGCGATATTCAACACATTTATCATAATACCATTCCATTGTTTGTTTTGTCAACAGCGTTGTTTTATTTTTATCGTCCTATTGCTTGGAAAGTGCTATTTTTTGGTATTCTATTTTCAGGATTTCTAACATGGTGTATAGGCAGACCATCGTATCACATTGGTGCGAGCGGACTCATTTATGTTTTAGTCAGCTTTACTTTTTTTAAAGGCGTGTTTGCAAAACATTACAGACTTATTGCTTTGTCATTATTGGTTATTTTTTTATACGGGAGTATGATTTGGTATGCTATCCCTCTTGAAAAAGGTATTTCTTGGGAAGGGCATTTATCGGGTTTAATAACGGGTTTGTTATTTGCTTTATTCTTTAGAAAAGAAATTGCAAAACCTAAAAAGTATGTATGGGAACGTGACGATTATAATGAAGAAAATGACCCATTTTTAAAACATTTTGATGAAAACGGTAATTTTATAGAAACTCTTGAAACTGAAGAAGAGCAAGAGCAATCCATTATATATTACAATTATAAAGTGGGTAAAAAAAATGAATAACTCTAGTCAAACAATCTAAAAGCTTAGTAGTCTAAATTATCTATTTTAATCTTTGTCTCACAGCTTCATATAAAAAAGCACCACAAGCTACCGATACATTTAACGATTCAATATCGCCCAAAATGGGAAGTTTCGCTTTAGCATCAACCACTTTTAAAGTAGATGGATTAATGCCTCTACCTTCCGATCCCATAATAATAGCGCAAGGTTCTGTAAAAGATACATCGTATAATGTGTCTTGAGTTTTTTCGGTAGCAGCAATTACTTTTATACCAGAAGCTTGCATGTAAAATACAGCATCTTTTATATGATCTACTTTACAAATTGGTATTTTAAAAACAGCTCCTGCACTTGTTTTAATGGTATCTCCGTTTACAGGCGCGCCGCCTTTTTTCTGAATAATAATGCCATCAACACCTGTGCATTCAGCAGTTCTTATAATAGCACCAAAATTACGAACATCACTTAATTGATCTAACAATAAAAACAAAGGCGTTTTTCTAGATTCCATAACTTTTAAGACCAATTCTTCCATATCATGAAATTCAATAGGAGATATTTGTGCAACAACACCTTGGTGGTTTTTGTTAGTTAAGCGATTAAGCTTTTCAACAGGAACGTAAGATTTGTTAATAGATTTCCTGTTTAATAAGGATTCTAGTTCGCTAAATAATTCGCCTTTTAAGCCTTTTTGAAGAAAAACTTTATCTACGTTTTTACCAGCATTTACAGCTTCTATAACCGCTCTTATTCCAAAAATTTGAGTTTGATCTTGCATGGGTTAAAGGTATAAAAAAAACCATCCTAAAAAGGATGGTTTTAAACTAATACATTATTTCTTTTTTAATTAAAAGTAGGTATGTTTGTGTCGTCAGTTCTAGCGGCTGCAGCACTAATATCGAAATGTGGCATTACACCTGTTGGATCAACCGTTACACCTCCAAAAGTATATAATTCTTCTTCAATCACCTGTAACTCTGTAGCGGGTACTGGGAAGTGTCTAAAAGTTCCAACTTGTAATTGATTGGTTCTTCTTCTGTCAAAGAAACCAGATCCGCAAGCTGAATTGAATAATTCTACATAGCGCTCATAAAAAATGGCATCCATTATTTCCGTTTTAGAAGCACCACCAGCTAAAGGCGTTAAATTTCCTCTAGTTACCCTAGAACTTTCGTTAACAGTAGCAACGGCATCTCCAAGTTCGTCTAATCTAGCTTGTGCTTCAGCTAATAATAATCTATTGTCCTCAAGCATAAATGATTTAAGTTGCTTAGAATCTGCACCATCCGAAAAGTTGTCATCATTTGCATAACGCATACTTATATAATGAGAAAAATGAAACTGACCTCTAGCAGGGAAGAAGACAATGTTTGCTCTGAATTCAAAATCTTTACCAATTCCAACTCTAGCATCAGGTGTGGTCATTTCTGGATTAGCTAAGACTGCACCAGCGGTTGCTGGATAGAATTCTGGTTGACTAGGATCTAGTAAATTTACAACTCTCATGTCTAATCGTCCTCCAAAAGTTCCAAAACCATTTGGTGATTCGCTAAAAACAAAAACATTACTCCACCAAATGACTCCATTGTCCCCTGTTGGTCCAAAATCTTCTGTTATACCATTTTGGGTAAGGGTTTTTATAGTGTTCCAGTCAATGGCATTAGTTTCATCTATAAATCTTGCTGATTGTACAATAAATCGTGCTTTAAAAGAATTACATATCTTGATTAATTCAGCACTAGTAGGCGTAATCCCATTAATGAAATTGTCAGTTATTGTGAAATCGTTACTTGATGCCAAAGCTATGCAAGCATCTAAATCAGTTATGGCTTGTGCAATTAATTCATTGTATGGAACAAAAGGTAATTTTTGTGAAAGATCTGTATTTTCATCAACAATAAATCCTTTTTCAAAAAGTAACCCCAAATAACCATAACCTAGACCTCTTAAAAAATGAGAAGAAGCCTTAACCTGAGGTGTTCTGTCTACTCCACCTTCAATCCATTCAATACCGTCGTTATTTATGGCGCCTAAAACATCATTTGCAGACGATATAGCTGCATAATTACCTTGCCATGGTTGCTCCACAACGTTTACGTCAGCCCAAGAAGCAGCATTAAGTAATGGGTTTCTTGGCTCCCATGATAAAGATCTCATCCCATAGTTCCCCCAAGAAGCGGTTCCGTGATCAGCGGCAACTGCTAAGGCTGCATAGGTGTCTCTATTATTGGCTTGCCACCAAGTAGTATAACCTCCACCGACAACGGCATTTAAATCAGAGCCGACAGCAAGTACCAGCTTTGTGTCTGGATTGTTAAGGTTTTTAACCGCATCCATTTCATCAGCGCATGATATAAACATGAGTATAAAACTCATGTATAAGATATTATTAAATTTTAATATTTTCATTTTGTTTTTTTTTAAAAGTTTAATTGTACAGAAAAGCTATACGATTTGGTAGTAGGATAAGGGAAGTTATCTACCTTAAATACGTTGGGGTCACCACCAGGGGTATTTACATCGTTACCAAGACCATTAGTATCTCTACTTGTTAAGTCTGATCTACTTGCTTCAGCTTGATTTGTGATTTCAGGATCGAAACCAGTATAATCAGTCCAAGTAATTAGGTTTCTTCCTATGAATCCTATTCTCATACTCTCTATAAAGTTGCCAATGTTACCCATATTTTCACCATCAAGAGTGTAGTAAAGTGAAAGTTCTCTTAGTTTTACAAACGAACCATCTTCTACAAATCCAGAACTTGGATTACCCGTATTATAAAGTCCTGCATAGAAACTAGCTGGAACTTGCGAATTTGCAGAAACTGCATGTCTTGTATCACGGTATAACCATTGATTGGTTCTATTATAAATATCACCACCTTGTTTCCAATCAAACAGTGTATAAAATGAGAAATTTTTATATTTTAAAGTTGTATTTATAGCCGCTCTAAAATCTGGAGTAATATCACCAATCACGAAAAATGCATTACCTTCATCATCAACTCTTGCTACAGGGGTAGAACCGGTTGCCGCATCTACTACATAACCTTCACCATTGACTAGATAATCATTAGGATCTAGACCCGAAGGTAAATCTGATAAAGATTTAATAAAATCGGAACCATACATAATACCAAAGTTTTGACCTTCTTCTACTCTAAAGAACGTTGTGTTCTGCGTTCCTGGTCCCGTGAGGTATGATGGAACATCTAGACGTGTGATTTTTTGTTCAGATTTATCCCAAACGATTCCTAAGTTCCATGAGAAGTTCTCATTTTTAATAATATCATAGTTTAAAGAAGCTTCAAGAGTTGTACCCTCTATTTCTCCAGCATTTCGCCACTGAGCACCAAATCCTGTAGCCGCTGATAAAGGTACTCTAAGAATTTGATCATCTGTTACTGCTTTAACATAGTTAAATTCAAAACTGAAACGGTCTAAGAAATCAATATTAACACCTAATTCCAACTCACCTGTTTTTGCAGGTTTTAAGAAATTATTTCCTATAGTAGACTTAGTAGCTGATCCATTTCTTAACGAGAATGTTTCAAAACGCATTTCGTACGTTGGCCTAATACCAGCCGTACCGTAAGATGCTCTTAATTTTAGTTCTTGAACACCAGGAATTTCAATATCTTCTGTTACCCTGTAAGCTAAACTAGTTCTAAAATAATTTGCCCACCTGGTGTCTGGACCAAATAAAGAAGATCCTTCTCGTCTTACAACCCCACTAAAAATATATTTCCCTTTGTAATCAAAATCAGCAATTGCAAAATAACTATCAGATATGATAGTCTGAGATTCAGAAGCGAGTGCTGGTCTATCTTTTATGTTGTCCAATGAACGAATACCACCCACTGCTAAATTGTAGCCTTCTGCATTGTTAAAAGCACTTTTATATCTTTCATTTAAGTAACTTAATCTAAAGTTTAAATTGAATGCATCATCTGTACCAAATGAGTCTTGAAATAATGCATTAAACCTTATGTTTTGTGCACGACCGTTGAAATTGGATCTTTGAATAAATCCTATGTCTTTAGCCTGCCCATCAGGGTTATCAGATAAAAAGCCTTTTGGTATATAGTTTTCAAAGGCGTTATTTTCATAGTCATAAGAATATGAACCGTTTAAGGTTAGCCATGGCATAACTTTATAATCTAAGGCTACATTACCTAAGACTCTATTTCTTCTTTCTTCTCTGTCATTATTTGCCAAACTATATAGTGGGTTTCTATTATTACCATCAATAGTGTCAAAATCATAATTGTAAGGCGAGCCATCTTCTTCATTAGGAGCTAACATATCATGTATTGGCTCTGTCATTAATGTAGAGAAAAGAACATTAGCTGTAGAACCTGAGTTAATTGCAGCATCTCTCCTTGAATTACCATAAAATATCGAAGTTTTTAAGTTTAGTTTCTCAGAAATTTTGTTGTCTAAGTTTAATCTGAAGTTATCTCTTCTATAATCATCAACTTCTTTAAAAATTCCTTCATCAGAAAGTCTTGAATAAGAGAATAAATATCTAGAATTTTCACTTCCTCCATTTACTGAGGCAAAATGCGAATTGAATTGACCTGTTCGCAAAACTCTATCTTGATTATCATATAATTGGCTACCTGCTGGATACGGATTATCAGCAAACCCATCAGGATCAAGTTGTCTTGAACCTGTTGATAAATCAAAATTTGAACCATCAGGAAGCATTAAGAACTTGTGTGTTGTGGCTAAATCATATTCAGCATTCACATTTCTCCAACCAACTTCAGATCTATAGGTAACGTTAACTTTATCGCTATATTTACCGCGTTTAGAAAATATTTGGATAACACCATTTGCCGCTCGAGACCCATATAATGAAGCTCCCGCTGCACCTTTAGCTACCTCAATACGATCAATATCTTCTGTATTAATATCTGCTAGTCCGCCTTCTAAGATTACTCCATCTAAAATAATTAAAGGGTTCTGACCAGTAGCTATTGAATTTGCCGTTCTTAATTGGATGTTAACATCACTACCTGGTTGTCCCCCTGAAGGAGAAACGGAAAGACCTGAAATTTTACCTTGAAGCGCTTGACCTGCTGAAGCAGCTGGAACGTTATCCAGAAGTTCGTTGTTTACTTGTCCTAGAGCAAAACTTAGTTCTTTAATCGATTTTCCAGATGCACTACCAGTTATAACAACTTCTTCAAGAGAAGTTGCATCTTCTGTAAGAGTAACATTTACTATGTTAGAACTACCTATAGTAACCTCTTTAGTTGTATTGCCAACAAAACTAAATACAAGGGTGTCCCCTTGATTTACTTTAATTGAATATTTACCATCGAAATCTGAAGTTGTACCTGAAGTAGTCCCTTTAACTAAGACAGTTGCTCCAGGAAGCGGTAAACCAGAACCATCTGTAACCGTACCTGAAATTGTCTTTTCTTGTGCAAAAGAAAATTGCACAACTAACGCTAGTAATAGCGTTAGCATTCCACTAAACTTTGTTTTCATTTTATGATTTATTTGAATTAGTCACGTCAAAAATCATAATAAAAAGTTAATAAAACAATAAATAATGGTTAAAATTTAATATTTAGGGCAAAAAATTATGAAAATGACAATTTAAAACCCTTAAAAATCAGCAATTAAGCTTAAGTGAATTTTTGAGTTTGAGAATTTAAAAGGTTGGTTTTCAGGTTTGCCATTAGCATAATTAAGTTTAAAAAGGCCAGTTTTTGTTAAAATACCAAATCCAAACCCGTATCCAAAAAGTTTTTCTTTACTGTTTATGATTTTATTTTCAAAGTATGCTAAATCTGTTATGGTGTGAATAAATATGGTATTATTAAGTTGATACCTGTATTCTACATTTAAAACTCCAAAGCTTGACGCGAATAAGCTGTTTTCTTCAAAACCGCGAATAGAGTTTATACCACCAAAACGAAAAAGTTCATTTTCAAAATAGGTGTTCGAAATTAAATTAGAGCCATTAACTTTAAAATAGAAACTGTTTTTGTTGTTAAGATTAAAAATTTTAAAAGCCTCAATAGAGTATTGAAATTGCTTTTCTTTCGTGTTGGTTACTTTTCTATTGCCAAAGCCAGCTTCTAAATTAACACTTGATTTTATAGGAAATAATAAATTATTGCGATCTAATTTTAAAAACTGATATGCGAGTGTGTAAAAATTCGAATCATAATCCGCAATATTTTGCAAATTACTTGAAGACAATAAATTATTAGAAGAGGTGACCACTATACCACCATAAAGTTTATGCTTCGAGTTTATTTGATAATGCAATTTAGCCGATTGGTTTACCGTAGTAAACGTAGAGTCCTTTTTAAAAATTTGTAAACGCAAATCTATCCCAATGGGTGACTTAAATAAATAAGGTAGTGATAAATCTGTTCTAAATGTTTTTTGGTCGTTTTCATCGCTCTTATAAAGTAAGCTAAACGATTCACCAAAATTTAAGTTGTTTGTTAAGTTTAGATTTAAGTAGCCATCAAACTCCAATTTGTTGGTGTCTTCGTTGGTGCCAAAACCCAAAAAGCCATCAAACGAATTACTTTTAGCTTTTTCTGTGTATATATATATGGTAGTAGAATCTTTTGAAAATAATATTTCTGGTGGTTTTATTTGATTAGCAAACTTTAAGTTGCTTAATAGGTCCGTTTTTTGTTTAATCTTGTTTAAATTAAAAGTTTGATTTTGTTTAATTTTCAAATAATGCTTCAGATATGACTTTGGGAATTTATCATAGCCTTTAATTACAATATTGTCAATAGTTCTTTTTTGTTTTTTAGAATCAATTATTAAATCAGCTTTTAAATTTTTATTAACAATTTGAATATTAGATAATTTTAATTTTGAAAACGGATTACCTTTTTCCGAAGCTTTAGAGTTAATAAAAATCAAGCTATTTTCTATTGTGCTAAACGGAAGGATAAAATAGTCATCAAAAACGTCGCCTGAGACCAATTTTAAAATAGATGCATTAATAACCGAACTATCATAATATATATATATGGTGTTATATTTTTTTTTAAGATGAAATTGAGCTATAAATAATGAATCGCTTTTTTTGTTAATGGCTTTCAATTCATTTTCAATATAACCTATTTTAAAAAGGGTGTTTTGAATGGAGTCAACTTCAGATCTAATAGATATATAGTCATTGTGCAGCTTTAAATAGTTCAAAGAGTCAATAACTTTAGTTTCAGCCTCGGTTTTACCATATATTTTTAAACTTGAATTTTGACAAAACCCTTCCAAAGGAAAAAGTATATATATAATAATGAGTAAAAAAGCAGCTTTTTGCACGTTAATAAATTAAATCTCAAATTCTAAAAGGTCATCTTTTGCAGTAATTAGAAACTGTAAACTGAATTCTTCCAACTTAAATTTTAGTGTAAATCTAACGGAAAATCTACGCTTATAATATAGGTAATGCCATAATTTTTGAAAACTCTTAAAAATTAATGATTTAGGGTTTGAAATATTCATTTTAATTTCTACCTTTGCAGCCCTCTTAAAAGAGGATTTTAAAATTTATATATAATATATATGCCAACAATTTCACAATTAGTAAGAATAGGAAGAGCCAAAATAACCAAGAAGAGTAAATCGGCTGCTTTAGATTCTTGTCCGCAAAGACGTGGTGTGTGTACTCGTGTTTACACAACAACTCCTAAAAAACCTAACTCAGCAATGCGTAAGGTAGCAAGGGTTCGTTTAACAAACGGTAACGAGGTTAACGCATACATCGGTGGAGAAGGACATAATCTACAAGAGCACTCGATAGTATTGGTTAGAGGTGGAAGGGTAAAAGATTTACCAGGAGTTAGATATCACATTGTACGTGGTGCTTTAGACACAGCAGGTGTTTCAGGTAGAACGCAACGTAGATCTAAGTATGGTGCTAAACGCCCTAAGAAGTAATTAAAAAACTTTAAGAAGAAGACATGAGAAAAAGAGCAGCAAAAAAGAGACCGCTATTGCCGGATCCACGATTTAACGACCAGTTAGTAACTCGTTTCGTTAACATGATGATGTGGGATGGTAAGAAATCGGTAGCTTTTAAAGTATTCTACGATGCAATTGATATTGTAGACTCAAAAAAAACTGACGAAGAAAAAACAGCTTTAGAAATCTGGAAAGATGCTTTATCAAATGTGATGCCTCACGTAGAAGTACGTAGTCGTCGTGTTGGTGGTGCAACGTTTCAAATTCCAATGCAAATTCGTCCAGATCGTAAAGTTTCAACAGCAATGAAATGGTTAATTAGCTATTCACGCAAAAGAAACGAAAAATCTATGGCGTTACGTTTAGCATCTGAAGTTTTAGCAGCAGCTAAAGAAGAAGGAGCAGCCGTTAAGAAAAGAGTTGATACTCATAAAATGGCAGAGGCAAACAAAGCATTCTCTCACTTTAGATTTTAAGAAATGGCAAGAGATTTAAAATTTACTAGAAATATAGGTATTGCTGCACATATTGATGCAGGAAAAACTACTACTACAGAGCGTATTCTTTATTATACAGGAGTTTCACACAAAATTGGAGAAGTACATGATGGTGCTGCAACAATGGACTGGATGGAGCAAGAGCAAGAAAGGGGTATTACAATTACTTCTGCTGCTACAACTTGTGAGTGGAAATTTCCAATTGAAAATGGAGAGCCAACTGCTGATGCAAAGGATTATCACTTTAATATAATTGACACACCGGGTCACGTAGATTTTACAGTTGAAGTAAATCGTTCTTTACGTGTACTTGATGGTTTAGTATTTTTATTTAGCGCAGTTGATGGTGTTGAGCCACAATCTGAAACTAACTGGAGACTAGCTGATAACTATAAAGTGCCTAGAATTGGTTTCGTTAATAAAATGGACCGTCAAGGATCAGACTTTTTAGGTGTTTGTCAACAAGTAAAAGATATGTTAAAATCTAACGCGGTGCCAATCGTTTTAAATATTGGTGACGAGGAAGATTTTAAAGGAATTATCGATTTAGTAAAAAACCGTGCTATTGTATGGCATGATGAAACACAAGGGGCAACTTTTGATGTAATCGAAATTCCAGAAGAACTTAAAGAAGAAGCTCGTAAATATCGTGCACTACTTATTGAGGAAGTTGCTGGTTACGACGAGGATCTTTTAGAAAAATTTATGGAAGATGAAGATTCTATTACAGAAGACGAAGTGCATGCTGCACTTAGAGCTGCTGTAATGGATATGGCAATTATTCCTATGATTTGTGGATCTGCATTCAAAAATAAAGGTGTTCAGTTTCTTTTAGATGCTGTATGTCGTTACTTACCTTCTCCAATGGATAAGGAAGGTATTAAAGGAATGAATCCAGATACTGAAAAAGAAGAATTGCGTAAGCCAAGTGTCGATGAGCCTTTTGCTGCATTAGCCTTTAAAATTGCTACAGATCCTTTTGTGGGTCGTTTGGCCTTTTTCCGCGCTTATTCTGGTCGTTTAGATGCAGGTTCTTATGTTTTAAATAACCGTTCAGGCAAAAAAGAACGTATCTCACGTATTTATCAAATGCATGCTAATAAGCAAAATGCAATTGATTTTATTGAAGCTGGAGATATAGGTGCTGCTGTTGGGTTTAAATCTATCAAAACAGGAGATACGCTTTCATCTGAAAAACACCCTATAGTTTTAGAATCTATGGACTTCCCTGATCCAGTAATTGGTATTGCGGTAGAGCCTAAAACTAAAGCAGATGTTGATAAATTAGGAATGGGTTTAGCTAAATTAGCTGAAGAAGATCCTACTTTTACAGTGCGTTCAGACGAAGCATCAGGACAGACTATTATTTCTGGAATGGGTGAGCTTCACTTAGATGTTATTGTAGATCGTTTACGTCGTGAGTTTAAAGTAGAAGTAAATCAAGGTCAACCACAAGTTGAATATAAAGAAGCTATTACTGCTTCTGCAGACCATAGAGAAGTTTATAAGAAACAATCTGGTGGTCGTGGTAAATTTGCTGATATCGTATTTACGGTTGAACCAGCTGATGAAGGTGTAACTGGACTTCAGTTTGAATCTATAATTAAAGGTGGTAACGTTCCAAAAGAATTTATCCCTTCAATTGAAAAAGGATTTAAAATGGCTATGGTTAATGGGCCTTTAGCAGGATACGAAATTGATGCGATGAAAGTAACATTGAAAGATGGTTCTTATCACGATGTGGATTCGGATCAATTATCTTTCGAATTAGCTGCTAAACTTGGATTTAAAAACTGTGCAAAAGCTGCGAAAGCGGTAATCATGGAGCCAATTATGAAACTTGAGGTGATTACACCTGAAGAAAATATGGGTGATATTGTAGGTGATTTAAACAGAAGAAGAGGACAGGTAAGTGATATGGGAGATAGAGCTGGTGCAAAAACTGTAAAAGCTACTGTGCCATTATCTGAAATGTTTGGTTATGTAACTACATTAAGAACATTGTCATCAGGTCGTGCAACATCAACTATGGAATTTTCACACTATGCTGAAACTCCTTCGAATATTTCAGAAGAAGTAATTAAAGCTGCTAAAGGCGTTGAATCGTAAATCTTAAGAAAATGAGTCAAAAAATCAGAATAAAATTAAAATCTTACGATCACAACTTAGTAGATAAGTCTGCTGACAAGATTGTAAAAACAGTAAAAAGTACTGGTGCAGTAGTAACGGGGCCAATTCCATTACCAACTCACAAGAAAATTTTCACTGTATTACGTTCTCCACACGTAAATAAGAAATCAAGAGAACAATTTCAATTAAGCTCTTATAAGAGATTATTAGATATTTACTCTTCGTCATCAAAAACAATTGATGCGTTAATGAAACTTGAATTACCAAGTGGTGTTGAAGTAGAAATTAAAGTTTAGTTATAAACTTACATGTCCTAAGCTGCGAGCGAGGGAAAAACGGTAAAAATACAATTCAAGGCTGAAACGTATTTTCAGCCTTGAATTTTAATAAATAGTAATAAATTAAATAAATAATTATGTCTGGGTTAATTGGAAAAAAAATCGGTATGACCAGCATCTTTGATGAAAACGGGAAGAATATTCCTTGTACAGTAATCGAAGCTGGACCATGTATCGTTACCCAAGTCAGAACTGAAGAAGTTGACGGCTATAAAGCTGTTCAATTAGGTTTCGATGACGCGACAGAAAAAAGCGCTACTAAAGCAGACTTAGGTCATGCTAAAAAAGCGGGTACTTCTGTAAAACGCAAAATCGTCGAGTTTAAAGGTTTTGATGAGGAGTACAAATTAGGAGATGCAATCACTGTAGAACATTTTAACGAAGGAGAATTCGTTGATGTAGCAGGAACATCTAAAGGTAAAGGATTTCAAGGTGTTGTAAAACGTCATGGTTTCGGTGGTGTAGGTCAAGCTACTCACGGTCAACATAACCGTTTAAGAGCGCCAGGGTCTATTGGAGCGGCATCATACCCTGCAAGAGTTTTCAAAGGAATGAAAATGGCAGGACGTATGGGAACCGATACAGTTAAAGTTCAAAATTTAAGAGTTTTAAAAGTAGTTACTGAAAAGAATCTACTTGTGGTTAAAGGATGTGTTCCTGGTCACAAAAACGCTTATGTAATTATTAGAAAATAATGAAAGTAGCAGTTTTAGATATAAACGGAAAAGACACAGGTAGAAAGGCAGACCTTTCTAAAGATGTGTTTGCTATTGAGCCTAATAATCATGCTGTATATTTGGATGTTAAACAATATTTAGCAAACCAACGTCAAGGAACTCACAAATCGAAAGAAAGAGCTGAGATTTCTGGATCTACACGTAAGATTAAAAAGCAAAAAGGAACTGGTACAGCAAGAGCAGGTAGTATTAAGTCTGGTATATTTAAAGGTGGTGGTCGTATGTTCGGTCCAAGACCAAGAAATTACAGCATCAAACTTAATAAAAACTTAAAGCGTTTAGCACGTAAATCTGCCCTAAGTATCAAAGCAGGAGAAAAGTCAATTACAGTTTTAGAAGACTTTAATTTTGACTCTGTAAAGACAAAGAATTTTACAGCAGTTTTAAAGGCTTTAGAACTTGAAAACAAAAAAACACTCTTTGTGTTGGGTGGCTCAAATAATAACGTATATTTGTCATCGCGCAATTTAAAAAGCTCAGAAGTTATAACATCTTCAGAATTAAGTACTTATAAGATTTTAAATGCAAATCAAGTAGTGCTTTTAGAAGGAGCTTTGGCGGGAATTGAAACAAACTTAAGTAAATAGAAACAATGAATATCTTAATTAAACCTATAATCACAGAAAAAGCGACAGCAGATAGCGAGTTAAGAAACTGCTACACTTTCGCAGTGAATACAATGGCGAACAAGGTAGAAATCAAAAAAGCGGTGGAAGCTGCTTATGGTGTTTCTGTTGATAAAGTTCGTACTATAAATGTCCGTCCAGATCGTAGTACCAAGCACACAAAAACTGGTATTCAAAATGGTAAAACAAATGCTGTTAAAAAGGCAATTGTACAACTGGCGGAAGGTGAAATGATTGATTTATACAGTAACATGTAATTAAAGACAGATGTCAGTAAGAAAATTAAAACCAATCACACCAGGACAGCGATTTAGAGTAGTAAACGGTTACGATGCCATTACTACTGATAAGCCGGAAAAGAGTTTACTCGTTCCGAATAAAAGGTCTGGTGGTAGAAACAATCGAGGAAAAATGACCATGCGCTACATAGGTGGAGGTCATAAGAAAAAGTATCGTATTATCGATTTTAAAAGAGACAAAGCTGGGATTCCTGCTGAAGTAGCTTCAATTCAATACGATCCAAACAGAACAGCTTTTATCGCTTTATTGAACTATCAAGATGGCGAGAAAAGATACATTATTGCTCAAAATGGACTTCAGGTTGGACAAAATCTAGTGTCTGGGAAAGAAGGTGTTGCTCCAGAAATTGGAAACTCAATGCCATTAAGTGAAATTCCATTAGGAACTATTATTTCTTGCGTAGAGTTACGTCCAGGACAAGGAGCTGTTATGGCTCGTAGTGCTGGTGCTTTTGCTCAGTTAATGGCAAGAGATGGTAAGTTTGCTACGGTTAAGTTACCTTCAGGAGAAACAAGATTAATTCTTGCTAACTGTATGGCTACTATAGGAGTTGTTTCTAACTCAGATCATCAATTATTAGTTGGTGGTAAAGCAGGTAGAACAAGATGGTTAGGAAGAAGACCACGTACTAGACCAGTAGTAATGAATCCAGTTGATCACCCAATGGGTGGTGGTGAAGGTAAATCTTCAGGTGGACATCCTCGTTCTAGAAACGGTATACCAGCTAAAGGTTATAGAACCCGTTCTAAGACTAAAGCAAGTAATAAATATATTGTAGAACGTAGAAAGAAATAAGACATGGCAAGATCATTAAAAAAAGGACCTTACGTTCATTATAAATTAGAGAAGAAAGTAGCTGTTAATGTTGAAAACAATAAAAAAACAGTAATCAAAACGTGGTCAAGAGCCTCTATGATTACTCCAGATTTTGTTGGACAAACTATAGCTGTACATAATGGCCGTCAATTTGTACCAGTTTATGTAACTGAAAACATGGTAGGTCATAAATTAGGAGAATTTTCACCAACACGTTCATTCCGTGGACATGCAGGTGCTAAAAATAAAGGTAAAAAGTAGTAAGCTATGGGAACTCGTAAAAAACAAATGGCAGACGCTATTAAGGAAGCAAAAAAACATGTTGCTTTTGCTAAACTTAATAACTGTCCTACATCACCGAGAAAAATGCGTTTAGTAGCCGATTTAGTAAGAGGCGAAAAAGTAGAACATGCACTTAATATCTTAAAATTCAACCAAAAAGAAGCATCTGGTCGTTTAGAGAAATTGTTATTGTCTGCAATTGCAAACTGGCAATCTAAAAATGAAGAAGCAAATATTGAAGAGGCTGAATTAATTGTAAAAGAGATTAAGGTTGATAGCGGATCTATGTTAAAAAGATTACGTCCAGCACCTCAAGGTCGTGCACACAGAATAAGAAAACGTTCAAACCACGTAACAATCGTAGTTGGAGCAAACAATAATACACAAAGCTAAGATAGATATGGGACAAAAAACAAATCCAATCGGGAATCGCTTAGGAATTATCAGAGGATGGGAATCTAACTGGTACGGAGGTAATGATTATGGAGATAAGCTTGCTGAAGACGATAAAATTAGAAAATACGTTCACGCACGTTTATCTAAAGCTAGTGTAAGTAGAGTAATTATTGAGAGAACTTTAAAGCTTGTAACCGTTACTATCACTACTGCAAGACCAGGTATTATTATCGGGAAAGGCGGACAAGAGGTAGACAAGTTAAAAGAAGAACTTAAAAAAATTACTGGAAAAGAAGTTCAGATTAACATCTTTGAAATTAAAAGACCTGAACTTGATGCATTTTTAGTAGGATCAAGCATCGCTCGTCAAATTGAAAATAGAATTTCATACAGACGTGCAATTAAGATGGCTATTGCTGCTACAATGCGTATGAATGCTGAAGGAATTAAAATCCAAATTAGTGGACGTTTAAATGGTGCTGAAATGGCACGTTCTGAACACTACAAAGAAGGACGTATTCCTTTATCAACCTTTAGAGCCGATATTGATTACGCTTTAGTTGAGGCACACACTACTTACGGTAGGTTGGGTGTTAAAGTATGGATCATGAAAGGTGAAGTATATGGTAAAAGAGAACTTTCTCCGCTTGTTGGATTATCTAAGAAGCAAGGAAAAGGTGGAGCCGGAGGACGTGGTGGAAATAAAGGACCTCGTCGTAGAAAGTAATTTTTTATAAAGTAAAGAAAAATGTTACAGCCTAAAAGAACAAAATTTCGTAAGCAACAAAAAGGACGTATGAAAGGGAACTCAGGTAGAGGTCACCAACTTTCAAACGGAACTTTTGGAATAAAAGCATTAGACTCGAATTTTTTAACATCGCGTCAAATTGAAGCAGCTCGTATTGCCGCTACACGTTACATGAAAAGAGAAGGACAACTTTGGATTAAAATATTTCCAGACAAGCCTATTACAAAAAAGCCTCTTGAAGTACGTATGGGTAAAGGTAAAGGTGCCGTTGAATATTGGGTAGCTGTTGTTAAACCAGGAAGAGTTTTATTTGAAATTGGTGGAGTGCCATTAGACGTTGCAAAAGAAGCATTACGTTTAGCAGCACAAAAGTTACCAGTAAAAACTAAGTTTTTAATCGCTAGAGATTACGAAGCATAATTTATTTGATATTATGAAACAATCAGAAATTAAAGAATTATCTGTAGCTGAGTTACAAGAAAAACTTGGTGAAACAAAAAAGAGTTATTCAGACCTAAAATTGGCTCATGCAATATCTCCTTTAGAAAATCCAATTCAATTACGTTCAATAAGAAGAACTGTAGCTAGAATTGCGACTGAATTAACTAAAAGAGAATTACAATAATTCTGCTGAAAGATGGAAACAAGAAATTTAAGAAAAGAACGTATAGGAGTTGTTACTAGTAACAAAATGCAAAAATCAATAGTTGTAGCAGAAGTTAAAAAAGTAAAACATCCTATGTATGGAAAATTCGTGTTAAAAACGAAAAAGTACGTAGCACACGACGAAACAAACGATTGCAATATTGGTGATAAAGTAAAGATCATGGAAACAAGACCTTTAAGTAAATCTAAATGTTGGAGATTAGTAGAAATCCTAGAAAGAGCTAAATAATTATGGTACAGCAAGAATCAAGATTAAAAGTAGCAGACAACACTGGAGCAAAGGAAGTTTTGACTATCCGTGTTTTAGGAGGAACTAAAAGAAGATATGCTTCTGTGGGAGACAAAATTGTTGTTTCAGTAAAAGATGCGACTCCCAATGGAAACATTAAAAAAGGGGCAGTATCAACAGCAGTAGTTGTTCGTACTAAGAAAGAAGTAAGAAGACCAGACGGATCTTATATAAGATTTGACGACAACGCTTGTGTTTTATTGAACCCAACGGGTGAGATGAGAGGAACACGTGTATTTGGTCCTGTTGCTAGAGAGCTTCGTGATAAACAATTCATGAAGATTGTATCATTAGCACCCGAGGTGCTTTAATACAGAATAATTAAGATGGGAAAGCTTAAAATAAAAACTGGAGATACTGTAAAGGTAATTGCTGGAGATCATAAAGGATCTGAAGGTAAAGTGCAAAAAGTATTTATAGAAAAGAACAAAGCGATTGTTGAGGGTGTAAACATGGTTAAGAAACATACTAAACCAAGTGCACAAAATCCTCAAGGTGGAATCGTAGAGAAAGAAGCTGCTATTCATATATCTAATTTATCATTGTTAACTTCAAAAGGAGAAACAACAAGAATTGGTTATAGAGTAGAAGGCGATAAAAAAGTAAGATTTTCAACAAAATCTAATGAAGTAATATAGTTATGGCATATTCACCTAGACTTAAAGAAGAGTATAAAAGCAGAGTAATTGCAGCTCTTACAGACGAATTTGGATATAAAAATGTAATGCAAGTTCCTAAACTTACTAAGATAGTAATATCTAAAGGTGTTGGAGCAGCCGTTGCAGACAAAAAGTTAATCGACTACGCAGTAGAAGAAGTGACTACTATATCTGGACAAAAAGCGATATCTACATTATCTAAAAAGGATGTTGCATCATTCAAATTACGTAAAGGAATGCCAATTGGTGTTAAAGTAACTTTACGTGGTGAGAGAATGTATGAGTTTTTAGACCGTTTAGTAACGTCTGCACTTCCACGTGTAAGAGATTTTAACGGTATTAAAGCTACAGGATTTGATGGACGTGGTAACTACAATTTAGGAGTTACTGAGCAAATTATATTCCCAGAAATTAACATTGATAAAGTGAACAAAATTTCTGGAATGGATATTACATTTGTAACCACTGCAGATACTGATAAAGAAGCAAAATCATTATTAACTGAACTAGGGTTACCTTTTCAAAAGAACTAAGATATGGCTAAAGAATCAATGAAAGCCCGTGAGGTAAAAAGAGCAAAGACAGTAGCTAAATATGCTGAAAAACGTAAGGCTTTAAAAGAAGCTGGAGATTACGAAGCATTACAAAAGTTGCCAAAAAATGCTTCCCCTGTACGTATGCACAATAGATGTAAACTTACAGGAAGACCTAAAGGTTATATGAGAACTTTCGGAATTTCTCGTGTAACATTCAGAGAAATGGCTAACCAAGGATTAATACCAGGTGTTAGAAAAGCAAGTTGGTAAAAAAAGAATTATAAATTGGTTTTAGGTTCAAAAAAGAAATAGTTCATTTTGAAAACCATTACCGCAAATTAATAAATATGTATACAGATCCAATAGCGGATTATCTTACAAGAATTAGAAACGCAGTGCGTGCTAACCACAGAGTGGTTGAGATACCTGCATCTAATTTAAAGAAAGACATCACTAAAATATTATTCGAACAAGGATATATTTTAAGCTACAAGTTTGATGACTCTTCAGTACAAGGAACAATTAAAATTGCTCTTAAGTACAATAAAGAAACAAAAGAACCTGTAATTAAGAAACTTCAACGTATTAGTAAACCAGGTTTACGTAAGTATGCTGGTTCTAACGAACTACCTAGAATCCTTAATGGTCTTGGTATTGCCATTGTGTCTACTTCTCATGGAGTAATGACTGGTAAACAAGCCAAAAGAGATAATGTAGGTGGTGAAGTATTATGTTACGTTTACTAATTTAAAACCTAAAAGAAATGTCAAGAATAGGAAATAATCCAGTAGCCATTCCAGAAGGTGTAACAGTTGATGTTAAAGATAACGTTGTAACTGTAAAAGGAAAATTAGGAGAGTTAACACAAAATTACGATTCTATAGAAATAAAAGTAGAAGAAGGTAGTGTTTGGGTAACACGTTCTTCTGATACTAAAGATCAAAAAGCAAAACATGGTTTATACAGATCATTAATGCATAACATGATTGAAGGTGTATCAAAAGGGTGGACTAAAGAACTAGAATTGGTTGGTGTAGGTTATAGAGCATCAAACCAAGGACAAAAATTAGATTTAGCCTTAGGTTTCTCTCACAGTATTGTTTTAAGTTTAGCTCCAGAGGTAAAAGTCGAAACAATAAGTGAAAAAGGAAAGAATCCAATTATTAAACTTACTTCTCACGATAAACAACTTGTAGGACAAGTAGCTGCAAAAATTCGTGGTTTTAGAAGACCAGAACCTTATAAAGGAAAAGGAATTAAGTTTGTTGGTGAAGAATTAAGAAGAAAAGCAGGTAAATCAGCTTAATAAGTAAGTTATGGCATTAACAAAGAACCAAAGAAGAATAAGAATTAAAAACAGAATTCGTAAGATAGTTTCTGGTACAGAAACTAAACCTAGATTAACTGTTTTTAGAAGTAATAAAGAAATTTATGCTCAAATAGTTGATGACGTATCTGGTAAAACTATCAGTGCAGCATCTTCAAGAGATAAAGATATTAGTTCTGCAAAAGGAAATAAATCAGAAGTAGCAACCTTAGTAGGTAAAGCTGTAGCTGAAAAAGCTTTAAAAGCAGGTATTGAAACTATTGCTTTTGATAGAGGTGGATATTTATACCACGGTAGAGTAAAATCGTTAGCTGAAGGAGCTAGAGAAGCAGGACTTAAATTCTAAGAAATTATGTTTAAAAAATATAAAAGTGCAGAATTAGTAAAACCAGGTGGATTAGATCTTAAAGATCGTTTAGTTGGTGTACAAAGAGTTACAAAAGTAACTAAAGGTGGTAGAGCATTTGGTTTTTCAGCTATTGTTGTAGTTGGTGATGAAGCTGGTGTTGTAGGACAAGGTTTAGGAAAATCTAAAGACGTTGCTAGTGCAATTGCAAAAGCTGTTGAAGATGCTAAGAAAAACCTAGTACGTATTCCTATTATTAAAGGAACCTTACCACACGAACAAAAAGGAAAATACGGTGGAGCAAGAGTGAATATTATTCCTGCTGCTCCTGGTACTGGAGTTATTGCTGGTGGAGCAGTTAGAACGGTTTTAGAGGCTGTTGGTATACACGATGTATTATCAAAATCTCAAGGATCTTCAAACCCTCATAACGTGGTAAAAGCAACTTTTGATGCTTTATTACAATTAAGAGATGCTAACGCTATTGCAAGAGACAGAGGTATTTCACTTGAACAAGTTTTTAACGCTTAATACAGGCAGAGATGGCAAAGATTAAAGTAAAAAAAGTTAAAAGCGCAATCAATCGCACGCAAAGACAAAAAAGAACTTTAGAAGCTCTTGGTCTTAAAAAGATTGGTCAAGTAAAAGAGCATGAAGCTACACCAAATATACTTGGTATGGTTGCTAAAGTTTCACATTTAGTTTCTGTTGAAGAAGCTTAAAAATATAAACTGAAAATGGATTTAAGTAATTTAAAACCTGCAGAAGGTTCAGTAAAAAACCAAGGTAAAAGAATAGGTAGAGGGCAAGGTTCTGGAAAAGGTGGTACAGCAACTCGTGGTCACAAAGGAGCAAAATCCCGTTCTGGTTATTCTAAGAAACTAGGATTTGAAGGTGGGCAAATGCCACTTCAAAGACGTGTGCCTAAGTTTGGTTTTACTAACATTAACCGTGTTGAGTATCAAGGTATCAATTTAGATACTTTACAAAAACTAGTTGATGATAAGAAAATAAAGGATACAGTAGATTTTGAAACGTTATTCACTAACCGTTTAGCAGGTAAAAACGACCTAGTTAAAATTATGGGAAGAGGTGAGTTAAAAGCAAAATTAAAAGTATCTGCTCATAAGTTTACTGCTTCAGCAAAATCTGCTATAGAAGCTGCAGGAGGAGAAGCTGTAACATTATAATATTTTATTATAAGTATGAAATTTATAGAATCAATAAAAAATGTTTGGAAAATAGAGGAACTAAGAAACAGAATCATAGTTACACTTGGTCTGTTATTAGTTTATCGTTTTGGTGCACAAGTGGTTTTACCAGGTATTGATGCTGCTCAATTAGGTGGCTTACAACAAGGAACTGATACGGGTATTTTAAGTATACTTAATATGTTTACTGGTGGCGCATTTGCAAATGCATCTGTATTTGCTTTAGGTATTATGCCATACATTTCTGCTTCTATTGTTGTGCAATTAATGGGTATTGCTATTCCTTACCTTCAGAAATTACAAAAAGAAGGAGCAAGTGGTCAAAAGAAAGTAAATCAGATTACACGTTGGTTAACTATTGCCATTTGTTTATTACAAGCACCTGGATATTTAGCAAGTTTAACGCCTATGTTTGGTATTCCTCAGAGTGCCTTTTTATTAGGACAAGGACCATTGTTTTATTTCTCATCAATTACTATACTAGTAACAGGTTGTATTTTTGCAATGTGGTTAGGTGAAAAGATTACTGATAAAGGTATTGGTAATGGTATTTCATTATTAATTATGGTTGGTATTATTGCCACATTACCACAATCATTTTTACAAAATGCGGCAACACGTGTTGATGGAGGAGGAAATGGTGGATTAATGATGATTCTTTTTGAATTAGTTATTTGGCTAGTAATTATTTTAGCTTCTATTATGTTAGTAATGGGTGTTAGAAAAATAGCAGTACAATATGCAAGAAGAACAGCATCTGGTGGTTACGAAAAAAGTGCTATGGCGGGTTCAAGACAATACATTCCATTAAAACTTAATGCATCTGGTGTAATGCCAATTATATTTGCTCAAGCTCTTATGTTTGTACCTAGTTTAATTGGAGGCTCTTCACTATTAAAAGAGACATCAGTTGGTGCTTGGATGCAAACAAACTATTCAGATATGTTTGGGTTTTGGTATAATGTAACTTTTGCTTTATTAATTATAGTATTTACTTATTTTTATACAGCAATTACGGTACCTACCAATAAAATGGCGGACGATTTAAAGCGTAGTGGTGGTTTTATTCCTGGTATTCGTCCAGGTTCTGAAACTTCTGAATATTTAGATAAAATAATGTCTCAAATAACCTTACCAGGTTCTATATTTTTAGCACTTATAGCTGTGTTCCCAGCATTTATTGTTAAACTTATGGGAGTTAGTCAAGGATGGGCTTTATTTTTTGGAGGAACCTCACTATTAATTATGGTTGGAGTTGCAATTGATACTATGCAACAGATAAATTCTTATCTGTTAAATAGACATTATGATGGCTTGATGAAAACAGGTAAAAATAGAAAGGCTAGCGCTTAATATATATACTATGGCAAAACAAGCAGCAATAGAACAAGACGGAACCATTATAGAAGCATTGTCAAATGCGATGTTTCGTGTTGAATTAGAAAACGGTCATATTGTGACTGCACACATCTCTGGTAAAATGCGTATGCATTACATAAAATTATTACCAGGAGATAAAGTTAAATTAGAAATGAGTCCTTACGATTTATCAAAGGCTCGAATAACTTATAGATACTAGTACAAAGATGAAAGTAAGAGCATCAGTTAAAAAAAGAAGTGCAGATTGTAAGATCGTGCGCAGAAAAGGTAGACTTTACGTAATAAACAAAAAGAATCCTAGATTCAAACAAAGACAAGGATAAGCTATGGCAAGAATTGCAGGTGTAGACATACCAAAAAACAAAAGAGGAGTAATCTCTTTAACTTATATCTACGGAGTAGGTAGAAGCAGAGCACAAGAAATTTTAGCTTCAGCTAAAGTTGACGAAAGTATTAAAGTTCAAGATTGGACAGATGATCAAATAGCGGGCATTCGTGAAGCTGTTGGAACATTTACCATTGAAGGTGAACTACGTTCTGAAACTCAATTAAACATTAAGCGATTAATGGATATTGGGTGTTACAGAGGTATTCGTCATAGAGCAAGTCTTCCATTAAGAGGGCAACGTACTAAAAACAACTCTAGAACGAGAAAAGGTAGAAGAAAAACAGTTGCTAACAAGAAGAAAGCAACTAAATAATTAAAAGTCATTAGTATTTAGTGGTTGGATGGAATCTGTCTGAAATGTAAAAGTCTAGGATTCTACACTAACAACTAACAACTAGAAACTAAAAGAATATGGCAAAAACAAGCACAAAAAAACGTAAAGTTATTGTAGATGCTGTTGGAGAAGCTCATGTAACCGCTTCTTTTAACAACATCATAATTTCACTTACCAACAAAAAAGGCGATGTAATATCATGGTCTTCTGCGGGTAAAATGGGATTTAGAGGCTCAAAGAAAAACACACCTTACGCAGCGCAATTAGCTGCCGAAGATGCTGCTGGAGTAGCACAGGAGGCTGGTTTAAAAAAAGTAAAAGTATACGTAAAAGGACCAGGAAATGGTAGAGAATCTGCTATTCGTTCAATCCACAATGCTGGTATAGAAGTAACAGAAATTATTGATGTTACACCATTACCACACAACGGATGCCGTCCTCCAAAACGTAGAAGAGTTTAATAATATATTATATGAGAATTAATATCAATTGTTTTGCAGTTGATATTAATTTTTTATATGTAAATTTGCAAACTGAAAAAAATAATTAACAAGTATCAACAAGAGATAAAATGATTATCGAAGGATAAGATTAAGACCTTAATTCATAATCACTCTTAAAAACAATTTAAAATGGCAAGATATACTGGTCCTAAAACAAAAATAGCCCGAAAGTTCGGTGAAGCTATTTTCGGAGAAGATAAATCTTTCGAGAAAAGAAATTATCCTCCAGGTCAACACGGAAACGCAAGACGTCGTGGAAAAAAATCTGAATACGCAATCCAATTAATGGAAAAACAAAAAGCTAAATATACTTACGGTATTTTAGAGCGTCAATTTAGAGGTTTATTTAAAAAAGCAAGAGCAGCACAAGGTATTACAGGTGAAGTTTTATTACAACTTTGCGAGTCTAGATTAGACAATGTGGTATTCAGAATGGGAATTTCTCCTTCTAGAAGTGGCGCAAGACAATTAGTGTCTCACAGACACATTACAGTAAACGGCGAGTTGGTAAACATACCTTCATATTCTTTAAAAGCTGGAGATGTTGTTGCAGTTAGAGAAAAATCTAAATCACTTGAAGCTATTGATAGATCATTGTCAAACTCAAGTCAAGTTTACGAATGGATTACTTGGAATAACGATACTAAATCTGGAACTTATGTTTCTGTTCCTGCTAGAATTCAAATTCCAGAAAACATCAACGAACAATTCATCGTCGAATTATATTCTAAATAATAAATTAATCACATTGGTATTTGGCCAAAGGATTTACTAGTCTTCTTCAAACTTTTAAATCGCGCAACTAAATAACAATTAAAACGAAGAAAATATGGCAGTATTTAATTTTCAAAAGCCTGATAAAGTAATCATGATTGATTCTACTGATTTCGAAGGTAAATTCGAATTCAGACCACTAGAACCAGGTTACGGACTAACAGTAGGTAATGCACTAAGAAGAGTTTTGTTATCTTCTTTAGAAGGATTTGCAATTACATCGGTTAGAATAGAAGGTGTAGATCATGAGTTTTCAGCAATCGCTGGAGTAGTTGAAGATGTAACAGAAATCATCTTAAACTTAAAGCAAGTTCGTTTTAAAAGGCAAATTGAAGATATTGATAACGAATCAATTTCAATTTCAATTTCTGGACAAGAGCAAATTACAGCTGGTGATTTTCAAAAATTTATTTCTGGATTTCAAGTATTAAATACAGAATTAGTTATCTGTAACTTAGATCCTAAGGTTAACTTTAATATGGAAATTACAATTGAAAAAGGTAGAGGTTACGTGCCAGCAGAAGAAAATAAAAAAACAGCTGCACCAATAGGAACTATCTTTACAGATTCAATTTATACACCAATAAAAAATGTTAAATATAGCATTGAGAACTACCGTGTTGAACAAAAAACAGATTACGAAAAATTAGTTTTCGAAATCATTACAGATGGTTCAATTACACCTCAAGATGCTTTAACTGAAGGTGCTAAAACATTAATTCACCACTTCATGTTATTCTCTGATGAGCGTATCACTTTAGAAGCTGATGAAATAGCACAAACAGAGACTTATGATGAAGAATCACTTCACATGCGTCAGTTGCTTAAAACTAAATTAATTGACATGGATCTTTCTGTTCGTGCACTTAATTGTTTGAAAGCAGCAGAAGTTGATACTTTAGGCGACTTAGTATCATTCAACAAAAACGATTTAATGAAATTCCGAAATTTTGGTAAAAAATCATTAACAGAGCTCGAAGAGCTTGTAAATGTTAAAGGTTTAAACTTCGGGATGGATTTATCAAAATACAAACTAGATAAAGATTAATTAATCATATTTTGCTCCTCGCAAGTCGAGTTTGGTAGCAAGATGATAAAACAAATGTCATGAGACACGGAAAAAAATTCAATCATTTAGGCAGACAAACTGCTCACAGAAAATCAATGTTGGCAAATATGGCTTGTTCTTTAATAGAGCACAAACGTATTAACACAACAGTAGCTAAAGCAAAGGCATTAAAGCAATTTGTTGAGCCAATGATTACTAAATCTAAAGAAGATACAACGCATAACAGACGTATTGTTATGGCTAAACTAAGACAGAAAGATGCTGTAACAGAATTGTTTAGAGATGTAGCTACTAAGATTGGTGACAGACCAGGAGGTTATACAAGGATTATTAAACTTGGTAATCGTTTAGGTGATAATGCAGATATGGCAATGATAGAGCTTGTAGATTACAACGAAATTTACAACGCTGGAAAGAAAGAAAAGAAAACAACTCGTAGAAGTAGAAGAGGAGGTTCTAAACCTGCAGCTGCTCCAGTTGTTGAGACTAAAGCAACAAACGAGGAAGAAGAATAAATGTTAATAAGCATTTAAAATATAAAGGATAAACTATTTTAGTTTATCCTTTTTTTTATGCAATTTTGTAAAACTTTTTTTTAAATATGAAATATCAAAAAAGACAAAAAGCCATCGTACTTCTAGCTGATGGTACTATTTTTTACGGTAAAGCAGTTGGTAACAAGCAAGGAACAGCATTTGGCGAAGTATGTTTTAATACAGGAATGACAGGCTACCAAGAAATTTTTACAGATCCGTCGTATTATGGTCAATTAATGGTTGCTACCAATGCACATATCGGAAACTATGGAACCAATAAAGATGAAGTAGAATCAGATTCAATTAAAATTGCAGGACTTATAGTAAAAAACTTTAGCTATGAATACTCAAGAGATATTGCAGATAAATCATTAGAAGACTTTTTAGAAGACAATAACCTACTAGCTGTATCTGATGTAGATACCAGAGCATTAGTAAGTTATATTAGAGATCATGGAGCAATGAATGCCGTTATTTCTACAGAGGTTGATAATATAGAAGGTTTAAAAAAACAATTGGCAAAAGTTCCAGAAATGAATGGTTTAGAGTTGGCATCAAAAGTATCAACTAAAGAGCCTTATTATTTTGGTGATGAAAATGCTACTTATAAAGTAGCTGCTTTAGATATTGGAATTAAAAAGAATATTCTCAGAAACATAGCAAATAGAGATGCTTACATTAAAGTGTTTCCTTACAATGCGAAATTTGAAGATTTAGAAGCGTTTAAACCAGATGGTTATTTCTTATCAAATGGACCAGGAGATCCTGAACCGCTAATAGAAGCTCAAGACGTTGCAAAAGAAATTATTAAAAGAGATTTACCATTATTTGGTATTTGCTTAGGGCATCAAGTTATTGCATTAGCAAATGGAGTGTCTACCTATAAAATGCATAACGGGCATCGTGGGATTAATCATCCTGTTAAAAATCTTAAAACAGGAAAAGGTGAAATTACTTCACAAAATCACGGATTTGCAGTTAATAGAGAAGAATCTGAAGCACATCCAGATTTAGAAATTACACATGTGCATTTAAACGACCATACGGTTGCTGGTTTAACTATGAAAAATAAAAATTGTTTTTCGGTACAGTACCATCCAGAAGCAAGTCCTGGACCACATGACTCCTCTTATCTTTTCGACCAATTCATAGAAAACATAAAAAAACAATAACCTAAACGCCTCAAAAATATTATCTTTTTTTGAGGCTTTTGTTTACTAAAACGTTATAGATGTATTTTTGCGAAATTCTTCAAAAACATCTAAAATAAAACGATATTTAAGCGTAAATTTGAAGTAATTAAACGATTAAAAACAAACCAATTATGAGTATTATAATTAATATCCACGCAAGACAGATTCTAGATTCTAGAGGGAATCCTACAGTTGAAGTTGATGTAGTAACAGAAAATAACATATTAGGTAGGGCTGCTGTACCATCAGGAGCATCAACAGGAGAGCATGAAGCAGTTGAATTACGTGATGGCGGAAATACTTATATGGGTAAAGGTGTTTTAAAAGCTGTAGATAATGTAAACTCTATTATTTGTGATGAGTTGATAGGTGTTTCAGTTTTTGAACAAAACCTTATAGATAAAATAATGATTGACTTAGATGGTACACCAAATAAATCAAAATTAGGTGCAAATGCTATTTTAGGCGTGTCTTTAGCGGTAGCTAAAGCAGCAGCTAGCGAGTTAAACATGCCATTGTATCGTTATGTAGGTGGTGTTTCTGCAAACACATTACCATTACCAATGATGAATATCATTAATGGTGGTTCGCATAGTGATGCTCCAATTGCGTTTCAAGAATTTATGATTATGCCGGTAAAAGCTAAAAACTTTACACATGCCATGCAAATGGGAACTGAGATTTTCCATAATCTTAAAATAGTTTTACATGATAGAAATTTAAGTACTGCTGTTGGTGATGAAGGCGGATTTGCACCAAACTTAGAGGGCGGAACCGAAGATGCTTTAGATACAATAGCTAAAGCAGTTGAAAACGCTGGATATAAATTTGGAGACGAAGTTAAAATCGCTTTAGATTGTGCTTCTGCTGAGTTTTTTGTTAACGGCAAGTATGATTATAAGAAATTTGAAGGTGATACAGGTGTTATAAGAACAAGTAAAGAGCAAGCTGAATACTTAGCTGAATTAGCATCTAAATATCCAATTATTTCTATTGAAGATGGTATGGATGAAAACGATTGGGAAGGTTGGAAATATTTAACTGAATTGATTGGTGATAAAGTACAATTAGTTGGTGACGATTTATTTGTAACAAATGTAGAACGTTTATCTAGAGGAATTGAAGAAGGTATAGCTAATTCAATCCTTATTAAAGTAAATCAAATCGGTACATTAACTGAAACTATTGCAGCGGTAAATATGGCACATAATGCAGGTTATACCTCGGTAATGTCTCATCGTTCTGGAGAAACCGAAGATAATACAATTGCAGATTTAGCTGTGGCTTTAAATACAGGTCAAATTAAAACAGGTTCTGCATCTCGTAGTGATCGCATGGCTAAATACAATCAATTATTGCGTATTGAAGAAGAATTAGGAGAAGTTGCTTATTTTCCTCAAGAAAAAGCTTTTAAAATTAGGTAGATAAGAGTAAATAATTTAATATTAAAAAAGAGATGTTAAGCTTTTATGCTTAACATCTCTTTTTGTTTTACAAATAACCTTTTTAAATACGAATTGGCTAATATTTTAATTGCCTTGCCCACCACCATGATCTACACATCCTTGTGGAACGATGTCACTAGATGAATCGTTATTAGCATCCTTTACCATTAGAACACCACCATTGCAACCAAAAGAAAGAGTTGTAGTTGTACTTGAATAAGTTGTTTGTAGTAAGGTGTTTCCTTTATACCATTTGTAAGGAGCTGTTCCTCCAGAAGGTGTAACATCTACTTGACCATAAGGTCCAGTTCCTTGCCAAGTGAAACCAAGGGAGTATGTACTTGATGAAGATGAACTGAAAGCATAATGGTTGTTAGTAATCTCTTTATTTTGCTCTATATTATTAGAGTAAACAAGAGCCACGAGAGATAAAGCAAAAATAGGTAATATTAATTTTTTAATTAACTTCATGATATTTAGTGTTTTAGATTGTTAAATATTACAATTTAAAATATTTTTGTAAGAAAAATGTTAATACACTGTTAAATAATAAGATTATGCCTGTTAAAAATATGTTAAATAAAAAAATGTAATATTCTTTATATATCAGAATATAATTATATAATGAGTTGTTTTATCTTTTTTAAATATCATGTTTTCTAAATAAATTATCTAGGTATAAAGAAGTGACCTAATATTCATTAAAATAAATATTTATTATAACTAGAACAAATTGATAAACTTGTCTATTTTTCTTAAATTTACAGTTCGAATAATAATTTTAGTAAATTACATCAATGTCAGATAAAGCTACGTTAGAAGTTAATGGTGAAAAACACGAGTTTCCAATAGTTGTTGGAACAGAAAAAGAAGTTGCAATAGATATAAAAACATTAAGAAGTGTAACAGGAGGTGTTACAACTATTGATGCGGGTTATAAAAATACAGGTTCTTGTGAAAGTGAAATTACATTCTTAGATGGTGAAAAAGGAATTTTAAGATATCGAGGTTATAGTATTGAAGAATTAGCAGAGAAAGCAGACTTTTTAGAAGTCGCTTATTTATTAATATTTGGAGAGCTTCCTACAAAAGAACAACACGATAAATTTCATGCAGATATTAAATCAAAATCTGTTGTGGATGATGATGTAAGAAAAATTATTGATGCTTTTCCAAAGACCGCTCATCCAATGGGCGTGTTATCATCACTTACAAGTGCTTTAACAGCTTTTAATCCGTCCTCGGTAAATGTTGACTCTGAAGCAGATATGTATAATTCTGTTGTGAAAATACTAGGGAAGTTTCCCGTATTAGTAGCTTGGACTATGCGTAAAAAACAAGGGCTTCCTTTGGATTATGGGTCTAATTCTCTTGGTTATGTTGAAAACGTTTTAAAAATGATGTTTAAGCAACCTAACGAAGATTATGTTCAAAATAAAATAATAGTAGATGCATTAGATAAGTTATTGATTTTGCACGCAGACCACGAACAAAACTGTTCTACGTCTACAGTAAGAATTGTTGGTTCATCGCATGCTGGATTATTTGCTTCTTTATCAGCAGGTATTTCTGCATTATGGGGGCCACTTCACGGGGGTGCTAATCAAGCAGTACTTGAGATGTTGGAGGCTATTAAAGAAGATGGAGGCGACACTAAAAAGTATATGGCAAAAGCTAAGGATAAAAATGATCCATTTAGATTAATGGGCTTTGGTCACCGTGTGTATAAAAACTTCGATCCTCGTGCCAAAATTATTAAAAAAGCTGCCGATGAAGTACTTGCAGATTTAGGTGTAGAAGATCCTATTTTAGAAATAGCAAAAGGATTAGAACAAGAAGCATTAAACGACCCTTATTTTGTAAAAAGAAAGTTATACCCTAACGTAGATTTTTACTCTGGTATAATATACAGAGCTATGGGTATTCCAACAGATATGTTTACAGTAATGTTTGCATTAGGGCGTTTACCAGGCTGGATTGCACAATGGCGAGAAATGCGCTTAAGAAAAGAACCAATAGGTAGGCCAAGGCAATTATATGTTGGAGAAACATTTAGAGCTTTTAAAACCATAGATAAAAGATAAATAGGTAACTTTAAAATATTTTAAAGCTTCATATAAATTTATATGGAGCTTTTTTATTTTTATACTTTTTTGAAGAATAAATAATAGAAGAATATTTTTGATGAGAATATCGAAAAAAAAGAATATATTTTTTACGTTTGCATCATGTTGAAATTGAATATTAAAAATGAAACCTCTCGGTTACGAGCCGTTGTTTTAGGTACAGCAGAAAGTAATGGTCCAACACCTAAAGTTGAAGATTGTTACGACCCAAAAAGTATCGAGCATGTTATAGCAGGAACTTATCCAAAAGAAGTAGACATGGTTAAAGAAATGGAAGCTGTAGCGGCTGTTTTTAAAAAGTATGATGTAAAAGTGTACCGACCAGAAGTTATAAAAGACTGCAATCAAATATTTTCGCGCGATATTGCTTTCGTTATTGAGGATAAAATTATTAGAGCTAATATTTTACCAAACAGAGAAGAAGAAGTTGAAGCTATAAGGTATTTATGGAATCAAATTGAAAATGAAGATCGAATTATTTTGCCAGAAGAATGTCACGTAGAAGGTGGCGATGTAATGCCATGGAACGACTATATATTTATTGGTACCTATTCAGGTGATGATTATTCAGATTATATTACAGCACGTACAAACATGGATGCAGTAATAGCTATACAAGAGTTGTTTCCAGAAAAAACGGTAAAAGCTTTTGAGTTAAGGAAATCTAATACCAACGCAAAAGAAAACGCATTGCATTTAGATTGCTGCTTTCAACCTATTGGAACAGATAAAGCGATTTTACATAAAAACGGATTTTTAGTAGAAAGCGAATACGAATGGTTATTTAATTTCTTTGGAAAGGAAAATGTATTCGAAATTACTAAGGAAGAAATGTATAATATGAATAGTAATATATTTTCAATTTCTGAAGATATTATTATTTCCGAACAAAATTTTACACGTTTAAATACATGGTTGCATGAACAAGGTTTTACAGTTGAAGAAGTGCCTTATGCCCAAATTGCAAAACAAGAAGGTTTGTTACGTTGTTCTACAATGCCTTTAATTCGAGATTGATTTTTAGAAGGCTCATTTAATGACTCGGTATGAAATCATTTTAATGTTTTATTATCTAATGTTAAACGGATTCAGAAAATTTTTCTTATAAAATCAAGCTTTCTATTATAACTTAAAACATATTCCAAACGTATTTTATAATGCAAAATAGTTATACTTTTGTAACGAAATTTTTTAACAAATGCAACAGACTACAAACTCTATATTAATGATTCGTCCTATAAATTTTAGGATGAATGAGCAAACGGCAGTAAATAATTATTACCAAGAACCTATTGATGGTGTATTGCCCGAAACTATTAATGCCAAAGCGCAAAAAGAATTTGATGCTTATGTTGATAAACTAAGAGGTATTGGCGTACATGTAGTGGTTGTAAATGACACCAAAGAATTTGATACACCAGATTCAATTTTTCCAAATAACTGGATATCGTTTCACGAAAACGGAAATGTTGGTTTATATCCTATGTTTGCAGAAAACAGACGTTTAGAGCGACGTGAAGATGTTTTATTTCAGTTAGAAGAAGAAGGATTTGTAATTAACCAAATAGTAGACTATACAAGTGCCGAAGATGAAGATGTGTTTCTTGAAGGTACCGGAAGTGTTATACTAGATCGTGTAAATCGTAAAGCCTATTGTGCGCTATCACCTCGAGCCGATGAAGATTTATTTATAGAGTTTTGCGAAGATTTTGAATATACGCCTGTAATTTTTACAGCAAACCAAACTGTTGCCGGAGAACGTATGGCTATTTATCACACCAACGTTATGATGTGTTTAGGCGAAACTTTTGCTGTAATTTGTCTGGATAGTATTGATGATAAAAAAGAACGCAAAAACGTTATCAATCATTTAAAAGAAAACGGTAAAGATATAATAGATATTACCGAAGCTCAGGTTAATAGTTTTGCAGGCAACATGTTGCAGGTAAAAGGCACAAATAACGAATTGTTTTTAATAATGAGTCAAGCAGCATATGATTCGTTAACAGTATCTCAAATAGAACGATTAAAGAAACACACTAAAATAGTATCGAGTTCTTTAGATACTATTGAGACTTGTGGTGGTGGTAGTGCACGTTGTATGATGGCGGAAGTGTTTTTGCATAAAATTTAATTTGCAAATAGGTTGCGGTTAGGGATTGATGCGGCATCCATTTTTTGAAAAAAATAATATGCACTCTATTAGAAACTAAAATTTAACTGATTGTCACGTTGTTCACTTCTCGCAATGACGTAAAAAAAAGATATAGCGGAAAGCCCGACCTTTAGGTAGCACCCTAGACATAAAACTATTTGGTTTGAAATTTTAAGCTGATGGTTTAGATTTTGGTAATTGTACATAAAATGTGCTGCCAACATTTTGAGTGCTTTCTACCCATATTTTACCATTATTAAGCTCTATTAACTCTTTACAAATAGAAAGCCCTAAACCTGTACCTTTTTCGTTATTAGTACCCATGGTTGTGAAGGTGTTGTTTTTAAAAATCTTTTCTATGTTTTGTTTAGAAATACCAACACCAGTATCGGCAACACTAACAATGCAGCTACCATTACTTATATGATTTGAAATGGTAATAGTATCTCCGCTTTTGCTAAATTTTAAGGCATTTGCTAGTAAATTCTGAATTACAATTTCAAACATGCTTCTATCGGCATAAGCAAAATCGCGTAACGAACGGTCTATAAGTGTAATGCCTTTGTTTTCTAAGCGTTGCTCAACTAACTTTACTTTGTCTTCAAACACTTCTTGAACATCAAACAGGCTTGGTTTAGGCTCTAGCGAATGCATTTGAGATTTAGACCAGTTTAGTAAATTAAACAAAAGTAAAGAGGCGCTATTGGCGTTTTCGCTTAATTCTGGAATTAGATTATCAAACTCCTCACGAGAGAGCGAGCCATCTCTTAGTAAATCGATAAAGCCATTAATGGAGGATAAAGAATCTTTTAAATCGTGCGATACAATAGAAAACAATTTGTCTTTTACATTGTTTACGTTTTCTAGATGTTTTGTTTGTTCTTTAAAAGCTTCGTTTTGTAGTTGAATCTTTATATTTTTTTCTTCAAGCTCTTGGGTGTATTTTATAGTACTATTTCGTTTTAAATAAATTAATACTAAAAAGGTAGACACTATTGCAAGTGCTGCTAGTAATGCATAAAAAATTAGTTTAAGTCTGTCAAATTTTTGTTTATCTTCTGTAGCGGTAACTTCGTTTATAGGTTCTGTTTTGGTATCGTTTGTTATTTGTATTTCTTTGTCAAAATTAGGGTCTAATTCTAGTTTAGGCGTGTCATTAGTTTTTAAGTTTACACTTATACTATTTTTATTTAATTCGTTTTTTAATTTGTAATATTCACGTTGCCAAACAAAAGCTCTATCAAATTTTCTTTTAGTAGAATCTAAAGCTTTCATTAATTTATAATGCCTTAATAGTTCATTTTTATTATCAAGTTCTTTAGCAATGGCACCAGCTTCTCGTAGTTGTTTTTCGGCTAAAACTAATCTTTTTTGTTGTAGGTTTAAGTCACCAAGATTATTTAACACTGTTAATAAACTAGATTTATCTTTGCTTCGGATATTTATATTATAGCCTTGTATTAAGTACTTAGTGGCTTTGTCATAATCATTAAACTTTAGGTATTCGCCACCTAATTTCGGAAAAACACTTCCGCGAATAGAATCGTTATCTGTATCTACATTTGCTAGTACTTTTTCGTAATACTCAATAGCTTTTCTGTGCTCTTTTTTAGTAGAATATAACTTCGCTAAATAGCTATTAGATTCATTTATACCTTTGGCATCATTTAATTGTGTTTGTATTTCTAAAGCTTTAAGATAGAATTCTATAGCCTTGTCAAAAGCATTAATGTTATAATAGGCTTTTGCTAAATTACTATATGATAGTTTAAGTTCGTTTGTAAAGTTTCGCTTTTCTAATTCTTCTATGGCAGATAATGAGTATTGTAAGCCCTTAGCATAATTACCACGTTTTATTTCTAGTAAACCAATACTATTGTTAACTTTTGCAACACCAAGAGCATCGTTTAATTGACGAAATAAAGTTTTCGATTTTTCATATCCACTAACTGCGTTTATATAATCATTTTTCTGTGCATAAATTAAAGCTTTATAATAAGCTACTTCAGCAATACCTTTGTGATAATTAAGGTTAGTTGATAGCTTTTCGCTTTCAATAATGTATTTAATTGCTTTGTCAAAATCATTTATTTCAAAAAGTAATTTTATGATTTTAAGAGAAGTGTCTACTTTTAAGCTGTCTTGATCTTGATAAGCTAATTGTATGGAAAGACTGTCTAGCTCTTTGGTTTGAGTAAACCCTGAGCAAACAGATAAAAATATAATTAACGTAATTATTTTCCTCATACAATATCTAAATTACACCAATAACAAAGCAATGATATAAAGAGGCTTTATTTGAGGGAAATAAAGATTACTCTATTAAGCTGTAATATTTGTTAGTTTAAAATAGTCTTCAAATTTTGAATACTAATAGCTTTACCGAACAAAAGTTGTAAAAAGACATGCATAAAGCTAATTTCTGCGTTTTAATACCAAAAAATTAGATAAAAAGAGTGCTAAAAATTTATGAAAAAATCGACGAATAGATTAACGGCATAAAACATGGAAAAACGACACTTTTATCGACGAAATACATCTTTTTTGTTTTTTGTTTTTTTGTTTGCTTTTAAAGGCTTGTAAAGTTTATTTAATACCATGATTAAAATATTTGTTATCTTGATAGAAATTAAACTAATTTAGTATGAACAAAAATGTAAAAATGATTCTTTTAGTAGTAGGCGTTGTATTAGTAGGCTACGGAATTTATACTTTAGTTGCTCCAGAAGCTGCAGTTAGTGTCGGCGGTTTTAGTGTAGAGGCGCAAGATAACACAAACTCTTACATAACAATTGCTTTAGGTTTAGTAGCAATAGCTCTAAATTTTTTAGGAGGAAAAAAGTAAAAGCTGGGGTAAATAATTATTTTTAAGTTAGATTACTTTATAGGTAGTTAGGCGTTTTGAATATTGGAATTAATTAGACTTTATAAATTAATAAATATCCTATCTTTGCTCACTTAAAAAGTTATAGTAAATGAGCCTTCAGGAGATATTATCCAACCACGTAAAACAAGCTATACAAACAGCATATAATTTAGAAATTGATACTGTAGAATTTCAAGCCACCAGAAAAGAATTTGCAGGAGATATTACGGTTGTCATTTTTCCAATGCTGCGTTATATTAAAGGAAATCCTGTTCAAATAGGCGAAACTATTGGTAACTATTTAGTTGAACATATTGATGATGTTAAAGCATTTAATGTTGTAAAAGGGTTTTTAAATATTGAAATTAACGATGTGTATTTCACACGTTTTTTTAATGACACTCTTGAAGATGAAAACTACGGGTTTTTAACTGTAAATAAAGACGCTAAAGCTGTAATGGTCGAATATTCTTCACCAAACACCAACAAACCATTGCATTTAGGACATGTAAGAAACAATTTGTTAGGTTACAGTGTTGCCGAAATTTTAAAAGCATCCGGAAAAAAAGTTTATAAAACGCAAATTATAAACGACAGAGGGATTCATATTTGTAAAAGTATGCTGGCTTGGAAAGAATTGGCAGATAAAGGAAATGATGGTAAAAGAGAAACTCCTGAGACTACTTTAAATCCAGAATTGAGAAAAGGCGATAAGTTAGTTGGGCATTATTATGTAAAGTTTGACCAAGAATTTAAAAGTCAACTTGGAGCACATTTAAAAGAAGTAGGTCATTCTATTCAAGAAAAGCTTGATGAGCAAGAAAAAATAGGTAAGTTCAATTTGTATGAGGCAATAAAAGATGCTGAACTTTCTGAAGAATATTACACAGCGATTTCTTTAGCCTTAAAAGAATTTTATAAATATTATAACAACATCAATGATGAAGAATTTAAAAATCTAATAGGTAATAAAAAATATTCTGATTTAGATTATATTTTTGTTGATTTAAATTTGAAAAATTTTTTAGAATCCAGGATAAAATTTATAGAAATCTTTAGAACTCTTTATAGTTTTGATAAACCGACTAAAACTGAACTTGACAAATATGAAAGAAAAGTTCAAAAACTTTTAGAAGAAAAATTTACTTCAATAGTTGAAATTTTACAATCTGCCCAAAACATGCTTTTAAAATGGGAAGCTGGTGATGAAAAAGTAGTGGCACTTTGGAAAAAAATGAACGGTTGGGTTTATGAAGGATTTGATATTACTTATAAAAATTTAGGAGTCGATTTTGATACGCTTTATTACGAAAGTAATACCTATTTATTAGGAAAAGAATTTGTTGAACAAGGCTTAAAAACAGGTGTTTTTGAAAAAGAAAAAGATGGATCTGTTTGGTGTGATTTAACCAATGAAGGCTTAGATAAAAAAATAGTACAACGAGCAGATGGTACTGCGGTTTACATGACCCAGGATATTGGTACGGCCATACAGCGCATTAAAGATTTTCCAGATGTTGGCGGTATGGTTTACACGGTTGGTAACGAACAAGATTACCATTTTCAAGTCCTGTTTTTAATACTGAAAAAATTAGGGTTCGATTGGGCAAAAAACCTCTACCATTTAAGCTACGGAATGGTAGATTTACCAAGTGGAAAAATGAAAAGTAGAGAAGGCACTGTTGTTGATGCTGACGATTTAATTGATGAAATGGCTAAAACCGCTGGAGAGATTTCTGAAGAATTAGGAAAACTTGATGGCTACTCTGAAACTGAAAAACAAGAACTTTACAAAACCATTGGTTTAGGCGCTTTAAAATATTACATTTTAAAAGTAGATCCTAAAAAACGTATTTTATTCGACCCTAAAGAATCTATAGATTTTCAAGGAAATACGGGGCCTTTTATTCAATATACCTATGCAAGAATTCAGTCCATAATAAGAAAAGCAGGTTTTGATTATTCAAAACCAGTAAATGATATTGTTGAAAGGCCTTTACACAGCAAAGAAAAGGAGCTTATAAAACAACTTCAATTATTTCCAGAAGTTATTCAAAATGCAGCGACGCAACATAGTCCAGCATTAGTCGCCAATTATACGTACGAGTTGGTTAAAGCATTTAATTCATTCTACCAAAACGTATCTATTTTAGGAGCAGATAATGAATTGGATAAACTATTTAGAGTACAACTTTCAAATAAAGTCGCTTTAACTATTAAAAATGCATTTAGTGTTTTAGGCATTCAAGTTCCCGAAAGAATGTAATAATTCCTTTGAAAAATGAATCTCAATAAAAGAATTGCATAGGATTTAACTATTTTAGTATCATGCAAAATGGGTTACAAAATTACATTCCGCAAGAGGCAATATCGCGAGTTTTAAAACTTTTAGAGCATGATAACTTGACGGTTAAAATTAAAAATGAGCGTAAAACACGTCATGGTGATTATAAGCAATTACCAAATGGGAAGCATCAAATTACAATAAATGCAAATTTGAATAATTATAGGTTTCTTATAACATTAATTCATGAAATTGCTCATTTCGAATCCTATAAAGAATATAATAAATTTATTAAACCACACGGTTTAGAATGGAAACGCACGTTTCAACATTTAATGTTACCGTTTTTAAATCCTAATATTTTTCCGAATGATTTGTTGCCGCTTTTAGCAAATCATTTTAAAAATCCAAAAGCATCAAGCGACACTGATATTAAATTAGCGTTAGCATTAAAGCAATTTGATGCACCAAATGATAAAAATTATGTTTTTCAAGTGCCTTTTGGAGAGGATTTTAAATTGTACAATGGTAAAATATTTAAAAAAGGGAATAAACGTGTAAAACGATATGAATGCGTTGAGGTTAAAACAGGAAAGTTGTATCTTTTCAATCCAAATGCTGAAGTAGAAATATTAAGTTAAAATCAAAATTTACACTTATTTAAAAATAAATATTAGTGAATTTGTGGCAAAAGAGATAGTATGAAAAACAAAAATTATTACGCCATATTAATGGCAGGTGGAGTAGGTTCTAGGTTTTGGCCTGTAAGCACAGCAGAATTTCCCAAACAGTTTCACGATATGTTAGGAACAGGCGATACACTTATTCAAAAAACATTTAATCGCTTAGCGCATTTAATTCCAAAGGAAAATATATTCATTTTAACCAACGAGCGTTATAATGATTTGGTTTTCGAGCAACTTCCTGAGGTTACAAAACGACAAGTGGTTTTAGAACCAGCAATGCGTAATACAGCACCTTGTATTTTGTATGCGTCGTTAAAAATTCAAAAAGAAAATCCAGACGCAGTTATGATTGTTGCACCGAGTGACCATTGGATTGAAGATGAAAAAGCATTTTCTAAAAATGTACAGCAAGCCTTCGATTTTTGTGCTAAAAACAATGCTTTAATGACACTTGGTATCACGCCAACATTTCCAAACACAGGTTACGGTTATATTGAATACAATTTGGAGCCTGAAGCTCTCGAAGACGTTTATATAAAATCGGTAAATCAATTTAGAGAAAAACCAGATTACGAAACCGCGAAAACCTTTATTGAACAAGGAAATTTTTTATGGAATGCTGGTATTTTTATGTGGAGTGTTAAAAGTGTAGTTGCATCATTTAAAAATAATCAACCTACATTATATGCTTTATTTAAAAACGGAATAGGTGCTTATAATACCGATTTTGAAGACGATTTTATTCGAGATAATTACGCTAAAGCTGAAAATATTTCGGTGGATTATGCCATTATGGAGAAATCAAAAAATGTATTTGTAATTGCCGCAGAATTTGATTGGAACGACTTAGGAACTTGGGGAAGTTTATACGATAAATTAGATAAAGACAGCTCAGGAAATGCAGTTGTGAATTCCAGAATTTTAACAGAAGATGCATCAGGAAATATGATACGCACCAAAAATGACAAGGTTGTTGTGGTTGACGGTTTACAGGATTATATTATTGTTGATAAAGATGAAGTTTTGTTAATTTATCCAAAAGCAAAAGAGCAAGATATTAAAAAGGTGCTTCAAAAAGTGAAAACAACTTATGGCGACCACTTAGGGTAGACTGGTCTAAATAATATTGTTTATAGAGATTAAATAAAGCAAACTGCCTCAGATTTATTTTTTATATTCGTGTATTAGTGACTAAAATTATATAGATGGAAGAAAATAAATTTAATTTTTCAGAAGAAGAAAATATTAAAGACAAGGCAGTAGAGCAATCTAAAGAAGCAGTTAGGAAAGATGCAAGAGGATTATGGCTGAGCATTAAAACGTTTTTTAGTGAGCTGTTAGATTTTCGAGACGATACCGATAGAGATGCTACTATTGAAGCTATTAAAGGTGATATTCCATTTAAAGGGGCAACTGCTTGGATTTTAATTTGTTCCATTTTTGTTGCATCGGTTGGTTTAAATGCGAACTCAACAGCAGTCGTTATTGGAGCTATGTTAATTTCTCCACTAATGGGGCCAATTTTGGGTGCCGGTATGTCTATCGCTATTAACGATATCGATACGCTTAAAAAGTCCTTAATAAATTTGGCAACTATGATAGTGTTAAGTTTATTAACTGCATTTTTATTCTTTAAGTTTTTTCCGTTAAGTGAGGATACTTCTGAGCTTTTAGGTAGGGTACAACCAGATATTCGCGATGTTTTAATAGCCTTTTTTGGAGGTTTAGCCCTCATTATTGCACGTACAAAGCGCGGTACAATTGCATCTGTTATTTTTGGAGTTGCTATTGCTACGGCATTAATGCCTCCGTTGTGTACTGCTGGTTACGGATTAGCAAAAGGGAATTGGGAGTACTTTTTAGGTGCTATGTATTTGTTTACTATTAACACTATTTTTATAGCTATGGCTACTTTTTTAGTACTTAAGCTTTTAAGATTCCCAATGCTTAAATATGCTAATTCAGCTAAACGAAGACGCATATCTAGATTTGCCATGATGCTTGCCATAATTGTTATGATTCCTGCAGTTTGGACCTTTTTAAACGTATTAAGCGAAAGTAATTTTAATAGAGATGCTAGTGATTTTATTGAGAACGAACTTAACGCATTACCACATACAGATTATTTAAAAAAGAATGCAGCATATAAATATATTGATAAAGAGAATTCAACTATAGAGTTAAATACCTTTGGTTTAGATGAAATACCAGAATCTACCATTGCGCTTTTACAAAGCAGTATGAAAGATTATAGCGCTTTATCAAATAGTCAATTAATCGTTAATCAGAATAAATCTAAAAACTTAGATAATTTTAGATATATGGAAGAGCTTCGTACGCGCGACTCTTTAGATTTATTATCTCAAACTCAAAAAATAGAGTATCTGGAAAATAAGGTAAAACAACTGTCTAAGTTAGAACGTAACTATATAGCTTTTGAAGAATTAACTAAGGAAGTAAAAATTAATTATGAAACCATCGAGCAGTTTTCATATTCTAATGTTATCAATTCTAATTTCACTAAAATGGATACCTTATCAGTGTTCTCGGTAAAATGGATAGATTCTTTAACTAAAGAACCTGCAAGAATAAAGGATAAAGAAAAGTTGGAAAAGTGGTTGAAACTAAAGTTGAATTTAGATACTTTGGTTGTAAAGCGAGTTAATTAATTACTGATTTTCTTCAATATACATTTTACGCACTTTTTTAAATAAGTTTGAAGAATATACAAAATCGGTAACAACTTTGTTATCAGTTTTAAAAATGGTTTCTTTAGAGCCTTCCCATGCTTTTAAGCCATCTTTTAAAAACACGATTTTTTCGCCAATTTCCATTACCGAATTCATATCGTGCGAATTAATAACGGTAGTTATTTGATATTCGTCTGTAATTTCTTGAATTAAATTATCAATAACAATTGCCGTTTTTGGGTCTAACCCAGAATTGGGTTCATCGCAAAATAAATATTTAGGATTATTTACAATGGCGCGTGCAATAGCAACTCGTTTTTGCATTCCGCCAGAAGCTTCACTTGGCATTTTGTTATGCGCATCATCAAGATTTACACGTTTTAACACAAAGTCTACACGATCTTCCATTTCGCTTTTGCTTTGGTTGGTAAACATTTGTAACGGAAACATAACATTTTGTGCAATTGTCATAGAATCAAACAAAGCACTGCCTTGAAAAACCATGCCAATTTCGGCTCGTAAATTACGTTTTTCATCTTCGGTCAATTGCGAAAATATTTTTCCATCATAAGCTATTGAGCCTGCTTCGTATTCAAATAAGCCTAATAAACATTTTAAAAAAACAGTTTTACCAGAACCGCTTTGTCCAATAATAAGATTGGTTTTACCCTTTTCAAAAGACGTGCTAATACCTTTTAAAACTTCAACGCCACTAAACGATTTATGTAAATTTTTCACCTCTATCATTGCCCTAGCATCATATCAGTTAATATATAATTCAATAAAATAATAACTACCGCAGTCCATACAAAAGAGGTTGTACTTGCTTTTCCAACTTCTAGTGCGCCACCTTTCATATAATACCCATGAAACGATGGAATAGTGGCTAATACAATAGCGAATATAAAAGTTTTTATAAAAGAGTAAATAACATGGAACACTTCAAAATCGGTTTGTATACCAACAATGTAATCTGCTAAAGTTGAATAGCCTCCATAAACACAGGCGGCCATACCGCCTAAAATGCCTAAAAACATACCAATAGCAATGGCAAAAGGATATAACATTAACGCTATAGTTTTAGGGAAAACAAGATAATTTAAAGAGTTTATTCCCATAACTTCTAAAGCATCAATTTGTTCTGTAACACGCATTGTGCCTATACTTGACGTTATAAAAGAACCTACTTTACCAGCCATAATAATAGAGGTGAATGTTGGTGCGAATTCTAGAACAACAGACTGTCTGGTAGCAAAGCCTACAAGGTATTTTGGAATTAATGGGTTGTCTATATTTAACGCTGTTTGTATGGTTATAACGCCGCCAACAAAAAACGATATAAAAGCAATTATACCGAGAGAACCAATAATTAGGTCATCAATATCTTTTAAGATTAGTTGTTTCATAACACTCCACTTAGTGGGTTTGCGAAACATTTCTGCAATCATTAAAAAATAAGATCCAATATTATGAAGGTAAGTCATATAAAAATTTGTTAGTGCTAAAGTAAAAAAAGTTATAGAATTTAACCTTAATTTTAAAATATCATATTTTAAAATATGTATTTTTGGAGTTATAATTTTGATAATCATGTTAAAAAACGCAATTACCTTTTTTTTAATTATTTTTTTGTATAACTCTTCATTGGCGCAAAGACCACAAGTAAAAAAAAAACGAGTACAAGTAGAAACGTTTAATTCTAGGCCAAAATTGGTTGTTGGAATTGTAGTTGATCAAATGCGTTATGATTATTTAACACGTTTTGAAAGTAAGTTTAGCAACGGTGGATTTAAACGTATGATAAACGAAGGTTTTAATTGTAAAAACAATCATTTTAATTACATTCCAACATATACAGGTCCTGGGCACGCATCGGTTTATACAGGTACAACACCTCGATATCATGGTGTTATAGGTAATAATTGGTACGATAAAGAAGAGAAGAAAAGTGTGTATTGTGCTGGCGATAATGCTGTGCAATCTGTTGGGACGTCGGCGAACTCAGGGCAAATGTCTCCGCATAGAATGAAAACCACAACGTTTACAGACGAAAATAGGTTGTTCACGCAAATGCGTGGTAAAACAGTAGGCATTTCGATAAAAGATAGAGGCGCTATTTTACCTGCTGGTCATACGGCAAATGCAGCATATTGGTTTCATGGAAAAGATGAGGGTAACTGGATTTCTAGTACGTTTTATATGAATGAGTTGCCGAAATGGGTAAAGGATTTTAATACTGAACATTCTGTTTCTAAATATTTAAAAACATGGAATACACTTTATGATATTAATACTTATACTGAAAGTGGTAGTGATTTGAATAGTTTTGAAGGAGGCTATAAAGGAAAAGAAACAGCAACATTTCCCTATCAATTAGACGTTTTGAAAGATACAAATGGTGGATACGATTTGCTAAAAGCTACAGCTTATGGTAATAGCTTAACTGCAGATTTTGCTCTCGCTGCTTTGAAGGGAGAGGCTTTGGGTAAAGATGATATTACCGATGTTTTAGCTATAAGTTTTTCTAGTACCGATTATGTAGGTCATAATTTTGGGGTAAACTCTAAAGAAATTGAAGATGCTTATATTCGATTAGATAAAGATTTAGAACGGTTATTTAATGCTTTAGATAAAGAAGTTGGTCGTGGTAATTATACTGTATTTTTAACAGCGGACCATGCTGCTGTAAATGTACCAGCATATTTGCAATCGGTTAAAATTCCTTCAGGTTATTTAAATAATGCTAAAACAAAAAAGCAGTTTGATACGTTTATGGAACAAACGTTTAAAGCATCAGATTTAGTTGAGAATGTAAGTAATAACCAAATATTTTTAAACCGAGAAAAGATTAAAGTATTGGGGTTAGAATTAAATGATGTACAGGAAGCTATTGTAAATGAGCTTATTAATTACGAGCATGTAGATAAAGTATATTCAGCTAACACTATGCATGCTACAGAATTTACTCGTGGCATTGAAGCATTATTACAAAAAGGGTACAACCAAAAACGCTCTGGTGATATTTTAGTACTTTCAGATCCTGCGTTTATATCTTATCATAAAACAGGGTCAACACATGGTAGTGGTTTAAATTACGATACTCATGTGCCTTTATTATTTTTCGGAAAAGGAATAAAGCATGGACAAACACTACAAAAAACAGAAATTACAGATATTGCTCCAACCATGTCTGCTTTATTAGGGATTAGTTTTCCAAACGGTGCTATTGGTAAACCATTAGAATTTATTTTAGATTAGTTTTGAGTAAACGTACATTATATTCAACCGTCGCAGTTTTAATCATTTTTGGAGTTTATGGATATGAATATTTTTTAAATGAAGAAGAAAAAGCTGAAGTTGTTTTTGAGGGTAAATCAACTAAGAACGATACTAACGAATATTTTTTACCAACTAGTACAACTGGTCAAATAATTCATCATGAAGGGTATTCCTTATCTTATAGTGAGTCTCATGAGCAAGCTGAATGGGTAGCTTACGAATTGAAGAAATCACATCTTTCAAACACCAATTTTAAACGCCCATATTTCGAGATAGATAAAGCCGTAAAAACAGGCGCTGCTAATTGGCGTAATTATAAAAAATCGGGTTACGATCGCGGACATTTATGTCCTGCTGGCGACAGGAGATATAGTCAATCTGCGCATGATGAAACGTTTTTAACCAGTAATATAAGTCCGCAAAAACACGATTTTAATTCTGGAATATGGAATACCTTAGAACAAAAAGTGAGGTATTGGGCAAGTAAATACAATGGTGTTTTTATTGTTACTGGAGGCGTTTTAAATGGTAAAATGAAGACTATTGGAGATGAGGCAGTTTCGGTACCTAATCAGTTTTATAAAGTGTTAATTGATAATAATACAGGCAAAACAAAAATGATTGCCTTTTTAATACCTCACAAAGAATCTAATAAACCGTTATATGAGTTTGTAGTTTCAGTTGATACAATTGAAAAATTAACAGGAATTGATTTTTTTCCAGAATTAGATGATGCTATTGAGAACAAATTAGAGGCATCCAGTAGTTATAAAGGTTGGAGTTTTTAGTTTTGTTAGTTGTTAGTTGTTAGTTGTTAGTTGTTAGTGTCATACTGAGCGCAGTCGAAGTACAGTCGAAGTATCTCATTTTACAGATGTTTATTTTTCAACTTATTCATAATGCCTTTCCATCGTAAACCTCTAATAAATGCACCTTCTTTTTCAGAAACCAGATAGTCTAGTTTCTCTTTTTTAGCTTTAAAATATCCAGCTAAATAATCTTTAAATAAGCCAAAGTTTTTCTTTTTATAAGCTAGCTTTAATGCAGAAATAAAAGTGATTATAAAACCATAACGCATTTTGTACATAGCTTCACCTTGCAAATATTTTGATGCTTTATTGTAGCTAATCCCTGTAGGTTTTAAGTGCTTTACTTTAAGGGTTTCATCAGTTAAAATAGTCCAACCGTAAAATTGTGCTAGTAACTCATCAACAGTGTCCCAGCCCATTGATGGTTTTAGTTTTCCTATTTGTTTAAAACAGTCCTTTCTATAAGTTTTTAATGCACCACGAATATGGTCTTTATTTGTTAAGTTTTCCAATACCCATTCATTGTTTTTTTCTATATAGCAAAACCCAGCAGCCATACCTAGTTTTTCATTGTTTTTAAAATGAAAAGTGAGTTGCTCTAAATAGTTTTCAGGAAAAATTAAATCTGCATCAAATTTACAGATAGCATCATAATCAGCATCTAAAGTTTCAAAGCCTTTATAAAAAGCCTTTATGATTTTTGAACCTGGTAAATGCTGATTTGAAGATTTTGAGTTTATTAGCGAAATCCAAGTGTGCTTTTCAGTGAAAACTTCAACAATATCTTGAGTTTTATCTGTGGAATTATCATTAACTACAACTACCCTTTTTGGTAAAAGGGTTTGATTTATCAACGAATCTAAAGTGAGTCCTATTGAAGCTTCTTCGTTATGTGCAGGAATGATGATGTAGAAATTCAAAAGTTTAAAGTTTAATATTCAAAGTTAAGATAATTCAAATTTCGAAAAATTGATAAGAGATTGCCACGTCCTTCGTCCTCACAATGACGTCCATTATTTTACCCGTTCAGCATAAACAATATAATACCTTGGTGTAAACCACCGCAAAACCGGTCTGACACCAATTTTTTTAGTTGGATTGGTCCATTTTTTACTATCTGTAATTTTCCAACCTGCTTTCTCCAATAACCAATCAAACTGCCAATCTTCAAACTCGTGATAATGTCTGTCTAGCATATCTGTTTTACTTCGGTAAGCTGAAGAAAACCATAATTTAAGCGGGACGCTAGCGACTAACTTATCAGCTTTAATGGATTTTAAAACGGTAAAAGGAGATAGTAAATGTTCGAATATTTCGAAAGCTGTAATAACTTCAGCTTTAGTATTTGTAATGGTTGAGGTGTCAACATCTAAATCTTCACCTTTAGTGTTTTCAACTTTATAACCATGCTCTTGCATGATTTTGGTAAACGGATTTTCAACGCCTAAATCTAAAATAGTTTCGGAAATAGAAACGTGTTTGCTTAAAAATTGAATGGTATGCTTAAAGCGTTTATTAGGATAGCTTTTCTCGTACATTGTTAATGTTTGTATACAACAGCATTAATATTCATGCCAGCACCAACACTAGCAAACATAATAATATCGCCCTTGTTTATGTGTTGATTTTCCAATTCGCCTTTTAAAATCATGTCGTATAAAGTAGGAATAGTTGCCACACTAGAATTGCCTAATTTGCCAATAGTCATTGGCATAATGTTTTCTGGCATTTCCATATTGTAAAGTTTATAAAAACGCTTAACAATGGCTTCATCCATCTTTTCATTGGCTTGATGGATGAGAATCTTTTTTAGGTCTTTAATATCTATGCCGCTTTTATCTAAGCAAGATTTCATAGCTTTTGGTACATTGCTAATGGCAAATTCATAAATTTTTCTGCCATACATTTTTATGTATCGGCGTTTATCATTTATGTCTGGATTATTTGTTTCTCCAAAAAAGATAAAATGAGCTTCATCTAAAGCAAAAGTGGCTGTTTCGTGGGCTATTATACCGCCTTCATCATTTATAGATTCGACGATAACTGCTCCTGCGCCATCACTATATATCATGGAATCTCTATCGTGCGGGTCTATAACACGAGATAAGGTTTCGGCACCAATAACTAAACACTTTTTTGCAATTCCAGATTTAATAAAAGCATTAGCTTGAATAACACCTTCTATCCAACCTGGGCATCCAAAAAGCACATCGTAACCAACACATTTGGAGTTTTCAATTTTTAAAAGGTGTTTAACTCTTGATGCGATACTTGGTACAGTATCACTTTGTTCTGTATTATGTTTTACATCGCCATAATTATGAGCAACAATAATATAATCTAAATCTTCACGATTAATATTTGCGTTTTCAATAGCTTTTTCGGCTGCAAAAAAAGCAATATCTGAAGTGTTTACAGCTTTTTTAGCATAGCGACGTTCATCAATTCCAGTAATAGCTTTAAATTTTTCTACAATAACTTCATTTGAAGCATTTATAGTTGAGCCATCACTATTTAAAAATTGATGCTGATAAAAATCTTCATTTTTTTCAACATTATTAGGAATATAACTTCCAGTTCCTGTGATTTTTATAGTCATAAAATAAAAAATTGCCTTTAATTATAAACTAAAAACCAAGATACTAGTTTATAATTAAAGGCTACTTTGGTTTTGTTATAATTTACGATGTTCAAAAGCGTAATTAAGCTTCGGCATAAGCTTCAATAGGCGTACAAGAGCAAATTAAATTTCTGTCTCCATAAGCATCGTCAACACGTCTTACACTTGGCCAAAACTTATTGTCTTTTACATAATCCAAAGGGAAAGCTGCTTCTTGTCTTGTATATGGAAACTGCCATTCATCATTTGTAACCATGTCTAATGTATGCGGTGCATTTTTAAGGACATTATTGGTGTCGTCTTTTGAAGATTGGTTGATTTCTTTTTTAATTGAAATCATGGCATCACAAAAACGATCCATTTCAGCTTTACTTTCGCTTTCAGTAGGTTCTATCATTAACGTTCCTGCTACAGGAAATGATACTGTTGGTGCATGGAAACCATAATCCATTAATCGTTTCGCAATGTCAGTAACTTCTATGCCGTTTTCTTTAAAAGCTCTACAATCTACTATCATTTCGTGTGCTGCACGACCGCGTTCTCCTGAATACAATGTGTCAAAACTACCTTGTAAACGTTGCTTTATATAATTAGCATTTAAAATAGCTATTTTAGTAGATTGTGTTAAACCTTCTGCTCCGAGCATTTTAATGTAACCATAAGAAATTAAGCAGGCTAAAGCAGATCCAAAAGGCGCAGCAGAAATTGCTGTAATGGCTTTGTCTCCGCCAGTTTTTACCACAGGGTTTCCAGGTAAAAAAGGAACGAGTTGTTTTGCAACACAAATTGGGCCAACACCGGGACCACCACCACCATGGGGAATTGCAAAGGTTTTATGTAAGTTTAAGTGACAAACGTCTGCTCCAATATTACCTGGATTTGTTAACCCAACTTGTGCGTTCATGTTGGCGCCATCCATATAAACTTGTCCCCCATTATCATGAATAATCTGTGTAACTTCTTTAATAGCTGATTCGTAAACACCATGTGTTGATGGGTAGGTTACCATTAAGCAAGATAAATTATCTTTATATAATTCGGCTTTTTCGCGTAAATCGTCGACATCAATATTACCTTCTACTGTAGATTTGGTAACTACCACCTTCATACCTGCCATAACAGCACTTGCAGGATTTGTGCCATGAGCAGAAGACGGAATCAAACAGATGTTTCTATGATGATCTCCACGCGATTCGTGGTATGCTTTAATAACCATCAAACCTGCAAACTCACCTTGAGCTCCAGAATTTGGTTGTAAAGAGGTTGCTGCAAAACCAGTAATTTCGGTTAATTGATCTTCTAATTCTTTTAAAATAGTTAAGTAGCCTTTAGCTTGTTTAAGTGGCGCGAACGGATGAATATTTCCCCATTTAAACCAACTTAATGGCAGCATTTCTGCTGCTGCATTTAATTTCATGGTACAAGAGCCTAAAGAAATCATAGAGTGATTTAATGATAAGTCTTTACGTTCTAACGATTTTATGTAACGCATCAATTCAGTTTCTGAATGATAGGTGTTAAAAACTACATCTGTTAAAAACTCAGATGTTCTTTTAACAGACTTCTCAATATTATTGGCGTTTTCTATAGATTTGATTTCAATAGTTTCCTTTTGAGCAGCTTCAGCAAATACAGAAATTAAATAATTAATATCTCTAATGGCTGTAGTTTCATTAATTGAAATAGTAACAGTTTCTTTATCCGGATAAAATAAATTTATTTTCTTTTCTTTAGCAATTGCCTTTATTTTTTTTGAATCTGTTTTAATTTGGAGTGTGTCAAAAAACGAAGTGTTAGATTGACTATATCCCAGTTTTTCTAAAGTATTTGCTAATGTTGATGTTGCATTATGTACATTATTTGCAATAAATTTTAAGCCTTTTGGACCATGATATACACCGTACATGCCAGCCATAACTGCTAAAAGAACTTGTGCTGTACAAATATTAGATGTGGCTTTATCTCGTTTTATATGTTGCTCGCGAGTTTGCAATGCCATACGTAAGGCTCTGTTGCCATTAGCATCTTTTGTTACACCAATAATACGCCCGGGAATATCACGTTTATAAGCTTCTTTAGTTGCGAAATAGGCTGCGTGTGGACCACCATAACCCATCGGGATTCCGAAGCGTTGTGTTGTGCCAACAACCACATCGGCACCAAATTTGCCTGGGGCCTCAAGCTTTACTAAACTTAAAATATCGGCTGCAACGGCTACTTTAATTTCAGCATCATTCGCTTTACTAATAAAAGATTTTATGTCTGTAATTTGACCATCCTTTCCTGGGTATTGTAAAATAGCTCCGAAAAATTCATTGGAAAAACTAAAAATATCTTCATCTCCAATTACTAATTCAATACCAATAGGATTTGCTCTTGTTTGCAAAAGTGATAAGGTTTGTGGTAAAATGTTTTTAGAAACAAAAAACTTATTTACGCCAGCTTTTTTCTGACTACGTTCGCGAACCGCAAACAATAAACTCATAGCTTCTGCTGCTGCAGTGCTTTCATCTAATAAAGAGGCATTTGCAATTTCCATTCCTGTTAAATCAATAACCATGGTTTGGAAATTTAAAAGAGCTTCTAATCTACCTTGAGCAATTTCTGCTTGATACGGTGTATATGCCGTATACCAACCTGGGTTTTCAAGAATGTTTCTTTGTATAACGGCAGGCATAACGTTAGGATGATATCCTAATCCGATATAGGTTTTACGCGCTTTATTTAATTTAGATAAATCATGAATGTGAAGTAAATACTCATGTTCAGTCATGGGCTCGTCTAAATTCAATCCGTTTTTTAAACGAATATCATCTGGCACAGTTTCGTGAATTAATTGGTCTAAAGAGTCAACACCTATAGTTTTTAACATAAGATTTTGGTCGTCTTCTCTCGGACCAATATGACGCAATGCAAAAGCGTTTGTATTCATTAAAGTTCGATATTTTATATAATTCGCAAAAATACATAATATAATTCGCGAATAAATACTTAAAATAGAAAGTTTTTAACCATTTGAAAACGTTATTAACAGTTTGCTTATTTTTGTAATATGAGGTTGATAAAGCAACTTTTTAATTTTTATATTAATAGTAGTATTCATGTGGCATTATCGGTGTTTTCATTAACATGGATTACACTAATTGAGTACCATCTTTTGTATGATAAGAATGTACTGTATTTTGTGTTTTATGCTACCATTACGGGTTATAATTTTGTTAAGTATTTTGGAGTTGCAAAATTTCATCATAGAAGCTTAGCGACTTGGTTAAAAGCCATTCAAATATTTTCGTTTTTCTGCTTTGTTTTAATGTCTTACTATGCATTTCAATTAGAAAAAAATACGCTAATTTGTATTGCTGTTTTTGGAGTAGTCACCTTTTTATATGCTATTCCTTTCTTGCCCAAACATTTGTTTTTAGATAAACAGCACAACTTAAGAAGTATAGGTGGCTTAAAAATTTATTTAATAGCATTGGTTTGGAGTGGTGTTACTGTTATTTTGCCTTTAGTGAATCAGGAATATAGTATCTCAAGTGATGTGATAATTACAGCAGTTCAACGTTATTTATTTATAATAATTTTAATGTTTCCTTTTGAAATTAGAGATTTGCGATATGATAGTTTAAAACTCTCAACAATTCCTCAAAAAATAGGAGTGAAAGAAACTAAAACTATTGGAGTTTTAATGCTCATGCTATTCTTCTTTTTAGAGTTTTTTAAAAATGAAATTGCTTTTTTAAGTACGTTTGTACTTTTAATAATTACTGTAATTACTGGATTGTTTTTAATGTTTTCGAAAGTGGAACAAACATCTTATTACAGTGCTTTTTGGGTTGAAAGTATTCCTGTTTTATGGCTAATATTATTACTTTTAAGTACTTAATTTGATTCTTCAATTATTGCTTTGTCTAAATCTTTTTTCATAGATTCTTTACATTTTTTATCCAAGCATTCAACTTTAGATTCTTTTACTTTTTTTGTAAGCTTGGTGTTGTTTTTTGTATATTCCCTACAAGCTCTGCAATAAATCAAATGTATGTTTAGTTTTATCTTTTCCCAAAGTGTAGCCTCTTTGTACTGCGTTTTGTCACAAACATGATTTGCTTCATCGCATGGAATCACAACCTTCATTTTAGTACTCATATTAAAACCAATTTTCTTTTAAACAATCTGCCATAGCTGTGCGTGCTCTATGAATGATTACCCAAAGGTTAGACGCTGTAATGTTAAATTCATTACAAATTACTTCAGTTTCAAAACCTTGAATGGTTTTCATTTTAAAAACTTGGGCTTGTTTTTCTGGTAATTTGCCTAAGCAGTTATGTATGGCATTGCCCAATTCTGCATTTTGCATAGTGTCTTCTGCTGTTTTATCGTAAGGGTCTGCAACACGCTCTTCTAGCCAATCACCTTCTGTTTCAGAATCGTCGTTATACGTGATGCGTACTTCTGCTTTGCCTTTTTTAGAATTTATTTTACGATAATGGTCAATGATTTTTCGTTTTAAAATAGAAATTAGCCACGTGCGTTCGCTAGCTTCACCTTTAAAATTTTTCATCGATTTTAAACCCGCCAAAAAAGTATCCTGTACTAAGTCTTGCGCAATTTCTCGGTCGCTAACTCTAGTAATGGTGTAGTTAAATAAGTAGTCTGCATATAAATCAATCCACTTATTAGGATCTATTTGATGGTTGGGCATTATTGATGCAATTGTTTTTTTGAATATCAAAAATAAGGTAAAAAAATGAATATTTAACTTCTAGGTTTTGTATAAAACAATATGCGACCGTTATAATGTCTAAAACGGTCGCATATATAATTATTTATGTAGAATAAATGTCAGCGCATAGTAGCAAAATTTATTTTAAAGACTATAATTTATTGAAAAGAAACAACATCTGCCATATCTTCAACTAGATTACTACTATTAAATATGAACAGTGTAGCTGATTTTGTTCCAGATAAGTTGCAGCTAACTGTAAATGTAACTGGTAATGAAACATCTTTTGATCCATTTCCTGTATGTCCTAATAAACTCACCCATATTCCAGTATTATTTTTAACTTCAAACTTATATGTACCACTACCATTAATGGTAATTGCCTTTGTGCTAGGGGAATATAATTGAGTGTAGCCAGGATCAAAGCTAGGCGAGGTAGGTAGCGGGGTTGCATAATTTAAGGTATTAATTTCCGCAATTTCTCCAGTAATGCTAGGGTACGTTTTTTCAGATAACGAGAGTGCTATGCTTTCTAATTTATTAATTTCAATTTTTTTTATATCTTCAGAATAACTTTGAAATACCAGTGAAATTAACAGGCAAAATAACATAACTAATGGTTTTTTAAAATCGAATTTTTTCATAATAATGTAAGGTTTTTAATTAAATTTTTTTATTTAAAAGGAAAAATCATATATAAATGTAAGTTTTTTATGTTAAAAACATGTGTTTGTAGTATGTTAATTAATTGTTAATTAACATATTGCGTGTTCTGTTTAATGCAATAATTATTGAAAGTTTATTTTATTTGTAAATGAATATGATCATCATGACGAACAGCTTGACAACCATGAAAACGAATTTTGGTTTCGTTAATAAGCTTTAATGATTCTTTTAAATAAGGCTCAATGAAAATCTTTTCGGTTAGGTTTGAATCTAATAATTCTTTAATTAAAAGCTTTGTTTTTGGTTTATCTAATTTTAAATTATTGATTATCCCAAAAGTCATATATTTAGTAAAATCGTATTGCCAATAACCTTTATTTAAGCAATTTTCAGATGATATATTATTAGAGTCAACAAATGCACCGTAACCAGAAACAGAAGGTTTTTTAGTTGATGACTTTCCGTGTTTATCTAAATACATAAACGAAATATCAATCTTTTTTCCATCATTATGACTTAAATGAGGCATTAGCGGAAAGCCATCTTTAAACGGAAAATTTGCATCTAAATAAGTAATTGATATATTTAAGGGTTTTAAGTTTGTTGCTGAATTTTCTAATAAAGCTTTTAAATCTGATGTTACATAATTTCTAAAAAATAATGGATAAACCCAATTTCTTGGTTTTAAGTAATCATTAAAAATAGGGAGTTGCTCTCTTCCAAAAGGTTTTGCAATAGGTGGAATAATCAAAACATTAAAAACTAAATACAGAATAGGGAAAGTAAATCGCTTCTTCTTTTTTAGTTTTATCGAAATGAATAGAGCCAACAACCATACTAATCCACCAACTTGGGTTAATACAGTTAAAATTAAAATAATTGTTAAATGTCCAAAAAGTTTTAGAAACTTCATAAACAACTAAACGTAAATCAAATCAACTTATTTTAATAATCCAGCACGCCTTAACAACGCTTCAGGTTTTGGTTCTTTTCCGCGAAAACGTTTATAAAGTGTCATGGGGTTTTCTGTTCCACCTTTACTTAGTACATGGGCTTTAAATTTGGTTGCTACTGTTTTATTAAAAACGCCTTCTTCTTCAAAATATTCAAATGCATCGGCATCTAAAACTTCTGCCCACTTATAACTGTAATAGCCTGAAGAGTAACCACCTTGAAAAATATGAGAAAACGAAGTACTCATACAGTTTTCTGCAACATCAGGAAATAGATTCGTGTTTTTAAAAGCTTTAGTTTCATGCGCTTTTACATCTGCAATTTTTGATGGATCTTGACCATGCCAACTCATATCTAATAAACCAAAACTAATTTGACGAAGTGTTTGCATGCCTTCATGAAAAGTTGAAGATGCTTTTATTTTTTTAACTAAATCCATTGGAATTACTTCACCAGTTTCATAATGTTTTGCAAATAACTCCAAAGCTTCTTTTTGATAGCACCAGTTTTCTAACACCTGACTTGGTAATTCAACAAAATCCCAGTATACACTTGTCCCTGATAGACTAGGATAAGTTGTATTTGCTAACATACCATGTAGTGCGTGACCAAACTCATGGAACAATGTGGTAACCTCGTTAAAAGTTAATAACGACGGTTTGCTTTTTGTGGGTTTTGTAAAGTTGCAAACAATAGAAATGTGTGGTCTTTCATTAGCACCATCTTTTATAGATTGTGGTTTAAAGGAGGTCATCCACGCACCGTTGCGTTTTCCTTTTCTTGGGAAAAAATCGGCATAAAAGATTGATACTAAATCACCATTATTGTCAGTTACTTTATAGGTTAAAACATCTTCGTGATATTTATCGATGTTGTAAATTTCTTCAAAATGTAAATCGAATAATTTATTGGCAACCGTAAACGCACCATTTATAACGTTTTCTAATTTGAAATAAGGTTTTAACTGCTCATCATCTAAACTGAATAATTTTTGTTTTAGTTTTTCTGAATAATAAGCTGAATCCCATTTTTCAAGTCGGTCGATACCAGTGCTTGGCGCAGTCGAAGTATTGTCTAATTTTTTAGCGAAATTTTCTAGATTATTAAACTCATTTTTTGCTGCTGGTTTTGCTTTTTCTAAAAGTTCGCTTAAAAATTGTTCAACGTTTTCTGGTGTTTCTGCCATGCGTTCTTCTAAAACAAAATGTGCATGGGTTTTGTAGCCTAAAAGGTTAGCGCGCGCATGTCTGAGTTTTGCTATCTGTAAAACATTATTTTGATTATCTAACTTGTCATTTTTAAACCCTTTAGCTCCTGCTGCTAAAGATAGTTTTTTGCGCAATTCGCGATTATCGGCATAGGTGACAAAGGGAATGTAGCTAGGGTAGTCTAAAGTAAATAACCAGCCTTTTTTGTTTTTTGATTCTGCTAATTGTAGTGCTGCTTCTTTTGCGCCTTCAGGTAAACCAGATAAGTCTTTTTTGTCGATAATTAGCATTTCATATTTGTTAGTTTCTGCTAATACATTTTCGCCAAATTTGAGTTTTAATTTGCTTAGTTGTTTGTCGATTTCTCGAAGTTTTTCTTTTTTATCTTCTGATAAATTAGCGCCATTGCGTGAAAAACTTTTGTATTTTTTATCTAAAAGTGTCTGTTGTTCAATACTTAATTTGAGTTCCTCTTTTTTATCGTAAACCGTTTTTATACGTTTAAATAATACTTCGTTTAAAGTGATATCATTACTGAATTCTGATAATAAAGGCGAAACTTCTTGTGCTATTTTTTGAATGTGTTCGTTTGTTTCGGCAGAATTTAAATTAAAAAAAATACTCGAAATTCTATCTAGCTGTTCTCCTGAAAAATCTAAAGCCTCAATAGTGTTTTCAAAATTAGGGATTTCTGTGTTTTGAGTAATTGCATCAATTTCTGCTTTAGCATTTTTAATAGCTTCTTTAAAAGCAGGAAGGAAATCTTCATCTTTTATTTGCGAAAAAGGAGCGGTGTTATATGGAGTATTAAAATGTTTGTTTAAGATAGGCATGAATGTGAAATTGTAGTTGTTTTAAAAAAATAAAAATCTAAAAAAATAATGAATATTGGTAGTTAATCGAATATGTAAAATAAAAATTAGTTAATCAGACTTTTTTTTCTATTTTGGCACAAGATTTTTCAGAGAGTTATCTTTAACTCGTAAGAATTATTGTTAATAGCTGTAAAAACCTCGGATTTATTCGAGGTTTTTTTATTTTAAATCTTTAGCAGATTCATGAACCATTTGTTCTAATCCTTGTTTGTAAACTATAATTTTATCTAGAACACATTTGTCTGATGTTCCAATAATTTGAGCTGCCAGTATACCCGCGTTTTTTGCCCCATTTAAAGCTACGGTTGCAACAGGTACGCCACCAGGCATTTGAAGAATAGATAAAACAGAATCCCAACCATCAATAGAATTACTGCTTTTAATAGGAACGCCAATAACAGGAAGCGGTGATAACGACGCTATCATTCCTGGTAAATGTGCAGCACCACCAGCACCAGCAATTATTACAGCAAATCCTCTAGTGTGTGCACGCTTACCATAATCAAATAGCTTTTCAGGCGTTCGGTGTGCTGAAACAATATCTACTTCAACCTCAATATCGAATCCTTTTAAAATATCGATGGCTTGTTGCATAATCGGCAGGTCGCTTTTGCTTCCCATGATGACTCCTACTTTATTCATAATTATTCGCTTATTACTTTAATCGTATTTTTTACTTCTTCGGCAATTCTACGTGCTTCACTTAAATCTTCATTAACAATGGTCACATGTCCCATTTTTCTGAATGGTCTGGTTTGCTTTTTACCGTAAATATGTGGCGTAACACCATTCAATTTCATAATGGCTTCAATGTTTTTATATATAACATTACCTGTATGGCCTTCGGCACCAACCAAATTTACCATAACGCCACCAACTTTACTATCGGTTCTTCCTAAAGGTAAATTTAAAATAGCTCTTAAATGCTGTTCAAACTGCGAAGTATAACTGGCTTCTATGGTTTGATGCCCAGAATTATGTGGTCTTGGAGCCACTTCGTTAATTAAAATATCGTCGTTTTCAGTTTGAAACATTTCAACTGCTAAAAGCCCAACATGATTAAACGTTTTTGATACTTTTAGTGCAATTTCTGTAGCTTTTTTAGCAATGGTATCATCAATTCTAGCAGGACAAATTACATACTCTACTTGATTAGCTTCAGGGTGAAATTCCATTTCAACCACTGGAAATGTTTTGGTTTCACCTGATGCATTTCTGGCTACAATTACTGCTAATTCATTTTTAAAAGGCACTAAAGTTTCTGCAATACATTCACCTTTTGGTAAGCCTTCTAAATCTGATAATTTTCTAACCACTTTAACACCTGTGCCGTCATATCCAAACTGAGTCGCTTTCCAAACAAAAGGTATTGTTAATCCACCATTACCTATAGCGTCTTCAATTTCTGAAAGGTAAGCAAAACGAGAAAACGGAGCTGTTGGTAAATCATTATCTACATAAAATAATTTCTGTGTTGCTTTGTTTTGAATAGTGCGTAATGTTTTTGACGATGGGTAAACTTTTACGCCTTCTTTTTCAAGTGTTTCAAGGGCATCAACATTTACATTTTCAATTTCAATAGTTAATACATCAACTTGCTTTCCAAAATTATAAACCGTATTGTAATCCATTAAATCACCTAAGTGAAATTCGTTACTAGCAATTTTACAAGGCGCTTCGTTGCTAGCGTCTAAAACACAAGTGTAAGTATCAAACTTTCGGGTATCATTAAGTAGCATTTTCCCTAGTTGTCCGCCACCAAGAATACCAAGTTTAAAATTTGAAGAGAAGTAATTCATTTAATTTTTTTATCTGAACATGATATTGATATGCAAAAATACACTTAAATCTTAAATTACTTCAGAATTCGTAAATCAAAAAATCGGTAATCGGTAATCTATTGATTATCTTTGCATCTTTCAAAATAAAACAACCGTGATAAAGCTACACGATAAATATTTTAAACCATTTATTTCTGCTAAAGAAATTGATGATGCAATTGCACGTTTAGTTAATGAAATTTCTAACGATATTGGAGACGAAATTCCAGTGTTTGTAGGGATTTTAAATGGTTCGTTTATGGTAGTAAGCGATTTTGTAAAAAAATACCCAAAACCCTGCGAGGTTACGTTTATAAAATTAGCATCGTACGAAGGCGTTAAATCGACTGAAGATATTCAGCGTTTAATAGGTTTAACACAAGATTTGTCTGGACGAACTGTTGTTATTTTGGAAGATATTATAGATACAGGAAATACCCTAGCCGAAGTGCACCGTATTTTTAAAAACGAAAATGTAAAAGCACTTAAGATTGCTACATTATTTTATAAACCTGAGGCCTATAAAAAAGATTATAAACTACATTATGTTGGTATAGAAATACCTAATAAATTTATAGTGGGCTACGGACTTGACTATGATGGATTGGGAAGAGACGTACCAGAAGTATATCAAATAAAAGAAACACAACACATGACAAATTTAGTGCTATTTGGCCCTCCAGGAGCAGGAAAAGGAACACAAGCAAATTTTTTAAAAGAGAAATACAATTTAGTACATATTTCTACAGGCGATGTTTTTAGATTTAACATTAAAAATGAAACCGCTTTAGGGATGTTGGCTAAATCTTACATGGATAAAGGCGAGCTAGTTCCAGATCAAGTTACTATTGATATGTTGGAAGCTGAGGTTGAAAAAAATGCCGATGCTAATGGGTTTATATTTGATGGTTTTCCAAGAACGGATGCACAAGCCGAAGCTTTAGATAAATTAATGGATAGCAAAGATTCGCAAATAAATGCAATGATTGCTTTAGAAGTTGATGATGAGGTTTTAGTGCAACGTTTACTTGAAAGAGGAAAAACAAGCGGTAGAGCAGATGATGCAGATGAATCTATTATTAGAAATAGAATTACAGAATACTACAATAAAACGGCTATATTAAAAGATTACTACTCGGCACAAAATAAATATTTTGGAGTAGATGGCGTTGGTAGTATTGAAGATATTACGGTACGTTTGAGTGCTGTTATAGACAAATTATAGTGACGTTTATTCGTGTATCTGTTAATTTGAAAGTTAAAAGCTTAACAATTTAGAATCGAATAAACGAATCCACGAATTAACAAATAAACATTAGAATGACCGAAGGAAATTTTGTTGACTACGTAAAAATGTATGTGTCTTCTGGTAATGGAGGCAAAGGTTCTGCGCATTTGCATCGCGAGAAATACATAACTAAAGGTGGTCCAGATGGAGGAGATGGTGGTCGAGGCGGTCACGTTATTCTTAGAGGAAATTCTAACCTTTGGACACTTTTACCTTTAAAATTTAAAAAGCATATAAGAGCAGGTCATGGCGAACACGGAAGTAAAAGTCGAAGTTCTGGTGCCGATGGTGAAGATATGTATGTTGATGTGCCCTTAGGAACCGTAGTAAGAGATACCGAAACCAACGATATTATTTTTGAAATAACCGAGCAAGGTGAAGAAAAAATTATTGCAGAAGGCGGAAAAGGAGGGTTAGGAAACTGGCATTTTAAATCGTCAACTAATCAAACACCTCGGTATGCACAACCAGGACTTCCGTTAGAAGAAAAGCACATTACTTTAGAGTTAAAAATACTTGCCGATGTTGGTTTGGTAGGCTTCCCCAATGCGGGGAAATCTACATTGCTGTCGGTTGTAACTTCTGCAAAACCTAAAATTGCCGACTACGAGTTTACAACCTTAAAACCTAATTTAGGCATAGTCGAGTATCGCGATTTTCAAACTTTTGTTATGGCCGATATTCCTGGGATTATTGAAGGTGCTGCCGAAGGAAAAGGACTTGGGCATTATTTTTTACGCCATATAGAACGTAACTCGATTTTGTTGTTTTTAATTCCAGCTGATGCTGATGATATTAGAAAACAATATGATATTTTGCTTGATGAATTACGTAGATATAATCCAGAAATGTTGGACAAGGAGCGAATCATTGCTATTTCAAAATGCGATATGCTAGATGATGAATTAAAAGCAGAACTTAAAATAGAGTTAGATAACGAACTTCCAATTCCGTATTTGTTTATATCGTCTGTGGCACAACAGGGTATTACACAGCTTAAAGATATGCTTTGGAAAATGTTGAACGATTAATTTTTGAATAAGCTTCAAATTTTTTAAATTGATTTGTTTTTCTGAAATTAGACGAAAGATTTTAAGGTGAAGAAACACATTAAAAGTATCGTAGAGATTAATGATAATAAATTAAGTAGATATTTTGCTTTTTTTATTCAAGCACTTATTCTTTTATCGGTTATCACTTTCTCCATTGAAACTATTCCTAATTTAAAGCCTCAAACAAGAACTATTCTTCAATCTATAGAATGGTTTAGTGTTATTGTATTCACTTTAGAATACCTATTAAGAATTTATGTAGCAGACAGCAAACCTAAGTTTGTGTTTAGTTTTTTTGGTATCATAGATTTACTCGCTATTTTACCATTTTATTTGTCTTTTGGTGTCGATTTACGTTCATTAAGAGCATTACGCTTTTTACGCTTATTTAGAATTTTAAAATTGGTGCGTTATAACCGAGCCATGAATCATTTTACAAGAGCAATAAAATCGGCTAAAGAAGAAATTTTTCTATTCATATTTATTACACTCATTTTAATATATTTTTCTGCCGTAGGGATTTATTATTTTGAAAATGAAGCACAACCCGAACATTTTACATCTATATTTGATAGCTTATGGTGGGCAATTATTACGCTTACAACGGTTGGTTATGGTGATGTTTACCCTATTACAGTAGGAGGAAAGGTGTTTACTTTTTTTATTCTCATGATTGGTTTGGGTATTGTTGCCATACCAACAGGTATTATTTCTTCAGCGTTAACAAAGTCTATTGATTCTAAAGAAGAAAAATAAAAACTTATATTTCTAGTAAGTTGTAATGTTAAACTCTTTTAAGTTAGACTGTGTGGAACAATTTTTGATTAATTTTAAGGAAAATAATAGCTATGAAATATCTTAAAATAATTCTTCTATCACTATTAATTGTATCCTGCGCACCTATTCGTGTTAATTACGATTTTGATAAGAGCACAGACTTTTCTAAATACAAAACCTATAATTATTATGCAGATATGAAAACTGGTTTAAGCGATTTAGATACTAAACGTTTTCTGGATGCTTTAGATACAAAAATGAAAGCTAAAGGATTTAGTTTAGCGGAAAAACCAGACTTTTTCATCGATATTAAGAGTAGCGAATTTCAATCAGCACAACGTAATACCGTTGGTGTTGGTTTAGGTGGCGGCGGACGAAATGTTGGTGGTGGTGTATCTATTGGAATTCCTGTTGGGCAAGCTGGTGTTAATCGTCAAATTACTATCGATTTTGTTGATGAAAATGGTAAAGGACTTTTTTGGCAAGCCGTTAGCGAATCTAGTTATACTCCTAACGCATCGCCAGAAAATAGAGAAGCACGTTTAAATGCCATTATAGATAAAGTATTAGTAAATTATCCACCAAAACAATAACTCTAGTTTTTTACAAACCGTTTACTTGTAATAAGTATATGATTTGAATAGGAATTTGCCAAATAAAGACCTTGGCTTAAATGGCTAATATCAACTTCATTGTTTTCGTAATTAGAGATTTTTGTTGATTTTATCTTTTTTCCGTCTAAACTAATAATATCAACTTTTAAGTTTACGGTATTTTTACTTTTAACTTTTAAGTTTAAAATACTGTTAGTAGGGTTAGGGAATAGGGAAATATTAAAATTGTTTTCTTCACTAGTAATATCATCAATACCTAGGGCAGATTTTGTAATAGTCCAAGAGACAGAGTATACATGAAAGGTTTCATGATTATCAACCTTTAAAAGTGTTGTGGTATCATTTAAAACAACAGTTAAGTTGTTAGAACCAACGTTTAAATCGGTTTCAATAATAGAAACATCATCCACATCATTTGCGAAATTTGAAGCGTTTAAAGTCCATGTGCTTTCTAAAGTGTTTGGGATTGGTTTTATTAGATTTAATTGAAAATCGATAGGATAAGTTGAGGTGTTTATTGAATTTGATACAGGTAAATACGAATCAATAGGCGAAATTAAGCTGTGTATTTTTTCAACAATACCTTCTTTACAAACAGGGCAGAAAGGAGCACTTAAGACTCTCATTTTACAATTTTGATGAGGTCTGTACCAAGTAGCAGGGATTCCAGAAGTTCCATAAGGATAAATATAAACACCATTTTCATTTATCCAATTTTTCCATTTAATTAAACTTGAATTTGTTTCTTGAGTCATGTTTATTGCCTCGCCATAAAAAACATCTGGAACTAGGTATTCATCTTTCAAATTAAACATAGAGTGTCCAAGTTCATGAATAGCAATTTGATTAGCAGCCGTATGAGTTGAAGATATGGGGAATTCGCCCCCAGTACCACCATACTCTGAAGAGTTAACAAGTATTAAAACTTGGTCATAAGTTGGGAAATTATCAGCTAAGACAGAATTTATTTTTGATTCTGCACTTGCAGAGTCTGGATAGTCTATTCCGTAGTATAAAGCCCTATGATACCCAAAAGCATCAAAAGTGGCGTTAAAATAGGTGTCAACTGACATTACTGGGATATTATAAGGTTCTGTAACATCGGTAGCAGTAGCAGGATGATCTGCACCACTTTCATTGGATGGGACTTTTATAATATGAACATTAAAATAATTAGTATATTCAGAAAAAGGAGATTGGTTAAACATGTCATTCACAAAACTTATAGCATCAGTTTTAAAGTCGTTTAATTCGCTAGTTTGGTAACCATCACTCAAAATAACCAAGTTTATTCGTTTATCATTATCACCAGAATTTTTTATGGTCTCTTTATCAAAAATTTGGCATTGACCAAAATGATAATTTAAAACTAAAAATAATATGAGTAATTTATATCGCATATTAATAAATTCTTGTGGTAATAAGTGGTTTGCTATTTTGTAGTATATCAACTATTTCGCTTATTACTATAGACTTAGTTTTGCTGTTTAATTGAATTCTTAAAGAAAGTGGTGTGCTATTCAAGTTTAAAACTTTTTTTTCAAATATAAGAGAATCGTTAACAAATTCAACGGTTTTAACTAATGGGTTTTTTATTATAATGCTTTCAATTTCTTTTGATTTTTCATCAAGTTGTATACATTTTAAATCGTTAATACTTCCAGTGTTTATATACTTACTACTATTGCTTTTTAATTTGCCATCAGCAATTTTTTTATTAATAAAACGAATCTTTTTTTTACCAGTATTGCTTACAGAAATTGTATAATTTAAAAAGAGTAGTTTTGGATTTAGTTCTTCAATCGTAGAGTTTTGAATACTATTTTGTTTTGAAGCACACGAATTTATTATTGCAAAAGTAAATAGCGTTACAAGTAAAGCAGTGTTTTGGGACATTAACTTTATCAAAATAAAGGTTTTAATATAAAAACAAAGATAGCAATTAATACGAATAGTTTTTTAAGTTAAAAGCTTGTAAACGAGTTAAGGAACTGTTAATTAATTTAAAGTGTGAATTGAAATATACTATTTTGAAAAAATAATCACTCATAATTGCTTTTTATGGTTAAATCATCTTTAGAAACTAAGTGGTCTCAATTAGAAAAAATAGGTTTCAGGTTTAGTTTTATATATTTCTTATTATTCATTGTTTTTAAAAATAATGGGGCTTATCCGCTTTGGGGAGTAATAATGAAATATCCAACAGCATTAATGCACAAATTTATTCCTTGGGTTGGAGAAAATATTCTTAATCTTTCAGAAAAAATTACAACCTTTACTAATGGTAGTGGTGATACAACTTATGACTATGTAAGTGTTTTTGTAATTTTTATTTTCGCAATTTCTGGTTGTTTAGTTTGGTCAATTGCAGATCGTAACCGCAATAATTACAAAAAACTTTATTATTGGATTACGGTGGCTATTCGGTTTTATGTGGGGTTAATGCTTATTAACTACGGCTTGGTTAAAATTGTAAAGCTACAGTTTCCATATCCAGCATTTTATAGACTAATTGAAACTTACGGCGATTCTTCTCCGATGGGTTTAGCTTGGACATTTTTAGGGTTCTCAAAAGGGTATAATTTATTTATGGGAATTGCTGAAGTTTGCGCGATATTATTATTGTTTAGACGAACCATGACAGCAGGTGCTATTATTACTTTAATGACAGCTTCAAACGTAATGGCGGTAAATTATTTTTACGATGTCCCCGTTAAAATACTGTCAACACATTTAGTTTTAATGACTTTGTTTTTATTATCAAAAGATTTAAAAACATTATTTACATTCTTTTTTACAGGAAAATCTACAAGACTTTCTGTAATAGAACAACCATTATACAGAGATAAAGCATTACCAATTATTTCGAAGGTATTAAAAGGTTTACTTTTAACTTATATTTTAATTTTCGGAATTATTAATTTATCCAAATCACAAAAATTATACGGAGAAAATGCGCCAAAACCTAAATTAAATGGGTTGTTTAAGATTACTCATTTTGAAAAAAATAACGATACTATTTCTACCGATATAAATAATTATGAACGATGGCGATACTTAATTTTAGAAAGAAAAGGAAATGCTCAAATACATAAAATAGATAGGTCTAAAGTTTATTATAAGTCTGAAATAGATACTTTAAAATCTGAAATAAAATTAACTACTTATCAAGATTCAACTGATTCTTTTATAATTAAATATAAAAAAACAGATAAGAAATTTAGTTTTGAAACTATTTATAAAAATGATTCGATAAAAGCCAGTGGAAGAATATTGAAGAAAGAAAACTTTCCCTTAATGAATCGAGGGTTTAATTGGATAAACGAATATCCATTTAATAGATAAAAAAAGGAGCTAAAAAGCCTCCTTTGATTTTATTAAAATTTTTATAACAAGGATTTATAACAGTCTTTATAATTATAAAGCGCTATTATATTTAGTACTAATAATACGATTGCACCGGCGCTATTTGCAGGATCTAGTGTTACATGAAATAATACGGCGTTTACAGAAATACTCATTAATATTAAGCTTAATAGTGCTCCGTATTTGTTAAATATTAAACCTATACCAGCAACAATTTCAACAATGGCAACAAGGTCTATTGTTTTTGTCGAAGTTAAAGCGCCAAAGTAAGCTCCTGCATCAGCAGACATGTCTCCCATTGGGATAAAATGAAAAAACTTGTTTAGCCCAAAGACTAAGACGAAGACTCCAAGAAGTATTCTTAAAACCATTAAAACTTTTGAATTCATAATAATGTATTTATTAGTTAGTAACTTGAAATATAGTAAATTAAAGTTAATTTACTATTCGCTTTGTCGAAAAGGGCTTAGTTAACTAACAAACGAACGCCTTCACTGTGGCTACTAAATTCTGGTGCGTACATGCTTTGTATTGTTGTAATGCCATTACTCATATTGCCTGCATTATTAACTCTTAAATCGTATTCAAACACATAAATGCCTTTTGGCAGATAATCAAAAAAGAAGTTGGTCGAGGTGTCTTTGGTGCTTTCATAATAGCCCAAACCATCTTGCCATTTGTATTTTGAGAGTACGTTTACAGGCTCTAAACCTGCGGCGCGCATGTCTTTCATGTGTACAAATTCCATGGCTCTATCGCTGCGTAATTCTATGCGCACACGAACTAAATCACCAACTTTAACTTTGGTTTCTGTTGTGATTTCTGAAATTTTTTCACCTGTATCTGTATTGGTTTTTAAGAATAGTTTTTTCTTTAATTTTAAAGGTGTTTCTGCTGATGTGATTTTATCTAAATCCTCAAAATATTGCCAGTATAAACTTCCCCAAGCAATACCATTTCCTTTTTTAGTGATTTTTACTTCTGCCATTTCTGGTTTAATTTCTGAGGCATTCCATGTGGTTTTAAAATAGCCTGTTCCGGCTTCAACTTTAACATCCTCTAGTTTTGAAGGCTCTATTTTTTGACCGCCTAAAACCACATCAACCATATCGGTTACACTTAACCAATCGCTACCTTGCAACAATAAAGCGTAAACAGCCTCGGTGGTTGCTTTGGTAGTTTTCCAGCGGTTTGTTTGCTTATTTTTAAGTAACCAAATTTTAAGATTGTCAATGGTTTCGGTGTCGTTTTCAATTTCAGCAAAAGTCTCAATTAATAAGGATTGTGTTTCAATTGGTGCCTGATACCAATACCATGAATTGGTATTTGATTTCCAATACATGCCTAATTCATCAGAAGTGATACTGTTCTCTTTCAACGATTTTAAAATTTTAACTGAGGTCTTTTTATCACCCATTCTATCAACAACTAAAGCCATTAAACCTTTGGCGTACAGCGAGCGTTTTAACCAATATTTCTGAATTTGCCTGTGATAGTATTTAGTAATTTCTTCAACGTCATCAGATTTTTTAATTTCCGGAAAAAAGCTGCGCATGTACAAATAATGCAATTGTGTATAGCTTAAATGATCTTTATTTAAATCGACTTTTGAATCGTATTTTCTAATATCATTGTATTCTTTTGCAAATTCCGCATCCAGATAATTGATGGCTTTTTGAATCATCGAATCTCCACTGTCTATTTGAGTAACATTCAGTTTTTTAAGATGCCCAAAACCGGTAATAATATGTTGGGTTATGTATCGGTTTTCGCGTCCGCCTTTAAACCAAGCCCATCCGCCAGAATGCATTTGATTTTGCTCCAGTTTACGTTTTGCAGATTGCAATTCGTTATTCATTTTGTTTAAATCGAATAATAAAGCGATACGTTTTTTCTGTTCGGTTTCACTTTGTGCATCACGTAACCATGGTGTTTCTTGAATTAAAATAGACTTTAGTTCTTCGTTCTTTTCTAAGTTAGAAAGTAATGCATCGGTATTTCGCCATTGGTTAAAAACCTCTTGAATTCTAGGGTTTGAATTCGCAATATGACTCGCCAAAGCGTTGGCATAATATCTACTAAAAGTTTGTTCGTTACAATCGTACGGGTATTCCATTAAATACGGTAAAGCTTGTACCGCATACCACGCCGGATTGGAGGTCATTTCCAAAGTTAACTTATGGTTTTTTAAAGATGAAGACATGTTCGTTTTCAATTTGTCCAACGTGAATGTTTTGGTTTGGTTACTTCTTACCCACATCGGAAGCGTTTCGGTAACCAACATGCGGTTACTTAAAACGGGCAACGCATTTTGTTCGCCATCGCTAAAATCTCCAGATTTAGCTATTATTTTATATTGAACTGCTTGCACATCATTAGGAATGGATAAATGCCATGACACTTGCGTGTTGTTTTCTTTTTCTACTGAAAAGGCTTGGACGCTGAGGTCACTCGAAGCGTCTTTATTAGTGGTGTCTTCGAGTGCCTCAGACACCAAGATATTCGTAATATCTTTCCCGGAAATGGCATCGGTTAACATTAAAACGGCTTGCCCCGAAAGTTGATTATCGGTTAGGTTCGCAATTTTAGTGCTAATGGTTATGTTATCGCCTTCGCGTAAAAAACGAGGTGCATTTGGTATTACCATCAATTCTTTTTGCGTAACTGTTGTTAAGGTTTTAGTAGCACTTTCTAAAGTTTTAGTGTGCGACAACAATTGTAATTTCCATTGGGTTAATGCTTCAGGTGTTGTAAAACTGAAACTTACGTTGCCATCTTCATCTGTTTTTAACTGCGGAAAGAAAAAAGCAGTTTCTTGAAGGTTTTTACGGATTTTTATGTTGTCGAAGTTTGGTTTTTCTACTTGAATTTTAACACGTTCTTCATTCAACTCAGAGTCTTCTTCTAGTTCTTCTCTAGCATTTAATTGTTCTCCGTAACCAACAACTACAACTTCATCTAAACTAGATTTATCTGCGACTGCCATAACTTCTTTTTCAATTTCAACTCCAGCTATACGACCGCTAAGGGCTTTTATCATATTTCCTGTTTTAAATCTTATCGAATTATAACCAAAACCAAAACCAAACCAATTCAGTTTATCATAATTTTGATGTTGATAATATGTACGAGATCGTTCATTATAAACCCTAAAATTTTGTGTCCCAAAACTCTGTCTAGCATTACTATTATTATATGAATAATACATTGGATTGTCAATTGGGTTGAAACTCCAAGTATGTGGTTTAAACTGATCTAAGCTCGCATCGTACATACTCGCTAATAACTCTGTACTTACTTTGTCGCCTTTTGAACCTTTAATTTTAAAACTCCAGGTTTCATCTGTTCCAGGTTGTAATTTATCTCTAAAGGTTGTGGTTTCAATATCTAAATCGGTTTTAGGGTATGGAACAAATATGTTTAAACCACCCGATTGAAAACTATTAAACGCAGCAAAACTATAGTTAACAGAAAAGCCTCCAATATCGTCGCTTGTTATAGGAATACTAATGGTTTTCCTGTTGTTATTGAGTTGAATAATTTGTGTTTTTATAACTTTATTTTGCTTTTCAATAGAAACGGTAACGTTTAAATTATTCGCTGCCGAAGCCAAAGTTATAATAGCCGTATCGTCAGTATTATATTTAGATTTATTACTTGTGATACTAAACAGTTGATGATCTGCTAAAGTTTTATCGTCATCACTATACAGCGTTGTTTTAATTTCATCTTTTACAATTTGACCAAATTTATCTTTACTTTCTAAAGTGATAATATATTGTCCAGATTTCCATTTTTTAGTTTTACCAAGATTGAGTTTTGTTGTGTTTTCGGTATTAAAAGAGGCTATAAAAACAAGCGGCCCTTTTTTCCAATTATTTGGGTTTTGTTCATTGTTATAAGCGTCGTGCGGAAATAAATCTTTAAAAGCTTCTTTTGTAAAATCCTGATAATCTGGTGCGACCCAAGGTTGATCCCTTAACACCGAACTTGGGGCTAATAATTTGTAAATTTTAACCGTGCCTTTGGCGGGAACAAACTCGCCATTTAGGTTTTTGGTATCGATAGTAATCGCGTGGTCTTTTTTTGTTTTATCCAAAAAATTGGCGATAGACATGTTTGCTGTTAACGCATGATAACCCACATTTACTGTGGTGGTTGTACTATGGGTTTCGCCGTTTAAATCAGTAACATCGGCAGTCACTTCGTATTTAAAAATGGGCAGGCTGCTTTTGTCTACACTTTGGTCGGGTTGTGCTTTAAAGGTAATTTCAAATTCACCTTTGGCGTTTGTTGTGCTTTCGCCATGCGTAATTTCCTGTGGCTCGCTGTTAAACCACGGACGGTACCAAAAATACCAATGCGGATATTCCACTTTGCGATGTACGCGATACACCACTTTGGCATCGGTAATATTGCTGCCTGCATAAGCCAAAGCGTTGCCTTTTATGGTTACCGAATCGTTAACTTTATAGGTTCCGGTTACAGGGTTGAATTTGGTTTCGAACTTTGGGCGTTTGTATTCTTCAACCGAAAAATAGGTGATGCTTTGTGCCTCAGATCCGGATTCGGTATCAAATTCAATATAATACTGTCCGTTTAAACCCGAATTTGGTAAGATAAACTCGCCTGAAACCGAGCCAAAATCATTCGTTTTTAAGTTCAGTACTTTTAACTCTTCGCCATTTGCGTTGTATAAAATGGCATAAACCTTTTCATTCTCTAAAACCTCAGATTTGTTGGCTTCGGTTTTCATGGCAATGCCTTTAAAATAAACGGTTTGTCCGGGTCGGTAAATGCTTCTGTCGGTAAATAAAAAAGATTTGTAGGTTACTTTTTCTTGTTCGTTTTTATTATATTGATAGATGTAATAATCTCCAAAATAAGCCACATTGCTACCGTATTTGACTTTTAAATTGATATCCCGATAACGATTTTTAGATTTGTTGATTTTAATCTGTCCATGCAAATCCGTGGTGTAGTTTTCGGTTTGTTCATTTCTGTTATTGTTTTTTATATAACTAAGTTCAACCTGAGCATTAACAACGGGTTTGCCGTTGTTTCTGTCAATAATTTGAAAGGTTTTATAATCCGTTTTGTCGGTTTCAACCAAAGCCAAATCGGTAACTTGAATGGTGCTAAACGCAAACGTGTTTTCGTCATTTTCTGGTGAAGCAAAAATCAAATAACTGCCGTTGTTGAGTTTTGGTAAAAGGATCTCGGTGGTATGTGTTTGAAAATCGTTTTCATCGCGCAAACCAGTGTTCCATTGGGTTGTGGCTTTTAAGGATTTAATAAAGGCTAATTGCTCGTCTTTTCTATAGGTTGTATTGAATTTTTCTAACTGACTTCTAGAAATTTTATAAATTTTAAATCGTAGCTGATTTAGGTTTTTGTAACGAATCAACAAGCGCGCATCTTTAAGAATGGGCAAGAAATTTTCTGTGGTAATTTGAAGTGATTGCTGCTCAATGAGTTGCTTTAAAATCGCACATTTTTCGGCGCCATTGCTTTTTGGGAATTTAGCAATAACGCTGTTGCAGATAGCAATGGCGTCTTTAGTTTTCCAACGGTTTTCTTCTTTGTTTTTAGGTTGATATTCTAAACCTTGTTGATAGTAAATAGTCGCAATTTCGTAATCATAAAGTGCAGAAACCTCGTGGGAATTTAATCGCTCGCTTTCTGTTTTTAAGGCGTTTAATAAAATGGATTGTTTATCGCTAAAAGTAGCATGCTGAAGTACAAACTTTAAACGATTTATATTTACATCAACTAATGCCAAAGGCGACTTGTCTTTTAAATGAAATCGAATTAAATCTTGATAGATTTTTAATGCGTTCAATTGTAACGACGTAGAATCTTTTGACGCTAATTTTAGGTTTGAAAACGTACTCGTATCACCTAAAAAATCAGGATTGTCAATCTCAAATTTATAAGCAGGTTTGGTAATATGTATTTCGTCGGTTTTATAAAAAAGCAATGCATTATGACTTAAAAAATCGAATAATGTTGGTCTGTAAATTTTAGAACCTTTTTGCTCATTTAAAAGCACATTATAATTGCTTAAAGGTTCTAATTGAAGCATTAATCCATTTTCTAAAGACTTTTGATAATACGTATGAATCTCATTAAAAAGCGTTTGTAAATCCCACGTTCTAAAGTCAACAGCATCTGCTTTCTCTTCAGTTTTCGTTCTGTTATAAAATTGCCATCGGTGTTTGTTAAAATATTGCCAGTACAAATTGGCCAAAATATTTTCAAGGATGTTTTTAGTAGGAAACGAGTTCTGTTCAATTTCATTTTTAAAATCATTGATGATTTTAAGTTGCGAATCTTCCTCTAAAACCAAAACGAACTTGCTTTTAAAAAGCATGGTTTTAATAAGTTGTGGATGGTTTTTATCTTTTTTGGCTTTCGCCGAAATGTCTTCAACAATTTTTAATGCCGATTTTGGCAAGCCTTCAACCTCCAACTTTTCAACTTTGGTCCATAATTCTTGGTAGTCCGGATTTTGAGCCTGTGTAAAATTTGAAAAAAGAATAATCATTAATATAGATAGTGTATGTTTCATTGGTGCTGAATTCATTTCAGTAGGTGTTTTAAATTGTCTCTAAATGTACTTTCAAAAGTTATTCCAAAAAACAATAAATTAGTAATTACTTTTGTTGGTTGAGTGAAGTTAACCATTTTTTAAGTAAAGTGTAATGTTTAACTTTGTATTTTCGACCCAAATGCTATGAACAAGTTTTTGCTTCTACTTTTTTTTCCAACACTCATATTTGGTCAACCCGAATTAGCTGATGTGGACGCCCTTTTTCAAAAAAAAGAATTTGAAAAAGCCGAAGAAATCGTTTCAGATTATTTGCAAAACAATCCCAACAACATAAAAGCCATTGAGTTTTTAGGCGATGCGTACGGGCACCAAAAAAAATGGGACGATGCCATAAACCAATATCAAAAACTTGTAAATATTAATAAAAACAACGCCAATTACCATTATAAATACGGTGGCGCTTTGGGTATGAAAGCCCTGTCCATTAATAAATTAAAAGCCTTGAGCATTATTAGCGATGTGAAAAAGGCTTTTTTAAAAGCCGCCGAATTAGATAAAAATCATATCGATACCCGCTGGGCATTGGTAGAGTTGTATATGCAATTACCTGGTATTTTGGGGGGCAGTAAAAACAAATCATTAGAGTTTGCGCAACAACTTGTAAACCTCTCGAAAGTCGATGGTTATTTAGCAAAAGGTTATGTTTACGAGTATGACGACGAGCCAGAATTGGCCGAAAAATATTATAAAATGGCTATTTCAGAAGGCGGGTCTTTAACCTGTTTTAACAAGTTAACCACGCTTTATGAAAACCAAAATCAGCCTCAAAAAGCCATACAAAATATTGAGGCAGCACAACAAAAACACCAACGTAATGCGCTGCATTATCAAATAGGAAAAGTGGCTGCCGAATATAACACACAGCTTGAAAAAGGCGAAACATGTTTGCAAACCTATATAGCAAATTATTCAGCAAAAGATGGTGTTCCAAAAGCTTGGGCGCACTACCGTTTAGCGCAAATTAATGTGCATCAAAAAAATAAACCTGAAGCTTTAAAATATATAAATTTAGCTATTTCAGAATTGCCAAATATCAAGTCCTTTAAAAAGGAAAAGGAAGAAATTTTGAAGCTTTAGTCTTTGGGTATTACCCTACGGGCTTTTACTACTCGCTTCCTTCTGCGTCGAAACATGTAGCTTAATCCCTAACGCGGGCAAGTTTGCAAAGTATATTTTCAATAAAAAGGTCTTTTTTTGTTTAACATAGTTATTTTCCAATTAAAAAAAATTCGTGTATTCGTGGCAAAAAAGTATCTTTGAAAATCTTCAAAACAAGATAAATGAACGTACATTTTATAGCTATTGGCGGATCAGCAATGCACAATTTAGCCATAGCATTACATAATAAAGGCTACAACGTAACAGGAAGCGACGATGTTATTTACGAACCTTCAAAATCTCGATTAAATGCTAAAGGGTTATTACCAGAAACGTTTGGTTGGTTTCCAGAAAAAATAACAACTAATTTAGATGCTATTGTTTTAGGCATGCACGCCAAAGCTGATAATCCTGAATTATTAAAAGCACAAGAATTAGGCTTGAAAATATACAGTTATCCAGAATTTTTATACGAGCAATCTAAACATAAAACCCGAGTAGTTATTGGTGGGAGTCACGGAAAAACAACTATAACTTCAATGATTTTGCATGTGATGCATTATCATGATAGGGATGTAGATTATATGGTTGGTGCGCAGTTAGAAGGTTTCGATGTGATGGTAAAACTTACCGAAGACAACGATTTTATAGTTTTAGAAGGCGATGAGTATTTAAGCTCGCCCATAGACAGACGACCAAAATTTCATTTGTATAAACCTAATATTGCGCTGTTAAGTGGTATTGCTTGGGACCACATAAACGTGTTTCCAACTTATGAAAATTATGTAGAGCAGTTCAGTATTTTTATAGACTCTATTGTAAAAGGCGGAAGTATTAATTATAACGAAGAAGATACCGAAGTAAAACGTGTTGTTGAAGTTAGCGAAAATACGATACGAAAAATAGCATATCAAACTCCAGAATATACCGTTGAAAACGGGCAAACGCTTTTAGAAACACCAGAAGGCGATTTGCCTATTGAAGTTTTTGGTAAACACAACCTTAATAATTTAGCCGGCGCAAAATGGATTTGTCAGCACATGGGTATTGATGAAGACGATTTTTACGAAGCCATTTCTACCTTTAAAGGGGCTAGTAAGCGCCTAGAAAAAATTGCAGAAAGTAAAACTAGTGTAGCTTTTAAAGATTTTGCGCACTCACCAAGTAAAGTAGAAGCCACAACCAATGCCGTAAAAGAGCAGTATGCTAACCGCACTGTAGTTGCCTGTTTAGAGTTGCATACCTATAGCAGTTTAAATGCTGAATTTTTAAAAGAATATAAAGGCGCTTTAAATGCTGCCGATGTTGCTGTAGTATTTTATTCGCCACATGCTGTTGAAATTAAAAAATTAGACGCCGTAACACACGAGCAAATTGCTAACGCTTTTCAACGAGACGATTTAATTATTTACACCAATCCAGAAGATTTTAAAGCTTTTATATTCTCACAAAACTTCGATAACAAAGCATTGCTTTTAATGAGCTCTGGCGATTATGGTGGATTGGATTTTGATGCTGTAAAAGGGTTGATTGGATAGGTTTGTCTTGCTGAACTTGTTTCAGTATCACATTAATATGTGTTTAATGCTTTGTAGATTCTGTATCAAGTACGGAGTGACAAAAGAACTACTAATTAATAAAATCATTCAACAACCCATTAAATACCCATTTAGCTAGAGCTTCCCTGTTTTTATAATCAAGAATCCGTTTCTGATCTTTTTCATTTTGAATATTTCCTAATTCAATATAAACCATAGGCGGGAAGGTGTTTTTAATTAAATACAAACTTCGTGAGCTAACCGATCCAGCATATGTTCTATTGGGTTGATGTTCCGCATATTTTTGTTTAAATGATTCTAGAATGTTAGTGGCTAATCGTTTTCCACTTTTACTTTTTTTATGATGATAGAAAAAAACATCAATATTTTTATTTTCACTCCTACTATCAACATGAGTTACAATAAGCCTTTGGTAAGTGCCTTTATGTTTCATGTATAAGGCGTTAACAGTTCGAGTGCGTTGTCGTAAGCGTAATGTTTGGTGTCTCGGAATTTTTTTATTTACATAACAAACTTCATCATAATCAACTTCTAAAATACGTTCATCTCTTATGCCGTCATTTTCATCTCTAATAATAATATAAACTTTTGCTCCATTAGTAAGTAATAATCTGGCAAGTCTTAACGTAACATCGTAAGCATATTCGTCTTCAGAAATAGTTTTATTATTATATGTTGTAATGGCTCCAGGGTCTGGACCACCATGACCAGAAATTAAATAATAAATGGCATTATTAAGTTTTTTGCTTTCAAGATTAAAAACGCTGTATTTTTTTCCAAAAAGAGGAAAGCTTATTTTTTTTATGGGAGCAATACTATCTATAGTTTTTGATGTAATGTTATCAGTTATAATATGGGGTTCTTCAATTAAAACTTCGGTATTTGGGAGTAAGTATGTTTCACCAATTAATAATTGATTGTTGGTTTTTAGTATTTTCTTGTTTAGGGTTATAAATTTTTTAAAATATTTTGTAGGGTCTAAACCATTATTCCGAAGTAGAGAATATATACCGTCACCTCTTTTTGCAATAACTGTTTTTTCGGGAGTTTGAGCTAGAGATATAAAGCTTGTAAAAAATAAAAAAGTAAATAAAATTATTCTTTTTAGCATTCAAGTTTTGTTATATTACTTTGTGGTTTTAATAGATAAATACTTATCTATTTGCTATTCAATTAAAGCATCAGCAATACCCTTTTCAATAATAGGTTCCATAATTTTATATCCTGCTGTATTTGGGTGAATGCCATCGCTCCCTAATTCATTCTTTAAACCATTTGATTTATTTACCATTGCCGAAAAATAATCGACATAAACTAGATTATGCTTTTCGGTATAAGATTTTAGTATGGTATTTAGCTTTATAACTTTTTCGGCAGGCTCAAGTCCTGGTCGCCACGGGAAATCATACGCAGGAAGCACAGAGCATAAAATCACTTTTATATTATTAGCCTTAGCTAATTCTGCCATAGATATTATATTATTATAAATCATTTTAATAGTTGAAGGCCCCGTATTGCCCGCAATATCATTAATACCAGCTAAAATAACTACAACCGTTGGCGATAAATTAACAACATCCTGTCTAAATCGTAATAGCATTTGTGGTGTGGTTTGCCCACCTATGCCTCTATTTACGTATAGCTTATTAGCAAAAAAATCTGGACGAATCGTCTTCCACTCCTCTGTAATGGAGTTGCCCATAAATACAATACGATGTTCGTTTGGTTTAGGAGTTTGTAATTCAGTGTTTTCTTTTTGAAATCGTTTTAAATTTGCCCAATCTTGGGCTTGAATTGTTCCTGCAGTAAGCGCTGTTAATAGCATAATGGTAATGACTTTTTTCATTTGTTATTTATAACGTATCTCGCTAAGATAATAATTATCTCTATCACTAAATTGAAAACTAAAAACGCTTAAAAGACTGGTTTATTTTAAATGATTATTGGTATTGCACTACATTTATAAAAATAAATTTTCACCCTAGGCAACCTTTAGCACAACATTTGCGTCTTTATAAATAGAAGACCATATAAAATCATTTTTTTGAAAGTCATTCAACTCCATAAAAACGAATCTGAGCTTATTAAAAGAGCGATTAAAAATAATCGTGAAGCACAACGTGTGTTGTTCGAGTTGCATGCTCCAAAAATGTTAAGTGTTTGTAGGTATTATATAAAAGATTTACAACATGCGGAAGAAGTGATGCTTAATGGTTTTTTTAAAGTATTTTCTAATTTAAAGAAATTTAAAAATGAAGGCAGTTTTGAAGGGTGGATGCGACGTATTATGATTCGAGAATCCATTTCATTTTTACGGCAAAAAAAAGATATTGAGTTTGTAGTTGAAGATATTGAACATGAAAACAATTATACCAACAACATTAAAACCGACATAGAAGTTGGCGAAATACAGCAACTTATAGATACGCTTCCCGATGGTTATAAAAAGGTGTTTATTATGTACGCCATTGAAGGATATAAGCATCACGAAATTGCCAATATGTTGAATATAACTGAAGGTACATCAAAATCACAACTATTTAAAGCACGAAAATTGCTTCAAGAAAAATTAAAAGAATTAAATAAAACAACAAGCTATGGCACCAAATAAATTTGAAAAGAACATAAAAGATAAGCTTGAAAAAAGAACAATAAAACCGTCTGCTGATGCGTGGAGTAAATTGTCTAATCGTCTAGAAAATCAAGAAGAAAAACGGAGTAATAAATCGTTTTGGTGGTTGGGTATTGCAGCAAGTATTATAGGTGTTTTATTAGTAATTACACAAGTTTTTAAGAATGAGTCTGTTGAGCAGATTACACCACAAATTGTGGACACTCCAGAAGTTGTAAAACAAGATGAAATCCATAAAATCGCTAGTGAAAGTATTGAAGAAGTTTTAGAAGAAATCAAATTAAAAGAAGATAAACAATCAATTCAAATTCAAAAAAAATCAATTATAATTAAGCCTAATCTAACTAAAGAAAAAAATCTTATTGCTAAAGAGAAACCCATTCAATCTATAAAAGAAAATACTGTTGAATCTGTCAAAATAGTTTCAGAAAAGTTAACACTCGAAGAACAAAAAATACAGGAAGTTATAGCCCAAGTTAAGACCATAAAAGATGGAGAAAACCAAGTTACGGAAAACGAAATAGAAGCGTTGTTGGCTGAAGCACAAAAAGACATTAAATTAAAACGCTTATACAATAAAAGCACTAAAAAAGTTGATGCTTTGGCATTACTTCAAGATGTTGAATACGAGTTAGATCAGTCTTTTAGAGACAAAGTTTTTAAAGCTTTGAAAGAAAATTTTATTACGGTAAAAACAGCTGTTGCACAACGTAACGACTAAAAATTCATCAAAATTTAATCAATAATCAATAATCAATAGCCCAATATTGGGATCAAAAACGAACAGTTATGCAAACCATTACTAAGTATTTAGCACTCGCAGTGCTGTGTTTAAATGTGCACTTAATCAATGCGCAAGACACGATTTCCAATGGAAATAATCAAGGACAAATAGAAACTTTAAGAGCTTTAAAAGATAAGGTTAAAACCGAGGAGCGTGATTATTTAAAAGCTGAAGTTGAAGCCATTAATCAACAATTAGATAGAAATGAAATTACAAGCGAAGAAGCTGATAAGTTAAAAAAGGCAGCAGCAAAAAAGCACGCTTTAAATATTGAAAATAGAATAGCAATTATTAATAATAAAATTTCGCTTTATCAACGCAACGATGCCATTTATAATAATGGAGATGAAGATAATCGTTTTGTGTTTAGGATAGGAAGAGGGGATGAAACTGATGATGAATTTATATTTATAGGAAGTAGGAATAGTGATAAGCACAAACATAAAAAATATGATAGGCGAACCACTAGCGATTTGGTATTAGCTTTTGGTTTAAATAATGCCATTGTTGAAGGAGCTAAATTAGATGATTCTCCATATAAATTTGGAGGTTCGCGATTTTTTGAAATAGGTTGGGCTTGGAAAACGCGGGTATTTAAAAACACCAATTTTTTACGTTTTAAATACGGGTATTCATTTCAAATAAATGGATTGAAACCTAATGATAATCAGTATTTTGTAAGGCAAGGTGATCAAGCCATGTTGGAGGTGTTTCCGGAGAATCTTAAAAAATCTAAATTATCTATTACTAACTTGGTCTTCCCGGTGCATTTTGAGTTTGGACCATCAAAAAAGATTGAGAAAGATAATTATTTTAGGTACTCTACTCGTAATAAATTTAAAATTGGAGTTGGCGGATATGCAGGTTTTAATATTGGTACGCGTCAAAAATTAAAGTATAGAGTTGATGGAAATAGACAAAAAGATAAAATTAAAGGCGGCTTGAATACAACTAATTTAGTGTACGGTATAAGTAGTTATATAGCGGTTGGTAGTACAGCTTTATATGTGAAATACGATTTATCCCCTATTTTTAAAGACCAAATTACAGATCAGAATAACATTTCTCTTGGAGTTCGATTTGATATGGATTAAATACATAATTGAACATAAAAGGTTTATTTTATAAGATTAAAAGCAACCTTTTTATTTTTAGTCATTAATGAATACGTTATTCAATTAATATCTGTCTTATCCCAAACCTTACCTGTTTTTTCATCAATCATTTCAATTGAAACTTTATCGCCATCAATTTTTACTGAAAGCACATAATACATGGCTTCAGCTAAACCAGTTTCGGTACCATTAGCAGCATGAAATTTAAAAGGTATGGAATCGTTTGTTTTACCTTCATCTAAAAGCCTTCCATAATACACATCACCAGCAATAGCATCTTTTTCTCTGTGCAAACGATAAATGGGAGCACCAGCTCCTGCAGAAATAATGTAGTTTGTATTATTTCGTTTTGTTCTATAATAAATGTGGTCGTGCCCACTAAAAACAGCTGTGACATTATATTTGTCATACAGTTTAGTGGTTTCTGTTTCTGCCCCATCTACATCTTCGTAAGATTTAGAACCTACTGTGTAATGCGGACGATGCTTGTATATAAAAATATGTTTACCACGTGCTTTTCTTAGCTCTTTCTTTAACCATTTAAGCTTTTTTTTGTCCGTATCTATCTTTGGCCATGGCAAAGCAATAAATTTAGCATTTCCATATTCAAAACTATACATGGTTTTTTTCATTCCAAAAAAATTGGTAAAATTTTCAACACCATCATCTCCTCCTGCTTCTTCATGGTTGCCAACTGTTGGCCACATAGGATATTTTCGCATAAACCAACCCCCTAAATCATCAAGGAGTTTATAGTCTATTTTTCCTTGTTCACCTCCGCCTTTATTAACTAAATCGGCAGTTGTAATACAAAAATCTGGTTGTAAGGCATCTGCACGTTTTAATACCAGAGGGAAATATTTAGAACCTTTAGAATCGCCAAAAACCAAGAAGTGCATTTTTGTTGTTTTTTTGCCTTTTCTGTCCTTTAAAGCTTCCATTTTTGGTTCAGGGTTATAAGGGTTAATTGCTTCCTGAGCGTTTAAGTTTAAAACAAATAAAAACAAGGCAGCAATTAATAAAGATTTAAAATAAGACATAATTTGATTGATAAATTAAACAAAACGTAATAATAGTATTGTTAACGAAATTACTTGTTTTTCTATCAATATCAAATTTATAAATCGCATACATTTCTTAAATGAATAGATTATATTACATTTACACATAAAATAAGCTTTCTCCATTGATATCACCATCATCCATAGACCAAGTATTTGAAACCGCCAGAGTAGAGGAGGTTATTGGTGACTTTGTAAATCTTAAAAAATCAGGTAGTAATTTTAAAGGTTTAAGTCCGTTTAGCGACGAGCGATCTCCAAGTTTTATGGTATCGCCAGTAAAACAAATATGGAAAGATTTTTCAAGTGGAAAAGGAGGAAATGTGGTAGCTTTTTTAATGGAGCATGAGCATTTCACTTACCCAGAAGCGATTAAGTATTTAGCTAAAAAGTATAATATTGAAATTGAAGAAACGGTTCAGTCTGATGAGCAAAAAGAAGCTGCAAACGAACGTGAAAGTTTGTATTTGGTTAGTGAGTTTGCAAGCACTTATTTTCAAAAAATATTACATAAAACCGACCAAGGAAAGTCAATAGGATTAAGCTATTTTAAAGAGCGTGGTTTTACCGAAGAGACTATTAAAAAATTTGACTTAGGGTATTCTTTAGATGAATGGCAAGCCTTTACAGATGAGGCTTTAAAACAAGGTTATAACATAGATTATCTTGAAAAAACAGGACTTACTATTGTTAAAGAAACTAAGCGTTTTGATAGGTTTAAAGGGCGCGTTATGTTTCCTATAAAAAGCATGAGTGGTCGTGTGTTAGGTTTTGGAGGTCGTATTTTAATTACCGATAAAAAAGCAGCTAAATATGTAAATTCTCCAGAGAGCGATATTTATCATAAAAGTAAAGTATTGTATGGTATTTATCACGCCAAACAAAGTATTGCAAAAGAAGATAATTGCTATTTAGTTGAAGGCTATACCGATGTTATTCAGTTTCATCAAACAGGCATAAAAAATGTAGTGTCATCATCAGGAACTGCATTAACTTCGGAGCAAATTAGACTTGTAAACAGACTTACAAAAAACATTACCGTTTTGTTTGATGGTGATGCAGCAGGTTTGCGTGCTTCACTCCGTGGTATCGATTTAATTTTGGAACAAGGCATGAATGTAAAAGTGTGTACGTTTCCAGAAGGCGAAGACCCAGATAGTTTTGCAAAAAATAATACGCTTGAAGAACTCTCTCTTTATTTAGATGAAAATGCTAAAGATTTTATTCAATTTAAAGCATCGGTTTTGTTTGAAGAATCAAAAAACGATCCTATAAAAAAAGCAGAAACAGTTAGAGATATTGTAAATAGTATTTCTAAAATTCCAGATCGTATAAAAAAAGAAATCTATATTCAAGAGTGTGCCAGAATTATGGACATTAGCGAGGAAGTTTTATTTAGTACGTTGGCTCAAATTAATAAAAAAGAGTTTCAAGAAGAAAATAAAAAACATAAAAACGAGCAAAAAGCTTTTGATGTTATAAAACACCAACAACCAGTGAAAAAGGTTGATGTACAATATGTTTTAGAGCGAAAAATTATTGAAGTTTTGTTACTTTATGGAAATGAAACGGAAGATTTTGAAGATTTGGTTTTAAAAGAAAACGACAAAGGCGAACTTGTTTTAGAGCCCGTAATTCATCAAGCTAAAGTATTCGAAAAAGTGTTTTTAGATTTGCAAGACGATGAAATGGAATTCTCGAACCCTCAATTTAAAACCTTGTATTATACAATCATTGATACCTTAAATCAGAATCCAGAATTTAATCTAAAATCATTTATAAATTCAGTAGATTCAGAAACCTCTAGCCAGATTACTACTATTTTAATGGAAGATGAGCGTTATACTTTAGATGATTGGGAACGCATGAACATTTTTCCTAAATCGAAAAAACAAAGTATTTCACAATTGGTTAGCGAAACTATTTTAAGCCTACGTTGTTTTTTAATAGAGCAAAAGGTGAAAGGATTTCAGAATGAAACATTACAAAACAAAATAGACACGAATAGAAATATACTTGAAGAAGTAAAAGACTATTCGGGTCTAAAAATGTTATTGTCTAGAAAGCTTAACCGCGTTTTATAACTCTGCTGAGAGTTTTGCTTGATTTACAAGATCAACTAAGTTATTTACTTTTAGTTTTCTCATTAAACGCGCTTTATATGTACTTACTGTTTTCTCGTTAATGTTTAGCTCTTTAGAAATTTCTTTATTTTTTCTACCAATGGTTAAAAGCTTTAAAACTTCAGACTCACGAGTTGATAGTTTTTTGTAAAAAGAACCAGATTTGTTTGATTTAGCTCCAAAAGCTAATTGTTGCGTTAAAGCATCACTTAAATAAATACCACCTTTGGAAACTTTTAAAATAGCTTCGTTAATGGTTATAATGTTAACGGATTTAGAAATGAATCCTGAAGCACCAGCTTTAATGGCATTAATGCCATATACTTCTTCTGGCTGACCACTAAAAATAATAGTTTTAATGTCTGGATAGTCTTTCTTTAAATAACGTAAAACGGTTAAACCGTTAAGTTTTGGGAAATCTGTTTCCGTCAAAATAATGTCAACATCATTTTTTTTAATAAAGTTTAAAATGGAGTCGCCATCGTCTACACTTCCTACAATTTTAATGTCTGTAGAAGCTGAAAAAAGATGTTCTAGTCCCTTTCTAATAATGGGGTGATTGTCTGCTATTAATAATTTTATCATTGCTATTAGGGTTTTAAAGGTTAGTAATTATTATAATTGTGAGAGGTTTACAATTATAATTGAGAGATTTACCAGTAATTAAAGACAAAGATAAGGCTTTTTGTTAAAATCACAACACTTACTTTAAATTATTGGGAATTTCGCAAATTGGTATTGGAACCATTTTATGCTTATTGGCAGAATTAAAGCGTTTGTAAATTTTAAAAACGTCTTGTTCTCTACCTGAAAAATCTTTTGCAGTTTTACCTACATCATGCATTTTCATTGCCCATTCAAGCTCTGGATATGATGCTCCTATTTGGTCTTCATCACTTCTAGTATCACCAAATAAGCCATCACTTGGTGCTGCTTTCATTATAGGTTCTGAGATTTCTAAAAACTTACCTAATTTGTAAACTTCAGATTTTACTAAATCTGCAATTGGGCTTAAGTCTACCCCACCGTCACCATATTTAGTATAAAAACCAACTCCAAAATCTTCTACTTTATTACCCGTTCCAGCTACTAATAATTTGTAAAGTCCTGCATAATAATAAAGAGTTGTCATTCGTAAACGCGCTCTTGTATTTGCTAAAGCCATATCAATAGTAGCTTGGTCTCCATCAAAAAATACTTCAGTTTTAAATTCTTCAAAAACAGGTGTTAAATCGGTACGTGTATTATCAACATTATCAAACCTTTTTTTTAATTCTGCAATATGTTCTTGAGCTCTTGTAACATGACTTTCTGCTTGGTGTATTGGCATTTCAATACATAATACATTTAAGCCTGTTTTAGCACATAAGGTTGAAGTTACAGCAGAATCAATACCACCAGAAATGCCAATTACAAAACCATTTACTCCAGCATTAGTTGCGTAATCTTTTAACCAATTAACAATATGATTTACTACTTTTTCTGTTTGCATATTTAATACTGTTTTTAATCTAAGAATAGTACCTTTGTAAACAAAAATAAACGAAACACTCAATTAATAAAAATTTATGTCGTTTAAGTTTTATATGAAAAAAATAATATTGCTTATTGGTATTGTATTGATAATTACTTCTTGTAAAAGGGATAACGCACTACAACAAAGCATTGCTAAAATAAACACAGATATTGCAGTTGAACGCTTTGATAGGTTGTTTGCCGAAGCAACTTCAGAGGATTTACCAAAATTAAAACAAGCTTATCCTTTTATGTTTTCTGAGAAATATTCAGATTCATTTTGGTTAGCTAAAAAAGCCGATACTTTACAAATTCAATTATTTAATGAGGTAGATAAAACATTTAGTGTTTTTAATGATATTGAAACTGAAATAGAATCATTATTTAATCATTTAAAATATTATTTTCAAGAATTTAATCCTCCACGAATAATTACTGTAACCAATGATGTACGTTATAGAAATAAGGTAATTGTTACCGATACCATTACTGTAATTGCTTTGGATAATTATTTAGGTAGCGAGCATGAGTTTTACAGTAGTATTCATAAATATATTAGAGCGAATTTAACCAAAGAACAAATTGTAGTTAACTTAGCTGGCGAATATGCTAAAAAGTATATTTATCAGCAACCGAAAAAAACCTTGTTAGACGAAATGATTTATTTTGGAAAACAACTCTATTTTAAGGATGCTGTAATTCCATTTAAAACTGATGCAGAACGTATCGGGTATTCACCAAAGCAGTTAAATTGGGCAATTGCTAACGAGAGTTATATATGGCGTTATTTTGTGGAACGTGAGTTGTTGTTTAGCACAGACTCTAAATTACCAGGGCGGTTTATAAACCCTGCACCTTTTACTAAGTTTTATTTGGAAGAAATTGATGCCGATTCTCCAGGGCAATTAGGGCAATATATTGGATGGCAAATTGTACGCGCTTATATGAAACAAAACGATGTGTCTTTAAAAGACATGTTAATAAAATCTACTGAAGACATATTTAATAATACCAAGTTTAAACCACGCAAATAATGGCAAAGAATCATACTTCTAAAATAGAATTGAATGTTGAATTAGATGACAACCGTATTCCAGAAAAGTTATATTGGACAGCGCAAGATGGAGGCATTACAAATGAAGAGGCCAAAGCGATGATGCTTGCCGTTTGGGATGCTAAAACCCAAGAAACGTTACGTATAGATTTATGGACTAAAGATATGCCAGTTGATGAAATGAAAGTGTTTTTTCATCAAACCTTAGTGGCGATGAGCGATACATTTAATCGAGCTACACAAGATGAAAAAATGACGGCAACCATGAAAGATTTTTGTGATTATTTTGCAGAAAAACTAGAACTTAAAAAGTAAATTTATTCATTAGAGTGAAATAATAAAATGCTCATTATGGGCTACCACTCATTAATTTTGTTAGAATCTAGTTTGATGAAAATAAACAGCAAAATAGTAAATGCCCAAAGTCCAGAACCTCCATAGCTAAACATAGGTAACGGAATACCAATAGTTGGAATTAAACCCATAACCATTCCTATATTAATAAGAAAATGCACAAAAATAATTGATGCCACACCATAGCCATACACTCTGCTAAATTGTGTTTTTTGACGCTCTGCTAAAAGCAAAATACGTATTATAAGTAGTACAAAAAGAATAACAACAAAGGCGCTTCCTAAAAACCCCCATTCTTCTCCAACAGTGCTAAAAATATAATCAGTATGTTGTTCTGGCACAAATTTACCTGTGGTTCTAGTGCCTTCCATAAACCCTTTTCCTGTAACATCACCAGAGCTTATTGCTTTCTCTGATTCGTTTAAATTATAAGCAAACGTTTTTTTCATTTGCTCTAATTTAGCGGGATCTTTTTCCAATCGAAGCCAAAGACTAATACGATCTTGTTGGTGTGATTTTAATATGTTTTGATAAAATAATTTTATTCCAAAAGATACTGCAATTGTTACTATTAAAATAAATAAGGATTCAAATAAGCGTAATTTCTTTTTACTTAAAAAATGAAAACCAATAACCAATATTATTGCTATTATTGATGTAATCATTGCTCCAAATTTTAAAGATAAAATGGAGACTATAATTATAGATACACCTATGGTTAAATAATATTTAGGCAATCCTTCACGATACAGCACAAAAAAGAATGCGCCATACACTATGGTACTACCTGTGTCGTTTTGTAATAGGACCAAAATTGCTGGAATTGCAATAATTATAAAGGTTTTTATTTGATCTTTAAGTGAATTAATATTAGTATTTAAATCGCTTACGTATTTTGCTACTGCTAATGCTGTTGCCATTTTAGCAAACTCACTGGGTTGAATGGTCATGCCTCCAATAGCATACCATGATGTAGCGCCATTTACGTTTTTTCCGAAAAGGAAAAGTCCGACTAAAGATAACATGGAAACAATGTAAATAATACTCGAAAAACGTTCGTAAAATTTAGCATCAACTGCCAGTAAAAGGATAATTAAACCAAATGTTAGGAAAATAAAAATAAGTTGTTTGCCATAAGGCTGCGAGAAATCAAAATAATCTATGGTGCTTCCTGTGTGTGATGCCGATAAAATATTCAAATACCCAAAACCAACTAATAGCAAGAAAAGAATAATGGTAATCCAATCGAATTTAAAATGTCTATTCGTTTCTCTAACCATTAATTTGTTGCTTTGCTAATTTTGATTAAATGCTTTTTTAAACGACGATATTCTTTATCATCCACAAGTTGTAATATTGTTTTTCCATTTATTTGAAAAGGTTCTCCTGAGTATGGTTTTGCATATTCGTCTTCTAAACTGTGTTTTAAAAGCCAATCTTCTAAATCTGTTCTGGTAATTTCTCCTTTTACATGTTTTTCTATCATTAAGCTAGCAATTTTCCCTGCAAAACGACTTCCCCAATAACCATTTTCAACAAAAACAGCGATAGCTATTTTTGGATTTTCTTTAGGTGCAAAAGCCACAAAAATAGAGTGGTCAGTTAATTGAGTTCTTACACTATCAATTATTGCAAAATTCTCAACGGTTCCTGTTTTACCGCAAATATCAATGTCTTTTACTTGCACCCATTTTGCTGTTCCTTTTTTATAAACCTGATGCATGCCTTCTATAACAGGTTCAAAATACTGTTTATCAATTGTTGTGTATTTAGGTGTGGTAAATTTTTCAGGTAGTGTTTCACCTTTAATGGATTTTATGATATGTGGTGTGTAATAATGCCCTCTATTGGCAATGGCTGCAACCATATTTGCGAGTTGAATAGGTGTTGTTGCTACTTCACCTTGACCGATGGCATTTGAAATAGTATATGTTGAGTAAAATGTTTTAGGGTATATTTTTTTGTAATAATCTCTATTTGGGATTCTTCCTGGTTGTCCTACTTTTAAATCGTAGCCTAAAAAGTTGCCTAATCCAAAACTTTTGGCGTGGTTGCTCCAGACATCAATACCTGTAGAGGCATTCCCTGTTTTATCTAAAATTTTTCTGTATGCCGTAGCAAAATAAGCATTACAGGATTCTTGAATACCACTAATCATATTATTTCGTTTGCCAATATGGCAATGGCATTTCATAAAACGATTCCCATACTTATATCCAGCGTAACAAGTTACTGTTTCGTTAGGGGTTAACACACCTTCTTGTAAGCCAATTAAGGCATTCATTAATTTAAAAGGTGACCCAGGTTCGTAAACTCCTTGTAAACTTCTATTAAAAAGAGGTTTAGCTATAGTGTCTCGGATTAGTTTATTAAAGTTTTTAGAACGCTGTCTCCCAACTAAATCGTTAGGATCATAGGTTGGAGCTGCAACCATAGCTAGTATTTCTCCTGTTGATGGTTCAATTGCAATAACACCACCACGTTTGTTTTGCATCAGCAATTCGCCATACTCTTGTAATTTGGCATCGATGGTAATGGTAATGTCTTTTCCTTGTTCTGGAATGGTATCAAATTCACCATCTTTATAAGGACCAATATTTCTGTTAAATCGATCTTTTTGAATAAACTTAATACCTTTTATGCCCCGTAATATTTTTTCATAGGATGCTTCAATACCTTGTTTTCCAATTAAATCACCCATCTTGTAATAAGCGTCTTTATTGATAATAGTATTGTTAACTTCACCAATATCTCCTAAAACATTGGCGCCAATAGAGGTTTCGTATTTTCTGAGTGATCTTTTTTGAATATAAAACCCAGTGAATTTTCGCATTTTTTCTTGTAAAACAGCATAATCTTCTTTTGATAAATGCGACACAAAAACCGATGGTAATCTAGGAGAATAGTGTTTTGCTTTATTATATGTTTTTATAAATTGTGCTTTATCAATTTTTAGTAAATTACAAAAATCAAGTGTATCTAAAGGTTCAACCTCACGAGGAATAACCATTACATCGTAAGAGGGTTGATTGGCAACTAAAAGCTGTCCGTTTCTGTCGTAAACAAACCCGCGCTTTGGATAGTCGTAAACTTTTCTAATGGCATTATCTTCAAATAAATTATGCGTATTTTGAGTATATACTTGCAGATAAAAAAGTCTAGCAATAAATACAATACCAACAAGAATTACTGATATAAAAAGTAAAAGCTGTCTCATTTAGATTTTCGACTAAAAATAATAGTTATTAAAATACATAGTATAATAGTAAATATACTTGAGAATAACGCTTTTTGAAGGATTAAAATTACTTTTGAAATGCTAAAAATTTCTAAATAGAACAAAATGATATGGTGTACAAGAGTCATGATGGTGATATAGGTTAGTTTTGCACCAAAATCGACAGTGTCGAATTTCATGTTTTGATGCTCGTAAATCATACCAAAAGAAAACTTTAGTATAATTGGTCTTGCATAAGCAATAAACACACAAGCAGCTGCATTAATACCACCAGAATCTAAAAATAAATCAACAGTTAGCCCTAATAAAAAGCTTAGAAAAATAAATAAAGAGCGATTATTTTTTACAGGAAATAAAATGATAAAAAGTATGTAAATGTAAGGATTAATGTATCCTAAAAAATTAATATGACTACATATCAATACCTGAATTAAAATGAGTACTATAAAACGAATGCTATGTATTGAGATGATACTATTCATTCGTTTGGTTTAGTAAATTAGTAATTTCTTCGGCATCCCCATTTTTTATAATATAAACATGCTCAAGGTTGGTCATATCGTTAAACAGTTTTACATTAATTTCATAATAATTTTCGGCTACATCTAATTCAAAATTTTGTATAATACCTATTGGAATTCCCTTAGGAAAAATAGAGGAACGCCCAGAAGTAACAATCGTATCACCTTCAGCAACTGGTGCTATTTTTTCAACATCTATTAACTGCACAATATTTGGCGAACCACCATTCCATGTTAAAGACCCAAAATGATTTGTTTTTTTTAACTGAGCACTTATTTGACTTGTTGTATTTAAAATAGAAATTACAGTAGAATAATTACCGCTAGTATCATCAATAATACCCAAAACACCTTTACTAGTAATAACTCCAAAGTCTTCTTTAATACTATCTTTAATGCCTTTGTTTATTAGTAGTACATTGTCTGTGGCAGAATAACTGTTTTTTATAATATTGGCATTAGTAAATTTGTAAGTTTTTCTAAAAGAAATACTATCAATAAACACTGAATCTTTTGTGCTTTCAGAATTATATAATATAGATTTTAAGCAATTGTTTTCTTCTGTTAGAAGCTGATTTTGAGATTTTAAATTGAAATAAGCACTTAAATTATTAAACGAATTATATACACCACCAGTTAAAAAATTAGCAGAATTTATGAATTTGCTTTTATGGTAAGAATGCGATTGAATAGTAAAAATAATAGATACAGAAAACAAGAATAAGAATAGCAAAAATCTTTTGTTTCTTATTATAAAATTTATAATCTGTTGCATGATTTAGGGACTGTTTTATGCTTTTATTTAATCAATACACTTTTGTATTTAGGTAAGTTTTTAAGTGTTATACCAGTTCCTCTAACTACAGCACGTAATGGATCTTCGGCAATATAAACAGGAAGATCTGTTTTTTGCGATAAACGTTTATCTAAGCCACGTAACATCGAGCCTCCACCAGCTAAATAAATACCAGTATTGTAAATATCGGCAGCTAATTCTGGAGGTGTTTGAGATAAGGTTTCCATAACTGCATCTTCAATACGTAAAATAGATTTATCTAAAGCTTTGGCAATTTCTCTAAAAGAAATTTGCACTTGCTTAGGTTTACCTGTTAACAAGTCACGCCCTTGAACACTCATGTCTTCTGGAGGTAATTCCAAGTCTTCAGTAGCAGCACCAATTTGTATTTTTATTTTTTCAGCAGTACGTTCACCAACATATAAATTGTGTTGTGTACGCATATAATAAACAATATCGTTTGTAAATACATCACCAGCAATCTTAACCGATTTATCGCAAACAATACCTCCTAAAGCAATCACCGCAATTTCGGTAGTACCACCACCAATATCAACAATCATATTTCCTTTAGGTTGCATAATATCTACGCCAATACCAATAGCCGCAGCCATAGGTTCATGTATTAAATATACTTCTTTTCCATTAACACGTTCTGCACTTTCTTTTACTGCACGCATTTCTACTTCGGTAATTCCAGACGGAATACAAATAACCATACGTAATGCTGGTGTAAAAAATTTTTTCTTTAATGCTGGTATGTTCTTAATAAACATACTTATCATTTGCTCAGAAGCATCAAAATCCGCAATAACACCATCTTTTAGCGGGCGAATAGTTTTTATGTTTTCATGCGTTTTACCTTGCATTAAACTGGCTTGTTGACCAACTGCAATTATTTTTCCAGTAATTCTATCGCGAGCAACTATCGATGGTGCATCAACAACAACTTTGTCGTTATGTATAATAAGTGTATTTGCAGTACCTAAATCTATTGCAATCTCTTCGGTTAGGAAGTCAAAAAAGCCCATGTGCTATAAGTCGTTTTTAAAGGGTTGTTAACTAATCTTGTAAATGTAATAAAAGTAAATAAATATATAAGTTATATGCTGCTCAAAATTCGATTTAACAATACAGATTACTTCTTATACGCTTTTCATCGATTTTTAGACTATAATTTTTTGGACGTTACCACAGCCCTTCAGCTGCGCTCAAGGTAAGTGGTCGGGCTTTCCGCTATATTTTTTGCAAAAAAGCAAAAGGATGCCGCATCAATCCCTAACCGCTTATCTACTAAAATTCAACGGTATTAAAAAGATTAGTGTTTAAAATGGCGTGTACCAGTCATAACCATTGCTACATTATTGTCATTGCAATAATCAATACTTAATTGATCTTTTATAGAGCCTCCTGGTTGAATAACTGCACTAATCCCTGCATTTTTAGCAATTTCCACACAATCTGGAAACGGAAAAAAAGCATCACTCGCCATGGCTGCGCCATTCAAATCAAAATTAAAAGATTGCGCTTTGTGTATCGCTTGTTGTAAAGCATCAACACGACTGGTTTGTCCTGTGCCACTAGCACAAAGTTGTTTGTTTTTTGCTAAAACAATCGTATTTGATTTGGTGTGTTTACAAATTTTTGATGCAAATATTAAGTCATCAATTTCACTTGCGGTAGGTGCGGTGTTTGTAACTTTTTTTAAGTCTTCAGCCTTGTCTGTAATATTGTTCCTGTCTTGTACTAAAACACCATTTAAGCAACTTCTTACATTTGTTTTAGGCATGTCAACATCATGAATTTCTAGTAAAATTCTATTCTTTTTACCTTTTAAAATATCTAAAGCTTCAGCAGCAAAAGAAGGCGCAATAACGACTTCACAAAATAATTTATGAATTTCTTCTGCAGTTGCTAAATCAATTTCAGTATTACTAATTAAAACACCACCAAAAGCAGAAACAGGATCACCGGCTAGGGCATCAATATAAGCTTGGTGTAAGCTGTTGCGTTGTGCTAAACCACAAGCATTATTATGTTTTAAAATAGCAAAAGTAGGTGCGTCGTTTTTAAATTCTAACATTAAATTAACTGCAGCATCAACATCTAAAAGATTGTTGTAGCTTAATTCTTTACCATGGAGTTTTGTAAATAATTCATCAAAATTCCCAAAGAAAAACCCTTTTTGGTGTGGGTTTTCTCCATAACGTAAAACTTTTCCTTTAGTTTCACTAATTTTTAAAGCCGCTTCATCATGGTTTTTATTAAAGTAATTAAAAATAGCAGTATCATAATGTGATGATACATTAAATGCTTTTCCAGCAAAACGTTTTCTGTTTTCTTCAGAAATACTGCCGTTGTTTTCAGAAATCAACTCTAAAAACTCCGCGTAATCATCAACTGATGATACACAAATAACATCAGCATAATTTTTAGCAGCAGCACGAATTAATGAAATACCACCAATATCAATTTTTTCAATAATATCTTGTTCGCTTGCACCCGAAGCAACTGTTTTTTCAAACGGATATAAATCCACAATAACCACATCTATTTGCGGAATGTTATATTCAGCTAATTCTGCAATATCACCATCATGATTTTGACGATTTAAAATACCACCAAAAACTTTTGGGTGTAACGTTTTTACACGACCACCAAGAATGGAAGGGTAAGATGTAACATCCTCAACCGGAACAACTTTAATGCCTAAATCGTTAATAAATTTTTCTGTGCCACCAGTAGAATATATTGTAACGCCTTGTTCATTTAGTTTTTTAACAATTGGTGCTAATCCATCTTTACTAAATACCGAAATTAGTGCAGATTTAATCGTTTTTTTGTTGCTCATTTTTGTTGTGTTGTGTTAAATTCTCGTTTTTACGGGAATGATAGTTTTATGGTTTTTCAACGTAATGTATTGAAAGGTTGTTTTCAAAATGCAAAAGTAATTATTTCAACTAAAAAATAAGGGTGATAAAATTAAAAAAGCGTGGCTTTTTTTAACTAAATAGAGAAGTTGTTAACAGTTGTGTCAAATTCCAAAAAAAAATAAATTACAAGTTTTAAGCATGAGTATGTTTTGAAACTTATTGTTTGGTTTTTGGGATTCATTTAAGTATCGAAGAAATTTGAGAGCAAACAAACTCCAAAAACCGTTCGTCTTTTTTAGTAAAAGGGTCTGGTGTATTGGAGTCGATATCAATCTGTCCAATATTTTTTCCATTCACAAAGATGGGCACCACAATTTCTGCCTTTACGGTAATACTGCAAGCAATGTAATTATCTTGAGCTGCCACATCGGGCACCACAAAATTCTCATTACTAACCGCTACTTGTCCGCAAATGCCTTTTCCAAATGGGATTATAATATGGTCGGTTGGTTCGCCAACATAAGGCCCTAAATGCAATTCTTTTTTATCGCCATTTACAAAATAAAAACCAACCCAATTATAGTAATCAATATGCGATTCTAATAATTGACAAACAGATAATAAACGTTCATCTGTTGTTTTTGTAGTGTCAGAAACAATAGTTTCTACTTGTTGTTTTAGCAATTCAAAAAGCATAAATTCAAAAGTTTTGGTAAAAGTATTTAAAAAGATGTAAATTCGATATTTAGTTTAGAAAATTTTTAAGCTCCAAATTATTTAAAAGCGCTTTTTTTGAAGGAACTCTTTATTAAATATAAGACAGTTGTAAAATTTATACTTACATTTTTATTAGTGTATGTATTGTTTTCAGGGTTGTATCATTTTTATTTAGAGGTTTCTGAAGGCTTAAAATACTATCCAGATTATTTAACCCATTTGGTTGCAAAACAAACCGAGACTTTGCTAAACACTTTTGGGTATAATACACAAATTTTACCACACCCAGACGAACCTTCTATGAAAGTAATTGTAAACGGCAACTATTTAGCAAGAGTTATTGAAGGATGCAATGCGGTAAGCGTTATTATACTATTTATGGCGTTTATTATCGCTTTTTCTGGCAAACTAAAAACCACCTTGTTTTTTATACTTTCAGGTAGTGTATTAATTTATGCGGTAAATTTATTTCGGATTGCTATTTTATGCATGGCGCTTTATAACTATCCAGAATACGAAAGTGTTTTGCATGGTGTTGTTTTTCCAGCTATTATTTATGGAATGGTTTTTTTGTTATGGTTTTTTTGGGTGAATCGTTTTTCAAGCTTAAAAAAGAAGCATGAGTAAATTAGTTAAATACGGATTGCTTTTTGTAGGTTTCGGGTTATTAATTTTAATTCGTTGGTTTGAAAATGACTTATTTTATGACCCGTATTTAGTTTTTTTTAAAAACGATTATTTATATGCCGATAGTCCAAATGTTGAAGTTTTCAAGGTTACAGCATTCACCATTTTACGATATGCTTTAAATACCGTTATTTCATTAGTTATTCTATTTGTGTTTTTTACGGATAAAAGTATTATCAAATTTTCTGTATTAATCTATATGATTGCTTTTGTTTTATTGATACTTGGCTACTTATATTTTGTTTTAAACCCTCAACAAGAAACGTATTATATTTTTTTTAATGTGCGTCGATTTTTAATTCAACCTATAATTTTAATTCTACTATTGCCAGCGTTTTATTATCATAGGCTAAAAAATTAACTGTTAATCATTTTATAAAATAGGAAGAATGATTTTAAGTTTTTGTATTTTTGCCTTGTGATAAAACAGTTTTTACATAAAAGCTTTTCAACATTGCTAGCATTTTTGGTGCTATTCTCAACAGTATCTTTTACTATTGAAAAGCATTTTTGTGGTGATGTTTTAGTTGATGTTTCTATGTTTACTGAAGCTGAAAAATGTGAAATGGAAGCTTTAGAAATCCAGCAAAAAAAGACCTGCTGTAAAGATGAGTTACAAGTTGTTCAAGGTCAAGATGAACTAAAATTCTCATCGTTTGACGATTTAGAATTTGAGCAACAACAATTTTTAGCATCATTTGCATATTCATATACCAATCTCTTTAAAACATTAGAAAAAGAGATTATTCCTCATAAAGATTATTCGCCACCAAATCTGGTCACGGATATACAAGTACTTAATGATACTTTCTTAATTTGATTTTTTAAATGATTATCATTTCCGCTTTAGCGAAAATTTAAAATTATTTATTTAAATCAAATACAAAATCATGATACATACATATTCAGTTACAGGAATGACCTGTAATGGTTGCAAGGCTTCGGTTGAAGATAAACTGAATGCATTAAAGCATGTTGTTAAAGCTTCAGTAAATATTGAAAAAAGTGAAGCGACTATCGAAATGTCCCAGCATATTTCAACAGCATCTTTACAGGAGACTCTATCTAATAAATATACAATTTCAGAAAAAAAAGAAAGAAATGTTTTTGAATCTTCAGCAGTACAAGAAGAACAAAAAAACGATTTACAACAACTTTTTCCGTTGTTTTTAATCTTTGCTTTTATAATAGGCGCATCGACCTTATTGAATTATAAACCTTGGAACACCAATGGATTTATGCTCGATTTTATGGGTTTATTCTACATTGTTTTTAGCTTCTTTAAGCTTTTAGACTTAAAAGGATTCCCTGAATCTTTTAAAATGTACGATCCAGTGGCAAAGTTAATTTCTGTTTATGGATGGTTTTATCCATTTATAGAATTAGCATTAGGGTTACTTTTTTTAATGCGCATTCAAATTCCAATAGCATTAATTATCACTTTAGTCATTTTAGGAATTACTACTATTGGCGTTACCAAAACGCTTTTAGATAAAAAAGCGATTCAGTGTGCATGCCTCGGAACCGCTTTAAAATTACCAATGACCAAAGCTACATTTATAGAAAACAGCATCATGATTATTATGGCTGTTATCATGTTATTAAAAACCTAAATTAAAAATGAAAAATTTAATATATATAATATTAATGCTTCCCCTAATAAGTGTTTCGCAAGACAAAATAAGCGGAATGATTATGGAAGCAAACGATAAAAATGAGCATATAGGATTAGCTGGCGCTAATGTATATTGGTTCGATACTTCGGTTGGAGTAGTCACAGACATTGATGGAAAATTCACCATTCCATATAAAAAGGAATATACTAAACTGGTGATAAGTTATGTTGGTTTTAAAACCGATACGATAACTATAAATGAGCCAAAAATGGTACATCATTGGTTACGGTCAACAGATAATTTGGATGCTATAACGATAACTTCGAGAAAGCAAGCAACAGCAAAATCGTATTTGCAAGCTACTAATACGTTTATTGTTAGTAGTGACGAATTACTTAAAGCAGCGTGTTGTAACTTGTCAGAAAGTTTTGAAACTAACCCATCTATCGATGTTAATTTTGCCGATGCCGTTACTGGTACGCGACAAATAAAGATGTTGGGATTAACGAGTCCGTATATTTTAATTGCTACTGAAAATATTCCATCCATTCGTGGTGCATCTCAAGCTTTTGGGATGAGTTTTATACCAGGGACTTGGGTAGAAAGCATTCAAATTACCAAAGGTGCAGGAAGTGTGGTTAATGGTTTTGAAAGTATTGCAGGGCAAATAAATGCAGAATTGGTTAAGCCAACTAAAGACGATAAGTTGTTTGTAAATGCTTATGCCAATGCAAATGGACGATTAGAATTAAACACACATTTAAACACGGCAGTAAACGATAAATGGAGTACAGGCTTGTATTTACATGGTAATCTTAGAGAAGCAAAACACGATAAGAATAACGATACGTTTTTAGATATGCCTTTGCAAGAGCAGGTTAATTTGATGAATCGTTGGCAATATACAGATGGTGAAAATGGCTTTGTAACTTTTGTGAACTTAAAGTTTTTAAATGATGAAAAGCAAACAGGTCAAGTAAATTTTAACCCTAAAACCGATAAAGGAACAACTAATGCCTGGGGAAGTGAAATTGATACGCAACGTTACGAAGTATCAGCTAAATTAGGATATGTAAATCCCGAAATTCCTTGGCAAAGTATTGGTGTGCAAACGGCTTTTAGTAGCCATAAACAAGAATCGTATTTTGGTTTAAATCAATACGACATTACTCATAATAGTCTATATGCCAATGCCATTTATAATTCTATTATTAGTGATTCTAGGCACAAAATTAAAACAGGAATTAGTTATACTTACGATCATTATGATGAGTTTGTAAATACAGATGATTACGAAAGAACCGAACGTTCAGTTGGTGCTTTTTTCGAGTATAATTTTGATAACCTCGATAAGCTAAATTTAACTGCTGGAGTTAGAATAGATAATCATAATTTAATGGGAACTTTTGTTACGCCTCGTGTTCATGCACGATACACGCCTTGGGAAAAATCGGCGTTACGGGCATCATTCGGAAGAGGAAAACGAAGTGCTAATATTTTTGCCGAAAACCAAAGTATATTCTCAACATCAAGAGCTATTAATATATTAAGCACCAATGGAAATATTTATGGATTAGATCCAGAAATAGCATGGAATTACGGCGTATCTTTTTTACAAGGATTTAATCTTTTTGGAAGAAAAGCAGATCTTACTTTAGATTATTACAGAACCGATTTTAAAAATCAAGTGGTAGTAGATTTTGAAAACCCACAAGAAGTAAGTTTCTATAATTTAGAAGGCGATAGTTATGCAAATAGTTTTCAAATTGAATTAAATTATAATGTATTCGAGCATTTCGATTTACGAATGGCTTATAAATATTACGATGTTAAAACCGATTATAATTCAGGGAAACTAGAAAAACCATTAGTGCCAACAAATCGTTTATTTGCCAATGCATCTTATGAAACGCATCAGCAAGAAAATGGAGCGCAATGGAAGTTTGATGCTACATTTAATTGGTTGGGCGAACAACGCTATTCATCAACAGATGGTAATCCTACTCAATATCAATTGCCAGAAAACACACCAACACTTGGTACTTTAAATGCGCAGATAACCAAAGTGTTTTCTCCAAAATTTGAAGTATATTTAGGAGGTGAAAACATAACAAATGTAAAACAAGATAATCCCATTTTAGGAGCAAATGATCCTTTTGGTTCAAATTTTGATACTACCTTTGTATATGGCCCAATTTTTGGAGCTAGTTATTATGCTGGATTACGATTTAAAATAAAATAAATGCGTCATGCTGAGCGCAGTCGAAGTATGATAATCTTTTGAATTGTAACTTAAATTAAACAGATTACCACAACTTTTTAAAAGTTTTGCAATGACAAAAACAAAAACAAGAACAATGAAAAAAATAATGATTTTAGCATTAATGCTAATAGGAACAACAACTTTCGCACAAAACAAAAACCAAAAAGCATCCATGGAAGTCGATGGTGTTTGTATGATGTGTAAAAACCGTATAGAAAAAGCCTGCTTAACATCAAAAGGTGTAAAGTCGGCTATTTGGGATGTTAAAACTCACGAATTAAAACTGATTTATGATGCACGTAAAACGGATTTAAAAGCCATACAAAAAACAATAGCAGACGTTGGTCACGATACCAAAGAATTGAAAGCCACAGATGAGGCTTATGCTTCAGTACATCCGTGTTGTAAATATCGTGATGATGATGTGAAAGCAGACCATAAGGATGAAGGTGGTAATTAGAAAAAATTCTCTTTAAATAATATAAAGTCCAAAGTTAATTGCTTTGGACTTTTTGTTTTGGATACTTGACTTTGCGAGAAAAAAAATATAGATTCGTTTAATATTATAAAACATTGAAACGATTTCATATCAAGTCGTTGAGCTCAATTTAAGAAAAACTGTGAAAGAGAGAATAATTGGAATTGACATTGCAAGAGCTTTGGCAGTTATCGGAATGATAATCGTTAATTTTAAAGTCGCACTTGGTGAAAATGGCTTGGAATGGGTTAAGTTGTTCGCAAGTATTTTTGATGGAAAAGCAGCAGCAACGTTTGTGGTTTTAGCAGGAGTTGGACTTGCTTTAATGACCAATTCCGCATTACAGAATAATGACAGCCAAAAATTAAAAAGTGTTCGAAAACGAATTTTAAAGAGAGCTTTATTTCTTTTCATTGTTGGACTTTCATATATAGTGATTTGGCCAGCAGACATTTTACATTTTTACGGTATTTATATGCTTGTTATTCTACTTTTACTATCATGTAATGAAAAAATAATTTTAATTTCAGGAATTACATTAACACTTCTTTATCCATTACTCATCAGCTTTTGGGATTATGAAACTGGTTGGAATTTCAAAACGTTAGCATATCTCGATTTTTGGACGTTAAATGGATTTTTTAGAAATCTGTTTTTTAACGGTTTTCATCCGGTAATTCCTTGGACTTCTTTTATGCTTGTCGGTTTTTGGTTTGGTAAACAAGATTTGAAAAACGAACAATTTATCAAAAAAGCCTTTTGGATTAGTTTAATAGTCTTTATTGTAATCCAAATTTTATCAAATTTGGTCATTTCATTTTTATCAGAAGGAAGCCAGCAAACTACAAGTGAATTGACGGAAATAATCGGGACAAACCCAATGCCACCTTTGCCAATTTATATGTTTAACGGAATAGCAATTTCCATATCAATAATATCAGCTTGTATCGTAATCGGAAAAAAGTTTCCTACGAGCATAATAACACTAGCATTAAATAAAACAGGGCAATTAGCGCTAACCTTTTATGTTGCACACGTTATTATTGGTATGGGAATTATTGAGGCAGTAAATCCAGGTAAAATGGGGAATTATCCAATAGAATTTTCAGTAGCTTACGCTTTAGGGTTTAGTCTGATATGCATACTATTTGCCGTTTACTGGTTGAAAAATAGAGTTTCTGGGCCAATAGAATGGATAATGAAAAAAATAATTGGATAGAAAAACTGGGTAAAACAATATTATGTACAATTTAGTAGTAAATTAAGTTTTCTGACTCGTATCAAAGTACATGTTTAACCGAAAACTTAGTACTCCATAATTGCTTGCTTTTTATATTTACCGTTAAGAACGTTTTAAATAGTAATTTATACTTCATTCATAAACCACTGAATTTTAAACAAGTAATTGTTCTTCATTCTAAAATTTAGTATCTTCACTCATTCAAATCGCTTACTCACTCAATATTACTTTTATATTAATGTGTCTCATGATAGATTTGATGAAAACAAAATATTTAGAATTATGAAATGAGCCATAAATATTAAGTTGATACTAACGAATATACTTATTGGCTAATTGCATTTGACCTAATTACAAAAATAAAAATAGACAGATGAAAACACAATTAAAATTCACGAAGAAAAAAGCCCTAAGCATTTTTGGTTATTTCACAATCTTAATGATTGCTACACTAATGTTTAATCCTATTTACGGACAAACTAAAAAAACGACTTCAATCGAAGTTTCTCAAAACGAGAGAATAGTTAAAGGTATTGTCACAAATGATGAAGGTCCAGTAGAGAGCGCTAGCATCACATTAAAAGGCTCTAAAACAGGAACAGTTTCTAACAGTAAAGGCGAGTTTACATTTCCAAAACCATTAAAAACGGGAGATGTTTTACTTATTAATTATTTGGGTTACGAAACAGTAGAAGTAAAAATTAAAGAAGATACGACCTTTATTCAACAGATGTTAAGTGAAGATTTAATAGAGTTTGTTGGTGCTTTAAATACCAATAAAATTTATAAATCTAAACGCTCTAATTGATAATTACGATTTCATAGCCAGCCTTGTTTAAATGAATATAATGCGCTACTTATTTTTATTCATTTTTGTATTCCAATCTCATGCCCAAATATCTGATTTTAATACTATCGATTTTAAAAAAGCAGATAGAATGGCGTTGGAATACAAAAATGAAAGGCTTGATAATTTACCCGAACTAGCTTATAAACTTACTTCGAGTTTAACTACAGATGTTGAACGTTTCAGAGCTGTTTTTACCTGGGTTTGTAGTAACATTGCTAATGACTATGGCATGTATTCAAAAAACATGCGAAAACGACAACGCTTTAAAAACGATAGTGTTAGACTCGAAAACTGGAACACCCAATTTAGAAAAGCAACACTTAAAAAACTCCTAAAAAATAATAGAACCATTTGTACGGGTTATGCTTATCTTTTAAAAGAGCTTGCAAATTTAGCTAATATAGAATGTGAAATGGTGCATGGTTTTGCAAAAATGAGTACTATAAATATTGAAACGCTTGATACACCAAACCACTCTTGGAATGCGGTTAAATTAAACGATAAATGGTATCTCTGCGACCCAACTTGGGCAAGTGGTATTCCTAATCCTTCAACCTTGCAATTTGAATTTCAATATAACGACGGGTTCTTCTTAGCTAACCCAGAACTCTTTGTTGTTAACCATTTTCCTGTTGAAGAAAAATGGTTGCTTTTAGATGTTGGTAAAGATTCTTCATTTAAAGCATTTATTGAATCACCTATAATATATGGTCAAGCTTATGCAAATCTGAACAATCATATTGAGCCAAAAAAAATGCATAATACGATTCAAAAAAATGAAGTAGTTACTTTTAAATATCAACTTATTAAATCTGTTAATACAGAAGACATAAGTCTTTTAATTGACAGTGGTAGTAATAGTAAAAAAGTACATCCAGGATTAATTTCAACTAAAAATCAATTTTTAACAGTTGAATATAAATTTGAACATAGAGGTTTTTATGATGTCCATTTTTTTATTGGAACAGATTTAATTTCTACTTACACATTTAAAGTAAAAAGCTAAAACGTAATAAACTTCATAAAAAAATGCTTCTCCTGATAACTATCTAGAGAAGCATTCTATAATTTATCTATGGCGATTCGCCATTACATCATCCCTGGCATACCGCCACCTCCCATTGGAGGCATTGCAGGAGCATCTTCTTTAATATCGATTAAAGCACACTCGGTAGTAAGAATCATTCCAGCAACCGATGCTGCGTTTTCTAATGCGATACGCGTTACTTTTTTAGGGTCGATAATACCAGCTTTTAGCATATCTACATATTCTTCTGATTTAGCATCATAACCAAAATCTTTTTTACCTTCTAAAACTTTAGAGATAACAACACTACCTTCTCCACCTGCATTTTCAACAATGGTACGTAAAGGCGCTTCGATAGCACGAGCTACAATTTGAATACCAGTAACTTCGTCAAGGTTTTCTGTAGTAATTTTTTCTAAAACAGATTTTGCTCTAACTAGTGCTACACCGCCTCCGGCAACAATGCCTTCTTCAACAGCTGCTCTTGTGGCATGTAAAGCATCATCGACACGATCTTTCTTTTCTTTCATTTCTACTTCACTAGCAGCACCAACGTAAAGTACAGCAACTCCGCCAGCTAATTTAGCTAAACGTTCTTGCAATTTTTCTTTATCGTAATCGCTAGTCGTTGTTTCAATTTGAGCTTTAATTTGGTTTACTCTTGCTTTAATATCTTTAGCATTTCCAGAACCATTTACAATGGTAGTATTGTCTTTATCAACAGTTACTGTTTCTGCAGTACCTAACATGCTTAAATCTGCATTTTCTAAAGTAAATCCTCTTTCTTCAGAAATTACAGTTCCGCCAGTTAAAATGGCAATATCTTCTAACATCGCTTTACGTCTATCTCCAAAACCTGGAGCTTTAACTGCAGCAATTTTAAGTCCGCCACGTAATTTGTTAACTACTAATGTCGCTAAGGCTTGTCCGTCTACATCTTCTGCAATAATTAATAATGGACGACCAGATTGAGCAACTGGCTCTAATATTGGAAGGATTTCTTGTAAGTTCGAAATCTTTTTATCGAATAATAAAATGTACGGATTCTCTAAATCAGCAATCATTTTATCGGCATCAGTTACAAAGTAAGGAGATAAGTAGCCTCTATCGAATTGCATTCCTTCAACAACATCAACGTATGTTTCCATACCTTTAGCTTCTTCAACAGTAATAACACCTTCTTTACCAACTTTACCAAAAGCAGTAGCAATTAACTCACCAATGGTATCATCATTGTTAGCAGAAATGGCAGCTACTTGTTTTATTTTTTCAGAAGAATTACCAACTTGTTTAGCTTGTTTTTCTAAATCTTTAGTAATAGCTGTAACTGCTTTGTCGATACCACGTTTTAAATCCATAGGATTCGCGCCAGAAGCAACATTTTTTAAACCTTCTTTAACGATAGCTTGAGCTAAAACGGTAGCGGTTGTTGTACCATCACCAGCTAAATCGTTGGTTTTACTAGCAACTTCTTTTACCATTTGCGCACCCATGTTTTCGTGTGCGTTTTCTAATTCAATTTCTTTTGCTACGGTAACACCATCTTTTGTTACTTGAGGGGCTCCGAATGATTTACTAATGATAACGTTACGTCCTTTAGGACCTAATGTTACTTTTACTGCATTTGCTAATGCATCAACACCACGTTTTAAACCGTCGCGTGCGTCAATATCAAATTTTATATCTTTTGCCATAATATGTGTTGTTTTTTATTCCCGAGAAAGGCGGGAAACTGTTTAATGAAAATTTAGTTTGGTTTGATGAGATTTCCACGAAGGCGGAAATGAAAAATAGCAATTATACAATCGCTAGTATATCGCTTTCACGCATAATTAAATAATCTTTACCTTCAAGTTTAAGCTCTGTTCCTGCATATTTACCATACAAAACAGTATCGCCAACTTTTACGGTAATAGGTTCATCTTTAGTGCCTTTTCCAGCAGCAACAACTTTACCTTTTTGTGGTTTTTCTTTAGCGTTATCTGGAATAATAATTCCTGAAGCTGTCTTTGTTTCAGCAGCAGCAGGTTCTATAACAACTCTGTCTGCTAATGGTTTAATGTTTAAGCCCATTTGTGATTTTATTTTTTTAAATTAATTAAATTATGTTTAACGCTTAAGCGTTATGCTAAAAATGTGCCAATACCTTTTAACTGACAAACTTGCAGGAATAAAAAATGCCAACTGGTTGAGCTGGCATTTTTTGTTTCTTTAATTATGATTTATTTAGTTTCCTGTTGAATCAGCAGGAATAGCTGTGTCATTTGTTGTTGTAGGTAGTGGTGTTGCCGCTGGCAAAGGTTGAGTTGTTGTGGCATCAGGATCTAATGCTTTAGATTCTATGCTGTCTCCACCTCGGTTAATGGCTACATTAGATAATAATATTAAAACTAATAGTAATGTTGCTAGAGTCCATGTGCTTTTGTCTAAAAAGTCAGTTGTCTTTTTCACACCGCCTAATTGTTGTGTTCCACCGCCACCAAAAGAAGACGATAATCCACCACCTTTTGGATTTTGCACCATAATTACTACGATTAGTAAAAATGCTACGACTACGATTAATGCTAAAAATATTGTAAACGTACTCATTATTATTCTTTAATTATTTTGTTCTTGTAATTGTTCTACTGCCTTAATTTGGTTTGCAAAGAAACTACTTTTTTCTGGATATTTCAAACTTAAAATTTTATAAGATTGAATTGCTTTTTTGTAGTTTTTTTGTTCTACATAAATACGTGCTAAAGTCTCGGTCATTAAAGCTTCGGGTTGTATCATTTGAGCTTTAGCAAGATTGCCTTTAGATGTTAAGGTTTTAGACGGATTTATTTTTGGATTTTGAGTGATGAACTTGTCTATTAATTCAAATTTTTTAGCCTTTTCAGTTTTCTCAGAAACTATTTTTTCTACTTTTATAGGCGTAGTATTTTCTCTTTTAATAGGCTTGAAACGGGTGAGCTTTAACCATTCGTTAAACGAGTGGTTTTCTCTTTTGTCAAATTGAAGTGGTTTGCCTAAGTTAAGAATATCTTTTACTGATGCTTCTTGTGTTTTAGTATCTTCAGTTATGTTTTCAATACGTTTAGATTCGTCTAAAACAAAAGCCTTTTTAGGGCGCTCTTCTATAGGTTGAAATAAAGCGGGGTCTAAAACACCATCTGTTTCTTTAATTTGTTGTTTTAGTGCATCATCAATAGCTACGCTTTTATTTATAGAAATATCTTCAACCGTAACATCAATATCTTTTAAATGTGCGGTATTTTGTTTAATGAATTGTGAGATTTCATTTTGAATAAAATCTTCAGATGTTATAAAGTCAAATAAAATACTTCTATCGGCTGTATAGGCTGCGGTAGTTTTAAGTTCTCGATTGTATTTAAAACTACTTTGGTCTTTTAAGCCTTTAAGGTACACTGCGCGTGCCGATTGAAAATATGGAAACTCATCAATAATAGATTTTACAGCCTCGGTTTGCTCATGTGTTATGGCTTGAGGGTTTTGAAGTATATATGTGTAATCTGTACTATTCATTATTGGCTAAGCCAAATTTAATTATTTTTTAATAACTGGTAGCTGAGGCTCTCGAAGCTACCATTTTGCTAAAGTAGCATTAATAATATCTTGTGTTAAGCGTTCAAAAATTTCTTCGTGGGCTGTTGCTTTTTGTGAGCCAACAAGTTGTGCGCTACCAGGGTAATCATAAAAAAACGAAAAGCTTTTTCCTTCTTCATTGTCCTCTTCATTATTTTTATTGTAAAAACTAATTTTTACGCCTATAGTTAATCTATTTTGTGCAGCCTTATTATCTGATGTTGCTGTGGTTGGAGAAACTCTATAAGTTGTAATTTCGCCTTCGTAAACCAAATCTGCGTTTGAAGTTACTAAGCTATAATTAGTTTGATCTAATATTAAATCTTGTAGCGCATTTTGAAAATCACGCTCTAAACCAGGCTCTACCAAAAGTGAGTTGTTTTCAAAACGATTAACTTGAAATGTTTCAGCTTTTATTGAGCTAGGTTGCGTAAATCCATATATACCGCACGACTGAAATGTTACAATCGTTAGTAATAAAAAGATGTATTTTATATATTTCATTTTATAAGATTGATGTTTTTAAGGCATTTCGACTGCGCTCAATGTGACAGTGTGGATTATTTTTATAACGATGACTTTTTTATATTGTTGTAATTTATGGCTGCCTACTGAAAACTGCGACTGCCAACTCATTTAAAGATCATATTGTTTAATTTTTCTATATAAAGTGCGCTCGCTTATGCCTAATTCGGCTGCTGCTAATTTACGTTTTCCTTGGTGACGTTCAAGCGATTTTTTTATTAATTCTAATTCTTTGTCGTGTAACGATAAGGTTTCCTCTTCTTCAATCTCTTCGGCAAAGTGGTATTTATCTTGTGTGTTTATGTTTTCATCATGCGATTTAGAATGATCTGGAATAGATATAACTTCAGAATCTGTTAAAGCCTCTTCGTAATCTGTTTCGGTGTCATCATCATCACCATAAATTTTTTGAATTAAACTCCCATGGTCTTTTTCAACATCTTTAACGTTTCCGTTTTTCATGAGCTCCATAGTAAGTTTTTTCAAATCATTTAAATCACTTTTCATATCGAAAAGGACTTTATACAATATTTCTCGCTCGCTACTAAAATCGCTTTCAGCTTTCGAAGTTTTTATAATCGCAGGTAAATTGCTACCTGATGTTGGTAAATAGCCTCTTAAGGTGTCTGCAGAAATAGTTCTGTTTTGTTCTAAAACCGAAACTTGTTCAGCTATGTTTCGTAACTGACGAATATTACCATTCCAACGATGCTTTTGCAGTACTTGTATAGCGTTATCGGTTAACTTAACCGTTGGCATTTTGTATTTTAAAGCAAAATCGCTAGCGAATTTTCTGAATAATAAATGGATGTCTTCTTGACGTTCGCGTAGTGGTGGTAAATGAATATCTACAGTGCTTAATCTGTAATATAAATCTTCACGAAATTTTTCTTTGTTAATAGCTTCAAACATATTAGCATTAGTTGCTGCTACAATACGTACATCGGTTTTTTGTACTTTACTAGAACCTACTTTTATAAACTCACCATTTTCTAAAACACGTAATAAGCGTACTTGTGTAGTTAATGGTAATTCGCCAACTTCATCTAAAAAAATGGTACCACCGTCTGCCACCTCGAAATATCCGGAACGTGTTTGTGTTGCACCTGTAAAAGCACCTTTTTCGTGTCCGAATAATTCACTGTCAATGGTACCTTCCGGAATGGCTCCACAGTTTACTGCAATATATTTATTATGCTTTCTATGTGATAATTGATGTATTATTTTAGGAATACTTTCTTTACCAACACCAGATTCTCCAGTAACCAAAACCGAAATATCTGTTGGTGCCACTTGAATCGCTTTTTCGATAGCGCGATTTAGTGTAATTGTATTACCAATAATTCCAAATCGTTGTTTTATAGCTTGAACTGATTCCATATTTTGTCTTTCCTGCGTAGGCAGGAATCTCATTTTTTATTGTTATTAATTATTCTCACTCAAACCTAAAGCTTCCCCAATCAATGTTGCACTCGTACAGTCCGTAACTTTTACATTTATAAAATCACCAACTTTAAATTCTTCTTTTGGAAAAACACACACAATATTTTGAGGCGTACGACCAGACCATTGTAAATTAGATTTTTTTGATTCTTTTTCAATCAACACTTCTACCGTTGAGTTTAGCCATTCTTTAGTTTTAATTTCGCTGTGAATTCTCTGTAAATCAACAATGTCTTGTAATCTTCGTTTTTTAGTTTCTTCAGGAACATCATCTTCCATATTTCTGCCAGCCATAGTTCCTGGCCGCTCAGAATATTTATACATATATCCAAAGTTATACTTTACGTATTCCATTAACGAAATGGTATCTTGAAAATCGTTTTCAGTTTCTGTTGGAAAACCAACAATCATATCTTGACTAATAGCGCAATTTGGAATTATTTGACGAATGTTATCAATTAACTTCATGTATTCCTTACGTGTATGTAAGCGATTCATAGCTTTTAAAATACGATTACTTCCGCTTTGTACAGGTAGGTGAATGTGATTACAGATATTATTGTATTTCGCCATAGTTTCAACAACATCTAAAGTTAAATCTTGTGGATTTGAAGTTGAAAAACGAATACGCATTTTAGGTTGTGTTTTAGCACATAATTCTAATAAATTTGAAAAGTTTACCGAAGTTGCTTTTTGAATATCGCTGGCTTTTTCAAAATCTTTTTTGAGTCCGCCACCATACCAAAGGTAGCTATCTACATTTTGCCCGAGTAAGGTGATTTCTTTATAACCTCTGTTCCATAAATCGTTAATTTCTTCAATAATACTTTGTGGGTCACGACTGCGTTCACGACCACGAGTAAAAGGGACTACGCAAAACGTACACATATTATCGCAACCTCGTGTAATCGACACAAAAGCGGTTACGCCATTACTATTTAAACGTACAGGTGATACATCACCATAAGTTTCTTCTTTTGAAAGAATCACGTTAATAGCGTCTCTACCTTCATCAACTTCGGCTAAAAGGTTAGGTAAATCTTTATATGCATCAGGGCCAACTACTAAATCGACTATTTTTTCCTCTTCAAGAAATTTAGTTTTTAAACGTTCTGCCATACAACCTAAAACGCCTACTTTCATTTTAGGGTTATGATCGCGTTTTACGGCATTATATTTTTCTAAACGTTTGCGTACGGTTTGTTCTGCTTTATCTCGAATGGAACAGGTATTTACTAAAACTAAGTCGGCTTCTTCTAATTTTTGAGTGGTGTTAAATCCTTCATTGGTTAAAATAGAGGCTACAATTTCGCTATCGCTAAAATTCATAGCACACCCATAACTTTCAATAAAAAGCTTGCGTGAATTTTCTTTTTTATGTTCTAAAACTAAGGATTGTCCTTGTTTGTTTTCGTCTATATTTTTTTCCATAGTATACTGAAACCAATAGCAGTCAATAAGTATGCAAAGATACAATTAATTTATGTTTTAGTGACAAAGTGGCAGATTGATTTTATTTCAATTTATAAAAGTTTATCAGATTTATATACGCAACCAAAACGTATTTTAAGCATCTAATTAAAAACTAAACTCTTAAAGATATGCTAAAGCTTACCAAAAACATTTTTTTCGTTATTCTAGTCGTTATGTGTTTTATGAATACACAATGTGAAGATGATAAGGATGATTTTTTTATTAGTGAATGTGATTTTGAAACCATCATAAATAAATCTAAATACGACAATTTAGAAACTGCAAATTTTGAATTCGTTAAGACCGAAATAATAGATGATTGCTTACATATTGAAATAAGCGCTTCTGGTTGCAATGGCGATAGTTGGGAGTTTTATTTGTTTGATTCTAGTGCTATAGCAGAGTCGTCTCCAGAACAGCGTTACTTAAAACTTCAATTAATTAATAATGAAGCCTGTTTAGCTGTTTTTAAGAAAACTGTTTCTTTTGATTTAACACCATTACAAATTAATGGAAGTAAAGAAATTATACTAAATCTTGAAGGCTTAGAATCTTCATTGAATTATAAATATTAAAATTTAAAAAGAATCGCCATGAAATTAAAATTCCTTTTTCTAATTTTTATTAGCATGATATCTTGCGATAAAGACGATATAGATTACGAGTTTGTAACTGTAGCAACACCAGAATTAATGAGTAAAGCTGTTTTTAGAAATTCTGTTGAGGTAGTTGTGCCAAAAAATATTGAGCAAGCTGGTAAAATTTATACTTATAGTAATTATATTTTTGTAAGTGATGTAAACAAAGGCATTCATATTATTGATAACACAAACCCTAAATCACCAAAACCAATTAAGTATATTGTAATTCCTGGGAATGAAGATATTTCAGTAAGAGATAATTTTTTATATGCCGATAGTGCTACAGATTTGTTAGTTTTTGATATTTCTGATATCAATGCAGTACATTTAGTAGAGCGATTAGAGGGTGTTTTTAATATTTATAATTATCAAATTCCTATTGAAGCTCAAGCAGTGGATTATAGTAATTTTGATTATGAAAACCATATTATTGTGGGTTGGACAACCAAATTAGAACGTCGTAAAGTTGTTGATGAATCAAGTATTGATATTGTTTTTAACGATACTGCATTAAATTCTGGTGCCAGCGAATCTGTAACGGGGCAAGGCGGCTCTTTAGCGCGTTTTCAAATCGTTAACAATTATTTGTATACGGTTGGTAATTACGAAATGACAATCTTTAATATTGAAAACCTATCATCTCCAAATTTAGTTGCTAAGCAAAATGCTGGATGGAATATAGAAACAATGTTTCAAGCCGATGATTATTTGTATTTAGGTAGTACTAATGGTATGTATATTTATAGTTTAGCAAACCCAGCAGCGCCAGAGTATGTTTCAGATTTCACACATTGGGAAGGTTGTGACCCTGTTGTAGTTGATGGCGATTATGCATATTTAACGTTACGTGGGGGGAATTTATGCGGACAAGACGAAAGTGTTTTAGAGGTTATAGATATTAGTGATAAAACAAACCCAACTCTGGCAGCAAGATATGTGCTAGAAAACCCGTACGGTTTAGGTATAAAAAGCAATATGCTTTTTGTTTGTGATGGTACTGCAGGTTTAAAACTGTTTGATAAAACAAACCCATTAAATATTAGTGTTAAGAAAGTTTATAAAAATATTCAAGCAACTGATGTTATTCCGTTAGAAAATAATTTGATAATGATAGGAGGTAAAACATTATATCAATACGAATACGGTAATAACGAAGTGAAATTAATAAGCGCTTTTTCTTTGAATTAATATGAGAAAAAATAGAACAAAAAAATCCTGCTTTAATGTAGGGTTTTTTATTTATACCTAATAATTTCTTGTTAAATCTGTTAGAAAGTATTTACTTTGAAAACATATACTAACCAAAACTAAAAATATGAATACCATTACTGGTTTATTAGAAAAGATAGAACGCGCTAAGGAATTAGATTTCGGAACCATCTTTAGCGAATCTATAGAATTGTTTAAAAAGACTTGGTTGCAAGGGTTCTTACTTCAATTATTTACAATGATAGTTATGCTACCATTAATTATTGTTTTATACGTTCCAATGATAGGAATGGTAATTGCACAACAAGAAAGTGGATATGCCGACTCTGAAGCGTTTAATGGCTTTTTTGCTGGCATGTCTATCATGTATATACTTTTTGTTATTGTTGGCGTTTTTGTTTTAGGAGCTATTTCTGTAGCATTAAATGCTGGATTTTTTAGAATGATGAAAAAGTTAGATTACAACGAACAAGTTGCTACCTCAGATTTCTTTTATTTCGTAAAAGGGAAATATTTAAGTAAAACCTTTATGTTAATGTTGGTGTCTATTTTAATAGCAATACCAGCTGCCTTGTTATGTTATATCCCTTTAATTTACGCCATTGTTCCATTATCTTATTTCGGATTAATGTTTGCTTTTAATCCAGAGTTTAGCGTAGGCGAAATTGTAAAATCTAGTTTTAAATTAGGGAATAAAAAATGGTTAATTTCTTTTGGATTAATAATAGTTTCATCATTATTAGCTCAAATAGTTGGAATGTTAATGTGTTTCATCGGTGTTTTATTTACAGCAACTTTTGTATATCATCCAACCTATTTAATTTATAAAAAAGTTATAGGTTTTGATGAAACCAGTGCTATTGAAGAAATAGGAACTACGGTCGAATAAAGTTTTAAAGAATTATAAAAAGCCTGCACTTTTGCTTAAAAATGCAGGCTTTTTTTATTAAATAATTCACAGATTATCCATAAAAAGTTACAGATAAACTTTTTTTCATATACATTTGTAGCTTCAAAAAATCAAGTATGGCGAAGAATTTAGTGATTGTAGAGTCACCTGCTAAGGCAAAAACTATTGAAAAATTTTTAGGAAAGGATTTTAAAGTAGAATCTAGCTTTGGGCATATTTCCGATTTACCTTCAAAGGAATTGGGTGTAAATGTTGATGGTGATTTTAAACCGAAATATGAAGTTTCTAAAGACAAAAAAGCAGTTGTAAAAAAGCTTAAAGACTTAGCTAAAAAAGCAGAAATGGTTTGGTTAGCAAGTGATGAGGATCGAGAGGGGGAAGCTATTGCATGGCATTTAGCCGAAGCTTTAAAGTTGGATAAAGACAAAACGAAACGTATTGTTTTTCACGAAATTACTAAAAGCGCTATTCAAAAAGCTATTGAAAATCCAAGAGGTATAGATTATGATTTAGTTGATGCACAACAAGCACGTCGTGTATTAGATAGAATTGTAGGTTACGAATTATCACCAGTACTTTGGCGAAAAGTTAAAGGCGGTTTATCGGCAGGTCGTGTGCAATCAGTTTCAGTACGATTAATCGTTGAAAAAGAAAGAGAAATTCAAGGGTTTGCACCCGTGGCATCTTATAGAATTGATGCCGAATTTTCAAACGAAGACGGACAAACATTTAAAGCAAAATTACCTAAGAATTTTTCTACTAAAGTAGAAGCTCAAAAATTCTTAGAACAAAATATTTCAGCAGATTTTAAAGTAGCAGATTTACAAAAAAAACCTGCAAAAAAATCGCCAGCTGCGCCATTTACAACTTCAACATTACAACAAGAGGCATCACGTAAATTGTATTTTTCGGTAAGTAAAACCATGACGATGGCACAACGCCTTTACGAAGCAGGTTTAATTACTTATATGAGAACCGATAGTGTAAATTTATCTGATGAAGCACGAAAAGGCGCAGAAGCAGAAATTAAAGCGGCATTTGGTAACGAATATAGTAAACCAAGAAACTATAAAGGAAAAGCAAAAGGAGCACAAGAGGCGCATGAGGCTATCCGACCAACCAATTTTGCGACACATTCTGTCAATATAGATTACGATCAAGCTAGACTGTACGATTTAATTTGGAAACGTTCAATCGCCTCGCAAATGAGCGAAGCAGAGTTAGAGCGTACCAATGTTAAAATTAGTGCTTCAACACATAAAGAAACGTTTACAGCAAACGGAGAAGTTATTACTTTTGATGGTTTTTTGAAAGTATATTTAGAAGGAACTGATGACGAGGATGTTGAGCAAGAAGGTATGTTGCCAGCAATGAAAACTAACGAAACTTTACTTAATAATTACATTACAGCAACCGAACGATATACACGTCCGCCAGCAAGATATACCGAAGCTTCTTTGGTTAAAAAATTAGAAGAATTAGGTATTGGCCGTCCGTCAACTTATGCACCAACTATTTCAACTATTCAAAATAGAAATTACGTCGAAAAAGGTACTGTTGAAGGCGAGGAGCGAAACTATTCGCAACTTACTTTACAAAGCGGGGCTGTAAAAGATAAAACCTTAACCGAGAAAGTAGGGTCAGATAAAGGTAAACTCGTTCCAACAGATATAGGAATGATTGTAACCGATTTTTTAGTCAATCATTTTGAAAGCATTTTAGATTATAATTTCACAGCAAAAGTTGAAGAAGATTTCGATGATATAGCAGACGGTAAAGAAGATTGGATACAAATGATGAAATCGTTTTATAAAGATTTTCATCCACAAGTGATTGATGTTCAGGAAAATGCCGAAAGAGAATCTGGAGAGCGTATTTTAGGTAAAGACCCAGAAACAGGAAAGCAAGTTAGTGTGCGTTTAGGTAAGTTTGGACCCATGGTGCAAATAGGTACGGTTGACGATGAAGAAAAACCACAATTTGCAAGCTTAAGTCCAGACCAACAATTAAACTCGATTACCTACGAGGAAGCTATGGATTTATTTCAGCTTCCAAAAAACTTAGGTGTTTACGAAGGAGAAGAAATTTTAGTGAATAACGGACGTTTTGGACCTTACGTGAAATTTGGAGATTCATTTGTATCGCTACCAAAAGGTGTAGATCCTTTAAGTGTAGAATTGGATGAAGCTATTGTTTTAATTAAAGAAAAACAAAAAGCCGATGCACCTATATATATGTATAAAGATTTACCAGTGCAAAAAGGCAAAGGGCGTTTTGGACCATTTATAAAATGGAACAATATGTTTATTAATGTGAATAAAAAATACGATTGGGATAATTTATCTGATGAAGACATTGTTGAATTGATTGAAACAAAAATTCAAAAAGAGATAGACAAAGTTATCCATAATTGGGAAGATGAAGGCATTCGTGTAGAAAAGGCCCGTTGGGGAAGACACAATGTTGTAAAAGGAAAAATAAAAGTAGAATTAGCTAAAACGATAGACGTTACGGATATGACATTAGAAGAAGCTAAAGCGCTTATTGAAGCTAAAACACCAAAGAAAAAAGCAACTAAAAAGAAACCAGCTAAGAAAAAAACAACTGCAAAAAAGAAATAATTTATGAACTTTAACTTTCTCTCTCCTGTTTCAGATTTGGTGTTGGCACATAATGAGTTGCTTTCATCGCAGGCTTTAGGGCGAAAACTTAGAATTCATTCCAATCAAAATGGTATCCCAGATTTAGAAGGTGTTAATATTGCTATTTTGGGTGTTTTAGAAAACAGAAACGATGTTAATTATATAGGAGAAGAGTTTCAGCTTAATGAAATTAGAAAATCACTTTATGCACTTTTTCCAGGTAGTTGGAATACTACAGTTGCAGATTTAGGCAATATTAATAAAGGCGAAAGTGTAGAGGATACTTATTTTGCTTTAAAAGAAGCCATTACCATATTAGTTAAAAAAAATATTATACCACTTATTTTAGGTGGCTCACAAGATTTAACCTATGCGAATTATAGAGCTTATGATGCTTTAATACCCATGGTTAATATTGTAAATGTAGATAGCAAATTCGATTTAGGAGATTCTGCAAAACCCATAAAGAATAATAGCTTTGTTGGGAAAATTATTTTAGATGAGCCTTATAATCTATTTAATTACGCAACTATAGGTTATCAAACGTATTTTAATTCGCAAGAAGAAATAGATTTAATGGATAAGCTCTATTTTGAATCTTACAGGTTGGGGCAAGTTTCAAAAGATATAACCATTGTTGAACCTGTTTTACGAGATGCCAATATTGTAAGTATCGATTTAAGTTCGGTAAAAGCATCAGCACTTAGTTTAAATCAAAAGTATTCACCCAATGGTTTAGATGGAAAAGAAATTTGTGCCATAGCGCGTTATGCAGGGATAAGTAATAAGGTGTCTTCGTTTGGAATTTACGAGTATAAACCATCCAAGGATGATGAAATTACATCGATGCTAATCGCTCAAATGATTTGGTATTTTATTGAAGGTGTAAATTTTAGAGTAAAAGATGATGATTTTTTAGATGAAAAAAACTATCAAAAATTCATTACTTTAGTAGACGACCAAGAATTGATATTTTACAAGAGTATAAAAACAGGTAGATGGTGGATTGAGATTCCTTTTTTGTCAGAAGTCAATAATAAATTAAAAAGGCATACGTTATTACCTTGCATGCATCAAGATTATTTAGATGCCTGTAAAAATAAGATACCAGATCGTTGGTATAAAGCATTTCAAAAGAATTGTGTCTAATATGCAAAGCATGGTCGAATAGTCGATTTCATCGGTAAAATGTATTTTTTTTACGATGAAATGTAATTTATTTGTAAAAAAAGTTGTTTTTTAAAAAATATATAAATATGTTTACGCTCTCAAAATGAAGCTTAAATAATTAACCTCGAGTTTTCTATGGATATGAAGAAGTTTATTTTATTAACCGCAGTATTAACATTATTAGCTAGTTGTGGCTCTAAAGATAGGGGAGAGCTAGTAGGTGTTAAAGGTAAAAAATGGCACCCAGAAAAGCCTTATGGAATGGAACTCATTCCTGGTGGCGCATTTATTATGGGTAAAGCCGATGATGATCTTGCCGGAATACACGATGCTCCCGCAAAAACAGTTACTGTTAGAGCACTATATATGGATGCAACAGAAATAACTAATAGTGAATACAGACAGTTTGTTAATTGGGTAAGAGATTCTATAGTAAGAATGAAGCTTGCTGTTTTAGCAGACGAAGTTGGTAAAATTCCAGAGGATGGAGGTATTGGTGAGTTTGCTTTTAAAGATGCAGATACCGCTAATATGTCGGTTTACGAAAAATACATGTTCGAAAACTATACAGGTTTAGGACCAACAGGTTATGAGGGTAGAAAAATAAATCATGATGTGGATTTAATTTTTGATACTGATGAATATCCAGATGAGTATTATACTGAAGTTATGGATACAATGTATTTACCATTAGAAGAATCGTATAATGGGCAACGTACTTGGGATGTAAAAAAGTTTAAGTTCCAATTCAGTCACATGGATATCCAAGAGGCTGCTAGAGATAGAGGTATAAAACGTAAAGATGTTATTATTAAGGAAGAAGTAGAAGTATACCCAGATACAACAGTTTGGATTAGAGATTTTGCTTATTCTTATAACGAACCAATGCACAACGATTATTTTTGGCATGATGCGTACAGCGAATATCCAGTTGTAGGTTTAACTTGGAAACAAGCTAAAGCATTTTGCGAATGGAGGACTATAAATAAAAATTCGTATCAAAAATCTAAAAAAGCAGCATTTGTAAATAGATTCAGATTACCATCTGAAGCAGAATGGGAGTATGCCGCAAGAGGGGGGCTGCAAGCAGCAACGTACCCTTGGGGAGGTCCTTATACGAAAAGCGATAGAGGTTGTTTTATGGCAAACTTTAAACCCGTTCGTGGAGATTACGCCGCAGATCAAGCATTATACACTGTAGAGGCAAAATCTTATGAGCCTAACGATTATAACTTATATAATATGGCTGGTAATGTTTCAGAATGGGTAAATGCATCTTACGATCCAAATTCTTACGAATACACATCAACAATTAATCCAAGTGTAAACGATAACAACAATCAACGTAAAGTTGTAAGAGGTGGTTCTTGGAAAGATGTCGCTTACTATTTACAAGTAAGTACAAGAGATTATGAGTATGCAGATTCTGCAAGAAGTTATATAGGTTTCAGAACAGTACAAGATTACATGGGGACACAGGTAACAGGTAAAAAACCTTAATAACAAATAAATTTTAATCAAATCAATAATAAATACTATTAATTAACCTACTTAAGTATTACTACTTAAAATTAAAAACCGAAAAATTATGGCACAGTCAAAAGCAAGTAAAAGATTTATGAATATGGCTTACGGATTAGGAGCATCAATTGTAATTGTTGGAGCACTATTCAAAATTATTCACTTTGAAATTGGACCTTTAACAGGTAACGTTATGTTAACTTTAGGTCTTGTAACCGAAGCAATTATTTTTGCTATTTCAGCATTTGAACCTGTAGATAACGATTTAGATTGGTCGTTAGTTTACCCAGAATTAGCTGGAGGGCAATCAGATAAAAAAGAAAAAGAGAACCCACAAGGTTTATTATCTAAAAAATTAGATGAGTTATTAAAAGATGCTAAAATTGATGGCGAATTAATGGCAAGTTTAGGTGATAGCATTAAAAACTTTGAAGGTGCTGCAAAAAATATTTCTTCAACTGTAGATTCTGTTGAAGCTTCTAAAAAGTATGGCGAAGAATTAACATTAGCTGCTGCGCAAATGGAGTCTTTAAACAGTCTTTATAAAGTACAATTAGAAAGCATTAACAAACAAGCTACTATTAATGAGGAGTCTGTAGAAAATGCCTCTAAATTAAAAGAGCAAATGCAATCTTTAGCATCTAACTTATCTTCATTAAATGGAGTATATGGAGGTATGTTATCTGCAATGAATAAAAACTAATTAGTGGGTTAACCCAAATTATTAATTAACCAAAAACCTAATTAGACATGGCAGGAGGAAATTTATCACCACGACAGAAAATGATTAATCTGATGTATTTAATATTTATAGCAATGCTAGCTTTAAATATGTCAAAAGAAGTGCTTTCAGCCTTCGGATTAATGAACGAAAAGCTTACTGAGTCAAATGAAGCAACAGCATTACGTAATGATAGCTTCATGGCAAACTTAGAACAAAAAGCTAGTGATCAAGCTGAGAAATACGCACCATTAAAATCTAAGGCAGATCAAATTGATGCATTAGCTAAAAAGTTTGACACATATATGGAAGACTTAAAAAGCAAAATGACAGCTAAACTTGATGATCCAACTGATTATGAGATTATGGACAAAGGTGATTATCTTGATGAAAACTTTTTTAAAGGCGATAAACTTAAGCCAGAAGGCGAAGAGTTTTTAGCGCAGATAGCATCTTTTAGAGATGGTGTTGCTAGTATTTTAGCTGATGAAAAAGGTATGGAATCTGTTATTAAAGATGTACAAACTAAATTTAGTACAGAAGACGTTCGTAATAGAGATAATGTTAAACAAAGTTGGTTAGATTATCATTATAAAGGATTTCCTTTAGTGGCATCATTAACTAAAATGACACAACTTCAAGCGGATGTTAAAACGACTGAATCTGAGGTATTAGCTAACATGTTACAAGGAACACTTTCTAGCGAAGTATCTATGACCAACTATACTACATTAATGGAAACAACAAAATCTGCTTATTTTAACGGTGAGCAATTTGATGGACAAATTGTGTTAGGTCGTAAAGATGCTTCTACTAAGCCTAGTAGAGTAGAATTAACTTTAGATGGTAGACCATTATCTGAAAATCAATATGCTATTGAAGATGGTAAAGTGAAATTGAAGATAGGGACTGGTGGCGTTGGAGAACATAAAATTGAAGGTAAATTAATTTTTGCTCAAGATGGAGAAGAAATTGAAGTTCCAGTAAACTCATCATTCGCTACAGTTGCTAAACCAAATGCTGCAACCATTTCTGCAGATAAAATGAATGTAGTTTATAGAGGTGTTAAAAACCCAATGACTATTTCTTTTGCTGGTATTCCAGATAACAAAGTAACAGCTAGTGCTCAAGGATTATCTAGAGGTTCTGGTAGTAGTTATGTAATGGATGCTACAAGAATTAAAGGAAGAGAAGTTACTATTAACGTAACTGGTACATTACCAGATGGAGGTAAAGTAAGTGATAATGCTAAATTCAGAATTAAAGATTTACCAAAACCAACAGGTACTGTAAGAGGTGAAGATGGTGCATTAAAAATGCAACGTAACAGTCTTGAAATATCTACTATTGGTGCTAAATTTGATGATTTCGATTTCGAGTTACCATTACGTGTTACAGGCTTTAAATTTAAAGTTCCTGGGCAACCCACAATAAATGTTAATGGAAACAAGTTAGATAGTAGAGCAAAAGGTGCTTTACGTAAAGCTAAACGTGGTTCTGGAATTCAAATATTTGATATTGAAGCTAAAGCCGGTGGTGTTAGCGTGATACTTAAAAAAGTATCTCCAGTATTTGTTGAGCTTACAAACTAGAATACATAGGGGTAACCCTAATAATTAAAAAAGTAAAAGAAATGAACTTAAAAAGTTTTTTATTAACCGTAGTAACTGTTTTTACAGTGTCTGGTGTCTTTGCACAAGCAAATATATTGAATGCTAAAAGTCCAGACGAAATTGGAGTAAGAACAGAAGCGCAAAAAGCAGTCGATAACGACAAACCATTAGAATATGGTTATGTTGACGACAGAGATGTTCTTTTTTCTAAAATGGTTTGGGAAAAGATTGTTCTTGATGAGCGTTCTAACTTTCCGTTGTACTATCCTATAGATACTAATAATATTGGTAGTGATAGACGTTCGTTGTACGATGTACTTATGAAAAGCGTGAAAGACGGTAAAATAAAACACATTTATGATGATTCGTATTTTACAACTAAAAGAACTTTAAAAGATATTGAAGCAGCTTTAACAATGAGGGATACTACAGAGTTAGGTATCGAGCAAATTAATGCTGGAGAAGAGCTATCTCCTGAGTATATTATCAGACGTGATATAGCTGCTGCCGATATTAAAGAATATCATATTAAAGGACTTTGGTATTTTGATAAGCGTCAAGCTGAAATGAAATACAGATTATTAGGAATTGCACCAGTGGCACCCGATGTGAATTTTATCGATACAGACGAGCCAGATTTAGTGCCTCTTTTTTGGGTGTTTTTCCCAGATGCTAGAGAAGTATTGCACGAAGCAAAATCATTTAACAACGAGAATAGCTCCATTCCTTTTTCTTTCGATCATATATTGAATTCTAGACGTTTTCACGGCTATATTTATAAAGAAGAAAACGTTCAAGGCGATAGGAAAATTAGTGAATATGTGTCTGAAAATGCATTAATGCAATTATTAGAATCTGAACGAATTAAAGATAAAATTCGAGATTTCGAATTAGATATGTGGACGTATTAAGTCACATAAAATAAATATTAAAAAAAAGGCTGTCTGAAAAGACAGCCTTTTTTTGTTCCTCCCCTTTTTAAGGGAAGGCGTCCGAAAGACAGAAGGGTTTTAATCCTCTTTTTTATCATTCCTGCCTTTTAACTTCGCTCAAGATAAACTATGGAAGGAATCTATTTTCTGAGTATCTTCGCAACCAATGCAAGTAGATTATATTATAGTTGGCATCGGTTTAGCAGGTATTAGTTTTTGCGAACAATTAAAAGCTAATAACAAAACATTTGTAGTTTTTGATAATCAATCGCAACAATCATCAATAGTTGCTGGGGGTTTGTATAATCCTGTAGTGTTAAAACGGTTTACATCGGTTTGGAAAAGTAAAGAGCAATTACAGATGGCACTACAGATGTATGCTAATTTAGAAAAAAAATTAAATGTAAAGTTAGATTATAAAATTCCTGTATATCGAAAGTTTGCATCGCTTGAAGAACAGAACGATTGGTTTACAGCTTCAGACAAACCACAACTTGCTGAGTATCTTTCTACCAAAATTATAAAAAACGAAAATGATTTTATTGCTGCACCTTTTGGTTTTGGTGAAGTATTGCAAACAGGTAGAATTGATGTAAAATGTTTGATTGATGCTTGTAAAAACGAACTTTTAAAAGAGCACATATTTTTTGAAAATGTATTTGATTATAACCAAATTGAAGCTTTAGATGAAGGTATTCAATATAAAAACATAAAATCTAAACATATCGTATTTGCTGAAGGTTTTGGTGTGGTTAAAAATCCGTTTTTTAATGTATTACCATTAGTACCAACAAAAGGGGAACTATTAATAATTAAAGCACCAGATTTAAAAATTGATTTTGTATTAAAAGCTGGTGTGTTTTTAATTCCACTTGAAAACAATTTATATATTGTTGGTGCCACTTATGAATGGGATGATACATCTAACAAAACTACAAGCAAAGCTAAAGAAGAACTTTCAACTAAACTTGAAAAGCTAATTAGTTGTCCGTTTAAAGTCGTTAATCAAGTTGCAGGAATACGGCCAACAGTTAAAGATAGACGCCCGTTAGTGGGGCAACATGCAACACATAAAAACATGTATGTACTAAACGGATTGGGTACGCGTGGTGTTATGATTGGACCTTATGTGGCAGAACAGCTTTATAATTTTATTGAAAACGATGTGCCTTTAGAAAATGAAGTTGATATTAAACGTTTTGATTTGCGTTAGGGATTGAACGGTTCGACTGCGCTCACCGCAGGCTAAATGTTTGAGCTCGCCGACGAAAGGAGGAAGCAAGTAGTGAAAGCCCGACCTTTAGGTAACGCCCAAAAAATTATTCTTTAGCTAAATTTTTGTCGTAATGCATAAAAAAGTTAATCCAAATATTTCTAGAAAGCCTTAAAATTACAGGCATAAAAACAATTAGTGTACCTATTATTGAGATAAAGATAGTATGTATACCTGCATTAAAAACAAAAAACGAAATCACAAAAGCTGCGGTTGCAAAAGCAATACCAACAGGGTAACTTACATACATGGAACCATAGAAAAAAGACGGTTCTATTTTATATTTTGTGCCACAATTTGAGCAGCTTTCGTTCATACTTAAAGCTTCAGACAGTATGTACGGATTCTTGTTTTTAAACATAGATTCTTCGTGACATTTTGGACAAACACCTTTGATAATACTGTATAATTTATTGCCTTTTTTAAACATATATTTTAATGTACTTTTGCATTCGCAATCGAAAAATTATTTCTCGGCTTTTCTGTCGAGACATGCTTTTAAAATTGTTATTCTCACAAAGGCGAGAATCTAGAACAAAAATAAGCTTTAATAATAAAGTGTATATAACATAAGTTACATTTCTATGATGAATATTCATAATTTATCGATTTCATTTCAAGGCGAATACTTGTTTGAAGACATTACTTTTAAACTTGGTAATGGCGACAGGATAGGTCTTATTGGTAAAAATGGCGCAGGTAAATCGACGATGCTAAAAATTTTATCGAAAGAAATGGAGCCAGATTCTGGACAAATTGCAGCAGATAAAGAACTTAAAATTGGTTTTTTAAAACAAGATATAGATTTTGTATTAGGGCGAACAGTACTTGAAGAAGCGTACGAAGCGTTTACTGAAATTAAGCAGTTAGAGGCTAAAATGGAAGCTGTAAATACCCAAATGGTAGAGCGTACCGATTACGAGAGTGAAGGTTACCATCAATTAATGGTTGATATAAACGAGCTTCAACACCAATACGAAATTCTAGGAGGATACAACTACCAAGGCGATACCGAAAAGATTTTGCAAGGACTTGGTTTTAAGCGCGAAGATTTTAATAAACTAACCGATACCTTTTCTGGCGGTTGGCGTATGCGTATTGAGCTAGCAAAATTATTGCTTCAAAATAATGATATCTTACTTTTAGATGAACCAACAAACCATTTAGATATAGAATCTATTATTTGGCTTGAAGGATTTTTAAAAAATTATCCAGGAGCAGTGGTAATTGTATCACACGATAAAATGTTTTTAGATAATGTAACCAATAGAACTATTGAAATTTCGTTGGGTAGAATTTACGATTACCCGAAACCGTACACCAAATATTTAGTCTTGCGTGAGGAATTAAGAACGCAACAATTGGCATCTCAAAAAAATCAGCAAAAACAAATTGAACAAACCGAAAAGCTTATTGAGAAATTTAGAGCAAAAGCCTCAAAAGCGACCATGGCGCAATCGCTTATAAAGAAGCTTGATAAAATTGATAGAATTGAAGTAGATGAAGATGATAATAGTGTGATGACGCTTAATTTTCCCGTATCTATAACTCCAGGTAAAGTAGTTGTAGAAGCTGAAGATATTTCGAAAAACTATGGCGATAATCAAGTTTTAAAGCACATTGATTTACTAATTGAACGTGATAGTAAAACGGCATTTGTTGGGCAAAACGGACAAGGTAAATCGACACTTGCAAAAATTATTGTTGGCGATATTAAATATAATGGGCATTTAAAGTTGGGGCATAATGTACAGATTGGATATTTTGCTCAAAACCAAGCAGAGTATTTAGACGGAAATAAAACCGTGCACGATACGATGATTGATGCTGCAAACGAAACTAATAGGAGTAAAGTGCGAGACATTTTAGGCTCATTTTTATTTAGAGGCGAAGAAGTTGATAAATATGTTCGTGTTTTATCTGGAGGAGAGCGTAATCGTTTAGCACTGGCTAAATTAATGCTACAACCATTTAATGTTTTAATCATGGATGAGCCCACAAATCACTTAGATATAAAATCTAAAAATGTTTTAAAAGAAGCCTTAAAGCGATTTGAAGGGACTTTAATTCTAGTATCGCACGATCGTGATTTTTTACAAGGGTTAACCAATAATGTTTATGAATTTAAAGATCATAAAATAAGAGAATATTTAGGTGATATTGATTATTATTTAGACCAACGTAAAGTTGAAAGTTTACGTGAAGTTGAAAAACGAACTATTGTAAAAGAAACTCCTAAAGTAAAAAAGCAACAATCTTACGACGATCAGAAAAAGATAAAATCTTTAAATAATAAATTAAGCAATGTTGAGTCTAAAATTAATCAATTAGAACGGGAGATTAAAGCGATTGATGTATCACTCGAAATTAATTATGAGGAAGTAACATCTCAACCCAATTTCTTTGAAAATTATCAAAAAAAGAAATCCGATTTACAAGATTTTATGCAAAAATGGGAGAACATTCAGCTTGAAATCGAGCAGTTTGTCGATTAAGTATGTTAAAATTTAGTGTATTTCATCGAATAAAATAGTTTTTAGTCTAGTTATAGTCTACTTTCGTAAGAGAATTAATCCCAAATTTATTCAAGATGAAGACTTTAAAACTTATAGTTGTATGCTTTTTAGTGTCAGCATATACTTTTGCTAATGTTTCCTCAAACGAAAAAGAAGCACTAATAGCTATATACAATTCAACAAACGGAAGTGAATGGAACTCTACATGGGACCTAAATGCATCTGTTGATTCTTGGTACGGTGTTACTATTGAAGACAGCAAAATTGTAGAGCTTAATTTGCCTTTTAATAATCTGCAAGGAAATTTACCAAAAGAAATTGGAAATTTAACTTCGTTAAGAAAATTAAACTTTGGTTTTAATAAGCTAGCTGGAAAGATTCCAACAGAATTAGCAAATTTAAAAGCGTTGACTTCTTTAGAACTATTTATGAATAGTTTTGAAGGCGAAATACCATCTGAACTTGGTAGTTTACAAAAATTAGAATCATTAAAATTATATAGTAATAAGCTTACTGGTAATATACCAATGTCTTTAATGAATTTAACAAATTTGAAAGAGCTTTTATTAGGAAGTAACTTTTTAACAGGAACAATTCCAAATCAAATTTATGCTTTATCTAAATTAGAAAAGCTAAGTGTAATGGATAATAAAATGGATGGAGAAATACCTGTTGAGATTGCACAATTAACACAATTACAAGAGTTACTGTTATCTAGTAATAAATTTACAGGAACCTTACCAATGGAGTTTATGAACTTAACTAAGTTAAATACATTTATGGTAAGTGATAATAATTTGAATCAAGAATATATTAGTGTTTCTGGAAAAAACCCACCTAGTTTAATGCATTTAGAATTGCAAAATGCAACAGCTACAATGGATATAGAAAAAGATTAGTTAGAGTAAAGTTAGTTTCATAAATTAGTAAAGTAGATAACAATAATTTGTTATCTACTTTTTTTAGTTTCTATTTTAAATGAAAGAGCATTATTTTACATGTCCATATTGTTGGGAGAATATTTCTATGTTATTAGATAATTCGGTTTCAAAACAAACTTATATTGAAGATTGTGAAGTGTGTTGCAACCCCATTCAAGTTTCTGTTCAATTTTTAAATTCAGAATTAATAGATTTTCAGGCAGATAGCATCGAGTAATAATTTTTTGTTTTTTATGTTTGTTAAAGTTAAAAAGGGTTGTATATTTGCAGTCCGAAATGATTTGGTCGGCATTATGAACCGAAAGTTAAAAGCTAAGTAAATTATTTCAAGATTATATCGCGGGATAGAGCAGTAGGTAGCTCGTCGGGCTCATAACCCGAAGGTCACTGGTTCGAGTCCAGTTCCCGCTACTAGTAAAACCAAGCCTTTCAAGAAATTGAAAGGCTTTTTTATTTCACACAGTACAGAATAAGTACAGAATTTAGCTGTTTATCTTCTGCTAAATAGTATTTGGTTTAATTTGATTTCATTTAGTATGTGAAATAAAATTTAAACTATATTTTTTTATGAAAATTGAAGAATTGAGAATTAATATTAAAAATACCTTACAATTTTTCTAATTCGCTTCTATACTTTTTTAACTTTAGTCAAAAATTTAATTCTTTTTCATTTGCAATTCCTTCAAGACTTATTAAATAACAAAGAGCCAGATAATTGGTGGAAGGAATACAAAGACTTTTGTGGAGACATTAGTAAAGTTGATAGAAGACTATTTATTGAAGCATTACCGGCTTTATTAAAAAAGTTAGAAAATAATTACGCTCATAGAGATCTTAGAATAGCCTTAGAGAACGAATCAAAAAGTAACGCCTCTTTTGGTAAGGAAATTTATTCTAAGATTTTGGAAGCTCAGAATCCATATTTGTATGATTCTCTAACAGATATTATCTCTGGCTTATATAAATCGGACCAAAAGTTTGCAATTACTAAAATCAAAAGCTTAATTAGCAATGCTGAGATAAGTTTAAGCAGAATTGGCATACAATCTATAGCCAAGATAGATTTGTTAAAAAAAGCAACACCAAAAACCTTTATCAGTTGGATTGAGAAACAATTTAATGATATTGCAAATACTGAAGTATTAGCCGAGTCGTGGCCATCAATTTTCTTTGCTGTTAGAATTAAAAGAAATGGATTAAAAAATGCTGATGCTATTATAGATAAACTGTCTAGCGTAAAAACCATCGGCATTCAATTAGAACTCATTTACTTTTTAGATCATAATCTAGATTTAGAAAAGGAAATGAAACTATTCGAAAAATATCTTCCGTTATTACTTCATATTGATCTAGAACATGCAGGTGCATATAATCACTTAACATATCGATTAGAAAATGTAGCTAAAACCAATTTAGGTTTGGTAATTGATTTTATTACAGATTGGGTAGATATAAGTCCTGAAAATGCAAGAAAAATAGAATACTTCAGTCGTTTGCTGAATACACTTTGTGATGACTTTTATTCAGATTTCCAAAAGCTATACACAAATTGGTTAAATAAAGACAATCCTAATTTTCATATTGCCATTTTTGAAATGAATAGTGCCAGATATATGAGAGATTTGTCAGGATTGACCGTTTCAGAAGTTTTAATAGAGGACTATTCCGATTACGATATCGAATATATCACGTACAAAATACTTGCCTATGTTTATGATAAAGACACCTCTTTATCTTTGATATATTCGATACTCGAACAAAAAGGAGATAATAAAGAGGTGGTAGTTTTCTTAGCTGATTTATTTATTAACCACTTAATTTTTAATTATTATTCAACTATTGAGTTTTTAAATTTAAAAAAGAAGACTGCCAACAGGAAACTTAAAAAAATAATAAAAGATATTGTTGAAGAAGGAGAAGATAAATACAAGGCTTATTCAGATTTAGAAAACTTAAAAGAGTTTGCGCCTTCAGAGCAAAGAATGATATATTATAATAAAATTCAAAATAGAAAATTTAATAAATCTTACAAAGAGAGTGAGTCAGAAAGCTCATCATTCCTAAGTATGGTTACAAATATCAATTACAGAACAGGAAAATCTACATTTTCAAAGTACAGCGGTAAATATACCGAAAAGATGACACCAGCACTTATTTCACATAGTGGCGAAATGCCAAGAGGCGAATTTATTGACCCTATAGGTCAAGCAACAGAACGGTTACTGTGGCAAAATTTTAAAAGAAGACAATGAGATTTTTACTGAGTGAATATATTAACCTTTTAAAAGAGGATAAAGAACTTGATACATTGCTGACTGATTTGCTAGTTGGAATGAAATTTACAACTATCTCAAAGCCAATGAAAGGTCGTCAGTTTGGTGTAGATATTTCAGCTGTTGGTATAGATCCAGAAGATGGAATTAAAAAAGTGTTTTTATTCGCAGTAAAACAAGGTAATCTAACAAGAACCACTTGGGATGGCGATGTCAACGCCATACGCTCGACTCTTAATCAAATTAAAGACACGTTTATTCCAACATCACTTACAAATCGTTTAAAAAAACTTCCTAAAAAAATAATAGTTTGTACTAATGGTGTAATAAATCAAAATGTTTTAGTTGATTGGACACAATATATCGACCAGAATACTTCAGATGCTGTTGAATACGATTTTTGGGGAACAGGCGAAATAACTGCAATGCTTGACGACTATCTTGTTAGCGAAAAACTATTTCCACAGGAATATCAATCATTATTAAGAAAGTCTTTAGCATTTTTAGATTTACCAGATTATGATTTATCACATTTCTATACGCTGATTCAAAAAGTTTTAGATAAACAGCCCAAGCAAAAAAGACAAATCCTAAAAAAGTTAAGACTGGTACGATTATGCTTGAACATTATATACAAATGGTCTCAAGACAATAACAATTTAAAACCTTCAATTTATGCAAGTGAACGATGCTTGTTACTCAGCTGGCATTTTATCCAAGAAGGTAATCATTTAGATAAAAACTTTGTGAGACAGGAATTTTACAAAATCCACTCTTTAAAAAGAAACATAGGTGTCTTTTACTTTAATAAAGTTGCTGAACATTATAAAACAGAACACAGTATATACAAATACAGCAGAAATAGCCTAGAGTACAGTCTTAATGTTTGGGAAGAAATAGGAATTATATCAACAATAGGATTAACGGAAATACAAGAGTTTAGAATCCATTATCGAGAAGGAAATGAAGAACAAGTACAAACCTATTACCAAAGCGCACTTTCAATTAGTAATGGATTATGTCTGTTTATTCAGAACAATCCACCTTCAAAATATCCAGAATACGATGTCCATAGTATTGAAATTGCATTAGCACTTAATCTAATGAATTTTACTAGAAACTTCGACCCAGCCAAAAAATGGATTTCTGAAATGACTTTAGGTTTTAACAATAATTATAAGCTTAATAAGTTTTTTCCGTTGTTTAGAAAAAGTTATGAAAAGCTGGTAGATATTCACAATGGCGAAGAAGAATGTGAAGTCCAATCATCTATGATAATTCCTATTTTAGCTGAATATGCTTTAGTATTTAATGATGAAGATTTATACAAGTTCGTAAGGAAGATTTCTACGGAACTTTTTACAGACTTAAATTTACAGATTTGGTTTCCGCTTAAAGAAATGGAAAATAAAATATGTATTCAGGATTATAGTCATGGGGAAGGAACAACAAAGCATTCGGTAACGCTCTATGAAAATGTTGAAGAATTTAAAAAAGAAGTTTTTGAAGAGATTGAACTTTTTGGATTAGAAAAGAATTTTAAAATTTTTAAGCACAGTTTCGATATTGTAGCACACGTTGCAAGCAGGCATTATAAAAGCCAGCCTTTTCCTTTAACTTGGCGTGTTTTTATGAAGCAAGAAGTCTCAACAAAATAATAGAATAATGTCAAATCCAATAAAACAACATTATATACCACGTTCATATTTAAAGAACTTTGCAGTTGAAGGAAGAAAAAGAAATCACTTTGTGGATGTTTACAAAATGGATAATGATATGCTATTAGAGCAAATTAGCACTAAAGATATTTGTTTTGAAAAGAATATTTATACAATACCAGCTGAATCAGATGAAATAAAATATGCCTTAGAAAAACACTATGCTGAGAATGTTGATAGTGAGTTTCCAAAAGTATATAAGTTACTTATTGACGAAAAACTGCTGACGGTTACGCAAGAGCAAAAAATCCAAATACTTTATGTATGTCTATCATTATATTTCCGCACACCACGGATTTTAAATCATCAAAAAAGTTTTAATAACCAAATATTTGATACTGCTTCACATACAGTAAATAAAGAAGGTATTATTAAAATGAATTTGTATGGAGAAAAAATGGAATTTCATATAGATGATATTGAAGTAGTTAAAAAAGAATACAATGAACGTGCAAGAACAGCTTTTTTAGTAAATCATTTAGAACAATGGGGGAATTTTGTAAAGTTCAAATACGATTGTACAATAAATGTGATTAAAATTAATGACACCGATGCACCAATAATTACGTCTGATAATCCCGTTTCAATTAGACATTTTGAAACAAATAAATTTCAAGGTTTATATGACCCTAAAGCAGTTATTACATTACCCTTGGATCGTTCATATTATTTAGAGATACATCCTAATGACTATGCAGATGGTCAAACAAGAATTAATAGACTTACTCAAGACAGAGACTATGTGTTTACTACAAATGGAGTAACACAACAAAATGCTGAAAACTTATTAGTAGCATACAAAGGAGATATTGATAAACATTTTGATATTCAAAACCATTATGAAAATCCAGAAAATGGAGAGGAATTTTTAAAAAAAGCTAAATACAGAGCAGAACAAGCTCTTGTTTTATTTGATATCCTAAAGAAAAAAGGGTTTGTTTCAAAAGAGTTTATAGGTAAACTTAAGGAACTTTTAGAGCATCCATTTTGTAAAGATGATATACAAATGTTGAAATATAAAAAAGTACTTTCTAAAATGGGAAAATGGTAATAACGCGTAAACTCTAAACTTCTGTTAAACAAAACATGGTGTTGTTAAAATTTCGTAACTTTGCAATTAGTATGAAACAAGTTTTCCATCAAATAATGTCTTTGACAATGGCTTTTGTAGTGTTATTCTCTACAATGTCATTTACGCTTAGTATGCATTATTGTGGAGATACTTTGGTAGAAACTGCTATGTTCCATAAAGCGGAAGGATGTGGAATGGAAATGGATAATCCTTCAACTGAAGGTTGTTCTATTACAAAAAAGAATTGTTGTAATGATGAACAATTGGTAGTTGATGGGCAAGACGAACTACAACTGCAAGTTGACAAAATTTCTTTAGAGCAACAGGTATTCATCGCTTCATTTGTTTACACTTATATTAACCTTTTTGAAGGTTTAGATAATAATGTATCTTCTTTTGAAGAATACGAACCACCACTCGTCATAAGGCAAATCTTCAAGATTGACGAGACCTATTTAATTTGATTTTTAAACAATAGACTGTTTTATCCTATGACTTTATTATGTCATAAGGATAATTTGTTGTATTCGGTGTTTTCCTAACGCCAATGTCTAACTGTTTAATAATCAAAGCTAATGCTAAATAAAAGCATCAAATTTTTAATAGAAAATAAACTCGTAGCAGTTCTGCTACTCGTCCTTTTTGTTGGATGGGGAACTGTAAACGCACCTTTTAATTGGGATACAGGATTTTTACCTAGTAATCCTGTTGCAGTAGATGCCATTCCAGATATTGGCGAAAATCAACAAATAGTATTTACAAAATGGGATGGTCGTTCGCCACAAGATATAGAAGACCAAATCACATATCCATTAACCACATCCTTACTTGGTATTCCTGGAGTAAAAACCATTCGTAGTTCTTCTATGTTTGGATTTTCAAGTATCTATATCATTTTTGAAGAAGATATTGAATTCTATTGGAGTCGTAGTCGAATCCTCGAAAAACTCAATTCATTGCCAAGTGGATTATTACCAGAAGGTGTTAATCCTGCATTGGGACCTGATGCCACAGGTTTAGGACAAATATTTTGGTACACTCTTGAAGGTCGGGATGAAAACGGAAATGTTACTGGTGGTTGGGATTTACACGAACTGCGTAGCATTCAAGATTACTATGTAAAATATGCTTTATCTACTGCAAGCGGTGTTTCTGAAGTAGCTTCCATTGGTGGTTATGTTCAGGAGTATCAAGTTGATGTCAATCCAGAGTTGATGCGTCAATATAACATTGGTTTAAACCAGATCGTAAAAGCAGTTAAAAGTAGTAATCAAGATATTGGTGCGCAGACTTTAGAAATCAATCAAGCTGAATATTTAGTGCGTGGTTTGGGTTATGTGAAATCTGTTGAAGATATTGAAAATGCTGTAGTTACTTCAGAGGATTTTACTTCAATTAAGATTAAAGACATTGCTAAAGTATCATTAGGTCCAGCAACACGAAGAGGTTTATTGGATAAAGAAGGTGCAGAAGTTGTTGGTGGTGTTGTAGTGGCGCGTTATGGTGCTAATCCAATGGAAGTCATTAACAATGTAAAAGCTCAAATTGAGGAACTGAAAGGTGGATTACCAACAAAAGTATTGGCTGATGGACGAACATCACAATTAACAGTCGTTCCTTTCTATGATCGTACCGAACTTATTCAAGAAACATTAGATACACTTAATGAAGCATTAACACTAGAAATATTAATTACCATTTTGGTTATTATTGTTATGGTTTTCAATTTAAGAGCTTCTATTTTAATTTCTGGATTGTTGCCTGTTGCAGTATTAATGGTATTTGTTACCATGAAACTGTTTAACGTGGATGCCAATATTGTAGCACTTTCTGGTATTGCTATTGCTATTGGAACTATGGTAGATGTAGGCGTCATTCTAGCAGAGAATATGATTCGCCATCTCGATGATGAAAAATTACGGTTACGAGAAGATGGTACAGCGTTAACTACAAATGAAGTAGTTTATAATGCGACTGCCGAAGTTTCAGGAGCAATCTTAACAGCGGTATTAACTACAATTATCAGCTTTGTGCCTGTATTTACAATGATTGGTGCAGAAGGAAAATTGTTTAGACCTTTAGCATTTACCAAAACGATGGCATTATCAGCATCTTTGGTTATTGCTTTGTTTCTAATTCCACCATTCGCAGCTTATTTATTCAGAAAAACATCACTTAAAAGTTCATTTAAGCATATCATAAATGGTGCTTTAATAATTGCTGGAATCGCAATTATGGTTACTGGATATTGGTTAGGGATTATTTTAATTGCTTTTGGTATTACAGGTTTACTTGGGGTTTTGGGTAAACTAAATAAGAAAAATAGCAATCTTGTAAATATTATTATTTCATGTACTGCCATTATATTTTTACTTGCGGAATATTGGCGACCATTAGGCTTTGACAGAAGTATTCTAATAAACTTAATTTTTGTGGCTATTATTTGCTTCGGAATTTTAGGAATATTTTCAATTTTTAGAAGGTATTATGGACAAATTTTAAATTGGGCTTTAGCAAACAAGTTATTGTTTTTAATTATTCCAGCAACTGTACTTGTTTCTGGAGGATGGATAATGAATAATACAGGAAAAGAATTTATGCCATCTTTAAACGAAGGCTCTTTTCTATTAATGCCAACTTCATTACCACATTCAGGTGTTGAGGAAAATAAACGTGTGCTTCAGCAATTAGATATGGCAGTAGCCACCATTCCAGAAATTGAAACCGTAGTAGGAAAATCTGGTAGAACAGAATCTGCATTAGATCCTGCGCCTTTATCTATGTACGAAAACATGATTCAGTATAAATCTGAATATATGCGTAATTCAAAAGGGAAAATACAACGTTACAAGGTAAACGACGATGGTGCTTTTGAGTTGAAAGAAGGGACATTTATCGCCAACCCTAATAATTCGGAAAATGTTGTTTTTACAAACGTTGAACATACTCAACTTATCGAAGATGATGATGGCGAATTCTATCGTAATTGGCGACCAGAAATTAATAGTCCTGATGATATTTGGAATGAAATCGTTAGAGTTACCAAATTACCTGGCGTTACTTCTGCACCAAAATTACAACCGATAGAAACCAGATTGGTAATGCTTCAAACAGGAATGCGTGCACCTATGGGGATAAAGGTAAAAGGACAAGATTTAAAACAAATTGAAGCGTTTGGGTTACAATTAGAAAGTCTTTTAAAACAAGCTGAAGGTGTAAAAGAGCAAGCTGTTTTTGCAGATAGAATTGTAGGGAAACCTTATTTGCTTATTGATATTGATAGAGAAAAAATAGCACGTTATGGTGTGTCTATAGAAGATGTACAAAGTGTGCTAAAAGTAGCAATTGGTGGTATGGCTATAACGCAAACGGTTGAAGGAAGAGAACGCTATGCTGTTAGAGTACGATATCCTAGAGAACTGCGTGGTAATCCAGAAGATATAAAAGGAATTTATATTCCTGTTGAAAAAGGCAGCCCTGTTCCTTTAAGTGAGTTGGCGACTATTCGATATGAGCAAGGTCCGCAAGTCATTAAAAGTGAAGATACCTTTTTAGTTGGCTATGTGTTGTTTGATAAATTAGATGGGTTTGCAGAAGTTGATGTTGTTGAAAATGCGCAAGCTTTGTTTCAGCAGAAAATAGATTCAGGAGAATTAATTGTTCCAAAGGGTATCAGCTATAAATTTACAGGAACTTATGAAAATCAGTTACGAGCAGAAAAGACCCTTTCAGTTGTCGTTCCATTAGCGCTTGCCATTATTTTCTTGATTTTGTATTTCCAGTTTAAATCTGTTACTACATCACTAATGGTGTTTACAGGAATAACAGTTGCATTTGCAGGTGGTTTTATTATGCTATGGCTGTACGGTCAAGATTGGTTTTTCAATTTCAGTTTGTTTGGAGAGAATATGCGAGACCTTTTCAATATGAAAACCATCAATTTAAGTGTAGCGGTTTGGGTAGGTTTCATAGCATTATTTGGTATTGCTACAGATGATGGAGTTGTTATGGCAACATACCTCACACAAACTTTTGAGCGTGAAAAACCTGCCGATAAAAAGAGCATTAGAACTTCCGCTTTACAAGCAGCAGAAAAACGTATTCGTCCGTGTTTAATGACTACTGTAACTACCATTTTGGCGCTGTTACCAGTACTGACATCCACAGGAAAAGGAAGTGATATTATGATACCTATGGCAATTCCAATATTTGGCGGAATGGTTATAGACATTACCTCTTACTTTATTGTACCAGTTTTATACAGCTGGAGAGAAGAGTTTAAATTGAAAAGAGCAAACAAATGAAAAGAATAATTTATACACTCATAGGTTTATTAGCTTTTAATGTTTCTAATGCACAAGAATTAGAAACACTTATTGATGAAGCATTAAATAACAATCCTGAAATTCAAAAATTTGAATTACAGTATAGCATTGCTTCCGAAAAAGTGAATGAAGTAAATACATTACCTAATACCGAATTTGGTGTGGGTTACTTCGTAAGCGAACCAGAAACACGTACAGGAGCGCAACGCTTCAAAGTATCAGCTAAACAAATGTTGCCTTGGTTTGGGAATATAACTGCAAGAGAAAACTATGTGAGTGCTTTGGCAGATGCTAAATATGAAGACATTGTTATTGCTAAAAGAAAATTGATGGTTTCGGTGTCGCAATCCTATTATAATCTTTACGCTAATAAAGCAAAACAAGAGGTTTTAAGCGAGAATATTAAACTACTTGAAACTTATGAAACATTGGCTTTAACATCGGTTGAAGTAGGCAAAGCTTCAGCTGTAGATGTTTTACGATTACAAATGCGTCAAAATGAAATGCAACAATTATTAGATGTTTTAAGTCAACAATTTTTAGCGGAGCAAACTACTTTGAATAAGCTTTTAAATCGTGATAAAGATTTAGAAGTTTCTGTTGTTAACGAGTTAATAATTCCTTCAGAAGATTTTGAAATAACTTCTGAAAATTTGGCTCTACATCCTGAATTACTGAAATTCGATAAACTCTATCAGTCGGTAGAGCAATCCGAATTATTAAACCAAAAAGAAAGCAGTCCTATGATTGGTTTCGGATTAGATTATATCAATGTTGATAAACGTCCTAACATGGATTTTAGTGACAATGGAAAAGATATAATCATGCCAATGGTATCCCTATCTATCCCTGTATTCAATAATAAGTACAAATCCCAAACCAAACAAAATGAGTTGCAACAGCAAGAGATTTTGGCACAAAAACAAGAGCGCACAAATACTTTAGAAACACTATTAGATAAAGCAGTAAACGATAAGGTTTCAGCAAGAATAAGTTATGCAACCCAAACGAAGAACTTAAAGCAAGCTAAAGATGCTGAAGAGATTCTTATTAAAAATTACGAAACAGGAACGATTGATTTTAATGACGTTTTGGACATACAAGAATTGCAATTGAAGTTTCAAATGAATCAAATTGAGTCTGTTAAAACCTACTATGTGCAAACCACAATTATTAATTATTTAATTCAGTAAACAATGAAAACAGTTAACATAATTATATTCTTATTCTTAACGTCAACTGTATTTGCCCAAGTCGGGACAAATGGAAATGACAGAAAAGAAGAAGGAAGAAACATAAAAGAATATAACCTCACTATAGAAGAAAATGAATTAACGCTCGCAGGAGTTACAGCCAATGGTATGACAATAAACGGGAGTGTGCCTGGTCCTACATTAGAATTTAATGAAGGCGACCTTGCCATAATTAATGTTACCAATAAAATGGATGAAGAAACCTCTGTGCATTGGCACGGGTTAATACTTCCTAATTTTTATGATGGTGTACCATATTTAACCACGCCACCAATAAAACCAAATACAACATTTCAATATAGAATTCCTATCAACCAATCTGGTACGTATTGGTATCACTCACATACTATGTTACAAGAGCAGAAAGGAGTTTACGGTTCAATAGTTATTCAGCCTAAAGAGAAAACATTTGAATATGACACAGATTTAGTCGTAGTACTTTCTGATTGGACAAATGAAAAACCAATGAACGTATTGCGTAACCTTAAAAGAGGAAACGAGTGGTATCAAGTTAAAAAAGGTACAGCAGTTCCATTAAGCAGAGTTATAAAAGAAGGTGCATTAGGTGCGCAATTTAAGTTTTGGCGCGATAGAATGGAAGGCGCAGATATTGCAGATATTTATTACCCTGCATTTCTTTCTAATGGTAAAAAACTTGCAGAATATCCAAAGTTTAAACCTGGAGAAAAAGTAAGACTTCGGTTTATCAACGCCTCTGCCTCTACTTATTACTGGATAGATTTTGGAGCAGGTAATGCTACAGTCGTTTCAAGTGATGGTGTCGATGTCACACCAGTCAATAAAAGTAGGTTTCTCTTTGGTATAGCAGAAACCTATGATGTCATAGTTACGATACCAAACGGTACATTAGAGGTAACTGCAACCGCACAAGATGGGTCGGGCTACACATCAATTCGTTTGGGTACTGGAAAACTTTTTCCTGCAACTGTAATAGATAGACCAGACAAAGTAGCAATGATGAAGCAAATGGCAAAAATGGATATGAAAATGGGAGCACCTGCAATGGCAGGTAATCAAAAGAAAAACACACCTAAAGCTTTAATGGAAAAGTATGGAATGAAGATGGATATGAAAGACGGCAACATGAAAATGGAGATGAACAATAAGATGTCGATGAAAGATGGTAAGATGAATGACCAAATGGATATGAAGATGAATGATAAGTATAAGATGGAAATGAAAAAAGACTCAATGCCTATGAAACATGACATGTCTATGATGCAAAAAGATAGCACTTCGTTTGATTATGATGCACGTAAAACATATTTCAACTATGACTTTTTAAAGGCAAAAGAAAATACTACTTATAAGGAAGATATACCCGTAACTGACATTTTACTCAATCTAACTGGTAATATGCAACGCTATGTCTGGAGTATAAATGGTGTGCCATTATCCGAAACCGATAAAATTAAAATTAAAAGTGGAGAGGTTACAAGAATAACCTTAAATAACTTAACAATGATGCACCACCCAATGCATCTTCACGGTCACTATTTCAGGGTTATTAATGAAAACGGAGAACGCTCGCCATTAAAACATACAGTTAACGTGCCACCAATGCAAAAAGTAGTTATTGAATTTTATAACGAAGAATATGGCGATTGGTTTTTTCATTGTCACGTATTATATCATATGATGGGTGGTATGGCAAGGGTATTTAGTTATGACACACCGAGAGATCAAAGAATGGAAGCATATCCAGTTCAAAAACTCATCAATGAAACTGACCATTATTATTCTTGGGGAAGGGCTCGTGCAGGTTCAAATTTCACAGAATTAAACCTTATGTCCAGTAATATTAGAAATGAATTTAGTTTAAGAACCGAATTGGATTATAATAAAAATCTTGAAGCAGAAGTAAATTATAACCGATACTTAAATGATTGGGTACGTGTTTATGCAGGTATAAACACCGAAACATCAACACCAGATTCTTATGACACGTTTAATACCGTAGGATTAGTTGGCGTTAAATATTTCACACCATATAGATTTAATGTAGATGTTAGCATGGACCATCAACTGCGTCCTAGAATTCGCTTAGATAGAGAGCTTCTACTTTTTCCAAGATTTTTTATAGAAGGCGAATATGAATATAGAGCTGACTTTGGTTGGGTCAATAATTTGGAGAATAATAATTCATACGAAGGCGAAACCCAATGGTTGGTTGGAGCCTCTTATATTTTATCACGAAATTTTTCAATACAAGGAAACTATAACAACCGATATGGTTGGGGTGGCGGACTTTTGGTAAGATTTTAAACAATTAACATAAATAACAAAACAATGAAAAACTTAAAAGTAACAACTGGAATTTTAGCAATGGCATTTTTAACATTAACAGCAATGTCTTGCAAAGACGCAAAAAAAGAACATAACTACGATGAAGGTCATAATACAGAAATGAATCACGACAATAGCGATGGTCATCACGATAGTGATAAAAAAGAAATGGCAATGAATAGCAATCAAGACGGGAATGCCGAAATGATACTTAAAGATTATTTTAATCTAAAAGATGCTTTAGTTTCTGATGATGAAGCAAAAGCAAAAGAGTTTGGCGCAGTAATGAAAAAAAGTTTAGAAATTTTAGCTATTTCTAAATATACAGAGGAGCAACAAACAGAATTAAAAGAGATTATTGAAGATGCAGTAGAACACGCAGAACATATTTCAGAAAGTCCAATAGCACATCAACGCGAACATTTTAAAATTTTAAGTAAAGATGTAACAGATTTGGTCGTCATTACAGGAACAGCAAATACTTTATACGAGCAGTTTTGCCCAATGTACGATAAAGGTAGTGCTTGGTTAAGTAAAAGCGAAGAAGTGCGTAACCCGTATTACGGAAGTAGAATGCTAAAATGTGGTAAAGTACAGAAAGAGATTAACTAAATGAAAATTGTAAAAAAAATAGTGTTGGTTTTATTAGTTGCTTTTGTGGGAATACAATTTATTCCCACAGAACGCAACCAAAGCGATATTGTTCCAGTAACCGATTTTATGTTAGTTAACAAAGTTCCAAATAACATAAAAAGCAAGTTACAAGTGTCTTGTTATGACTGCCATAGCAACAACACAAATTATCCTTGGTATAACAAAATACAACCCGTTGCTTGGTTTTTAGAAGATCATATCAAGCAAGGTAAGGCTGAACTTAATTTTAGTGCATGGGATTCTTTATCAAACCGAAGAAAATCAAGCAAAATTCGGTCAATAATTAAACAAATTGAAAGTAATGAAATGCCACTTTCCTCGTACACTAAAATTCATAGTGATGCAAAATTTTCTGAAAATGATAGAAATGAAATCATAGTTTGGATAGATAGCCTAATTAAATAGTATAAAATAATATGGATAGTTTAACACAAGCAGCATTAGGAGCAGCAATTGGCGAAGTAATTCTTGGTCGAAAAATAGGATACAAAGGCGCAGTAATTGGTGCTATTATCGCTACTATTCCAGATCTCGATGTTGTTTTGATTCCATTTTATTCATCACTAGAACGAATAAGTATTCATAGAGGTTTCAGTCATTCCATTTTGTTTAGTTTAATAGGCTCAATTTTAATAGCTTTTATATTAACAAAACTAAAGTGGACAAAGCAAATTTCTTATGTAAGACTTTTAATTTTTTGTTGGCTTGCTCTATTTACACATATGCTATTAGATGCATTTACAACCTATGGCACTCAGCTATTGTTGCCTTTTTCCAATTATCGAGTAAGCTTCGATAGTATTAATATAGTTGACCCTTTTTACACTTTGCCTTTATTATTAGGTTTAATTTTAAGCCTTACATACTTCAGAAATAAAGACTCAAGAAGTTTATATAGTAAGATTGGAATAGCTATTAGCTCTTTGTATTTAATATTAACTTTAGGAATTAAATCTTATGTAAATCAAAAGTTTGATGAAGTACTAACTTCACAAGGAATTGAATATAATTCACTACTAACCGTTCCAGTTAAAATTGGGAGTATCAGTTGGTATGGCGTTGCTAAAACTAATAATAGTTTATTTATTGGTAGGTACAATAACCTTTCGCCAAATCTAATACTATTTACGGAGTTCCCAATTAACAATCATTTGTTGAATGATATTCCTACTGAAATATCCTCAACTTTAAAATGGTTTTCCAAGGATTTTTATACAGTTGCAGAAAGTAACGGAAAATTACGATTGTACAATATGCAATGCGATATGCAAGGCATTCGTACTTACGGAAATTACAAAGCACCAACAGCTTTTTATTTTGAAATCACACCGCTTTCAAATGGAAAATATGATTTAACAACAGGAATGCACAAAAAAGCATCAAAATGAAACATACTTATCACATAGCTTTCAGTAATTAAATTAAAAAACTACTTTATGAAAATATCAAAAATAAATAATCAAAAACTCTCATTATTAGGCTCAATATCATTAGGTACTGGTGTAATGATTGGTGCAGGAATTTTTGTGCTAATGGGCCAAATTGCTGAATTAGTTGGCGATTTATTTCCTATTGCATTTATTGCAGGTGCTTTAGTAGTTGGCTTTAGTTCTTATTCTTATGTAAAGTTTTCAAATACGTACCCTTCTTCTGGTGGTGTTGCAAAATTCCTAACAAAAGCATATGGTCCTGGTACACTAGCAGGTTCTTATTCTTTACTAATGTACGTGTCAATGGTAGTTGCTGAAAGTTTAGTGGCTGGTACTTTTGGTGCTTATACCTTACGCCTTTTTCCAAAAGAATATGCTGGATATGCTTCTGTATTAGGTGTGTTTCTTATAGTGCTGGCATATATTATAAACATATCTGGAAACAAAATTATTGAAGCAACAGCAACTTTAACAGCTATTATAAAAGTTATAGGTATCGCTTTATTAGCAATTTCAGGTTTGGTAATTTCAGGTTTGCCAACTATCACAGGAAACTTTATTACTACTAATAGTCAAACTTTACCAGATGGTTTTGGTTTTATAGCTGCATTAGCTTTGGCAATTCTAGCATATAAAGGGTTTACAACAATAACTAATCAAGGAGGAGATATAAAAAACCCTCATAAAAATGTAGGACGTTCCATTATTATTTCAATTGTTGTTTGCACAATTATCTATGTTATTTTGGCATTATCAGTTTCAGGAGCGTTAACTATTGAAGAAATTATTATAGCTAAAGATTATGCTTTAGCTGCTGCAGCAAAGCCAGTATTTGGAGAATGGGGTTCTATATTGACTATTTTTCTTGCCATTATAGCAACTGTTTCTGGTGTAATAGCCAGCGTATATTCTGCTTCAAGAATGTTAGGAATGTTAGGTAATATGAAACAAGTTCCTAATCTAAATCGCATCAAAAAACTTAAAAACCCTTCTTTGATTTTTACAGTTTCTTTGGCAATTCTCTTAACTATTTTGTTCGACTTAACTCGAATAGCTTCCATTGGTGCTATTTTTTATTTAATAATGGATATAGCTATTCATTGGGGTCTTTTTAGACGTCTGAAAAAAGAAGTAAAATTCAATCCAATTATTCCAATTATTGCCATACTAATGGATGTAATTATTTTGGGTGCATTTATTTATATGAAATATCTAAATGATCCTTTTGTACTTATAGTGTCAGCAATTGGAATTGTTCTCATTTTTCTTTCTCAATATATTTTTATGAAATCTCATACTGATGAAGATGGAAATATGCATATGGGAATGGATATGGATGAACATAAAATGATGAAATAATTTAAAATATAAAAAAATGAAACATACATATCACATACACGGAATGACTTGCAACGGTTGTCGCAGTCACGTAGAAGAAACACTTTCAAAAGTGGAAGGTGTTTCAAAGGCTTCTGTTGATTTAGAAAAAGCAGAAGCAACAATAGAAATGGAATCTCATATTCCAATAGAAAAGTTTCAAGAAGCTTTAGAAAATGATGGTAGAAAATATAGTATTCATAAAGCAGGAGAGCATCATCATACCAAAGTAGAAAAGGAAAAACAACCAAAAGGAAAAGGCACAGGTACGTTTTATTGTCCTATGCATTGCGAAGGCGAAAAAACTTATGACAAACCAGGCGATTGTCCTGTCTGCGGCATGGATTTAGTCGAAGAACAAAATCTATCCACAACTTCAGCAGAACAATGGACGTGTCCTATGCATCCAGAAATAATAAAAGATGAAGCAGGTGCTTGTCCTAAATGCGGAATGGATTTAGTGCCAATGGAAGCAGATAGTTCAGCGGAAGAGAAGACCTATAAAAAATTATTAAAGAAGTTTAAGATTGCAGTAATATTCACATTGCCAATTTTCTTAATCGCAATGAGCGAAATGTTGACCAATAATCCATTGTATGACATCATGGAACAAAAATATTGGAATTGGATTCAATTCGCATTATCAATTCCTGTCGTGTTTTATGCAACATGGATGTTCTTTGAACGTGCCTATAAAAGTATAAAAACCTGGAATCTTAATATGTTCACACTTATTGGAATAGGTGCTGGTGTAGCTTGGTTATTTAGTATTTTTGGTATGTTTTTTCCAGATATTTTTCCAAGTCAGTTCAAAACGGAATCTGGAGCAGTACACGTTTATTTTGAAGCAGCAACCGTCATTCTAACATTAGTGCTTTTAGGTCAACTTTTAGAAGCTCGTGCGCATAGTAAAACCAATTCAGCAGTAAAAGAATTGTTAAAGCTAGCACCCAATAAAGCTATAAAAGTAGTAGATGGCGAAGATGTTGAAGTTACCATCGATGCTATTGAATTAAATGATATTCTAAAAGTAAAACCAGGCGATAAGATTCCTGTGGATGGTTCGATAACAGAAGGAGATACAACCATTGATGAGTCAATGATTACTGGAGAGCCAATTCCTGTTAATAAAACAGTAAATGATAAAGTAAGTAGCGGAACAATAAACGGCAACCAATCTTTTTTAATGAAAGCTGAAAAAGTGGGGAGTGATACGCTACTCTCTCAAATCATCCATATGGTTAACAATGCCAGTAGGAGTCGTGCGCCAATTCAAAATTTAGCCGATAAAGTATCAGGTTATTTTGTGCCTGTTGTGGTCATTATCTCTTTACTAACTTTTGCGGTTTGGGCAATTTGGGGACCAGAACCAGTTTATGTTTATGCGTTTGTAAATGCTATCGCTGTTTTGATAATAGCCTGTCCTTGCGCTTTAGGATTGGCAACACCTATGTCTGTAATGGTTGGTGTTGGTAAAGGTGCTCAAAATGGCGTGTTGATTAAAAATGCTGAAGCACTTGAAAAAATGGATAAGGTTACGACACTAATTGTAGATAAAACAGGAACAATTACTGAAGGAAAACCAACCGTTGAAACAGTAGGTTCTTTTGATGCTGATTTTAGCGAAAGTGATATTCTGGAATATATTGTTTCATTGAACAAAAACAGCGAACATCCATTGGCAGAAGCTACCGTTAAATATGGAAAAGAACAAAACGCAGAAATTTTAAAATCCGAAGATTTTAGTGCCGTTACAGGTAAAGGTGTAGAAGCTACTGTTAATAATAAAAAGGTGGCATTAGGAAATCCTAAGATGATGGATTATGCCAATGCTGAGATAACCTCGCAAATGGAGGAAGAAGCTAAAGTTTATCAAAAACAAGGGAAAACAGTTTCTTATTTATCAATAGATAAAAAGGTTACTGGTTATGTAGTAATAGGCGATAAAATTAAGGAAACTAGCGCCAAAGCCATTAAAGAACTTCAAGACAAAGGTATTGAAGTCATCATGTTAACAGGCGATAATCACGACACAGCACAAGCAGTAGCAACAGAATTAAATCTTACAGATTTTAAAGCAAGTATGTTGCCTGAGGATAAACTTAAAGAAGTAGAGAAACTACAAGAAAAAGGAAAGGTTGTTGCTATGGCAGGCGATGGTATTAATGACGCACCAGCACTTGCTAAAAGTGATGTAGGTGTCGCAATGGGTACAGGAACAGATGTAGCTATAGAAAGTGCCATGATAACCTTGGTAAAAGGCGATTTGCACGGTATTGTAAAAGCCAGAAATTTAAGCGATGCTGTAATGAAAAACATTAAACAGAATCTATTTTTTGCACTTATCTATAACACATTAGGTGTGCCGATTGCAGCAGGTGTTTTGTTCCCATTCTTCGGAATTTTACTATCGCCTATGATTGCAGCATTAGCCATGAGTTTTAGTTCGGTTTCAGTTATAGCCAACGCATTAAGATTAAGAACAATTAAAGTTTAACTATAAAATCAAATAATTATGGAAAATTCAAATCAACACTCAAATAAAGGAAACTATAAAACATTTTTTTTAATGTTAGGGTTGTCATTTATAGCAATGTATATAACCATGTACTTAAATACCTATGCCATAGACCATGTATATTTCAGCTTGACTCGCTTTTATATGGTTTGCTTAGGGATTTCAACGATGGCAGTTATTATGCTATTATTCATGCTGAAAATGTATAAAAACAAAAAGAAGAATATAGCAATACTTATAGGAAGCCTAGTGCTTTTTGTAAGTGCATTAGGATTAGTTAGAGCACAAGCACCAATTGTAGGAGATGTGCTTTGGTTAAAAGGGATGATTCCTCATCATTCTATTGCCATACTAACAAGTGAACGAGCAGATATTCAAGACCCAGAAGTCAAAAAATTAGCAAATGCTATTATTGAAGCGCAACGTAAGGAAATAGAAGAAATGAAAGCAATGATAAAACGATTAGAAAATGAAAAATAATAAATTAGTCATTTACATAGGAATATTAGCAGTAGGACTTTTGTTAGGATGGTTTCTTTTTGGTAATTCATCTGCTAAAGAAACTGAACATAATCACGAAGCAACAACAGAAACCAACCAAATGTGGACGTGTTCTATGCATCCACAGGTTATGCAACCAGAACCAGGCGATTGCCCAATTTGTGGTATGGATTTAATTCCTGCTGCAAGTGGAAGTGATGGTTTATTAGCAGATCAATTCAAGCTTACAGAAAACGCTATGGCATTGGCAAACATTCAAACGTCAATTGTTGGTAAAGGTAAAACAGAAGATAATACAGTTAAATTATCAGGGAAAATTGTAGAGAATGAAGAAGCTAATGCAGTTCAAGTTAGTTATTTTTCAGGAAGAATAGAACGTCTAAATGTAAGTTTTACAGGCGAAGAAGTTAGAAAAGGACAGTTATTAGCAACTATTTATTCGCCAGAATTATATGCAGCGCAACAAGAACTTATCACAGCAGCTTCATTAAAGGAATCACAACCTGCATTATACAAAGCTGTACGTAACAAATTAAAATTGTGGAAGCTCTCTGAAAATCAGATTAATCAAATTGAAACTTCTGGTAAGGTTAAAGAAAACTTTCCAGTATATGCAACGGTTTCAGGTACAGTTTTTGAAAAATTAGTAGAACAAGGGGATTATATCAAACAAGGTCAACCTTTACTCAAAATAGCTAATCTAAAAACAGTTTGGGCAAATTTTGATGTTTATGAAAATCAAATCGATTTATTTAAAAAAGGACAAGAGATTTCAGTCACTACTAATGCTTATGCTAATAAAGAATTTAAAGCCAAAGTAGATTTTATAGACCCTGTTTTAGATACAAAAACAAGAACTGTGAAATTAAGAGCTGTACTCAACAATAAACAGGACGTTTTTAAGCCAGGAATGTTTGTTGAAGGAAAAGTTAAAGGAATGAATTCAAGTAACGAACACGTATTGACCATTCCATCTACATCTGTTTTATGGACAGGAGAGCGTTCTGTTGTCTATATTAAAACAGACCCTACTCAACCTATTTTTGAAATGCGCATTATTACATTAGGTAATCAAATTGGCGATAATTATGAGGTGTTAGAGGGTTTGAGTATTGACGATGAGATAGTAACAAATGGAACATTTACTGTTGATGGAGCAGCACAATTACAAGGTAAAAAATCAATGATGAATAAAAAAGGTGGTAAAGTTATGACTGGTCATGAAGGACATCTTGGAATGGGAAACAATCCTTCCGTAAATATTGAGAATCATTCTAATATGAATGAGAGGATAAAAGTGTCTAAGGACTTTAAGAATCAATTGAAAGTCGTTTTTAATGATTATATCAAATTAAAAGATGCTTTGCTTAAAGATGAATCTAATAACGTAATAACAGAATCAAAAAGACTATTGGGTAATTTATCTAAGGTTGATATGAAGCTATTAAAAGATAAAGAGGCTCATGGTCATTGGATGTCATTAGAAAAAGAAATAAAAGCATCGGCAACATCAATTTCAAACACATCAAATATTGAATCACAACGAAATCATTTTAAGCACCTCTCATCACATTTAATTAGTACGATTCAGACATTTGGTATCAATGAAAAAGTCTTTGTTGAGTTTTGCCCGATGGTAGACGATAACAACGGTGCATACTGGTTGAGCAGGGAAGAAAAAGTAATCAATCCATATTTTGGGGGCGCAATGCTAACCTGTGGAGAAGTAAAACAAGTAATCGAATAGTAAAAATCAAATAATAACAATTAAATTTTAAAACAATGAAAAAAGTAATTTTAAGTTTAGCAGTAGTAATGGCTATAGGTTTAACAAGTTGTAAAGACGAAACCAAGCAAGAAACAACAGAAACAAAAACGGAAGTATCTAAAGACATGGCTATGGCGGATATATCTTTTGGTGTTAGAGGTAATTGCGGAATGTGTAAAAAAACCATTGAAAAAGCTGTTAACAAAGTTGAAGGTGTGGCAAATGCAACATGGGATGTCGATAAAAAGAAAATAGATGTGTCTTTTGATGATGCCAAAACAGATGAAATGGCAATTCATAACGCAATTGCAGCATCAGGTTATGATACTGAAAAGGTTTCTGGAAATGAGGAAGCTTACAGTAATTTACCAGGATGTTGTAAATATGAACATGATATGGTAATGAATCAATCAGGAGATAAAAATGAAGAGGATCATTCAGACCATGACCATTAATAATAATTATAGAAGAGCCTTGTTAATTAAGGCTCTTCTATAATAAAAGTTACATGCATACGTTATTTGCAACACCATTGCATTAAATAATTTATATCTTTGCTACGATGAAATTTTTAGCCTTCATATTATCAATTTATATTTTCGCGCTTAATTTAGCACCTTGCGAAGATAATGCTACGCTTGATAATGAGGTTCAAACAGAAATTTCACAAGGAATGGACAATGACCATCAACATCAAGATTCAGATTTATGTTCGCCTTTTTGTATTTGTCAATGCTGCCATGTAAGTGCTGTGCATTTTGATATTCCAGATTTAAAATTAGACATATCTTTTATTTCCACAAAAGATGTTTTATACCTAAACGGTTCAGAAAAAGACTTCACAAATTCCGTTTTACAACCACCACAAGTATAATGAATACCTGCAAACGCAGGTATATTATAAATCTATGCTACCATCGATACCAGTTGGTAACTATTCTTTATTTATAAATTCATTATAACTATAATTCTATGATTAATAAAATCATTGATTTTTCAATCAATAACAAATTCATCATTGGTTTGCTAACACTTACCATTGTTGGAGCAGGTATTTGGAGTATGACCCAAGTACCAATCGATGCTGTTCCAGATATTACCAACAACCAAGTACAAGTCATTACACAAGCACCAAATTTAGGAACAGAGGATATTGAGCAAATTATTACTTATCCAGTAGAGGTGGCAATGAGTAATCTGCCTAATGTTCAAGAAATTCGTTCAATTTCTCGTTTTGGCTTATCAGTTGTTACCATAGTTTTTGACGATGATATGGGAACATATCTGCCGCGTCAATTAGTCGCTGAAAAACTCAACGACATTAAAGGACAAATTCCCGAGGGATTCGGAGAACCTTCAATGGGGCCTATTTCATCTGGTCTTGGAGAAATATATCAATACACACTTAAAGTCAAAGCAGAATATAAGGACAAATATTCGGTTACTGATTTGCGCACCATGCAAGATTGGATAGTACAACGTCAAATGGCAATGGTTGAGGGTGTTGTTGAAGTTAATGCTATTGGTGGAAAAATTAAGCAATATGAAGTCGCTGTCGACCCAAATGAGTTGCGAGCAATCGGATTAACAATTACCGATGTCTTTGAAGCGTTGGAAAACAACAATCAAAATACAGGTGGTGCATATATCGAAAAGAACCATCAAGCCAATTTTATTCGTGGCGAAGGCTTAGTGCGTAGTTTGGATGATATTAAAAAAATTACAGTAAAAAATATAAATAATATTCCTATAACTATTGGAGACATTGCCAAAGTGCAATTTGGCTCTGCTATACGTTACGGCGCATTAACACAAGATGGCGAAGGCGAAGTTGTAGGTGGTTTGGTAATGATGCTTAAAGGGGCTAATTCAAACGATGTTATCGAGAATGTAAAAGAGCGCATGGCTCAAATAGAAAAGTCATTACCCGAAGGTGTAATTATTGAACCTTTATTAGACCGAAGTAAATTAATAGCAGAAACTACATCAACTGTAGCAACAAACCTTATTGAAGGCGCATTAATTGTAATATTTGTACTCATTTTTTTATTAGGAAACTGGCGAGGTGGTTTAATAGTAGCATCCACTATCCCATTATCGTTGTTGTTTGCCTTTATATTGATGAATGTATTTGATGTGTGGGCAAACCTAATGAGCTTGGGTGCGATTGATTTTGGAATCATTGTAGATGGAGCAGTAATAATAGTTGAAAGTACTGTATTTCTCATTACATCCCGAGTACTTAAAAAGAAGAGCCTTACAGCAAAAGAAAGAGATAAGGTAGCTTCAAATGCTTCAAAAAAAATGATGAATGCTGCGTTTTTCGGTCAGCTTATTATCCTTATTGTTTTTCTTCCAATTCTGGCTTTACAAGGTATTGAAGGGAAAATGTTTAAACCAATGGCATTGACATTCATTTTCGCAATGATTGGCGCCATGGTGCTTTGTTTGACCTATGTGCCAATGATGTCTGCCTTGATTTTAAGAGCACCAAAAAACGACAAAAAATCATATGGCGATAAATTTGTGCATTGGGTAGAACGTAAATATCAACCGTTGTTAGAAAAAGCCTTAAAGAAAGGTAAACTAATAATTGGTGTTTCTGTTGTTTTATTTGGTATTGCAGTCTTTATGTTTACGAGAATGGGAGGCGAATTTATACCACAACTTGATGAAGGAGATATTGCGTTTCACGCCATTTTAAAACCAGGTAGTTCCCTTAAAGAAACTATTGAAACGACTACAAAAATTGAACAAATTGTAAAGGCAAAGTTTCCAGAAGTTGAAAAAATTGTAAGTCGAATTGGTGTTGCTGAAATTCCAACAGACCCAATGCCAATGGATTTGGCTGATGTTTTTGTAATTCTGAAGCCAAAAAGCGAATGGACAACAGCCATTACAAAAGATGAATTGATAGAGAAGATGAAAGAAGCGGTTGAAATCGTTCCAGGTGTTAACTATGAATTTACACAACCTATCGAAATGCGCTTCAACGAATTACTAGAAGGTGTTAGAGAGGACATTGCCATAAAACTTTATGGAGAAGATATAAATGTACTGTCTCAAAAAGCAGAAGAAATATCTCAAATTATTGCAGGTACAGAAGGTATTGGAGATATGAAGGCCGAAGCCACAACAGGCTTACCACAAATGACCATTACCTACAATAGAAATAAATTAGCACAATACGGACTGCAAATAAATACTTTAAATCAAATCGTTCAATCGGCTTTTGCAGGTGGAACAGCAGGAATTATTTTTGAAGGCGAAAAGCGATTCGATTTAGTGGTAAGGTTAAATTCTCAAAACAGAAAGGATATTTCAGATGTTCAAAATTTATATATTAATTTACCGTCTGGTACTCAAATTCCACTTCGTGAAGTTGCAGATATAAGCTACAAAGCAGGCCCAATGCAAATAAGCAGGGATAATACAAACAGAAGGACCTATGTTGGTATTAATGTAAGAGGGCGTGATGTAAAATCTTTAGTAACCGAGATTAAATCAAAGTTAGACGCTAAACTTGAATTACCAACTGGCTATTTTATTAGGTATGGTGGTGCATTTGAAAACTTAGAACGTGCAAGTAACAGATTACAAACTGTAGTTCCAATTGCGTTATTGCTCATTTTTGTACTTATTTATTTTGCTTTGAAATCGTTGCCACAAACTTTAATGATTTATATCGCAATTCCTATGGCAACCATTGGTGGTGTAGTAGCATTGTGGTTAAGGGATATGCCCTTTAGTATTTCGGCAGGTGTAGGTTTTATTGTTTTGTTTGGCGTCGCTGTTCTTAACGGTCTGGTAATGATAAGCGGACTGAATGAGTTGAAAGAAGAAGGTGTTACCAATCTTAAAGATAGAATTATAGAAGGTACAAAACGAAGAATTAGGCCAATTATGCTGACGGCTTTTACAGATGTTTTAGGGTTTTTACCTATGGCAATTTCAGCATCAGCTGGTGCAGAAGTACAAAGACCTTTAGCGACGGTTGTAATTGGTGGTTTACTAACCTCTACATTATTAACATTGTTCGTGTTGCCGATATTATATCATTGGGTAGAAAGCAAATCATTCAAGTTTAGAGCAAATAAAAAAGTAATTATCGTTACTGTAATGGTAGCTTTTATGTTTTTGTTGCCAATAACAGGAAACGCCCAAGAAGTTAATGATACGTTACCAATTATTTCAATGAATGAAGCGGTTAAATTATCAAAAGAAAATTTTCCGCTTTTAAAACAAAAGCAATTAGAAATTAGCAAACAAGAACAGTTAAAAAGTACAGCTTACGATTTTGGTACATCTCAAATTTTTACTGGAGGCGAGGAAATTAATAACGGAAATGGTATTTATACGACTATTGGAATTGGTCAAAGTAACATTGATGTGTTCGGTATTTCTGCAAAAAAGCGATTGCAAGAACAACGCATTCAATTAGCTCAAAAGGCGTTTCAGCTTTCAGAATTAGATTTAGAATTGGAAGTGAAAAAGGCGTGGGCAAATGCCTTGCAGAGTAAAAGGAATTATAAATTATACAAAGAATTAGATTCTATATATACCAATTTTGAAAAAGCAGTAGCATTAAATTATGAAGTTGAAGCTATTTCCAAGTTAGAATATTCAGCAGCTAAAAATCAAGCCTTACAGATTCAAAATAAATTTATGCAATCAAAAAGTGAATACAATATTGCATTACAACAGTTAAACCTATGGCTGGTTTCTGATACGTTCTATACGGTTCCAAATGATTTTGAAATAACCAATGAAATTGATGTTGATACTTTTAGCATAGAAGAACATCCCTTATATGGTCTAGCACAATTACAAGTGTCAGAAGCAGAAGCAACATATAAAGCTGCCAAAGCAGATAACTTACCCAAGTTAAATCTTCAAGGTGGTTTACAAAATGTAAATGGAAATTCAGGTTTTTATACGTATCAAGCAGGTGTTTCTATTCCTTTTTTGTCTGGTACAAATAAAGCAAAAGTTGAAACTGCAAAAATAGATAAGGAAATTGCCGAAACGAACATTCAGTTTAAAAAACAAGAAGTACAATCCAAGTTTCTACAATCAAAAGAGAATTATCAAAAATGGAAGACCTCTTGGCTTTTCTATAAAAATGAGGTTTTACCACTTGTAAAAGAACAAAAAGTGGGTGCTTTATTTGCCTATAGAGAAGGCGAGGTAGATTATACAGGATTTACACAACTCATAAAAGAAGCTATCCAATCTGAATTACAAGCTCAAGAAGCATTAATAAATTATTTAGAAAGTACATTTCAACTACAATATTTTAATAAATAAGAAAATGAAAAACACACGATATATAATCTTAACATTACTTGCAGTTTCACTTTTAGTTGTTGCATGTGGAAATAAAGAAAGTCATAAAGAAGGCGATGGTCATGAACACAATGAAGATGCAAAGCCAGAAGCTGAAGAAGCCCATAGTGATGAAGAAGAAGTGATGCTTTCACAGCAACAGTTTGACGCCTTAAAAATGAAAACTGACACCTTGGTATTGCGCAATATGAGCGGTTATGTAGAAGCGAATGGCACATTGGAAGTGCCACCACAAAACGAAGCTGCAATAACTTCTGTAGTTGGTGCTAATGTGGTATCTATAAAAGTTATTGAAGGCGATAAAGTTAAAAAAGGTCAAGTGGTTGCATATCTATCACATCCTAATATTATAAAAATGCAGACTGATTATTTGAATGCTTTTAGCAACAGTAATTTTTTAAAGAAGAACTACGAGCGTCAACAAAAATTAAATGATGCAGGAGTTGGCTCTGGTGCAAATTTTCAAAAAGCCGAAGCAGAATATGATGCCTCTAAAGCGATGGTAAACGGATTGGAAGCCCAATTGAGACTATTAAACATAAACACGTCATCAATACGAAATGGAACAATTGCTCAAAGTATATCATTAATAAGCCCAATAGAAGGCTTTGTCCAAAAAGTTGAAGTTAAAACAGGACAATATGTTGAGCCACAAACCGAACTTTTTGAAATTGTAAACACGCATCACGTTCACGCAGATTTAATGGTGTTCGAAAAAGACGTTTATAAAGTAAAGAAAGGTCAAAAAGTGATTTTCAATTTACAGTCCAATACAGAAGAAGATCTTACAGCTGAAATCTATTCGGTAAGTAAGACTTTTGAAGATAATCCTAAAGCACTTCACGTACACGCTGAAATTGAAAACAAAAAAGGGAATCTAATTCCAGGGATGTATATAAGAGGTAAAATTCAAGTTGAGAATACAGAAACTAAGGCATTACCAGAAAGTGCTATTATAAAAGAGGGCGATAGGTTTTATGTTTTTTCAGTAGAAAGAGAAAATGAAGATTGGAGTTTTAAACCTATTGAAGTGCTTTTAGGGGCAAAAGATGGCGATTGGATTGCTGTTCAATTTACTGAAGAGCAAGATAAAACCATGAAATTTGCTTATAATAATGCATATTATTTAATTGCTGAAATGAAAAAGGGCGAAGCAGAACACGAACATTAATTATGGAAACAATAGAACAAGTATTAGAGTCGAGAAGCATTCGTGTTACAGCAATGCGTATGTTAATTTATAAGTTTCTTGCAGAAAAAGAGGTAGCTGTTACTTTAAGTGACATAGAAAATGCGTTTGTAAAAGCAGATAGAACTACATTATACAGAACTATAAAAACTTTTGAGGAAAAAGCGATTGTGCATCAAATAGATGATGGTACTGGGATTACAAAATATGCGTTATGTGAACAAGGTTGTAATTGCGATATAAAAACTGATTTGCATTTACACTTTCATTGTAATAATTGTAATGAAACCATTTGCTTAACAGACCATAAAATACCTCAAATAAAAGTACCTGATGGTTTTGTTTCAGAAAATGTAAACTTGGTTGTAAAAGGTATATGTGATAAGTGTAGTGGATAATAATTGCACTTCCATTGCATTGGTTTTTATAGCATTTTTGTATCACCATAATTAATATAGGAATCAATGCTTTTATTCATTTTCTTTATAATTTACTTTCTATTTGTATTTGTAATCAGGTCAATTTTATTAAAAAATAAAACAGGCATTAATCCATTGACCTTTAATAAAACTGATGATGCTCACGGTTTTAATGGAAAGGTATTTACCGTAATAACTTTTATGGAATTAGTTGTTGTTGGAATCTACGCTTTTAAGATTGAATGGTATAAATATTTACTTCCTTTTTGGTATATAGAAAATGAAATTTTATCCATAATTGGTTGGGGATTTTTAATTATTTCTCTAATCATAGTTTGGATTGCTCAATCACATATGGCTAATTCGTGGAGAATTGGAATTGATGAAAAGAATAAGACGAAACTTGTAACTAAAGGATTATTTTCATTTTCCCGTAACCCAATCTTTCTCGGAATTATGATTGCGAATATGGGATTGTTTTTGGTCATTCCAAATGCTTTTACACTATTGATAATTTCATTATCAACTATAAGTATAAATACGCAAATTAGATTAGAAGAAGCATTTTTAGAACGAGAGTTTGGTAATGATTATTTAGCGTATGTAAATAAAGTAAGGCGTTGGATATAAATATTAAATAATTAAAGTAATTATGAAAAACAAATTAGTCATCACTAGTTTACTAACGGCAATTACGGCTTCATTGTGTTGTATCACACCTGTTTTGGCTTTAATTGCAGGAACAAGTGGTGTAGCTTCAACTTTTTCTTGGATAGAACCATTTAGACCTTATTTAATAGGACTTACAATATTAGTACTTGTCTTTGCTTGGTATCAAAAACTGAAACCAGAAAAAGAAATCGATTGTGAATGTGAAACAGATGAAAAACCAAAATTTATTCAATCAAAAACCTTTCTAGGGATTATTACAGTATTCGCAATTATAATGTTGGCGTTTCCATATTACTCAAGTATTTTTTATCCAAACACAGAAAAGCAAGTCATAGTAGTTGATAAATCAAACATCAAAATAACAGAATATAAAATAGATGGAATGACCTGTGCGAGTTGCGAAGAACACGTAAATCATGAAGTAAATAAACTCAACGGAATTATTAACTCAAATACTTCATACAAAAAGGGTAATGCAATTATTGAATTTGACAAAACTAAAACCAATAAGAGGGAAATTGAGAAAGCAATAATTTCAACTGGTTACAAAATAACTGACAAAATAGAAAACTAATGAAAATTATATTAAAATCAGTAATCACTTGCCCAAACTGTGGTCATAAAAAAGAAGAAGATATGCCAACAAATGCTTGTCAATTCTTCTATGAATGTGATAATTGCAAAACGGTAATGAAACCAAAAGAAGGAGATTGTTGTGTGTATTGCTCTTATGGTACAGTTCCTTGTCCACCAATTCAACAAAACAAAAGTTGTTGCTAAAACAAAACTTGATGAAAAAAAAGAAAGTTAATCTAAGAGATTTAAAGCCAGGTTCTGATGGACAACATAGTAACGATGATGGTCATAACCATAGCAGTCCTAAAAAAGTTTCAAATATTGAAACCTATTTACCAGCTATTTTCAGTTTCGTAATGTTGATAGTTGGAATTACTGTTGATTATTTTGAAGTATTTCCACATTTTTCTGGTTGGATTCGTATTCTTTGGTATGTTATAGCTTATATTCCAGTTGGATTTCCTGTTATAAAGGAAGGCTGGAAAAGCATTAAAAGTGGCGATTTTTTTACCGAGTTCCTTTTAATGTCTATTGCTACCATAGGAGCATTCATTATTGGCGAATATCCCGAAGGTGTGGCAGTAATGCTTTTTTATGCGGTTGGAGAATTATTTCAGAGTGCAGCAGTCAATCGAGCAAAAAGTAATATTAAAGCATTGCTCGATGTACGCCCTAATGAAGCTTTAGTTTATCGGAATAATGATTACATTTCTGTAAGTCCAGAGACGGTTGAAATTGGAGAAAAAGTTCAAGTACGCGTGGGAGAAAAAGTTCCCTTGGATGGTATTCTACTTTCCGAAAAAGGTTCATTTAACACAGCGGCTTTGACTGGCGAAAGCAAACCTGATACGATTGCAAAAGACGAAAAAGTATTTGCAGGGAGTATTAATATGGATGGTGTTATAGAAATCGAAACCACAAAAGAGTTTAAGGATAGTTCCATTGCTCGAATTCTCGATATGGTACAGAATGCCACAGCGCGAAAATCAAAAACAGAATTATTCATCAGACAATTTGCTCGAATTTACACACCCATTGTTGTTTTCTTGGCTATAGGTGTTACTTTCATTCCTTACCTTTTTGTAGATGATTATGTGTTTAGAGATTGGTTGTATCGTGCCTTAATATTTTTGGTTATATCCTGTCCTTGTGCTCTGGTTATATCCATTCCATTGGGTTATTTCGGTGGTTTGGGAGCAGCTTCAAAAAATGGAATTTTGTTCAAAGGAGCTTCGTTTTTAGATGCAATGACCAAAATTAACACGTTGGTAATGGATAAAACTGGAACTGTTACCAAAGGCGTTTTTAAAATCAAAGAAGTAAAGGCTATTGGTTGGGAAGAATCTGATTTTATGAAGTACTTAATGGCTATAGAAGAACAATCCACACATCCTATCGCAAAGGCCATAATGGAGTATAAGGAAGACGGAGAAGATTTTGAAGCTAAAGACGTTTCTGAAATCGCAGGTAAAGGTTTAAAAGGGATTGTAAATGGTAAAACAATTTTAGTTGGAAACAAAGCCTTAATGCTTGCCAATAATATAGATGTTCCAACTGAAACTGATTCTATTGTAGAATCCATAGTATTAGTAGCAATAGATAATAAGTTCGCTGGTTATGTTGTGATAGCAGACGAATTAAAAGAGGATGCAAAAGAAACAATTACAATATTGCACAAAGTAGGTATTAAAAACATTATGATGCTCTCTGGCGATAAAGATTCCATCACTCAACAAGTAGCAAGAGAATTAGGAATTGAAAATGCCAAAGGAGGTTTGCTACCAGAAGATAAATTAAATGAAGTTGAAATTTTAAAACAGAACCCTAATAATAAGATTGCTTTTATTGGAGATGGGATTAATGACGCACCAGTTTTAGCAGCAAGCGATGTAGGAATCGCAATGGGCGGATTAGGTAGTGATGTAGCGATTGAAACAGCAGATGTTATTATTCAAACTGACCAACCTTCAAAAGTAGTCAGAGCAATTAAAATAGGTCGTTCCACCCGAAAAATAGTTTGGCAAAACATTGGTTTAGCATTTGGAGTAAAAGTAATAGTTCTGATTTTGGGCGCAGGTGGTTTGGCGACAATGTGGGAAGCGGTATTTGCTGATGTAGGTGTAGCTTTATTAGCCATTTTGAATGCTGTGAGGTTGCAGAAGATGCAATGGAAATAATAAAATTAATAAATAGAATATAATTTTATATATTTAATTCTAACCCCTGCTTTTGCAGGGGTTATTTAGTTTGAATAATACTGAAATAAGCTCACTCAGCACATTTCCTTTAATTCCGTTGCTCTACATTACAGGAAAAGAGCTTCACTAACAGAAGTCTTGGACACAATTCCAAAGTTTTAGATTTCCACTTCGCTTAATCCTGACTAATCCCAAAACTTTGGGAGTAGGAACGCTATATTCCCAATATAAAACTTTGAAATAACGTCCGCTTAATAGGGAGAGATATCTATATCAATATTGGTACAAAGATAAACTCGCAAAATATTCTCATCAAAAGACTACGGCATAAAGCCAACGCTTCGCCAACAACTCATTTATTCCGTTTCCTTTTGAGCAGAAATTTTGTCTTCCGTTTGGGTTCTGCAAAAATATTGTTTAATCTAAAATTTAAGTATTATGACAACAACAGCAAGTACTACAAGTAAAAACGGAAAGGCAAAAACCACCGTTAAAAATGAGGTCAAAAAGAAATTGACACAAAGCGCCATTGGACTTCAAGTTCAAGAGCTAAGTATTGGAAGGATTATCCCAGACCCAATGCAACCAAGAAAATCCTTTAACGAGGAAGCACTTAAGCAACTATCTGAAAGCATCGAAGAACACGGTGTCCTACAACCAATTACAGTACGAAAATCTGGAAAAGATTACATCATTGTAATGGGAGAACGTAGGTATCGTGCAAGCAAATTAGCGAAAAAGAAAACAATTCCGAGTATCGTAAGGGAATATGATAATAATGATGTTTTGGAAATTCAAATTATTGAAAATCTGCAAAGACAAGATGTTGAACCTACCGAAGAAGCCGAAGCGGTAGTATTCCTAAGCGAAAAATATTCGCCAAGGGAGATTTCAAAACGGTTGGGGAGAACAGAAAACTTTGTAAGGCAACGTTTAAAATTAGCAGGTCTAATTGAAGGTTTTAAAACATTTGTTCGTAATGGCGAAATGACTATTTCATTAGGAGTAGGTGTTGCGCTTTTCGAGCCAGAGGAACAGCAAATGATGCTGGAAACAATGGGAGAGAGTTTTAACACACATCAAATTAATCAGATGATTAAGAACCAGACCTACGATTTGGAAAAAGCACCTTTTGATGTAATCGATGAAAAATTGATTACCAAAGTTGGTGCCTGTACAACATGTCCGTTCAACGCAATAAATCAAGGTAATTTGTTTGGCGATGGCAAAATGGTATGTACAAAATCAGCCTGTTATGAAATGAAGAAAAGCAAGTCGTTTTTGAATTTGATTGAGAAATCGAAGAAAGAGAATGTGCTTTTGATTCCTGAAATTCGCAAGTATTGGGCTGATGACGACAACAATCAGCTTATTATATCGCAATTGGAACAAAACGGATTGAAAGTTTACCTTCTGGATGATGTTGAAATAATCGAAGAGCCAATTGAGCCTACAATAGAAGCAATTAAGACAGAATACCAACATTACGACTATTCTGAAGAGGAGCTAAAAACTGAACTAGAAGAAGCGATTGAGAATTACAAGGAAGAGTTGGAAACATATAATTACGCAAAGGAAAATGGATTTGTAGATGGTGTTATGTTTCATCCAAAAACGTACCTAAATAAAGTAATTTTTGTGAAGATAAAAGAAGATTCAAAAACGGAAAATTCTACATATTCTGAGCCGATAGCCAATAGAAAAATGGCCGATTGTACACCAGAAGAACAAATCGTGAAAATCAACGAAAGGGAAATCCGTAAAAGACACATTGAGCATAACAAGCAGTTTGAGGATATGGTTCAGATGATTCGTCAAACCGATTATATTGAAAAGAAGAAAGCGCTTTCGGTAGATGAGATGGTGGCTTTCTCATTAACCTTATTTGAAAATAATGTGGACTATGTAGGTCGACAAAAACACTTTTCAAAATTATTAGGCAACACATCCAAGATGACTGATGTGGAAACTGTCGAGAATTTCAAAAAGAATTTCAAAAAGGAAACCTTTTATAAGTTGATTCGGTACATTCTTACCAAGCAAGTACATTTTGGCGAAAGCAATCATGTTAATAACCTGACAAACATTTCATTCTACAATGCGATGCAAGGGTATTATAAAACCAAAATTGCCAATATTGAAAAGGAATATGTAGAAGAGAGAAACAAGCGTGAAACACGTTTGAAAGAGCGAATAGGAAATCTTGAAAAGAAAATTCAGGAATTAAACGATTAGCTTTTGTTGTTGGAAGTAAGGGTCAGCATTCGTGCTGGCTCTTATTTTTTTTATATAGTATTCATGAAAATGGGTAAGTAGAAAGTATTCAATCAATATCAGCGCAAAGGTAAACTCGTAAAATACACCCATCAAAAGACTACGGCATAAAGCCTACCCATCATCCAACGCTTATTTATTCCGTTTCCTTTTGAGCTGTGATTTTAGCTTCCGTTTAGGTACTGCTCAAATATTGTTTAATCAAAAAATCTTAGAATTATGAAACAAGTATCCGAAAAACCCGACATGACATTACAAGAAGCAGAAGAACATTATCAATTAAGTAGTGAAAAGTACGATGTAGATAGTGGAGAAAGTCATTTAGCGTATTACAGAGATAAGCATCCTTCAAATTATCAAGTATTATTAGATAGTGTTTAATTTAAAATCTCACATCATGGAAAATTTAAAAGTAGTTCAGTTCGATTTCGGTTTTGAACGTAAGCCGATATCAGCAAAAGATAAAGTTGTAAAACCAACTAAAAAGGATAAGAGTGATTTCGTTTTCGATTTTATGGATTGTCTTGCAAGTCCAATCATAGTTTTTAAATCTGCATGGCAAGATACTATACCAAAAGATATACTTGGTAGAATCAAATTATCACGAATCATTTGCTCAATGACAGGAGATAAAATGGCATCACTTACAGAGACTTTAGCCTATATGATGCCAAGAACTTATGAAGCACCCATGCAGACAGAATGGGCAAACATTTATACATGGCTAGGACTTCAATATGCAATGCAGACCAAAAGTAAAGACCAATTAGAAGCTATGATTGAAATAGCACCAAAAGAACTGTCTGATTATGAAAAAGGACTCTTAAAAAACCTGAGACTATGGATTTATGATAAACGAAGAAAAGCTCTAAAAGGTATTTTGAAAAAGAATAAAGTTTCAAAAGAAGATGGTATTTTAGATATTCAAGAGAAGCTGTTTTAATAATAAACATTTTCAATAAAAGTCATTTTATCTCTGCTTTTTTTACGTTATAACATTATATTTATAATTCATAGAACAGTTCGAAATGTTGACATATCATGGACTTATAGAATTAAGGGACAAACTCGCAAATAACGAGATTGGGCTAGAACTTGCAAAAGAAAAATGTTGGAGTGACTTCAAAGAAGGACAACGGTCTTGGCATACAAAAGATTGGAAGGATAGAAGGTCAAAATTCATTAAAGAAAAATGCGAAATATGTAGTAGTAAAGAAACATTAACGATACAGCATCTTTCCCACCCAAAAAAATATTCAGAATTTAAAAGAGAAATAATAAGAACTTATGCGAAGGATTACATAAACACTAATCCAAACATTGATAAATCTGAATTTACTGCTCATATTCTAAAAAAATATGAATATGTCCCAATTCCTTTGTGCCCAAATTGTATGTGTAAAAATCCCAGCGAAAGGGTAAGGAAAATTCCAAAATATCGTTGTGCGGATTGTAAGCACGAATTTGAAGAAGCGATTTATAGGTCGGAAATCGAACTTATTTCTATTTTTTATCAGGATGAGGATGCATATGAAGTTCGAGATAAGTGTTTTATTTCAAAAGATAAATGGAGAAACAAACACAACCTATCAAATATTCGGTATTGGTTGCAAAGAGAATTAGCAAAAAATAAAGATTCTGAAACGATTGAAAAAAAGGCTTTTTTACTTTATTTAAGCGACAACATTAAGTATCTGTCCTTTGAAGATACAATAACGGCTTGCAAAAAATGTGCATCTAGTTTTGACTTACACAAAATGGAATTATGCCCCAAATGTAAAAAACATTATAAAGGCATTCAATATCCAACTTGTATACAATGTTTGCCAGAAGAAAAACGAAAAGCTGCGATGGAAAAAATTGAATTTGGTAAAGAATGGCAGGATATGCATAAAAGACTTGGAATAGACTAATATTGGAAGTAATAAAACGAGCAGCTAAGTCGTATAAAATTAATTGCTAGTACAAACCTACTTACGAAATTCCTCGCAAATTTTTTATTCGGTTTTTTGATTTGCTAAACCATCCAACTAATTATACAAACAAGCTGTTTGAAATAACCAGTAGAAATCAATTTTTATATCCCATTCAACACATTTCCTTCCATTCCGTAAAAACTGCATTCCAGAAAAAGAGCTTCATTAACAAAGGTCTTGGACATAATCCACACTTTTGACTTTTCATTCCGTTAACCCTTTCCGATTCTCTGGAAAGGAACACTTCATTACAAGTAAAAAGCGCGAATCAAGTCCGCCAAATAAGTAAAAATGTATTTGCATTTTGTTCCACTTCCTATGATTTTGTATTTCACAAAGAATTTAGAATCACTTCCGTAATCCAACACCGTCATACCTTTTTTTGACAGCAAAATAACAACATTCAGCTTTGAACGACAGCATAATCAGGCTCGTGCCTCGCACTTTTTATATGTCTAAACAAAGCTGAATATCGAAAGCACTAAGCAACAAAAAGAAGGTAACAGCGTCGGCTCTATGGGAAGTAAATCTAAAATGAATCTTATGAAATCTTACAAAATCAATAAAAAGGAAGCGGAACAAAAGTTAAAAAAACAAAAAAAGGAAAACGCTCTGGATATAATAAGTAAATCAATAACAAAGCCTTTCTGAATGGTTCAGATAGGTCAATATTAATCTTTAAATTTTTTAATTATGAGTACTCTAAGAAACAAAGTACAGTTAATTGGCAACGTGGGAAACGAGCCAGAAATCACAAACCTTGAAAGTGGAAAGAAAGTTGCGAAATTTTCAATCGCTACAAATGAATCTTATAAGGATTCTAAAGGCGAAAAAGTGACAAACACCCAATGGCACAATATTGTAGCATGGGGAAAGATTGCCGAAATCGTAGAGAAATATGTTGGCAAAGGAAAAGAAGTAGCACTTGAAGGCAAATTAACCTCACGCTCTTATGAAACTAAAGAGGGAGAAAAAAGATACGTTACCGAAGTGGTCGTAGATGAAATTCTTCTTTTAGGAATTAAAGGCGATAACGCTACGGAATAATTGAAAATTAAAAGAGAGCGTTCCTGTGGAAAGATGCGCTCTCTTTTTCATTATTAATCTTATTAAATAGAATTACAATGAATGATAAAGTTAACAAAATAAAAGCCGATTTGCAACATTTTTGTGGTACAGAAATGTTCTTTAAAATTCCATTAATTGGAACTCGTTTTACAGATGGATTAAAATATTTAGCCAACGAAGCGGAATGCTTTTGGTTGATTACAGATGCATCCGTAATTGCAAAAAGTTTATCGAACAGAAGTGAATTTATTACCATCGATTTTAAACGACTTTCTGAAAAGGAACAGTTTGAAAAGCAATGTGAAGCCATCATTAATTATAGTGATGGAAATGATAAAATTTTTGAAACGCACCGATATAATGTAACCGATTTTCCTTTGGATGAATTGCGATTATTTTTTGTAGATAATACGCTGATGCTTCCAAGTGAATATTAAATTTTTGAGATATGATTTATATTAAATTTCAAGATTTGAGTTCGGAAAAGCAAGAGGAACTTTTACAAGTTTCAAGAGAACACGTTACATATCTTTATGGAGATTCCATTAAAAAGTATGTTGACGAAACTGGCGCAGATTATGATAGCCTGATAGACGAAGAAATGATTAAAAATTTATACACTTACAGTTATGTTTTTAACATTTAAAAGATTTATAATTGAATTATTAACCCAGGACCTCTAATTATTTAGAGGTCTTTTTTGTCATGTTATTTTATATTCTGCAACAAAAAGAGCCATTCCTTAAAGATACTTTTAAACTTCAAGAATAACACTCTTAAAAAATCGAATTACAATTAGCAATCGTTAAAAAGCCATTACATTTTTGGATGAAATGGTATTTTTTTTGTCCAGCGAGCTGGACGAAAAGGAATAGCAAGAGGGTAACACGCTAGCGCGATGTTATATATATTGATTTGATATTCAATTCATTGAATATCAGTTGTTTATTTGGTTTTTGAACACTTATTTGAATGGCTCTGTTCCAAAAAGTTTATTGAAAACCATGCGAAAAACACCGAAAACATTGAAAAAGTTTATTGAAAAATGAAAGTTAAGGACAAATATGAATACGACTATTTAGCAATCAATTTAAAGCGCCATGTAGTAAAGCGTTTTCGTAAACTATCAAAAAAATTTGCTAAACCACAATCGGAAACTTTGGATGCCATGGTCGATTTTTTTGAATGGCACGGGTTCTCGCCATTTGATAAAAAAGAGCCAAGTCTTTTGATTGAACTATTAAAGAATCGTAAACGTACTGAAGCAGTAATTGCCATTATAAAAGACATTGAAAAGAACCATGATAAACCGACAACTGCAATGTTGCAATCTTTATTTATGGAGTTTGAACCAAAGAAAGAAAAATTGATTTTAGAGAAAGAGGTCAAAGAGAAGGAAGTACTATTTGTAGAAAAAAATGATTCAAATAATCAATTATAATATTATGTATATTACAATTACAGCTCAAAAATTAGGAGGAGATTATTCACAAAGTTCTGCGAATTTTGCTGAGTATCTGGAGAAGGAAAATCAAGGTTTGGAGCAAGAAGATGTGGAACATTTTTTTAATCAATATGGAGATGAAATTGACGCCAAAGACGTGGTCAAAGAAATCGATGGCAATACTGCAAAACTCAAAAAGAAAGAACCTAAATTTTATTCAATTACAGTTAGTCCTAGTAAATATGAATTGAGAGAATTACAGAATAATTCTGAAGATTTAAAGAAATATACCAGAGCCATAATGAACGATTATGCAACGTCTTTCAATCGAGAAATTAATGGTAAACCTATAACCGTTGACGACATAAAATATTTTGCGAAAATTGAGCATCAAAGAACATTCAAAGGCACAGATAAACAGGTAAAAGAAAACCAACCTTTTGCCACTAAAATACTTCAGCTAAAAACTGATATTCGGAAAATTGAACAAGGTCAATTAGAAGGCAATATCAAGAAAATGAAATCCGATATAGCCAAACTTGAAGCTGAAGCACCACACCAACAAAATGGAAAACGGATTGTTCAAGGGATGAAAAAAGCGGGTAATCAAAGTCATATTCATATTATCGTGAGTCGAAAGGATGCATCAAATTCTGTGAGTTTATCGCCAGGATCTAAATACAAAGCTTCAGAAGTTACGATGCATGGTAAAATTGTAAAACGTGGGTTTGATAGAGATGCGTTTTTCACAAAAGCTGAAACCACTTTTGACAAAACTTTTAGCTACAAACGCAACTATGCAGAATCCTATAAATCGAAAAAAGATTTTATTAAGAATCCAAAGTTGTACTTCACAACATTGTTAGGATTGCCTGCAAGCGAAAAAGCAGTTGCTTTTAAAATGCTTGCTAAATCTGGAGTACCCATTGCAAGTATTCCAACAAATCAAGTCCAAATAGCGCTTAAAACCATAAGGTATTTAAAACGTGGTGTGGACATAGCAATTAAATCAGGTTCAATAGGTATATAAAATGGAAATACAAGGAATCACATTTACGATTGGGTTATTATTTGGAATGAGCTTAGTGTTCTCTAGTCTTTTCAAAATGACCCGATATGCTTTTTTTATAAATCTTATTTTAACTGTAATTTGCTTAGGACTACTTTTTAAATTAAGTCCTTATTTAATGCATTGGGTTATCCAGCTTCTATATATTGGTTGTCCGCTTTTACTGATTAATACAGTTTTATATGTATTTCTTCACAAGGAAAATGAAATTATGGATTCCAATGATAAACATCAAGTTCATTTTAAAATAAAAGGAGGAAGTTTTAAAATTAACAACATCAAACGAGGCGCTTCCATAATTGGTTCTGCAGGAAGCGGAAAAACAGAAAGTGTTGTTTTCAATTTTCTTCAGCATTTTAGCAGGCATAAATTTTCTGGTGTGATTCACGATTACAAGAATTTTGAAATCACAGAAATGGCATTTCCCTTATTTGAAAAAAACGAGATTGATTTCAAAGTGATTTCATTCGATAATATTCATGATCGAGTGAATCCAATTGCACCAAGATATATGACCAATGAAGAAAGCGTAAATGAGGTTGCAAGAGTACTTATAGAAAACTTATTAGAACAAAGAGAGTCCGGAAGTATAGGAACAACAAAATTTTTCAATGATGCAGCAGAAGGCTTAATTGGTGGATTGATTTGGAAGTTAAGAACCTCACATCCGCAATATTGTACATTACCACACTTAATAGCTGTTTACCAATATCTAAATACTTCAAGTCTAATTGCATTTTTGAGTAAGAATACAACATCGAGAGCGATGGCAGATGCTTTTATTAGTGGTAAGGATTCCGACAGGCAAACCGCTGGTGTAAAAAGTACTTTGGCCAATGCGCTCAAAAAAATAAGTACGCAACGTATTTTTATGGCGCTTTCTTCAGATGATGTTCCACTCGATATAAATAGCCAGGAACAACCTTTAGTAATTTCAGTCGTCAATAACCCTAAATACGAAACTGCCTATTCGCCAATTATAGCAACTATTATTCACACGATTACAAAGCAAATGAGTGTGAGAAATTCTAATGCTTCGTTTTTATTGATGGAAGAAGCACCAACGATTAGATTGTTGAATATGCATAGAATTCCAGCCACATTGCGTAGTTATGATATTGCGACGATTTACGTAATGCAAGACAAAATACAGAATGATATGATGTATGGAGATAAAGCGAGTAAAGCAATTCTAAGTAATTTATCGTATCAATTCTTCGGAAAGGTAAACGATCCAGACACAGCGAAGTATTACGAACGCTTTTTTGAAATCGTAAAGAAAGAAACCACTAGCGTAAATCGAGGACACAATCTCAATTTTGATACACGAATTACAACAGGAGAACGTGAAGTCGCTAAAATTAGAGCAGATGTGTTCTTCAGACTAAAAGAAGGCGAATTTATTACTTTTGCAGATGGAAAGGACAGGAAAGTACAATTTAAACTTCCTAAAATTGAAAAGCTATTACCAACGAAACAACAAGACTATTCAGATGCTGATTTGCAAGCTAATTTTGATAGGGTTTATGAAGAGGCTAGGTCGATATTTAAATAGACCTGTTACCTTTATCTAAAAAATACATTTATTATCTTTAAAGTTTTATTTGAGGAAAAAAGAAATTAAATATATGGCAGAAAAACCTTTAAAGATAATGTTGTCTTCAACGGTATACCACTTCAAAACTGAAATTGAACAAATTTTCGGGATATTAAAAGGTTATGGATATGATGTTATTTGTTCTCATATGGGAACTGTTTACAACATTCCTGGAAAATCGCCAACCGAATCTTGTTTAAAAGCAGTTGAAGAATGTGATTTTTTCTTTGGAATAATTTTGCCTCACTATGGATCTGGAATAACACATTTGGAGTTTCAAAGAGCAATAGAATTAGATAAACCTAGAGGTTTTTTGGCTCACAGTTCTGTTACATTTGCTCGTACTTTATTAAAGCAATTTATGTATGATGAAGATGGTAAAAGAAATGACTTTAAATTGTTAAAGAAGACACCATTAATGGACGATTTAAGGGTTATTGATATGTATAATGAGGCTATTGGAGACGGAGAGCCAATGGAAAAACGATTGTGGGCGCATGAGTTTTATAAGTTTGCAAAGGATGGCGCACCGTTTGTTGCAAGTCAATTTGAGAACAAAACCAGACTTACTAACGATTTAAATGCTTTAAAGGATGACAAGAAATAAAGAAATAAAGGACATTCTTAAAGAAGGCGAGACTAACGCCATAGAATTTAAGATAAATGCTAATAAAAAATCGATTGGTAATTCTGTAAGCGCGCTCTTAAATTCTGAAGGTGGACGAGTTTTAATTGGTATTTCAGATAAAGGAGAAATAAAAGGAATAGATAATGTTGAACAAGTTAGTGAGGATTTAAGAAAACACCTAATTGAAGAAATAGTTCCGGACACACCCATAGATTTATCGATTGAACACATTAATGATAAAGCCATTATTATTCTTAAAGTTTCCGAAGGAAGCAAGCAGCCTTATATTTATGATGGTAATATCTACTATCGTAGAGGTTCTAATACGGTTAAAGCTACTTCAAAAGAAATATCAAGATTAATACATCAAAGAGAAGTTGATGAACAACATTGGGAGCGACAAGTTTTTTTAGGATTTGCTTGGGATGATTTAGACCATAAGCTTATTAAGAATACATTAATAGAATCTAAAGAAAATTATAGAAGCAGTTATCAAGGTAATGATTTACAAGAATTTTTAAACCATTATGGTTTAATGACTAATGGTGCGTATACTAATGCTTGTGTAATTTTATTCTCAAAAAATACATCTAAGTTTCTTCCACAATCTAGAGTTAGAATAACGGAATATGCTAATAGTAAAACTGATAATAGTCTAATTCGTGATGAAGCTTTAGAAGGAAATTTATTTGTTTTAAGAGATAAGCTTGAAAGTTATATTTACAATTTAGGAACAAAGAGTCATTTTGATGATAAAAATTGGAAACGAATAGACTTTAGATACCCAGTAAAAGCATTACAGGAAGGAATTATTAATGCTTTAATGCATAGAGACTACAGTAGTTATAATAGTCAATTAACCATAAGCATATATCCTGATAAACTTGTTATAGCTAATAGTGGTAAATTACCTGAAGAAATTGCTATAAGAGATTTAAAAAAGAATCATCGCTCTTTTCCTGTTAATCCAGATATCGCTCATATTGTTTTTCTCAGAGGTTTAATTGATAAACTAGGAAGAGGAACAGTTAAGATAAATGAAGAATGTAAAATTGCAGGACTTAAATCCCCAACTTGGAAACAAAGTAAAGGAGAAGTTATTTTAACTTTTAATGGACCTCTAGCTTCTGTAGCTAAAAGACATTCTGATTTAAAAAATAAAAGCATTGATGCGACAAATGATGCAATAAGTGATGCAGTAAATACTGCAATAAGTGATGCGATAAATGATGCAATAAGTGATGCAACAAATGATGCGGTAAAAAGTAGACTTAAACAAGAACTTGTTTTACTTTATATAGAGGAAAGTCTAAGTTTAAGAAGTCTTCAAGATACTTTTGATGTTGGTAGAGCAACTATGCAAAGAGATATGACTTTAATGAATGAAAATAAACTTATTGATTTCACAGGCTCAAATAAAACAAGAAAATATATTATTAATAAGGATTTAATGGAGAAATTAAAATCTCTATAAGTTGAATATGATGATTTAGGCGGAAATTGGTAAAGAGAACTTACTAGTAAAGATGATAATATACTAGGTGGTCAAATAAGTGGTCAAGAAGGTTGTCAAATGAGTGATGCAATAAATGATATTTCTAAATTCACAAAAACATATGAGTAAATAACTAATGACAGGAATTCTGCTTATTTTATTAATATTATTCTTTCTCGGACTTCCATTCTATTGGATTTATAAGCTGATTTCAAAAAAGAAAAAAGGAAATAAAACTAATGTCCAAAACATATTGAAAGACGAATCTAAATTTGAAGCTTCAGATTTAATAAAGAAAACGAAGTTTACATTTATGGATGATTATCGAATGTGGACAAAACTATCTGAAGCTGAAAGAAAAGAACGTTTAAATGATATTCAAGTCATATTTGATTATGGTAAAGACCATATCACAAGAGAAATGATAAAGAAAGGTTTTGAGCCTGGTTCCAAAATTATTGACATTAAGTACTTTACAGGATTATCTGAGCACGGATTTACAATTTCAACATTTATTATTCAACACAAAGATGGTGGAGAAATAAGAGCTTTAACAATGAATATAGACTTGAAGAAAATGGAATTCAAAGCCACTCGAAATGCTTACTTTAGTTCAGGAAAGGAAAAATATTACTATTTGAAAGATAGAGAAAACTTAATGGAAATATAGGTGCAGATACAAAATCAAATAAAATTATTTACTAAATTGGGTAATTAATAAAACAGTCATAAATGAAGTTAACATTTGACGAAATAGAAGACGATAAGATCTTTGAAGAATTAACAGCGTCGTATTTTCGTGAACTAAAAGAATCACCAGATAATAATATAACTGATGTAATTGTTAAAGAAACAGGAGAAGGGACTGATGGAGGTAGAGATATACTTATTGAATTTAATCTGTCTGATGATATAAAGGTTTTCAAGAGAAAATGGGTTATACAATGCAAGTTTAGAGAAGATTCTGTATCGCCATCGCATCTCAAAGCCATTAATATACCTACCTTAATCCATTCATATAATGCGCAAGGGTATTTACTAGTTTGTAAAACAAGAGCAACTTCAGGAGTTACTGATTTGTTTGAAAGGCTAAATGAACAATGCAAAGACAGCTATCATTATGAGTGTTGGAACGGTAGTCAATTTTTAAGCAAGCTTATTTTACAAGAAAAAATTCAAGAACTTTTCTTTCCAGATTACTATGAGTATATACAAACTTTTAAAAAATAAAGTGAAATGAGAACATTTATATCATATTCAATTAATGATACAGACCAGTACCTTTTGACTTTGCTTTCAAGTGAACTTTACAAAAAAGGTGTTACAATTACTCAAAGCAATGATTTTCATTTAGAAATGAGTTCATTAACAAAAGTAAATATTAATAAGTCAAATTTATTCATAGGAATAATCACAGGTCAAGGTCAGGAAAGAGATAGAGTTTTAAAAGAGTGGCAATTGGCAAATGTATCTAATGTTCCATCCATATTGATGATTGAAAATACCGTTCCTATTGATCCAAATTTTACAAGTCCATATATAATTTTTGATAGAAACTATCCTCAAAAAGCAATTAATCAATTAGATCAAAAAATAACAAAATTAAAAAAAGAGATAGATAAAAATCCAAATGCTTTAGCTTGGATTTTAGGTGGTGCAGCATTATTATCGATTTTTGGACTATTATCATCAGATGATTAATTAAATAAGTAGCGCATAATCATCTAAAATGGACCGCGTTCCCGTGGCTTTTTACTACTCACTTTCCATTTTCCATTCTCTTTGACCAGTTTAAAAACACCAGGACTTTTATCATAGGATGAATTGTATTTTACCCAAGCCAAATCGCCTTCTAATGCTTCATCTAATATTTCTACATTGGCATCTTTATCTTCATCTGGTATCATATCTTGAATCATTATTAAGCCAGTATAGCCGTCAGAAGTGGTGTGTTTTTTAAGTGTGGAATTGTCCTTTTTATAGAAACTTTCCACAACTATTTTAGCTGTTTCGGTATGAGTCAGATTTTGTTTTTCAGCACAAGAGAAAATTAGTAATGCGAGAACGGAAGTGATTAATGTTTTCATAATATTATTAATTTGGGTTATTGATATATTTATGTGATATTTTCATTTTAATATTTCGTTCGCCATCTTTCTCGTTTAATTCTAAAATTACCTTTCTGTCATTAGATAATGAAAATTTGGGCATAACATATATAAGTCTTACCGTTTCATTTATCACAATTTTCGAAGGCAGATGATGTTTAAAAATAGGCTCTACGTACAAACGTTGTAAAGATTTCTTTTTTCCTTTTTGTCGAGTCTCGATAGAAAGGTTCAAGAAATTCAAATCATAATCCAAAGTAGAATTATTCCTAATTTGAATAACGAAGTAGAGCTCTTCTTTATCAAAAACAATATTTTCAAGCCTCATTATAACACCATTATTTCGTCTTGTGTGTCTTCCAAGATATTGTCTTCTATCAAGAAGATAAGAGCAGAATTTTTGATAATAATACGTATCATTATCAATACTTTTTTCAGAAATTTCAGTCTGAATAGAGTCTGCCGATTTTGGCTTTTCATTCCCAATACTGTTAGATAATGGGACAAAATAATTGAGTTTTGAAAGCTGCGCTTTATACCTTACAATATACGAAAAAATTGAGCCATTTCTATTGATTACCAGTAGATTACTTTCTTTTCCTGGTTGGGCTTGCAGTAAGCCGAAATATTGCTCTTTTTCACGATTGTAAGTGAATACAAAATTTTCTGAGCCAGTAATGCCTTGTCGTATAGGCTCTGGAAAAAAGAGTGCGACATTTTTGCTGTCGTTTGCATAAATAGTATCAAGGATTTCTGTTGTTTGTGCTTCCACTAAAGTGGCAAACAATACGGATAATATAAATAGTATCGGTCTCATAATTTAGGTTTTAAAATAAGTTTATAATTGTTCAGTACAGTAACCTTTACGTTTCGGTTACTACGTCTTAATACTTTTGTAATGCCACCAACTTGCGGAACAGTCGGGATATTGATATCGCCTATAACATCGTCCAGAACTTCACTTGTTGCTTCAGCTCTAAAGTTGTTTTCTACATAAATGCCTTCACTACCATCCTGTAAATCGAAAGCTTTAAGCTTTGTGGGATGATGCTTAATGTTTTCTATCTCAATTAATGCACGATTAGGTTGAAAACTGATAAAGCCAAAAACAGGCGTGTTCTTTTTCATTAGTTTGCCATTTATTGTTGCAGCTTTTGTAAGTCGCATTCTTAATCTGGTATTCGCCTTTACAACTTGGTCGCCATCTACAACCACATAAATGGTAGCATCTGTGTTACCGATAATTGCAAGCTCATTGGGTTTGGGTGCAGCAGCAAAAAACAATTGATGTTCTAGGCTCAATTCTTTGGCTTTGATTTTAAGTTCTCTTAGTATTTCTGAAGAATCAATTTCTACAGTTTGCTTCTTCTCAACTTTCTTTTGTCCGAAATTTTGATATCTTTTTTCAGAATATTGAATTTTACCTGCATTGTAAATACTATCTACAATACGTTTCTTTTCACGCTCTGGAAGATCTGGATCGTAATAGCCTAATGAATCAATTAGTTTTTCATCATAGATACTCGGTGCATTGTTTTCACGCACTTCTTTTAAATCATTAAGAGCGTCCAATTTAGAATCGTACTCTTTTTGGTTTTCTTCCAAATCTGGTATTAAGGTCTGTTCAAGGTTGTCATTTTCATTGTCATCATCGCCCATTACCATCACGGAATAGGAAATCAGGAATATGAAAACAATAGCCAATACTGCAATAAATACTATTTTATTCTTTTCTATTTTCATCGCTTAGTTTTTTTAAAGTGTTTTCGAAGTAATTTGTAATTAAAAGTCCATGTGGATTGTTGGGAAAGTTTCGGTCAACCATAATTAGGTTTCCGGTGGAAACTAATTCATAAGTATCTATTATAGAACCTCTATTGATTTCAAAAATGGTCGTTGTAGTAAAACCATACGAGCCATTATTTTCTGTTATCTGAGAATCGATACTCAGTACTTTTTGCACTAAGGAATATTGCAATAATCGATTATAGACGCCATCAGCTTTTTTCTGGCGATATAGATTGTCGACTGAACTATTACCAAGCCAAAGCGCTTTTTTCAGATTCTTTTCATAGTTACTTGCATCAATGTTGTAGAAGTAATTGTGAAACAATTCTAAATGTGCCAAAGCTTCAACTTTAAAATTTTCTTTTTGGTTAACGAGCTTCAGCGGAATGATACTGCCATCTGTATTAATGGCAAATGCGCTATTCATCGCATTTTTGTTTGTGGTAAATGCCATCCAAACTGAAAAACTACTGGATAGCAAAGCACAAACCACTACTGCTAAAACGATAAATCGATTCAGTTTTAAGACGTTGTAAATGTTTTTATAAGGTGTTTTCATTGTGAGTTGAATTAGCTGGTAAACAATCTAAGCGTAAAAGATGTAGCGCGTTTGTATAACTTGAATTTCAGGAATACGATAAAGCCTACCGATCCTAATTGTACAACAGGCGCAAAGAAGCCCTGGCCAAAATCGGTACCAAACAAGTTGGTCCAGAAATTGGTGTTAATTTCAGTATAGATGGCGTTGACAAATACATTGACTAGAAAAAATGCTGGCACTAACATATAGACAGCTGCATAAAGTTTAAAAAAAGTGTAGGCAAGTGATCGGAATTTTTCAAATACTGCCAGACTTATAATCAATGGAAAAAATGCCTGCATAATGCCTAAAAGAAAGAAGCGTTCTGCTAAAAAAAGCGGGTAGATAAACAAGTCTAGAATCCATAAAAATAGACTCACTATGAAAGCAAGTATTTTGAATCCGTATAGAGGTGTTATCAAAGCTTCGTAAAGTAATGCCATAGCAGCTTGCGCTGCTTCGATAAAATTCACATCTTCTTCAATAGGAATATCCTGCATCTGTAAAGGCAACAAAGCAGGTGCAGTACCTCGATATTGTCCTTCAACTGCAACAAGAATACTGTCAAAAAACCCTAAAATCTGAGTTGAAAATATAACCAAGAGTACCACAGCAAAATTCTTTGCGAGTTCGCCAGGACTCAATCCCCAAGAATAACCGTCTTTATCCGCAATACCTTCATTATATTTCTTTAGGATATTGACTAGAAAAAACAACACAGCAAGCGTTTTCATTCCGGCAATGGTATATTGCGAGAAACTACTGTTCTGTATGGTTTGAAATACCGCATCGATATATTCTAGCCCAATTCCTAAGATGATGGTTGCAGTCATTTTTAATAATTTGTTTCGCGATTATTAACTTTATCCTGCATTTTTCTGAAGGATATAATATCCTTGTAACGCTTCGTTTTTGTCTTGATATTGGAAACCATTTCTCTGGATTCTAATTCTTTTTCTTTTAGGATTTCTGCACGTTCGGCATCACTCATTTTTAGATTATCGCTGGATAAGATTTCACTCATAAATTCAACGGTGTCCAATGAGTTTTGGACTATGGTATCGAATGATTCTACAACCTTAGTAACTTCATCTGGTTTTATGTAAGGCGAGTTCAAAATGTCTTGTAAATCATTTTGCATAACCTGAATAAGACGTTGATTGTTTTGTGCAATTTCCTCAACTGCTCTTAGTTGTTGTACGACACTAGATACTTTTTCTATAGCTTCTTTTGCATCCTTTAGGAACTTTACAGACTTAATCATTTGAGCCGTCTGTTTACCTGATTCTACAAGTTGTTTTACCAAACTGATAAAATTGGTGTTGTCATAAGTTGGCATTCCTTGGCTTGTTGCCTTTGATGGTATTAATAGCATTAATGCTACTGCCATTACTAAAATTCTAATTTTGTTTTTCATAATATTACGTTTTAGATGTGAATTGAATTATTGCTTTTTGCATGTCATGATGCTCTTCATAGAACTTCATTATATCTTCGTTTTCTTGTCCATCGGTTAAATAGGCTGCGTACACTTCTTTAGGCACTTCAAGCCTAAAAATGTTGCTTTCCTTTCCGATTTTGATAAACATTTCGGTATACTTCCGTGAACCAGAAAGATTGTTTTTAATGGATTTTAATTGGTTTAAGTCGTGGCTAGATAGATTGAGTCTTTTAACCAGTTCTTCATAGCCTTTTTCATTATTGAGACTGTAAATGACTTGGGTATTCTCTAGAATGCTGGCAGATGTTGAATTATTCGGAAGTTGATTAATGGATTGCAGTATAATTCCAATAGCGCCATTTTGTTTACGAATAGCTTGATAATAGAATTCTACACTTTCCAGTACATTTTCAAACTTCAGTTGTTTAGCAAACTCATCGAAAAGAATGATGCCCTTTTCTGCTCTGTTTTTCCAAATAGTTCGTTGGATGGCAGACTTAATGAGCTTCAACATTACGGACAAAATTTCCTTATTGTCTTTTACTTCATCCAGTTCAAAAACAATCAATCGTTTGTCTTCTATTTTATAGGTTTGGTCTTCGCTGACCTCAAATAGAAAACTATATAGACCATCGCCAACATACTCAGACATCACATGTAAGAAACTCGTAACATTAAAGTAGTCAGGATGGATTTTTAAGGTGCTCAGAAGATCTTCCTGATTCCTTTCTATAAAATTGTAATAGCCTTCCAATGAATGATTTTCTGAAGTGCTATTGTAATAGTGACGCAGAATCTTTTTAACGGAAACTGATTGCGCTTTAGTTACTTTCAAATCTGAAGCAAACAATTCAAAAAGAAATACCGATAAATCTTCAAGTCGTTCTGGTGTCAGATCATTTTTATTGCTGATGTAAAAAGGATTGATACCTAAGTTTTTTCCGCTTTCATATCGTAATACGGTATATTTTTCAGGATAGAGTTTGGCAAATTTGGTGTAAGAACCACCCAAATCAATAATAACTAAGCGAACACCACTTTCAAAATATTGGCGTAAAATGTTATTCGCCAAAAACGATTTGCCTTCACCTGTTGGTGCGAAAATGGCAAAGTTTCTAGCTTTGATTCGTTTCTTTTTTTCATCCCAAACATCTTTTAATACCGGAATGTTATGTTCTCTATCATTAAAGATGATTCCTGTTTTATCTGATTTATAGTTGGTATTATTAATGAACAGGCAAAGGGCATGTTTTAAATCGGTAACATATAAATCATTGTTTGAGAAATTGGAAGAAAAACAGCAGTAACTATTCAATATATAATTTTTGCGTTCTTCACCTCTTGGATAGTAAGGGATAATGTCTAATTCCTTAAATTCAGTTTTAATTTTAGAAGTTATTTTGTCCAGCTCTTTAACATCTTTCGACCAATACACAATGTTTAAATGACCACGAATAATGCGTGAATTATCATCTGCATTTATCTGGTCCAAAATGTATTGAATTTTACCAAGTACCACTTTGTTCTGTGAACCAAAATTTGAACTTTTGTTGAGTTCCTCTATTTTCTTGTCGAGAAGCTTGCGCCATTTCTGTTTGTCATCCAAATAAAGAATCTGGTTAACAATATGGTTTTCATTAAGTGTAAGTCCTAGACCATCAATAAACCCTTGATGAAACACAAAATCGTCCGAAGTGAATTTCTCATTGGTTTTGCTACTTTGTACGTTTTCGCCAAAGCATAATTCGCTGTTGATGGCAAGCGCATCAAAATGGTTTTCGCCAACATTGACGCTTTTCTTTTCTAGTAAAATATCGGTATCAAATCCTTCATTGAAACCATTGAAATAACTACTAGTTAATTGCTGAATATCTTCTGCGTTTAACGGAAGAAATTCTATTTTTCTACTGTTATTTATAAAGGAAACCGAATCATTTACAGAGTTAGTAAAGCTCTTAATGTTATCATTTAATTCTTGTACAATGCCCTTTGAAATTTTTCTGAAGGGATTGACGTATTTCGGATTGTTGAGTGCTTTGTTCTTAGTTAAAATAAAGAACAAATAACATTTATGTTCTATGTGTCCACGACCTTTAAAATGCTCGTGTGTGGCTTTTTCTAAAAAGGTGGTGTTTGGAAGTTGTTCTGAAGAATAAGATTTCTTAAGGTAAATGTCTTGTTTGTGAACTACAGTTCCGATAGGTAATGATTTCAAAGCTTGAAACCATGCACCATGCATATCCTCAAAATCTTTTTCGGACAAGGAATAGATTTCTGGTAGATTCCCTTCATAACATAAAATCACATTACCATTGTTGGCAAATACGATATTGTCTTGAATATCTACAATGGGTTGATATGCTGAAATATTAATCTTCTTCATAATCGAAACCTGAATTTCTTTTGTTACTAATGATTTGCGGAAAAGCTTTTGCCATCTGAAAAAGTTGTGGATCGTTGGTTATGCGTGTCAAGGCAACATATAAAGCTGCATTGAAAATCAGAATGCTAATTATCATCACAAAGCTGAAAGAGAAAATGATGATTAATAATGATGCAAGAATTGAAACCATCATTAAGGCAAACAGGGAAATAGGCAATCCAAAAATGACTGCCCGTTTCCTAATGTTTTTATATACTTCGTATTTCTTCATACAGCTGCTCTAATAAATCCCTTGATGAGGGTCATTATACTACGATAGTTATTAAGTAAGTGAAGATGCCTACCACAGCACCAGCAATTAGAACAAATACTAAAACACGAGTAATACCTTTTTTAAGGTCTGCGTTCTCGCCAAAGAAATGACCAGCATTAAATAGGAATCCAACAAGAAAGATGACGCCCAAAATGATTGGAAAAATGGTTCTAATGGTATCTGAAACATCATTTACAGAATCTTCAATACCACCAATTTGCGCAAAGCTTGATGCTGATGTCATCAAGAATGCGAGTAAGATAAAAATTGATTTTTTCATAATTATTTGGTTTAGCCTTTCGAGGCAGTTTCTAATTTTATTTTGTGAAATCTATTACGAAATGAAGATGAAGGAAGAAAATCTCTAAATTTTAACGCTAATTGGTGTTAAACTTTTGAAGATTATTAAGGAAGTGATTGATTTCTTGAATATTGTGTAATCTAAAACGATTATTATGAACACATTAAATCAAATTATAGTCTTACTATTCTGTCTAGTTTTTCTAAATCTATCTTATGCGCAGAATGGTAAAGATCAAGCAAGAAATCCTATTGTAGTAATAGATCCTGGACATGGAGGAAAAGATGCTGGAGCAACAACCAGAAATGGTATAAAAGAAAAAGATATTGTTTTGGGTATTGCTTCTAAAATAGTGGTACTAAATAACAAGCTAGTTGAAAATCCTTTACTATTATATCTAACTAGATATACAGACACATTAATATCTCTAGGCGATAGAACGGAACTAACAAAAAGACTAAAAGCTGATATATTTATTTCAATTCATTGCAATCAAGCTATTAACAGAACAGCATCAGGAACAGAAGTTTTTATTCATCCTAAAAGCGAAGTACAAGCAGAGGAATCTACCTATTTAGGATTTACTATACAAAAAGGATTGGCAGATATACTTGGTATTAAAAACAGAGGAATAAAGTTTGGAAACTTTCAAGTGTTGCGAGATAGTGATAGTAGTGCAACAATTCTCTTAGAGCTTGGTTTTTTATCTCAAACTGATGAAGCTATCTATTTATCTCAAGAAGATTCTCAAAATGCTGTTGCTTTGGTTATACTTCAATCGATTATTAAATTTTTGGGATTATGAGTGAGCTGTATTTGGAGTTCGTTAAGAGCATCAAGGAAATATTGATAGCTTTATATAAGGATGTTTTAAAGAAAAAACAGGGATAGTGATATTTATCTGTTTTCTTAGATTTTTTAAATAGAATTACTTTTTTTGGGAATGAAATCATTTGATTTAAATGGTATAAATCATAAATTAATTAGTATTAATATATTTAAGAATAATATTTATACTGTTTTAAACAATATAAATATGTGTTATAGTATTTGATTTTTTTATTATTTTTGATATATGTCAGATCGCATTAATAGAATCAAGGAAATTCTCGTAATTCAAAACGTTTCTCAAAAAGAACTCGCAGAACGATTAGGGAAAAATCCAAATACTATTGCCTCAATTTGTAATAATAAAACTCAACCGCACATCAAAATATTCAGAGATATAGCAAAAGTTTTAGATGTAGATATAAGGGAATTGTTTGTTCCAACAAAAACTGTTTAGTATGTTGGAAAAACTTTTCATAAAACTGGGCTATAATCGCAATAATGGTTTGTTTGTTCTTTCAGAATCAAAAGAAGCTATAATTGAAACTTTTCCTAGTCGTATTAGTAGGGTTTTAACGAAAGTTATAAAGCCTTATGCTGTTTTCAGTTTGGATGCATATCATAATACTGAAGGGCACGTGCAACCTTTCAACAATCCACTTATATTATTTTATGAAAACCCAAGTGAAGAAGACTATCAGCTGATTCCAAAGCACTCATTTAATCTTAGTCGTTCACCAATAGTTATTGTGGCAAAAGATAATGCGATAGAAATTTTCAACGGCTTTGATTTTGCTTCTTCTAACCGTGACTGGTTAAAATCAATAAATGTTGACCACGATCTACTTAATATAAGTAATCTTAGGTCAGGGAAAGGATGGAAAGAAATTCATCAGGAGTTCTTTGTTAGAACAAAAACAGTTGACAGGTATTTGTTGAGTAATATAACAGATGCAAGACGAATTCTAATCGCCAGAGAAAGCAACTTCAAATCAGGAAATCTTCCCCCTGAAGTAGCGAACCGCTTAATTGGAAGAATCTTATTCATAAGATATCTAATTGATCGAAATGTTCGATTTACCGACCAAGACTTGTTAATTGGAAATGATAAGGAAGAGAGGCAAGAAGCACTTAATATGTTACTTCTTGACCACGCTAAAACCTATGAGTTTTTTGAATATATAAATCAAAAATTCGAAGGAGACTTATTCCCATTGTATTATGAAAACGAAGGACTGGAATTCTATGAGAAAGATACTGTACTAAAGGAAAATTTGGAGGTTTTATATTATCTGCTGACATCATCTAATATGTTTAAAGGAGATACTATCAAGGGTTATACAGTACAACAGTCATTATTTAATGTTTATGATTTCGAAATTATTCCGGTTGAACTCATAAGTAATATTTATGAGAGCTTCTTAGGTAATACCGCTTTTGCCAAAGGCGAAATAGTAACTAAATTGTCTAAACAAAAAGAGGTAAAGGCTTTTTACACACCACCTTTTTTAGTAGATTATATGTTGAGTCAAACAGTCAAGCCACATTTAAAAACATCTAATGGAACAGATTGTAAAGTGCTCGATCCATCTTGTGGTTCTGGAATATTTTTAGTTGAATCTCTAAGACAAATTATTGATAACGAAATAAGGTTACAATCCAACGGTCGTAAGGACAACAATGAATTAATTTCAAATGAGCGATTGTGGGAATTACTAGAAAATAATATATATGGAATAGACATAGATCCAAACGCCATAGAGATTACGATTTTCTCACTTTATATTACACTTTTAGATTATAAAACCCACCCTAGAGAGATTGAAAATTTTGCCTTTAAGCCTTTAAAGGGAGTTAATCTTTTTGGTGGACAAGAAGCAGATTTTTTTAATTGCGATAATAAATTCAATAAGCTTTTCAAAGAATCTGTAAAGTTGGATTTCATAGTTGGAAACCCGCCTTGGGGAAGTGTAAAGAAATCGAGATATGTAGAATATATTGATAAACGTTCTAGAAGAGAATTCAAAGCAAGTCTAAATAAGCAAGTAAAATTAGCGATTGGCAACAAGGAAATTTCTCAGGCTTTTATGGTTAGAGTAGAAGACTTAATTCAAGATGATGCTAACACCAAAATATGTTTGATTGTTACAGGTAAGAATATTTATAATTCGGATCCTAAAGCTGTGGCGTGGAGAAAATATTTCTTAAACAACTTTGATGTGCACCAATGTTTTGATTTGTTTGGAGTGAATAACAAAATTGCTGGAGGTAAACAAATATTTGATAATGCAAATCAGCCACCGGCAATATTTCTTTACTCTCAAAAAAAGGACAAATCAAAAAACAATGTAATAAAGCATATTGTAGCACGTGCCAATTTATATTATCATTATTTCAAGACGATCGTAATAGAAAAAAATGACGTTAAATATGTTAGTCAAAAGCTTTTTCTCAATGATGACAAGCTCTGGAAAATTTTATTATATGGAAATTCCCTTGATTATCTCTTTGTTAAAAAAATAAGAAGGAATGGTAAACTTATTTCTGAATTGTTAGAAGAAGAAAATATGTTTGTCAAGGGTGGTTACAAATCTAAAGATTCGGCTATTTTATCCGCAAAACGAAAAGACACAACTAAGTATTGGGGATATCAGTATGTAGAAGTAGAAGGCGAGAAAGGTTTAAAACAATACGAGGTAAATACCCATAAGACTTTTAAGGACAAATTGGATAAACTTCATCTTAAAGGAGATATTAATGATGATTTTAAAGTTCCTCAAATTTCTGAGGAAGATATTTTTAAAGGGTTTAAGCTTTTGATAAAAAAAGGTTTAGATAACTATTTAAATCATAGGGCAGTAAGTGCGATATCAGAAGACAATGTAGTTTTCTCTGCTACTGTTGCTGCAATAGGATCTATTGATGACGAAATTAGTGAAGCTCAAGAAAATATGCTCTATTCGATGTCAGCTATATTTAATTCAAAGCTTTTTATTTATTATTCTTTTATGACAAGTTCGTCATTTGGTGCTGGCAGAAATCGCTTGAATTTTAATGAGTTTTTAAAAATGATGTATATACCCAATGACGAACTTAGTCAATATTCTAAGGAAATTCATATGGCTTTAAAAATTAATTGGCCAAATAAAGACCACAACAGAATAGAAGAGCTTGAATATTTAATAGAAGAAAAAATTAGTGAGATTTACGAAATCACACCTCTAGAAAATGAACTCATTAATTATGCTTTGGAAGTGAGCTTGCCTATAATGAAAAGAGCTGATAGGTCAGGAGCAGATTTGCCTATAATATTTAGGGAGGTAAATGAAAGTAATTTTGAGATACTTGCAAATTATTCCCAAATTTTTATTGAACACTTTTCTGATAGATTTGACGATGATGGCAAAATGTTTTGTATTGATGTATACGTAAATTCTGATTTCATAGCTCTTCATTTTACAATTACCAAACCAAGAACAAATAGATTGAAATTTAACTTTGATACCAAATTAGATAACGCGATTAGTAAACTTGGTAGCCTAGGAGTTAATGAAGTTAGTTCACAATTATTTACCCAACAAGATATTAGAGGCTTTAATAAAAAGTCTTTTTACCTAATTAAACCTAATATTATTAAAAACTGGCATTCTGCAGTAGCTCATATTGATTTAATAGAGTTCATTGAAGCCATAGCGAGTTCTGAAATTAAAAACACAAAACAGAGAATTAATTAATGAACGCCGATAATTTCACATATTCCAAAGAGCCGTATTACCAAGAGAGAATTTTCAATCTTGTTGGATTTTCACAAAAAGAAATTAAAAATAAAAGAAGCATCGAAAAGTTTTCTAGAAAAGCGATACTTGATAAACACAGAGCAAAAAAAGGGAAGCCTGGATCTAAAACAAAACTGGAATTAGAGGATTTCTTAAGAAATGATCTTATTCAAAATTATCTCAAGATTTATAAGACCAAGTTTAATCTAAGTCATTTCTATTTTGAACCAGGTGTAGATGAAATTGAAGATGGAGTTTCTACTGGAAGTTTGGATATAAAGGTTATTTTTCCAAACAAATCACTTGAGTCTGGAGAGGAATATCTAGCTATTGAATGTAAGCGAATTAATAAGCTCTTAAATAAGAAACGCTATTATTTAGATGAAGGATTAAATCGTTTTATTACAAGGCAATATTATCCGCAATCGGATAATAAAGTAGCGTGGATGCTTTCTTTTATGGAGTGTGAAAAAGACTCACAGCGTCAAAGTGCACAAGATATTATTTCACACTTTAATGAACTTTTAAGGGTAAGTTATAAAAAACACATTGTAAAAGAAATTGGAGAAGAAGCCATTAATCTAAATATTGATCCAACCTTGGAAGTATTTAATTCTTTAATAGAGAGAGATGACAAAACTGAACTAATAGTTTATCACGTTTTTCTAGATTATTATGATCTTATAGAGCCTTAAATTATTTTATAAATGAAGCTTTAAAAGACTTTTCTTTTAAGGAGATAAATAAAATTAAGTAGTTTAAATATCAATCTTCCCCCAAACCAAAGGATGCTCACTAGCAGCAACATTTCTATTAGCAACAGATTTGTAGATAGACCATTGCGGATGCTTTTCTGGCCACATCGCTTTGCGATTTAAGCCACTATCTTCCATTTTAATGAATAAAGCTGGAGAGAACAACATGTAATCTTTCTGTTTAATATTTACACCCATTCTGTAAGCGCCTAATCTGAAATAAGTACCATCGTTTCCCTTATCAATATCCACTTCAAAAGAGAGATGCTTTGTAATATCTTTTAAGTCTGTGTCTTGAATTAAAGGAGATAAAGAATTACAATAAGACGGCGCGTTAAATGTGCCTGCTATGATTATATTGGTTTTACCTTCAGCTATCAACTTTTTGTAAACTTCAGCAATTTTACATACTTGTTTTTTCCTAATGTTATCAGACTGTTTTCTGTCTATCGCTGGCTTTTTTAAATAAGCATTTAGTAGCCAAATGGTTTCTTTTGATGGTGTGCTAATTTCATATTCAATCAAATTTTTGCCATCGTCATTAGTTGCTGCATTGATATTATGAGTTCTAACAGCATTTAGATTATAGCCTTGTCGCAATGCTATTCCCATTTCTAAACTATTCATATCATTGCCTTGAATCACAAAAGAGTGGTTAAAAGGTTTGCAGTCAAATTCTGGTAGAATGAGCTGGTTAAAGTCTTCAAATGATGCTCTATCCTCGATTTCTTGTAGAAGTAAAATATCTGGATTTACGTTGGCGATAACTTGTGCTTTATGTTGTGTTGATCTAGGATGAATAGGAACGGTTTGTAGTTTTATCCATCCGTTCCAATCTGTGAGATTTGCAGCTTTGCTATCAATAGAATGGCTAAGACCCTTCATAAAGAGAAAACCTGCTTTTCGTCTCAAAACAGCATAAGGTCGTGGACTTGATTTTTCAAAACCAATTAAAAATGATAGTTCTCTAATACGATCTTGCTGGTTCAATGATTTAGAGGGTTCAAGCATGAGTTTGTCAAGCTCAATTGTCCAATCGGCAGTTAGATTTTTGGTTAGTTTTTCTAACAGGCTTCTGTCTCTATGGAATAAATTCTGAACATTAAAAGTTGCTATTTTCATAATTTCTAAATTTTATTTTCGTTTATCGCTGGTGTCTTGATCGAATGCTACGAGGTTAAATAATTCTCTCATTCTACTTCGGACTCTATTGCCATATAAATCTTCCAATTCTTCAGCATTTAGGTTTGTAGTTCCGTGTGTTTTTATGTGATGGTTTATAAAAAGTTCATGACGAGAAAGCAAAATTTCGCCCATGACATTACAATCCTTTCCGTAGTGTCTTCCAATGGGTTCAATACCCAAATCATCAAAACAGAAAAACTGTCTACACCCATAATCTTCAATGGTTTTATAACCAATATGATTAAAGCCAAATACAATATTTCTAGAGGGAATTAAGATGTAAGGTTTTTGTAACGGAACGATGTTTTTTAGCAAAATCATCAAACTCGTTTTGCCACAGCCAACTGGTCCAGAAAGTAAAATGCCTTTATCTGGATCAATCTCGTTTTTCTCGCAGTTTGCTTTGTCTTTTATGAAATAATGGCAAAGTTTTAAAATGATTGGATGGTCTTCTTCGTAGATTTTAAAACCGTTACCAAAGAGCATTTTTCCTTTGATATCGAGGTAAATTAAAATTTTTTCAAAATCGTACGTCACTTCTTTGCCATCAAACGTGCCAATATCATACGTTTTGTGTTCTTCGACTATTTTACAAGGGTTGACCATAATCTTTGTTTTTACTGGTTCTCAGGTTGTCCTTTTTTTGAGGAACTGCATCTGCAGTTTCAAATTCATTGGCTTTAAGCATCCAATTACTTGCAGTAGCATGCCAATCTTCTATTTTTATTTTACCACCAATTTTCCAACCAATGCCTTGATAGTGGTTGTAGAATTTCTTGGCTTCATTATCAGGCCATTTTTTCTTTTTAAAAAAATCAATGACTTCAAATTCATTTTTTGGTAGCTTAGTTTTATTTATGTTTTCTATTTGTTTATTAATGTTTGTATTACGTATCAATGCTTGTTCACTACTTGTTTCAAACTCATTCACAACTTGTTCAGAGGTTGTACCGAAATTGAACAACTTGATTTTACTGCCTTTATATGGATTGTGTGAAGGGAAATATTTTAGATAATCCCATGAATCCATCTGTTTTAAACAGCGATGATAAGTTGCTGTCGAACCAATTTTTGAAAGTTCCATAACTTCTTGTCTGTCTATGTAAAATTCTTCTCGAAATCGGTTTAAATTCCAAAACTGAAACAAAGCCATATATAAGCTTACATGAGTTGTATTCAACCTTTTGTCTGCATAGACTTTTTGAAATACAGCATTGAGATGTTTTATATAATTCATACATCCTTAATCGATTTTGTGGTGTACTCGGTTATTTTCCATGACTTTCTGAATTTCTTCGGAATCATAAAAAATGATGCCACCAACTTTTGTGTAGGGTAGTGTACCTTTAATTCGAAGATTCTGTAGAGTGCCAGGACTAATTTGGAGTAAGTCCATGAGTTCTGAAGATTTTAGATATTTCTTCAGTTTACCTTGCGCTTGTTTACTTAAAAGTTTTTTGATATCATCAAGTAGTTCAAGTTTGAAATCCATTAGATCATCTGTGGTAATAATTGTTGCTGGCATAGTAGAACTGTTTTTAGAAAAGAACTACCATTTTGCTTTCAATTAAAATGATAGTCCTTGACCTGATTTGACTTTCGTTCTACAAATTTGAATAGTATTGATGGATTTTAATCACAAGTAAGACCAGAGTACGGTCAAATTTTAACATTATTAAATTTGATGCTATTTGTTGGGTTTTGATGTTGTTATAAGTGAATTGCTGATTGGGAAAAGTCGATAATTGGAATAAAAACATGAAAGCAGGAGGTCAACCGTATGTGGTTATAAAAATGAAGATTTTTTTATTCTTCAGCGCTATCCATTTGAAGAAGTAAACCATTGGATAAATCATCCAAAAATTTAGTTCTGCTTATTTTCCGAGATTTGATTTCAGAGAATATTTTATAGAAATCCCCAATATCAAAATGTAATACTTTTTGTAAAGCTGTTGCTATTTCTTTTATATCGACATTACCATTATTAATTACACGATTAAAATAAAGTGCATAGATTAATTCTGTTAATGCAGATTTTGAAGATGTCCATTTTAGATTTGTATTAACAACTTCATTAGTAGATTTTCTGTTCTTTATTTTATCAAGCCTAAATTTTAAATAATTTATAAAAAGCTTATAAGCTCTAATCTTACCTAAGAGCATATCACGAGGTGTACTGAAATCTGGATCTTGGAAATAAAACTTAGATGATGTGATTGAAAAATTATCTAAATGCCCTCTGGTGTAATATTGTTTATCAAAATGGTAGAGTTTCGCCTCTACATACTGATTGAAATCAATATTGTATAAATAAAACCGATTGAGCTTTCGAAGTTTTTTTCTCAATGCTTTTTCTTGGTCTTGAACATTTGATTTTGGAAACTGAAGTTCAAAAGACCGTATTTCGGTATAATAGATAAGTTGAATTAAAGAGGTTTGTTTTTGATGTTTGAAGAATTCTACTTCCTTGGGAATTGAGACAAAATCAGTTTTAATAATAGCTTTTCTAAAATCATTTAATGTATTGCGTGATAGGATGATGATTTGTCTAGACGTGTCAAGAATGGATGAAGAACTTTGTTCAATTCTTTCAAGTTCATTAGTGTAAATAGTATTGCGTAAGGTAAAATCCATCACAAAAGTTTAGTTATACACGCGGCACCCAATAGATAATCTATTGATTTTTAATAGTATTTGGTAGATTTTAGGTTAGTTTAATAAAGATGGTTAGAAATTCATGAATGAAGGACAATAAACTGTGTAAATTTTGCGTATTTGCTATGTGAATTTTATTCACAATTCATAAATACTATTCAAATTAGTTTATTAATTCACTTTATCAATAAGTTCTTGTCTGCTCGAACAGTTTGATTTGTTAAAGATATTAGAAGCGTGCTTTCTAACTGTACCATAGGATATAAACATGTTTTCAGCTATTTTTTTATAACTGTAGCCTTCTATTATCTGAAGTACAATTTCATTTTCTCTATTTGTAAGACCGTATAGGTCTGCAATATCTTGATCTAATTTATAAGTGTTCTTTAATCGATATAAATAACTATTTACTTCCATTATGGTCACAAAAAAGAAGGAGGATGTCATTATGGAATGCGTAATTGGTTGAAAATCGCCAAAATAAGTTAATGCTGGAAGCATAACTAAAGAAAATATTGAACTTAAACCTAAATTCGTTTGAATTATAAAATAGCTGTCTCTTTTGGTTTTCTTTTTAATCACTTGAAAGAAATACACAATAAAAACTATGGAAAGTATAGTAGGGAAAATTAGAAATAGACTTCTAGCGAAATCTAGAGAGCCTGTATAGTAGTATGGAATAATAAACAGTAACGCAAAACAAAGGGAAAGAATGATAATCAAGTTCTTTATTTTGAAAAATGTATTCGGTGTTTTAATATTAAATTCTTTATACAAATACCAAACTAGATAGATGCACATTAATATTGAAATAGTATAAGTTATTACATATTGAATAATTTTAGGACCAGGAAAGTTGTCATCTGGTAATAAGCCATTCAAAATATTGTACAGTAGAAAAATAATAGCTAAAATTAGATAGCGATACTTGGATTGAATGTTTTGACGCTTGCCTAATCCAATATTAAAAAGTTGAAAAACAATAATAATGCCAATAACAATACACAAGAATAGCACCACCCAATGCATAGAAGAAGCGTAGGTGTATTCTGGGACAAATCGATATTTTTGTATTAAGTAAAACATATAACCACATGTACAACAATATTTTAGCTTAAAATTCCGAGAATACTAAATATAACTTATCTTAGTGTGAATCAAAAATTATAAAGCGTAAAATGCTGAATAACAAGTATAAACTAGGTTTTTTCCCTACGCCCTTGGAGAAAATGGATAACTTATCTCAAGTCTATCCAAACTATAATTTGTATATAAAAAGAGATGATAACTCAGGTTTGGCATCTGGCGGAAACAAAGTAAGAAAGCTTCAGTTTTTTATTTATGAAGCTTTAAGTAAAGATTGTGATACGATTATAACTGCTGGCGCGCAACAATCTAATCATTGCCGACAAACAGCAGCAGCTTGTGCTAAAGCTGGATTAGAATGTCATTTACTGCTAGGAGGTAAAGAGCCTAAAAATTACAATGGTAATTTGCTGCTTTCTCATTTATTAGGAGCCAAAATTCATTTTACTGGAGATAATAGAAAAGGAGAGGATATAATCAAATTAAAACAAGACTTAGAAGTACAGAAAAGAAATGTTTATGAAATCCCTTATGGTGGCTCGAATATGCTAGGAGCTTATGGTTTTATAGATGCAGTTAAAGAATTGAAGGAACAGCTTTCAGAAAAGAACTTAAAAATCGATTATATTTTCTTCGCTTCAAGCTCTGGTGGTACACAGGCAGGACTTAAGCTTGGTGTGGATTTATATAATCTTGATATAAATTTAATGCCTATCAGTATAGATAAAATTGGTTTAGGAGATAAAACATTAGACGATGTTGTTTTAGAAATACTTAATCAAGGTCAAAAAGAATTGAGTATTCAAAAAACGTACTCAATTAAAGATGCAACACTTATTCGAGATTACGATAAGCCTGGTTATGGAGTAATTACTAAAAACGAAAAGATGGCCATAAAGCAATTGGCTCAAAGTGAAGGTATATTGTTAGACCCTGTATATTCTGGTAGAGCGTTTTACGGAATGATAGACCATCTTAAAAATAATAGGATAGAAAAAAACTCTAATGTGCTCTTTTGGCATACAGGTGGCTTACCAGCAAATTTTTATTATTCTGAAGAACTTTTAAAATAACTTAAAAGTTAATTACTTCCTCTAAAGCATCATCAGCTTCTTCATGTATAAAATTAGCTTGATATATTAAAGTCGTTTTTAAATCGCTGTGTCTGTATAGTTTTTGGAGCATTCTTGGATGAATCTTATTGCCAGCGATATTTCCAAAACTATGTCGAGCAATATGGTTAGACAGATTTTTGTCAATTTCACACATATCGCCAATTCGCTTCAAATATTTGTTAAGCAATTTAGTTGCGTTTCTAGTTTTTCTAAAAATATCTTCAGTATCAGATTCATTCACATTTTTCAGAAAAGGAAAGATAAAGCTATTGTTAGCTTCCTTTTCTTGTTTGTAATATTCTAGTATTGCTTCCGCCTTCTCAGATACTTTAAGACTTAATGGTTTTTCATTCTTATTCATTACGTAGAACAAACGTCCATCTTTAAAATCTGACCATTTTAATTTTATTGCATCCGAAATTCGTATTCCAGCAAAGTAAAAAGCAAATAGCCATACGTTTTGAGTGTGCCATATTGAGGTATTAGGTTCTAATTCTAAAAGTTCAATCTGCTCTACCTCATTTACAATGAGACCTATCTTATGACTAGAGCCAATACGAATTTTTTCTTTTTCACCACCGAAAGGATAAAATTTGGAATCTACTATACCATTTTTAATAGCCTTATTAAAAAGAGTACGGATAAATATGAGTTGATTAGTTATAGTACGTGTTTTCTGCTCAAGGTAGACTGCACAAAAATCTTTATACCTATCCAAAAAAGATTCATTAATATCTTGAAACTTCAGAGATTTATTCTTTTTAAAATGCTCAACAGAATCCATAAAAGTATGCTCACCCTTTCGACCTTTACTAACTCGTGCCTTTCTACGTTCTTTAATTCCGTTAATAACTACATTTTTTTCTTGAGAGTCATTATGGTTCAAAAATTCTTCTAAGTTGTATAAAATTGATAATTCAGATTTTGCAACTGAAAATACATCACGTTCATATTTGCTTTTAATTCTATCTGAGGCAACATTGAAAAATGATTTAGAACCACCAGCACCTTTTAATTTTAATTTGACCTGCTTTGGTGTGATTTTGTCTTTAGAATCATAGTAAACGTCATTTGCTTCAGTAAGTTTTTTTAAAAGATAGTTATTAAGTTTCTTAGCGTTTGGGTGTGTTTTTTTTACTCTTCCTGCATTTTTATCCCAATCTTTTTCTAGCACATACTGTCCAAGCCATTTATAATTTGTCTTATAATTTTCACTAATACGAATTGCAAGTGGGATAGTTTTATCTTTGCGAATCATATTTTTCCGAAGTACTATTTTAATAATCGCCATAATCACTTAACTTAGAATATAAAGATAATCAATTTTAAAATAGTTAGTACAGAATAAGTACAGAATAATTTGATTTTAATTGTATTTAAATGCTATCGTTTAAAATGTAAAGTACTGATTAACATAGGTTTTACTAGAGAATGAGGTGTTTAGTGTCTTACTACCTTTAAGCTCATAACCCGAAGGTCACTGGTTCGAGTCCAGTTCCCGCTACTAGAAAAGACAAGGGTTTCAAGAAATTGAAACCCTTTTTTATTTCTCTGTACAACATATGTACAACATGTGTGTGTGGCAATGAATTAATTCTTACCTTTAACTAAGTGGCACAAATCAGGCTAACTATTTAAAAGCAAAATTACGGATTTCCCGTAAGAATTCTTTTTGACTTTCGAAAAGCATTTATACTATCAAGAAACAATTGTAGGAATTAAGATTATATTTTGTAAGTTTGATTTTATAGCAAATTATCCCTAAATAGATTAATCCTAAATAGCATACGTAAAATTTATTAACTTTTAATTAATTGTATATGCACATGAAATTTTATTTAAAAAACACTCTCAAACTTGGAATTCTGTTCTTTGGAATATCCTTAATGCTTATTAATTGTCAAAAAGAAAGTGTTGAACTACCACAAGATGGCTCAGAGATTACTGTAAAGATTATAGGCTTTAATAAGGTACAGTCAAATGATAAAGCATTAAACAAACTCAAAAAGGTTTCTTCCAAAAACAATTCTAAAACCTCAAATATTAATAGAGATATTTTTTATAATGCCGAGTATGGATTTTCTATAAATACAGATTATGTAAAGTATATCGAAAAAGAAGATTATCATTCTTATAATTTTTCTATACTAAGAGATAACCCTAATACTAATAAATTAGAAAATCTATTATTATCACTTAATAGCGATGGTGGTTATAATGCTTACATTGTAACCTATGGGTTTACGAAAGAAGAGTTCAGAAATGAAGTGTTTAATAATTTAGATACAGATTTACTAAGTAGTAGAACTACACAATATCAATTAATTGATTTTGATTCATCGTTTTTAAATAAAGGATCAAAATCGCAAACATCAAGTGCAAAAGGTGGTTGTGTTGAAGAGTGGGTTGTTGTAGAGATAGACCCAGGTGATGAAGGCGAGCTAGTAGGTGCGGGTAATGAGGAAGATCCAGAGTTTATGTGGGTTTTGAAATCATCATATTGTTCTCCTGGAGGTGGGGGTGCTACATCTGGAGGTGATGGAGGTGGTGGTCCTTCTGGACCAGGTGGTGGTAGTTCAAGTGGAGGAGACACATCTAGTGGCCCAGGTACTGATGATACAATATCTTCTCCAATTAATCAAGATGGAAGTGATGATGAATGTGTTGCAGCGCTCGATGTGCTTAATGCTCATTATAGTAGAAGCTCTCCATTTACTGTTGATCTAAAAGAGGTTATAAAGACACCTTGCGATCAAATTTCTACAGATGATGTTGTAAATGAAAAATTCATATGTATTTATAATAAACTCACAAAATCTTCAAAATTTAAGAATTTGTTTGTAGATACCTTTGGGGAAAGCGATAATATTAATGTAACTTTTAAAGTTGTTGATAGCATTTCTGGTGCAAATGGAACTACGGGAAAATTACCAAATTCAATAAACAGTATAAACTCTAAAACAGGGGAAATTACTTTAAATCTTTTAATTAAAATAGATGAAAGTTATATCTCATCTAGTTCGGCAATTGCAGTTGCTAAAACTATTTTACACGAGTCTATACATGCTTATTTAATATTAAAACATATTAAATGTAATGTTGGAACGCCTTTTGATGATATTATCGAGGAAATTGATGATAAAAAATTAGATGAATTATTAAATTATTATTATGATTCAGCTTGTCCAGTAGAAGAACAACATGAATTTATGTTTGATTATATGATTCCAACGATGGCAAATATATTGGATGACATTAAAGACGACTTGATTCCAGAGAATCATCAAACAAATGCAGAGAGTGAAACATTTATAGATTTAAGTAACCCGAATGGACCAGAAATTCCTTGGAAATGGAGTGAATTTTATAACTATTTGAGTATGTCAGGATTACAACAAACTGATGCTTTTCTATGGAAAATTTCCCCAGGCTCAGATGAAAAAGAAAATTATAATCATTATATAAGGACTGGAATACAATCATTTAAAAAAGAATGTGTAGATTAATAAATATCGAAGTTTATGAAATATTTAATAATAACGGCTTTGCTTTTTTTTACATCATTAACTCTCTTTGCTCAGAATTTAGATGATATAAAAAAAACAGATGTATTAATTGTTTACTTTGAAAATGATAGAAATTCATTTGTTGGCAGAGAATATGATAAAAAGAAAAATAATATTGAAACAATATTGTACAAATATTATTCTATTAATAATGAGGATAATACACATACTCTTGTGTTGTGTTATAGAACCTATATGGATTTCGATGCGCAATTTAAAGGAGAAAAAGCTTTAGTGCTACCTTTAAATAAAAGTTTTTTGAGAAAGAATAAAGATATAATTTTAACTAAAAAATTTATGGATAAAATCGGATTTTCTGAAACTTTAAGTTTGTTTAGTAAGGCAAAAACGATATTGCTAATAGATAATAATGATAGTGTGAATAATAAACTTGTTCTAAAAGAAGTTAAATACTTTAATACTAACCCAATAGAATGAAAGTTTAATTTTTTTGTTGTGACTAGGTGAGATCAAAACAAAAAAACAAAATTTAGAACAATTTTACTTTGCTTTATAAGCACTACTATTTTCTCATAACCCGAAGGTCACTGGTTCGAGTCCAGTTCCCGCTACTTGTAAAAAGTCTAACAGGATGAAAATCTATTTGTTAGACTTTTTTATTTTACAAAGAACCCCTGAAACAACCCCTGAATTTGATTTTTATCACTTTTTTGACTTAATTATGGATCATTCTCAAAAGTTGTGTGTAGATTGAAATAATATTTAGATTTTTGCAAGAAAACTAATTTAACTTGGACAATTATCTAGACCTTCTGAAACTTATTCTTCCTGAATTTTTAATCAATCACTTTGACTTAATAAAAAACACTAAGAATGGTGAAGTGATGCATCTTTATTTTGAAGAACGAAATACACCTCCAAAACAAGAGAGTAACGGCCAACTTATAGCTCATGGTTTCCATAAAGAGGTGACCATACAAGATTTTCCCCTTATAGGCAATAGGTCTATCTTTATGTTAAACGCCGTAGATGGCTAGATAAATCAACTAAAGCAGTTGTACAAAGAGATTGGAATTTAGTAGCACAGGGAACTCGTATGACAGATGAGTTTGCTGCTTTTTTAAAAGAAATTAATCGATACCAAGGCTAGTGATTATCATACTATAGCAGGGTTTTATAATGTCAACGGAAAGAAGTTACAAAGACAATATCGTGATTACTTGAGTGAATTTAAACAATGGAAAGAAAAAGACACATGCCAAAGAATGGTTGGTATTCCCAGAGAATATTGGAGCTCATTTATCTATCGATGAAACCGCCTTATCTAAAGGAGAATTATATACTATCATAACTAACAAAAAAGCCAAAGGAAAAAAAGGAAGTATTGTCGCAATATTCGCTGGAACCAAAGTAGAGCCCATCATAGAACAGCTACTCAAGATATCTGCAAAGAGAAGAGCTAAGGTTAAAGAAATAACATTGGATATGGCTAACTCAATGAAAACTATCGCTAGAAGATGCTTCCCTAAAGCCATGCAAGTAACAGATCGGTTTCACGTACAAAAACTAGCACTAGAAGCGCTACAAGACATTAGAATCAAACACAGATGGGATGCTATAGATCTAGAAAATGAACAAATAAAACAAACTAGAGCAAATAACAAAAACTACATACCACAAGTATTTGACAACGATGATACAAGAAAACAATTATTAGCCAGAAGCAGATATCTACTCTACAAATCGCCTTCAAACTGGACAAAAAACCAATATCAAAGAAGCAAGGTATTATTTAAGGAGTACCCAGATATTAAGCTTGCTTTTGACTTAGTGCAAGGACTCAGAAATATATTTAACTCGGCAAAATCAATAGAAATAGCTTATACAAAACTAGCTCATTGGTATAAAGATGTGGAACAAACAGGATTTAGAGCATTTAATACAATCGCTAATACCATAACCATTAATTACAGGTCGATATTGAATTACTTCATAAATAGAAGCACTAATGCTTCCGCAGAATCTTTTAATGCCAAAATTAAAGCCTTTAGAGCACAATTTAGAGGTGTCAAAAATGTTGAATTCTTTCTCTACAGATTAACCACAATTTTTGCTTAAACACAACAATTAGTCTTGATCCGATAGACATGGCAAACGAACTACCATTATAGCTTCTCAATTACCTGTAGAGGCTTGGCATCAAATTATTGGAGAACAAACTATTGCAGATGCCATTTTAGATAGGCTAGTTCACTCTGCTCATAGAATAGATATAAAAGGAGAATCTATGAGAAAGAAATTAAGAAAAAAACACTAAATTTAAACCACAAACGAATCAACTTTTAGTACTTCATTTACACTGCTCACTTTGACCGCCCTATCCAATAGGGAGTGTAATTTTGTCAAAAAAGGCCATGAATTGGTCAAATACATCTTTAAATTATTTTATTATATATAATTGTTTTTTATTGCGATATAGATAAAATAATAGTTTTTTTTATAGATACAGTAAATCTTCTCTTTATGAGGGCTATTGTTTTATTAGCAAGAGTGTTTAAAGTAAATAATTAAATGATTATGGAAATGAATTTAATACAAAAATTGGTTTTACTTATAATGGTTTTTATACAACTTATAAGTTATGGTCAAAAATCAGACCCAATTAATAATTATAAAGACTACATTGAAAATGAAAAAATTATTTCTGAAAATAAACTAGATGCGCATAACTCTTTTGTGTCTTACACTTCTGAAAGCAATGCTTTATCCAGTAATGCAACTTATCAAAAATCATTAAATGGTATTTGGAAATTTAAATGGGTTAAAAATCCTAAGGATAGACCTACAATATTTATGAATTTAGATGAAGATGTTAATAATTGGAATAACATTAAAGTTCCTGCTAATTGGGAAATTGAGGGGTTTGGTATTCCAATTTATGTGAATCATCAATATGAATTTGCCGATTATAAGGCGCCAATAGCTAATGATATTGAGTTCATTGATAGAGTTTATCCTAAGAATCCAGGTAATGTACCTGATAATTATAATCCAGTTGGTTCGTATAAAAGGTCATTTCATTTAGAATCTACTTGGGAAAACAAAGAAGTGTTTTTACATATAGGAGCTATGAAATCAGGAGGTTTTGTATGGATAAACGGTATCTATATTGGGTATTCGCAAGGAAGTAAATTACCTGCTGAGTTTAATATTACTAAAGCTCTAAAAATAGGAGAAAATAGTATAGCCATTCAAATTTTTAGATGGACAGATGGCTCTTATTTAGAATGTCAAGATTTTTGGAGAATAAGTGGTATTGAGCGTGATGTTTATATTTATGCACAGCCTAAAGTTCGTATTCAAGATATTGAAGTTAAATCTGTTTTAGATGGTGCATATAAAAATGGAGTTTTTGAATCATCAGTAACTGTTCAAAACCATAGCTCAAAGCAGCAGCCAATACAAGTTAGTTACAAGATTTTAGACGAACAAAGCAAAGTTTGTGCATCTAACATTGTAAAGACAAAGGCATCTGCAAATGTAAAACACGTTGTAAATTTTAGTGGAGTAATTAAAGATGTAAAGCAGTGGAGTGGAGAACACCCAAATCTTTATACATTGATAGTAGAACTAAAAGATAAAAAAGGGAAAACCTTTGAAGTTGTTCCCCAAAAAATAGGTTTCAGAACTGTTGAAATAAAAGGAGGATTACTTTTAGTAAATGGACAACGTATTACGTTAAAAGGTGTAAATACTCAAGAACATAACCCAGAAACAGGTCATGTTGTTGATGAAAAACAGATTTTAAAAGACATACAACTTTGGAAAGAGAATAATATTAATGCTGTTAGATTGAGTCATTATCCACAGCAATCTAAGTTTTATGATTTATGCGACAAGCACGGAATTTATGTAGTAGATGAGGCAAATATTGAGTCGCATGGTATGTATTACGGTAAATATTCTTTAGCCAAAAAAGAAAGCTGGGAAAAGGCTCATGTAGACCGAATGATACGTATGGTAGAACGTGATAAAAATCATCCGTCTGTAATTATTTGGTCCATGGGAAATGAAGCAGGAAATGGTATTAACTTTTATGAAGGATATAAAGCCATAAAAGCACATGATATCACAAAGCGTCCTGTGCAATATGAAAGACCTTATAAAGACACAGACGGCAATTTATTGGATATGGATTGGAATACGGATATTATAGTCCCACAATATCCATCTCCAGCTACTTTTGAGTATATAGGAAAACATAAAACAGATCGCCCTTTTATTCCTAGTGAGTATGCCCATGCCATGGGAAATAGTACAGGTAACTTTCAAGATTATTGGACTATTATTGAACAATATGATAACTTACAAGGTGGATTTATTTGGGACTGGGTAGACCAATCCATTTGGAAAACCAATGAGAAAGGCGAAAAGTATTATGCATATGGAGGTGATTATGGTAAGAATATGCCAACGGATAATTCTTTTTTAAATAACGGAATTGTATTTCCTGACAGAACGCCCCAACCTGCATTGCACGAAGTAAAAAAAGCCCAAGAGTTCATCAATTTTAAAGCTCGTGGTTATACGAGGCAAAACGAACTGCGTATTTTTTTAGAAAACCTTTATGATTTCACAAATTTAAATCAGTTTAATTTTTTAGTTGAAATAAAAGCTGATGGTAAAACTCTAAAAACATTACATATCAATTCTGTTGATGTTGAACCACATATTGGTAAAATGTTAAGAGTGAGTTTAGACGATATTGATTATAAAGATAATACCGAGTACTTTCTTGAAATAAGTGCATTAACCAAAGAGAAATGGGGTTTATTACCTAAAGATTTTCTTGTAGCTCATGAACAGTTTGACCTTGATGTAAAATACAAAACATCAATGTCTAGTAACGAGGTGAATTTTGAGCTAGAAGTAGATGAACATAATAAAAGCATCACTGTTTTTAATAAGGACATGAGCTTGGTATTTGATAAAGGCATTGGACGTATAACATCTTTTGTCTATAAAGGCATGGAGTTATTAAAAGACGGAAAAGGACCGATACCAAATTTTTGGAGAGCACCGACAGATAACGATTTTGGAAATAAAATGCATCTTAAAAATATAGAATGGAAAAAGGCATCATTATTTCTTGAAATCTCTAAAATTAACGTTACTAAGTCAGATAAAGGAATGGTTGTTTTAGATGTAGCATATACGTTACCAGGAGTTGAAACTACATTTGTATCTAAATATACGATTCATGGAAATGGTGTTGTTAAAATAGAGAATACGCTCAATGCAACCAATTATAAAGCTGATATTCCTCGGGTTGGAATGCGTATGCAATTATTACAAAAGTTTAATAATATGACTTACTTTGGTAGAGGCCCTTGGGAAAACTATCAAGACAGAAATAGTGCGTCATTTATAGATTTGTACACATCAAAAGTTGAAGATCAATATGTGCCTTACATTAGGCCACAAGAGAATGGTTATAAAACAAATGTGCGTTGGGTGGCTTTATCAGATGAAAGTGATAATGGTTTACTGGTTGTGTCAAGTAATGTAAAAAAGGGATTAAGCATAAGTGCATTGCACATGCCTAACGAAGATTTTGATACATCTGTAGGGTTAAACTATAATGCGAAAATAGATGTAGATGAAGCGTACCAAATAGATGGTATTCCAGAGGTAAATGCGTCCAAACATACTATAGATATAAAACAGCAAGATTTAGTGCAGTTAAACATTGATTTGGAGCAACGTGGTGTTGCTGGAGATGATAGTTGGTATGCTAAACCACAAGAACAATACTTAATATCTGGAGATAAAGTACATCAGTATAGTTTCTTTTTGATACCATTTATAAACTTTACTAAACAAAATATGATAAGCCAGTCGAAGTTATATGTAAATAAAGATTAGCATATTTATTATATTGTAAGAGGTGTTTGGTACCATCTTAAGACTTGTACAGTTTATCTGAGAGGTAATGTCTTTACTTTTTAAGAGGGGTTAAAATATGCTATGTCAATATTATTTTGTTTTAGGTATTTTTCAATATCATCCTCATTAATCACCTCATTTTTAAACTGCTTTGGAGTGATTTTAAATTGACTTTTAAAGCTTTTAGAGAAATATTTTGGATTGTTAAATCCAACCATATAGGCTACTTCTGAAATGTTATAACCATATTTAACTAAAAGAATTGCTGCTTTTTTAAGTCTTAATTGACGTATATAATCAATAAGGCTTAAACCTGTTAGCGTTGAGCATTTTCTGTATAGACTTGAGTGACTCATATTAAGTTTATCAGATAGTTCGTCTACTTTAAAATTTGGGTCGTTTAACCGTTCATTTACAATATTATTTAGGTTTTCTAAGAAAACTTCATCTTGAGATTGTCCAATTTTAATTTCTGGTTTATTAATAAGTTCTTTACGGTATTTAGATATAATATATTCTTTTCTTATTAAAGTGTTTTTAATTTTTAGAAGTAGCTCATTAGAGTTAAAAGGTTTGTTTATATATTCAATAGCACCAGCTTTTAAACCTGTTATTTTAGTTTGTGTGGAGTTTTTTGCGGTTAATAAAATAACTGGTATGTGCTTTGTTAAACTGTTTTCTAAAAGCTTTTCACAAAGTTCTATGCCATCCATTTCTGGCATCATAATATCACTAACAATGAGGTCTGGTATATTGTTTTTTGCATGATAGTAACCTTGTTTGCCGTTTTCGGATAGTAAAACATTGTATTGATCTGAAAGTAATTGCTTTAAAAAGTTTTGAAGTTCAAAATTATCTTCAACAACTAAAATTGTTTTTTTATTGCCATCAAAAACAGATGTTTTATTGAAACTTTCTAGTTCTAAAGGTTCTATTTTTTCAACTTCTTTACTTGATGTGATTTTTTCATTATCTAAATAAGCATCTTCTGCCACTGGTATTTTAAATGTAAAAGTTGTGCCTTCAGATTTTGAACTCTTCACCTTTATTTTTCCTTTGTGTATATCAACAAGTTCTTTAGTTAAGGCTAGACCTATTCCTGTGCCTTTTATTTGGTTGTTGGTTCGGTAGAATAATTTAAAAATACTTTTGAGTTCGTTTTGTGGAATGCCAAAACCAGAATCTGTTACCGAAATCTTTACAAATTGTTTTTTGTTAACTGGTAATACATTGAGTTGTATATTGCCTTCTGTTGGGGTGAACTTAAAGGCATTATCGATTACATTATACAGTATATGCTCTATTTTTTCTTTGTCATACCAAGTATCATTTAAATTTTTTGGACAATTAATATTAAAATCTATTTTCTTAACTCTTGCCAATTCTTTGAATGATAAGCAGATATCATTAATGTTTTGATATAAATTATTTTGAGTTACGTTTAGTTTTAATTTTTTTAGTTCTTTATTTCTTACCAATGTTAACTCTCTTGCTATTCTCGATAATCTTTGTGCATTATTTGAAATTACACTTAATCGTTCTTTTAGAAGCAAATTACCGTTGTCTTCAGCACGTTTCAGCATGTCTTCTATTGGGCTGAGGATTAATGTAATTGGCGTTTGAATTTCGTGAGACATTTTTGCGAAAAAAGTCATTTTAGCATTATTAAGCTCCTTTTCTTTTTTTCTACTAATTTTATAAACTAATAACTTTTTATTTAAAATAAACCATTTTGTGATGGCAAAAATTAGGATAGACAGTAATACAAGATAGATAAAATAAGCTATAGGAGTTTTCCAAAAAGGTGGTGCTATAATGATTTTAATTTCTTTTTCTAAAATTCCAGAGGATTGGTTTGTTTCGTTGGCTTTAAATTTAAGTGTGTAATTTCCTGGGGGAATATTCGTATAGGTAGCAATACCTTCTGAATAAGAAGATTTCCAATCTGTATCAAAACCAATTAATTTATATGAATAATGATAATTAGAATTCAAAATATTGTTAATTGCAGAGAATTTAACTGAAAAAGAGGATTGGTTATTTGTTAAGTGTAAGCTGTTTAAATTGAAGATATCAGATGTTATTTGATTTGGAATAATATCTTTAGCAGGTTTATTTAGTATATCTATATTTCTTATAAATAAATTACCTTTAGAGGGCGTTTTTTTTAATTTATCAGGATTAAAATAGTGCAAACCTTTATTGCTTCCAAAATAAATAATGCCATTGTCATCAATAAATTTACTTCTTTGAATGTGATTGTTTTCTTGTAAACCATCAGAGGTATAATAAGATATAAAGTCTTTTGTTTTTACATTAAAATGATGGATACCATTAGAAGAACTTAGCCATAAACTATATTCATCTTGAGCTATCACTGCCGTAAAATCATAAACCTGATTAGGAGATAAATGTTTGAAATCAATAAATTCTTTAGTTTTTGTATTAAGCTGGATAAGATCAAAATCCTCGTTTATAAACCAAATTTCATTGCGCTCGCCTAAGCACATGTCAATAACTCTAGGTCTGGTGGTATTCTTTAAGTCTTTTAAGTAGTTTGTAAATGAAGAGTTTTTAATATTATTAGTGTCTTCATTAAATTTAAATAGACCTCCATAAAGTTGTCCTATCCAAATTTGGTTGTTTTGATCTTCAATAATACTTTCGAAATTACCTCCATTGAGTCCATTAGTATTGTTTTTAAAACTGGCAATCAAGGTGTTATTACTAGAAAAAATATTTAGTGCAACATTACTACCAACCCATATGCGGTTTTTAGAATCTGTAAAAACGACACGCACATCAGTAGCCAATTGATTTAAACTATTACTAACAGCTATGTTTTTAAATTGTTGTGTTTCGTAGTTATATTTCCATAAACCGTTTCTGTAGGTGCCTAACCAAATATTGGCATTATTATCTTCGGTTATGGATTGGATATAAAAATTGTTGTCTAAATCATTAAAAAAATCTTTTTCTTTTTGATTATGGTCAATTCTAACTAAACCATTACCATCTGTCCCTATCCATAAATCACCTTTACTGCTTCTATAAGTGCTTAATATTTTTAAAGGAACACCATGAATAGAACCTTTATGGTAGTTAATATTTTCTGTTGGTTTAGTAATGACATTTATGGTGCCCTTTTTTGTAACAAGCCATATATTTTTATTCAAGTCTTCACTGATACTGCCTACAGTATTGCTACTTAAAGAAAACTCATTAGGGTATTTATACTTGAGTACATTAACTTGACCCGTCGTACCATTAATTATATATAATCCACCACCATCTGTCCCTCCCCAAATAAACCCATTACTATCGCAATATAGATGTATAAAAAGGTCTTTGCCAATATTCTTAATACTGCCTTTAAGTAATGTATCTTGTATAAATTCTTTTTTTAGAATATCATAAACAAATAACCCATGTGTTTCAGTACCAATCCAAAGTCTGTTTTTTGCATCAGCTAAAAGTTTTACACCTACAGGGTAACCTATAAAAGGGCCTGTAAGTTCATTTAACATGTGGGTTTTTAAGGAGTAATTAAATATTTTTCCTTTAGAGGTACTTAGGTAAAATTCAGTATCATTTCCTAATGCCATATCTATTATTTCATTATCTTTTTTATGGATATTAGGAATTGTGAAAATTTTCTCGATTTTATTATTGAAGTAAGTGAATACCTCTCCTGTTACTGAAGCTATAAGCAACCCTTTTCTTACTGGCTTTATAGAATTTATTGGCTGTTCAATAAGAGTATCTAAATATGTAAAAACTCCTTTTGTAGTGTCGTATTTTGATAGAAGGCCATTATTGCTTTTTATCCATATGTTTTTGTTTTGGTCTGAATACATTCCATTTATTCTGTTTTCAGATGATTTTATCGAAAATATGTCTTCGTTTTTTATTAAAGTATAAGAGTGTCCATTATATTTTAATATGCCCTTATCTGTAGACATCCATATATTCCCAATTGAATCTTGAGAAACTTCTTTAATAGAAATGGGAAGATTATTATACTGCGGTTCAATATGCTTTATAATTACAGAATTTTGAGCAACTGAATTAATAGTACAATAAATGGAGAATATAATATAAGTTAAGGCTTTAAAATGCTTTGATCTCATTATGGAATAACTTTTCTTTTTTTTGTTCCAGATAAAGGTATTAATATATTTTTCAATAAGTGTTGTTATGCCCATATCAATTATGGGTATGTTTTACGCAAAAAAGGATTCTTTTTGGTTAAAGATATCTTCTAATATAAAAAAAAATAATAAATTGTTTGAGCTTGATTAATAGCGAGTTGTGTTAATGTCTCAATGAGAATATTAAGTTTTTTAAAGCGCTTTTTTTTAAAAAATAAATCCTTCTAACCATCTTAATACAATGCCGTATAAAATCAAAATATGAGTTTGGTTAATGGTTTGGTATCATTCATAAAAGTATACTTTTTCGTCAAATCTTAACGAATGACTATTAAGGCTACCTTTTTTGATTAAACCTATATATCTCCATTCTAGAAGGTTTTTGCAAATTTGTTAGCAAATACTTAATTATGAAAGGAAATTCTAGACGCAATTTTGTTAAAAAAACAGCACTAGCTGGCGCAGGCGTATCGATTATGCCAAATTTATCATTTGGTTCAAATTTTGGTTTAAGCCAAGACAAGTTAAAAATAGCTTTTATAGGAGTAGGCTTACGAGGAACAAATCATTTAAATAATGCATTACAAAGAAAAGATTTAGAGATTACTGCAATTTGCGATGTAGATTCTAATCGTATAAAAATAGCTTTAGATAAAATTAGCAAAGCCGGATTTACAAAGCCAAAAGTTTTCGGCAACTCAGATTACGATTATAGAAACTTATTAGATTTAAAAGATGTTGATGCCGTTATTATTTCAACACCTTGGTTATGGCATACAAGAATGGCAGTAGATGCTATGAAAGCAGGGAAGTATACAGGTTTAGAAGTATCTGCAGCAAATACACTTGAAGAATGTTGGGATTTGGTAAATACGCATGAAGAAACAGGCTCTCATTTAATGATTTTAGAGAACGTAAATTACCGACGCGATGTACTAGCTGTATTAAATATGGTAAAACAAAATGTTTTTGGCGAGTTGTTGCATTTTACTTGTGGTTACCAACATGATTTAAGAGGTGTTAAATTTAACGATGGAAAATCAGCTTATGGCAAAGGTGTTGAGTTTGGCGAACAAGGAATTTCAGAATCAGCTTGGAGAACACAACATTCATTATTAAGAAATGCAGACGTATACCCAACACATGGTTTAGGACCAGTAGCGGTTATGGCTGATGTAAATAGAGGAAATCGGTTTGTATCTTTAACCTCACATGCTACCAAAGCTATAGGCTTAAATAAATATATTGTTGACAATGGAGGGAAAGATCATCCAAACGCAAAATTAAAATGGAAACAAGGAGACATTATAACCTCGACCATAGAAACGTCTAACGGAGAAACTATTATTGTTACACATAATGTAAATACACCACACCCATACTCTTTAGGCTTTAAAGTTCAAGGAGTTCAAGGGCTTACCGATTTTGATTATCACACACAACGTATTCATGTTGAAGGTACAACAAAAGGCCATGGATGGGAAGCAATGGATGCTTGGTTTGAAAAATACGATCATCCACTATGGAAAAAGTATGGAGCCAGTGCCACAGAAGCAGGTCATGGAGGTATAGATTTTTTTGTTTTAAATGCTTTTGTAGAGTCTGCCAAGGAGAATATAGCACCCCCTATGGATGCCTATGATGCTGCAGCTTGGAGTGCAGTTACACCACTATCAGAATTATCTATAGAAAACAATGGCGAGCCACAAGATTTTCCAGACTTTACCAGAGGTAACTGGATAAAGCGTAAACCTTATAACTGGATGAAAGAAACATATTAGTTATATAAAATTATAATAACAGATTTATAAAGTATAAATAAATTTTTATTTGAGTTAGTTTTTTTTGAATATGAAAGGATGGATTTGTTTAATTCATCCTTTCTATATTCAATATCAAATAAAATCTTTTATTATTAGGAAACCTTTACGGATTAGAAGTTGAAATCTCTCGAAATGATGGCAGTTATGGTTCGTTACTACAGGGAATTCAAATTCGGATTTTAATTTCATTGATAATCACGAAACAAACTCATGGGTTAATGACGATGTTAAAGACCGTAGCCTTTATTAAAATAGGAAAGTATAAGGCCATTTTATTAGTGAGGAATAATGATAAGATGTCATTAATCAAAATATATTAAAAAATTAAAACATAAAAAATGAGAGTAAGTTTAATAAAGAATAAAATCATTTTATTGGCAGTTTTACTTGGGCAGACGCTTTGTCTAGCACAAAATCAAAATGATATCATAAAACCAACACGTACAGAAGTTATTGTGCCTATAAGAAAAACCTCATTTAATAATAATGGGGAATGTAAAGAACGTAAACAGGGTGGAAACCCAAGAAAAGTTGCTGGTTATTTTGCTTTTGATGGCTCTATGGATGGTAACAGGCAAGTAGATCCGCAAATAGCTGTTGGTGGCGGTTATATTTTACATGGAACAAATTCTGGGCTTATTATTTATGATAAAAAAGGAAATTTTATTGAAGGAGTTTCTCAATCGTGTTTTAATAAAGGGATAGATCCTAAATTATTTTTCGATCCTCACAACAAAGTATTTGGATTTGATTTATGGAACCCATGGGATGATGAAAAGAAAAAACCAGTAAACATTTCAATTTCTGAAACAAGTGACCCTACTGGTGCGTGGAATACGTACCCTGTGCCAGCACCAAACGGTTATGATGGCGGAGGTAATGGTTACAGTAAAAAATGGATTGGGTACTCATTTCCTGGTGGCACCGAAAAAACATTTGTTATGAAAATGGAGGAAGTTATAACAGGAAAACCAGCTACAGTTTATCATTTTTCTGGTAGTTTAGGACATCCTGTAAATAATCAAGATAATATAGATGATTTGTACTTTTTTGAGCTAACAAACACCGAGTTTATTATTAAACGTGTTGTGACTTCAGAAGATGGTTCTCCTGTTTGTGAATTGGTGGGTAAAAAACCACACGGATTACAACACGTTGATTGGCCACCACAATCACCTCAAAAAAATACAGATCAATTGACTTCTTCTGGAGATAGAAACCCTAAAAATTTAGTTTTTCAAAATGGAGATATCTGGTTTTCTCAAACCGTAAATGTTGAAGGTCGTGCTGGGGTACAATGGCATCAGGTAAAAACGGACGGAACTATTGTGCAAACGGGTTTAATTAGTAGTAAAACCTCTAACTATATTCAAACAACAATAGCGGTTAATAAGAAAAATGATGTTCTTGTTGGTTTTCAAGAAACAAATGAAAATATGTATATTAGTCCACGTTTAGCATTTAGAAAAGCAAAAGACCCAAAGGGAACATTACGAGATATTGTAAGCTTAGGTGAAGGGAAAGGTTTTACTGATGGCGTATCATGGGGAGATTATAGTGGAACTATTATAGATGGAGATAACCTTAAAGACTTGTGGACTATTCAAAGTATAACGGACAAAGAAGGAAAAGGAGACACAGTTATAGTTAAAGTTCCATTTTAAAAAATTACTATAAAACCTTTTAGGAAGTACTAATTCTCGTTGTTAACCTCATACAATGAGAAGGCAATAAACAATTTTATTAAAGATAGGATAGTTCCAAAATAGATAACATAGAGTTCCACAAAGAATCATAAAATAATGATATATAACTTCAGAAAATACTCATTAAATCTGCTATGCTTCTTTTAGTATTTTTATGTTTTGTCATGCGATAATGTCATCGGTTATTTTATCTTGTGATACGTGATATAGTAGATGTAGAAATATTAAAATCATATACTTCACGAACCTGCTCTTCTATATCCGAATTGCTCATACCCTTTGTATATAGGCTGTGATAATGACATTCTCTTACCCATCCCATATTGGTGCGTTTAGGGACTAACATCGGGTTAAAAGAAGCATCTCTGTCTCTGGGAACTTTAATATTAATCTCTCCCATAAAGGTTTTTGCGGTTTTTGCCTTTTTTGAGGTGCAGCCATTGCGCGATCTTGAATTGCTGGAAGGTTGGTTTTTTATAATCCAAGTGGGCATCTAGCTCACCCTCAAGCATCTTTTTTTAATAAGTTTTGTTTTAGAATAAACAGATTTCAAAGTAAATCAACAATCTAATAACGAAAATGGTGCAAGGAGATAAAATATGTTACAAAGAATTAATAAGTAACTAACTACTGACCTCTAAATTTAAAATTAATAAAAAAAATATCAAGGGTTGTAACCCTCAATGTTTTTAAACTTTACACACTTGGTGAGATACTACCTAATTTCTAAATAGAGCATACAATAAATGAACCCTTGAATACCTAATGATGGTGCTCAAGGGTTATTGTTTAATTGGTTTCGAAACCTAGTTAGTGATACCTATTTTTATATTGTTGTTTTACAAATTATTAATATTTACTCTTTACTTAGGACTATTTTCGAGATCATTAAATTACCTCCTTTAGATGCGTTAGTTTTTAAAATTAATTTCCCGTCGTTACTATCTTCTCGCATCACATGAAATTTCACCCATTTCCCTTCTTTACCATCATGTTTACCCAGTTTTAATTTTCGCCCTTCAAATTCTAAGAACCCTTCTCTTTCTTTATTATTCCAATCATTGAATTGAACATAAAAGGATCCTAAAATACCACTAGGACAACTAATCTCAATGGTCATGTTTTCACCATGCCACGCAGTTACATTATTATCTTTCCATACTCCTTCGGCTTTAACTTTGTATTTAGTTTTTTCTGATACTATAATTTCATCTAACTCATTAGACCAGGGCTTACTCGTTTCATTTTCTAGTAATTTTTCTCCTGCATTTACATTAAGAATTGCATTTTTAAAATCACTATTAGTACTTACTTTTTCTGCTCGTGGTATAAGAGGGAATAGATTTCTTAAAAAAACGAGGTCTACTTTTTGAGTGGGAGCAAAACTATTTGTTTTCATGTATTCTGTTAAACTATATTTTAACTGTTTTGCTACTATATTTTTTTCATTATTAATATCAAATCCGCTGACTAATAATTTCCCTTTACCTACTTTGAATTCAAAAATGGCACCTTCTTTGTTGTTGCGATGAAAATCATCTACCACTTGTGCTATAGGCTTATAATTAGTGGGTAAACTATTTAAAATAAAACCTTTGGTTGTATTCTTAAAAGTTTCCCACTGCCAATCGCTGTGAAAAGAAGTCGGGAAATGATTAAAAGCAGGGTGCTTATCTTTCAATAGCATACCAATACTGGTTTTGCCTTGGCCTGGAAAAAAGGTTAAAGACCAATATAAAGGATAAAAATTAACAGTGGTACTGTTTTCATCGTTGCCTAAATTATTAGCAATTAATAATACGCTTGCTCCATTTTCTATAGCTAATAGGGTTTCATCATTTAATTCTTCAGTTACTAAAATGGTGTCATTATCTTTTACAGGCAGGTCAGTTGGATAAACCCAAATGTTCCATTCATTCTTATAAGGTGTGCCTTTTAACTGTAGTGACACAGTTAGTTGTTCTGCTTTGTTTATATTACTTAATGGGAAAGTTATATTTCCTAGATCTTCTAATGTGCTAATAGAAATATTTTTTACTGACCATGTTTCACTTTTTAAAATATCTCCTTTAGAAGATTGAATAGTCATTGCTATTTCTCCATTTTTAATTTCTGAATTTCCATGATGTGATAATTGTGCCTTTGCTTGAAAAGTTTCATCATTAGACCAAATAAATTTTTTCATTCGCAGTAGCGGAACAGTTTCATCAAAATGTTGTTTGAACTTTTCTGGTGTTGTAATGCCTTTGCTGTCCCAATGTGCATCTAGCCAGCCTATTAGTGCTTCTCCTTGGCCTTGATAATCTTGAATACTCAGCAATTGCACACCTGCACAACTTTTAGTTCTTAAAAAAGATTCGGTTTCATATTTATACATGATTTGGTTTAAAGCACCAGATGCCATTTTAAAATCTTCATCCTGATCAACAATACCATTTTTTTCGGCAACAGCTTTAAATTCTTCAAAATTTCTAGCTTTTAAAACACCTGTGTATTTGTCTATCTCTTTCCAAGACGGGTACACTGGCCATTGACCAATTTCATGGGCGATAATTGGAATATTCATTCGACTATATACTTCCTCAAAATCCCAATCGGTATGAGGGCCGTTTAGTCCTCTCGTGCGTCCTATATTTGGAATATAATGCGTTACCATATAATCATCTACGTCCATAATTTTTCTGGCTGTGGATGTAGCATATAATATTCTAGAATCTTTCTTTTTAAGATCTGCGATCCATTTTTGCATGACGTCAAAGTCTGCATTACCAAGTTCGTTACCAATGCAAAACATGGTAAAAGATGGGTTGTTGCCATAAAAATCGACAACTCGATTCATTTCAGCTATAGCAAACTTATCTCTCTCTGGGTCTTTCCCTAAGCCTTTAGGATGTCCCTTAGTGTCCATTTCTGGACGTCCTCTTTTTATCATATCCTCACTCATCCACCAATCTATCCAAATTGATGCTTCTGCTTGAATATATATTCCCATTCTATTGGCAGCTTTAAAAGCAGCTTCTGGTGGACACCAAGTATGAAAACGTACATGGTTTAAACCGTAATCTTTATATATTTTAAAAATACGCATCCAATCTTCAACTTTTGTAGAAGGGTAACCAGTTAAAGGAAAATGGACACAATCTAAATTTCCTCTTAAAAAAACAGGCTGACCATTAACAGTTACTTTAGTACCGTCGTGAGAAAATTGAACGAACCCAAATTCGGTTTGATGAGTATCCTTACTTTTTCTGGTTTTTAATGTAATGTTAAGGTTATAAACACAAGGGTTAAATTCAGACCATTTTTTTAACTTGCCATGCAAATCTAAAACAACTTCTTTAGTGTTTTTTCCATGCTCTAATTGATTAGTAACCTTGGTTTGGTAAGCTATTGAATTTGATTCTAACTCAATGATTTCTATGGAAATTTCAGCCTTTTCTTTTAAAGCAGCTTCTATTTGTAATTCAATTTTTAACTGATCTTTATCTATTAGTGAAAATGTACGAACGGATTCTATATGGGTTGGGTCTTTGGCTTGTAATTCCATTTTCCCAACAATACCATTCCAAATACTCTGTGTATATTCACCATAAGCATGACCTTTATCACCAATATTATGAATCATATCATTATTAACACGAATGGAAAGTTTATGTTTTCCAGGTTTTAACTTTCCTAGATTATGAATATGTGGTGTTCCTAAAGCATCTTGAGTAGTCAATTTTTTGCCATCAATAAAAATTTGAGATTCCCATAAAACACGTTCTAAGAAAACGGTAATGTCTTTATGTTTCCATTTTTTAGGAATTTCAATGTCTCTTTCGTAATAAGCAACCCCAACATATTTGTGAGTTGGAGTTAAAACACCAAAATCAGATCCTACAGTTTTTTCACCATAGCCAGCTTCAGTAAGTGTTCCAGGTAAATTAATTTCTAAATAATTTTGCTCTTTTATTCCTTCTTCTTTAGCATCTAATTGCACATTCCACTTGCCATTTAAAGGAATTGTTTTTTGTGCACTTAATGGAGTTATATATAGTAAAAGGATACATGCTGTTATAAAATAGTATTTCATTTTCTTTTAAATATTAGTGTTAGGATTAAATAGGTATGTTTCCTCTGGGCTTATAGAAACTGTTTTTTTAGTTTCTTTGTATTTTATTTTTATTTCTCCTCCCAAAGTTGTGTATATGTGTGCATTAACGAGTAGACCGTTTTTCCATTTAAGGTCTACAGTATAGCCGCCACGTGCTTTCAGTCCTTTTATTTCTCCTGTTGGCCAGTCTTCAGGCAAGGCAGGAAGCAAATGAATAACACCAGCATGACTTTGAAGTAGCATTTCTGCAATACCAGCTGTAGCTCCAAAATTAGCATCCATTTGAAAAGGGGGGTGTAGCCCGAATAGGTTTGGAGAGGTACTTTTAAGTAATACAGTATTTAAACTTTCCTTTGCTTTTCTTGCTTCTTGCAACCTTGCATATTGACTGATGAGCCATGCGGCGCTCCAACCAGTATGCCCGCCTCCATTTGCAATTCTATGGTCTAATGATTTTTTTGCTGCATGGGCTAATTTTGGGGTGTCTTCCATATTAATCTGCGCACCTGGATGTAAAGCAAATAAATGAGAAATATGACGATGTCCAGGTTCTATTTCTGGGAATTCTTCAGCCCATTCCATCAAACGACCATCTAATCCAATTTTTGAAAGGGCTAAGTTTCCTTTGGCTTTATTGACTTTTTCTATAAAAGGAGTTTTTAAATTCAGTTCATTTGATGCTTTAAGGAAATCGTCGAATAATTGCCATATGACTTGTTGGTCATGAGTAGGTCCCATACTAATTTGACTTCGACTTCCATCTGGAGCCATAAATGTATTTTCTGGAGAGACAGCTGGACCCGAAACTAATTTTCCTGTTTTAGGGTTGGAAACTAACCAATCCATATAAAATAAAACGGATTCTTTTAATACAGGATACATTCTTTTTAAAAAAGAGGTGTCTTTGGTAAATAAATAGTGTTCGTAGATATGAGAACTAATCCATGCACCACCACCAGTATGCATTCCCCAAGAGGCAAGCTCTCCTGGTGAAGTATAGCCCCATATATTAGTTATTGGATGTACTACCCAACCGCGATTATTATATTGAACAGATGCTGTTTTTTTTCCTGGGGGAACAATGGATTCGATTAAATCGAATAGGGGCAAATGCATTTCTGATAAATTTGTAATCTCAGCTGGCCAATAATTCATTTCTACATTAACATCTGTATGGTAATCTCCGTTCCAAGGTGTTTGAATTTTATTGGCCCAAATTCCTTGTAAATTTGCAGGTAATGTGCCTGGTCTTGAAGATGAAATTAAGAGATAACGACCATATTGGAAAATCAATTCTACCAAATGTCGATCTGACTTGGAGTGTTTAAAATCTCTTATTCGCTTATCTGTTGCTATAGTATCAACACCATTTGGTGTAATGTCAAATGCTACACGCTGAAAGTATTTTTGATATTCTTTTTTATGAGATGTAATTAGTTCGTTGAAATTTTTATCAATTGCTTTTTCAAGGTTTTTGTCTGTGATGTTTTTAAAATCTCGTCCTTTGTAATTAGGATGTTTCAATACGTAATCTGTAGAAGCTGTTAAGTAAAGCGTTACCTCATCTGCATTTTCTACGATAAGATTTTCATTTTTATATCTAATAGTTCCATTTTTTGCTACCGCTTTTAATCTAGCCATATATTCCAATCCGTCGCCCCCTTTTCCGTTAGGAAGTGCTCCAGACATAACCAATTGGTTGTTTTTAATATAGGTGCTAAAATGTTCTGGTCGGTTCATTGTTGAAGTAAATGAAATTTTACCAGATTTATCTGCTGTAAATCGAGCAACCATTACTTGGTCAGTATTACTGACAAAGATTTCTCGTTTGTAATTTACGCCCTCTTGTTTGTATTTGATGCGTACAACAGCATCGTCAAGATCAAGTTCTTTATGGTAATTTTCATATGGAGCGTGTTTCCCATTATCAATCCATAAATCTCCTAAAGTTTGAAAACAACCAAATGGGACTTTTGCACCATTTCCATGACCAGAACCTACACCTTTTGCTATTTGAGTTTTATTTGTTAGTTGGGTTGCTTCTTTATACTTTCCTTCAAACAATAAATTTCTTATAGTTTCCAAATTTTTGTGTGCATCTGGATTGTCATTCTCATTAGGGCTTCCTGACCACATGCTTTCCTCATTAAGTTGTATGCGTTCAAGGTTTACGTCACCAAAAACCATTAAGCCTAAAGAGCCATTTCCTAAAGGCAGTGCTTTGAGCCACTCAGGGTCATCTTTCCATCCATTTGGATCGTCAGCGACAGTAGCTAGTGCAGGATGATTATACCATAATTTTAAATTACTTTTTTCTATTTTATTCTCCGAATAGTTACAAGATATAATTAGTAAAATAAAAATTAAGAAATTGACTTTTATCAAAAATTTCATTTTAAATAGTTTTAATTTTTTGTTTATAACTTATATTAAAGTCTGTTTCTAGTAACATTTTCTGATGAAGTAAAGCTCCTTGATGACTAGCATCTAATTTTAATAGGGTTTCAAATTCTATAGCAGCCTTTTTAGGGTTAGTTTCTGCAAAAGATCCCAAAGCTATTAAATAGCGACAATGAATTTCGTTTCTTTTGTTTAAATCATCATTCCATATTAATAAATCGGGTAGTGATACAGCAAAATAATCGATTTTGATAGTATCTGAAAGATGAGCTTTACCATAGTTTTTTAAATTATCAAATCGGGCAATTGCTTCTTTTTCTATCCCAAGTTTTAAAAGAGCTAGACCTTGATAAAATATTTTATCTGGTTGTTGATCGTTATAAAAAATAGCTGCCGATGGTTCTGATAAACCCTCAGCGGCTTTACACCAATAAATTTCAGCATAACTTTTTTCTCCTAAACCATCATAAGCACAACCTAACCAATAATTAATGTCATTTTCTTGTGTGCCTTCCAATTTGCCTTCTCCTAGATTACTAGGATACTTTTCAGTTTTTTTAAGAATCTCTATGGCTTTTGTGTATTCTTTTTTAGAAATAGCAATTTTTGCTAATTCTGTAAGCGCATATAAATACTGGCCTGTTACTTTTCCTTCACCGCCTTCCCAAGGATGAAATTGTCGATTCATGAGCATTTCTATACTCTTTGAATACTCTCCAAGTTGATTGTACAGCGTGCATTTTTCTAAATATAGATCATCTCTAAAATCAACTAAGTTTGGATACTTATTGAATAAATCGAGCCGCTTTTGTATATCGTGATTTAGCCTTTTGTATAACTGATCCAACTCCATAAATATTCTAGCGTCAGTAGTATCTAATGCAAAGGCTGTTTCTAATTCTGATAGTGCTCTTTGTTTATCATCTAGTTTATTAAAATAAGCCAGTGCTAAATTTCTGCGTACTGTTGGAAAATTAGGATTAATATCTCGAGAAGATTCCCAACACGTAATAGCTTCGGTATATTGTTTTTTATCATACCATAAATTTCCTAAATGATAATAAGCTTTGGCATCATTTGGATTTAATGCAATAGCAGATTTTAAAGCGGCAATAGCTTCAAGTCTATAAGCAAAACATCCGCTAGGGTTTCTATCTTTATGTAATTGTAAGGCGACTGATTTATTTCCTCTCTGGACTTCAAACCATGCTAGAAAATAGAATGCTATAGGGTTTTTATCATTAGAAATAAGACCTTGATTAAGTAGTAAAATGGCTTCATCAAAAAGTCCTGCATTGGCATAGTCTAATGAAAACTCAATATAGTTATTAATGTCATTCCGCATCAAACCTTGTAATTGTTTAAGATAGGTTTGATTGTTACTAATAAGGTACTTTTCAAATAGGGCTCCAAAATTAAACTTATCGATAGCTAAACTATCTTCAATTAATTTTTCTGCTAATTCCTTTTGCTCCGTTTTTCGTAATAATGCAATTTTTAAAGCTCTAGCTTTGTGATTATGCCAGTTTCTAAGTAATGATTTCTCAATAAGTTCTAGGGCTGAAGATAAATTGCCTTGTAATGTTGCTATTTCTGCTAAATGAAAATAGGCGGCATCTTGCCATGCGGCATTCCATGCAGATTTATAAAAAGCCTTGTAAGCGTCATCGTATTTTTCTTGATATTTTAACGATTGTCCTAAATTGTAATAAGGCTCACCATCATAAGGATTTGGATTTCTTTCGGTTAGCGTTTCTATGGCTTTCCTAAAATAAACTTCTGCTTGTTTAAATTGCCCTTGTCTTAATAGCAAAAGCCCCATTGCATTATTGCATCTTACATCACTAGGCTCTCTTTTTAAAGCTTCAATATAATAATCTTTTGGATTATAGGTAGCGTGTCTGTATTGCTCAAGATGTAGACCTCTTAAAAAAAGTTGTTCTATGCTATCAATGTCTTCAGGAGATTTTGCTGCCTTTGCAGGCTCTGGCATTTGCTTATTTGATGTGCCTTTTGGTTGGTAACTAACTAATACATTTCCTGCTGAATCTTCTAATGTAAGTTTATAATTGGTTATTGGAATTGATGTGTCAATTTTAATGTTCTTTCCAAATGCTTTTTTAGGAGAAGCATCTACGATCTCTTCAAGAAATACAATACCTTTTGCTTCTAATTTAATTTTTGCGTTGGGGTATATGCCTAAGGTATAAAACTTAACTATGGCATTTTCGTTTTCAAAGTCTAAATTCAATAATGCTTCTTTAGTAGCATTTTTAACAACTCCTAAATTGCTATATGGCATAAAATACTGCGAGAATGTTTTTTCTTCAAAAGGGTGCATCCAAGAAAAATCGGGTTGATTATCGGTATATACACCACACATTAACTCAATATATGGGCCATCTTCGTCTGTTAAATTTTTATCCCAAGCCTTTCCGAATTCACCATTACCCCATGTCCATTGCTTTTTACCTGGAGATACATTATTATCGGCAACATGTAGCAATCCACCTTGACTATCATTCTCAAAGCCTCCAACAAAATTATAATCACTATTAATAGCCATATATGAAGTTGGAACAGGAATGTTTTTATAACGTGAAATGTCGGTGCCAGGAGAATAATCTTTTTTGTAATAAGTTCCAGTTGCAATAGGAAAATCGGATACATCTCGTTTTCCATGATCAAAAACGGCGTGTACGTCTGGAGGAAAAACAGATTGATAATCGTCGTTAACTTTTACAGCTGGATTTGCCCACCATAAAAAGGTTTGTGGTTGAGGGGTTCGGTTAAATAATTTTACTTTAATTTCCATATAGGCCTTATCTGGATATAATGTAAACCCAGTCATACCTTTTGTTCGGAACATGCGTTCTACTTCACTACACCAAACGGTCTTACTTCCATCTGGATTTTCTTCAATATCAAAATCCACGGGGCTGTAGGTCGATGGTCTGTGGTGTTGTGGCCAGTTAAACTCAATACCACCTGATATCCAAGGTCCAGTTAATCCAACTAAGGCAGGTTTAATAACCTGATTATAATATACAAAATGACGTGCTTTGGTTTTGTCGTAAGCCATTTGTACGCGTCCACCCAATTCTGGTAAAATCATTATTTTAATAAAGTCATTCTCCAAATAAACGGCTTGCCATTCTTTATTTATTTTAGTATCACTAATTTTTTCAATAACAGGATGTGGATATACTTTTCCTGAGCTTCCTTGGTACACTCTGTTTTCCAGAAAAACGGGATTTTTCTCAGGTTCTCCTATTTCATAAGTTGGTATGACAACTTTTTCTTTCCAAACGTTTACTTTCATGTTTTTATTTAATTGAAAATATTATTTATTTCATCAATTGTTAACCCTGTAGTGGGGTTAAACTGATTGCTATTTGCGTATTTTTGAAGACTATATAGCAGTTGTTTTGCTTCTGGTCTGTTTTCTTGATTATTTAATAAGTCAATGCCAGAAACAATCAATTTCCCTTTTCCTACATTAACCTCAAAAACTAAAGCCAAACGTCTATTAGTTACCCAATCGTCGATAACGCGAACTATTGGTTTTAATTCTGGTGAAAAACTATCTAGAATTATTGCGTTCGAGTGACTCATAGCATCCCACCACTGCCAATTAGAATGGTACTCGGTTGGGAATTCTTCTAACGCTTTATGTTTGGGGTCACATAAAATACCCAAAGTATGTGGTTTTTGCCCGCCCGTCCATGCTGTATTCCAAAAAATACTAGAAAAACCTACTCCAATATTTCCTCCAAATTCTGACTTCAAGCTTCCTTTTTTTAAACTTAGAATTACCTTTCCTCCATTTTTAATAAATTTTTTGGTTTCATTATTTAATGATGAAACAAGGCGAATCTCTCCTTCTTGATGACTTATTTTGTTGGTAGAAGGGTATACCCAAAAATCCCATGTGTTTTTATATGTATTTAGTTGTACTTCAAGAGTTAGTTTCTGAGGTACACTTATTTTATTTAAACCTATATTTATTCTTCCTAGTGATTGACCATTTCCAATTTGAACGTTTGTTACAGAAAGATTCCCTTCATATATCTGAGTTCCCTGTGTATCAATAATTCGCCATTTAGGAGTCACATTTTCAATTTCATTTTTTCCAAAATGAGCAACTTCAATATCAGCTATAAAAGATTCTGAATTTATAAAAATATGTTTTTCAAGGCGTGCCAAAGGAACTGTAGTATTACAAAACTGACTAAACTCTTCTGGACTTATATATCCTTTCTCTTCCCAAAAGGGATCAAGTACACCAACCAAAGCTGTTCCTTGTCCTGGAAAATCATGTAAATCGAGCAGTTGAAAACCACCAAATCCTTTTGTTCTAAGAGCAGCTTCAATCTCTGCTTTATAACATAGTGCCTGTAACTTGCCTGATGCCATTAAAAATTGCTCTGATAAATCACTCATGTGATTTTCACCAAGGGTCTCTTGAAAAATTTCAAAATTTTTTGCTTTCAAAACACCTGTATATTTATCAATTTCTTTAAAGTTAGGGTACACACACCATTGACCAATTTCATGACTTACCACAGGTTTAGTATATTGATTGATTTTTTTGCCCCAATCATAATTGCTTTTTGGCGCTTCAGAATTGATAATACTTTTTAATTCTTGCCCCCAACCTTGAATTCGAGGTGAAGGTGAGTTGTGATAATCACTTTCTTCTATAAGTGGCCAACCTGCTCCACTTGTATACACACGACGTAAATCTTTTGCTTTCCAATGCTTAATGAAATCACCAAGGTATTTGGCTTGGTTCTTTCCTGCTGGCTCATTTCCATAAGCCATTAAACAAAAAGAAGGATGGTTTCCATAGGCTTTTACTATGGCTTCACTTTCATTATAAATCCATAGATCAATTGGGTTTCCATCTCCAATAGACGCCCCTTGATTTGCCCAACTCGAACTTTCTACTTGAAGGTATACACCTGTTCTATCGGCAGCTATAAATGCAGCTTTAGGAGGGCACCAAGAATGAAAACGAATATGATTTAATCCATGACTTTTTATGACTTTACAGATACGAGTCCATTCAGCTATATTCATCGCAGGATAACCCGTTTTTGGAAAAATTGCAGACTCCAAAGTTCCTCTAAGAAAAATGGGACGTCCATTTATAGAGAACTGTGTTCCATTTACCTTAAAATCGCGCATTCCGAATTGTATATTTTGACGATCTTCTCCAGTAACAGATTTCAAAGTGACTTCCATATCATAAAGGTTTGGATGAAATTCATCCCAAAGTAATTGATCTTTTCCCATTGGATAATCAAACTCAACTTTATTATTACCAGATTTCAAGCTAAATGACTTTATTAATCTTTTAGGATTATGAGTTTGAGTTCCGTTTAAACTTTTTGCTAATAGTTCTAGACTTACATCTGAGGTCAAATTTTCTTTGTTTTTAATAGACAGTTTCACCACTACTTTTTGGCTTTTGATATTTGGAAAAACTTGAACATTCAGAAGTTGTATCTTTGGTTTTGCTTTTAGGTAAATATCTCCTACAATCCCATTCCAGTTGGATTGTGTATGGTCTGTAATACTGTGAGAATTTGGGCCTGGATTAATTTCCTTTACCCGATTATCAACAAAAATTGAAATACGATGTTTACCAGGAGTCAAATATTTAGACAACTCATATTCATGGGCTGTTCCTAAATAATTCTGCGTTCCTGCATAATGGTCATCTATCCATACTTTTGTTTCCCAATGACAGCGCTCCAAATACAAACTTATTTCTTGATTTTTCCAATTTTCAGGTATAATAATTTCTTTTTGATACCACGCTACACCGTAATATTTTTTTAAGGGTTGAAGCCAAAAAGGAATTTTAACATTACCTATTTTTCTATACTTTTTGTATTTATCGTCAATATACCATGCTCTATTGTGAACTTCACCTGTCCAGTGTGTTTTAACAGAAATATCTTCGCCTTTTCCATTCTCAACCATAGATCCTGGTAGTATAATAGTATCTTCAAATTTCTGATTAAACCATTTGTTTTCAACACCATGATTTAATGAATCTATTTTAAATTGCCATGTACCAGACAAATCCAGTTCATTAACTTTGTTCGTTTTACAATTTGAAACGCTAATAATAAGTATTGTTAGCATCACAAATTTAATTACGGATTTAACTTTATTAAGCATCTTTTTTTGTGTTTTAAATATTGTATAAATTATTGAATTAAATTCATCCTTATTTTTAGAAAGATTAAATGTTTTATTTATATTTTTTCATTTTACTAATTTATTGCATCAATGTTTGTTCTCCAGGCTTTATAAATATGAGTTAGCTCTTTGACTTTTTCTGCTTCTTGTAATGCAAGGTTATTTTTCTCTCCTGGATCCATTTCCAAATTGAAAAGATATGTACCAGCGTTTAAATCAATACTTCTAAATTTATTATCTTTTTTTACGATGTGAAGTTTCCAATTACCCTGTCTAACTGCCCATTCATTGCCAGTGTCCCAAACTAACTCTTGATGTAATTCTTGGATTGGATTTTGTATCCATGGCAATAAATTTTTACCATCAAAGGAAATAGAATCTTGAATTTTTGATCCGCTAGCAGCTAACACTGTTGGCATAATGTCCATATGTGAAATAGCTTGATGTATTACTTGGTTTTTTTTAATCTTTTCAGGCCAACTCATGGCAAAAGGTGTACGGATTCCACCTTCTGTAAGTATATATTTATGACCATTAAGCTCTCCATTATTGGCATATGTATTTTGAGACCCTCCATTATCAGAAATAAAAATGACTAAAGTGTTTTCCCACTTTCCAGATTTTTTTAAGGCACTTATTACTTTCCCAATATTATCATCTAAGCAAGCCAAATTAGCCAAATACCTTTTCCTTCCATCTGGGTCTGTTTCTCCCATCCAACAAGTTCTAGCATGATAATCTAAAAAACTTTCCTTTTCGGGTTCCCAATCTGGGAATTTCTCTATTCCAAATTTTTTGAGGTATTTATCAGGTGCTTGATAAATTGGATGGTGTACGGCATTAAAAGACAGTTCCATAAAAAATGGTCGTTCATCTTTTTTGTTAATTTGATTTACGGCTTCATCACCAAATATATTTGTAAGATACCCATCAAAATCTTTCTTTTCCCTATTCACCCATAAAGGCCCATATTGTGACATTCGGTCGTCATCTGGATCTGTTGCAATACGATCACTTTTCATCAATTTGAAATAATCGTGCCTGTGGGCGCAAAACCCCATAAATTCTTCATAACCATGATTTAAAGGAAACTCTCTTAATGACAATGGCTGCTTAATTTTAATATTGTTATCAAGAATGTCTGAATAATGTGTTTTACCTACTTTTACACACCTATAACCTTCCTCCTTAAGTAATTCTGGTATAGTCGCAATAGTTTTAGGAAAAATATTTCCCTCATAATAAAATGTTCCCCAACGCTCTTGGTATTTACCTGTAATAATTCCAGCTCTTGAAGCATTACAAACAGGTGCAGTTGCATAGGCATTGGTAAAGCGAAGACCATTATTTGCAATTTCATCCATGCTAGGCGTACTCACATCATCAGCTCCCCCATAAGCGCTAAAATCAGCATAGCCTTGATCATCTGTAATAATGAGTAATATATTAGGCTTTTGTTGGGGTAATATATTCGGTTTGTAGTACATTTTATTAGTACAACTTGTAACAATAAGTCCTAAAAAAAGTAACCCTATGTACTTATCCATTCTCTTTATTTTTATCATTTTATTTCTGGTAGGCGTTCTTGCCAATTATTTTTTTTTCAATATCCTCTAAGGATTTACCTTTTGTTTCTGGTAATTTTTTATAGATGAACATAAAACCTGCAACTGATATTAGTCCATACAACCAAAATGTTCCTGATGCTCCGAAAAAGTGATTTAATATTGGAAATGTGTAGGTTAGTATAAAACATGCTAGCCATAATGCTATGGTGGCAACTGCCATGGCTGCACCTCTAATTCTATTTGGGAATATTTCTGAAAGAACTACCCAAGTAACTGGTGCTAGAGACATGGCATAACAAGCAATAGCTGAAATAACCAAGATTAATAAAGGCCATCCGTTAATTTCAAAAAAGTATGCTGTTCCCATTAAGGCATAAATACCTGCTAGTCCACCAGCGCCCATAAGCATTAAAGCACGGCGTCCCCAACGATCTACAGTAAAAATAGCCACAAACGTAAATATTAAATTTACACTACCAGTAATTACGATATTAAAAAGAATATCAGAAACACCGTATCCTGCCGAAGAAAAAATTTCTTCAGCATAATTAAATATTACATTTATGCCACACCATTGTTGAAATACTGCTATAACGATTCCAATAAGTAACACCTTTTTTAAACCTGGTTTAAATAACGCGCTAAGATTAACTTTTTCAGGATTTCCTAATGTATTTTCTTGAATTTTATCAATTTCTACTTGAGCATAATTTTGGCCTCCTATTTTTGTAAGGATAGACAATGCCTTATTTTCATTTCCATTTTTTGCGAGCCATCTTGGGCTTTCTGGAACAAAAAACATGAGCGTAAAAAAGAGTCCTGCTGGTATGATTTCTATCCAAAACATCCAACGCCATCCAGTTTGTCCATTCCATGAGTTTAATATTTCAATATCAGTAGCATTCACAGGAACAGGTTCTGCTAATTGCCAATTTACTAACTGAGCAGCAAGTATACCTATGACTATGGTTAATTGGTTTAAAGAAACAAATTTACCTCGAACCGAACTTGGAGAAATTTCGGCAATATACATAGGAGAGAGGTTAGATGCTAACCCTATACCAATACCTCCAATAATGCGATATAAAATAAAAATAGTGAAACTGTTTGTGGCACCAGTGCCAATTGCAGAAAGTATAAATAGAAAAGCCGCTAAAATTAATAGTTTTTTTCTACCATATTTATCGCTAAGGAGCCCAGAAAAAATAGCACCTAATAAGCAGCCTACCAAAGCACAACTCATTGCCCAACCTTGTAAAGAAGGTGAGTTGGAAATGTCAAAAAACTTTTCGTAAAAAGGTTTCGCGCCACCTATAACTACCCAGTCATAACCAAACAAAAGACCTCCCATGGCAGTGACTAGAGAAATACTAATTAAAAAACGATAATTAAATGAGCTTGTTTTGTCCATGCCTTTTTTAGATTATTGATTAATAAGATAATCATTGTTACAAACATAAATTTTATTCCTTTTAAAATAAATAGAGAATAGTTTTATTAAACTGGATTATCTTATTATTTTAGTATCTTTATGAGGTATGAGAAAAAGAGAAGGCTTTAAAGAAGAGAAATCTATTATTTTACCTAAAGGAATTCTTAAGGAATTAAATGAGAATGCGCTTATTAATTCCTTAATGGTTACTGATATTGGTTATTATTTTAAAGCTAAAAACCACTATAGAAAGAGAAAGGGGAGCTTTCAACATATTTTAATATATTGTGTAGATGGTGAAGGGTGGGTAGAAATAGACAATAAAAATCAGATCGTTAAAAAAAATGAGTATATAATTATATCAGCACTTACTCCTCACAAATATGGTGCTAACAATCAAAACCCATGGAGTATTTATTGGATTCATTTTACCGGTAAGAAATCACATATTTTTGTAAATCGCCCAAATGAAAAAATTGAAATAGATTTATCGGAAAACTCTCGGTTTAGAGATAGAATTTTGCTTTTTGAAGAGATTTATAATAACCTTGAAATGGGGTATAGTAAAGATAATTTAGAATATGCCAACATTTGCTTATGGCATATGTTGGGGTCTTTGAGGTATTTATCTCAATTCAGAAAAGTTAAAGAAATAAGTTCTTCTGATAGGGTTACTAAAAGTATAGTATATATGAGAGAACATTTAAATAAGAAGCTAAGCTTAAAAATTTTGGCAGATCATGTGGAACTTTCTGTGTCTCAATATTGTTCATTATTTAAAAAGAAAACATCTAGGTCGCCCTTAGATTATTTAACACATTTAAAGATACAAAAAGCTTGTAGTCTTTTAGATTTTAGTGATTTAAAGATAAATTATATAGCCAATCAAGTAGGGTATTCAGACCCTTTTTATTTTACAAGAGTTTTTTCTAAGATTATGGGGAAATCTCCTAAAGCTTATAGGAATTTAAAGAAAGGTTAAGGTTTATTATGTTTTTTTGATAATTTAAAATATTCAATACATGTGATACAATAATCTCATTTTCAAATTAAAAAATATCTATTTCTATTTATGGTATTTACAGATTATTCCAAAAATAGACATAATCAATAATTATAATACTAAAACTTTTGTGCTTTATTGCTTACAATAAGGAAGTAAAATAGAAAGCTTTATTATATCATTAATTCTGATTTACAATTTCCTGCTAATTGTTAATCCGTCTCTAATTGGTAAAACCACTGTTTCAACACGTTTATCATTTTTTAAAAGTGCATTAAATGCAATTAAAGCAGGCGTAGAAGTATCTTCTTTTTTAAAAGTAGTATCTAAAACTTTACCACTCCAAAGTACATTATCAGATAAGATGATACCACCAGTATTTAGCTTATCAATTATAGCATTAAAGTAATTGGAGTAGTTTTCTTTATCGGCATCAATAAAAACTAAATCAAAAGTTTTATCAAGTTTCGGAATAATTTCTAAAGCATCACCTAAATGCTGAAATATTTGATTTTTATAATCAGATTTATCAAAATATTTTTGAGAAAAATCTTGTAACTCTTCATTTATATCTATAGTATGAAGTTCTCCGTTAACTTGCATGCCTTCAGCTAAACACAACGTGGAATATCCTGTATATGTCCCAATTTCTAATATGTTTTTTGGATTTACTAATTTAGAAATCATGCTCAACACACGACCTTGATAATGCCCACTAAGCATCCGTGGTTGTAATATTTTTTGATAGGTTTCTCTATTAAGTTGCTGTAATAATTCAGGTTCATTTTCAGAGTGAGCAACTACATAGTTATCTATGTCTTCTGGTATAAAATGCATTTAAGAAAGAATTTTATTAATAAGATTGGTTTTGGCAATTTCATCATCTCCAAATACCCAACGAAGTACATTATCTTCCCAAATATCATCGTATTGTTTTTGGTTAATAATGTTTCTATCAATAGCTAAGTCTAATAATTTTCCTGGGTACGAAGATTGCGCATCGCTTTCCATTTCGCCTAACGGATAAGGGTCATCTAATCCCATAATAACTTGATTCGAACCTTGACGATCAATCATTAATTTCAAAGAATCCGTATCGTGTACTAACGTGTCAAAATAAATATTTGGATGTCCAACAGCTTTTCTTGGATGATGCTTGCCTTCAAATAAATCGGGTCTGCCATCAAACCCTTGAATGCGTCTTCCTAAATTCATTTGAGCTAATTGACCACCATGGGCAAAACACGTTCTAATATTTGGGAAACGTTCTTGCATACCATTTAAAGTGTAAAAATGATAGGCATCACCACATTGAGCAAGCATCCAAATAAGGTGAAAACGCCACGCCGTATTTTCTAAATTAATCATTTTATCACCATCATATGGGTGTATTTCAATCGCTAATTTATATTTATTAGCCATTTCAAAAATATCATCATTTTCTTTGTCAAAAACAGATCGCCATTGCCCAATAGAATCCATAAAATGCGTTGGCAAACACAAAACCTTCATGTTTAATTGTTCAACACAACGCTCTATTTCCCACAATGCTCCATGAATAAAACCAGGATGTACTACAAAACCACAGGTAAATTTATCTGGATTATCGTGTTGTATTTTTGCATTGAAATCATTTTGAAATCGTAATGCTTTTTTCATTTCCTCTAATCGTAATCCATTACCGTAAAGCTGAGAAAGATTTAAAACAACAGCATGGTCAAGTTTGTTTCTTTCCATCCATTCTAACTTTTCATCTAGAAAAAAACTAGAATGTGTAACAGGTCTTCTCCATCCTTTTTGTAACATGTGTTTGCGCTCATCATCTACCCAAAATATTTCTTTTTCCTTCATAAATTGAGGAATCTGCTCAGGATAAGGAAGCAAATGCGAATGCCCGTTAATACGAAGTTTTCGTTTCATTAATCTTCTAATTTAACTTTTTTAGGTGGTTGCATCACTTCGCCACAGTTTGGGCAAGAACGCTTGTTTTTATCACTATAATAATTATCAAAAATTTTAGGCATATCTGTTTCAATATTATCTAGCGTAAAATCTTCTTCATATAATTTAGTTGTACAATTATCGCAAAACCATAGCAATGCATCTTGCACGCCTTTTTCTCTAGGATATTCAATAACTAAACCTACGGTATTTGCTGGACGTTGTGGAGAATGAGGTACTTTTGGTGGTAGTAAAAAAATATCACCTTCTTTAATATGAATGTCCTTTGGCGTGCCTTTATCAATAATTTTTAAAACTATATCACCTTCAACTTGATAGAAAAATTCTGGGGTTTCGTTGTAATGATAATCTTTTCTGCTATTAGGCCCACCAACCACCATAACAATAAAATCGCCATCTTTCCAAACCACTTTATTACCCACAGGTGGTTTTAGTAAATGTCTGTTTTCATCAATCCAAGCTTTAAAATTTATTGGCGGATATACTTTACTCATAATGTTTTTATGTTTTGGACGTGCCCTTTCAGGTCAGGCTTTCCGCTATATCCTTTGCAAAAAAGCAAAAGGATGCCACTTCAATCCTTCACGCAGAATTTACGTTAAAGTTAATAATTACTTTTCAATTAATAAGATATCAAATTAAGTTTGACGCTAAAGGCTTTTTGTACGTCCACCATCTACTGGAACGTTAATTCCGTTAACATAACTTGCAGCTTCACTAGCTAAAAAAGTGATAACATTTGCGGTTTCTTCAGGTTTTGCAAAACGTTTAGCAGGTGTGTAGTTTTTCATTATTTCTGCCATGTCTTCAACACTTCTTTCTTCCTGGGTTGCTTTAATTTTAATAATTTCATTTAGACGCTCAGTTTCGGTAAACCCAGGTAATACATTGTTTACAGTAATGCCAAAAGCACCAACTTCTATAGATAATGTCTTACTCCAATTACCAACAGCACCTCTAATGGTATTGCTCACGCCCAAACCAGGGATAGGTTCTTTAACCGATGTGGAAATGATATTTACAATTCTTCCAAAACCAACTTCTTTCATAAACGGAATAGTAGCTTGTGCTAATACATGGTTACATTTTAAATGTTGAGTAAATGCATTATCAAACTCCTCAAGAGCTGCTGTTAAAATAGGGCCACTTCGCGGGCCGCCCGTATTGTTTATAACGATGTGAAATCCATGATTTTTCTCTATAAATTTAATGACTTGTTCTTGCAAATCTCTAGGATTAGAAAAATCTGCAACGATGTAACTATGGTTTCTGTGTTCTGGTAATTCAGCTAAAACAGCTTTTAGTTTTTCTCTGTTTCTTGCTACTAAGGTTACATTTACACCTTCGGCAGCTAAAGCCATAGCAGTTGCTTTTCCTATGCCTTGTGTGCTTCCGCAAACTAAGGCGTTTTTGTTGTTTAAGTTAAGGTTCATATTTTTTTATTTCCGCGAAGGCGGAAATCTTTTTGATTAATAATTTCGATTCAATTTATGAGATTCCCACTTTCGAGGGAGTTAATATTTTATACAAACATTTTTGGCTTCAGTAAAAAAACGTAGCGCTTCAAATCCGCCTTCACGACCAACTCCAGAGGCTTTAATACCACCAAAAGGTGTGCGTAAATCGCGCATCATCCAAGTGTTTGCCCAAACAATTCCGACTTGTAATTGATTGCTCAAGCGCATCGTGCGTTTTAAATTGTTAGTCCACAATGTTGCCGATAAACCATACTTTACTTTATTTGCCATTTGTAAAACGTCATCTTCAGTATTAAAAGGCATAATGGTTACCACTGGTCCAAATATTTCTTCTTGATTTATTCTGCACTCATCAGTTTTTACTTCAATAACAGTTGGTTCTAAATAGTAGCCGTTTTCAAAACCTTTAATTTTAACTTCATTTCCACCACATAAAATAACTCCGTTTTCTTCTTTAGCGATGTTAATATAGTCTTTTACTTTTTCAAGATGTGATTTTGAAACTAAAGCACCAATATTAGTATCACTTTCAGATGGATGTCCAACTTTGAGTTGTTTTATTTTTTCAACAAAATCGGTTTTAAATTTTTCATAAATAGAAGCTTCTACAAAAATACGGCTTCCACATAAACAAATCTGCCCTTGGTTAGCAAATGATGAACGCACTGTGGTTTCTAGCATATCATCATAATCACAATCTGCAAAAATGATGTTTGGGTTTTTGCCACCAAGTTCCAAGGATAATTTTTTAAACATCGGTGCGGCTACTTTTGCAATGTGCGCTCCAGTTGAAGTGCCACCAGTAAAACTAATGGCTTTAATATCTGGATGCTCAACTATGGCTTGCCCTGTGGTGTTGCCTAAACCATGAACAATATTTAGTACTCCTTTTGGGAGGCCAGCCTCATTTAGTATTTTACCTAAAAGATACGCTGTCATTGGTGTTACTTCGCTCGGTTTTGCAACAACACAGTTGCCTGCTGCAATGGCTGGAGCAATTTTCCATGTGAATAAATAGAGAGGGAGGTTCCATGGTGAAATACAACCAACAACACCAATGGGTTGCCTTAAGGTATAGTTTATGGCGTTTTGCCCAACGCTTTCGTGACTTTCACTGGCAAATTGGGTGATGGCATTTCCGAAGAATCTAAAATTACTTGCTGCTCTTGGAATATCAACTGATTTTGCTAAGCTAATAGGTTTGCCATTGTCTTTGCTTTCGGCTTCTACAAATCGATCTAAATTAGCTTCTAGTAATTCTGAGATTTTTATTAAAATTCGACTACGTTCTTCTAGTGTGGTTTGAGACCACTGCCTAAAGGCAGATTTGGCAGCATTATAGGCTTTATCAATATCTACTTTGGTTGAGTTTGGTGTTTGACCATAAACTTCTCCATTTGATGGGTTGTAGTTGTCTATCCAATTATTTTGAATTGGATTGTGATAGCTACCGTTTATGTAGTTTTGGATGTTCATTTTTTATAAAGGAAAGCAAAAATAGGTTAGAAGAATTCCTTTTTTTACAAGCTCAAGTCTTTTATTTTTTGTGTATTTGCGAAAATCATTTTGATATTTTTCTATATCTTTTTCAAAAAAGCTTAATTTATTATTTATTTCTTTAGATGGTTTTGATAATATGGATTTTTCATTCCAAGTTATCAGGACTAAACTGCAATTTTTGACTATTTTTTCCTTATGTAATACTACGTAGTTTGGAGGGTGTAATTTTATAAGATTAAATTCTTCTAGAGCTAATTCTTGTATTCTATTAGTCGTTGAAACATGAGAATATTCTTTTACCCTAATTCTAATTATTTTATCTAGTGAGATAATCTTCTTGTATTTAGATGTTGAGAAATCAATGTTAGTATTCCCTATATTCACGCTAGAAATATATGAATATAATGCTATATTATCTTTTTTTATAAAATTTATAAAACCTCTGTCAAAATGCTTTGTTGGGATGTAATCACTATTTGAGTTATGATAGTAATAGCCATTTATTGTATCTAAATCTTGCGAAATTAATTGTACAAAAAAACGATAACGGTTACCACTATCAGCAAAAGATATATTGCTTATGAACAATAAAATAAATACTACAAGTTTTTTCATTTATTACAATTTCTTATAAGCCATCACCTTAATCTCTACCACCAAATCTGGATGCGGTAGTTGATGTACTGCGACTGTGGTTCTTGTTGGGCCTGTTTCTACATCAAAAAACTCTGCGTAGGCTTTATTGTAACCTGCAAAATCATTCATATTGACTAGAAAGGAGGTGACATCAATCACATCATTTAAAGTAGCGCCTTCTGTGGCTAGATTTTTTTCGATGTTTAATAAAACTTCTCGGGTTTGTATCTCTATATTTAAGTGTTTCGTTCCCATGTTGTCAATAATATCAACACCAGCTATAGTGTTATCTGCTCTTCTTGAACTAGTGCCCGATACAAATATAAAATCGCCAACACGTTTGGTATGTGGGTATGCGCCTCTAGGAGTTACTTTGTTACTCATAATTTGTTATTTTAATCCTGCAATTCTATCGTCTTCAAGAATAGCTTCCGTTTCTTGTTTTACTTTTTTTAAAGTCGTTTTTAAATCGTCATCCAAAGTTATTATACCATCCGTTAATAGATTTAAAATGGCCTTGTCTTGGGCACGCCCTTTAAGCATGGCTTCACGATAACCGATATCTTCATTAAATGTTACTAAAGAATATTTTGATGAATACTGATCAGGAAATGCTTTTTCTAAAGCCATTTCCAATTTACGCTTTTCTTGGAACATAGGGTTAGCAACATGATCTTTCATTTCATGAAAATTATCAATTGCTAAATCTGCAATAGCATCAGTATCTTTTTTACGTGTTTTTTCGTAGGCATCAAAAGTAGCTTCCCAACTTTCTAAATTTTTGTCTAACACTTTATCAAATTCAACAACATCTTCAAATGAGGCATTCATGCCTTGTCCGTAAAACGGTACAATCGCATGAGCTGCGTCACCCATTAAAAGCGTATTGCCTTTATAATGCCAAGGAGAACATTTTACTGTGCCTAATGGTGATGTTGGATTTTCAAAAAAATCATCAATTAAATTCGGCATTAAAGCCAAAGCATCGGGGAATTCTTTTTGGAAAAATTCTAATACTTTTTCTTCAGTTGTGAGATTGTTAAAATTGTATTCACCTTCATCGTAACTTAAAAAAAGCGTCACCGTAAAACTACCATCTAAATTTGGTAAAGCAATGAGCATAAAACTACCACGAGGCCAAATATGAAGGGCGTTTTTATAGGTTTTATAATCGCCATTTTCTTTAGGAAGAATACTCAATTCTTTATAACCGTGCGTTAAATATTCCTGAGAAAAACTAAATAGAAACTTTTTACCTAAATAGTAGCTTTTTCGCATTGCGGAGCCAGCACCATCGGTAGCAATAATTATATCGGCGTCTTCTACAAATTCATCTTTTGTTTTGTAATCTTGAAATAAGGCTGTGGTTTTTTCAAAATCGACTGATTTACATTTTTTATTGAAATAAATGGAAACGTTTTTATGTTTTTCGGCTTCGGTTAAAAGCAATCCATTAAGTTCGCCACGAGAAATGGAGTTAATATGTTCATATTCTCGTCCGCTATAATTTGATAGATACGTGTTTCCTTTTTTATCATGAATCATTCTACCATGCATAGGAATACAAAGCGCTTTTACTTTGTCTTCAATACCAACAAGTTTCATGGCTTTATTACCTCGATCTGAAAATGCTAGATTTATAGAACGACCAGCAGAAATATCTACTTTACGAAGATCTGGACGCATCTCATAAACGGTAACGTTATAACCTCTTTGCCCTAAGCGTAAGGCTAGTAGTGAACCGCAAAGACCTGCGCCGATGATTAAGATGTTTTGTTGTTTTTCTTTCATTTTTTTATTCCTACGAAGGCAGGAATCTTATAATTTTAGTTGTATTTTCTTTTTATCTGTTCATTTTGTCTTGATACAAAACGAACCAAAAAATCAAGTCCAAGCCGAGGAATTTTTAAGTTTTCCAAACTTAAAACCGATTTGAAAACTTCGCGTCGGACTTTGCCCTCCTGTTCTCGGAGCTTTTCTTTATCTATTCTACGCCTTGGCATTCAATTCTACGAATTGATTTGGGACTTTACTTTCTACCAATTTGTTTTTTAATTTAAAATTTATTTTAGCACACAATACTTTTCAGCTTTTCAGCCAAAATATAAATATCTTCAAACGAGTTGTAAAATGGCACAGGTGCACATCTAATAACATCGGGTTCTCTCCAATCACTTATAACACCAGCTTCAGTTAGTTTGTTGTGCAAATTTTTATCAGCATTTTTAACTTGAATGGACAACTGGCATCCACGTTCTTTAGGATTACTAGGTGTTATAATTTTAATGGTACCTTCTCCTAATTGCTTTAATAAAAATTCAAAATAACCTGTTAGTTTTCTAGATTTTTCGGTTAGCTTTTTAATACCCACTTCGTTAAACATGTCTAACGATGCTTTAATGGCAGCCATAGATAAAATAGGTGGATTACTAAGTTGCCAACCTTCTGCACCTGGAAGTACATCAAATTCATCACGCATGTTAAAACGTGTTTGTTTGTTGTGGCTCCACCAACCTGTAAATCGGTTTAGATTTTTATTGTGAGCATGACGCTCGTGTACAAAACAACCTGCTAAACTTCCAGGTCCAGAATTTAGATATTTATAAGTACACCAAACGGCAAAATCTGCTCCAGAACCGTGTAAATTTAACTCTACATTTCCTGCACCGTGAGCGCAATCAAATCCAACTACGCAACCATATTTATGTCCGAGTTCTGTTGTTTTTTTTAAATCGAAAAATTGTCCCGTGTAATAATTAACACCCCCAATCATAATTAAGGCAATGTCTACACCTTGAGTTTTAAGAATATCTTCTAAATCTTCATATCGCAATAACTCTTCACCTTCGCGAGGTTTCCATAAAATCAATCCTTCTTTATCATCGAATCCATGATGACGCAATTGCGACTCTACAGCATATTTATCAGAAGGAAAAGCATCACTTTCAATAAGAATTTTATAACGCGTTTTAGTGGGTTTGTAAAATGATACCATCATAAAATGAAGATTGGCAGTAAGTGTATTCATTACAATAGTTTCAATGGGTTTTGCTCCCACAACATTTGCCATGCTTTCGGTTAGAAATTCATGGTATGGTAACCATGGATTTTTAGCTTCAGTATGTCCTTCAACACCTAAATTAGCCCAATCTTCAAGTTCTTGATTAATGTATGATTTTGTAGCTTTTGGTTGTAAACCAAGCGAGTTTCCTGTCATGTAAATTAATTCATTTCCTTGTTTATCTTTAGGAATATGAAATTGATTTCTGTAATGCGATAAGTCATCATTTTGATCTTGTTCTTTAGCGTAATCAAGACCTAGTTTATAATTGGACAAAGTGAATTGGTTTTCGGTTTCTAACAAAAATAAGAATTATAAATTTAGAAATGTACCGATAAATTATACTAAATTTTAAAACAATCTTTTTTGTATATTTAGTAAAAAATTTGTGTTATGGGTAGAAAAAGAGAGTATACTAATAAAGAAGTTACCGTGGTTTGGGAAGCAAAGAAATGCATTCATTCTGCTATTTGTGCCAAGGGTTTGTCAGATGTTTTTAGGCCAAAAGTAAGACCATGGGTTAGAATTAATGCCGCTACAACTGAAGCTATAATTAATCAAGTAAAGCAATGCCCTTCTAGTGCTTTAAGTTATTATATGAATGATAAAAAAGATAATGTTGCTGAAGAAACTATAGAAACTAAAGTTGAGGTTTTAGAAAACGGACCATTATTGGTTTATGGTACAATTAAAGTAACCCACAAGGATGGAAACGAAGAAATTAAAAATAAAACTACAGCGTTTTGTAGGTGTGGCGCATCCAACAACAAACCTTTTTGTGATGGTACGCATGTAAAAGAAGCTTTTAAAGGTTAAAAACAGATTATAATTAGAAAGGAAAAGCGCTTCAACCATTGATTGAAGCGCTTTTCATATATATAGGCGCAAATGCGGAAAAAACTATTTATACTTTATATACGCATTTAGTCGTAGTTTAGGTGTTTAAATTACAAGAGAACGAAAATATTATTCTAAGATGATTTTTATACTTGTGAAATGGAGATTCCAATTTTCGTCTTGTTTTTTATGTTTTAAAGCTATTTTTATACCCTTAAAATCTTGATGATTTTCAAAAGTTGTAATCATCGATGGCTCTTTTTGGTTCCCTTTTCTAAAAATCCATTCTTTAATTAAAAAATCATCAGTATAAAATAAATCGTAGGCATCACCGGGAGTATAACCACCATCATTAGCGTATGTTAGAGTGATTTTGTTAATTTCAGTTTTACTTATTGGTGCTTCTGCTTTTATAGGATTTGAAATGGTTGTGCCTTCATCCCAAACTAATTGAAACGGCACCAATAACCAAAATTTATCGTTTATAAATCCTTGATCGGCGCGCATTGATAAACTGTCTATAGATTTTCTGTTGTAGGTTATGGTATCTTTAGTAGTCATCATAACAACATCGTTTGTTTTTGGTTTCCAATTCCAAGTCCTTTCAAAATGGCTACTATCTCTATCCACATTAAAAGTAAATCGAATTTCGGTAACGTTTTTCCAGTTTTCAAAACCATGTGCATTTGCTATTTTATCAGCAATAGAAAGTTCTGGTTCAGCTATTTTTGTTTCAGATTTTTGTTTGCAGCTTATAAAAAGCAAAGCTATAAAAGTGATGTAAATGAAGTTTTTCATAAATTTAGATTTTTTGTAAAGATATAATTTGAAGATGACAACCAACAATAAATACTTTAAAACCAATAAAGCCACTTGGAACGAAAAAGTAAAAGTGCATGCTAAAAGCGTGATGTATAATTTGGATAATTTTAAAAAAGGAAAGTCATCATTAATGCCTTATGAATTGGAAGCTTTAGGTGATGTAAATGGTAAATCGTTATTGCATTTGCAATGTCATTTTGGGCAAGACACCTTAAGTTGGAGCAGGTTAGGAGCTAAATGTACAGGAATAGATTTAAGTGATGAAGGCATTAGTTTAGCCCAACAACTAAACGATGAATTAAAGTTAGATGCAAACTTTGTGTGTTGTAATGTTTTTGATACTTCGGATTTTATAAAGGAAACTTTTGATGTTGTTTTTACAAGTTACGGTGTTATAGGTTGGTTGCCCAATTTAAAACCTTGGGGAAAAATGATTGCTGGACGTTTAAAAAAAGGAGGTACGTTTTATATGGTGGAATTTCATCCCATTGTTTGGATGTTCGATTATATAGAAGATAAACCTGTTATGAAATATGGGTATATGCAAGACGAGGTTATTTATGAAGAATACGAAGGTACTTACGCTAATCAAGAATCTAAAATGATTAGTAAAGAATACGGTTGGAATCATGGTTTGGGTGAAGTGGTTTCGGCTTTAACCGAAGCGGGTTTGCATATTGAATATTTAAAAGAATACGATGAAAGTCCGTATAATGTTTTACCAGATTTAGTTGAAACAGAAACAGGAATGTTTGCTACAAAAGATAAATTGTATCCATTGATTTTCGAGATGAAGGCTACTAAAATTTCGGATTGAAAAGAGGTTTAATGGTATCTTTAAATAAAAATTTTAATAAGAAATTCTATAGATTGGGTATTGCAAATGTGCTTTTTCGTAATTTTTACTTTGCTTATGTATCCAATCTAATTGCGCATACCAATTATTGGCAAAAGCGTTATCGTTTTGTTTTTTAGTTTCAAAAGCTATTTTTAATTGTTCATTATCATTTAGCAATTCAAGCGCTTTGTTTTCCCAAACATATGGAGAGAAACCTTCTTTTTGTTGTAAAATGGTATCGAAAAAATTCCAATTAAAAAAAGAATCTGGTGCTTGTGGCTCCAAAGTTTCAATAATATATCTAAATGAAGGTTGATTGGTTTTTATAAGATAATCACCTTTTCTAAACTTTATATTTTCTGTTTTTAAATTTACTAAAACATTGTAGTGCGGGTAATGTCCTTCGTAAGCCTGTTGTCTTGTTTTGTAATCTTTAATTTTATAGCTTTCAACAGTAAGTGTCGTGTCATTTTCTAAAATCTGCATGTCAACAGCATTTAATTTTAATAACTCGATAACACGATGCCAACCTTGGGGAATAATATAAGCTGTTGGAATATTAACTTCTAAAGAAGGTTTAAAATAATTTTGATAGGCTACTTCTTTAGTAAACGGTTTAGTTCTATCGTATTTTAAACGTTCAAAACCTGTAATATCACTTTTTATATTATCAGCTTCAAAACCTTTAAAATTTAAAGTTGAAATTTTTGTGGTATCAATTTCCCAGTTTAAAGCATATGTTTTTTTAGGAGGGATATTACTATTTGCTTTTTTACGTAAATCGGTAATTTTATCACCTTCCTCTTCTGTGATTTCAATCATGCTTTTCATCAATTCGTAAGTGCCTTCAACACGCTGTTTATATGGTTTTAGCATGTGCGTTTCAACCATCATGCCTAAAGTGTTAAACAATGTTGTATAACCTGTTGAGTATCGTGGATAATCCATAAACTGAGAAAATCCTTTTTCTGGAACGCTATTAAAAACGTTTACATAGGGCGTAATATCCCAATCTTTTGCAGTTAATTTTTTTTCTAATTTAGGCATCATTTCAGAATGAATATAATTACCTAAATCACCACTAAGTTTATTGTGTTGCGTAAATAAATGAGTTAATGTATATTGATAATCGGCACCATTACTAACATGATTATCTATAAAAACATCGGGTTTTACTAAGTGGAAAATTTCAGCAAATGTTTTAGCATTTTTAGTATCACATTTAATAAAGTCGCGATTTAAATCGTAATTTCTAGCATTGCCTCTAAAACCATAATCTTTTGGGCCGTTTTGATTGGTGCGTGTGGTTGAATTTCTATTTAAACTCCCGCCAACATTATAAATAGGTATGGTAACAATAACCGTGTTTTTTGGTGTTTCAATTTTACCGTTTACCAAATCCCTAAACAGCATCATAGTGGCATCAATCCCATCCGATTCTCCTGGATGAATACCATTATTTATTAAAAGAATACGTTTGTTTTTACGTATTTCAGAAAAATCAAATTGAGATTTATTGTTTAAAGTAACAATATGCAGTGGTTTTCCAGAATCGGTTTCTCCAATTTCTTGAATATCAATTTCAGGATGCGCATTAGCTAAATCATTATAAAACTGAATGGTTTGCTTGTAAGTAGCCGTTTCTAAACCTTCAGATTTTTCAAAATGTGTTTCAAAACCATAATAAGGTTTTTCGTTTGAAGGATTACAAGACACTACTAAAATCAATAATATTATAATTATCCTCATCGTTTTGAATTTTTTGCTTTAATATTTTTAATAAAAATATATTTTTTCTGAAAATATTGTAAATCTACAATTTTATTATAATTATAATTTTTCAACACAATTAAACTTTAAAAAAAATATACTAACTTACAGTAATTGTATTTTGCTATAAAGATTAACAGCAACGTGTTGTTTTTTAGTTTTATAGATCTCTCATTAAAATAGATTTATGAAGATTTGTAACCTGTCTTTTGGCATAATAGTTGTTTTAAATAAAAATCTAGCCGAAGTTATTGTTGATGAAGGCATCCTTTTTGATGAAGTCATGGTTGATGAGTATCATGATTTTTTATTAACAAATTTAACTGTTCCGTTTTCTTTACTTATTAACAAAAAGCACTCATATTCATATACTTTTGGAGCTCAAAAAAAGATTGTACATTTAGATGAGATTAAATCGATGGCTGTAGTTGTTCATACTAGCGGTGGGGTTATGTCTACCGAAACTTTAATTAATGTTAATGGAAATGTTTTTCGTAATATTAAATTATTTCAAGAAAGAGATCAAGCCTTGGTTTGGTTAGAAGAAGATTTATCTTCTTAATTTACCTCAAACATTTTAGAAGTGATTTACATAAATATCCTTATTCTCACTTGTACATCTCCATATTAACCGTAAATTTGCCGCTTCTTAAAACAAACCATTATGACTGAGTTTTTTAGAAAGCGTGCAGCAAATGCTAAAAATGATATTTTAAGTGGAATAACAGTAGCTTTAGCACTAGTGCCAGAAGCTGTGGCATTTGCTTTTGTAGCAGGTGTAGATCCATTAGTTGGTTTGTATGCGGCTTTTATGATTGGTATAATAACCTCAATTTTTGGAGGACGACCAGGAATGATTAGTGGTGCAACTGGAGCTTTGGCTGTGGTTATGGTAAGCTTAGTAGCCGAAGGAAATGCTATGGGTGCAGAAAGCGAAAATTTAGGATTGTATTATTTATTCGCTACCGTTATTTTAATGGGAATTATACAAATGCTTGCTGGAGTTTTTAAGCTTGGTAAGTTTGTTAGATTGATACCGCATCCAGTAATGATGGGATTTGTAAATGGTTTAGCTATTGTGATCTTCTTGTCTCAGTTAGGGATGTTTAAAGATGCTAATGGTGATTGGTTTACAGGGAATAGCCTTTGGGTTATGTTAGGTCTTGTAGCATTAACAATGGGTATCATGTTTGGTTTACCAAAACTCACTAAAAAATTACCAGAAGCTTTGGTGGCTATTTTAGTCGTCTCTGCCATTGTAATTTTTGGAAATTTTGATGTAGCAACTGTTGGAAGTTTTATTCGTGATGGAGGAGGCGAAGGTTTAAAAGGCGGATTACCACAATTTCAAACAGACATATTTAGTAAAGTGCCATTTAATTTTGAAACTTTAAAATTTATTTTTCCATACGCCTTAATTCTTGCAGCTATTGGATTAATTGAATCGTTAATGACTTTAAATTTAGTTGATGAATTAACCGAAACTAGAGGAAACACCAATAAAGAATGTTTAGCACAAGGTGGTGCTAATATTGTTACCGGATTTTTTGGTGGAATGGGTGGTTGTGCCATGATTGGGCAATCGTTAATTAATATAAAAGGTGGTGGTCGTGGTAGGCTTTCGGGTATTGTTGCTGCATTAATGTTATTGGTGTTTATTTTGTTTGCATCTGGTCTTATCGAGCAAGTACCCATTGCAGCTTTAGTAGGTGTTATGTTTATGGTTGTTATTGGTACGTTTGCGTGGAGTAGTTTCAGGATTTTAAATAAAATACCTCTAAGCGATGTTATTGTTTTAGTAGCTGTTTCTGCGTTAACCGTTATTTTCGATTTGGCAATAGCTGTAATTGCAGGTGTTATTATTAGTGCGTTGGTGTTTTCTTGGGAAAATGCAAAACGTATTCGTGCTCGTAAGCGTATGCGTGAAGACGGTACGAAGATTTACGAAATTTGGGGGCCATTATTTTTTGGTTCTATCATAGCATTTAACGAAAAGTTTGATGCTAAGAACGACCCTCAAAATGTGGAAGTCGATTTTGTTGAATCTCGCATTAGCGATCATTCAGCTATCGAAGCTATTTTCAATTTGGTTAATAAATATGAAGCCGAAGGAAAATCGATTAAACTAAAGCATTTAAGCGAAGATTGTAAAATACTACTTTATAAATCAAGCCCTAAATTTAGAGAAGTTATTGTTGAAGATATTGACGATCCTCGCTATCATTTAGCCGAAAACCCAGAAGCATTTACAAAAGGTTTAGGTGAATATAATTTGTAATTAATAGAAGTCCTCTTCATCAACTACTAGCGTAGTAAGTTCCACAGTATGATTATCGGGATCTTTTAGGTAAATAGAATGAAAATAATGATGATCTTGAAATTTGAAAGGTTCATTAATACGATTAAAATATTCTTGTGCTTTTAAAAAATCTTTGTTTGAAACATTAAAAGCGAAGTGATCAATCTTAGCATTTTTTGATAATTGATTAAGTTTTTCATCATTAAGATTTGCTGGAAATATAGCTATACCTGCTTTTCTAGAAAGCATAAATACTGGGAATTTACCCCATTTTTCAAGTTGATACTTTTTTAAACGTATAACCTTTGAATACCATTCAATTGACGCATTCATGTCTTTAACACGAATAGCAACATGGTCTAAAAAGTTAATATTAAATGCAGACATTATTTTACGCGTACAGTACTCGGAACTAACTTTGTGTAATCCCCATGATTTCTAATTACATCACGCACAATAGAAGATGCTATATACGATGTTTTAGCCGAGGTTAATAAAAACACAGTTTCAATAGGTGCCAAATCTCTATTGGTATGTGCAATGGCTTTTTCAAATTCAAAATCGGCAGGATTGCGGAGTCCACGTAAAATAAATTCGACATCAATTTTTTTGCAAAAATCGACAGTCAAGCCTTCATAACTCATAACTTTAATTTTAGGTTCGTCTGCAAAAGTATCCTCAATAAATTTTTTACGTTCTTCTAACGAGAACATATATTTTTTATCTGCATTTATGCCAATAGCCACAGTTACTTCATCAAAAAGGGTGACACCTCTTTTAATAATATCGTAGTGTCCTAATGTAATAGGATCAAAAGATCCTGGAAATATGGCTCGTTTCATAAATATAAAATTACGACTTTTATCTTAAAGCTTCTTCAATAGCATTGTCAAATAATTTTGTTAAAGAAATGTTTGCTGCTGCTGCTTGTTGTGGTAATATACTTTCTCTAGTTAATCCAGGAATGGTGTTTACCTCTAGTAAATGAGGTTCACCGTTTTTAAAAATATATTCGCTACGGCTAAAGCCTTTCATTTTTAAAATCTCGTATACTTTTTTAGCTACTGTATTTACTTTTTCTTTCTGCTCTTTGCTTAATCGGGCAGGTGTAATTTCTTGAGACTTACCTAAATATTTTGCTTCGTAATCAAAAAAATCATTTTCGGTTACTATCTCGGTAATAGGTAGCACTTTAGTTTCTCCTTTATAGCTAATAACGCCAACAGATACTTCGGTACCATCTAAAAACGATTCAATAATAATCTCATCATCTTCTTTAAAAGCGATATCAATAGCGTTTTTTAAATCTTCTTTCTTGTGTACTTTAGTAATGCCAAAACTACTACCAGCTTTATTGGCTTTTACAAAACAGGGCAAGCCAACTTTTGTAATTATTGCATCTTCATTTATAATGTCTCCTAAGTTTATATAAAACGATTCGGCAGTTTTAATACCATAAGGTTTTAATGTGCTTAAGCAATCTCGCTTATTATAAGTTAAAGTAGCTTGATACATACCGCAACTGGTATGTGGCATATTTATTAATTCGAAATAACCTTGCATAAAGCCATCTTCTCCTGGAGATCCGTGAATAGCATTGAAAACACAGTCGAAAGTGATTTTTTTATTTTTAACGGTAACAGAAAAATCATTTTTATCAATAGGGAATTCAGCATCATTAACATCAACATAAACCCATTTGTCTTTAAAAATATGGATTCTGTATGCGTTATATTTTGATGCGTCTAAAGTTTCAAAAACCACGTTTCCACTTTTTAATGAGATCTTGTATTCGCTAGAATAACCTCCCATAATGATAGCAATATTTTTTTTCATTGATGTATAAATAATTTGTCTGTCAGTCTAAAATCTACAATAAAACGTATCTATTAATAGTTAAGCTAAAATATCATATATATTGCAAAAGAAAAAACAGTTCTGTTTTTATATATTTGCGTATCGAAAATTATAATACATGAGCATTATTAAATTTCTTGTAAGTAAAACATTTTTATTACAAATTGCTTTGGCAATTGTAGCATTGGTGGTTTTTTGTTTTATCATGTTATCGTGGTTAAAATCTTCTACAAATCATGGAGAATTTGAAACTGTACCAGACTTAACAGGAAAATCTATAAGTGTTGCAGAGATTGAATTAAAAGAAAATAATTTGGTGATGCAAATTCAAGATTCTGCAAATTTTAATCCTAATTACCCAAAATTTTCGGTAATAGAGCAAGATCCAGCAGTTGGAACAAAGGTTAAGAAGGACAGAAAAATTTACATCACACTAAACCCATCTGGTTACAGAAAAGTAAGAGTTCCTAATTTATTAGAAAGCACGTTACGACAAGCAAAACCAACCTTAGAAGCTTTAGAGTTTAAAGTGGGGAAACTCACTTATGTTGATAATATAGGTAAAGATATTGTGCTTAAAATGCAACATAAAGGCAAAACCATACAAGCTGGTGATATGTTGCCTAAAACAGAAAAAATTGATTTAGTTCTTGGTAATGGTAATCGACCATCAAATTAAGAATTAATTACAGACTTCAATACGCATTGATTCAATAAAATGGAAGATTATACACCACAATTACCCGACGAGGATAATTTATACGAGCATTATTCTTTTACGGTAGATAAAGGGCAAACGCCTTTGCGTATAGATAAATATTTAATGAATTTCGTCGAAAATGCAACGCGAAATAAAATTCAAGCGGCCGCAAAAAACGGCAGTGTTTTTGTAAATGGCGAGCCTGTAAAATCGAATTACAAAGTAAAACCTTTTGATAAAATTCGTGTGCTTTTTGCGCATCCGCCTTTTGAAAATTTATTGGTTGGAGAAGATTTAGATATAGATGTAGTTTATGAAGATGATACCCTATTGGTAGTAAATAAACAAGCAGGAATGGTAGTGCATCCAGGCCATGGGAATTACTCCGGGACACTTATAAATGGATTAATATACAGATTCGATAATTTACCAAACAATTCTAGTGAACGACCAGGATTAGTACATAGAATTGATAAAGATACTAGCGGACTTTTAGTGGTTGCCAAGACTGAAAAAGCGATGACTCATTTGTCGCTACAATTTGCCGAAAAAACCAGCGAGCGTGAATATGTAGCGATTGTTTGGGGCAATATGGAAGACGATGAAGGTACAGTTGAAGGCAACATTGGCAGACATCCTAAAAATCGATTACAAAACACTGTTTTTCTTGATGATGAAGCCGATAAAGGCAAACCAGCCGTAACACATTACAAAGTTTTAGAGCGTTTGGGTTACGTAACTTTGGTGTCTTGTAAGTTAGAAACTGGCAGAACTCACCAAATACGTGTACACATGAAACACATTGGGCATACCTTATTTAACGATGCCCGCTACGGAGGCGAAAAAATATTAAAAGGCACCACGTTTACCAAATACAAACAGTTTGTCGATAATTGTTTTAAAGTGTTGCCACGACAAGCATTACATGCTAAAACATTAGGTTTTAAGCACCCAAAAACAAATGAGTTTATGCGTTTTGAAACCCCAATTCCAGACGATATGCAACAGTGTATTGAAAAATGGAAAACCTATTCTAAGCATCAAGAGATAGAGTAGTTTTCTATAATCCGAAACTGTCACACTGAGCGAAGTTGAAGTGTTGTTTCTGTATCTTATCAAATAATTTAATAATTAGTATTTGGACGTTACCACAAGGGTAAGCTTGAGTTTGTCTTGAGCGGAATAGAAGGGCTACAATCCTTAACGTACTTATTTGCTAAGCAGATGTTTATAAATGAAGTTGCTTTTTTTGAGAGGTTCGTTTTTTTTTTTTTTTGGTTTAGTTTGGAGAGTGCAGACCAATTTTATTCCCTTCCGAATCAAGAAATATTCCGAAATATCCACTTTCATCTGCGTGAAGGGTTTTTGGAACAATGATTTTTCCTCCATTTCTCTCAACCTTATCCAGAATAATTTGAAGATTGTCTCCGCCATTTAGATATATGGTTACTCCATCAGCCGAAGGTTGGTAACCTTCCCCTTTTATAATAACACCTGTAACCATTTGTCCTTCATATGGAAATATACCCATTTGCATTTCTGGTATATCCATTTTTTCAATGTTAATGTCTAAAATTGCTTGATAAAAATCGACCGCTCGTGAGATTTCTGTAGCTGGAATTTCAAAAATGGAAATAAAACTTTTCATATGGTTTGTTGTTTGTGTTATGTTTAAATCACCCTGTTGCTTTTCGGAATCAGATTTGGTTTGACTATTGCAAGTGATAATACTAAAGGATAGTATTAAGGCAGTATATAGTATCATCTTATTCATATTGTCCTATTTAGATTGACAATACAAATTTCGATTACCTACGAAAGCTAAAATTGTAAAAATGCGACAAGCTATCTATTTGTAGAAAAGAGTAGAAAGAGCCATACTTTCATTGCCTAAAAACTCTTTTGGGTTAATTCCGGTAAACTCCTTAAAGTCTTTAGTAAAATGTGCTTGGTCGAAATATTCACTTTCATACGCAATGCTAGTTAGGTTTTCTGTTTTTTTGTTCAGCAACATTTTTAAGGCAGTTTGTAACCGGATTACTTTACCTAACTGTTTTGGGCTAACACCAATTTGTTTTATAAAATTTCTTTCGAGTTGTCTTCTTTTGGATAAGTCTTCTTTAAGGATTGTGCTTATCGAAGCACTTCCCTTTGTTAACAAAAGGGCGTCAATTGTCATTTTTACAATGTTGTCAATAGTGGGTTTTTCATTTAGCTTACCTAAAAGAAAGTTTTCTACGATTTCAATTCGTTGTTTACTGTCTGTTGCTTGAATTATTTTTTGCTCTAATTCTTTAGCAGTGTTTTTTTCAAACAATAATTCTATTGGTGTTTCTTTATTTGCTAAATTTTTAATAGGTATTGTTACGAAGTTGGCAAACCCATAAGGGTAAAATCTAATTGCAAATGTATTGACGTAACCTGTTGGTTTAATATAAAATGGTTCAATGGTTTGTCCTAGTACCATTGCACGAGGTTGTAGGATAAATTCATTTTGAGAAGTATATCGCTTTATATCATCTCCAAGAATAAATGCCATTTCAATACAACCATCAGGTATAATACGCTGTCTTTTTACATCCTTTTCGGCAGGAGCTTCTAAAGTCCAGTAACAACTTACAAGGGATTCTAAATCTGGATGCGGTTGGAATGTTTGATAGTTCATTAATAGAATGGTGGTTTTTTCAGAATGACGCACAATGGAAAGATAAAGTTCCGTTTCAATGAACTTTATCGGATGTTAAACGAAGGTATCGCTTTTTTCTGGCAAAGTCAAGAATATCAATTCCATTTATAACGACATTGTAAATAATTGTTAACTTACATTTTAAATGTAAATTAGTAATTGTAAATTTGATTTTATATAAATGCATTGTCAATGAAGCTTGTTTTATCACCAGCAAAATCTCTAGATTTTGAAACCCAAATACCAATACATTATGTTACCGAAGCTTGTTTTTTAAAACAAGCTGAACGTTTAAATAAATTGCTCAAAAAAAAATCGGCAAAAAGCTTATCTAAGCTTATGAAAATTTCAGATAATTTAGGGCAATTAAATTACGAGCGCAATCAAAATTGGCAACTCCCTTTTACAAAAAATAATGCGCGACAAGCTATTTATGCTTTTAGTGGCGATGTGTATAGAGGTTTGGATGCTTATAATATTCCAAAAGAAAAAATAGAAACGCTTCAAAATACCGTGCGTATTATTTCGGGGTTGTACGGCTTGTTAAAACCAACCGATTTAATACAACCGTATCGTTTAGAAATGGGAACAAAATTCCCTGTGGGTAAAAATAAAAACCTCTATGAGTTTTGGCGAAAAACCATTACTGAGGCATTAAATGAAGAATTGCAAGACGATGAGTTGTTTTTAAATTTAGCAAGCAACGAGTATTTTAAAGCCATAGATATTAAAGCGTTAAAAGTGCCAGTAATTACTGCTAATTTTAAAGATTTTAAAAACGGTGAGTATAAAATGATTATGACGTTTGCTAAACAAGCACGCGGTTTTATGGCACGTTATGTTATAGATACCAATGCAAAAACTATAGATGATTTAAAAGCATTTAATTACGAAGGCTATAATTTTAGCGAACCTATGAGTACAGAAACCGAACTTGTTTTTATCCGATAATTTGATGGTTTACTATTTAATAATTGCGCTTCAAGTATTTTGTGTTTACCATCTATATAAAAACAGAAGACCTTATTATTGGGTTTTTGTAATTATATTTTTGTCACTTATTGGTTGTATCATATACTTAATAACTCAGGTTTATAATAAACGCGATGCAGAAAAAATTACTAGTGAAATCACACATATTATAAATCCAACTAAAAAAATTAATGATTTAGAGAAACAGCTTCAGTTTTCAGAATCCTATCAAAACCGAGTTAATTTAGCCGATGCTTATTTAGAGATTAAAGATTATAATAGTGCTATTCCTCATTATTTAGAAGCTTTAGAAGGAAATATGCAAAATGATTTTTATGTAATTATACAATTAATTAAAGCTTATTTTAATATTGAAAATTATAAAAATGTTGTTTTATATGCCGAAAAAATAAAAGAACACTCTGAGTTTAAAAAATCGAAATCACAATTTTTATACGGTTTAGCTTTAGAAAAACTTGGAGAGTTTGAAGCTGCTGAAACCAATTTAAGAGCCATCGATATTCGCTATTCATTTTATAACGAACGCTTAGTATTGGCTAAATTTTTAATAAGCAGACAAAAAGAAGCAGAAGCCAAAGATATTTTAGAAGAAATACAAACAGAATCTCAACACATGACTAAACCCAATAAAAGATTATTTAAAGCAACCATACAAGACGTTGAAAAGCTGTTAACTACTATGAATAATAGTTAATTTTTATTTAGGCTGTGCTTTATTGCCAACATTAATTTTGGTTTCAATTGATGGTTTCTTTTTAATTCTTGGTCGTCTAGCACCAAAAGTACCTCTGTTTATTTTACCCCGTTTTGTTTTTTTATCGCCTTTTCCCATAATTTTATTCCCACGAAAGTGGGAAACCCATTTTATTAAACTTAATTTTGAAAATACAAAATTTTATAGTTTTGAACAAATTATTTGTCTGTCATTCCTGCGTAGTCAGGAATCCATTTTTTATAATAGTTTCAATTAATAAGATTCCTGCCTTTGCAGGAATGACAATATGTTTAAACACAAACACCCATACAAACCATTTATTCAAAAAGATACGACTAAATTAATAGTGGGTACATTGCCACCACCTCGATTTTCGACAGGCGAACTTTTAGAAAAAGACGTCGATTTTTGTTACGGAAGTTATTACAATTCACTGTGGTTATTTATTGATAAAATTCATAATTTAAAGTTGCGATACGATACCTCCAACGAAGCTATTGAAGAACGTAAACAATTCTTAATACAACACAAAATAGGTGTTTGCGATATTGTTGAAAGTGCAGAACGCAAAAAGATTGACGCTTCCGATTTAGGGATGCAAAACATTAAACTGCGCGATGTTATTGGTTACTTAAAGCAATACCCAAATATTGATACTTTATTATTTACTGGCGGAAATAGTAAAAACGGACCAGAATATTTTTTTAGAAAACATATAAAAGATTACAATATTAAATTAGAATTGGTGAATAATGAAGTGCCACGAATCCATAAATTTAAACTACCTGTCAGGTTGAGCGCAGTCGAAACCTCAATAAGAATAATCAAAACTGTGTCATTAACTTCAGGTTCGGGTGCAGCAAATATTTCTATAAGTAGATTACCACTTTACAAACAATTAAAAGCTAAAAACCCCAAATTCAATACTTTTGATTTTAGAGTGATGCAGTATCGGGATTTTCTTTAGTGTTTTTTGCTAAAAAGCTGTTATGTCTTTAAGTTTTACAGTGTATTCTATTCTTTGATTATCGTTAATATCCCAAGTTTCCATCTTAAGATCTGTATTATTTTTATTCCAATTAATTGTGATTAACCCAAAATGATTATCCATTATCGGACCTTCTATTCTGTTATTGTTTGGTGTTGCAAAGTGCCAAGTAGAAGAGAGCCCGCTCGATGTAAAGTCGTATATAGGATAAAAGTCTGTCTCTAATTTTGAAATTTCTGAGTAATGTACATCACCAGAAATAAATAAAACACCATTGGCTTTGGTTGACCTAATCAAATTTAACACACGCTCTTGCTCATGCGGAAAATTAGCCCAAGCTTCATAGCCATTCCATTCAATTCCAAATTGTGTTCCTGTTCCTATTATTCGTATATCTGCTGGTTTTTGTAATTCTTTTTCTAACCAAATCCATTGTTCTTCTCCTAATAGAGTGGCATCATTAGTTGTATGAGGCGTATAGTCTTTACCATAAAAACCGAATCTTCTTTCATTATCTTTTTCACCATTATAGGACAATAAACTATCACGAAATGTTCGCCCGTCCAATAAAATAATTTGCAACTTGTTTTCACCATAATCATAGCTGTAAGAATGATAAATGCCTTTATGTTGTCTTCTAGAAGAGGAATCAGGTTCTTCAAAAAAATCTAAAAAAATGTCTTTTGATTCTTCTTTAAAAGGATATTCTTTTCCGGCATCATTCCAACCAAAATCATGGTCATCCCAAGTGGCAAGAATGGGTGTGTTTTTCTTTAAATTTTTATAAGTTGGTTTTGTGCCTAATAAATTATACTTATACTTAAGTGTATCCATGTTTTTTGTATCACCATAAATATTATCGCCTAAAAAAATAAATAAATCAGGATTATGATTAACGATGTTATTAAAGATGGTTAACTCGTCTGTTTGATGACCACAAGAGCCAAAAGCAATTTTTGTTGTATGGCTAGCACTAACTGCACGCTTGCTATCTGTTTTACAGGATAAAAAAAATAACATTAATAAGAGTATTGCAAAAAAAGATCTATTCATATCTATGTTTTTAATTTTTTCTATAGATTATAGCAAACGAAGTTACCAATTTTCTATAACAACCAAAAGTATTTATGAGCAAGCAGAAAATAAGCTGTACCTTTGCCGCTTAATAAAAAAGAGGTGGTATGTAATTTATAGATTGTCATCTCAATAGTCCAAAACGGACTTATCAAACACAATATATGTCATTTAACTCTTTAGGCTTATCCGAAGCCTTGCTAAAAGCTATTAGCAAAAAAGGATACACAACCCCAAGTCCAATTCAAGAAAAAGCAATTCCACCTATTTTAGAAGGGAGAGATGTTTTAGCCTCGGCGCAAACAGGAACAGGGAAAACAGCAGGTTTCACATTACCACTTTTGCATATACTTTCTGAAAATCCAAAAGAGAAATTTAGACCCATTCGCGCTTTAATTTTAACACCAACGCGTGAATTAGCAGCTCAAGTTTATGCTAATGTTAAAGAGTACAGCGAGTTTTTAAATTTAAGAAGTGCCGTTATTTTTGGAGGCGTAAACCAAAAACCACAAGCAGCAACCATTCGTCAAGGTATAGATATTTTAGTAGCGACCCCAGGACGTTTATTAGATTTGCAAAATCAAGGATTACTATCGTTAAAACGCATAGAGATTTTGGTTTTAGATGAAGCAGATAGAATGTTAGATATGGGTTTTTTACGTGATATTGAACGTATTATGAAAATGATGCCAGAAAAACGTCAAAATTTGATGTTTTCGGCAACGTTTTCAAAAGATATTAGAAAACTAGCGCATGGGATTTTAAATCAGCCTATACAAGTTGAAGCTACTCCAGAAAATACTACTGTTGATGCTATTAGTCAGAAAATATATCGAGTTGCCAAAGGTTTAAAAGCAGGATTGATTATTAAATTGATTTCTGATGGCAATTGGAAACAAGTTTTAGTATTTACTAGAACAAAACATGGTGCAAATAATCTTTGTAAAAAGATGGTTAGTGCAGGAATTACGGCTGCAGCAATTCACGGAAACAAAAGTCAAGGCGCAAGAACGAAAGCATTAGCAGGTTTTAAAAGTGGAAGCGTTCGCGTTTTGGTAGCAACCGATATTGCAGCTCGTGGTTTAGATATTCCGTTATTACCCCATGTAGTAAATTTTGAATTGCCAAATATCTCTGAAGATTATGTACATAGAATTGGTAGAACTGGTAGAGCAGGTGCTAGTGGAGAAGCTATTTCTTTAGTTAGTGCAGATGAAACGACTTACTTGCGAGACATTGAAAAACTTATAGATATAAAACTTCCTGTGGAAATTATGGAAGGTTTTGAGCCTGATCCAAATGCATCTACTAAACCTGAAAAAAAACAACAACGTCAAGGAGGAAATAGATCTAGAAATAATTCAAATTCAAGAAACTCAAATTCTAGCGGACAAAAAAGTAATAATTCTAGACGTCCAAAACGTAGTAACGACAGAAACTCCAATAATAATAGACGTTAATTGTTATGAGGAATTTTTTAAAAGAAAAAATTATTGAAGTTTGTAATCGTAAAATAGAACAAAAGGGAACAAATGTTGGTTTATCATTTTATGCTTTTTTTGCTAATAAAAATGATGACCCAGAATTGTTAATGGAAGCTGCAACGTGGTGGATTTTAACCGAAAAGTTAGACCATTTTGAAAAGGCAGTAAAGATTAAAAAATTAGTTTCAGATTTATAAATGGAAACGCAACCCAACAATCCATTACACGGTATAAAATTAGAGCAAATTATAAACGATTTGGTTGTGCATTACGGTTGGGAATATATGGGGTATACCATTAAAATTAAATGTTTTACAGATAGTCCTTCGGTAAAATCTAGCTTAAAATTTTTACGACGTACGCCTTGGGCAAGAACTAAAGTAGAGAATATGTACTTGAAGATGTTGAAGAATAATCAGTAAAATTTCGAATTTTGGTTTAGCGTTATTAAGAATGTTTTGTTTTTAATATGATATTCTTTTAATCATTCTTCCAGATATTATTCGTACATCATTAATTGGTTTGCCATCATCATTTGTTTTTATTCCTGCAATACTATCAACGATATTCATTCCTTTAACTACCTCTCCAAAAATGGTGTAATTTTGATCTAAGTGTGGTGCTCCTCCAATAGTTTTATAAACTTCACGATGAGCCTCGGGAAGCTCATATTTCTTTATGGTTTCAAATTCATTATTTGCTAACGAATCAATATTGTATAAGTCAATCTTACTTTTTAGAGAATTGAGTAATAATGTATCTTTTTCGGTATAATTTTCCTTGTTTAACAGATCTAATTTTTCTTTCAAATTTACGTATTCATCTATATCCGTACTTATTGTTGGTATATTAATTACATTATTAAACGCTATTTGTTTATTAATTTTTTCTAAAGCAATGTTTAATGTGCTGTCAACATAAGGGCCTCTTTGTACGATATAAAATTGAAATCCACTTGATAAACGATTCCGATTGAATATATGTCCTGTTCTCGCAGCACCTAAAGCACCACGTTTGTGAAATAGATTAGGTTTAATTTCTGCTTCAATAGTATACGATAATTCTGGATCTCCATCCCCTTTGAATACTTCGGAAGGTTTTGTTGTTGGATTTCCTCCTTGAATAACAAAATTTTCAAGTACCCGATGAAAAGCGATACTATCATAAAATTTTTGACTTACTAGTTTGATAAAATTATTGCGATGCATTGGTGTTTCATCAGATAAGCGCATAATAATAGTGCCATAATCGGTGATCATTTCAACATCTTTTGTGAGGTCACTTTTCATAACACCTTCTTCAATTTGTTTGTCACATCCAAAGAGAATTAATAAAAGGCATCCAAAAATAAATGTTGTTGCTAGTTTCATAGTTGTAAATCTTACTAGAGTTAGTGTTTCAAGCCTTCATAAACTACAATACTTACTGCATTTGCTAAATTCAAACTTCTTACATGCTTGCTATACAGAGGTATTTTATATAATTTATCAGGATGTATTTTTGTAATAGATTTTGGTAAACCAACCGATTCTTTTCCGAAAACTAAAAACATATTATCCCCAAATGGGATATCCCAATGGTTTTGCGTGCCATGGCTTGATAAAAACACCATGTTTTCATCTTTATTTATTTCGAGGAATTGTTCGATACTATCATAATACGTAACAGATAAATGTTGCCAATAATCTAAACCAGCACGTTTTAACCGCGAATCATCAATTTCAAAGCCAAAAGGTTTTACTAGATGTAAATTACATCCAGAGCCTAAAGCTAATCGGCCAATGTTTCCTGTGTTGTTAGGGATTTCGGGTTCTATTAAAACAATGTTTAAAGCCATTAATTTAAGATTGAATCTACAAATTTATCAATACTATTAACACCTTCATTTGTAACATGCTTTACAAAAGCACTCCCAATAATAGCGCCTTTTGCATATTGCGTAGCTTGAGTAAAAGTTTCATTATTACTTATTCCGAAACCTATAATTTGAGGGTTGCTTAAATTCATATCTGCAATGCGTTTAAAGTACTGTGTTTGCTCATCTCCAAAACCAGATTGAGCCCCCGTGGTGCTAGCACTACTAACCATATAAATAAATCCGTTTGAAATAGAGTCAATATATCTAATACGTTCGTCACTGGTTTGAGGTGTAATTAAGAATACATTTATTAATCCGTATTTCTCAAAAATAGCTTGATATTCATCATGATACACATCAACAGGTAAGTCAGGAATAATTAAACCATCTATACCTATTTCTTGACATTTTTTACAAAAAGCCTCAACCCCATATTGAAACATAGGATTAAAATAGCCCATTATAATTAGCGGAATACTAACAGTTCTTCTTATATCTTTTAGTTGATTAAAAAGCACCTCGGTAGTCATACCATTTTGCAAAGCTTGAGTAGAACTCGCTTGAATAGTTGGGCCATCGGCTAATGGGTCGCTAAATGGTAAGCCTATTTCTATCATATCGACCCCGTTTTTTTCTAAATCTTGAATGATTGAAACGGTATTGTTGATGTTTGGATAACCTGCCGTAAAGTATATGGATAGTAATTTTTTGTTTTCTTGTAATTTTTGATTTATTCTATTCATTTTTGTTATTCCTGCGAAGGCAGGAATCTGTTTTTAGTTAATCTTTTTTTATTTCTTTCTGTTCATTTTGTCTTGATACAAAACGAACCAAAAAATCAAGTCCAAGCCGAGGAATTTTTCATCCCGATTTTGTAGGGATGAAAACCGATTTGAAAACTCCGCGTCGAACTTTGTTCTCCTGTTCTCGGAGCTTTTCTTCATCTATTCTGCACCTTGGCTTTCAATTATGCGAATTGATTTAGGACTTTTCTTTTGTTATTTTATTTTCTAATCTCAAATTTATAGCTTTCTTAATTCTTAATTCTTAATTTTAAACTAGTTCTGGTTTTGCGTTAGGGATTGATGCGGTATCCTTTTGCTTTTTTGCAAAAAAAACATAGCAGAAAGCCCGACCCTTGTGGTAACGCCATAATTCTAAATCTTAAAATAATCAATGTAATTCTCTAAATCTTTATCGCCACGCCCAGATAAACTTACTACAATAACATCGTTTGGTTTAAAGGTTTTCTGCTCGAAAATAGCTAAAGCGTGCGAACTTTCAATAGCCGGAATGATGCCTTCTAATTTGCATAATTCTAAGCCTGCTTTCATTGCATCATCATCTGTAATGGCCATGAATTCTGCACGCTCTGTTTTGCACAAATGCGCATGCATGGGGCCAACACCCGGATAATCTAATCCTGCCGAAATGGAATACGGTTCGGTAATTTGTCCGTCGTTAGTTTGCATTAAAAGTGTTTTGCAACCGTGGATAATACCTTCTTTCCCTAAAACAGATGTTGCTGCGCTTTCGCCAGAATCTACACCTAAACCAGCGGCTTCAACTGCTATTATTTTTACATCTTTTTCATGTAAATAATGATAATAGGTACCAGCTGCATTACTGCCACCGCCAATACAGGCTACTACATAATCTGGATTTTCTCTGCCTTCGTGCTCTTTAAGTTGCCATTTAATTTCTTCCGAAATCACAGCTTGAAAACGTGTTACCATATCTGGATAGGGATGCGGGCCAATAGCTGAACCGATAATGTAATGTGTGTTTACGGGGTTGTTAATCCAATCTCGAATAGCTTCGTTGGTGGCGTCTTTTAGGGTGCGACTTCCAGACAGCGCAGGAACTACTTTAGCTCCGAGCATTTTCATTCTGGCCACGTTTGGCGCTTGTCGTGCAATATCAATTTCGCCCATATAAACAATGCATTCAAGTCCCATTAATGCGCAAACGGTAGCAGTTGCAACACCGTGTTGTCCTGCGCCAGTTTCGGCAATAATTCTGGTTTTGCCCAAACGTTTTGCCATAAGGATTTGCCCAATGGTATTGTTTATTTTATGTGCACCAGTATGATTTAAATCTTCGCGTTTTAAATATATTTTGGTGTTATATTTTTCTGAAAGGCGTTTTGCAAAATAGAGTGGCGAAGGGCGACCTACATAATCTTTTAGAAGTTGGTTAAACTCCTTTTGAAAACTGGGTTCTGCCATAACCTTCAAATAGTTTTGGCGTAACTCTTCTACATTTGGATATAGCATTTCGGGGATGAATGCGCCTCCAAATTCGCCGTAATAGCCTTTTTCGTTTACGTTGTAATTCATAATTTATGTCATTCCCTCGAAGGAGGGAATCTGTTTAATTATTGTTTCTATTTATAATGGATTCTGCATCAAGTGCGGAATGACAAATGTTTTTTAAATTCTTTTAAATCTTCAATATTTTTTAATCCAGGTTCTATTTCAAATTTACTATTCACGTCTAAAGCGTAACAATATTTTGAAGCTTTACTTTGTTGAAATTTTTTAATGTATTCAATTTGCTTTAACCCAATACCTCCACTTAAAAAGAAAGGTTTAGTTGATGGGTAATCGTTTAAAACATTCCAATCAAATGTATAGCCGTTGCCCCCTGGTAATTTTCCTTTGGTATCGAATAAAAAATAATCGCAAACATTTTCATACGGTTTTAATGATTCGAAATTGAATTCGTCTTTGATTGAAAATACTTTGATTATTTCGATTTGATGTGATGCTGAAACGAGTTCAGCATGACGTAATGCATTACAATATTCTGGTGATTCACTACCGTGTAATTGAACTGCCTGTAAATTATGGGTGTTTATTTTTTCTAATACGAAATCTAATTCTGCATCAACAAAAACACCTGTTTTTTTTATTGATTTTGGTAATTTTGGAATATGGTTTGCATTAAAATTCCTTGCAGATTTTTCATAAAAAATAAATCCAAGATAATCGGGTTGCAATGCTGCAACTTGTTCAATGTTTTCTTGATATTTCATTCCGCAAACCTTTAATTTCATTTTTTTAAGGTTTTAATAAACTTGGTTGCACTTGCTCCTGGATTATCTGTTTTCATAAAGTTTTCACCTATTAAAAATCCTTGGTAGCCATAAAGCTGTAATTCTTTGATAGATTCAATATTGCTAATGCCACTTTCAGATACTTTTACAAAATCATCTGGAATAAGTTTGCTTAATGTTTTGCTAGTTTCTAAGCTAACATCAAAGGTTTTTAAGTTTCTATTGTTAACACCTAACATGTCTAAACTTGGCATGATAGATTTATGCAATTCTTCTACGTTATGTACTTCTAAAAGTACATCGAGATTTAGGCTTTTTGCAAATTCAGAGAACTTCTTGATTTCGTTTTTTGATAGAATTGCTGCAATTAAAAGAATAACATCTGCTCCATAAGCTTTAGCTTCTAATAATTGATATTCATCAATAATGAATTCTTTTCTTAATAAAGGTAGGTTGCAACTTGCGCGAGCCGTGAGTAAGTCATCTAAAGAGCCACCAAAATATTTGCCATCTGTTAAAACAGACATACCGCAAACACCAGCATTTTCATATCCTTTAGCTACGTCTTGAACATTTAATGTGTTATTAATAACAGATTTTGAAGGTGAGCGTCGTTTGTGTTCTGCAATAATTCCTGAGCTACTTTGTCGTAATTTTTCAGCAAGTGAAATATTTTTTCTTTCAAATAAAACAGATTGTTCTAATTGAGAAATAGGAATTAAGCCTTTTCGTAAATTAACTTCTACGCGTTTGTCAATAACAATTTTATCTAGAATATTCATTTACTCAATTCAATTAATGTGTCTAAACTCTTTTTTGCTTTACCTGAAAGCAATGATTTTTTAGCCAATTCAAAGCCTTCTTTATGGCTAATTTGTTTTGTAGTAGCAATTGCTAAACCGGCATTGGCACAAACAACATGGTTTTGTGGTTCGGTTCCTTTTCCGCTAATGACATTTAAAAATATTTTTGCGGCATCATCAACGGTGTTACCTCCAAAAATAGATTCTTGCTTTATTTGTGAAATACCTAAATCCTCAGGTGAAAACATGATTTCAGAATGATTTGAAATCACTTTTGTTTTTCCTGTAAGAGATATTTCATCATAGCCATCTAACGCATGTACAATACTATAATTTTTATCGGTTTGTTGGTATAAATAACCATACAAACGTTGTAATTCTAGATTAAAAACACCAACCATTTGATTTTTAGGAAACGATGGATTTACCATGGGACCTAGCATATTAAAAAATGTTTTTACACCTAATTCTCGACGGATTGGTGCTACGTTTTTCATAGCAGGATGAAATAAAGGCGCGTGTAAAACACAAATACCTGCTTTATCTATAGTACGTTTTAAAAAATCTTCGTTGTTTGAAAATTTAATTCCTAAATGTTCCATAACGTTTGACGAGCCGCAAGCAGAAGACACGCCATAATTACCATGTTTAGCAACTTTTATGCCTGCCCCAGCAGATACAAAAGAGGATAGTGTAGATATGTTAAAAGTATCTTTTCCGTCGCCACCAGTTCCACATAAATCAATAGCATTGAAGTCTTTTAAATCGATGGGGACGCATAATTCTAAAAGGGCATCTCTAAAACCTTGAAGTTCTTCAAGTGTTATACTTCGCATCATAAAAACGGTTAGAAATGAAGCAATTTGACTTTGATTATACATGCCGTTTGAGATGTTAACCAATACTTGTTTTGCTTCTTCGCTAGAGATGTTTTCGTGATTTATTAATCTGTTAAGTAATTGTTTCATAGCCTAAGAATTGATCCAATTTTCAAGAATTTGTTTTCCATTTGGAGTTAGTACAGATTCTGGATGATATTGCACGCCTTTTACATCATATTCTCTATGCCGTAAAGACATGACTTGTCCGTTTTCATCAAAAGAAGTGGCTTCTAAGCAATCTGGTAAATTTGAATTAACTACCCATGAGTGGTAACGCCCTACTTTGATGTTTTTTTCTAAACCTTTAAATAATAGTTCATCATCAACGGTAATATTTACTTTAGTGGCAACACCATGATAAACTTCATCTAAATTAATGAGTGAACCACCGAAAACTTCACCAATGGCTTGTTGCCCTAAGCAAACACCTAAAATGCTTTTTGTTGGCGCATATTTTTTTATAATTGCTTTTAGTAAACCTGCTTCGTCAGGAATACCAGGGCCTGGAGATAGTACAACTTTGCTGAAAGATTCAACGTCTTCTAATAGTAATTTATCGTTTCTAACAACGGTAACATCGCAGTTTAAATCTTCTAAATAATGTACAAGATTGTAAGTAAAACTATCGTAATTATCTATAACTAATACTTTCGTCATCTTTAAATATCTTCAGCTAATTTAATAGCTTTTGTTAATGCTCCTAATTTATTATATACTTCTTGTAGCTCGTTTTCTGGATTAGATTTAGATACTAATCCTGCGCCCGCTTGCCAATGTAGTTTATGATTTTTACTTAAAAAAGTTCGAATCATTATAGCGTGATTAAAGTTGCCTTCAAAATCCATAAACCCAATGGCACCACCATAAAAAGCACGACTTGTTTTTTCGTATTGTTCTATAAGTTGCATAGCGCGATGCTTTGGCGCACCACTTAAAGTACCGGCAGGAAAAGTGTCTGCAACTACTTGCATGGTTGAAGTTTTTTTATGTTTTTGTCCTGTAACTTTGCTTACCAAATGGATGACATGCGAAAAAAACTGAACCTCTCTATAAGTGTCTACTGTTACATTGTTCCCGTTTCGACTTAAATCATTTCTTGCTAAATCTACCAGCATTACGTGTTCTGCATTTTCTTTATCGTCTACCGCTAATTGTTTTGCTAATTCGGCATCTTTTAAATCATTTCCAGTACGTTTAAATGTACCTGCGATTGGGTGAATCTCTGCTTTTCCTTCGCTAACTATAAGTTGTGCTTCTGGCGAGCTTCCAAATATTTTAAAATTACCATAATCAAAATAGAATAAGTAAGGTGATGGATTTATACTTCGTAAAGCTCTGTATACATTAAACTCATCTCCTTTAAATTCTTGAGCAAAGTTTTTTGATAACACTAATTGAAATACATCACCTCGCGCACAATGTTTCTTTGCTAACTCAACATGGTTTTTATATTCATCGTCTGTTAAGTTTGATGTTATTTCTCCACTAGATTCAAAATTATAAGACGCAAAATTTCTGGCTTTTATTAAATGATCTATTTCATCAATGTTGCTTTCCGTATTAAAACAATGTGCAAAAATATAAGCTTCATTTTTAAAATGATTTATAGCAATGATATTTTGATACACAGCATAATAAACATCAGGAATGTTAATTGAGTTCTCTTTTTTTGAAATCTCAACATCTTCAAAATATCTAACAGCATCATAAGCTATGTAACCAAAAATCCCATTGTTAATAAATTTGAATTTTTCAGAAGTATCAGCTTTAAATCGTTTTGTAAATTGATGAATTTCTTCTGATACCTTAATAGTTTTGTTTATGTTTTTTGATGCCGAACTACCATCAGGAAATGTTTGAGAAATAACTTCATTTTCAACCTTAATTGACGCTATGGGGTTAAAACAGATGTATGAAAAACTATTGTCGTTAGCATGATAATCACTGCTTTCTAATAGAATACTGTTAGGATATTTATCCCTAATTTTAAGATAAATGCTTACAGGGGTAATCGTATCTGCAAGAATTTTTTTGTAATGTGTTGTTAGTTGATACATGTTTTTATATTAAAAAAGGCTTGTCGTGAATGACAAGCCTTTTTGATATTTTAAGTTTTAAATATACTAGGTTTTTACTTCACGAACGTAAGTTTGAAAAGCTCCACCACCAAGTATTATTTAAAATTGTATTCATTTATTTTGTTTTTAACTTGGTCAAATATAGAAATGAAAAAAGTATTACACAAAACTTTAGTTCATTTTTTGCATAAAAGTTTGTTAAACTATAATATTTGCAAGAAACTATTAATTAATTTTATAGGTATGAAATTTAATGTAATATTTATTGCAATACTAATAATATTTAGTTGCGCCAATAAAAGTAAGAAAACTGAAATTGTTATTAAAACTAGTAAAGAGGAAGTTGTTAGTAATAATAATGTTGAAAATTTTGATTTAGAAATTTACGATTATTCAGGTTTTGAAAAATTTTTAAATAAAAAAGACGACAAAGTTTATGTTATTAATTTTTGGGCAACTTGGTGTGCACCTTGTGTAAAAGAGTTGCCACATTTTGAAAAATTAAATGAGTATTATAAAAACAAAAATGTAGAAGTTATATTGGTAAGTTTAGATTTTCCGCATTTGTACGAAAAAAAATTAAAACCATTTATAAAAGAGAAGCAATTAAAATCTAAAGTGATTGCTTTAGATGATGCCGATATGAATTCTTGGATACCTAAAGTAGATAAAAGTTGGTCTGGGTCAATACCAGCAACAATAGTTTATAAAAATAATAAACGCAAATTTTTTGAGCAATCGTTTACTTATGAAGAACTAGAAAAGGAAATAACCCCATTTTTAAAATAAAAACATATGAAAAAAACAATTAAATTAATTTCAGCATTAGTAATTGTGCTAAGCGTAAGTGCTTTTACAATTGCCAGTACAAATATTGATGAGGGCTATAAAATTGGTGATGTGGCTGAAGATTTTTCGCTAAAAAACATCGATGGAAAGATGGTGTCATTAGCAAATTATAAAGACGCAAAAGGCTTTATCGTCATATTTACTTGTAATACTTGTCCTTATGCTGTTATGTACGAAGACAGAATTATAGCCTTAAACAATAAATATGCTAGTAAAGGTTACCCAGTAATTGCTATTATGCCAAATAATACAGTTAAAAAACCAGGTGATAATTTTGATGCCATGAAACAACGTGCAAAAGAGAAAGGATTTACTTTTCCATACTTAATTGATGAAGCACAAAGTGTTTACCCAAAATTTGGAGCCACTAAAACACCTCATGTATTTATTTTACAAAAAGGAGATGGTTTAAACATAGTTGAATATATTGGAGCCATTGATGATAACTACAAAGATGCTTCGGCAGTAAACACTAAGTATGTTGAAGATGCTGTAGATGCAATGCTAAATGGCGAAGAGGTTTCGCCAACCGAAACCAAAGCTATTGGTTGCTCTATTAAAGCTTAAAAAAAATGAAATTGATATTTTCGCTTTCGCGGAAATCTAAAAGAATATTAAAATTCGAAGTTTTTATACTTCGGATTTTTTTAGCCTTTATTTAAACAGATGTATTAAATTTGCAATACCAAAAAAGGATTAATTTCAAATTAAAAAAAATGGAACATTTAAGTCAAGAAGAATGGGTGTCGCAATTAGAAAGTGATGATAATGCGGTTATTATTGATGTAAGAACAGTTGATGAGGTAGCCGATGGAATTATTGCTAATGCCATCCATATAGATATTTACAAAGGACAAGAATTTATTAATGAAGTAGAAGCACTTGACAAAGATAAAAACTATTATGTGTACTGTAGATCAGGTAACAGAAGCGGACAAGCTTGTGGTATTATGAATCAACTAGGTTTTGAAAATGCTTATAATCTTGAAGGAGGTATTTTAGAATGGGAAGGCGATCTTGTAGATTTAGATTAAAATAATTAAATGAAACAGTTATTTATTTTAGTAGCATTTTTAGTTGTAACAACAATTATTGTTAGTTGTAATAAAAAATTAAAAAGCGATGCTAAAGTTGTATCGGCAGAAGATATTCAAACCCTTTTGCAAATAGATAATGTACAATTAATTGATGTTAGAACACCAAAAGAATTTAAAGAAGGATATATAGCCAACGCTCAAAATATAGATTTTTTATCATCTAATTTTGCAGAAAATATTAAAAAATTAGACAAAAATAAACCTTTAATTGTGTACTGCCGATCAGGGAAAAGAAGCACAAAAAGCATTAAAAAATTACTTGAGGCTGGTTTTACCGAAATATACAATTTAGAAGGCGGAATAATTAAATGGAAACACAAAGGATTTAAAGTAAATAGAAACCTTTAAAAGCTCTCAATTTTGAGGGCTTTTTTTATAAAGCTTTTTCATAACCAAATATTTAGTATATTTGGTTAACTCCAAATTGTGAGCCTTCATCTTAAATGATATATTTCATTTATTATAAAGTAAAACTCTCCTAAATCATTTTTAATAGTACACTATATAATAGTTATATAGTTAACCAACCAAATAATTTTGATTATGATTAAAAAAACAATTTCAGTAATGGCTGTTATTGCTATGGTTTTTAGTGCCACAGTAACAGTAAACGCCCAAGAAGACAAATCTTATACTATGTGGGAAAACATTTTGTTAACTCCAGATAATACTAAATTAAAAGTATTATCAGAAAATATGAGAAAGCATAATGCTGAATACCATAAAAAAGCTCCTCATACAGCAACCGTTTATAATATAGTTTCTGGACCCAATTCAGGTAAAATTATATGGCAAATGGGGCCTATGCATTATAAACATAATGATACACGACCAGGCGAAGGAGGACACGACGAAGATTGGAGAGATAACGTTATGCCATACATAAAAAAAATAAATACCATAGAGTATTGGACGCAAGACGATAAATTGTCTAATACCAGCATGTTAAAAGGAGAAAGTATTAAGTATCCGCTTTTATTTGTGAGAGTTGGTGAGATTGAAAAGGATCAAGTCTCATCCGTAAATCAATTTTATAAATATGTAAGTGAAACTATTAAAGCTATGGAAGGTGTTAATCCTTGGGGTTTGTATTTCAATGAATTTAGACAGGGTAATTTAGGACGTCATGTGGCTTCGGTAGGTTTTTATAAAAATTGGACAGCATTTGACGAAGAAGAAAATAATTTTAAGAAAACTTTTGAAAAAGTACACGGAGAAGAAAATTGGCAAATGTTTATAGATATGGCTAATAGAACTTTCTCAAATTCTTGGGATGAAATATGGTCATATAATAAACATATGAGCGGTCATTAATATAAATTTATAAGAAGGCTATAATCTACTTTAAAAAAAAACCTTTGATGCTTTTACGCATTTCAAAGGTTTTTTTTGCTTAATAATTCTTTCAACTACTTTTTGAGTACTTTAGCTTTTTTATTTTTAAGCATAGTTCTTTTTTTATATTTTTATTCAAAATAAGCTGAATATTAGCATTTAATAAACAACCTAAGAGAACAAGTTATGGAAAACGGCTTTGTAATATTATCAATAATAGCATTATTGTTTTTAAGTATATATGGATATACTTATGGTTCTGTTGCTTTAGCAAAAATTAAGCAAAAGAAAGCTGAAAAGAAAGAAATGATGCTTGAAGAAATTAAGCTTGAAGAAAGAAAAAGAAAGCAAGCCTTAAGAGATGAAAAGTTAAGAAAGCAAAATAAAAGACGCGAAGAAATTAAGCATGAACTTAAATTGCTTGAAGAAATTAAGCTTAATAATGATAAGTTGAATAAACTTCGAGTTGAAAAAATGAAGCAGAAAAAAGTAAGTTAAAATTCTACTATAAAGTTGAAAACGCGATGTTTTAATTTAAACATCGCGTTTTTTTATTTTGATTCTATCTATAAACCTGAGTTCGATTAATATTTAGGCATTTTTTATTAGTGAAAAAGATAGATTTTCAGTAAATTAAAGTTCTGATTTTCAATTTATTAATCTAAAAATCTATCTATGATAATCTACTCTAAAATTACTGAAATTTTCTGTCTTGTTGATGAATTTTGTAAAGAATATGACCAAATAGTCGATAAACATCTTTTGGGAAATCCTCCAAAACGTCCATCTGTTATGTCAAATAGCGAGGTGATCACTATTACCATTTTGTTTCAGCTCAGTGGTTTTAGAACCTTTAAGCACTTCTACATTTATTACCTGCAAAAGCATATGCGAGATGATTTTCCAGCTACAGTTTCATACAATAGATTTACAGAACTCATGCAGCAAAATCTCATGCCAATGACTTTGTTTTTAAAGACGTGCTGTTTAGGCGATTCTACTGGTATTTCTTTTGTGGATTCTACGCCTGTTAGAGTTTGTAAACCTAAACGAATCAAGAACAACAAAGTATTCAAAGGCATTGCAACTACCGGGAAATCCACTATGGGATGGTTCCATGGCTTTAAATTGCACATCGTTATAAATGATAAAGGCGAGATTCTAAACTTTACAATAACCCAAGCTAATGTTGATGATAGAACGCCACTAAAAAAGAAGTCTTTTTTAGATAAAATTTATGGTAAATTATACGCAGACAAAGGTTATGTCGGAAAAGATTTAATGCAATTGCTTTTTGCCGATGGATTGCATTTAATTACGCATATCAAAAACAATATGAAAAATTATTTAATGACAATGAGTGATAAAATTTTACTCAGAAAACGTTCTGTTATTGAAACGGTAAATGATGAACTCAAAAATATTTGTCAAATTGAACACTCTAGACATAGAAGCTTTACTAATTTCTTATCAAATATAGTTGCAGGCCTTATCGCATATAGCTTTTTGCCTAAGAAACCTTCTATAAAATATCAGACTGTAAAGTCTAATCAGTTGACTCTTTATTAATCGAACTCAGGTTATAAAACATATTTCATCGTTATTTTTCTCTTTTCTGAATTTTTGATGTGTCGGTAAATTTATCAATAATTATTTTAGGATTATTATATAAATAAAGTCCACTCGAACCCGATAATGAAATCTTTATATTATCTGTGACCTCCAGAGTAGCATTACTTGAAATCTCAGAAGTAAGCGTACAGTTTTTTACCGTAAAGTTCTTGGCATTAAACTGCGAGTTGTTATCCGTTCTCAACAATAAATTATCACTATTACCTTCAATTGATGCATTGGACCGCTGATATAAATCTGCTTTAAAGAACGGAGAATAAATTAAAGCCTCTAGTTTGCTATAACCATTTAAAACCATTTTGGTGCTATCTGCAGTTAAATTAAGTTTAACTTTTGATTTATCCAGACTTTCAATATTAAAGTTGTTTGATTGTATTGTTAATGAAGCTTTAGAATTCCCCGTTGTTTTAAGGCTAGCATTCGTTAAATCCATTGTAGCTAAAGAAAGAATTTCACCATTATCTCTGGTTTCAATATGGGTTAGTAAAGCATCATAGCTTACTTTTATATTCAATCGTTTTTTTGAAGTAATTCTTTTAGTCTTATTAAAAGTAAGCACATTATCACGTACACTAAAAGTTATAAATTCATGTAGATTTTCATCAGCTTCAACTTCAATTGATGGTACTTTATTGTATATAATTTCAATTTCAAAATCTTCATCAACAATTATGGTGTGGAATGAATTTATAGGCGTTTGTAATATGGTTACATTTCTGTTGCCTTTAATTTTTTCTGTGTTTTGTGATAGAGTTATAAAACAAATACTGAATATTAAGATAAGTGAGAGCAGTTTTTTATTCATTTTATTTATGAATTAATTATTAAACAGGTTGTGTTACTAATTAGACACATTTAAAGACGTATTGGTCACTAACAAATATAAAGCAAAAACCATCCCAAACTAGAATTTTAGTTTGGAATGGTTTGTAAATTAGTTGGTTATAAAGTTTGTTTTTTAATTTTATTGCTTTCTAACACTGCCAGATGAACTCTTATTTTTATTTACTTTTTCTGGGTTACCATAATATCTTATATCGCCACCACTGGTTGCTTTTGCAGTAAGTTCCTTTACTGTGTTTACGCTAATATCTGCGCCACTTGTGGCTTTAACTTGACTAGATTCAGCAATTAAATTTGATGCTTTAATATCGCTACCACTTGTAGCTTCGGCAATTAGTTTTTCAGTTTTACCAGACAACCTTAAATCGCTCCCACTAGTAGATTTACATTCTAATATAGATGTGTTTACTTCTAGTTTCATATCACTTCCGCTAGTAGAATTTAGTTTTAAGTGATTCGTTGTAATAGTATTTGTTGAATATACATCGCTCCCACTTGTTGAGGTAATTGCAGAAATGTTTTTAAAACTTACCATGACTTTCTTTGAAGTAGATTTACCAATATTTTCACTAGTATGAATTTTTAAAACGCCATCAACTACTTCAGTTATAATAAGATCGTGTAAATTCTCGTCTGCTTCAACAGTTATGCTTTCGCTGTTACTCTGTGTTAAATACACATTTAAACCTTCGGTGGCTTTAATGGCAGAAAATGGTTCATTAATTGTTCTTTCCTGAGTTTCCACATTACCATTACCACGAACACCAGAGTTCATATTTATATCAAAGTTGCATGAAAATAATGTTAAGCTTAATAGTGTAGCTACTATAATTTTTGTTAGTGTTGTCATAATTATTCGTTTTTTGATACTGAAACAAGTTCAGCACAGGTTGATGATTTTTATCTATTCAAATATCTGCATTGTATAAAACAATTTTAAATTTAAATATCTGAGTTGTTGTTTTTTAATGATGAATTGTTTAGTTTTCTTTAGATTTTATTGAAATGCCAGCACTATCTATATTTACATTAACGGCATCACCTTTGGCTTTTATTCCGTTTTTATTAATTTTTAAACTCGCACTATCAACCGTTACTTTTACGCCTTTTTCATTTATTTTTAGGCTGGAGCTTTCATCTTTTAAATCCACCTCTACTTTGTAATCTTCTTCTTTTTCTTCAATCGGGCAGTCTAAACATTCAATATCATCTTCTAAAATTTTCAAATAATGATTGGTGTCATTATGAGTAACAATAGTTCCGTGGTAATTTCTGTAATAGAAAAACGAGCTTGAATTTTTATCACATTTTAATACTGAACCCTCAGGCAAGTATAAAGTAAGCCTTACTTCTTGATCACTATATTTATTTTTGGTGTCTGTTGTAAAATAAGAATCCATAAGCAGCACATTATCTTTAAGAGCATAATTATAATTGATGTTTTTAGCACGTTCTATGGCTTTTTCATAATCTCTACCATCGGCACTTTTAGTAATACTTATAGTTGCTAACGAATCGGTTGTCGATTTAACAATAATAGCAACATCCGATGAATAAATGGTTTTTTCACCATTTTCATTGTGCGCTACTTTAAAATTATTACTGTGTCTATTAATATAATCTGTGTAAAGATCGTTTCCAACCATTTTTAAATTAATAGTGTCGTTTGCAGTAATATTTAGTTCCTTTTTTTCAACTACAGCCTCATCAAAAGCATGTTCGCTGGCTTGTCTAACACCTATAACTACCAATCCAATAATAGATATTAACCAGACGCCTAGGAGTGTAAATTTTGCAATATTGCCAATCGATTTTAAATTATTTATCAGAATTTTCAATCCTAAATAGAATAGGAAAAAGAATGGAATTCCTACAGTGAAAAATGTTAATAATGATACCAACCAAATAGGAGTGTTTCCAGCATTTACAATTTCTACAAGATCAAGACCTGGTATATGAATAACATCAACAACACCTAAAGAAAGCAATGTTACAATTAAAGCTATAAGCGTTACAGCACCAATAAAAATTAAAAGAATACCTATAAATTTTGCAAATACTTTAAAGAAAAACATAATGATTTCTCCAATGGTATCGAAAAATGTTCTTGACGATGATTTTATTTTACTGCCCTGTTTGGTAAAATCTACTTTTTTTGCGGCATCCGAAACCGAATTACTCACATTTTTAGCAGCGCCAGAAACAGAATCTGTTACATTTTTTGCGACATCGGTTACAGTTTCAGAAACGTTATCAAACCCATCTTTTATTTTTTTTTCAATGTTGCTAATGTTAACAGGCTCTCCAGTCATCATTATTTTTTCTGAAGTTGTTTTGGCTTCCGGTACTAAAATCCAAAGTAAAATGTATAAAAGAATTCCAGTTCCAGCTCCAAATATTAAAACAATCCAAGCTAAACGTACCCAAAGCACATCAATACCAAAGTAGTGCCCTAATCCAGATGATACACCTCCAATATAAGAGTTGTCGGTATCTCTAAATAATTTTTTAGAAGGCGCCGATTTTCTTTTATATGTAGGTTGCGGCTCATCCTCAAAAATTTCATCATCGACTAAATAATCTTCAGGTTGGCCCATTATGGTAATTACTTCGTCTACCTCTTTAATTCTAATAACTTGTTTGTCGTTTTGTACGCGCTCGCTAAAAAGTTCAGCAATACGTGCTTCAATGTCCGATATAATTTCAGAACGACCTTGAGAGTCAGTAAATGAACGTTTTATAGCCTCAAGATAGCGTTGCAATTTTAAGTATGCATCCTCATCTATATGAAAAAATATACCTGCTAAATTTATGTTGACTGTCTTATTCATTTTTTTGTAGTTTTTTGGCTTGTTACTATAGTTACTGCGTTGTGTAATTCGCTCCAGGTGATGTTTAATTCTTTTAAAAACAATTTACCTGTTTCTGTTAATCCGTAATATTTTCTTGGTGGTCCAGAGGTAGATTCTTCCCATCTGTAATTTAAAAGACCTGCGTTTTTAAGTCGTGTTAACAAAGGGTAAATAGTCCCTTCTACAACAAGCAACTTTGCATCTTTTAGGGTGCCTAAAATTTCTGCTACATATGCATCGTCGTCCTTTAAGACCGATAGTATGCAGAATTCTAAAACCCCTTTGCGCATCTGTGCTTTTGTGTTTTCTATCTTCATGTTCTTAAGCAATTTAATATTGTGAAACTGTTCATTTTTTGATTGATTTGATGATTTATTATTGATGAAATTTTCATTTTGTTACTTCGAGTGATTCCGATTTTTTATCGGAATTGTACCGAGAAGTTGGGCGTTACCCTGCGGGTCGGGCTTTCCGTTACAAGTCCGCGCTATGTCCCGATAATTATCAGGAGCTCGCTGTGGGCTTTCCTCTGTAATCCCTAACGTGGGCTAATCAGCAGTTTTTAGTGTGTTCAGTCCGCAGTCATAATTTTATTTTAAAAAATTAATAGTTAAAGGGTAATTATATATTTCGCCATCTCTAGCTTTTAAACTGGCAATTACAATAAAAACAAGCTCTAAAATAAAAGCTATTATAGCGAAAGCACCTAAAGCTCCGCCTATATAAAGTAGTGGCGATGGTTTGCCAATATTAATATGAAAATCATGGAAACCATTAAAGTCTATAAAATCCAATCCGCTAAATATCTTAAAAATAAAAAACGGAATAGTTAAGGTTCCTAAAATAATGGCATATAGTAAAATACTCATCTGAAAATTAATAGCTTGCTTGCCATGAGCATCTATAAAATCAGATTTATCTTTGTTGGTAACCCATAATATAATAGGGCCAATAAAGTTTCCAAATGGAATTAAAAACCTGCTAAAGGTTGATAAATGAATAAAAGTGGCGATGTTTTTTTGATGATTGTCTAACATGATTTTAAAACATATAATAGTTTCTTATACAAATATATGTCTAAAAGAAGGTACTTTGTTACGCATAGTACTAAAATTTAACAAAAATTTAACAAATTGATATATCAATTATTTTCGATAATTTTGGTAAAATTCAATCTATAATGAAGTTAACACCTAGTAAAATAAACACATTCAATATGTTTAAACTGCCTGCAGTTTATTTAATGGGTGTTAAAGTTAAATCTATTAATAATAATGCTTGTATAGTAACTGTTAAACATAGGTGGATAAATCAAAACCCATTTAAATCCTTATTTTGGGCAGTACAAGGTATGGCTGCAGAACTTACAACTGGAGCTATTGTTATGGCAAAAATTGCAGAAAGCGGTAAAAAGATTTCTATGCTGGTAACCACCAATAATGCCACATTTACCAAAAAGGCAACAGGCAAAATAACATTTGTTTGTAACGATGGCGAATTAATAGATAAGGCGTTGCAAAAAACTATTGAAACTGGAGAGGGACAAACCATTTGGATGAAATCTGTTGGTACAAATAAAGAAGGAATAGTGGTTTCAACCTTTAATTTTGAGTGGAGTGTAAAGGTGAAGGGTTAAGTCGTTTGCTGTAAAGTCGTTTATTTGATTTGCAACTTAACAACAAACAAAAAAATGTAACAAAACACAAAACAAATCAACATATAAACAAATCAACAAAAAACATAAAAAATGACAGCACACGAAATAGACTATCGCATCTACGGCGAAGAAATGCAATACGTAGAAATTGAACTCGACCCACAAGAAGGTGTCGTTGCCGAAGCAGGAAGCTTTATGATGATGGACGATGGCATTAAAATGGAAACCATTTTTGGAGACGGATCTCAAAAAGACACAGGGTTTTTAGGTAAAATATTAGGTGCAGGAAAACGCATACTAACAGGAGAAAGTTTGTTTATGACGGCTTTTTATAACGATTTAATAGGCAAACGAAATGTGTCTTTCGCATCGCCATATCCTGGAAAAATTATCCCAATTGATTTAACCGAATTTGGCGGAAAATTTATTTGTCAGAAAGACGCATTTTTATGCGCAGCAAAAGGGGTTAGCATAGGTGTTGAATTTTCCAAAAAATTGGGTAGAGGTTTGTTTGGTGGTGAAGGTTTTATCATGCAAAAATTAGAAGGCGATGGTATGGCATTTGTTCATGCAGGAGGTACAATGGCTAGAAAAGAATTACAAGCTGGTGAAACATTGCGTGTAGATACAGGCTGTATTGTAGGTTTCGACCAAACCGTAGATTACGATATCGAGTTTGTAGGCGGTATTAAAAACACCGTGTTTGGTGGTGAAGGTTTGTTTTTTGCTAAACTTCAAGGACCAGGAACAGTATATATACAGTCGTTACCATTCAGCAGATTAGCTGGTCGTATTTTGGCATCGGCTCCAAGGGGTGGAGGCAAAGATAAAGGAGAGGGTAGTATACTTGGTGGTTTAGGTGATTTATTGGATGGGGACAATAAATTTTAAGTGTTAAATTTTCTTTAATTTGAAAAAGCAATACAATTTTTTACTAACTTTAAATGTTTAATAAAATATATAAGCCTATACACAAATCTACTTTTAATTTAAACCAAAATCCTAATAGTAATTATGGCAAGAGCAATGCTAGAGTATACTAAAACTGTACTTAAAAAAGTTAGTTTTGATACTACGTTGTTTTGCAAAGAAGTACAAAAGGCAGTAAGTAGATTACTACCTTACGAGATTGAAGAGCTTAAAATTTTTATTCATTCTCTAGTGCTGCAGAACCCAGAATTAAATCAATGTTTAATCTATTTAAAAGCATAAAAAAAAGCGACCATTGGTCGCTTTTTAGTTTTATTTATTAGGAATGGGACTTATAATTTCGACATTCTGAAAAGCAATTGCTCCACGAACAATACCAGAAATAACATCTTGTAAAGCTTCAATAATCTGTATTTTTAACTCATTTTTATGGTATATTAAACTTACTTCTCTTGCAGGAGGCGGGGCATTAAAATGATGCAAGTTTTCCTTTTCCTTTTCTTTTATATCTAATGTATGTAAATAGGGTAAAAGCGTCATGCCTAAGCCTTCGTTTGATAATTTTATAAGTGTTTCTATGCTACCGCTTTCTAATTGAAACTGATCGTCTGTATGATTTTTAAAAGCCTTACAAAGATTAATAACGCCATCTCTAAAACAATGCCCATCTTCAAGAAGTAACATATCGCTTATATCTAAATCTGATACACTAATTTTTTTATTAGAATGCAAACGATGACTTTTAGGAATATAACTTACAAAAGGTTCAAAATAAAGTACGCGTTCTTTAATCGTTTCATTTTCAAGCGGAGTTGCAGCTATGGCTGCATCTAAATGCCCTTCAGTAATACGTTCAATAATTTCTTCGGTGGTTAACTCTTCAATTTTAAGTTTTACTTTAGGATGTTTTTTTATAAAAGATTTTAAAAACATAGGTAATAAAGTAGGCATGATGGTTGGAATAATGCCCAACTTAAACTCACCGCCAATAAAACCTTTTTGTTGATCTACAATATCCTGAATTCTATAGGATTCGTTAACAATATTTCTAGCTTGATTAACAATTTTTTTTCCAATCTCGGTAAGTTCAATAGGCTTTTTACTTCTATCGAATATTTGTACCCCCAATTGGTCTTCAAGTTTTTGAATTTGCATACTCAACGTAGGCTGCGTAACAAAACATTTTTCTGCAGCTTTAGTAAAGTTTTGGTTTTCGGCTACTGCTAAAACGTAATATAATTGTGTAATCGTCATAAGTATCAATTTAGATTATAAAAATATAAAAACTATCAATAAAATTTATTAAAATAACAATTAATTATAAATTAGATTTGTAGTAAATAAAAAATAGATATAAAATGACATACAATAGTATAGGTTTAAATACCTCAAAAACAAAAGATTTGGCAAATGATTTGAATTATTTATTAGCAAATTTTCAAATATATTATCAGAATTTAAGAGGCATACATTGGAATATTAAAGGAAAACGTTTTTTCGATTTACACGTTAAGTTTGAAGAATTGTATACCGATGCCAATGTAAAAGTTGATGAAATAGCAGAACGTATTTTAACTTTAGGAGAAACCCCTTTGCATACGTTTGAAGATTATTCGGCAAAAGCTCAAGTGAAAGTTGGTAAAAATATTTCTGAAGATGATAAAGCGGTACGATTAATAGTGGATTCGTTAACCGAACTTTTAAAAATTGAAAGATCTATTTTAGAAAAATCTGATGATGCTAACGATGAGGGTACAAACTCGATGATGAGTGATTTTATTACTGAACAGGAAAAGACTATTTGGATGATGACCGCTTGGTTGGATGAATAGTTAATTAATAAACTAAATTAAAAACTCGAATTAACTATTCGAGTTTTTTTATGCCTACTATTTTTGTTTTAATAGTATAATTGAAATATATTCAGTGCTTAAAATCTATTTCTGAATAAATCAAATTAAATGAAAAAATTAAAGATTTTTTTACCAATAATTGTAATAGTATTCTCTTGCAAAACAACCAAAAATGATGATTGGCAAGAGCTATTTAATGGTGAAAATTTAGATGGTTGGGTGACTAAAATACATCATCATGATTTTGATGATAATTATGCAAATACTTTTAGAGTAGTTGATGGCAAAATACAAGTAAATTACGATAGTTATGGTGAATTTAATGAGCGCTATGGTCATTTGTTTTATAACAAATCATTTTCATCATATCATTTAAAATTTGAATATAAGTTTACAAATCAATGGTTAAAAGATGCACCAAGTTATACATACAGAAATAGTGGTGTTATGTTTCATTCACAAGATCCAAAAACAATTTTAAAAGAACAAGATTGGCCAATTTCAGTAGAATATCAAACTTTAGCTGAAGAAGTAGAAGGTAAGCTTAGATCAACTGGGAATATGTGTTCTCCAGGTACAGAAGTGTTTTTTAATAACGAAATGGATGCTAGGCATTGTATTAGTTCTAGCTCTAAAACTTATAAGTGGAATGAATGGGTTAAAGGAGATTTAATAGTTTATAAAGATTCTTTAGTTATTCATAAAGTAAATGGAAATGAAGTGCTTAGGTATACCAAACCGCAAATAGGTGGAGGAGTTACAAAAGGGTTTAATCCAGATATTAAAACAGATGGGAAGTTGCTTACTAGTGGTTATATTGCGTTACAGTCTGAAGGGCAGGGCATTGAATTTAGAAACATTAAGATAAAAGAGTTCAATTAATCAATTAACTTCTCTGCTAGTTTAATTCTGAAAGCCTCTTTAGTTGAGGATGAGTTTTAGATAACGCCCAAATTATAGTAAACCTCGCGCTTTAATTTCTAAATACTTGTTAATAGTATTGATAGTTAGATTCTCTGGCGTGCTTAATATGGAATAGATGCCATATTTTTTGAGTTCGTTGACAATTAAACGCTTTTCGAAAGCAAATTTCTCTGCAATTATTTTATCGTAAACTTGTTGTACGGTTTCGGCTTTTTCGGTTATTAAACTATTTAACTCGGTGTTTTTAAAGAAAACAACCACCAATAAATGGCTTTTAGCAATGGCTTTTAAATAGGGTAGTTGCCGGTTTAAACCATCTAAAGTTTCAAAATTGGTGTACATTAAAATAAGACTTCGTTGAGTAATGTGTCGTTTTATGTTGCCGTACAATTTGCTAAAATCACTTTCAAAAAAATCTGTTTTTACATTATAGAGCGATTCTAAAATAAGTTGCATTTGCGAACTTCGCCTTTCTGCAACTACGATATTTCCTATCTTTTTGGAAAACGAAAGCATACCTGCTTTATCATGTTTTTTTAAAACCACGTTACTGATTACAAGTGTAGCATTAATGGCATAATCTAAAAGGCTTAAACCGTTGAAAGGCATTTTCATAACACGACCTTTATCAATAATGGAATAAATGGGTTGCGATTTTTCGTCCTGAAATTGATTGACCATTAATTGGTTGCGTTTTGCCGTGGCTTTCCAATTTATGGTACGCAAATCGTCGCCCAAAACATAATCTTTAATTTGTTCAAATTCCATGGTATGCCCAAGTCGGCGGACTTTTTTAAGCCCATATTCAAGTGCATTTTGATTAATATTTAAAAGCTCAAACTTTTTTAATTGTTTAAAACTCGGATACGTTGGCACCACCGCACCATCATTAAAAGTGAAGCGTTTTGCTACTAATTTTAAAATGGAAGACGCATAAACGTTTAAATTTCCGAAATGATATTCACCACGTTCAGTCGGTTTTAAATGGTATTGAATCGATTTTGATTTGCGAGAAGCAATCGTATTTTTAATTTTAAAATCTCTTACTTGGAATTGCTCTGGTATTTCGTCAATAATTTCCAAATGAATAGTAAAAGGATAGTTGTTGTTAATACTTAAATCTATAGCGTTTTTATCGCCGTTTGAAAATTTATCTGGTAAAATTCTACTAGCCTCAATTTTATTTTTACCAATAAAAACAATAAGAAAATCTAAAATAAAAAACAACACAAGTACTAAAATTGAAAGTTGAGCGATGTTAAATAATAGCGGAACAAAATAACTTAAAGCAAACAATACTACAATGCCAATGCCTGCGTAAAAAAATCGGGGTTGTATGTAGAATGGTTTAAAGAGTATCAATTTTGTTAGTTGTTAGTTGTTAGTTGTTAGTTGTTAGTTGTTAGTTGTTGGTATGGTGTGACTGCAAACTGCTCACTGAATACTGCCAACTTTTTACCTCGGTATCTCAACAGTTTCAATAATTTGTTTAATAATTTGTTTGCTAGATACACCTTCCATTTCGCGTTCTGGAGTTACAATAACCCTGTGGTGCAATACAGGAATTGCAGCTCGCTTGATATCTTCTGGTGTAACAAAATCACGACCAGACATTGCTGCAAAAGCTTTACTGGATTTAAGTATAGCTATGGATGCTCTTGGTGATGCTCCCAAGTATAAGAAGCGATTACTTCGTGTGGCTACAATAAGTTCTGCGATGTATTTTAGTAAATGTGCTTCAACTAAAATTTGAGTTACTAAATTTTGATACTCAGAAATTTGTTTGGCTGTTAAAAAAGACGAAATAGTTTCTGTTTTCTCAGTATCTCTTAATTTATGCTCTCTGGAAAGGATTTCTATTTCTTCATTTAAATTTGGATAATCCACATCGATTTTAAACAAAAATCGATCTAATTGTGCTTCGGGCAAACGGTATGTGCCTTCTTGCTCAATAGGGTTTTGAGTTGCTAAAACCATAAACGGGGAATCTAATTTATACTTGTTGCCATCAATAGTTATTTGTTGTTCTTCCATCACTTCAAACAAAGCCGCTTGTGTTTTGGCTGGGGCTCTGTTAATTTCGTCTATTAAAATCATATTAGAAAAAATAGGACCTTTTTTAAACTCGAATTCGGAGTCTTTTAAATTAAAAACAGAGGTTCCTAAAATATCACTCGGCATTAAATCTGGTGTGAATTGAATACGGCTAAAACCAACACTTAAAGATTTGGCTAACAGTTTTGCGGTAATGGTTTTTGCAACACCGGGAACGCCTTCGATAAGCGAATGCCCTTTGGCTAAAAGTGATGCGATTAACATGTCTACCATATCTTTTTGCCCCACGATAACTTTACCGATTTCCTGTTTTATTTTTTCAACACTACTTTGTAGTTCAGATAAATCTAATCGATTTTTAAATTGCAAATTGTTTTCGTCTTGAAGTGCGCTATCATCAATTGATGATACTACATTTTCTGATTTTGGCATGAAATTTTGATGGTCTTTTTCTTCTTTATTTTCGTCCATAATTATTTTAAATAAAAAGCTTCGATTAGCTTGTTCAATTTTATTAGGTTTTCTTCAAAAAACTCATTTTTAGTTCGTAACCAATTTATATAATCAATTAGTCTTTTAATATCTTCTTTTTTCTTTCCTGTTTTCGATGTTAATTTTACTATAAATTCTTCATTTAAAACAGAAGTATCTATATTAAAATCGGTTCTAATACGTTCAAAAAAGTACGTTATTTTTTTATCTATTAAGTTTTTATGATTTTGAGTTTCGAAATATAAATTAGAAATTGTTTTAACAAAAGCTACAGTAGTATTCTGCAAAGGTTTTATAATTTTAATAATGCGTTGTCGTCGTTTTGCGTTAAAAACCATAAATAAAAGACCAAAAATTAAAGCGGTGTACCACGCCCATTTAAAGGACAATTGCTCTAAAAACCAACTGAGATTCGATTCTTTTTCAACATTACCATCGTACCCTGTTTGTATTTTTGTGTACGAATCAAAATACACATCCTTTTCCGGTAAATAGGATATTACACCTTCAGCATATTTGTATCTATTGTCTTTTAAAAGATTATAATTAGTAAAGGCTTTAGGCTCTAAATGCAGGTATATTTTACCTTTTCCAAAAGGTGCTTCAATAAAATTCACGTGTTTGTAATCAGTTTTAGAATGCCCTAAAACTTTATAATTTATGGTATCAAACTTTGAAAAATAGTTGTCGCCTTCGTTTTTATCGATAGCAATATCATTTATATCCAAATATTTTAAAGATTGATATGAGACACTGTCTGTTGTGTTTTCAATGTATTCAATACTAATATTTAAGGTGTCGTGAATTTTTTGAGTGAAGTAATAATCTGAAATAAAAAGTGTGTTTCCGGAATCAACAAAATGTAATAATTCATCTATTGAATCATCTTCTAAATAATCTGAATTTCCTATAATCACAAAATTACCTTCAGCAATATGATCGCCGTAACTGTCTTCAGAATGTGCTTTTAAATAACTGGCAGGTTGGTGATAAACCGTTCTTACTTTATGATTTTTAAAAAGGCTAGGTAATTCTTTATAAAAAACACTTACACCGTAAGGTTTGTTGCTTTTTTCGTTAAAAGATTCTTCCCAATCAACTGTTCGTGTAGATTTTATACCAAAAGTAATTGCTGCTGTGACGATTAAAGCGGCAATAATAAAAATTATAGGAATTATTTTTTTCATCACTTTACCTGGTTTAAAAGGGTTGAAAAATGATGCCTCGCTTTGTTGTACTTCTCCTTATTTAAAGGGAATTCGCCATACCAAATGTAATTGTATAAATAGGAAGCGTATGCAAATTTTTTGCTGAAAGGTTTGTTGTTTATTTCATTTAAATATTCTACATTGGTTTTATCGTCCTCAAAAATTATATGATTTTTTAAGCTTAAATGTTTTAAAACAAGCAAGTAATAATACCGAATGGCAAGCCTAAAATCATTGTCTTTTTCAGCATTACTTATTAACGTATTAATATCAGCGTTTTCAATGTTTTCAGCAGTAATCTCTTCGTAATTATTAAGGGGTCTATTTTGTTTGGTTGAGAACAAACCAGCACCACCTTCGTTAAGTAAAATGTAAACCAAATATATTACGGCAATTGCCAATGCTAAATAAAATAACCAAGCAAAAGGGCCAAGGTTAATGCTGAAACTATCAGTGTTATTTCTCTCTTTTTGTACTGGTCTTCCGTTTTTATAATCTTCATATTTGCCCGAACCACTTGTAGTTTGGTTTACAACCTCTTTACCTTCGTAATTATACTTTCTGCTGGAATAGCGTGATTTAAAATCATCGTCAAATTTTCGAACTTGCTCAGGTTCTTGAAAATTAGTAACACCAAAAACCGTTTTAGAATTTGCAAAAACGAAAAGCAAGAAAACAACAATATGTAATGGTATAATTTTCAAATAGAAGATGGGTTTATAAGTGGTATATGCGTTATTTCTTTTTGCACTTTAAAAGGATAAATTAAATAGTAGTAACTAATGATTCCGAGGGTGATTAAAATGATTCCAACCGATAGCCAATGTGGCATAATATTAGAATAACGCGTTACAAATCCTTCTAAAAAACCAGCGGAAAAAGTAAACGGAAACGTGCTTATTAAAATTTTAATACCAGTTTTAGCACCATGTTTAAAGGATGTGTATCTGGAATGCGTGCCAGGAAATAAAATACTTGCACCAAGTATTAAACCAGCGGCACACTCAATAACGATGGCAAAAATTTCCATAGCACCATGAATCCAAATACCACGAACACTTTCCCAAAACACGTCTTCCTCGTAAAAGAAATACTGGAAAGAACCTAGCATGATACAGTTTTTAAACATAATGTAAAGGGTGCCAACACCTCCAAAAACACCTAAAACAAAGGCAATAATACCCACACGTAAATTGTTAATTGTAATGCCTATAAAGCTCCCCCAGTTGCTTCCGCTTTTATAAACTGCAACAGGATCGCCGGCTTCAATATTTTCTAAAGACATGTTTACATAATTATCGCCTAAAACCGAACGTACAAACTCACCATCATTGGCCGCCGAAATCACGCCAATAAATGTGAAAGTAAAAAAGATGATAAAAGCGATATAAATAAATTTTCGATATTGATAACAAATTAGCGGAACTTCAGTTTTCCAAAAATCAATAATCCTATTGCTATTTTCTCTTTTTGTTTTGTAAATTTTCTGAAACGCTTTGGCAGCTAACTGATTTAAATATACAATTACCTTACTTTTAGGGTAATAGGTTTGCGCGTAAGCTAAATCGTTAATTAAATGAATGTATTGAGAGGCAAGTTCGTCAGGATCTTTAAAGTCATTATTAAAAATGGCTTTTTCAAAACTCAACCATTTTTCCTTATTTTGTTTGATGAATGAAACTTCCCTCATATATTTTTTCTGTAAAAACTAAATTTTGTATCAAAAAACTACAAAATTTAGTTTCACCTCAATAACCAACTTTGTTAATCCATGTAATTTTTTCTTTTGTTTTTATCAATTTTCAAAATAAAAAATTCATGTATTTTTGATAAATTAAAATATAAAATGTCAGAGTTACAAATTAACACGACTCAAAATGTAAAAATAAAATTCACTGCCGTTGGTGCAGGCGAACGTTTGTTAGCATTCATCATAGATACCGCTATTAAAATCGGGTATTTATTAGTGTTGAATTGGACGTTTGGTGTTTTTGAAAATATGGATGAATGGTCTCAAATTGCCATTAATACCGTATTGAGTTTTCCAGTTATGTTTTACACGTTGGCTTTAGAATCCCTCTTAGAAGGGCAAACCATTGGCAAACGTGTATTAAAGATTAGAGTGGTGAAAATTGACGGTTATCAGGCTTCATTAGCAGATTATGTGGTGCGTTGGTTTTTTAGAATTGTAGATGTTTACATTTTTGGCTTAGGTTTTTTTGTAATTATGTTTAGCAAAAAACAGCAACGCTTGGGAGATATGGCAGCAGGAACAGCAGTAATAGCATTAAAAGATAAAGTAAATATTAGCCATACTATTTTAGAAAATTTAAAAGAAAATTACAAACCAACATACCCAAACGTTATTAAGTTATCAGATAACGATGCACGTATTATAAAAGACACATTTACTGTTGCAAAGGCATCTAAAGATTATCAAACACTAATAAAGTTGAGAAATAAATTAGTTGAAGTCGTTGAAATTAAAACCGTAAAGCAAAAAACAGACATTGAGTTTATCGATGTTATTTTAAAAGATTATAATTTTTATACTCAGAATATGTAAGTAGAGAAACCATTTTTGTTTTGCAAAAATGGTGTGAATCGCTTACCCTGAGCATAGCCGAAGGATCTTTTTAAAACTAAAATAACATCATGCTGAAACAAGTTCAGCATGATGTTTAAAAGAAACATTATGTTCTACACCATAGATATATTAGGAACTATAGCATTTGCTATTTCTGGCGTACTCGTTGCCATTAGCAAAAAAATGGATTTATTTGGCATTCTAATCATTGCTTTTGTAACCGCAGTTGGTGGTGGTACACTTCGCGATATGCTTATAGGTAATACGCCTGTAAGCTGGATGAAAGACATAAACTATACCTACGTTATTTTAGCTACAACCGTAGTTACTATAGTTATAAAAAGTAAAATCGACTATTTGCGTACCTCGTTATTTTTATTTGATACCATTGGTATTGGTTTGTACACCGTTGTTGGTGTAGAAAAAGGAATCTCTGCAGGATTGGATCCCATTATTTGTATTGCTCTTGGAACTATATCAGCGTGTTTTGGAGGCGTAATTCGAGATATTTTATGTAACGAAATTCCTGTGATTTTTAGAAAAGAAATTTATGCAACTGCATGTATATTAGGGGGCTTATCGTATTTTTTAATACGAAAACTACCGCTAGATGATAACCTTGTGTTTGTAATTGCAGGTAGTGTAGTAATTGTTACAAGATTAATTGCAGTTATATTTAAAATTGCGTTACCAACTATTTATAAAGATTAATTTATTTTGGGCTTTGCTCCTAAGCGGAGTCGAAAGGTTTCAATCCCTAATGCTAATCAATAATTTCAACATTTCTAATATAGATGTTTTTATCGGGCCAATCACCATCATCAGTTTCAACTCCAGCAATTTTATCTACAACATCCATACCTTTTATAACTTTACCAAAAACAGTATAATCGCCATCTAAAAAATGTGCACCACCTTTTTGTGTTACAATAAAAAATTCAAAAGGAGATGCTAATTTATGCGGATTATCAATTTCGCCACTTGGCATCGAAATAACACCACGATCATGTTTAAAACCACGTTTTGTGTCAGTTGGCAATAAGTATTTGCCGATTTCGGCCCGTTTTCTAGCTGTTTTTCTATCATCACTATTACCACCTTGCGCAATAAAATTATCGATAACACGATAAAATTGAGTACCATTAAAATATTTTTGCTTTGTTAAAAAAATAAAGTTGGAGCGGTGGTATAAGGTTTCGTTAAACAATAAAATATCAATAGTTCCAAAATCGGTTGTAATTTGCACTTTGTTTTCTTTATGTTGCTTGTTGTATTCTTGAAAAAAATACATCGCATTTTTATCATTTAGTTTCGGGAATTCTCGCTTAGTTTTTTTAACAACATCCTTTACTTTCTCTTTCTTTTCAAATTTGGCTTTAAGATTTTCGTTGACCTTATTCTTGTTGGTTTTTTTATTTTTACAACTAAGAAATAAAAAGAAAACACTAAACAATAAAATGTACCTCATAAATAAGTTTTCATGTCGTTTTTAAAAATAATGCAGGTTTTTTCACTACAAAAAGTGCTATCTATTATCCTTTTTAACTATGTTACCCAGCAAAAGAAATAAAATATTATGCACTTTTTCTTTGGCTTTTTTTCTAATAATTGAATAAGCCTTAGTAATATGTGCTTCAACAGATTTAATAGAAATATTCAGATACTCAGCTATTTCAATATTGCTTAACCCTTCTTTTTTACTTAATAAAAATGTTTTCCTACATTTTTTAGGTAAGTTATCTATTTCTTTATTAATAAAGGCAATTCTTTTTTTCAATAGTTCTTGGTTACTTTCTTGTATTGTTTCGTCTAAAGCTTCAATATAAGCTTGTTCTAAAACCGAGATAGATCTGTTTTTATGGTATTGATTAATAAATTCATTATAGACAGACTTGTATAAAAAGTTTTGCACAGAATATTTCTCATTGAGTTTTGACCTAAACTCCCAAGTTTTTAAAAAAACATTTTGAATAATATCTTTAGACATGGCATCATCATTCGTTAAACTATATGCATAAACAAATAACTTATTATAAAACTCATCTATCAAATATGCATAAGCTTTTTCATCTCCAAGAACAAGGTGTTTTACTAAAGTAGTAGCATTCTGAAAATTAATATCCATATAATACGTGTAACTTTTTCAAGTAATATGAACAAAGATGTAAAAAAAACTCGGCTTGATATTGTTTTTTTATAAAAAAAAGTTAGGGTTTTTAAAATTGGCTTTGTAATATATACATACACATTTTAATTACATGACTCCAATTAAAAGCAAAACTGAAAATCTTATTGTTAAGTACATTAGCAAATCTGCTACTGCTAAAGATTTAGATGAACTCATCCTTTGGGTTGATAATGCTGATAACCTTAAAACATTTAAAGCATACGTAAAAGACCATTATGCGATAAACTTTAGCATGATGAACATTAATAATCGCTCGGATAAGGATAGAATTCTTCAAGAGATTAAAAAAGAAAAGAAAAGGCTTTATCAAAATAGATTTAAATCACTTTACAAGTATGCCGCAGCAATTCTTTTATTTATAGGTGTTGGGTATTTCATTCAAAAACAGTTTTTTACAAAGAATAGTGAAATTATTATTTCTGAAGAAAAAATAACACTCCAACTAGAAAACGGTAATATTGAAATTTTAAATGAAGATGGCTCCTCGCAAGTAGTTGATGTTAATGGAAATATTATTGGGCGTCAAGAAGGAGCACAGTTAACGTATGCCAACGAAACTGAAACTGAAGATAATACATTAAAATATAATACACTATCAGTGCCATATGGTAAACGGTTTGATGTAACGCTTTCTGATGGTACTCATGTGCATTTAAATGCAGGTACAACATTTAAATATCCAATAAAGTTTATTAAAGGTTTAAGTCGTAAAGTCTTTTTAATCACAGGGGAGGCTTATTTTGATGTTACGAAAGACGAAAACCACCCGTTTATAGCCAATACAGATAATATAAATATTCGTGTTTTAGGCACGAAATTTAACATTTCATCTTACAAAGAAGAAAGTCAAATAAATACAGTGTTAGTAGAGGGATCTGTAAGCATCTTAAAAGATGGAGAAACATATAATGCGTCATCCTCAACTGTTTTGCCTATAGAGCATATGGCTACTTGGAACAAAAAAGGTGAAAAGTTAGTAATAACAGAAACAGAGGTTGAAGATCATATTGCATGGATAGAAGGGAGACTCATACTTAATGAAGTACCTTTTAATACTATCATGAAAAAGTTAGAGCGTCAATATGATGTCACTTTTGTTAATAATAATAAGGTATTAGAAAGTAGGGTGTTTACTGCTCGATTTGATATTGAAGATATTAATCAAGTTATGACCAGTTTAAGTGAAGCAGCAAATTTTATTTATAGAATAAATAACAATAATCAAATAATTATTAATCCATAAACACAAGTTATATGACAAGAAACTAACATTAATTTCAATCCAAAACAAGTCACTTTTATTATATAATATAAAAAAACCGGAAAATGCTAGCACATTTCCCGATTTAAAAAAGTGATTTAAAATTTTAACTCTTTAAATCAAACCAAAAGTATGAAAAAATTCCTTACGGAGATGCGTTCTTGTCTTAGAGCCTTTCCAATTAATTTTAATTTAAAAATGAAAATAACAGCAATTTTGTTTGTTTTTGCATTTACACAAATTAATGCAGTAAATTCATTTGGTCAGAACACCAAAGTTTCATTAAAAATGAATCATGTGTCTATCCAAAATATATTAGATGAAATAGAACAAAAAACTGATTATAAATTTTTATATGAAAAAAATGTTTTTCAAAATAAAAAGGCAGTTAGTGTTAATGTAAAAAACAAGAAATTATCTGATGTATTAGATACGCTTTTTGAAGATCAAAATGTAACTATAGTATATTTAGAAAAGCAAATAGTTATTAAGCCTAAGCTTAAAACAAGTGATTTATCGCTTCCGAAAATTACAAATCCTAAAACTGAAATAGTACAACAGAGCATAACAGGTTTGGTAACTGATGAAAATGGTGTGCCTCTTCCTGGTGCTTCTATTTTAGAAAAAGGTACTACTAATGGAACTCAATCAGATTTTGATGGCAATTATGGATTAACTGTAAACTCTAACGCCATTTTAGTGATTTCATATATAGGATATAAAACTCAAGAAATAACAGTTGGCACACAAACAACAATTAATATACAATTGAAATCTGATGCGGCAGCTTTGGATGAGATAGTGGTTGTGGGTTATGGCACACAAAAGAAAGCAAATGTTACTGGATCGGTAGCTAGTGTAAAAATGGAAAATGTTGTAAAAATTCCAACAGCTAATGTTAAAAGCTTACTTATAGGGCAAATTCCAGGTTTAATAACTAATCAAAATCCTGGATTACCAGGTCAAGACAATGTGTCTTTAAATATTCGTGGTTTTGCTGATCCTTTAATAATTGTTGATGGTATTGAGTCTTATATTGATAGACTAGACCCTAATGATGTTGAATCTATTACCGTTTTAAAGGATGCATCTGCGGCTATATATGGTACAAGAGGTGGTAATGGTGTTATTTTAGTAACAACTAAGCGTGGAAAAAAAGGTAAAACGCAATTTAATTACCATGGTTGGTATGGTATACAGCACGAAGTTGCATTACCAGAGTTTGCTAATGCTGCGGATTATATTGAGATAGAAAGACATGCTATTTTCAATACACAGTACGACCCTTTAGACCCTAATAAAGTTATAAATTATGGAAATGCCACTGAAGAAAGAATGAATCAATACCGTTCTGGAGAATTGACTAGTTACGATTGGAAAGATAGATTAATAAAGAATAGTGGAGCACAAATAGCAAATCATAATTTTAGTGTAAGTGGAGGTAATGAAAATATAAGCCACTATACATCTATTGGGGCAATGAATCAAAATGGCATATTAAGAGGTGATTATGAATACGCAAAAATAACCTTCACTCATAATATGGATACTAAAATTACCAAAGATTTACATATGTCACTTAATGCATCCTATATTGATGAAGTTAAAGATTATGCTTTTGGTAATGAAAATGAAATATTAAATGATTTAAGGACATCTCAACCATTTTACAATTATGAATTACCAGACCCAGATAGAGTTCCGTTTTCTGGTTTTAGTCAAAGATCTATTATAGGAAGAATGTTTAAAAAGTTTGCAGGATACAATTTGCAAAAAACACAAACACTAGCTGCTGCAATGGATGTTAAGTACGAAGCACCTTTTTTACCTGGATTAACAATTGGATCAAAAGTAAATATTAGATTTAGAGATCGTTATACTGAAATATTAAGCAGACCTTACAAGGTTTATTCTTATGATCCTGATTTAGTAACTGATACTTTTGATGGTTACACAAGCGAAGGTGATCAATCTGGTAATGAGTTCTTTAAGAGTTATACATCTGGTGGTAATGACCCAAGACGTAGAATAGTCTCAAGGTTTTATGGGCAATTTAATAAAAACTATGGTAAGCATGAAGTTGGGTTATTAACTTTTTTCGAGCATGAAAACAATAAATATAATAGTTTAGGTGCTATGAGATTAGATAATTTATCGGTAGACGTTCCGCAAATTCGAGGAGATAATGAATTAACGGAAACTTTTGGAATTCCTAGACAAATAGAATATACTAGAGTAAGTTATGCCGGTAGGTTTAATTATAATTATGATAATAAATATTTATTAGAGGCTACACTTCGTGCAGATGCCAGTTCTAAATTTGGACCTAAAAATAGATGGGGCTACTTCCCTTCAGTTTCTGCGGGTTGGAATATTCATAAAGAAAACTTTTTAGAAAATAGCAATACATTAAATGAATTAAAACTAAGATTGTCTTACAGTCAATCTGGTATAGATTCTAATGTAGGTAATACAACTTTTGATTATTTAACTGGTTTTTCGGAAAGTCCTGGGAACGTCTATATATTAGATGGTGTAAGTGTACCTATTATTTTTAATGCAGGCTTAGTAAACGAATTATTATCTTGGGAAGAAGTTACTATGTATAATGTAGGTTTAGATTTTTCATTGTTTAAAAGTAAAGTTTATGGAGAAGTAGATGTTTTTTATAGAGAAAGAGATAAGGTTTTAGGACGAGATCTTGGAAGCACATCATTAATATTTGGCGCCAGCTTACCTTTAATAAATGTAAATAGCTTAAATAATAGAGGTTGGGAATTGGCATTAGGATATAGAGATAATATTGGGGACTTTAGATTTGATATAAAAGGTAATGTAGCATACTCTCGTGAAAAATATGACCATATAGAACAAGACATAGACTTGGATAATCCAAGAGATGTTAAATACAATCAACTTTCAGGAAATTGGACTAACAGATTTTTTGGTTATAGAACAGATGGCTTATTTAACTCTCAAGCAGAAGTAGACGAGTATATTGCTACACATACCATTGAAGATATTGTAGGAACTCCTAAACCTGGAGATATTAAGTATCTTGATGTAAACGGAGACAATATAATTAATTTAGATGACCGTGAGGTAATTGGCCGTAGTGCATTATTTAATCAAACTCCAAATTTAACCTATGCTTTGCAAACCATTTTTTCTTATAAAAATTGGAGTCTAGTTACACAATGGCAAGGAGCTTCTTTGTTTAACATAAATGTAGGCGGACATGTAAGAGCACCATTTGCTACACAACAAGTGCCACTAGCATTCCATACAAAATACGCATGGGTACAAGATCCTTCTAATCCAGGAGTATCATCAAATCCTAATGCTCAAATACCTGCTTTTGATAGCTCTGGTGTTAGAACTTGGAACAATCAAAATTCAGATTTTTGGTTAAAAGACGGTACTTATGTTAGATTAAAATCGGCAACTGTAGCTTACAGTTTACCTAAAGAAACGCTAAATAAAATAGGAGTTTCTAATTTAGAATTATACGTGTCTGGAGATAATTTATTAACATTATCTAAATTAGGTATTTATAAAGAAGACCATGATCCAGAACAGCTTTCGGGCGCTACAGGTTTTGGATTACCCCTAATGAGAACATTTACTTTAGGTGTAAAATTAGGATTATAGAATAAGCTATTAAACGTGTAATAATTAAAAAAACATTAAAATGAAAAAAATATTTTATATACTACTTATAGCAATTGGCGCTTTTATGAGTTGTGAAAATGATTTGGTTAAAGAACCAGACTTTCTTTCAGAAACATCAATTTTTGAATCAAAAGAAATAACAGAGGCTTATTTTGCTAATGTTTATAATGACATGCCATTTATGGATAGGTCTGGGCAAAGTCAAAATGGGTTAGGAACTATATCTGCTGTAGGTATGGAATACACGGCTTTTGCAGTTTGGCAGAACCCAAACAATGCTGTGAGAAGAAACTATTCGCAAGAAAATGGAGCAGGCGGGTTAACATATTGGCCTTATGCAAATATACGTGACGTTAATTATATTTTAGAGAATATAGTAAACAGTCAATCATTTGATCAAAACTATATTGATTCTAAAGTTGCAGAAGCAAAGTTTTTAAGAGCATTTATGTATTTTGAGATGGTAAAACGTTACGGAGGTGTCCCTTTAGTAACTAAAGTTTTAGATAAAGATGCTCCTAATGAGGAAATGTACCCACCACGAAACACTGAAAAAGAAGTTTATGATTTTATTTATAGCGAATTAAATGAAGCCATTGCTTTATTTTCAGATAATAAAACAGGAGCTAATGGTAGAGCTGATAAGCATGCGGCTTTAGCTTTACAAAGTAGAGCTATGCTTTACGCTGCAAGTATTTCTCGTTTTGGTCAAGTTCAACTAAACGGAGCAGTCGGAATTCCTTCAAGTGATGCTCAAGGATTTTATCAAAAAAGTTATGATGCTTCCGAAGCTTTAATGAGTGCCGGATTTAGTTTGTACAATAAATCTAGTGATAAGGTGAAAAATTATGGTGATTTATTTCTTGATGAAGGAAATAGCGAAATCATTTTTGCTGAAAAATTTGAGGCAGTTACTAGAGGACATGATTTGGATCTTTTGGCAATACCACAAGGGTATGATTCTCCTTGGAATTCTAATTTTCAAGTGTTTTACGATTTTATAGAAAATTTTGAATATGTAGACGGTAGTCCAAATATACCTCGAAGTCAATTAACTACTGCAAACACATGGGATATGGATGAGTTTTTTGGAAAAAAAGATCCACGTTTTAGAGCGTCTGTATTTTATCCAGAAACTGTATATAGAGACAAACCTGTTTATTTCCATCATAAAACTACTTATACAGAAGGAGGCGTAGTAAAAACGTCTACAAATGCTAATGAAATTATTGATTATAATGGAAAATTATGGCAAGGAGCTGCTTTTCCAAGAAATATTAGAACGACGTCACTATTATTAAGGAAAAAATTAGATCCAACTTTAATTGCTCCTAAAAATGGAGGTAATGAATCAGGACAGGATTACTATATATTTAGATATGGAGAAATCCTTTTAAACCATGCAGAAGCAGCATTTTATTTAAACAAACCAGATGAAGCTCTAACTAATATTAATTTAATTAGAGACAGGGCTGGAATGCCAGCTAGAACTGTTGCTACAGAAGAAAATATACGTTTAGAGCGTCAATTCGAGCTTTGCTTTGAAGATCACAGATTTTGGGACCTTATTCGTTGGAGAACAGCAACTACAGTAATGGACGGTGTTAGAACACAAGGTTTAAGGTTTGAGTATAATTTAGATACAGATCGTTATACTATAACACTTAGAAATGCATCTTTTGCAGAACCTAATGTTAGAACTTTTGGGCCAGAACGTTACTATTTGCCGTTTGGTCAAGTGTATATATCCGATAATCCTAATTTGGTGCAGAATCCAGGGTACTAATATTTTAATTGAATTATTAGAGTTAGTTTTTTAGTTTTTTTTGTTTAAAGAGTGGTTGGTCAAAATAAGATTGACTGCTCTTTAAAATTTTAATTAAGAAAAATAAGCTTTAAAATGATAAGTTTAAAATTGAATAAAACAGTATAATTAAATTTGAATACGAGCTCAAGATGAGCTCTAATGGAAAGTATCTAATGAAATTAACTAAACTAATTATTACAGTTCTTATATTTGGATTATTACTAAATTGCCAATCTACAAAAAAGCAAACAAAAGAGTTGCCACTAAAACTTAATAAACCAAATATTGTAATCATTTATGCTGATGACTTAGGATACGGTGATGTTAGTTGTTATGGGGCAACAGAATTGATGACTCCCAATATAGATCGTATTGCCAACGAAGGCATTCGTTTTACAAATGGCTATGCAACATCACCAACTTGCACACCAAGTCGTTTTTCCTTATTGTCAGGCATCTACCCTTTTAGAAGTAAACGTGCGCAAGTATTACAAGGTAATGCACCTCTACTTTTCGAATTAGGGAAACAAACACTACCATCTATGTTGCATGATGCAGCCTATTTTACAGGAGTAGTTGGTAAATGGCATTTAGGTTTAGGTGATGAAAATATGGATTGGAATAAAGAAATTAAACCAGGACCTCGAGAAATAGGATTTGATTACTCGTATGTCATGGCATCAACTAATGATAGAGTTCCTTCAGTTTATGTAAAAAATCATCGTATTGATGGATTAGATCCAAATGATCCTATTGAAGTAAGTTATCGTAAAAATTTTGAAGGCGAACCTACAGGAAAAGAAAATCCAGAATTACTAAAAATACACCCAAGTCATGGGCATGATATGAGTATTCATAACGGGATCTCAAGAATTGGCTACATGCGCGGAGGTAAATCTGCTCTTTTTATTGATGAAAATATGGGAGATGATTTCTTAAAGGAATCTGTAAAGTTTGTAAACGATCATAAAGATGAACCATTCTTTTTATTCTATAGTTTGCACCAACCTCATGCACCAAGAGTACCCCACCCACGTTTTGCTGGAAAATCTGGTTTAGGACCAAGAGGAGATGTGATTTTAGAAGCAGATTGGGCTGTTGGACAATTTTTAGATGAATTAGATAAGTTAGGTATAGCTGAAAATACAATTGTTATTTTTTCAAGTGATAATGGGCCTGTTTTAGATGATGGATACAAAGATGACGCCATTGTAAAAATTGGTAAGCATACACCTAGAGGAGGTCTCAGAGGTGGTAAGTATAGTTTGTTTGATGCAGGAACTCACGTTCCCTTTATGATTAAGTGGCCGGCAAAAATAAAACCTAGAATTTCTAATGCTTTAGTTTGTCAAATAGATTTTACAGCTTCTTTTGCATCTATGCTTAATCAGAAAAATACAACTCCAGATAGCGAAAATATTTTGGATGCATTTCTTGGTAAATCTGATGTTGGTAGAACAAGCTTAATTTTAGGTCAAAACAATATTACAGCATATCGCAAAGGCGATTACGTATTAATCCCTCCTCATAAAGGTCCTAAAATAAATTGGGTAAATCATGAAACTGGAAATGATTTGAATAATCAGTTATACAATTTAAAAGAAGACAGAAGTCAGCAACAAAATTTAGCAACTCAAAATCCAGAAATGGTTCAAAGTATGCTACAAGAGATTGAAATTATAAAAAATAAATAATATGAATTTGAAATTCATTTTTTGCATTCTCATTTTTACTTTAATATTTGGTTGTAAAGAAGAAAAAAAAACATCCTTTAAAGATGCTGAAATTTCGAAGAATAACAAACCTAATATCATTATAATTATTGTAGACGATGCAGGTTATATAGATTTTGGATTTATGGGAAGTGAGGATTTGGAAACACCTAGACTTGATAAATTAGCAAAAAATGGAGTCGTTTTTACAGATGCACATGTTTCAGCTACGGTTTGTGCTCCTTCTAGAGCGGGATTAATTACTGGTAAATACCAACAACGGTTTGGATTTGAAGCGAACGGAACAGGTGGTATAGGATTGGCAGATGATGTTATAACCATTGCCGACGTTTTTAAAAAGAATAATTATAAAACAATTGCATTAGGTAAATGGCATTTGGGAGAATCTGAATCTGATCACCCAAATAAAAGAGGTTTTGATGATTTTTATGGTTTTATAGGTGGAAGTCGGTCCTACTTTCCTCTAGAAAAACCTTCAAAACAATCCTTATTACAACACAATGGGGAACGCATTATTTTTAAAGGTTACTTAACAGATGTTTTAGGTGATGAATCTGCAAGTTATGTTGAAGAAAATCAAGATGAACCTTTCTTTATGTACTTAGCATATAACGCGCCACATACTCCCATGCATGCCAAAGAAGTACATTTAGAAAAATATAAAGACCATCCTAGGAAAAAACTAGCAGCAATGACATGGTCTTTAGATGAAAATATTGGAAAGTTAGTTGACAAACTAGAAGAAACGGACCAACTTGAAAACACACTTATTTTCTTTTTAAGTGACAATGGAGGCTCTCCTCATAACACTTCAGATAATGGTATTTTAAAGGGCTGGAAAGGAAATAAATTTGAAGGTGGACACCGCGTACCCTTCGTTGTACATTGGGGGAAAGAAATTAAAGGGAACCAAACATTTAATGGACTAACATCTTCATTAGACATCTTTACAACTTCCATCGCAGCTGCGGGGATAAAAAACACCTTCGATTTAGATGGTACAAACTTAATCCCGTTTTTAAAAGGAGAACAAACTGGTAATCCTCATGAAAAATTGTTTTGGCGTAAATTGAATGAAGCTGGCGCTCGAATTGGAGAGAAAAAACTCGTGAGACTAAAAGACTATGGTAGCACATACTATGATTTAAAAAGTGATTTGGGAGAAATGTACGATTTAACCAATACCGATTTAAAAACTTCAGACTTTTTACACAAAGAACTAGAATTATGGGAATCAACACTTATTACCCCACTTTGGGACGAAGGAGATTGGATGCCTGTAACCTATCATATTCAACAGCGATTAATGCAAAATAAACAGCTACTCTATAATACACCAGGTTCAAGAAAAAAGTATCTCAAAAATAACCTAAAAAGGGTAAATAAACGATATGACTAAATATTACTTTTTAAGTTTCATTATATTATTTGCTTTTGGAGAAATTTCAATGGCGCAAAATGCTATATCAAAAAAACCAAATATTATCTATATCATGCTTGATGATGCTGGTTATGGCGATTTTAGTGCTTTTGGTTCTAAACATATTAAGACCCCTAATTTTGATAAAATATGTGATGAAGGCATGAAGTTTACACAACATTATTCTGGTTCTGCGGTTTGTGCACCAACAAGAAGTGTTTTAATGACTGGTCTAGATACAGGCCATACGCCACGAAGGGATAATACAGCTAAAAGTAATACCAAAGAACTTATTGAAGCAAACGGAAGACCCCTTGTGTTTTTAGAAGATAAACATTTAACAGTTGCTGAAAGTTTAAAAGAGGCAGGTTATAAAACTGGAGGTATTGGTAAATGGGGATTGGGAAATCCGGGTTCGTCGGGAGTGCCAGAAAATCAAGGTTTTGATTATTGGTTTGGTTATTTAGATCAATTACATGCCCATAATCATTTTTCAGAAGAAATTTGGGAAGACGGAAAAATGATTGAGTTACTAGGGAATATAAATGGTAGAAAAGAACAATATATTCCGTATTTACAGGAAAATAAAACCTTAGATTTTATAAAGAAAAATAAGGATGAACCCTTCTTTTTATATTTAGCATATACTCCACCTCATGGGGAGTATATTATTCCAGAAGAAGATCCGTTTTTTAAACAATATGATGGATTACCAGGTGGTAAAAAAGTGCAACATTATGCAGCCATGGTTACAAGAACAGATTACACGGTTGGAAAAATTATGAATCTACTTAAGGAACTTGAAATAGACGAGAACACCATAGTGTTTTACACATCAGATAATGGTCCCAATCCATTATTTGCAAAAAATATAAACAGCGGAGGTGATTTGCGTGGTATTAAACGCAGCCTCTATGAAGGGGGGATTAGAGCAGCCATGGTCGTTCGTTGGCCAAACGTAATTCCTAAAGGAGAAGTTAGTGATTTTATTTGGGACATGCGTGACTTTTTTCCAACGGCCTGCGAGATTGCAAACACTAAAATTCCTAATGGACTTAGTGGTCAATCTGTTTTAAAAACCTTAAAAGGTAAAAATCAGAAAGAACGTGAGTTTAACTATTGGGAAATTCATTCTCCTTTTCAACAAGCCGTTAGAATGGGAAATTGGAAAGCCATTCGATATGGAACTAAGGAGCCATTGGAATTGTACAACTTAGAGAAAGATATGGCAGAGACAACAAATATTGCTAAACAAAACCCAGAAATTGTTCTGAAAATTGAAAGGTATCTCGAGACTGCTAGAACAGAATCACCATATTTTCCTGCTAAAGAATATGTAAAGCAGTAATTTTAACGGTAATTAAAACACCATGTTAAAAACATTAATACGAAATAATGACCATTTCAAAATATAAAGCGATTGAAGAATTATTTGATACTGTAAAAATACCACCTTCTAAATGAATAATTTAGTAGACAGTCTGGATTTTGTATATGTTAGGCTTTATTAAAATAGAACAGTACAATATTTTTATTAAAGAATTGAAATAAATATATAGATGAATAGTAATACAATGAAAGCAAGTAAAATTTTATTAATATGTTTGACATCATTTATAATGTCATCATGTAACTCAGAACAGGAAGGTAAACATTTATTTATCCTTTCTGGGCAATCTAATATGATAGGTTTAAAACCAGAAGAGTCTTTTACTCCTACCCTTAAAGGTGAGTTTGGAGAAGAAAATGTTATTGTTGTAAAAGATGCATCAGGAGCTAAGCCAATAAGACGTTGGTATAAAGATTGGAAACCATTAAGGGAAGATCACCCCAAGGCTCAACCAGATTTGTACGATACCCTTATGACTAAAGTTAATACAGCTATACAAAATGAAAAAATAGCAACTGTAACATTTATTTGGATGCAAGGTGAACGTGATGCAAGAGAAAAACTTGGAGAAGTATATGAAAGAAGTTTAATAGGACTTTATAAGCAGATAAGTAAAGACCTCGAATTTAAAGATGTAAACTTTTTAATAGGTAGATTAAGTGATTTTGATATGTTAAATGAAAAATACCCTCATTGGACTTTGATAAGAGATGTTCAGGTAAAAGTAGCCAAATCTAATCCGCGCTTTGATTGGATTAATACTGATGACCTTAATGATGGAGTAAATAGAAAAGGAGATGAAATAAAAAATGATTTACATATGTCTGCTGAAGGATATATAGTTATGGGTAAACGTTTTGCAGATAAATCAATTGAACTAATTAAAAATAATAAATAAGAACGTCTGTTTTGTGTAATTAACAGAAGATAATATTAGTGGTTGTATACTGTTTAATCAGTGTAAAGTATCACTATCTATGCAATTAAGCGTTGAAAAATGAAATGAGTAACTATTATAATGATTGGAATTCGAAAAATAAGATTATGGCTTAGATTCTATTAATTGGAAAAATACTCCTTCTCTAAATACACCTATAATAGTTGAATGGTTATAAAAGAAAAGACCAAAACAATAGAACATATGAAGCTAGATATTAAATCAGGATATAAAAATTAATGCAAGAATATAATCTCAAAACAAAAAACAATCTAAAAATGAAACTAAACCAATTTATCAAACTATTAATTATTACACTCATTATTTCAGGTTGTAACAATAACTCTAATGAAATAATTCATAACTGGAACAATGTTGTTAATAGGACTTGGGCCGGTGAAAACTTTTGGGCTAATAGGCTACAAGATTGGGAAGTTGTAGAAGGGAAATTAGTCTGTAGAGAAACTTCTGAAAAAAAGCCAATGCGAACGGTTCATTCTGTTACTTCTAGGCTTGAGAATGAGGGAGATTTCAATATGAGCGTTCAAACTGGTACAACAAATTCTAATGTTAATTTAAGCGATGAAACAGCTTCAGGATTTTTAATTGGAGCTGGAGCATCGATAGATTATCGTGCAGCAGCCTTAATTCATCATAGTCCAGGAAAAGAAGGTGGATACTTTGTTGGTGTAACCCCCAAAGGCAAACTTTTTATTCAAGATTTTAATTCTAAAGAAAAGAAAATATTGATAGAAAAAACCATAAAAAGTCTTCCTCAAACCTATCAAATAAATATTTTAGGAACTCAAAATAATTCAAATTATGAATTGGTTTTAAGCGTTACAGATGATTTAAAGAAAGAATTAGGACAACTTATTTATACGTTAAACAAAGATGACGTAAATGGAAATGTTGCCTTGGTATCTCATCCTGGAAAAGGAAAAAATACAGGTGGCTTTTGGTTTAATAATTGGAAACTCTCTGGAGAAAAATTCAGCAATAATATGGCTCATAAGAGTGGGCCTATAATTACAGCTCAGCATACACTATCAAATAATATATTGAAAATTAATGCACAGCTAATGCCTATTGGTAAAGAGGATAATACTACGGTTAAATTAGAAATAAAACCAAACGAAGTTTGGGAAGAAGTTGGTAGCTCTAAAATTCAAGATCTTTCGTTTAATGCTCTTTTTAGAATTGAAAATTTCAATTACAAGAACAATGTTAAGTATAGATTATCTTATCATTTAAAAGACAATAATCAAATTTTTTATTATGAAGGAATCTTTAGACCGAATCCTGTTGATAAAGAAACCATCATTGTTGTGGGTTTTACTGGAAATCACAATTTGGCTAAAGGTGTTGAACGTGCTCCTTTTAATTGGAAAGAGCAAATTTGGTACCCACATACTCAATTAATAAATAATGTAAAAAAACAAAAACCAGATGTCCTGTTTTTTAGTGGCGATCAAATTTATGAAGGGGCAAGTCCAACTTTTCAAGATTTTAAAAATAAATTTGAAGATTACATGTATAAATGGTATTTGTGGTGTTGGGCTTATTCAGATATTACCAAAGATTTACCAACTATAACTTTACCAGATGATCATGATGTATTTCAAGGAAATGTTTGGGGAGCTGGTGGTGGAAAAATAGATGTAGACACCAAAGGTGGTTATGTTCATGGTATTGAATTTGTAAAAATGGTAGAGCGTACACAAACTAGTCACTTACCAGATCCATTCGATCCAACTCCAATTAAAGGTGGAATAGGTGTTAATTATTCTACGTTTAATTATGGAAGAATAAGTTTTGCAATCATAGAAGATAGAAAATTTAAATCAGGTCCTAACGGATTAGTAACTCCGACAAAATCAGGAAGACCCGATCATGTTATTGATCCGAATTATACTTATGCTATGGCAGATGTTCCCGGTGCAAAATTATTAGGAGATAGGCAATTAAAATATCTTGATTATTGGGCAACAGATTGGAAAGGTGCCGATATGAAAGTGGTATTGTCTCAAACTATTTTTGGCAATATGGCAACGCACCATGGTCCTAATTTAAAGCATATTTATATGGATTTTGACTCTAATGGATGGCCACAAACTGGCAGGAATAAAGCTTTAAGTGCTATAAGAAAAGGGTTTGGGTTCATGTTAGCTGGCGACCAACATTTAGCAACTATTGTAAATCATGGTATCGACGAACAAAATGATGCAGGTTGGTCTTTCTGTGTGCCTTCTATCGCTAATTTTTATCCTAGAGCTTGGCAACCATTTGAAAAAACGGGTAAAAACTATATTGAAGGACTTCAAGATTATACCGGAGAATATCTAGATGGATTAGGAAATAAGGTAAATGTTTATGCCCATACAAATCCCGGGTCTAAATCTGGAATTGAACCAAATGAACTACATGATCGCATGCCAGGTTATGGTATTGTAAAGCTAACTAAAAGCTCTCGAGACATTACCATGGAATGCTGGCCTAGATACGTAGACCCAACAGATCCAACAACTGGGGAACAATATGTCGGGTGGCCAAAAACAATTAACATGGAAGATAATTATGCGAAAAAAGCATATAAATGGTTGCCTACTATAAAAGTTAGTGATGTCAATAACACAGTGGTTCAAGTTGTTAATGAAAATACGAATGAAATTATATATACTTTACGAATTAATGGCAAACAATATGATCCCAAAGTTTTTGAAGACGGAAAATATAGCGTTATTGTGAGTGATCCTGATTTTAATTTGAAAAAAGTGTATAAAGGATTAATTCCACATAAAGAAAAAGCTAGTGAGTCTTTAGAAATTAAGCTTAACTAATTATTATATTATGCGATTAAACCTATGCTTACTTTTGTTTTTTGTAATATCACTTTCCGGAAATTCACAGACACCAATTCAGAACAATATGGAAAGAATCTATTTATGGACAAACAACGCGCCAGAGGAAACGGAAGCTAAGCATGATGCTTTTCAAACGGAAGATATTTCAAATAATGTAACGCGATTAACTAATGTAACTAATCCCATTATGGAGGTTTTTACTCCAGATCCAGATAAAAATAATGGAGCAAGTGTTATTATTTGTCCAGGTGGAGGCTATCAAATTTTAGCAATTGATTTAGAGGGTTATGAAATTGCAAAATGGTTAAATAAGTTGGGTTTCACAGTATTTGTGTTGCAATATAGAGTTCCTGGAAACCAACTAGGAGCTTTAAATGATATTCAAAGAGCTATTAGAATAACAAGAAGCAAATCAAAAGATTATAATTTTAACCCTGAAAAAATAGGAGTTTTAGGTTTTTCTGCAGGAGGAAGCCTATCTGCAAGGGCATCTACCAATTTTAATAAAGAAACCTATAAGAAATCAGATAAAATCGATAAATATTCGTGTAGACCAAATTTTGCAGTTCTCATTTATCCAGCCTATTTAAATAAAGGTGAAAATAATAAGATAACACCAGAATTAACAATTACAGACCAAACACCTCCCATGTTTATATTTGCAACTACAGATGATGCTTATTCAAACAAAGGTTCTTTGGTGCTATCAAAAGCCCTTATGGATTTTAAAATACCTGTTGAACTGCATATATTAGAGTCTGGTGGACATGGGTATGGCTTAAGAAAAGGGAATATAGCCGCAGAAACATGGCCTGTTTTAGCCGAAAAGTGGCTGAAAAATATCATTAAATGAGTATTTTTGTTTGAATGAATTTTGAAGATTTTTTAACAGCCATTTCTAAAATAGAAAAAATACCGCTTCCAGCTGAGGCTTCTCAATTTAAAATGGTGCCTCCGTTTCGTCAAGAATTATTAAGGCGTCAAAAAAAAGCTATTAAAAATGCTAAGAAAGCAGGTGTTTTGGCGTTGTTTTATCCTAATAGAAATGATAAAACAACACTGGTTTTAATATTAAGAAAAACCTATAACGGTGTACACTCAGCACAAGTAGGATTTCCTGGAGGCAAGTTGGAAGACGATGATAAATCGTTGCAGGATGCCGCAGTGAGAGAAACCTTTGAAGAAATTGGTGTGTCTATACACGATATTAAAATTGTTAAACAATTATCTCAAGTTTATATTCCACCGAGTAATTTTTATGTACAACCGTTTATTGGTTTTTCTCAAAACACACCGATTTTTATGAAACAAGAAGATGAAGTTGAGGCGATTATAGAGGTAGAGTTGCAACATTTTTTAGACGATAATCAAGTTATAACCAAAACAGTTTCAACCTCGTATAGTGTTGATGTTGAGGTGCCTGCTTTTAAATTAAATGGTCATGTGGTTTGGGGTGCCACTGCAATGATGCTGAGCGAAATTAAAGACCTGCTAAAACAAATGCTCTAGTTTACAAGATTTAGTACATTTGTGACAACTAACTAATTTTGACGCGTGATTTATGGGATTATTTAAACGAAATCCATTCGGACATATACTTTTTGTAAAAAAATGGCTCATTAGAATACTCGGAGCGATGACTCACAGGCGTTTTCGTGGGTTTAACGAATTACAAATTGAAGGCTCCGAAATTATTAAAACCTTACCCGATACTAACGTACTATTTATTTCCAATCATCAAACGTATTTTGCCGATGTAGTATCTATGTTCCATGTGTTTAATGCAAGTTTAAGTGGACGTACAGATTCTATAAAAAATGTAGGCTATTTATGGAACCCAAAACTTAACATATATTATGTGGCTGCAAAAGAAACCATGAAAGCGGGGTTGCTCCCAAAAATTTTAGCTTATGTGGGGTCTATTAGTATTGAGCGTACGTGGAGAGCAGAAGGAAAAGATGTAAACCGACAAGTAAAAATGAGCGATATTTCTAACATTGGTAAAGCACTCGACGATGGTTGGGTTATTACCTTTCCGCAAGGTACAACTACGCCATTTAAACCCATTCGGAAAGGTACAGCGCACATTATTAAGCGCTACAAACCCATTGTGGTACCCATTGTTATTGATGGATTTCGTCGTTCGTTTGATAAAAAAGGACTGCGTATTAAAAAGAAAAACATCCTTCAAACCTTCGAAATAAAAGAACCGTTAGACATTGATTACGATAAAGAAACTACCGAAGATATTGTAAAAAGAATTGAGTATGCTATCGAGCAACATCCGTCGTTTTTAAAAGTCATTCCACAAAAAGAATTGGAAGCTCAAGAAGAGTTGAATAAAAAACGGGAGTGGTAATTAACGTTATTGCTAGGAACAAGTTAGTCTGTGCTGAGCGTAGTTGAAGCATGGTAATCTGTTAATTTTTAGTTCTATACAACTTAATCTTATTCTTCTCTTTTGTTCTTTCTGATTAATTATTAAATTTAATGAATTGTAAACTTAAGTCGTTTACCAGTGGATATAAACAATTTAAAATAACAATTTATATTTGTCGATTGCCACCAATTAGAACAAACACTATGAACATAGATATTATAGGAGCAGGAATAGGAGGGTTAACTACTGCAATTGCACTTGAACAAAAAGGAATTAAAACAAGAATTTTTGAACAAGCTGAACAAATAAAACCAGTTGGAGCAGGAATTATTTTAGCCAACAATGCTATGCAAGTTTATGAAAAGTTAGGCTTACGAAAAGTAATTGAGGAAAATGGAAATCCAATATCTTCAATAAATATCACCAAATCCAACCTAAATCCAATTTCCAAAATTGACTTGACTTATTTTGAACAAAAACATAATACCAAAAACATTGCAATTCATAGAGGAACACTTCAACAGATATTAATTAACAAATTAAAATCTACCGAAATTAATCTCAACCATAAATTTAATTCAATTGTTGAAAACATAAATGGATGTTTTTTGAAATTTGAAAACGGAGAACAAATTCAATCCTCAACTGTTTTGGGAGCTGATGGACTAAATTCTATTGTTCGCCATAAAATATTTCCAAATAATAGTATAAGAAATGCAAATCAAATATGCTGGAGAGGAATTACGGAATGCCAATTACCGACAAAATTTAGAAACGAATTGAACGAAGCTTGGGGAAAATCCGAGCGTTTTGGTTTTGTTCAAATTGCAGAAAACAAAGTTTATTGGTATGCTTTAAAATCGTTCAAAAAAAATATGAATGAATTTTCTATCAATGATTTAGAACAATGTTTTAACGATTATAATTCATTAATTAAAGACATCATAAAATCAACTAAAAAAGAAAAAATAAATACTGCCGAAATTTCAGATTTAAAACCAACAAACATTTGGTTTAAAGAAAATGTATGCTTAATCGGAGATTCTGCACACGCAACAACCCCAAATATGGGACAAGGTGCTTGTCAGGCTATCGAAGATGCTTTTGTGCTTTCAGAATGTTTAAACAAATATGGGGTTAATAACGCATTTTCGGAATATCAAAAATTACGGTTGCCAAAAGCACATCAAGTAGTTAAAGCAAGTTGGCTTGTTGGAAAAATGGCACATCTTAAAAATCCCATATTAATTAGTTTACGTAATCAAATGTTAAGGTTAACGCCTTCTTCAGTTAATAGAAAACAGAATGAACAAATTTTTCAATTGGTAGAAATATGATAATAACAATATTATCTATTATTTTATTAGTCATTTTTACTTCACTAGGTTTTATACATCTTTATTGGCTTTTTGGTGGAAAACGGGGATTAGAAAAGGTAATCCCAGCAAAAAGCCAATAAAGATGTGTAAAAATAATTACGGTTTAATTGTTAAACCCTAATTAAGTAAATATAAAAAAGGTTTATGTTTAATCGAATAGTTCGTGATTCAAAGCCAACTACTATTCTTATACGAGCCGCTAAACGAACTTCATTTTTTGATAAAACTTTTTGGTTAATAACTCTTAATAAATCCCTTTTAAAAACCACACCAAAAGTCCTATTTTGCAGATTATAATTCAATAGAAAAAAGAAAATAAATTGAAAGTCTGTATTGCCGAAAAACCAAGTGTTGCCCGCGAAATTGCATCTGTTTTAGGTGCGAATACCAAACGCGATGGCTATTACGAAGGCAATGGTTATGCAGTAACCTACACCTTTGGGCATTTATGTACACTTAAAGAACCCAACGATTATAAGCCCTATTGGAAAAGCTGGGACTTAAATAACTTACCTATGCTTCCCGAAAAATTTGAAACCAAAGTGGTCGCAAATTCAGGAATCCAAAAGCAATTTAAAATTGTAAAAAGTTTATTTGATAAAGCCGAATTAGTTATAAACTGTGGTGATGCTGGGCAAGAAGGGGAACTTATCCAACGTTGGGTAATGAATGAAGCCAATTATAAAGGCGAAGTACAACGTCTATGGATTTCGTCGTTAACCACCGAAGCTATTAAAGAAGGTTTTCAAAATTTAAAACCATCAAAAGATTACGATAATTTATATTACGCAGGATTTTCCAGAGCCATTGGCGATTGGTTATTAGGCATGAATGCGACTAGGTTGTACACCGTAAAACACGGTGGTTATAAACAAGTATTGTCGGTTGGCCGTGTGCAAACACCAACCTTAGCCATGGTTGTAAATCGTTTTAAAGAAATCGAAAATTTTAAACCACAACCGTATTGGGAATTACAAACCTTATACCGCGATACACTTTTTAGTTACGAAGACGGACGTTTTCTTAAAAAAGAAGATGGAGAAGCTTTAGCCAATAAAGTAAAAGAAAGCGATTTTGAAATTGAATCGATTACCAAAAAGAAAGGAAAAGAATATGCGCCAAAACTATTCGACTTAACAGGTTTACAAGTGTATTGTAATACCAAGTTTGGGTTTTCGGCAGATGAAACCTTGAAGATTGTTCAGAAATTGTATGAACAAAAAGTAGTAACCTACCCTAGAGTTGATACGACTTTTTTACCAAACGATGTGTATCCGAAAGTGTCAGGTATTCTTCAAAAACTAACAAATTATTCAAAATTAACACAGCCGCTTTTAGGAAAGAAAATAAAAAAATCATCCAAAGTTTTTAATGATAAAAAAGTAACCGATCACCACGCTATTATTCCAACGGGCATCCAAATTAATTTGCAATACAACCAGCAGCAGGTTTACGATATTATTGTAAAGCGTTTTATTTCAGTATTTTATGATGATTGCATCGTGTCGAACACCGCCGTTTTGGGAAGTGCAGCAAAAGTAGTTTTTAAAACCACAGGAAAAGAAATTTTAGAAAAAGGTTGGCGCATTGTTTTTGAAAACCCGAATGCAAAAGAAAAAGAATCGGGGATTTTGCCAACTTTTGTAAAAGGAGAGAAAGGATCACACGAGCCATCGTTTTTAGAAAAAGAAACCAAACCACCAAATCAGTTTACTGAGGCTTCTTTATTACGTGCGATGGAAACTGCTGGTAAACAGGTAGACGATGAAGAATTACGCGATTTAATGAAAGAAAATGGTATTGGGAGACCATCAACGCGAGCTAATATTATTGAAACCCTTTTTAAAAGAAAATACATTAAACGTAATAAAAAGCAGGTGCTGCCAACAGTTACGGGTATTCAGTTGATAGATACAATTCAAAACGAATTATTAAAATCTGCCGAACTTACAGGTTCATGGGAAAAACAATTAAAAGATATTGAAAAGGGCGAGTTTAGTGCAGGTGCATTTATAAAAAATATGAAACGTATGGTAGATGCTTTGGTTTACGAAGTACGAAGCGAAACCAAACGTGCCAACATATCGCAAGCTACGGTAATTAAAAATAGAGCCGCAAAAGCAACGGTTAAAAAGCAAGCAGGAATTACTTTCGAGGTTTGTCCGAAATGCAAAAAAGGACAGCTTTTAAAAGGTAAAACAGCTTATGGCTGTAGTGCTTATAATGATGGCTGTGATTTTGTCTTGCCTTTTAATTTTGCTGAAAAAAAAATATCTGAAAAACAATTTGCGCGATTGCTTCAAAAAGGAAGCACCGTTAATTTAAAAGGCTTTAAAACCAATGCTGGAGCTGTTGAAGGTTTGCTTAGATTTGATGAAAATTTTAAATTAAAATTGGAGCCTAAAAAGACTTTTGCGAAAGCGAAAACAGATGAATTGTCTTGTCCGAAGTGTAAAAAAGGAACGGTTATTAAAGGAAAAACCGCCTACGGATGCAGCGATTACAAATCGGGTTGCGATTTTAAAATGACTTTTGATGTTGTTAGAGTGAAAATAAACGGACAAAAACCAACCAAGGAATTGGTTCATAGTATTTTGAATGGAAGCATTTAAATCCCACCGCCATTTTATAATCTATAAACCTTATGGATATTTAAGTCAGTTTAAAAGTCACGACTCCAAACAACAATCAAAAAAGTTTTTAGGTAGTCTTTATAATTTCCCTGAAAACACTATGGCTATTGGTCGCTTAGATGAAAAATCGGAAGGTTTATTATTGATTACTACCGATGGTAAAATGAGCGATTTTATAAACAGCCAAAAAGTAGAAAAGGAGTATTATGCACAAGTTGATGGTACTATTTCTGCGAAAGCGATAGAGCAATTAAAATCTGGAGTAGAAATTGGTTTTGATGGCAAAAAGTATCAAACAAAGCCATGTAAAGTCGTTAAACTAGGTAAAGTCCCAGAGTTGCCAAAACGCTCTCAGAAAATTCGTGACGATAGACACGGGCCAACATCTTGGGTATCGATTACTTTAAACGAGGGTAAGTTTCGTCAAGTTAGAAAAATGACATCAGTAGTTGGGTTTCCTACGTTGCGGTTGGTTCGTGCTCGGGTTGGGGATATTCAACTTGGATCGATGCAAGTTGGTGATGTTGTTGCCGTTGATGAATTTGTATTGTAGAGATTGATTTGTCATCGTGAGGAACTTTTCGTAACGAGACAATCTGTTTAATATTAGCTAATCTTAAAATTCAATAAAAAAATACCACAGTCGTTCTTCTTTTGTAAAGGCGAATCACACTTCCAACTTTTTAAGCTCTTTATAGTTTCGATTTAAACGCTTTAATAGAATACCATAAACTAACCAATAAAACAGCAGTAAAACCCCAATAGCAACTACTAATAGTAATATAGTAGCGATTATAATGCCTGCGTAAAATTTAAAGGCTTCACCATTTGCTGCGGCTTGATTGACTTGATCTATGACTTGCTGGTCTCTGTCAAACTCTAGAAATAGCACAACTATGGTCGATATAACCAGATAAATTAAATTAAAGGCGACATATTGTTTTACCGTTTTTCTTGTTTTAAGAATGTTTTCCATTAAAACTTTAGCATTGTCTGTTGCCGAAATGGTCTTGTAATTTTTAAAAAACAAATAGAAAAAATAGGCTAAAATAATATAGCCAGTTACCATTAATGGAATAAATACAGCATCGGCATCATACTGATCAAAGCGTTTCATGCTTTCGGTATCTTTTAAGAAAAAAGATATAAAAGTCCATAAAGCAAACTCGAGTAGGCTTATAATAAATATCCATTTTACAATGGAAGACGATTTTTTTAAAATCATCTTATAAATTTCGTTATAAGATAATTTTGGAAATGTATTATCGCCTTTATTCCAGTCTTTTTTTAATAAATCTAATTCATCCATATTGTTACGGATTTAGTATGGTTCTAAGCTTGGTTTTTATTCTATTCATTTTAACACGTGCATTTACCTCGCTAATCCCCATTGTTTCACTAATTTCTCTGTAGTCTTTGTCTTCTAAATACAAGAAAACAAGTGCTTTTTCAATATCATTTAATTGATGTACAGCTTTGTAAAGTACTTTTAATTGCTGCTCTTCAGTATCATCATAATCTTCTGCCTTTATTTTAAACTCAACGCCTTCAAAATCTTGAGTGTTTATACTGCGTTTAGACTTTCTGTAAAGCGTTATAGCTGTATTTAAACCAACACGGTACATCCAGGTGCTAAATTTAGCATCGCCACGAAACTTTGGGTAAGCTTTCCAAAGTTGTATGGTTATCTCTTGAAATAAATCATTATGAGCATCATAGTTATTGGTATACAGCCTACAAACTTTGTGTATAATATTCTGATGCTTTTCTAGCAATTCAACAAAACTATGTTCTAGTTCTTTATTCAATTTGATGGTTTAGTTACTTGGTAAGTAGCTTAAATATTTAAAATGTTACAAGTTGGTTAAAATAATATTTAAAAATAGGGTATAAAAAGCTTAAATAGTATCTTTGCATTTGATAAGTTTTCATCCTTTTTATGAATATTCCCCAATCAAGTTTGTCGAGAGTTGTTATTATTGGAGGTGGTTTTGCCGGTATTAATTTAGCAAAAACCTTAGCTAACAAAAAAGTTCAAGTTGTTTTAATTGACAAGCGTAATTATCATACATTTCAACCTTTATTATACCAAGTGTCTTCTGCTGGTTTAGAACCAGATTCTATTGCTTATCCTTTAAGAAAGGTGATTAAAAAACATAAAAACACTTTTTTTCGTTTAGCAAAAGTTGAAAACATTGATGCTAAAAATCAAGAAATTACTACTAATATAGGAATCTTGAGTTTTGATTATTTAGTAATTGCTACTGGGACAAAAACCAATTATTTTGGTAATAAATCGATTAAAGCCCATAGTATGCCTATGAAAAAGGTTCCACAGGCTTTAAATATTAGAAGCTTAATTTTACAAAATTTTGAAGAAGCTGCTATAACTGATGATAAAGAGCTACGTAAAGCATTATTGAATTTTGTAATTGTAGGTGGCGGTCCAACGGGTGTGGAGCTTGCAGGAGCTATAGCAGAATTAAAAAATCATATCCTGCCTAGAGACTATCGTGATTTAATTCCTGCTGATATGCAAATTTACTTATTAGAAGGTGGTTCGAGAGTGTTGCCATCAATGAGTGAACATGCATCAAAAAAAGCAGCTCGGTTTCTTACTAAACTAGGAGTGCTTGTTCATTGTAATACGTTTGTTAAAGAATATGATGGTAAAAAAGTATCTACTAATTTAAGTTTAGAATTGCAGTCTGAAACTTTAATTTGGGCAGCTGGAGTTACAGGAAATCCAATTACTGGACTTCATGCAGAATCTCTTATTGATCGAGCAAATCGATATAAAGTAAATGCGTTTAATCAAGTAGAAGGTTATACAAATATTTTTGCTTTGGGAGACATTGCTTTAATGCAAACAGAAGACTATCCAAATGGTCATCCACAAGTAGCCCAGCCTGCTATTCAACAAGGCGAGCTTTTAGGAAAAAATTTGGTAAAATTAATTGAAGGAAAACCTCTTAAAAAATTCAAATATAAAGACAAAGGTTCGATGGCAACTGTGGGTAGAAATAAAGCCGTAGTAGATTTAAAGCATTATAAATTTGCAGGGTTTTTTGCTTGGTTTGTTTGGATGTTTATTCATCTGATGGCATTGGTTGGTTTTAGAAATAGGGTAGTGGTTTTCTTTAATTGGTGCTACAATTACATCAATTTTGATAAAGCAGCACGCCTAATTATACGACCATTTCATAAGTTGAAATGATGCTTTAAATATGGATATTTAATCGCATGATTAATAGCTTGTTGATTTGTTGTAATAGATTTTGTCTATTGCTGATTTTTAATACCAAAAACGATAAATAATTGAGCAATTGAGTAGGTAAGCATAATACTGATACTAGAAAAAGGCAATGGCGTATAAAATTTATTTAAAGCCAGTAAACTATCCGAAGTTATAAAAAAAAGCGCACCTAAAAAAACTAAAATACAACTGTTTTTTGATACACTTCCTTTTCTTAAAAATGCAGCAATTGCCATTAATAAAATAACAAACATATATACAATTACTGGTAATAATAAATCATCCAATCCATCCTTTAAAAAGTGAAATAATGTAGTAGCATAAAGGAGTAAAATAACGATAAAAGGTAGTGCATTATTTGCAGTGTTTTTCTTCTTTAAAAACACCAAAACATACATAATGTGTGCTACCAAAAATGCGACTAAACCACCTATAAAAAAGTTAGCAGAGGCATCTACAAACATTAAAAGGATATCGCCTAATAATGAAAATGATAATGCTAAAAGTGTAAACCATTTTGTTTTTGCATCAAGGTTTTGAGAATGCTTCAAAAAGAAAATAATTAACGAAATTAAAATTAAAGGCTTGGTAAAATAATGGTAAGTATTTAAACTTTCAGTGGAGTCGCAAACCAATTCTGCAATAACAATGATTAAGAAAATAAATGAAAATGATTTCTCAGTTTTGGTTAGCATGCAATTATCTATTTATTCAAAAATATTCAATTCATCATTAAAATTTTACAATTCGGTTAGTATTAGTTTTTTCAAAACATGATATGTTTCAATTTTGCTTCATCAATTAAAAACGAACAAACTATTTTACCAAATGAAAAATCTATTATTAATTTTAAGTTTAATTATTTCAACACAGTTTTCTGCTCAAAGTATAATTAACGGAAAAGTTACAGATAATAAAGGCATGCCAATTTCTGGAGCAAATGTTTATTTAGATGGGACTTATGATGGCGGTACAACCAACGATAATGGTATTTTCTCTTTTAAAAGTGAAGAATCTGGAACACAAACCTTAACCGCATCTTTCTTGTCTTTTGAAACGTTTACTATGGTTGGAGATGTTTCATATATGAAAGATTTAACTATTAAACTTAGAGAAGACATTGGTACTTTGGATGCTGTGGTTTTATCTGCTGGAACATTTGCTGCAGGCGATAATAGTAAAGTTAACGTGCTAAAACCATTAGATGTTGTAACTACAGCGAGTGCTTTAGGCGATTTTGTTGGTGCTTTACAGACATTACCAGGTACCACAACAGTTGCTGAAGACGGGCGCTTATTTGTGCGTGGCGGTGAAGCTGAGGAAACACAGATTTTTATTGACGGTATTCGTGTATTTACACCGTATTCACCAACTACAAATAACACACCAACTCGTGGACGCTACTCACCATTTTTATTTGATGGTATCACCTTTTCTACGGGTGGTTATTCAGCAGAGTTTGGTCAAGCGTTATCAAGTGTATTGTTGTTAAATACTATTGACGAACCCGATCAAGAAAAAACCGATATAGGTGTTATGAGTGTTGGCGCAACACTTGGTAATACCCAAAAATGGGATAAAAGTTCTATTAGCGTTAATGCATCTTACATAAATTTAGCGCCTTACAATGCTGTTTTTTCTAGTAGAAATGATTGGAAAAAACCTTTTGAGACCCTTTCTGGAGAAGCCGTATTTAGAAAGAAAACAGATTCAGGATTATTTAAACTTTATGGTGCTTTTGACACTACAAATTTTGAATTAACTCAAGAAGATATTAATTATAGCGAAGGTTTATATTTTAAACTAAAAAACAAAAACTTATATGTTAATGGTTCATATCAAGGTGTCTTGAATGACAATTGGACTTTATTTGGAGGTTTAAGCTATACTCACGGAAATAACAATATCAATATAATGGATAGTGATATTAAAGATTCAGAAAACTCAATACACGCAAAACTTAAATTTAAAAATAGAATAAGCAACCGCTTTAAATTTTACTTTGGAGCTGAGTATTTTGCAACAGATTTTGATGAAACTTATGCCGATGATTTAGTTAATCCTGTAAGCTATGGTTATAACGATAATATTGCAGCAGCATTTGCAGAGGCAGATATTTTCTTATCTAAAAAACTAGCTTTTAAAACGGGATTACGCGCAGAATACGTTGAGCTTTTTAAAGATTTCACTTTAGCTCCTAGATTGTCGTTTGCTTATAAAACTTCAGGCAAAAGTCAATTGTCATTAGCATATGGTAATTTTTATCAAAATCCATCAAATTATATTTTGAAGTTTAATCAAAATTTAAAACCACAAAATACATCACATTACATTTTTAACTATCAATATAATGCGGATAGAAAAATATTCAGGGCTGAAGCTTATTACAAGAAGTATGATAATTTAGTGAAGTTTAATGATGAGTTTCCAGATTTTAATAGCACTTATAATAATGAAGGTAATGGTTTTGCAAAAGGTATCGATTTCTTTTGGAGAGATAGTAAAAGCATCAAGAATTTTGATTATTGGTTAAGCTATTCGTTTTTAGATACTAAACGCGATTACAGAAACTATCAAGCTAAAGCGCAGCCAAATTTTGCGAATACCCATAATCTATCGTTAGTTGGTAAATATTGGATTAACGATTGGCGCAGTCAAGTTGGGTTTAGTTATGCGTTTGCTTCTGGCAGAACATATATCAATCCTAACGAACCAGGATTTTTAAATAACAAAACAAAAGCTTATAACAGTTTAAGTATTAATTGGGCGTATTTGATAAGTCCGCAAAAAATCCTGTATGCTTCAGTAAACAACGTATTAGGTTTTAAAAATGTTAACGGTTATCAATATGCCAATACGCCAAATGTAAACGGTGATTTTGAAAGACGTACGTTGCAGCCTGCAGCAGATCAATTCTTTTTTGTTGGTTTCTTTTGGACGATTAGTGAGGATAAAAAAAGCAACCAATTGGATAATTTATAGACCTATTCTTTAACCGACATGTTTATATATTTTTGATCAAGTGCTTTGGAGTCTTTATACTTTACTCGTAATGCCTCAAGTTTTATTTTTAACTCTTTAACTATATCGGTATAATCAGGATTGTTGTAAACATTATTCATTTCCTGAGGGTCTTTTAAACGGTCATAAAGCTCCCATTCATTTATATCATGATAAAAATACACTAATTTATATGCTTTGTTAACTATACCGTAATGCCTTTTAACAGTATGTTCCCCAGGATATTCGTAGTAATGATAATAAACGGCATCACGAGTCCATTTTTCGTTTTCACCCTTTAATAACGGAATTATGCTTTCACCTTGCATATCCTTTGGTGCTTTAATTGAGGCTGCTTCTAAAAAGGTTTGGGCAAAGTCTAAATTTTGCACCATTTCATCGTTAGTTGTTCCAGGTTTTATTTGATTTGGCCAACGAATTAGTAAAGGTGTTTTAAACGATTCATCATATATAAAACGTTTGTCAAACCAACCATGCTCTCCAAGATAAAAACCTTGATCTGATGTATATACTACTATAGTGTTTTCGGCTAAACCACTTTTGTCTAAATAATCTAAAACACGTCCAACATTATCATCAACAGATGAAATACAACCTAAATAATCTTGCATATAGCGTTGGTATTTCCATTGCATTTTTTCTTTATCATTCAACGTTTTCCAATTATTTTTAAACCATGTGTTAATAGAGTCTATAACTGGATTGTATAATTTTCTTTGTTCTTCATTAAATCTATCATAGGCATGATTAAATCCATTAATAGATGGTACTTTAGGCTCTACACCACCCATGTCTTCAATAGTTTTAGGGCTTATTTTTGAGTCATGTCCATACTTCATGTGGGTTAATAAATTCATTTCTGCAGTTTTTGCAGCAGTTCCTCTATTAGAATAGTCATCAAAAAGCGTCTCTGGTTCTGGAAATGTTTTTTTAGTAAACTCCTTAAACTTTTCTGGATTTGGCCACCATGGTCTGTGTGGTGCTTTATGCAAATACATCATCATAAAAGACTTTTTCTTATTTCGTTTTTTATCAAGCCAATTGATTGTGAAGTCTGTAATAATATCGGTTACGTATCCAATTACGGTAGTATCACCTTTTTTAGTTATAAATCTGGGATTTAAATAATTGCCTTGCCCTGGTAAAATCATAAAATCATCTACTCCTTTTGGATTGTTACCAAAATGTAACTTACCGTACATAGCAGTTTCATAACCTGCTTTCTGAAAAAGTTGAGGGAACGTAATTTGTGTAGTGTCAAAAGGCATTAAATTATTAATTTTTCCATTTATATGAGTGTGCTTTCCGGTAAGAATCGTAGCTCTAGAAGGTGCGCAAATAGAGTTTGTAACGCAAGCATTAGTAAACAGCATGCCTTCATTTGCAATTCTATCAATGTTTGGAGTATGTATCAGTTTATCTGAATACGCGCTAATGGCTTGATACGCATGATCGTCAGACATGATAAAAAGAATGTTTGGTCGCTGTGTAACATCTTTTTTCTTTTCAGAACAAGAGTTTAATATTAAAAACCCAGTTAAAAAAAGCATGAACACATGATTGATTTTTGTTAAACTCATTTTATAGAAAGTGTTTTGTTTTAAATAAAAAAAAATTGAACAACCAAGGTACTAAAATAGTAAGAGTTTTAATTATTCTATTTCATTTAGATTTTTATTTTTTTTCATGCTTTAAATACTTGTCTCTCACATGACAAATGTCATAGTATTTAGGTGTGTTTTATAATAATTTTAATCTCATAAAATGTATGAGTCATGAAACCTAAAAAGAACCCAGAATTAGAGATAGGACGCAACAGTAGTCTATACTTTGCTATAGGTTTAAATTTAATGTTGTTTTTGTCTTGGCAAGCTTTAGAGTATAAAACTTACGATAAAGACTTTGTAGCTATTGATATATTAAATGTTGATGAAGAACTAGAGGAAGATATTCCTATTGTAAATATTAATACACCTCCGCCGCCTCCGCCACCACCACCTGTGGTAGTAGAAACAATTACTATTGTTGAAGATGTTGAAGATGTTGAAGAAACTATAATTGAAAGTACTGAAGCTAACCAAAACGATGCGGTTGAAGAACGTATTGTAGATGTAAGCGATGTTGATGTTGAAGAAGTAGATGAAGACGTAGAAGTGCCTTTTGCTGCTATTGAAGATGTACCTGTATTCCCAGGTTGTGAAGGTGAACCTAGAAATAAAATGAAAGATTGCTTTCAAAAAAAAATACAAGAGCATGTTGTTAAAAATTTTAGATATCCAGAATTAGCTACAGAAATGGGTATTCAAGGTCGTGTTTCTGTAATATTTGTTATAGATTCTAAAGGATTTACAACCAAAGTAAGATCAAGAGGGCCAGATAAAATTTTAGAAAAAGAAGCTGAAAGAATTATTAGTTTATTACCAAAAATGACACCAGGAAAGCAGCGTGGTAGATCTGTGAAAGTAAGTTATGCTGTACCTATATTTTTTAAACTCCAAACGAGTTAAAGGGGTTTGTAAGTGGTTTTATCAATGTAAAAAAGGCAATCTACTTTTAGATTGCCTTTTATGTCATAAGGTTGTGCTTTTAATTCCAATGTTTTACAGTATCATTCTGAAAAACTATCTTTCTAAATTCGCTTGGTTTTTTGCCATTTAAAAGTTTTAAACCTCACTTGCATCAATTAATTCCTGAAAATTTTTCTCGCTAGCCTCATATTGAGCTTTGTTTTTATAGGTTGTTATAAGCATAAATGTATAAGGTGTTTTAACAGTTGGTGTAGTTTCTAGTAGTTGGTAAGATTCAATATAATCCTTTTCAAGAGCTTTAATGCGTAGCTGTTGCCAATTGTTTTGATAATAAAAAAGAGTTTCGGCTTTGTTTTCGTTTAAAATCTGTACATAATCTATCATAGATATATGTGTAGATTGCTGACTACTTCCTATACAAAATGAAAGCAATGCTGTAAGGATAATTATCTTTTTCATCTATTTAAATTTTCTTCAATTTAATAATTTTTGCTTATCGTTAATTACAGTTTAACATTTCGTCTGTAAAAAATAACAATTCGGTAAGATGCTTTTTTTAAAATTAAGCATCTTCTAGATATTTGTTGCATCATTAAACAATAAAAAAACAGACACATGAAACATTTAATTATTATCGCCACTCTTTTAGTATCAGTATTTATGGCTGCTCAAACTAACTACGAAAAAGGCATGCAGAAAGCTTTCCAGCTTTGGGGAAGCAATCAAACAACCGAAGCCGTAAATTTATTTGAGCGTATTGCAAAAGCAGAGCCAGACAATTGGTTGCCACTGTATTATGCAGCACAAATAAACATTGTGAGTAGTTTTGACGAAAAGGACGAAGAAAAACTTTCGGCACAACTTAAAAAAGCACAAAATTTAATTAATGATGCTACGGCAATATCTAAAGATAATCCCGAGATTTTAGTCCTTCAAGCCTTATTGCATACTGCTTGGGTAGCTTACGATGGTGCAACGTATGGTATGACACTTTCTGGAAAAGTGGTAGAATTATATGTTAAAGCAGCGCAAATTGCACCAGAAAACCCCCGTGTTGTATTTAGTAAAGCAGAGTGGGATATGGGCGGAGCACGATATTTTGGACAAGACACTACACCATTTTGTAAAGATGTTGAGCGCTCGTTAGAACTTTTTGCTAACTTTAAGCCAGAAACTCCATTTCACCCTAATTGGGGGAAAGAACGGGCAGAACAAATATTAAAATCTTGTAAACAGTAAAATTAAGAACTAAATAAATACCATGACAAAATCTGTTAAAAATATTATATTCACTTTCGTTATTGGATGCATAATATTTGTACTAGCTAACCTTATTTCTGATGGATTTGAGTTTGATAGCGTAAGCGATTTTATAATAAATTTTTCATTTTATCAGCTTTATTCGTTTGTCCTAGGGTATTCCAATATGTATTTTTTCGATTATATGGAACGCCGCCAATGGAAAAAGAATGACACTATAAAGCGTATTGTTTTTGGTATTGTTGGATCTACTATAATTACCGTAATAGGCTTGTTCCTCTTAAGAGCTTCAACATCGATATTTTATAATGGTAACACTTTCGAAGTTTTTTTAGCTAACGAAAAGCTTAAGTATTATCAGTTTGGTTTATGGGTTACTTTAACTATTGTAGCTATTTTTCATGTTATTTATTTTTATAATAAGTATCAACAAAACAAGATAAAAGAACAAAAAGTAATTGCAGGCACAGCAAGTGCTAAGTTTGATGCTTTAAAAAATCAATTAGATCCACATTTTCTATTCAATAGTTTAAATGTATTAACCAGTTTAATTGAAGAAAACCCAGATAATGCTCAAAAATTTACAACATCGCTATCTAAAGTATACCGCTATGTTTTAGAGCAAAAGAATAAGGAATTGGTAACGGTTGATGAAGAATTACAATTTGCAAAAACCTACATGTCTTTATTAAAAATGAGGTTTGAAGATAGTATAGTTTTTACCATGCCAGAAAAGGCGTTAAATCCAGAAAGTAAAGTGGTGCCGTTATCTTTACAATTACTTTTAGAAAATGCTGTAAAACATAATATGGTAACGTCAACAAAGCCATTACATATAAAAATTTACGAAAATCAAAGTAATTTAGTTGTCGAAAACAATTTACAACCTAAACAAATAGTAAAAAAGAGCAGTGGTGTAGGGTTAAGCAATATTATGCAACGTTACGATTTGCTAACCAACAAAAAAATAAATATAAATAAAGAAGCAAATAGGTTTGCAGTAGCTATACCAATGCTTACAAAACAAATATCAGTCATGAGAACAGAACAAACATCATCAGGGTTAGATGATAGTTATATGCGTGCACTCAACCATGTAGACGAGCTGAAAGGATTTTATTATAGCCTAATATCGTACAGTTTGGTTATTCCATTTTTAATATTCATCAATTATAAAACCTCTTGGAATTTTCAATGGTTTTGGTTCCCCATGTTTGGTTGGGGTATTGGTTTAGTTATTCAAGCTTTTAAGGTTTTTGTAAACGATGGTACATTAGGCAGAAATTGGGAAAAGCGAAAAATGGAAGAGTATATGAAAAAGGAAGAAAATAATTGGGATTAAAAACTTAATGAGCATGAAAAGATTATCAGATTTTGAAACCGACAAAAAAGCGATAAGAGCCCGTAAGCGTATCCAAGATATAAAAGGGTTTTATCAACACCTACTTGCGTATTGTTTATTTACACCATTTACAATTTTTATTAATTATAAAACCTATTGGGACTACAAATGGTTTTGGTTTTCAATTATAGGTTGGGGTATTGGTTTAGCAATTCATGCGTTTATTGTTTTTGTTCATAAAGGTGTTTTTGGGCGCCAATGGGAAGAACGCAAAATAGAAGAATTGATGCGTAAAGAAGAAAGTAAGTGGGATTAATCATAAGATTATGGAAAACTATAAATTAAAAGAACACGAAAATAAACACTATCAAAAAGAGCAAGCCTATGTGCGCGCCAAAAAACGTGTAAAAGAACTCAAGGGCTTTTATTGGCATGCCTTCTGGTATGCAGTAGTTAATATTTTTATTATAAGTATGGTGGCAGCAAATTCAAATAGTGACGATTTTTGGCACTTCGGAACATTTACAACAGCATTCTTCTGGGGTATAGGTTTAGGCTTTCATGCCTTAGGTATATTTGGTAAAAATTTTGTTTTCTCTAAAAATTGGGAAGAACGTAAAATTCAAGAATATATAGATAAAGATAAAAAACAATGAAAATAATAGGGCGTTCCCTTTCAGGTCGGGCTTTCACAAGTCGCTCTCTGCGAGTAGCTCCAACAATTGCTCAATCCCTAACGCAAACCAGTCAGCAATAATCAGTCGCAGCCAACAGTCAACAGTAATAAAACATTAGTGAATTCGGGGCAAAACAAATAGATTTCCTTTTTCAAGGAAATGAAAAAAATAATTTATCGATGAACGTAATAATTATAGAAGACGAAAAACCATCAGCACGACGCTTACAACGTATGCTACAAAAATTAAATTTAGAAGCTGAAACTATGCTACATTCCGTTGAAGAATCTATAGCATGGTTTCAAAATAATAAGCATCCAGATTTAATATTTTTAGACATCCAATTAAGCGATGGCTTATCGTTCGAAATATTTGAAACTACAGATATTAAGTCAGCAATAATTTTCACCACAGCTTACGATGAATATGCATTACAAGCCTTCAAGCTAAACAGTATCGACTATTTACTAAAACCCATTGACGAAGACGATTTAGCAATTGCTGTAAAAAAATATCAAGAACGTACACCACAAAAGCAAACAGTAACTTTAGATTTTAACGATATTAAAAAACTACTCATAAACCCGATTGATAGAGAGTACAAAAAACGTTTTTCGGTAAAAGTTGGGCAACATTTAAAACTTATTAATATAGACGATATTGAGTGTTTTTATAGCGAAAACAAAGGCACATATTTATATACTAACGAAGGACGAAACTATTTATTAGACACCACTTTAGAGCATTTAGAAAACGAATTAGAACCACAAACTTTTTTTCGCATAAACCGTAAATTCTTTGTAAATATAAATGCCATAAAAGATATGGTAAGCTATACCAACTCGCGTTTACAAATTAAATTGAACTCTTATAACGAGCAAGAAGTTATTGTAGCACGCGAGCGTGTTAAAGATTTTAAAGTGTGGTTGGAATAAATTTTTGATGTTCATTTACTACTTTGTTGAAATTTTTATTCTTGCATTTTTTATGTCATGCCAAGTGATTAGTTCTATATTACTTTCTTTAAGCTTTAATTTAGCATCCTGACTTGTGAAATAATCAAAATCCATTTGTCTCCATTCCGAGCCAAAATTCGGATGATTTACGGTGATACCTTTCATTTCATTATCATCAAACGCTGGATGTATTATCAATAAGTTAAGTCCAGTACTTAAATTATGGAAAATACTTTCATAATAATTTTTCAACTTGCCTTTTTCAAAATCTACAAATTCTCCTAAATGAAGCTTATTAATTACAATATCATTTTTATCTATATTGGTTTCTAAATCTAATCCTATAGTTTCCATCATTTCTTTATATATCGGAACTGGTAAATTGTATTTTGTACCTAAATCTTTATAAATTTGAAAGAATTCAGACTTCGCAGCAACACTATACATATGGGAGTCAATATGAGAGGGTTTTAACCCGAATTTAAGTGCTTTTTCGATTTGTGCCTGAAGCTCTTTTTTAACATCAATCAAAGATGCGTTTTCTCTAAGTTGCTCTCTTTTTTTATAGAAATGACCGTTTGAATCCACTAAACTAGGAACTTCAGAAACTGGTAAAACAGGTCCAAACCTATAATTTTCCCATTCGCAAGTTAGAGTCAAGTGAATTCCGTTATCAAACTGCGGATTATTTTTTGCGAATATTGCTATTTCATAAAACCAAGGGCATGGAACCATTATACTATATGAGTTCACAATCCCTTTCTCCAACGCCTGAATTGTAGCCATATTTTCAGAATGAGATAGTCCGGCATCATCAGCGTGAATAATTAATAGTTTAGCATCTTCAGAAAAGCCTAATACTTTTGATAAATTCATTCTTCAGTCAGTTTTGATTTCAGGAATTGTGCATAATGTTTTAAGCATTATGTATTCATTTTTAATGATTTATATACTACGTTAAACGAAATTATAATTTTTTTCTGACTAAGTCAAGTTTGGTTTCTATTCTGTTTTTAGGATTAAAATGTTTTATTACTCTGTAATTAATACTTAAAAAATGTCAATTTGGCATTTTTTAAGTAAAAAAACTGTCAAAAAAAACGAAAATTAATACGAAAGTAATAACTAAAAATTTTGGCATTTTGTTTGCTAATACTAAATCGAAATCAATCAAGATTTCAAAATTGATTTATTGTTTAATTTAAAATTTTGTAATTATGAGCAATTTAGTTAATGTTCCTAAAAACGGAAGTTTATCTAACACTAATTCAAATGTAAACTTCCCAAACTGGTCTAATTGGTTAGATGATATTTTTAATAGAGATCTACCAACAGTATTTAATTCAAACTTTAATACAGGTATTACTTTGCCAAAAGTAAACATTAAGGAAACCGCCGATGCTTTTGTTGTAGAAATGGCAGTTCCAGGTCTTAAAAAGTCTGATTTTAAACTAGACCTCGACAATCAAGTGTTGTCAATTTCTACCGAAACTAAGGAAGAAAACGAGCACAAAGACGAAAATTATATGCGTAGAGAATTTGGTTACTCGTCGTTTAAAAGAACTTTTACATTACCAGAAAGTGTAAACGACGAAAAGATTGATGCACGCTATAAAGATGGTGTTTTAAGTATTCTTTTACCTAAAAAAGAAGAGGCAAAACAGAAACCTGCGCGGACTATTAAAATTTCTTAATTGTTTTGATAAGTTTCACTAAGTTTTATGATTGAATTAGGGAAGGAGGCTGGTTTTATGCCTCCTTTTTTGTCAATTAATGTTTAATTAAAAAAATTAAGACAATGAAAAGGTATATGTTATTTTTAACGATTGCTTTGTTAAGTATGAGTTGCAACGGGCAGAAAAATGAAAAGAAAGAAGACACATTTAAAGAACATAAAAAAACTCTAACAGAAGAACCAAAAGGTACATGGAAAGTGGATAAAGAGTTTGATGAAAACGGAAATTTAATAAGGTACGATAGTATATACTCTTGGTCTTCAAACAGTGTGTTTGATGATTTATCAATGATAGGAAAAGATAGTTTGGTGAAATCTTTCGAATCAAAATTTTTTAGAAATTTTTCTCAATTTGAAAACCAAGGGTTTGAGAATATGTTTACACCAGATTCACTATTTAGTAAACACTTTTTTAATGATGATTTTTTTAAAAGTGATTTTGGTAAAGACTTTATAGATATTGATAATATAAGACAACAAATGATTAATAGACAAAAGAAGTTTTTAGAAAAATATCAGTCTGAGTTTATAAAACCTGAAGCAGAAAACTAAACAGTGTATCTTTGTTTTATTATAGGTATCGGATATAGCTTGTTTAAAACAATTTATATCCGATTTAATTTTAAAACATATCAATAATGTGTTAGTGGTTATAGTTATAAAAAAGTTAAACTATTGATTTTTCATAAAGCGCCTTACTGCAACCCATTGTTTTAACATATCTCGCGCCTCTTGCGCTGGGTAACCTAAAACAGTTTGTCCTGCTTTTACATTATTCATAACACCAGAACCAGCACCAACAGTTGCGCCAGATTCTATAATAGTGTGGTCTTTAATAGAAGCACTTCCGCCAATAATAACACCATCACCTAAAGTTACAGAACCAGCTAAACCACTATGTCCTGCCATAATGCAAGAACGTCCCATAATACTATTATGAGCTATTTGTACAAGGTTATCTATTTTACAACCATCGCCAATAAGAGTGGAGCTAAATTTAGCACGATCTACACACGAGTTTGCTCCAATCTCAACATAATGCCCAATAATTACATTACCAATTTGTGGTATTTTAACCAAGCCCCTACCATCGTCACTTGGGCGATATCCAAATCCATCGGCTCCAATACTTACATTGGTGTGAAAAATACAATGACTACCAATAATACAACGTTCGCGAATTACGGTTCCAGACCAAACAATGGTATTATCGCCAATAGTAGTTTCATCAAAAATACAAACATTTGGGTATAAAACAACGCCGTTTCCTAAAACTACATCTTTACCAATGTAGCAGTTTGCTCCAATTTTACAACCGTTGCTAATTTTAGCTGTTGTATGTATAACCGCAGTAGGATGAATATCGGCTTCAAATTCTGGTGCTGGCGGATTAAATAATTCCAATATTTTAGCCATGGCTAAATCTGCATTTTTCACTTTTATTAACGCCCGATTTTCACCAGGTTCAACATTCAAGTTATCATTTATAATTGCAGCACAGGCTTTTGAGTCTGCCCAATGTTTAACATATTTACTGCTTCCTATAAAGGTTATATGATTATTCTTTGCGTTTTGTAATTGTTCAGGGCCATTAATTTTTTGGCTTGTATGTCCTATTAATTCCCCATTTAAAATATTGTTAATGTCGTTAATTGAGTAAGAAGTCATTTACGGTTTTGTTGGTTAGTTGATTGTAAATCTAACGGAAATAAAACAGAAATCACATTTTTTATTCTTCAATCCTATTGTCATCAAAAGCCGATGGTAATAATTTTGGAATGAATTTAACTACTAATGGTAATAATAAAGCACCCCCTGGAAGTAAAAAAATTGCTAAGCTTGGTATAGACTTAAAAATATCTAAAAGCTGTTCTTGTACTTTTTTTTGTTCTTCTTTATTTAAATCTCTAATAGTAGATTGGGAAATAAGAACCATAAGTTCTTTACTGTCTTTTAACTCTTGGTATAAACGTTTGCTATTTCTAGAAATAAGTTTAGTTACCATTTTGCTAGAGTTGTCATAAAAACTTTTTACAATATTTTTAGAACTTAATAGTGCAATATTATCTTTATTGATTGTATAAAATTGATTTACCGATTTTATAGATTGATCAACTTTAGATGGATTTACATGTAAGTCGTTACCTAATTTTATTAAAAACTGTTGTTCATCTTTATCAATAGTGCGGTCGCTCCAAGTTGCCATACACGCTAAATCTAAAATATACTGTTTTTCTTGAGGTGTTTTTAAAATACTAATCGCGTCTTTATAACTAATTTGGGCATTGCTTTGATGTCTTAATGAAGATTCGAAAAGCTTTATTAAACTCTCATCATATTGGTTTTTGTTGGTTTTAGATTTTAAAACATTTAATGAAATAGATTCTATGGCTGCCTCTAAATTTTTTATATAATCGTCAGAAATAGATTCATTTTTCAAAAACTCCAAATATGCTAATACATCAACAAATAATAAAGCATTTATAATAAAATAGTTAAAACTTTTTGTGATGATATTATCATCTATTTGAATGCGTTTATGAATGATTTTTTCGAGTTGCTCATTAGATTTATTTCCTCCTATAAGCTCTTGGAAAAAAGATATTTTAAGCTCATTAATACCAGTGTAAAAACTTATTACACTATCAACAAAAGAAAGTTTAGAGTTTGAGTTAGTGTGCATGTATAAAAAAGTTAAGCATAAGTTAGTTTTACATAACTCTTCTTCAGTAAGATCATTTTTTTTTAAAGCTTTTGCAGCAACACTTAAATTACTACCATAAATAAAGCCGCTAGTTCTTAAAGCACTATAAAATTCACCTTCATTATAATTTAAAAAGGAATTATTTTTAGCAACTTCTTGTTGCAATTTTTTTATCCAACCTTGAGCTGACGGATTCATTCAATCTTTATTATTAAGATGTAAATGTAATGTTTTAGGTGGTTAAGTCGCAAATATTTGTCTTAACAAAATTTTAACAAAACCGCTCTTTTCTTTTTTCCGTAGGTATGCATGAGAGTCAAAAATTAATAATAACAAATAATCTCAAAAAAATCATGAAAAATTTAAAAAGAGTTTTAGGAATTGGAGTTATAGCGGTAGCTAGTATCTTCATTATTGCAGCAGATCACATTGATGCACCTGCAGTACAGGGTGGTAATAGTGATATTACCGATTTTTATGCCTTTCAAGGGGCAGACACAAACAATTTAGTTTTTGTAGCCAATTTACAAGGGTTGCTAAGTCCAAGTGCAACATCAAGTGCCACGTTTGACGAAAATGTTTTAGTAGAATTTAATATTGATACTACAGGCGATAATGTTGAAGATTTAGTCATTCAAGCCATTCCAAGAAATGGTAAAATGTACTTCTTTGGGCCTGTAGCGCCATCGCAAGCTGGATTAAATAGTACTATTGAAATAGCGTCAACAGTTGGTGGTGTTGTAGATATTACAACAGGCTCTAGCGCTAACATTTCAACTAATGGAGGAATGAGTTTTTTTGCTGGCCCTCGTGATGATCCTTTCTTTATGGATTTTGCTCAATATTCTGCAATTATTGGAGGCACAGCAACCAGTTTTAATATGCCAGGTGCAGATACTTTTGCGGGAACTAATGTAATGTCTATTGTAGTTGAAGTACCAAAATCAATGATTGGTGGTACTGGAACTATTAATACATGGGTTGAATCTAAAAGAAAATAATAAATAACCATTTTAAGATAATAATTATGAAAAATTTAAAAATATTAAGCGTAGCATTTACACTTTCGCTATTAGCATTTAATTGCTCGAATAATGATGACACTGTAGTAATAGATCAATCACCAGATTTTTCAGGAGTTTATGCTCAAGAAGATCAAATGGGGAGACCAGCGGTAAATACAGTATTTGTATCTGGTTCAAGTAAAGATATGTTTAACGTAACTATTCCGTCTGCTCAAGATGCAGCATTTCAAAGCATGTTTCAAGCAAATTTGGAAGGGTTAAGTCCCGCATTCGCTAATGCTGGGGATATGAATGCGCTAGGCCAAACATCTGCAGCATTTACAGGTCTTTTAGCTACCGATGTTTTAAACGTATCGTTAGATGGAACAACTACTTTTTATGATGGTACTAATGTTTTAACAGGTCGTGCTTTAGCAGACGATGTTATTACTGTTGAATTACTATTAATCTTTGGTGGAGAAGATTTTAGCGAAAACCCTGGATTATCAAACGATAATGTAGACGCTAACGATAAAGCCTTTTTAACCTCATTTCCTTATTTAGCTTCACCATGGTAAAAGCTACTTCATCAGGGCATATTAATTTTAGTATGCTCTGATGTTTTAACCTACACAAAACCTAAACAAACAAAAAAACATTAAATCAAATAACAATGAAAACTATAAATCAATTAGCATTTGTTTTGTTATTACTAATTATAGTAAGCTGTAATAATAAATCAAAAAAAATCACAGATACAAACGATTATAATATTTATTTAGAAATTACTGAGAACGAGATGTTGCAACTTGCAAAGGAAGATTTAAAATTTTGGGAAGAAAAGCATGAAAAAGAACCAAATCAGTTTCCTTACTTATCAAAAATCGCAGCATCTCAATCTCAAATATTTACTAAAACAGGTAATATAGAAGCTTTAATTAAAGCCGAAAAAAACTTGATTGCAGCCAACGAGTTAAGTCATTATAAAAAAGTGGGTTATTTAAGAGCTTTGGCAAGAAATTACATTTCACAGCACCGGTTTAAAGAATCCCTAGAATTATTACAAAAAGCCGAAGTTATTGGTGAAGGTTTAGAAAGTACCCAAAAAATGTTATTCGATGTGTATTTAGAACTGGGTAACTATAAATTGGCAAAATCGTATTTAAATGCATTTATTAATACAACAGATTTCGATTATTTAATACGCTTATCAAAATGGTCAGATCATCGCGGTAATTTAGAGGCTGCTATAAAATATATGGAACAAGCTAAAGTAATTGCTGAGGCTTCAAATATTTCATCAACAAAGCAATGGGTATATGCAAACTTAGCCGATTATTATGGGCATGCTGGGGAAATTAAAGCATCTTATAGCCATTATTTAAAAGCATTAGAATTAGATGCTGAAGATGCTTATGCAAAAAAAGGTATTGCGTGGATTGTTTATTCTTATGAGGAAAACCCAGATGAAGCACTTCGTATTTTAAACTCAATTACTAAAACCTATAATACTCCAGATTATCATTTACTAAAAGCTGAAATTGCTGAATACAAAGGTGATTCTAATTTAAAAGACACGGAATTAAAATTATATAAAGCGGCAATAAATAATGACATGTACGGTGTTATGTATAATAAACATAATACGCTTATTTATGCTGAAGATTCTAAGCATACAGTAAAAGCTTTAAAGCTTGCAAATACTGAAATTGACAACCGACCAACACCACAGTCTTACGATTTATTAGCGTGGACTTATTACAATCAAGGTGATATAGAGGATGCTTTAGAAATTATGGAAAATCATGTAGTTGGAAAAACGTTTGAACCAGAAGCTATGTTTCATTTAGCACATATTTATAAGGCAAATGGTAAGTTAAATGAGGTAAAAGAACTAAAAGAGGAGTTGTTACAAAGTACATTTGAGTTAGGTCCAATTACAACTCAAAAAGTACAAAAGTTATAAAAGAAAGGTTTTGAAAATAGATTGAAGTGTTTGATTTTTTGATGGTTGATTGTTAGGTTGAAAGTTGCTCAATTGTAGAAATATAATTGGGCACTTTCTTTTATAGTAGATATAAACCCAATGCTTGACTCATAATTAAATCTATGGTTGCAATTGGTAAATCTTTATTAGGGTTTACTCTTAAAATTTTCATTCGAGACCTATTTCCTGTTTCTAATTTAGGGTGAGGGTGATTAAGATGTTTTCCTTCAACCATCAAAAAATAGGGGTCATTACTTTTTTTATCAACCCATAAATAACAAAAGATTTTTGCCTTATAGCAAAAACAAGGCATTCCATATCTTCGAGTTTCTGTTATATTCTTATGGTATTTAAGTACCATATCTCGCATAGTTAGCAAGCAACTTTTGTTAGGTTCTTGTTTGTTAAAGTAGAAATGGTCTAGGGTGTTCATTAGTTTTTATATGTAATTTTTCATAAAAATACAAACATCCTCTAAATTTTAGAGGATGCTTATTTTTTTAATTTGTACGGGCTTGTAACATACTTAATTTTTTAACCAACTAATTGTATATGATATATATCGTTTTTTGCAGTGTTTATTCGTCCCAGTTTTGAAGTCGGTCAAGATATAAATAGCTTTCGACAAACTTTCTGTGTTCTGTGCTGGTCATTTTTTCTACTAAATTCAATGCAGAAATATAACTTGCCAAATTTCCGTTTGAAGAACTGAATTTTCCATCTTCGACAAAAGTTACTAAACTGTCGTTTTGAACCTTTAAATTTGGATAATCCTCTTGTAATTGCTTCCCTCCACCAACCCAAGTAACGATTTTCTTTCCGTCCGCAATTCCAGATGCTCCGATTAATTGAGCTCCTGCACAATTACTAATAGTATATTTAGTTTCTTTATTTTTCTCTTTTATAAAATCTACAATTTTTTCATTGTGGACTTGAGCATACATATCATAAGCACTCGGTATGAATAAAGCTGTTAATTTTGGGCAATTCTCAAATGTGTAGTCAGGAACAAATCGCATTCCTTCTTCCGTTGTGATTGGATTTTTTGTTTCGGCTATTGATATAACATTGAAAAGCTGTTTTCCATCTTCGGTCGGTTTTGCGAACACATCAGATGTTGCAATTACTTCGCTTTGTAAAACTCCATTATACATCAAAAGGCCTATTGTTGGTAATTCAGCTTTGAATGATTTTAGATGCTTTGTCAGCGTATCCGTTTCTTTTTCGGTATGATTTAAATATTCACTTTCGGAATTTGTTTTAGATTTCTCCAAATTACAACTAATCAGAATAGTTGCGAAAATCATTGTTATTAAAAATCCAAGTTTTGTCATTTATCTCGGTTTTCTTGTGTTATGGGCAACTACTAACTAACCACACCCAAAGTATAAAGTTGCTCCATGGTTGGTGTTTCGCTTCCGCCAGCAGGTTCTAAAGTAATCCCAAAAGCTTCACTTTCGTTTAAGTTTTCAATTTCGAAGATTTTGTTATCGTCAGTTGTAAAACTATCAATTGTTCCTAAGCTTGTTGGTGTAAGCGGACTCAGTTTTAAAGACCAAACTTGGTATACTTTTCCTTCTGGTGGCTCAGGTAAACCTTGAGCATCTAAAAAGATGCGTTGTGTGTTTTTATCCCAATATACTTTGGCATAGGTGTTGGCAAAATTACCTTGACCCGCTAGGGTTACTTCGGTTATATTTTCATCCCTTAAAACTGATATTAATGTGTTGGCTTTTTCTAAACTGTTTTTAGCGTCTGCAATTTGTATTTCTAAAATAGACTGTTGTATTTCGGCTGTTTGAACCTCGTATTTTAATTGCTTATTTTGATTCATTGTCCAAAACAATCCAACAGCTAAAACAATAGATGCTGCCCAACCAGTGTAGCTTAACCAGTTGTATTTTGGTTTAGTTATTGAAATTACCTTACCATCATCATCAAAACCTAAAGTTTGCTTAATACGTAGTAAAATATGGTTGTTATCCCTTTGCGAAGTGGAAGCTGTTAACTTAATAATGGCAGCTTCAATCTCTAAAACTTCTTGTAATATTTTAGGATATTGTTGCATAAGTGTATACACTTCCTTGTTTTCTTTTTCAGAAAGAGTACCAGCTACGTAAAGCTCTAAAATTCCAGATTCTATGTATGCTTTAATATCCATTTTTTAGTTTAAAACCATGCTTCGTAATTCCTTAATACAATTTCTGTTTCGGGTTTTAATAGTCCCAATTGGCATATTAAGTGTTTCTGATGCTTCGGTTTGTGTATAGCCTTTAAAATATAGAAGTTCGATAACTTCTATACATTTTTTAGCTAGTTTATCTACAAACTTTTTTATACCAATGGCATCTGTTTTATTATCCAAATTATCGCTGGTTTCAAGTATATCTACGAAAAAATCGGAGTTGAGGTTTTGTTTTGAATTCTTAAAATTTTTAGATCGTGTTTTATCAATAGCTGCATTTCGGGCAATGTTTAAAATCCATGTAAAAAAACGTCCTTTTTCACTATTGTAACTATCGGCTTTATGCCATGCTTTTATAAAAACATCTTGCATGACCTCTTCAGCTATATCATGATTTCTTACAATATTATAGATAACACCATGCATGCTATGGCTATACATATTGTATAAACTTTCAAAAGCTTTTTCGTCTTTTTGCTTAAATTTTTCTACTAAGGTTTCTAAATTCATTTAAGAAGTTTACTAGTTGCGTATGCAGTTGTTTTGTAAGTAGTTATTACTCAATAATACCTGCGCAACTTACTCTTGCACCAGCAGCACCAGAGGGTTGCGATGTAAAATCGTCTTCTCCAGCGTGTACAATAACAGATTTTCCAACAATGTTTTTGGTTTCGTCTTCGCAACCAATACACCATTCGTCTGTAGAGAACGTTTTGGTGCCGTTACCATTTTCATCGGCAATAAAATTACCTATGTCACCTTTATGATAACCAGTTTCATCGCCCCATTTCCCATGTGGTTTTGCAGTAGGATTCCAATGTCCGCCAGCAGATTTTCCATCATCCGAAGAACAATCCGCTTTTTCATGAATATGGATGGCATGATTTCCTGGCTCTAAACCATCAATAATAACAGTCATAGTTACCGTACCGTTTTCTTCTTTAAACACGGCATTACCAGAAACATTACTATTGCTTTTGGCATTTAAAGCTATTTTAAGTTTTTTTGGTGTCTCTACTTTTATTTCAGTAGCTACAGCATCTTCTGTATTTTCAGTCTTTTTTTTATCACTTTTACATGCTAAAACACTTAATGTTAGAACAATTAATAGGAAGCTTATTTTTTTCATTTTGCTAGTATTTTTATTTATTCGAAAGTTAAGTTATTAATTATGGAATTGCAAATATTCTATATGACATATATCATATTTTTAATCTAAGCCATTTATTAGTTTTGTATTATAAAAGTTAGGTATGTTAAGCAAATTAATAAACAAATACAATATTGCAGGACCGCGGTATACAAGTTACCCAACGGTGCCTTATTGGGATGATGAGACATTTTCATTAGAAAAATGGAAACAATCTTTAGCAAAATCGTTTAAAGAAAGTAATTTAAAAGAAGGTATAAGTCTTTATATTCATTTACCCTTTTGCGAAAGTTTATGCACATTTTGTGGTTGCAACAAACGTATTACAAAACAGCATAGTGTTGAGTCTCCTTATATAAATGCGGTTTTAAAAGAATGGCATTTATATTTAGAATTATTTGATGAAAAGCCAATAATTAAAGAAATGCACCTTGGTGGAGGTACACCAACTTTTTTTAGTCCAGAAAATTTAACACAACTAATAAATGGTATTTTAAAGGATGCCAAACTTGCTGAAAACTGTGAGTTTAGTTTTGAAGGACATCCTAACAATACAACGCGAGAACACTTACAAGCACTTTACAATGTAGGTTTTAGGCGAGTAAGTTATGGTGTACAAGATTATAATGAAACGGTGCAAAAGGCAATACACAGAATTCAACCTTTTGAAAATGTAAAACGCGCTACAGAATTAGCACGAGAAATTGGATATACATCGGTAGGGCATGATATTATTTTTGGTCTACCATTTCAAACTTTAGAGCATGTAAAAGAAACCATATTAAAAACAAAAGAGCTGTTTCCAGATAGGTTAGCATTTTATAGTTATGCACATGTGCCTTGGATAAAAGGAAATGGACAACGTGGTTTTAAAGATACCGATTTGCCATCGGCAGGATTAAAACGCGCTCAATACGAATTAGGCAAAGAACTACTTGCTGAGGTTGGTTACCATGAAATAGGAATGGATCATTTTGCGTTAACCACAGATAGTTTATATCAATCAATACAAAATGGTAGTTTGCACAGGAATTTTATGGGCTATACAGCATCTAAAACCCAAGCGATGGTTGGTTTAGGAGTGTCTTCAATTAGCGACAGCTGGTATGGATTTGCTCAAAATGTAAAAGGTATTGAAGCGTATTATCGTTTAATAAATGAAGATATAATTCCTGTGTATAGAGGGCATATTTTAAACGAAGAAGATTTAATTATAAGAAAGCATATTCTTAATTTAATGTGTCAATTTAAAACTTCATGGACAAAAGATTGTCTTTATTTTGAAGAAATACCAGAAACACTCATACAATTAAAAGAAATGGAGAATGATGGATTGTTAATTATTAACTCAAATAGTATTGAAGTTACAAAAGCAGGTCAACCATTTGTTAGAAATATTTGTATGGCATTTGATGTGTTATTGCAACGAAAACAACCTGATGTGCAATTGTTTTCTATGACTGTTTAATAGAATAAAAGCGCTTCGATGAAAGTCATCGAAGTACCAGTTGAAATTGTCATTCCCATGAAATCGAAAGATTTATGAATTCATTATTATAACATATTAAATAATGAATATAATGGGAACCTAAAAAAAATAACTAATGAAAAAAATTATTGTACCTATAGATTTTTCTGAGCATTCAGAGTTTGCTTTAAAAGCTGCGGCTAAATTAGCAAAGAAGAACAATGCGGAACTGTTAGCATTACATATGTTAGAAATGTCTGATATTATGCTAAATGCAAGCGACGGATTACAAAACCAAAAGGCAGTATTCTTTTTTAAGCTAGCAGAACAAAAATTTGAAAGCTTTCTTGATAAAGATTACTTAAAGGGTATAAAAGTTACTCCAATAGTTAAGCACTTTAAGGTTTTTAGTGAGGTAAATGATGTTGCGAAAAAACATGATGCAGATCTTATTGTTATGGGATCTCACGGAACAAGTGGTGTTAAAGAACTCTTTATAGGGTCTAATACAGAGCGTGTGGTTCGCAATGCAGATATTCCCGTATTGGTGCTAAAAAACAAATTAAATCAAGTGAATTTTGAAGATGTAGTATTTGCTTGCGATTTTTCAGAAGAATCAGTAAAGGCTTATTTAAACGCTTCAAAGTTGTTCGAGAAGATGGGTTCTAAAATGTATTTGGTTTATGTAAATTTACCTAATGATAGATTTAAAAATTCATTAGAAATTGAACGCCTCGTTGTTAACTTTTTTACTAAAGCTGATAGGAATTTAGACCGTATGAAAGATGTGTATTACGTGTCTGATTACACTGTTGAAGATGGTATATTAAATTTTTCTATTAAAATGGGAGCAGATTTAATTGCTGTGCCTACTCATGGCAGAAAAGGCTTGTCTCATTTCTTTCAAGGTAGCGTGGGGGAAGATGTTGCAAACCATTCTACATTACCAGTTATAACATTTAAAATATAGTTTTAGTTAGTAATAATTCTTTTTTTATGAATTTAAATAATTTTAATGACACTCTATGCCACTCGAAGTTATTTCTGTAATTGGAGCAGGCGATAGGTAAGGAATACCTAAGCCTAAACCCCTAATAATAAATAGTAATCCAATTATAACTACAAAAACAGGAATAGCTTTTTGGATACGTTGTTTTATAGTAGTATTTAAAAATTTTCCTAAATAAATAGCAGATGTCATTAATGGAATAGTACCTAGACCAAATAACATCATATACAAACTACCTTGTAAAGCATTACCTGTTGTTATAGATGCAAAAACTGCCATATAAACCAATCCGCAAGGTAAAAATCCATTTAAAAAACCAATAGTTAAAAACGTATCGGCAGTTTTCTTTTTTAAGGCTTTACCTAAAGCAGATTTTACTTTAGAAATGAGTTTATAAAGTGGTTTTGAGACATTATACTTATTAAAGGTACGTACAGGAATTAGTATTACAATAATCATTAAAATCCCTATGATAATAGATAATTGTTGTTGTAACCCAAATATGTAAAGGCTTTTTCCTACTAGACCAAAAACTAATCCAATTAAGCTGTATGCTAATAATCTACCAAAATGATAGATGGAAATTTGTATTATTTTTTTAGTAGAATTACTTCGGTCTACAGGCAACATAAACGCAATAGGACCGCACATACCAATACAATGAAAACTTCCTAAAAGACCCAATATAAGTGCAGACCAAAGCATATCTTATTTTGTCAGGTCGAGCGCAGTCGAGACCTAATTTAGTGTTTATTATGTTTTTAAATGACCTCTCGACTGCGCTCGAGGTGATACTAAAAATTAGTTAATACACAATCTCTTTTTTGTAGAGATACGATTTTCCTTTATATTGCCAATCTACTATAATGTTCCAACGACCACCTAACAAACGTTTGTCAGGTATGAGCAAATTGTGGTTTGACAATGAAATAGTAATATCAAAGTCAAATTGTTTATTAGATGGTCTATATAGGAACACTTTTCCAGTTATATTTTCAGTCTTTAACGCTTCAGGGAATAATATAACAATACCCTCATTCGTTTTTTTCCAATCTATATTTGTTTTTAAAGCATTGCCATTTTTCTGTTTATCAATATCATTTTGAAATTCTAGCTCTTGCTTATAATAATCTTCAGTAACTAAATCATGGTCGTATTTGCTGTCTGTATTCATAGTAATAATAAAGTACATAATAAAGCTAATAAAGCCTATAAAAGCCAATACAATTCCAGTTCCCCAATTAAATTTCATAATCTTGCTTCCTGCGAAAGCAGGAATCTTTTTTAATTAAACTTTTTTTTTCAATGGAGTGCACTGCCTACTGAAGACTGAACACTGTTAACTTATTTTAATTATAACTTCTTGGTGCTAAAAAACTAACCGTTGTGGTTTCAATTAAATTATCACCACTGTAAACATCAATAGTTAGTTTGTTTTTATCACCTTTTAATTCGTTCTTATCAATTTCAATAAACAACGTACCTTCTGCTAATCCTTGTTCTGGTACTACAAAATTGTTAGTTGTTGATACTAATTTAATTTCACCTTTATACTTTCTAAGTTTAAAGCTTATGTTTTCAATAGTTTTTGATGTTTTATTTACTAATTTATATGTAAATACATTACTAATAATAGTACTTTTTTTATGCTCATATAGTTGTCCTGGTAAGCGTAATATTCTGGCCTCAACATCATTTCGTACCAATAGCATGCCAATTAAAATTCCTGTTAGAATGGTTAGTACGGCAATGTAGCCTTTCATTCTTGCGGTAAGCTTAAATTTCTCTTTTTTCTCTATTTCGTTTTCGCTAGCATACCTAATTAAGCCTTTTGGTAGATTGATGCTTTCCATTATATGGTCGCATTCATCAATACAAGCTGTACAATTTACACATTCTAGTTGGGTGCCATTCCTAATATCAATTCCAGTTGGACAAACGTGCACACATTGTAAACAATCTATACAATCACCATGTCCTAGTTCTTTTCGGTCTTCATCTTTTCTAAACTTTTTTCTGCCATTTTTACCTTCACCACGTTTATGATCGTAAGCTACAATTATGGATTTATTATCGAGTAATACCCCTTGCAATCTTCCGTAAGGGCAAGCTATAATACAGACTTGTTCTCTAAACCAAGCAAATACAAAATAGAATACTGCTGGGAAAATAATTAGAGGAAATAATGTGCCCAAATGCTGAAAAGGACCATCTATAATATATCTTAAAAGTTTATCACTACCTATTAAATAGGCTAAAAACACATTGGCAATTAAAAACGAAATGACTAAAAATATAAACCATTTTAAAACACGTTTTTTTATTTTTTCAGCGTCCCATTTTTGTTTGTCTAATTTACGTTGCTTGTTTCTATCTCCATCAATCCAATATTCAATACGTCGGAAAACCATTTCCATAAAAATGGTTTGTGGACAAATCCAACCACAAAATATACGACCAAAACCAACAGTAAAAAGCGCAATAAAAATAACACCAATAATCATTGAAATTACCAGCAAATGAAAATCTTGTGGCCAAAAAGGAAAACCAAATATATTATAGCGGCGTTCCAAAATATTAAACATCAAGAATTGGTTGCCATTAACTTTTATAAACGGAGCTGCGAATAATACAGCAAGTAAAACATAGCTTACTATTTTACGCTTCTCATAGTATTTACCACTTGGTTTTTTTGGATAAACCCAAGCACGTTTTCCTTCATCGGTTAGTGTCCCGATGCTGTCTCTAAATGATTCTTTTTCTGGGGTTTCCAAAGTGTTTTTTATTTTGTTAGACCTGTTAGGGTTATGTAAACTTAACAGGTCTGGATTTTTTTAACCTAATTGAATTGGTAAAAAAATAGTTTACTGTACTTGTATTAACAATGTGTTATTCTTTTTCAGCAACCCAAACCTCACCTTCTGCTGCTTTTGGTTCTGCTGGCATGGTGCCTTGAAATTGTAAAACATAACTTGACACTTGAGCAATTTCGGCTGGTTTTAAACTTTGTTTCCAAGCAATCATACCTTTACCATCACGACCACCTTCAGAAACAGTTTTAAATACATTTTTGATGCCGCCACCTAATATCCAATGTTCATCAGTTAGGTTCGGACCAATACCACCACCACCATCTGCTTTATGGCAAGCTACACAATTGAGTTCGAAAATTTTCTGTCCAGCTTTTAAATCGGATGATTCAGTTAATAATTCAACGGTATTAAAATCAACTAAATCTTTAGCTGTTTTTTTATAGTTTTCAATTGCAATTTTTGCTTCGGCATATTCAGTTTCTAATTCATTATATTGATTCTCACCATTAAATACATGGAATCTTGCTAAATAAACAATAGCAAATATTATTGAAATGTAAAAGCTGTATATCCACCATGGTGGAAGATTATTATCTAATTCTTTTATGCCATCATAATTATGGTCTAAAATAATTTCGTGTTCTTCTTGTATAGGTTTTGACCCTAATAATTTTTTGTAAGTGTTTTTTATCCACTTAAACTCTGGTACTTTACTTCTTTTCGAATCATATCTTGCTTTGCCTGCTTCATCTAAACTTTGATACAAAATATTATCAACAGAAGCAACGATAGCTTCAATAGCGATAAGAACTAATAGTACTAACAATAAAAATAGTAATACTATGGGCTGTTCTATAAATGCTGGCTTGTCACCAGAATCTACAAAATATTCTACAAGTCCGAAGATGATAAAGAATACTATTGGTACTCTTACCCAAGATGGAATGAAATTTCTCATAATTCTGTTTGATTTTGGTTGTCTAATGGTAAGTTGCTTACCGTTTTTATATAGTCTTTTTTAGCAGTAAAAACCCACCAAAACAGGACTGCAAAAAAGATGAAAAATATAAGTAAAGAAATAATCGGGTATATTTCAATACCGGTGATGCTTTCCATATGGTTTTTTACAAATTTTAGCATGATTTTTAGTTTTGAGCGGTTTCTAAATTGTTTACTTTAATGTCGGTTCCTAAGCGTTGTAAATAGGCTATTAATGCTACAATTTCACGATTACGCATCTCAATAAATTCTGAACTTCCAGCAGCTTTGTCAGATTCGTAAGTTTTTGCAAAATCAGGATTGCTATACAAGTTTTTTTCAATTTGCGTGCCTTGATCTAACATGGCTTGTTGTGCGTTTGCAATATCTTCGTCGGAATAAGGAACACCTAGAGTTACCATAGTTTTCATTTTAGCTTCAGTATTAGACTTGTCAAGTTCGTTTCTAATTAACCACTGATACGCTGGCATTATAGATCCAGATGATGTACTTTGTGGGTCGTACATATGATCTAAGTGCCAATTGTCTGAATATTTTCCACCAATACGATGTAAATCTGGCCCTGTACGTTTACTCCCCCAAAGGAATGGATGGTCGTATACAAATTCTCCAGCTTTAGAGTATTCACCATAGCGTTCTACTTCACTTCTAAAAGGACGAATCATTTGTGAGTGACAGCCCACACAACCTTCGCGAATGTAAATATCGCGACCTTCTAACTCTAATGGCGTATACGGTTGTACACTACTTATTGTTGGGATATTAGATTTCACCATAATAGTTGGAACTATTTGAACAATACCACCAATTAAAATAGCTACAGTTGCTAATAATGTTAATTGTACTGGTTTTCTTTCTAACCAAGTATGCCACCCTTCGCCAGCAGTACGACGTTTTGATACGTTTTGTAATGCAGGGGCTTCAGCTAATTCATCTTCTACTTTACTACCATTTTTGATAGTTACAATAATATTGTAAACAAGAATTAACATACCAACAATAAAAAGCGTTCCACCGATAGCACGCATCCAATACATGGGCATAATTTCGGTAACCGTTTCTAAAAAGTTTCCGTATGTTAATGTTCCATCTGGGTTAAATTGTTTCCACATACTGGCTTGGGTAAATCCAGCAACATATAATGGTAGTGCATACATTATGATTCCTAAAGTACCAATCCAGAAATGTAAATTAGCTAATCCTATAGAGTATAATTTCGTTTTAAATAGTTTCGGAACTAAGTAATAAATCATTCCAAAGGTTAAAAACCCATTCCAAGCTAACGCACCAACGTGTACGTGGGCGATAATCCAATCTGTAAAATGTCCAATAGCATTTACATTTTTAAGTGATAATAAAGGACCTTCAAAAGTTGCCATACCATAACCAGTAATGGCTACAACCATAAATTTCAAAACAGGATCGGTACGTACTTTATCCCAAGCACCACGTAATGTTAATAACCCATTTATCATACCACCCCAAGATGGCATTAATAACATCACTGAAAATGCAACACCCAAGTTTTGAGCCCATTCTGGTAACGCCGTATATAAAAGGTGATGTGGTCCAGCCCAGATATAAATAAAAATTAAAGACCAAAAGTGAATAATAGATAATCTATAAGAATACACTGGTCTGTTTGCTGCTTTAGGGACAAAATAGTACATCAATCCTAAAAACGGTGTAGTTAAGAAAAACGCCACGGCATTATGTCCGTACCACCATTGTACCAAAGCATCTTGTACACCTGCGTACACCGAGTAGCTTTTCATGGCGCTAACAGGTAACGCTAAACTATTAAAAATATGAAGCACAGCAACGGTTACAAATGTGGCAATGTAAAACCAAATAGCAACATATAAATGGCGTTGTCTTCTTTTTAAAATAGTTCCAATTAAATTCCAACCAAAAACTACCCAAACTAAAGCTATAGCAATATCGAAAGGCCATTCTAATTCGGCATATTCTTTTGATGTGGTATAGCCTAAAGGTAGTGTAATAGCAGCACCAACAATAATTAATTGCCAACCCCAAAAGTTAATTTTACTTAATGCATCGCTAAACATTCTTGCTTTAAGTAAACGCTGCGACGAGTAATAAACACCCGCAAAAATAGCATTACCTACAAAGGCAAAAATAACAGCATTGGTGTGTAATGGTCTTAAACGACCAAAACTTAACCACGAAATACCGTCGGTTAGGTTAGGGAATAAAAACATAAATGCTAATAGTAAACCTACTAACATACCTATAACTCCCCAAAGCATGGTAGCATAGAGGAAATTTTTAACGATTTTATTATCGTAATGAAACTGTTGTACTTTCATAAGTAAATAATTATTTGTTTTTCAATGGTCTTATGCAATCACTAATTTATTAAGGGTTTTTAATCTACTTTTAAAGTGGCGATTTCATAATAATTAATTGGTCTTTTTAGTTCTTAATGATGGTTTTGGTTGTTTTTTAACAAGTTCGTCTTCAAAAAGCATTCTAACAGAAGGTGTGTAGCTGTCATCAAATTGTCCTTTTTTTACAGCATATATAAATGCAATAAAAAAGCCAATAGCAACAATAATACTGATACTCAATAATATATATATAACACTCATACCTATTAGAAGTTATGGTTCAAAATTACTTTTATAAGCTTTGCTAAAACATGATTTTTGTCATGTTTCATTCATTATTTTATTTATTGCGTTACCACAAGGGTCGAGCTTTCGGCAGTCGCTTCCTCCTTCGTCGGCGAGCTTCAACAAATGCCTCAATCCCTAACGCGCTCATTTGCTAAATTTAGTTCTTATATCTATTTCAGTTTTCTTCCTAAAAAATTAGTGCAAATGGTAGTAAATACTACAATGCTTATAGAACTTAAAGGCATTAATATGGCCGCAACTACTGGAGCTAATTGCCCTGTCACTGCGAAATAAAGTCCAATAATGTTATAAATGAATGACAACACGAAACTCCATTTTATAATTTTTATAGCTGATTTAGAAACCTTTATATAATTAAATAATTGGTTGAATTTTGAAGCATCTAAAATAGCATCGCAAGCTGGAGAAAATACATTAACGTTTTCAGAAATGGCAATACCAACATTGCTTTGCGCTAAGGCACCAGCATCGTTTAATCCGTCGCCAATCATTAAAACATTTGCACCTTCAGTTTGATGGTATTTTATATACTCTAATTTATCTTCTGGTTTTTGATTAAATAACAATTTGGTTTTTGTTGGTAGTAATTTAGTTAAATTGTCTTTTTCACCTGCATTATCGCCAGAAAGAATCACCAAATCGTAACCCTTTTTTAGGGTGTTAAACAATTGTGATAAGCCTTTTCTATAAGCATTATAAAATGTGAATTTTCCTTTATACTTGTTGTTAGTGCTAACGTGTACGGTGGTGTTTAATGCTGCTGTATCTGCAGTATAACCAACAAAAGGCGCAGAACCTACCTTTATATACTCTTGATTGTATTTAGCTTCAATACCTTTGCCTAAATGTTCCTCAAAAGTGTCTAATGATACAACATTATGTTCACTTAAAACTTCGTATAACGACCTGCTTAACGGATGATTAGAACCTCGCAACGTACTTTTTAAAAGCGATTCTTCAGTCAATGAAAGTGCTTCGCCTTCATAATTAATAGACATTTCTTTGTTTACCGTTATCGTTCCTGTTTTATCAAAAATGATAGTATTTATTTTTGCTAATTGTTCAATAACACTAGCGTTTTTTAAATAGAATTTCTTCTTCCCTAAAATGCGTAAAATATTTCCAAAAGTAAAAGGCGCAGACAGTGCAATAGCACACGGACAAGCAATAATTAAAACTGACGTAAAAACGTTTAATGCTTTGCTAGAATCTACAATTAACCAATACGAAGTGGCAACCAAAGCAATTAATAAAATAGTGATTGTAAAGCGTTTACTAATGCTATTTGTAATGTTTGTAAAAGCCAATTCTTTGTCGGTTTTAAACACATCGTTACTCCAAAGTTGTGTGAGGTAACTTTGCTCAACAGATTTTAAAACATCAACTTCAATAGTGCCATTAAGTTGTTTGCCGCCAGCAAAAAGTTTGTCTCCAGATAGTTTAGAAACTGTTTTAGATTCACCTGTAACAAAACTATAATCAATCCGTGCATTCCCTTTTATTAAAATACAATCCACGGGAATTAATTCTTCGTTTCTAATAAGTAATCGGTCGCCTTTTTTAATATCGTAAACTTGGGTCGCTTCTTCTTTACCTTCAGATGTTATTTTTGTAATCCCAATCGGGAAATACGATTTATAATCACGCTCAAAAGATAAAAACGAATAGGTTTTCTGTTGAAAAAATTTACCGAGTAACAAAAAGAAAATAAGTCCAGTTAAGCTATCAAAAAAGCCTGAACCTATATCGAGCATGATTTCAACGGAGCTCCTTAAAAATAATACCAAAACCCCTAGTACAATGGGAATATCAATATTTAAAATTTTAGAACGCAAACCTTTATATGCCGAAATAAAATATCCTTGAGCCGAGTAAAAAACAACTGGTACCGAAAAGGCAAACATAAGCCATCTAAAAAGGTGTTTGTATTGTTCTATCCAAAATTCGCCAACTTCAAAATACTCGGGAAATGACAAAAACATCACGTTTCCAAAAGCAAAACCGGCAACACCTAATTTATAAATCAGCGATCGGTCAATTTCTTTTTTGCCAACGCTATAATCGTCTAAACTTATATAAGGCTCATAGCCAATACTGCTAAGTAACGTAACCAGATTTTTTAATGTAATCGATTTAGAATTAAAAGAAACTCGAACAGTTTTTTTTCCAAAATTAACTATGGACGAACTTACTGAGCTATTTAATTTATTCAAATTTTCTAGAATCCAAATACAAGAACTGCAATGAATATTTGGGATGTATAAACTAATAATTTGTACTTCATCATCATTAAATTCTAATAACTGTTCTATGATTTTTGAGTTTTCTAAAAAGTCGTATTTACCCTCAATGTCTTTTGGTGTTGTACCAGGAGCTTGTTGTAAGTCGTAATAACAAGTTAAATCGTTTGTAGAAAAAATTTCGTAAACCGTTTTGCAACCATTACAGCAAAACGATTTGTCATCAAATGTAATTTTAGAGAAAGCAGCATCTAAACCACAATGAAAACATGTGTTTTTATTCATTTTATTTGCTCATTTATACCTTTTGCAAAGGTTAAAAGTTAGTGAAAGTTTTAATATGATATTTGTCATGTTTTCTTTATTTTTACAAAAACACCAATTATTTATTATGGGTAAGTGTGAGCAATGCATTGTTAAACAATTCAATTCACTTAAAGCATTGACTAAAGATGAGTTAGTTCGTATTTCTAGTTGTAAAACATCTATGATTATTAAAAAAGGAGATGTTATTTTTGAAGAAGGTGAAACGTTAAATGGCGTTTATTGTGTTAAAGATGGTATTTGTAAACTATCAAAATTAAGTGCCAATGGTAAAGATCAAATTGTAAAAATGGTTGTTAAAGGTCAACTGTTGGGACAACGATCTCTTATTTCTGATGAGAGTTCTAATTTACAGGCAGTAGCTTTAAATGATATGGAGGTTTGTTTTATCCCTAAAAGCGAAATTATTAACGATTTACAAAGTAATTCAAAATTTTCGTTTGAAGTATTAAAAGAAATGGCTCATGATTTAAAAGAAGCCGACGATGTTATAGTAAATATGGCTCAAAAATCTGTGAGACAACGTCTAGCTGAAGCATTGGTTTATATACATGATAGTTTTGGTACAAACCCTGATGGAACTTTAAGTATTTTACTTTCTCGAGAAGATTTTGCAAATATAGTTGGAACAGCTACAGAATCTGCGATTCGTGTGCTATCTCAATTTAAAAAAGAAGGATTAATAGCTACTGTAGGTAAGCAAATAAAAATTGAAAATATAGACGCACTTAAGCGCGTAGAATAATAAAAAAGGTGCTGTCTTAAATATAAAAGACAGCACCTTTTTGTTAAGATTTTTTAAACATAAAATCCTTTAAGTGTGAAAATAGAACAGTTTTTTTCTGTTAATTCAATTTAAATGATTTTGTTGTTTTAAACGGTGATGATTTTATAGCTTCCATCTCGTTTTTATAGGTTTCCCAATCTTCATTAAAAAAGGCATTGGTTTTATCTAAGCCATCTTTTAAAGTATTTTTAGCATGTTCTATCAACGTGTTTTCTGTTGCCGTTAGTCCATTTTGTCTAGATCTAATATAGCTATTTGCTAAACTTATACGTTGGCTAATATTAACTTTTGGATTTCGTGTAATGCCTTGGCGTTTATCTTCTTTTCCTAAATAGAGAGCAATTAATTCATCTATTTTCTTAATGATGTCTTTTGAAGCCTTTATTTCATATTTATATTGTTCTTTATTTAATTTTTTAAGACTGGATTGATATTTTTTTGAAATGTCTTTACTTTCAACTAATTGTTTAACAGCATCAGCCATAAGTTGAGATAGGCTTTCAATATGTTTTGAAGCAGTATAAACTTCATTAATATTAGTGATAGATTTGTTAAGTCGCGGATCGCTTTTAACAGTAATCATTTCTTCTGAAGTTTGATCTCCGAAGTGCATAACAATCTTATATGTACCAGGTTTTACCTGTACGCCACCGTTTTCTCTGTTACTTTTTCTAATGGTTCTCGATGCTCTATCTGGGCCTTTTTCATCCATATACCAAGTCCATTTATGTATACCACTTTCTTTTGGCGCTTTTTGTTTTAAAGTTCTTATTAAACGATCGCCATCATAAATTTTCATAGTTAACGAATCCCACTTTACTTTCGTTACGTCTTTTTCAGAAGAATCATTTTCTTCTTCCTTTTCATCTTTTTCATCATTATTAGACGCTTCTTTTTCATCAACCGTTACATAATACGACATTTGAGCACCACTCTTTCTATTTTCACCATGATACAAAGCATCACCACCAAATCTGCTTCCTGTGGGTTGTTGATAGGCAGCTTGATAGGCGACAGGAGGTGAGAATAATTCTAATTTTTTACTTAAAAGTTGATTGTTTTTTGCTAGGGCTCGTAACGGACGAATATCATCTAAAACCCAAGCGGCACGACCAAAAGTGCCTATAATTAAATCGTGTTCTCGTGGATGGATAATCAAATCTTTTACTGAAACCGTTGGGAAGCCTTCAGTCCATTTTATCCATTTTTCACCTGCATTAAGTGAGATATATAAGCCATCATCTGTTCCTAAAAAAAGAAGGTTTGGTTCTTGAATATCTTCAATAATTGATAATGTGTAGCTTTCAACATCATTTGCATCAATAATACGTGTCCAAGTTTTACCGTAATCTTTGGTCCTGTATGCATAAGGTGTGTAATTAAAACGTCTGTAATCATTAGCAATTAAAAGCGCTTCACCTTTATTTTTATTTGAAGCTTTTATTTGTGGAATCCAGCTTCCTGCTGGTAACCCTTTTATATTTTTGGTGACATCTATATAGGTTTGTCCGCCATTTTGAGTAACATGTACACGACCATCATCTGTACCAATCCAAAGCATATCCCTTTCTATTGGCGATGGTTCAATAACTAAAATAGTACAATGGTTTTCTGCACCTGTAGCATCTATGGTTAATCCGCCACTTTCACTTTGCTTTAGTTTTTCAGGATTGTTAGTTGTTAAGTCATCTGAAATAAGTTTCCATGTTAATCCTTTATCAGTCGATTTATGTACAAATTGACTACCAAAATATAAAGTACTACTATCAAAAGGATCGATACTTATGGCTGAATTCCAGTTGAAACGAAGCTTAACATCGGCATTAGGATGTGTTGGTTTTACTGTATAATTATTTCCAGTTTCAGCATCATAACGACTTACATAACCTTGTTGACTCATCGTCCAACCAAAACGCGAATCTTCTTTATCAGGAACGACATCAAATCCATCACCAAAGCTAATTTCTTGCCAATAAGAATTTCGAATACCTTGCGCTTTCCAAACATAAGCTGGACCTTTCCACGAGCCATTATCTTGCATGCCGCCGTAAACATTGTATGGAATATCGTTGTCTACATTAATGTGATAAAACTGAGCTACTGGAAGGTTGCCAATAAATCGCCACGATTTACCACCATCTTTTGTAATGTTAAGTCCGCCATCATTTCCATCAATCATGAAATTTCCGTTATTAGGATGAATCCACCACGCATGATGATCTGGGTGCACACCATTATCTACACCATAAGCAGGCATAAGTTGTGTGAAATTCTTGCCACCATCTTCCGAAACATTAACATATGTATAAATGGAATACACTCGATTTTCATTTTGTGAATCGACATAAATTTCAGAATAATAAAACGGACGATTACCAATATCGTCTTTATCGTTTATTTTTTTCCATTTAAAACCGCCGTCTTCACTTTTATAAAGTGCATTTTTTTTAGCTTCAACTAACGCATAAACAATATTTGGTTTGTTTGCTGCTATGGCAACACCAATACGTCCTAAATTACCTTTTGGTAAACCATCTTCGTCTGTGATTTTTTTCCATGTTTTTCCGCCGTCATGTGTCATATGTAAACCAGAACCTTCGCCACCAGAATTAAAAAACCACGGGTCGCGTTTATGCTCCCATACGGCTGCAATTAATTTATTAGGATTTGTTGGATCCATCACTAAATCTGCAGCACCAGTTTTATTGTTTACAAAAAGAATTTTGTTCCAAGTTTGACCACCATCAGTCGTTTTAAAAACACCGCGTTCTGGATGTTCTCCCCAAGGCGAGCCAATTGCAGCGACATATACAACATCAGGATTTGTTGGATCGATAATAACACGATGAATATGGCGTGTGTTTTCTAAACCCATTGATTTCCATGATTTGCCACCATCAAGAGAGCGAAATATACCATAACCACCATTTAAACTGTTTCTTGGATTACCTTCGCCTGTTCCAACCCAAATAACACTAGGATTAGATTGTTGAATGGCAACAGCACCAATAGATGCCGTTACTTCCTTATCAAAAACAGGGTTCCAAGTTATACCTCCAGAAGTTGATTTCCAAAGTCCGCCAGAAGCGGTACCAACATACATAACATCTGGGTTTTTATGAACCACATCAATTGCAGTAACACGACCAGACATTCCTCCAGGACCAATATTGCGTGGATGCATATTTTTTAATAAATCCATTGAAAAATTTTGTGCAGAAATGATTGTAATGCAGGATAGCATTGCTAAGGATATGAGTTTTTTCATTGTGAAGTTCAATTAGTTAAATGAAGTTTTAAAGTTAATGAAAAGGAGTTAGATATTTCGTAATCTAATATTAGCTCTTTATTTTTTTAATTTGTCGAGGTTTGAGCCATAACCAAAAACCGCTAAAAGAAAGGAGTATTAGTGCTAATGAAGTTACTGAAGAGTAAAAAAGTTTTATTGGTGTAGACTTGTTTTTAAATAGATAATCTAAAATAGATCCATCGTGAATCATCTCAATAATATCTGCTGTTCTTTGTTTTTCAGAAACTACTTGACCAGTATAGCAATCTATTTGTAACTCGGTAAAATGATTTTCAAACCTTACCTTAACAACACCTTTATTGGGTCTGTAATCAACTCTGTTAATCTCAGAGTTTAAGTTTAAAGCTTCAATGTGATTAATAGCATTTTTTGTAATTTTGTCTAAGGAAATTAAATGCTTATTGTTTAAAACTGCGGTTTGTGTTTTAGGCTTAAATTGTAATTGTTCTTTCCAAGTAAGAAGCAAACCAGTTACTCCTAGTAAAAACATAAATAAAACAAAGGGAACGGCAATAAAACGATGCAGTTTTCTGTAGATTCTTGATTGTTTTGCTAGTAATCTGGTTTTTGCCTTCAAATGAATATTTTAAACCGTCGAAAATAGGAAAATTAGATTATAACTATTCTTAAAAGGGTGTTAAGAAATCAATTACCAATTACCTCTATCTTTAATGTTTGCATTACAAAGTTTAATAATTTCTGTAATACGTTTTTCTCTTGTGGCTTCTCGTTTTGCTTGATTTAGCCAATATAAATAGCTTTTTCTGTATGAAGGCGCGAAGTTTTTATAGTTTTTAAAGGCTTCACTATTATTATCAAATTCAACTTGTAAATCCTTAGGGATTATACCCTTTTCAACCTCATCTAAAGCAGTCCAAGAACCGTTAGCTTTTGCTATTTCAATAGTTAGCAAACCACTTTTATGCATTGTTTTTTTAGCAGTTAATTCTTTAATATACTTTTTATTTAAAGCACTCCAAACACTTTTCGGGTTTCTAGGAGTAAAGTATTGTCTGCGTTTTCCGTTGCCTAAACTTTTTACTGTAGAATCTATCCAACCATAACATAGCGCGACTTTTACAGCATCTTCCCATCGCATAGAAGCTTCTTTGTTTTCAACTTTATAAAAGATTAAATAAACACCTTTTGTAGTACTATGATTTATGTGTAACCATTCACGCCATTCAGTATCCGTTTTAAAATAAAGTTCAGGAAATTCCATAGAAACTAAAGTTCTTTTACTTCTATATAAAAATCTCTATCAATACTAATTGGTGTTTTACTAGAAGGAACTTCCATGGTTTGCCATTCAGATTTTGGATAAATCCACTGTTCGTTATTTCCAATTTTTACTTGAATTGGCATATCAAAACCATCAACAATGTTTGTCCATCTATACTTTAAAGCCTTTTTATTATGAGAATATTCTAAAGTTGGAATTTTAGTAGTTCTTAAATACTGATTAAAAAATTCGGTTAAGTTGATTCCCGTTTGTTTACTTATATAATCTTCAACTTGTTTTGTTGTTACTGTTTGATGGTAAAAAGTGGTGTTTAAACCACGTAAAATTTGTCGCCATTTTTCATCATCTTCAATAAGTTGCCTTAAGGTGTGTAGCATGTTTGCACCTTTATAATACATGTCTGTACCTGAGCCTTTTTTATTTACATCGTAATATTTCCCAATAATGGGTTTATCATTTGCTATATTTTTTCGAGTACCAATAACATAGTCTGCCGAGGCTTCTTTTCCGTAATAATAATCTAAAAATAAATTTTCTGAATAGGCTGTAAAGCTTTCATGAATCCACATATCAGCAATATCTTTATTGGTAATATTATTGGCAAACCATTCGTGTCCTGCTTCATGTATAATAATAAAATCGAATTTTAAACCCCAACCTGTTCCAGATAAATCGTTACCTAAATATCCTTTTTTATATTGATTTCCATAAGTTACAGAGCTTTGATGTTCCATACCTAAATAAGGCACTTCAACTAATTTAAAACTATCAGCATAAAAGGGGTATTGTCCGAACCAATGCTCAAAAGCTTTCATCATTTTAGGTGCATCTTTAAAATGTTCTTTGGCTTTTTCAAGATTATCGCGTAATACATAATAATCCATATTTAAGTTTCCTGCCATACCGTCGTATACTTCAGAAAAATTAACATAATCACCAATATTCATATTTACACCATAATTGTTTATAGGATTTTTTACAAACCAATGGAATGTTTTTGTATCACCAATTTGTTCAACAAGTCGTAATCTGCCATTAGAAACATTCATTAAATCTTTAGGTACATTAACACTAATTAACATACTATCTACTTCATCGTACATGTGATCTTTATTAGGCCACCAAACGCTTGCACCTAAGCCTTGACACGATGTTGCTATAAAATGGTTCCCATTGTTGTCTTTTTTCCAAGAAACGCCACCATCCCAAGGAGCACGAATAGCTTCTTTAGGAATACCCTCGTAATAAACCGTTATGCTATTAATATCACCAATGTTTTGTTTGTCGATTAATGTAATAAAATGAGCGTTTCCATCATGATTTATATTTAATTCTTTACCATTTTGAATTGCTTTTGTGAGCTTTAGAGGTGTTTGTAAATCTACCTGAATCACTGTATGACTATCTAAAACTTTATATTGAATGGTGTTTTTACCTCTAATTGATTTTTCTTCAGGACTTACTTTTATATCTAAATGATAATAGGTTAAATCCCACCAAGCACGCTCAGGGGTAATACTTCCACGTAAGGTATCTTGTTTTGTGAAATGATGTTTTTCTGATAACAGTTCCTGAGCTTCAATAGAAATTGTGGAAAGCATTAAAAAAAACAAAAGTAGACGAAAGGTATAATTCATTATTTTAAATTTTGCTTAAAATTAATTAAAAAGATGATTAAGTATGTGTTAATTAATCTCTAAATATTTTATTTGGAAAAACAACCACACTTTCAAACCCGTTTTCTCCAACGGATGCGATACCAAAAAAATAATTATCAATAACAATACCATCTAAAGTAAATTCTGAAACATCATCAACATATCTGCTGTTATCCCAAGTAGGGGATGTGGTATCTCTCCAATAAATTTTATAACCGATAGCACCATCAACTTTATCCCACTTAAATTTAACCGATGGTTGCACAATACCTCCAATAGCTATGTTTTTAGGTTGCGGTGGAGCAGCAGCTAAACTTGCCATATTTATGGCGTTTACTGCAGTTAATTTTTTTGCATAATCAAAATTAACATGCTCAATAACATCGCCATATTTTATACCGTTTTCTTCACGTATATCTTGGTGTTGTTGCGTGTAATTTTCATGAGCTTCCATAATTCTTATGCCTGCAAAACCTAAATCGTTAAAAGGTCTGTGATGTCCGCCACGACCAAAACGATCCAATCTGTAAACCATCATGGGGTTCATTTCTGGCATATATGTTTTTACAGTTTTATGAATATATCGTGCTAACTGACGAGAAACACCGTCAACTTCGCCGCCATAAAAGCGACGTGCATTGCGTTCTTTTTCAGATTCATTAGCAGGAACAGGTTCTGAAAAAATTCTAAAGGTTTGATTATCAATTATGCCATCAACACCTTTAATATTCCCAATCATATCGTTGTTTAAAACACCAATGATGTCCCAACCTTTATCTTGTGCATATTTTGCTAATCCTGCACCACCAAAAAGTCCTTGTTCTTCACCAGAAAGTCCGACATAAACAATACTATTTTCAAATGAATATTTCGACAAAACTCTAGCAGCTTCAATAGTGCCTGCCATTCCTGAGGCATTGTCGTTTGCTCCAGGCGCATCGGTTGTAAAGTCCATAGTATCGCTTGCTCGAGAATCAATATCTCCACTCATAATAATATAGCGATTAGGGTATTTTGTACCTTTTTGAATAGCAACAACATTAACCACCCAAGTGTCATGTGGCACTCTGCGATTGCCTTCTTTTGTAACAAAATCTTTTTGATAGAACACATTTAAGCAGTTATTACAGTTTTTTGAAATAATTTCAAATTCAGATTTTATCCAACGCCTTGCTGCACCAATACCTCGAGTTTCAGAAATGGTATCGCTAAAAGTGTTTCTTGTGCCAAAATCTACTAAAGTTTGAATGTCTTTCTGAATGCGTTTTGCAGAAACAGACTCAATGATATCATAGATTTTTTGATTGGTTTGAGAATAAGAAATAAAAGTTATAAGGCAAAAGCCTAAAGGGATTAGAGTTTTCATTTTTAGTCTTTAGTATAATTAAATTTTACAGTTTCAGTAGAACCATTTTTTTGATGCATATCTATATAAATATTCATTTCATTATCATTAATTTTTTCAAAAGTTACACCTTCAAAGATAACTTTATTTGGTGTGATTTGTTTTAAAGGAAAATCTACTGTTTCGTCTTTGGTTTCCCTCCCTTTTAAATCGTGATTAAAATGTTTTAGTTGAAGCATCAGTGTGTTTTCAATTTCTCTTATAATTTCAATTTCATAAAAAATAACTTTTCCTTTATTAATTAATTTGAAAGTCGCCATTATTGAACCGCCAGAAGGTTCGCTCCAATTTTCTTCGGTTTTGCCACCAAAAGCTTCACTTTTCCAATTGCCAGAAATTCAAGCTATATTTTCTAATTTTGGTTCGAGTGTTTTTGCTGTTTGTGCTTTACAAGGTAAGCTTAAAAATGAAACAATAGTCATTAACATAATTACAATACGTGCTTTCATAATTTTAAATATAAAGTGGTTTATATATTATTAAGACGTTTACGATATATATAACTGAGACACATTTTTAAGTTTAGTAAAGTTGATGTTTTAAAGATAGTAAAATAAAAAACGCTTCAAGAAATTAATCCTGAAACGTCTTTCACATTTGAGTTAGTCACGAAAAATTTTTAGTTTCCTAAAAACAATATTTATTTTCAGCTTTTACTTTTTCAGCTACTTCTTTGCGTAAATCTACAATGTCAGGATAATTAACATATTTTGTAAAACGTTTCAACCCCATTAATAGCATACGTTGCTCATCACCTTCAGCAAAAGAGATAATACTTTCTTTTCCTTTTTCTTCAACAATATCTACAGCATGATATAAGTATAATTTTGCCATGGCTATCTGAGCAGATTGTGCTTCTTCTCCAAAACGTTTTGCATTTTTTTCAGTTCTTAAAATTGCAGATTCTGCCATATAGATTTCAATTAGTATATCTGCAGCAGCAATTAATAACTGTTGATGATCTTCTAATTGAGGGCCGTATTTTTGAACCGCACCACCAGCAACCATTAAGAAGGTCTTTTTCAACTTCTTAATCATTTCTTTTTCTTCAGAGAACAACTCAGAATAGTCTGGTGTTTCGAACGAAGGAATGCCCATTAATTCTTCTTGAACTTTTTGTGCAGGACCTAATAAATCAACATGACCTTTCATGGCTTTCTTAACTAACATCCCAACCGATAACATTCTGTTAATTTCGTTAGTTCCTTCATAAATACGTGCAATACGAGCATCTCTCCAAGCCGATTCCATTGGTGTCTCTTCAGAGAATCCCATACCTCCAAAAATTTGAATACCTTCATCTGCACAGTTTTGAACATCTTCAGAAACTGCTACTTTTAAAATAGAACATTCAATGGCATATTCTTCAACACCTTTTAATTCTGCTTCTTGATGAGTATTACCAGCTGCTTCACGTAAAGCGATACGGTCTTCGATATTTTTTGCTGCTCTATAGGTAGCTGATTCACCAGCATAAGCACTTGCAGCCATTTCAGCTAATTTGACTTTAATCGCTCCAAATTCGGAAATTGGTGTTTTAAATTGTTTACGCTCGTTAGCATAATTAACAGCATACGTTAAGATGCGACGTTGTGAATCTAAACATGCAGCAGCTAATTTAATACGTCCAACATTTAGTGCGTTCATGGCAATTTTGAAACCTTCGCCACGACCAGCTAGCATATTTTCAACAGGAACAATTGTATCATTAAAAAATACTTGACGTGTAGAACTTGCGCGAATACCTAATTTGTGTTCTTCTTCACCTAAGGTAATTCCGTTAGGATTATCACTATCATACTCAACAATAAATCCAGTAATATTTTTATCGTCTTCTATACGTGCAAAAACAATCATCAAACTACAGAAACCTGCATTTGAAATCCACATTTTTTGTCCGTTGATTTTATATGATTTTCCATCTGCAGATAATTCTGCAGTTGTTTTTCCTGAATTTGCATCAGATCCAGCTCCTGGTTCTGTTAAACAATACGCTCCAAACCATTCGCCTGTAGCCAATTTTGGCACATATTTTTGTTTTTGTTCTTCGGTACCGTATAATGTAATTGGCATAGTGCCAATTCCTGTATGTGCACCAAAAGCTGTACTGAAAGAACCTGTTCCACTAGAAATATAATCACATGTTAAACACGTTGAAACAAATCCCATTCCCATTCCACCATAGGCTTCAGGAACAGAAACACTTAAAAAGCCCATTTCGCCAGCTTTACGCATAACATCTTCGGTTAGCGCATAATCTTTCGCTTCAAATCTCGCTTTATGAGGAATGATCTCACGATCATTAAACTCCATTACAGATTCTTTCATCATTTGTTGTTCTTCTGAAAAATCTTCAGGAGTAAAAACGTCTTCGCAGTTCGTTTCCTTTACTAGAAATTGACCACCTCTTAATAATTCTTTGTCTTTAGTTTCCATTAATTTTATAATCTAAAATGTTCTTTATTTTTAATTTGTCTGTTCGAGCGCAGTCGAGAACCATTTTGTAACTATTCCGATAATAAGGTCCCGACTGTGCTTGACCGGACAGAATATGTTTTTTAATTAAGAAATTCAAAAATCCCACAAGCACCTTGACCTGTACCAACACACATGGTTACTGCACCATATTTACCTTGCATATTTTGCTTACGCATTTCATCAAATAATTGTACTGAGAGTTTTGCTCCCGTACAACCTAATGGATGACCCAATGCAATTGCTCCACCATTTACATTTATGATATCTGGATTTAAGTTTAATTCTCTGATTACAGCTAAAGATTGAGATGCAAAGGCTTCGTTTAATTCTATTAACGATAAATCATCTTGTTTTAAACCAGCTTGTTTTAATGCTTTCGGAATCGCTTTTACAGGGCCAATTCCCATAATACGAGGCTCAACACCAGCAGCTGCATAATTTACTAAACGCGCTATTGGTTCAAGATTTAATTCTTTTACCATCTCTTCACTCATAATTATAACAAAAGCAGCGCCATCACTCATTTGCGACGAGTTACCAGCTGTTACACTTCCTCCAGCAGCAAATACAGCTCTTAGTTTTGCTAAAGCTTCTTTACTTGTTCCTGCACGTGGACCTTCGTCTTTAGTAACTGTGTATGATTTTTTTGCTTTCTTTCCGTTAGCATCAATGTATGTTTGTTCTACTTTGATTGGTACAATTTGATCTTGAAAACGATTCTCGGCTAATGCTCTTAATGCTTTCATGTGTGAATTATAAGCAAATTCATCTTGGTCTTCACGAGATACTTTAAACTGTTTTGCAACTGCTTCTGCAGTATTTCCCATGCCCCAATAATAATCTTCATGTCCAGCTTTTACAGTATCGTAATTTAATTCTGGTTTAAAGCCTGTCATTGGTACAGCACTCATGCTTTCTGCTCCACCCGCAATAATACAATCTGCCATTCCAGCTTGAATTTTTGCTGTTGCAATTCCGATAGTTTCTATTCCTGAAGCACAAAAACGATTCACGGTTACACCAGGAACATCAACACTATCTAATCCAATTAATGAAATAAATCGAGCCATATTTAATCCTTGTGAACCTTCTGGCATGGCGTTACCAACAATAACATCGTCAATACGTTTTTTGTCTAAATCAGGAAGCTCTTTCATCATGTGCTGAATGGTTTCAGCAGCTAACTCGTCAGTTCTTTTAAAACGAAATACACCTTTTGGTGCTTTACCAACTGCGGTTCTGTATGCTTTTACTATATATGCTGTTTTCATTTTCTTAGTTTCTTAATGGTTTACCCTTGGTTAGCATGTGTTGAATACGTTCTAAAGTTTTACGCTCAGTACATAAACTTAGGAAAGCTTCACGTTCTAAATCCAATAAGTATTGTTCGCTAACTAGAGTGGGTTCAGATAAATCTCCACCGGCCATAACGTAAGCTAGTTTGTTGGCAATTTTCATATCGTGTTCAGAAATGTAGTTGCTATCTTCCATTGCATCAGTTCCTACCAAGAACATACCTAAAGCTTGTTTACCAAGAACTAAAACATCTTTTCTATGGATAGGTTGTGTATAACCCATATCTGCCATTAATTTTGCATGTTGCTTTGCAACTGCTATTTGACGATCTTTATTAATAACCATGATGTCTTTTCCTTTTTGGAGGACACCTAAATCATAAGCTTCATAAGCTGAAGTCGATACTTTTGCCATACCTATAGTTAAGAAGTATTTTTGAAGCGTGTTTAACTGCACATCCCCTTTTCTAAACGTATCGGAAGCTCTTAAAGTCATTTCTTTTGAACCTCCTCCTCCAGGAATAACACCAACTCCAAACTCTACAAGTCCCATATAAGTTTCTGCAGCTGCAACCACTTTATCTGCGTGCATTGATAATTCGCAAGCACCACCTAAAGACATGCCATGAGGAGCAGAAATTGTTGGGATAGATGAATAACGCATACGCATCATGGTGTCTTGGAAATATTTGATAGCACCATTAAGTTCATCATATTCCTGTTCGGCAGCCATCATAAAAATCATGCCTATATTTGCACCAACAGAGAAGTTTGCACCTTGGTTACCTACTACTAAACCTGCAAAATCTTTTTCGGCAATATCAATGGCTTTGTTTAATCCTGCAAGGACGTCGCCACCAATAGTATTCATTTTAGATTGGAATTCTACATTAAGAATGCCGTCCCCTAAATCTTCAATAACCACACCTGAGTTTTTAAAGACTTCATTAGATTTTCTGATATTGTCTAGAATAATGAAGCTGTCCTGTCCTGGAATTTTTTCTTGTGTTTTCTTCGGAATATCATAAGCGTATGTAGCTCCATCTTTCACAGTGTAGAAAGAAGAACTTCCTGAAGCTAGCATCTCGTTTACCCAAGCATTAGGTTCTAAGCCTTCTGCTTTCATAATTTCTATTCCAGCTTCAACACCTATAGCATCCCATATTTGGAAAGGACCATGTTCCCAACCAAATCCAGCTTTCATGGCATTATCAATTTTATATAAGTCGTCTGTGATTTCTGGAATTCTATTTGAAACATAAGCAAATAATGCAGCGAAACTCTTTTTGTAGAATTCACCAGCTTTATCTTTTCCATTCACTAGTATTTTGAATCGGTCTATAACTTTATCAACCGTTTTGGTTAATTCTAAAGTGGCAAATTTAGCACGTTTAGCAGAACGATATTCTAAGGTGTTTAAGTCAAGTGTTAAAATTTCTTTTTGACCATCAGCTGAAACCGTTTTCTTGTAAAACCCTTGACCTGTTTTGCTTCCTAACCATTTATTTTTCATCATAGTGTTGATGAAATCTGGCAATTTAAAAAGCTCTAAACGTTCATCATTAGGGCAGTTGTCGTAAATGCCATTTGCAACGTGAACTAAAGTGTCTAAACCAACTACATCAACGGTTCTGAAAGTAGCCGATTTTGGACGACCTATTACAGGACCTGATAATTTATCAACTTCTTCAACAGTTAAATCTAAATCTTTAACTGCGTAGAATAAACTTTGAATACTGAAAATTCCAATACGATTCCCTATAAATGCAGGAGTGTCTTTAGCAACTACTGAGGTTTTTCCTAAGAATTGTTCTCCATAACCATTCAAGAATTCTAAAACTGAAGCATCGGTTTTTGGTCCTGGAATGATTTCAAATAATTTTAAGTATCGAGCAGGATTGAAAAAGTGTGTTCCGCAGAAATACTTCTGGAAATCTTCACTACGACCTTCACTCATAAACTTAATTGGAATACCAGACGTATTACTTGTAATCAAAGTTCCTGGTTTTCTGTGTTTTTCTAGTTTTTCAAAAACTTGTTTTTTAATGTCTAGTCTTTCAACGACAACTTCCATAATCCAATCGACATCCTTAACTTTTGCAATATCATCTTCAAGATTTCCTGTAGTGATACGATTTGCAAAAGAATTGTGGTATAGTGGTGCAGGCTTAGATTTTATGGATGCTGTAAGCGCATCATTTACTAATCTGTTTCTAACAACTTTATCTTCTAAGGTTAAACTTTTAGCTTTTTCTTTATCATTAAGCTCTCTCGGTACAATGTCAAGTAACAAGACATCAACACCAATATTAGCAAAATGGCAAGCAATGCCGCTTCCCATAATTCCTGAGCCTATAATGGCTATTTTTTTAATTCTACGTTTGCTCATCTTATTTAAACTACTTATCGTTGTTTTGATTATATATTTTTTTGTTAGTTACCATATCATTAATTAATTCGGCAACTTCATAAAAACTGTTCAGTTTTTCTGGACAAACATTATCTTTAATAGTATCATTAAAAGTGAGTACTTTTTCTCTTGAATAGGCTCTTTTTTCTCTGCCAAATTCGGTTAAATGAATAAGTACACTTCGTCCATCATTAGGATTTGATTTTCTTTCAATTAAACCACTTACTTCCATATTTTTTAATATTCTTGATAAACTTGTAGCTTCCATTCCCATTTTAGGTCCTAAAGCAGTTGATGGTGTACCTTTTTCTGGATCTATATTTAATAAAGCAAATCCAGTAGCCATTGTACTTTCAAATTTAGCAGCTTCTTCGTTATACATTTTTTGTACTGATAGCCATGTGGTTCTTAATACGTAATCAATAGTTTTATCTTTCATTTGTGAGAGGTTGTTGGTTCAAATATATAAAAATTTATTATGCATGCATAATAAATTTAATAAAAAAAGATTATAAAAAAACACCTCTATAAAAGAGGTGTGAGTTTTATTATTAATATTTGGAATAAGATTATCCCATTTTGCCATTAACCAATCCTATTACAGCACCAATTATAGCGGTCATAACAACAGAAATCACTACGTCTAGAGCAGCTAAATTTAAAACTGCTTCTGAATCCATAGCCATATTAAAGAAATTGTAAAACAGACCAACAAATAACCCAATAATAGCACCAGCTTTAGCACCAGTTGCAGCAGTTGAAATTTGAGCCCATTGGGTATAAATATAAGATACAAATAGTCCAAATGTTATGCAACCAAGAAATATGAATAACATAGTGTTTGAGCTTTCTTCGGGTTGAGGAAAGGTGTTTTTAAATATGATACCATAAAATAGCCATCCTAAAAGGAAATCAACAATGCCGCCAACAATGCCAGCAACTAAGAAATTTTTTGTTTTCATCTTAAATAATTTTAATTAGTTAGTTATCAATAAAAGTATAAAAAAAATATTAAATTATCATTATAAGATGTACTACATTGGTTATTATTTGAATTTTTAAGAAATTATTTGATAAAATAATATTTTATCTTTGGTTTGGATATATTGAGTAAAAAATTGAGTAAAAAATTGAATGAAAAATATAATATTACTTTTTTTCATATCATTTGTGTTAATGGTTTCGTGTAGTAAAGATGATTTGCCTAAAGATAATGATACGCAAATAAATGATAAAGCAGCAATGATAGTAGGCTATTTACCTTATTACCAATTTGCTTTAAGTGATAAAATAGAATACTGCAAACTTACCCATTTGAATTTGGCGTTTGCAAATCCAGATAGTCATGGGAATATTATTATGGAAAGTGTTACAGAGATAGTATCTGACGCAAAAAAAGCAAATCCAAAAATAATTATTTGTATTTCTTTGGCTGGTGGCGCTTTAACTAATGAACAAGCTACAAATTGGTCTAATTTAATTGATATTTCAGCAAACAGACCAGCGTTTATTGCAAACATTATAAATTATGTGATTAATAATAATTTAGATGGTGTTGATGTAGATTTAGAATGGAATCATGTGACTTCTGGTTATAGCGATTTTGTAATAGAATTAGGTGCTGGACTTAAAACACAAGGTAAATTGATAACTGCTGCCTTTCCTCAAGCGCGATATAGTAATGTTACCGATGCTGCGTTAGAGGTTTTTGATGTTATAAATATTATGTCTTATGATGCTACAGGGCCGTGGCTGCCGTCATTCCCAGGTCAACATAGCTCATTAAATTTTTCAAAAGTAGGCATTAGCTTTTGGAATAATACCGTTGGAATACCTGCTGAAAGGCTAACCCTTGGCGTTCCTTTTTATGGTTATAATTTTGTTAACTCTACAACAGCTCATTCAGTTACTTATAACCAAATGGTTAGAGATGATATTAATAATGCTGCTTTAGATCAAGTAGGAACTACTTTTTATAATGGGATACTAACTATTAAATATAAAGTTAATTTAGCCTATGATAGAGGTATTGGTGGCATCATGATATGGGAGTTAGGACAAGATTCTTTTGATGAATATTCGTTATTAAAAACGATACATAATGAATATACCACATTAGGAGTTAAAACCAGTGGGCTTTGTGGTAATAATTGAATGCAATAAGGTTTTGATAAATTATGATCTGTAAATTTTTTCAATAAGATCTTTATAAATCTCCTTAATAACCTTTCGTTTCATTTTCATGGTTGGTGTTAAATGTCCAGAGTCAATAGTCCAAATATCTGGTGTGATTTCAAACTTTTTTATTTGCTCCCATTTACCAAAGTTGGTGTTTGCTTCGTCTATTTCTTCTTGAATTCTATCGTGCAAAGCTTGATTTGTAATAATATCTTCTTTAGAATTAAAAGAGATGTTATGTCGTTTAGCCCATTCTTCAACAAATTCAAAATTTAACTGAATTAATGCAGCGGGCATTTTTTCGCCTTCGCCAATAACCATTATTTGTTCAATAAATCGAGATTGTTTAAATCGGTTTTCAATTAAGGCTGGTGCTACGTACTTTCCGCCAGAAGTTTTAAACATTTCCTTTTTTCGGTCGGTAATTTTCAAGAATCCTTCGCTACAAATTTCACCAATATCTCCCGTATGAAAATAATCGCCAGTCATTACTTCAGCTGTTTTTTCGGGATCTTTATAATAGCCTATCATTACGTTTGGTCCTTTTACAAGAATTTCTCCATCTTCAGCAATTTTTACTTCAACATTATCAATCACTTTACCAACAGTACCAATTCTAAACCCGCCATTACGTTGATCGTTTACCGATATTACTGGCGATGTTTCTGTGAGCCCATAACCTTCCATAATTGGCATTTCAGCAGCTGCAAATACGCGCGTTAACCTGGGTTGAAGAGCTGCGCTACCAGATACCATTAAATCTAAATTACCACCAAGGCCTGCTTTCCATTTGCTAAAAATAAGTTTTCGTGCTAGTTTAAGTTGCTTTTCGTACCACCAGCCATTTTTTCCGTATGGCTCATATTTTAAACCTAGGTCAACTGCCCAAAAAAACAATCTCTTTTTTAATCCTGTTAAATCACTTCCTTTTGCTATAATTTTGTCATATACTTTTTCATATAATCGAGGAACAGCAGTCATTACATTTGGTTTAATCTCTTTAAGATTATCGCTAATAGTTTCAATAGATTCTGCAAAATAAATTTCTACACCACAGTATTGGTATAAATACAAAATCATACGTTCAAATACATGACAAACAGGAAGAAAACTTAAAGATTTAGATTTACCATAATGAAAAGGTACTCGTTTTTCGCTATCTAAAACATTTGAAACTAAGTTGTTATGCGATAGCATAACACCTTTAGGCTGTCCAGTAGTTCCAGAAGTATAAATTAAGGTTGCTAAATCGTTAGGTTTAACAGCTTTCTTTCTAGATTCAACGTCGTTTTGATTGGTGTTATCTTCTCCTAATTTAAAAACTTCATTCCAATTGTTTTCTCCAGAAATGTTATCGAAAGTATATACATTTTTAAGATTAGTATTGCTTTTTATGGTGTTTAATTTTTTTATGATTTCTGCATCCGATACAAAGCAGTAAGTGGCTTCGGAATGATTTAAAATATACTCGTAATCCTCGGCAGAAATAGTTGGATAAATGGGTACATTTTGAGCGCCAGTTTGTAAAATGCCAATATCTAATATATTCCACTCGGTTCTGTTGGTTGATGAAATAACTGCAATTTTATCATTGGGTTGCACACCTAATTTTAATAGACCTCTACTAATTGTATTAATTTGATTAACATATTCCTGACTTGAAATTGATTTCCACTTTCCATTGTATTTTGTGGTAAATGCTTTTTCTAAATTATAAGTTTCAAGTTGATAATATGGAAAATCAAAAAGTCTAGTAATCTCTGTCATTAGTTTCTATTAAATATGTAGACATGCAAAGTATGAAATTAAAAATGATTTTCAAATAAGCGATAAAAATTAAGGACTCAAATACAGATTGAAATAAAATTTAAGCAGATTTTAATCCTTTTCAATTGCTTTTAGATTGTTTCTAAAACTTATGTGTCACAACAATGAACTTGCAACAAGAAGTCGGACAAATTTTCTAAGACCTATACTACATTTTTTTTGATAAAACTCTAATTCTATTTATTGTAGGAGTTTTATATCTCAAAGAAGAGTGTAATCGTTTTCTATTATACCAGACTTCTATATATTCAAAGACTGCTAATTTAGCTTTTTGAGTAGTCTTAAAACTCTGCCCTAGTAAATGTAGTAACTTTAGTTTTAATGGTTCTTTCATTTTTAGTTTTGTCTATCTAAAACTTTTCAATTCCAATGCGTTTTAAAAATATCTTGAAGTTTCACGTATTGCTCATCGGTATCATCATAAGTTTGCCGTTGTTTTTTTAATTCAACTTTCATGTCTTTAATAATTTCCGAATAGTTAGAGTCATTGTAAGCATTGTAATTCTCGTTTGGGTCTTTTTCTAAATCGTAAAATTCCCAAGCTGGGGTTGTGCTTTCTTTTGAAGAGCCTGTCATGTCTAAAGATTGTCCATAAAAAAAGGCAAGTTTGTATCGCTTATTTCTAATTCCAAAATGTCCAGGTCTAATAGGATGATTTGTCCAATATCTATAATAAGCAGAAGTTCTCCAATTTTCAGGAGTTTCGCCTTTAAGATTTTTACGAAAACTCTCACCTTGAAATGAGTCTGGTTTTTCAATACCAGCATAATCAGCAAACAATGCAGGAAAATCGATGTTTAAAATAATATCGTTTAAACGTTTTCCTGCTGCAATTTCTTTAGGATATCTAATTACAAATGGCATGCGAAGCGATTCATCATAAATTAAGCGCTTATCAAAAAAACCATGTTCACCTAAAAAGTAGCCTTGATCTGCTGTATAAATTACAACGGTATTTTCGGCTAAACCAGAAGCTTCCAAATAATCTAAAATTTTTCCAATATTATCATCAATAGCAGCGCCAGAACGCATAAAATCTTTTATAAATTTTTGATAGGTGGCTTTACGAGCAGTAATGCTATCCATGTTTTTAGTGTAAAAAGGCAAGCCAGGGTATTTACACCACCATTTTTCAGGATCGTTTGAAGCTTGTTCGTATCGCCAACTTAAATTTTCAAGTTTTTGTCCAACAAAACTTCGCCCTGTAGTTTCAGGCGAGAAATCAAATAAAGATGCTGGTTCTGGAATTTCATCATCTTGATATAAATCGTTATAACGCTCTGGGAAATCAAAAGGTTCGTGTGTTGCCTTAAAATGCGTCATAAGCATAAATGGCTTGTCTTTGTCTCTTTGGTTTAACCAATCTAAAGATAATTGCGTAATCACATCGGTTGAAAATCCTCCGTGAACATCCCAGGTTCCAGGTGCTTTGTTGAAATTTTCAGCAGTTCTTAAAATAGGATCCCAATAACGCCCTTGGTCGTGTAAAATGTTGTAATAATCAAATCCAGAAGGCTCTTTTTTTAAATGCCATTTACCAATAATAGCTGTTTGATAGCCGCTTTTATTTAATACTTTGGCAATGTTTAAACTATCAGGATGTAAAGTGTCACTAAGGGTGTAAACGCCATTTTTATTACTGAATTGCCCCGTTAAAATACTGGCTCTACTTGGTACACAAATGGAGTTGGTGCAAAAGGTATTATTTAAAACCATCCCTTCGTTCGCTAGCCTACTAATATTTTTATTTTGAACATGATCTTGTAGAATGCCACCGTAAATTCCCCATGCTTGCGAGGTGTGGTCGTCAGACATTATAAAAAGAATGTTTGGTCTTTCATTATTAATGTTTTCTTTTTTTTCTGAATGGCAACTTATTAAAGTTAGTAAACATATTAAAAGCATTAACAGGTTTAAACATATTGGAAACTTAGTAGTTATCATATTAATTAAGATTTTGATATTCTGGATTTAAAAGTGTTGGAATTGGGGCTTTTGTATTATTTCTCCATTGATCTAATAGTCTTAAAAGCTTTAAAGCTTTTTTCGACCTTTTTAAAGCTAGGTTATTATGCTCAGAGATGTCTTTCTTCAAATTATATAATTCAACTTCATTGTCTTCAAAATAATGATGTAGTTTCCACTTTCCGAGACGAACTACGGATCCTGGTCTTGTTCTGAATAAAGGATCTCTTCCAGTATCTTTGTTATAACCTCCAGCAGCTTGTAAATAAATAGGAAAATGCCAAAACAACGCACGCTTTTTAATTTTGCCTTTGTTGAAAAGGATTGGAGTTAGATCTAGTCCATCTAAAGTTAAATTAGAATGAGGTGTTTTTGTGATATTTAAAAAAGTGGGATAAAAATCGATATTATTAACTGGTGTTTTTGATACTGAATTAGGTTTAATTTTATTATCCCATCGAATAATTAATGGGACACGTATTCCTCCTTCATAGTATGCACCTTTACCGGCTCTAAGTGGGGTTTGCTCAGAAACCGAATATAAACCACCATTATCAGATGTAAATACGATTATTGTTTTATGGTTTAGCTTCAAGGTTTTAATAGTGTTTAGTAACCGTCCAATATTGGTATCCATAGCTTCAATCATGGCTGCGTAAGTAGGGTTGTTATGTGATTTTGAAGTTTGTTGTTGTTGGTATTTTTTAATAAGTTCTTTTTTACCTCGAATAGGTGTATGTACTGTATAATAAGTCATATACAAGAAAAAAGGCGTATTTTTATGTTGATTTAAAAACGAAATAGCTTCGTTAGTTAATCTGTCTGTAAGATATTCTCCTTTAGGACCATCTTTAAGGGCTTTATTTTTGTATGGACTGAAATATGATTTTGGATGACCAGTATGTGTGCCTCCAATATTTATATCAAAGCCTTGTGAGGTGGGGTTTTTTCCTAAATGCCATTTCCCCATTGAAGCGGTTATATAACCTTCTTTTTTTAATACTTCAGCAATAGTAATAATACTATCGTTAAGAATAGTAGTGTTAGGTGTTGGAATTAATTTCCTGTGTTTTGATAAGCCTCTTTTAGAACTATTTACGGTGTAAATTCCATGTCTAGGACTATATAAGCCTGAAAGTAAACTAGCTCGACTAGGAGCGCAATTTGATGCTGAAGCATAGGCGTTTGTGAATTTGAGTCCCATAGTTGCTAAACGGTCAATATTTGGGGTTTCATAATAGGAACTTCCATAACAAGATAAATCTGTCCAACCTAAATCATCAATATTTATATAAATAATATTAGGTCTTTCTTGTGCATGATTTATTGATGCAATTAAAATCCAGAAAAAGAAAGAGAACCATAACTTATTCATACTTATGCTAAATATATTACTATTTAATAATAATTTCATCTATAAAAATCCACCCTAAATTACCAGCTCCTTCATGCTCTTCTGGAATTTCTTTTATGGTTTTTATAGTCAATTTTATATATCTTGATTTTTGTTTTGTATTTACGGTTAAGGTTTCGATAAAATTATGTTTAGCGTTGATTTTTGTTGAAGTTTTAGATTGAATGGTTTTGCTGAAATTTATGCCGTCATTTGAAAAGCTAACCTCAAATAGTTTTGGACTAAAAACCCAATTTGAAGGATTGTGCAAATAGCCAATAGTTATTTCTGAAATGGGGTTTATTTTATTCAAATCTAAAATAAATTCTAAATCATTTCCCTCTTGTCCAATCCATTGTCCAGAACTATAATCAACATAACCACGTTTCCCATCAATGAGTACTTCGATATTTTTATATCGGTTATTAAGCTTATTTACTGACTTAATTTTCCCGTTTATTCCTAAGTGGTTTATAAGTTTTGTTTTTTTAGGAATATCGGTTTCATAACCGTGCTCCCAAGCTATATATTTGGCTTTAAGTGCCTCAATAATTTCTGGGTGTTTATCTGCAAGATTTGTCATTTCTGAAATATCTTCACTTAAATTTGAAAGAAATAAAGCATCACGTTCTAAATTTAATTCTCCTTTGTGTGAGGTGTCTTTTGGGTAACCCATAAGTTTCCAATTACCATTTCTAACGGCCCATTGGCTACCGTATTTCCAAAAAGCTTCTGTTCTTTGTGAAGCGGTATTTGGGACTTTAATTACTTCAGACATATCTAAGCCATCAATATTTTTGGGTAAATTATTAAAATTGCAAAGCTTAGATAAGGTTGGGAGCCAATCTGTATTCAACATAAATTCATCATTTACAATATTCTCAGGTAAATTATTTCTCCAACTTATTATGGTTGGTAGCCTAATTCCCCCTTCAAATAAACTGCTTTTTGCGCCACGATATGGTCCCGAATTTCCGCCGCCATTAAAAGCACGTGTTTCTGTAGAGTAACCATTATCTGATTGATATACAATTATCGTATTATCTCGTATTCCGAGTGCTTCCAATTTATCAATTAAAAACCCTATACGTTCGTCAATGGTCGAAATAAAAGCAGCGTAATCGCCTCTAGGTTTTTCAACATGTTTATAGTAATCTCTCCACTTATTTGTGGGTTGATAGGGATAATGTGGCATGTTGATAGCGTAGTACATAAAAAAAGGATTTTCTTTATGTTCTTCAACATAATTTAAAGCTTTATTTGAAGCTAAATCTGGAAAATATTCACCATCGTAAAAAACCTCTTTTCCGTTTTCATATAAATCATGAACGTTGGGTCCAGCCCAAAAGAAAAAGTGAGAATAATTATCTATACAACCATTTAAATGCCCAAACGAATAATCGAATCCTTGTGCGTTTGGCGAAGTTTCGGCACTCATACCTAAATGCCATTTACCAATATGCCCAGTTTTATATCCGTTATCTTTAAACAGTTCTGCAAGCGTATATTGCTCATTTGGCATGCCGTGAGAACCTGGGACATGTGAGGTGTTACCATTAACACCTGCATTTTGAGGGTATTTCCCCGTTAACAACGCTGCTCTTGATGGTGCACAAACAGGTGCAGCTACATACGACTGCGTGAAACGAGTACCTTCTTTAGCAAGTTTATCGATATTGGGACTGTAAATATCTGAAGCGCCGTAGCAACCTAAATCAATAGCGCCTTGGTCGTCTGTATAAATTACAATAACATTAGGTTTGTTTTGGGTAAAACACTGTAATCCAATCAGTAACATGACTAAGTTGATTTGCCTTTTACGTAGAAGAGAAATGAAATTAATTTTCATGGTTTATTTGATAACTTATTTAAAGTTAAAAATAATATAAATTAATATATCGTTATTTAGACAAATAACACATCTTTTACCATAGAAAACACATTTGCTGAAGTAATTAAAAAGCTCCTAAAGTAATTTTAACTAAAGGAGCTTTTTTTTAATAAGTTTTGTTTTTATTGCTTTTCAATCCACTTTCTAGCATTAACAAATGCTTCTAGCCAAGGCGAAACTTCGTCTTTTCTACCTTTAGGGTAATGTGCCCAATTCCATTGAAAAGTTGAGCGCTCAATATGTGGCATCGTTACTAAATGACGCCCCGATTTATCACACATCATAGCAGTATTAAAATCTGAACCATTTGGATTATGAGGATATTCAGCATAGCCATATTTTGCAACAATATGGTATTTGTCTTCAGAGTAAGGTAAACTAAATTTACCTTCACCATGAGAAATCCAAACCCCTAAAGTGGTTCCTGCAAGGGTTGATAACATTACAGAATTATTTTCTTGAATTTTTACTGAAGTAAACGAACTTTCATGTTTATGTGACTTATTATAAGTTAGTTTTCCATGAATTTCGTGTTCTGGATTTACTAAATCTAATTCCATCCAAAGTTGTGCGCCATTACAGATTCCTACGGAAAGCGTATCTTCTCTTTCAAAGAAATTTTTAAGTGCTGTATTAGCTTTTTCATTGTATTTAAAAGCGCCTGCCCAACCTTTTGCAGAGCCTAAAACATCAGAATTACTAAAGCCACCAACGGCTCCAATAAATTGAATGTCTTCCAAAGTTTCACGACCAGAAATTAAATCGGTCATGTGCACGTCTTTCACATCAAAACCAGCTAAATACATAGCATTAGCCATTTCACGTTCAGAGTTGCTTCCTTTTTCACGAAGGATAGCTGCCTTAGGCCTTGTATTTCCTATGACTGGTAATTTTCCAGTGAAATGTTTAGGGAAGGTATATTGTAAAGGTTGATTTTTGTAATTGTTGAATCTATCTTCAGCTAAATTATTTGCAGTTTGTTTTTGGTCGAGTAGGAAAGAGGTTTTATACCAGACATCTCTTAATCTCGATACTGTCATAGTGAATACTTCAGCTTGATTAATAACATTTAGTACATCAGACTCGGTTACTTTTCCAATATTGAAATACTCAATATTTGCTTCTGATAAAACTGTTTCTACTGAAGCATCTTTTGCTTGAAACACAATTCCTGAATTTTCGGCAAATAAGATTTTAAAAGAATCTTTTTCATTTAAAACACTTAAATCTAATTCAGCACCTAAATTAGTGTCAGCAAAACACATTTCTAGTAACGTTGTAATTAACCCGCCTGAAGCTACATCATGTCCAGCAATAATTTGTTCATCTTTAATTAGTTGTTGAATGGTATTAAATACATTCTTAACGTAAGATGCATCTTTTACATTTGGTGTTTCATTCCCTATTTTATTAAGTATTTGTGCAAACGAACTTCCACCTAATTTAAAATCATCTTGTGATAGGTTGATATAATAAATATCACCTGCATTTTTTTGAAAAACAGGCTCTATAACTTTAGTAATGTCGTTACAATTAGCAGCAGCAGAAACGATAACCGTTCCTGGAGCAATCACTTCCTCATTCGGATATTTTTGCTTCATAGAAAGCGAATCTTTTCCGGTAGGAACATTAACGCCTAAATCGATAGCAAACTCTGAAATAGCTTGTACTGCTTCATATAAACGTGCATCTTCACCTTCATTTTTACAAGGCCACATCCAGTTTGCAGATAACGAAACGGATTTTAAACCATCTTTAAGTGGTGCCCAAATAATATTGGTTAAGGCTTCAGTAATGGAGTTTCTACTCCCAGCAATTGGATTGATTAATCCAGAAATAGGCGAGTGCCCAATAGAAGTTGCAATACCTTCTTTTCCTTTGTAATCTAGCGCCATAACACCAACATTGTTAAGCGGTAATTGTAATGGTCCTGTGCATTGTTGTTTCGCCACTTTTCCACCAACACAACGGTCAACTTTATTGGTTAGCCAGTCTTTACACGCTACAGCTTCTAGTTGTAATACTTGGTCTAAATACTTATAAAAATTATCAGAATTATAAGTAACATCTTTATAATTTCTTTTGATAGTTTTATCGGTCAATATTGTTTTTGGAGAACTTCCAAACATATCTTCCATGGCTAAATCCATAGGTTTATTGCCTTTGGTTTTAGATTGAAAAGTAAAACGGTCGTCTCCTGTAACATCACCTACGGTGTACATTGGCGAACGCTCGCGGTCTGCAATTTTATGTAAAGTTTCTAAATGCTCTTCACCTATAACCAATCCCATTCTTTCTTGAGATTCATTTCCTATAATCTCTTTATCAGAAAGTGTTGGGTCGCCAACAGGTAATTTGTCTAAATCTATTTTTCCGCCTGTATCTTCAACCAATTCCGATAGGCAATTTAGATGTCCACCAGCTCCATGATCGTGAATGGAAACAATAAAATTCTCATCGCTTTCTACCATACCACGAATAGCATTAGCAGCACGTTTTTGCATTTCTGGGTTAGAGCGTTGTACCGCATTTAATTCGATACCTGAAGCAAATTCACCTGTATCTGCTGATGATACCGCTGCACCACCCATTCCGATACGGTAATTTTCACCACCAAGAATGACTATTTTATCACCTTGCTTTGGAGTGTCTTTTAATGCTTGATCTATTTTTCCGTAGCCAATACCACCAGCTTGCATGATCACCTTATCGTAACCAAGTTTACGTGGTTGAGACCCTTCGACTGCGCTCAGGGTGACATCGCTACTCTCGTCATGTTCAAAAGTTAAAACTGAACCGCAAATAAGTGGTTGACCAAATTTGTTTCCAAAATCTGATGCGCCGTTTGATGCTTTTATTAAAATATCAATAGGCGTTTGGTATAGCCATTTGCGTTCTGAAAATGCTTTTTCCCATGATCTGTTCTCTTCTAAACGAGAATATGAAGTCATGTAAACTGCTGTTCCAGCCAATGGCAACGAACCTTTTCCTCCAGCAAGTCTATCTCTAATTTCTCCGCCTGAACCTGTTGCAGCACCATTAAAAGGCTCAACGGTTGTTGGAAAATTATGAGTTTCTGCTTTAAGTGAAATTACCGATTCAAAATCTTGTGTGGTATAATAATCTGGAACATCGGCACGTTTTGGAGCAAATTGCTCCACTTTTGGACCTTTTATAAAAGCTACATTGTCTTTGTATGCCGAAACAATATCATTTGGATGTTGTTTTGAGGTTTCTTTTATTAATTTAAAAAGTGATGTTGGTTTTTCTTCACCATCAATCACAAAAGTTCCATTAAAAATTTTGTGGCGACAATGTTCTGAGTTTACTTGTGAAAAACCAAAAACTTCAGAATCGGTTAATGATCTGTTAATTTTTTTTGAAACATCTTCTAAATATTCAACTTCTTCATCACTTAATGATAATCCTTCTTGTTGATTGTAAGCAGCTATATCCTTAATTTCTAAAATGGGTTCTGGTTGAATATCAATAGTAAATGAGTCTTGATTTAACCCATTGAATTTTTCAAAAATCATCGGGTCGAAATCTGAAAAATCTTCTGAAACCGATTGAAACTCTTCAATTCTAATAATATCAGAAACCCCCATGTTTTGAGTTATTTCAACCGCATTGGTACTCCAAGGTGTTACCATAGCAGCACGCGGACCAACAAAAAAAGCATCCAATGATGCTTGCTCTATTTTTGGCTGGTTGCCAAATAACCATACTAATTTTGAGATGGTTTCAGTTGATAATTCTTTTGTTGTTTGAACAGCAAAAACTTTGCTATTTGTGTTTCCAAAGAAATGAATCATTATCTATCTATTTGTGTGTGTTTAAAGAAAGTGCAAAAATACACATTTTTAACCATTCAGAATGTCTTTTTTTATCAAAGCGCAAGCTGTTATTAACAGTATTTTCAACAAGACTTTCAATTATTTGGACGTTACCTTTCAGGTCGGGCTTTCAGCAGTCGCTCCCTCCTGCGTCGGGGAGCTTCAACAAATGCTTCAATCCCTAACGCACTTGTCCGCTAAGGTTTTGTCATTCCTGCCTTACGACTTCGCTCAAGATAAACTTCGGCAGGAATCCATTTTGCTTTATTTTTGTGGATTCCTCATCAAGTGCGGAATGACAGAAATGCTAAAAATATTTTTGAAGAATTGATTTTACCGAGCTATAATAACTACTGCCAAACAAATTTAAATGCACCAACAAATAATACAATTGGTAAATGTCTATTCTAGCAGATGTATTTTCATCCAATGGATAATACGAGTGATATGACTCATAAAAAGATTCACCAAAACCACCAAACAATTTTGTCATAGCAATATCAACTTCGTTGTGTCCGTAATAAACGGCAGGGTCAATTAAATACGGTTCACCATTTTTTGAAATAAGATAATTACCGCTCCATAAATCACCATGAAGTAACGATGGTTTTATGCCTTTAAACAATAATTCTAACTGATTTTTAATGTGTTGTTCAGACGGACATTCAGCAACAGAAAGTAAACCTTTTTGTTTCGCTAGTTCAAGTTGAGGTAACAAGCGCTCATGAGTATAAAATTCAACCCAATTTTTGTGGGCAGAATTGCTTTGTGGTAAACTACCTATGTAATTATCTTTATCTAATCCAAAATTATCCGAAGAACATTTATGTAGAGTAGCCAGTTGTTCTCCTAAAAGTTTAAAATCTTCTGTTGTAGCTCGTTTAGATTCCACAAAATCCATCAGTAAAAAGGCAGAATTTTCAAAACTATCAAAAGCTAAAACTTTTGGTGTTTTTATTGTGTTAGTTTTGGCAATCAGGTCTAAACCATAAGCTTCGGTTTGAAACATGTTTAATGTGCTGGCACTATTCAGTTTTAAAAAATATGAGTTGTTTGCAGTGTCAATTTTATAAGCTTGTGAAATGTCGCCACCACTAACCGATGATACTTTTGTAATGGTTTGATTTAGTCGGTTTGAAAGGTGGGATTTTAGATTAGTTACCATTAACCAGAAAAATGAATGATTTACTTGTTAATTTCTTTTTCATAAACAGGATAAGTTTTTGAACCAATTCTGTCGTCATTAAAGAAATCTTCAACTTTATAGAGCCTTTTTAATTCATTATTCATGAAGAATTTTAATGTGCCTTTAAACTCTTCTATTTTTTGGTAATGTTCTATTCCTAATTCATAATACTTTTCTCTGGTTACTTCTTCAGGCAATGAATCATCTATTTTGCCACTTACATTATTAAATAAAAAAACACTTAATTCAGTGAGTTTGTGACCAGTGATATCATCTAACCAAAAACTTTTTTCCTGAGTTTTTCGTAGTTCTGAAGAAATGTGATTAAATCCTACTGAACCACAAAATAGTCCATGAATCATGCCTTTCTCGGTATAGACAATATTAGAAAGTATATTTATGAAGCGATTTAAATCTTCATAAGCATTGAGCCTTTTGTCTAATAGTTTTTTATAATAATCCTTTTTGTAATTTGAGTTGTGAAGCTTCCAATTAAAAAAGGAAGTTAGTATTGCTGAAAAAACTGAACTTGTTAGGATTGCCAATATTATTTCTGTAGTGCTCATATTTTCTTTTTTCGTTTATAACAACTCTGTACAATCTGGTTATAAAACACTTCTGTTTTAACATGCTCAAACTCTAACGATTTTGGTAACACATCAAACAACGGAATACCATCACCTAAAATAATAGGAATAGTGGTTAAGCGTAATTCATCAATTAAATCGTGCTTTAAAAAATTTTGAACCACTTTACCACCATCAATGTACAAGTTGTTAAATCCTTTTTTGTGAATAGTGTTTAAAACATAGGTTTCATTTCCATTTAATAAAGTAACCTTGTCTTTTAAATTTTCAGGAACTGTTTTAAGTGAATGACTTAAGACAAATACGGGTTTGGTATAAGGCCATTCTATATCAAAACCTAGAACGGTTTCAAACGAGGTTCTGCCCATAATAATGGCATCAACTTCATTCATGAGGGTGTTATAACCCATATCTAGTTGGTCTGGATTTGGAATCATGTCTAACCAATCTAGTTCTCCATTCTTGCCAGCGATATAATTGTCAATGCTTTTCCCGAGGAATACGATGTTTTTTGGTTTCATATAAAGGCATGCTTTCATTAACCTGAACTAGTTTTCAGAATCTCTTATAAAAGTAAAAATTAATTTTGATATTCTCACGTCGCACTTTGGTACTCTTCAGAATGACATAAAAACAATTGGATTTAAGCTTTACGCTCCAATAACGCCATATAAAATCCGTCAAATCCAGATTGGTGAGCTAGTACTTTTTTGTCTTTAACTAAGGTGAAATTTTCTCCACCTTCCGATTTTAAAAAGGCAGCTACTTGTTCTTGGTTTTCAGATGGTAGTATCGAACACGTTGCATAAACTAATTGTCCGCCAGCTTTAACCATTTTAGAATATTGTTGTAAAATATCTTGTTGTGTGGTTTTTATTTTTTCAACAAAATCGGGTTGTAATTTCCATTTAGCATCTGGGTTTCTACGTAAAACTCCTAAACCAGAACAAGGTGCATCAATTAAAACACGATCTGCTTTATCATATAATTTTTTAATCACTTTAGTAGATTCTATAACACGGTTTTCAATGTTGTGCGCACCGTTTCGTTTGGCACGCCTCTTTAATTCATTTAATTTATTGCCATAAATATCCATAGCAATAACTTGCCCTTTGTTTTCCATTAAAGAAGCAATATGCAACGTTTTACCACCTGCACCAGCACAAGCATCAACAACACGCATTCCTGGTTTTACATTTAAAAACTCAGCGACCAATTGCGATGAAGCATCTTGTACTTCAAACCAGCCATTTTTAAAAGCTTCGGTAGAAAATACATTGGCGCGTTCTTTTAATTTTAAAGCATTCGGATAATTTGCTAAAAACTCAGTTTCAATTTCAGAATCAAATAGTACTTCTTGTAATTTTTCTTTAGTGGTTTTAAGGGTGTTTACTCTTAAAATAACATCGGCTTGTTCGTTTAAAGCAGTAATTTCTTTAGTCCAAACCGCTTTTCCTAATTCTTTTTCTCCCAATTCATCTATCCAATCTGGAATTGACTCTTTGAATTTTCTAATTTTCGATAACTCATCAAAGCGCCCTTTTATTTTGCGTAAAGGTGTGCCTTCAAAATATTTCCAATCGGGTAGTTTTATACCTTTTAAAGTTGCCCAAACAGCAAACATGCGCCACAGATTATCTCTATCAAAAGGTTCTTTAACCTCTGCAATTTCAGCATATAAACGTTTCCAACGTACCATATCGTAAGTCGTTTCGGCAACAAAACCTCTATCGCGTGCGCCCCAACGTTTATCGCGTTTTAAAAGTTGTTGAATAACTTTATCGGCATACTTTCCTTCGTTAAAAATTAAGGTTAAACCATCAATAACTGCAAAGCATAAATTTCTGTGTAATCGCATCGTATATAAATAAGGCTGCAAAGTTACGCTAAATGCTAGGAATACACGAATGTTTTTATTTTTTGAGTGAATAGACTTATCTTTCTTGCAAATTTGTATTTATGAAAACGTTTTTTGCCAATTTTTGTGTTTTGTTGTTTTTGTTTTCTTGTGGTGAAAAAAGAAAGTTTAAACTGAGGAATTTTTCTAAGGTTGAAATTGAAACTATTTTTGAGGATTCGTTGTTGAGTATTAGAGCCATTGATATACTCGATGATAAAAGTTTGGCTTTTGCTGCCAATAATGGTGTTTTTGGACTTTACAATCCTAAAAATGAATTATGGCAAACATCCATACAACATAAAGATTCTTTTAATTTGCATTTTAGATCTGTGGCACACACTAAAGAGGATTTTTTTATGCTGAGTATTGAAAACCCAGCGTTTTTGTTTAAAACAGGACATGATGGAAAAATGGAATTGGTTTATGAAGAAGCTGCCAAAGGGGTTTTTTATGATGCCATGACTTTTTGGAATGATAACGAAGGTATTGCCATTGGAGATTTAGTAGGAGGATGTTTAAGCATAATAATTACTCGTGATGGTGGAACTACTTGGACAAAATTGTTCTGTGATGATTTACCAAAAGGAGCTGAAAATGAAGGTGCTTTTGCCGCAAGTGATACTAATATTGCCATTGTTGGTTATAATACATGGGTTGCAACTACAGCTGGACGCGTTTATTATTCACCCGATAAAGGAAATACTTGGGAGGTATTTGATACGCCAATAGTTAAGGAAAAAGAAACAGAAGGTATGTATTCTATCGATTTTTATGATGCTTTAAATGGTTTTGCAATTGGTGGCGATTATACCAAACCAGAAGGTAACGCTGCCAATAAAATAAGAACTAATGATGGTGGAAAAACTTGGGAGTTGGTAGCGCAAAATCAAAATCCTGGATATAGAAGTTGTGTACAATATATTCCAAATAGAGCAGGGAAGGAGTTGATTGCTATTGGTTTTAAAGGGATTGATTATAGTAATGATTCCGGAGATACATGGAAGCGTTTAAGCGATGAGGGTTTTTATACCATCAGATTTTTAAATGATAGTGTTGCGTATGCGGCTGGCGCTGGAAGAATTTCTAAGTTAACGTTTAGAGAATAAAAAAGAGAAGTCTATTTTTATTCTAATTTCTTTTTTTGCCTTCTTGACGTCTCTTTTTATATTGCTCAAAAAGTTTTCTTTTAAAACTTTCTTCAGCAATTTGTAATAGAAGTATTTTTTTAGGGGAAATAATTGTTTTTAGTTTACTAGCTAATTTTATACGTTCGTTATGTAAACTGTTTTCAGCTTTTGATAACCTATCTAATAATTCTTGAGATTTTTCATCAGTGAGTGTTTCATAATTATCCTTAATCTCTTTACGAATACTTCTAATATCTTGGTGCTTTAGTTTAAAAATATTATCATCATATACATTGTATATTGGCCAAAATTGTTGCGCTTCTTTTTCTGATAAATTTAATTCTTCTGTAATATGTGCTACTTTAAGCGCTTTAATATGTTCTTTTCTCTCTTTTCCTTGCGAAAAGGCAGTTAATGTTAAGCTCGCAAAAAGCATTGTTATTATAATTTTTTTCATGCTTGTTTTATATGTTTATTCTATTAATAAATCTTCAATATTTGTGTTATTTAATAAATAATCTTCTAATAAATCTTCTGAAATATTGGTGTTTATAAATGTTTCTGAACTTAATTCTTCTTCGGTTAATAAAGTGGCTAACTCGTAAGTTGTAAAACCTTCTTCAACTAAATAATTTTCAATAGAAGCTGTTTCTAACGAATCGAAAGTTAATTTTTCTGAAGCATTAAAAGTGATGCTAAACATAAGTATTAAACTTGCAGCTACTGCAGATGCATAAGCTACTTTTCTCCATGAAAATAAGGAGATTACTTTGGTTTCTTCTTTATTATCGAGGCTGCTTAAAATTTTATCATCAACGGTTTTAAAATAATCGTCTGGAACTTTAAACCCTGTCGATTTACTAACCTTTAATTCATCTTTATTTTTTAATTTGGTTAAAAGAATTTCATCAAAAGACTCGAAATATTTTCCTGGTGTTTTAAAACCTGAAGACTTTATGTTATGTAAATTGTTGTTTTTCATTTAGTTATTAGACTAATTTCTGTTTAAAAGGTTTAATTTTTAGTTAAATAGTCTTCTATTTTTTTTACTGCAATATGATAGGATGCCTTTAAAGCGCCTTCACTAGTTTCTAAAATAACAGACATATCTTTATATTTGATTTCATTAAAATACTTCATATTAAAAACTAATTGTTGTTTTTGTGGTAACGTTGCAATGGCTTGTTGTAGTTTTAGTTGAATGGTATCACCTTCAAAATAAACGTCTGTCGTTAAATTATTTATAGCTATTTGTTGTACTTCTTCGCTTGTTACTTGTAATCGTTTTGCTTTTTTGTTAATGAACGTAATGGACTCGTTTGTGGCTATTCTATACATCCATGAAAATAGTTTACTATCTCCCTTAAAGTTATTAATATTTTTATAAACCTTTATAAAGGTGTTTTGTAGCACATCATCTGCATCATCATGCGATTTAACTATATTACGAATGTGCCAATACAAACGCTCCTTATAAAGGGAAAGCAAGGTTTTAAAGGCTTTTTCTTTATAGGAGCCAGATTTTAATTGTTCTAATAATTGTGAGTCGTCAATCAAAGAAATAGTTTGCTTGTTAGACTATTAAATATACTAAAAGTTTAATAGGATTTTTTAATATTTTTAAAACACTGAAAAACAAGTGTTTAATTTATATTTTATCGATTAAGTGTATTTTAAATACGATTAAATGTATTTTTTCTTGTGTAGTCTGTTTTTTTGATTTATGTTTGTACCAGAAACCTACTTATGTTGCTAGTTTGTCCCCAAGTCTAGCAATGAATAAAAAAAAGGATAGAAACCCAAATCTCTATCCTTTTTTAGTTTTTACAGATGTAGCTTCTATTCAAAACTTTGCATTTCTACTAATTTTTTATAGGTACCGTTTTTAGCAATAAGATCGTTGTGTTGTCCTTGTTCATCAATTTCACCTTTCTTTAAAACTACGATTTCATCAGCGTTTTGTATTGTTGATAAACGGTGAGCGATAACAATAGATGTTCTGTTTTTCATCATGTTTTCTAAAGCTACTTGTACCAGCCGCTCACTTTCAGTATCAAGTGCTGAGGTGGCCTCGTCTAAAACCATAATTGGTGGACTTTTTAATACGGCGCGTGCAATACTCAAGCGCTGTTTTTGTCCGCCAGAAAGTTTATTACCAGCATCACCAATATTAGTATTAATACCTTCTGGTAAATCTTTAACAAACTCCCAAGCGTTGGCAATTTTTAAAGCTTCAATTATTTGTTCATCGGTAGCCTTATCATTACCCAATTTCATGTTGTTTTTTATGCTTTCGTTAAAAAGAATGGCGTCTTGGGTTACAATACCTAATTGCGCTCTTAAAGAGCTTGTTGTTAAGTCACGAATATCGATACCATCAATTAAAATTTGCCCTTTGTTTACATCGTAAAAACGTGTAATTAGGTTGGCTATGGTTGATTTTCCGCTGCCAGATTGCCCAACAAGTGCCACTGTTTTTCCTTTAGGAATGGTTAGAGAAAAGTTTTTTAATACGTATTCGTCTTGGTATTTAAATGAGATGTTTTTAAATTCAATTTCAGAATCAAAACTTGTTTTCTCAATAGCATTTTCTTTATCCTTTAAAGGGTTTGGTGTGTCTATAATTTCTTGAATGCGTTCCGCGGCAGCGCCACCTCTTTTAATGTTGTAAAGCGCTCTTGAAATAGCTTTAGCTGGAGTTAATATATTATAAGATAAGCCCATAAATACTAAAAATGTACTACCGTCTAAATTAGTTTCGCCCCCAAGTACTAAATTACCTCCATACCATAAAATAACAGCAATCATACAAATACCTAAAAACTCACTACTTGGAGACGCTAGATTTTGGCGGTTTAGTAATTTATTTGAAAAATGATAAAACCGTGTTGTTGACTCCTGAAAGCTTTTATTAAATTTATCTTCTGCACTAAAACCTTTAATGATACGCAGTCCAGTAAGTGTTTCTTCTAATGTAGATAAAAACACACCTTGTTCTTTTTGAACGCGATCTGATTTTCGCTTTAAGCTTTTTCCAATTTTTGAAATAATAAAGCCCATTATGGGGATAAAAATGAAAATAAATAAGGTTAGTTGCGGACTTATGTAAAGCATTATTGTAATAGTGAAAATAATGGTTAATGGCTCTCTAATAATAAGCTCTAAAACAGATAAAAAAGAATATTGTAAATCTAGAACATCACTGGTAACTCTCGATAAAATATCACCTTTTCGTTGTTCTGAAAAATAAGAAAGCGGTAATTCTACAGTCTTTTTATAAACATTATTTCTAATATCTCTAATCACACCATTTCTAAGAAATACTAAAAAATAATTAGCTAAATAGCCAAAAATATTTTTAAGTAAGAACATAACAATAATTAACCCAACTACAAATACTAATGCTTTTGAGTCATCTCCACCAGTAAATAGGTGCATGTTGTATGCTAGTGAGTCCTCAATATAGTCATCAATCTCCATCAAACCAGAATAAACAGGTTCACTTGGGGTAATCTGAGTTATTGCTTCACCACTGCATGGGTCTATATTATCTTTCTTAAAAATAACATCTAGCATAGGTTTTAAAGCTACAAAAGATAGTGTGCCAAATAAAGCAAAAAACACATTAGAAATAATGTGTCCTATGGCATAACGCTTATAAGGTTTTGCGTATTTTAAAATATTTATAAAATGATTCATTAGCTTAATTGCATGTCTTTAACAATAGCTGCTATTTTAGCATTAAGTTGTGCTTCAACGGTTTTAAATTCTGATGCTGAATTTAAAGAGCAGTTAACACTCATATAAAATTTAATTTTTGGCTCAGTGCCACTTGGTCTTAAAGCCACTTGTGTTCCATCTTCAGTATAATAAATTAATACATTTGATTTTGGAATATCAATTACAGATTCTTCATTAGTTAGCATATTTTTTGAAACTGATAATTGATAATCTTCAATTTTAACCACTTTAGAACCATTAACTATTTTAAGCGGGTTTTCACGAGCATCAATCATCATTTGTTTTATTTCCTCTGCGCCTTCAATACCTTTTTTTGTTAATGAGATTAAATGTTCTTTATAGAAACCATGTGCTACATATAAATCTATTAATGCTTTATAAAGCGAACCACCATTTGCTTTGGCTTGAGCTGCAATTTCGCAAGCTAAAAGTGTTGAAGTTACGGCATCTTTATCGCGCACAAAATCGCCTACCATATAGCCAAAACTTTCTTCGCCCCCACCAATAAAATTAAGATCTTTAAAGTCGTGAATTAGTTTAGCAATCCATTTAAAACCAGTAAGCACAATTTTACTTTCTACATTGTAAGATGCAGCAAGCTTGTTTAACATTGGTGTTGAAACTATTGTTGAAGCTATAAATTCTTTACCTTTAATTTTATCTTCTTTTTTCCATTGATTAAGAAGAAAATCGGTCATCATTAGCATGGTTTGATTTCCGTTAAGCAATTGTAATTCGTTTTCTGAATTACGAACTGCAATACCTAATCTGTCACAATCTGGATCGGTACCAATAACAATATCTGCATTTACTTTATCAGCTAATTCTAACGCCATTTTTAAAGCAGCAGGTTCTTCTGGATTTGGTGAAGCAACTGTTGGAAAATCTCCATTTGGCACTTCCTGTTCTTTAACAATATGTACATTTTTATAACCAGCTCGTTTTAAAGTTTCTGGAACTGCAGTTATAGATGTGCCATGTAGTGATGTAAAAACAATTGTTAAATCGTCTTTTGCTGATTGTGGTGTGTTAAAGCTGCCATTGCTTACAGATGCATTAATAAAAGCGTTGTCAACCTCTTTTCCTATATAGTGAATTAAATTATTATTAGCTTCAAATTTTATATCAGCATAATCTAAATGATCTATCACACTAATAATGGCATCGTCATGTGGTGGTACCAGTTGCCCGCCATCTTGCCAATATACTTTGTAGCCGTTATATTCTGGAGGATTATGTGATGCCGTTAAAACAATACCACAATGGCAGTTTAAGTGTTTTAATGCGAATGATAATTCTGGGGTAGCTCTTAAATCTTCAAATAAATAAACTTCAATACCGTTAGCAGAAAACACATCGGCAACCACTTTTGCTAAAGATTTACTATTGTGTCTACAATCGTAAGCAATTACTGCTTTAGGCGTTTCGTTGGGAAAAGATTTGTGTAAATAATCGCTTAATCCTTGCGTGTTTTTTCCAAGTGTGTATTTGTTTATTCTGTTGGTGCCAACACCCATAATACCACGCATTCCACCAGTTCCAAATTCTAAATCTTTGTAAAAACTTTCTTGAATATCTTCTGGATTACTAGCAATACTATCTTTTATAGTTTGCTGCGTTTCTTCATCAAAAGTTGGTGTTAACCACGTATTTATTCTTTTTAAAATTTCTGGTTTAATGTGAATCATGATAGGCGTTAATTAGTTACACAATTGCAAAAATAAGCAATTCATTAGTTAGTTTATTGTTTTTGTAATTTAGAAACAAAATTTAATAACTATAACCTTTTAGCTGTAAATTTTTTAATTAAAATTCAATTCGTCTTTAACTAAATAGCGCTTTTTATTTTGCTTGGTGCGTAAAATAATTTCGCCTAAAAAACCAGCAACAAAAAACTGAGTACCTATTATCATGGTAGATAATGCAATGTAGAATTGCGGACGTTGGGTAATAAGCCTACCCATAGGGTTTATAAAAATTTTGTCAACACCTAAATAGAAAGAAAACCCAAATCCGATGGCAAACATAATAAACCCTAAAGCACCAAATAAATGCATAGGGCGTTTACCAAAACGTGATAAAAACCAAATAGTTATTAAATCTAAAAAACCGTGTATAAAACGATTCATTCCAAATTTGGTTTCGCCATATTTTCTGGCTTGGTGTTGTACTACTTTTTCTCCAATTTTGTTAAACCCTGCATTTTTAGAAAGCACAGGAATATAGCGGTGCATTTCGCCATTAACATCAATGTTTTTAACAACATCCAGTTTGTAGGCTTTAAGTCCGCAATTAAAATCATTCAGTTTAACACCAGAGGTTTTTCTAGCGGCCCAATTAAATAATTTTGATGGTAAGTTTTTAGCTATTACAGAATCGTAGCGTTTCTTTTTCCAACCAGAAACCAAATCGTACCCATCATTTACAACCATATTGTATAACTCAGGAATTTCATCTGGATTATCTTGTAAATCGGCATCCATGGTAATTACAACATCGCCTTGAGCTCTCTCAAAGCCAGCGTGTAATGCTTGAGATTTTCCAAAGTTTTTTAAAAAACGGATTCCTTTCACTTGTTTATTATTGCCAGATAAACTACTAATAATTTCCCAAGAATCATCGGTACTGCCGTCGTCAATAAAAATAACTTCATAAGAAAAATGATTGGATTGCATAACTTTTGCAATCCAATCATTTAATTCTGTTAAAGACTCTTGTTCGTTAAGTAGTGGTATGACTACAGATATATTCATTTATATGTTTCAAAATTTTACACTTCAAAAATACTGAAATTATTTAAGTGAATACTACGCTTCTTTTTTCATTACTAATCCACCAATTAAAGCATAAATTAATCCAAAAATAGCACTTAATGCTACCCAAACTGCAGAACCTAACAAAGGGTTTTGAAATTTTTTCATGATTTCCATTTGCTGTTCAACCATTTCTGGTGTAATATTAGGGTTTTCTAATAGTTTTTCTCCAGTTTTTTCTATCACTTGTCCCATAAATTCAGGATCTATAACATAGTTAAATATTAAACCATAAACTACATTCACTAAAGCGCTAATAATAGCTATAAGAAGTCCTATTTTTATAGCACTAGACAGGGTCAAAAGACCATTGTTTTGTTTTTTATATGAGCTGATAGCAAACATGATTACTACTGGAAATATTATATAGTATAAGTAATTAGGCCATTGGATCCCCTCTAAAGCCATTCCTGTTGCATAAAGAGTTACCGAAATAAGTACCATAATTGCTCCCAGAATTAATCCGTAATTAACTGAAAAATTACCTGGTGTGAGTTCTTTTGTTTCCATAATATTTTGTTTAATTTGTTAGTTGATTAGTTAGTATTCAAAGATAACAAAACGTTACATTTTTTGTGATAATAAAAAACATTAAAAAGTATTGTGCATTTACAAAAAATGCTTAAATTTGCAGCTCGAAAATTATAAAGAATAAAAAGCGTTTAGCGATGAGAAAAGGTATACATCCAGAAAATTATAGATTAGTAGCATTTAAAGATATGTCTAACGACGATGTGTTTTTAACTAAATCTACTGCAAATACTAACGAAACTTTAGAGGTTGATGGTGTTGAATATCCGCTTGTTAAAATGGAGATTTCAAGAACATCTCACCCATATTACACTGGTAAATCTAAATTAGTAGATACTGCTGGTCGTATTGATAAATTCAAAACTAAATACGCTAAGTTTAAAAAATAAACCTAGTTGCGTAAATATTTTAAAGCCTTTCAAAATAACTGAAAGGCTTTTTTTATGTTCGGTTTTTTGGTGTTCTCGAACACAACGATAACCTGCTATTTTACTAGCTAAAATACGATACAAGTACTTGCTGTAATGTCTATATTTGGGCTTTCTAAATGTAAGTATAGATGAATTATATTCTTTTTGATGGTCCTTCACGCAATAATTTGTTGCCTTTTACTTTTACAAGACCCGTTGCAGATATTAGAGTAGGTATTTTAACTATTCGAGAAAAATGGGAGGCCTATTTGGGGTCAACAATAACTACGGTAACCGAAGATTATTTATCAGATAAATATCCTATGGTTGAGATGGATGAAAATATAATGATAAGTGCCTCCTATCTACCAAATGAAAATTTAATAAACCTTGTAAAAGGTTTAAAAGAGAATCAAGCTATTTTTAATAAGGAAAATGTTATTGCTTTTTATACTAAAGCTTCTCAAGAAGAAGTTGATTTTGATACTTATGATGCAATAGAATTTAATTCTGATGTTATAAAAATAGAGCACACTTGGGATATCTTTTCTAAAAATGGAGAGGCTATTCAAGAAGACTTTAATTTAATAACTAAAGATAGAAAATCTCAACCTATTTCATCGAGTAATAATATAATTGCATCAGAAAATATTTTTATAGAGAAAGGTGCTTCTTTAGAATTCGCAACACTAAACGCAAGCAGTGGGCCAATATATATAGGAAAGAGCTCCGAGGTTATGGAAGGTGCGCTTGTACGCGGGCCATTAGCATTATGCGAAGGTGCTGGAATAAAAATGGGTGCGAAAATTTATGGACCAACTACTATTGGACCTTATTGTAAAGTAGGTGGCGAAATAAAAAACTCAGTGCTTTTTCAAAATTCAAATAAAGGGCACGAAGGTTATTTAGGAAATTCTGTAATAGGTGAGTGGTGTAATTTAGGAGCAGATACAAATAATTCTAATCTTAAAAACAATTATGCTGAAGTACGTATGTGGGATTACGAAACCGAAGGTTTTGCAAAAACAGGATTACAGTTTTGTGGACTTATGATGGGAGACCATAGTAAGTGTGGTATAAACACTATGTTTAACACAGGAACCGTTATTGGTGTAAGTGCTAATATTTTTGGTAGTGGTTTCCCCAGAAACTTTATACCTAGTTATAGTTGGGGTGGAAATGCTGGTTTTACAACTTACTTAACTAAAAAAGCTTTTGAGGTAGCTAATGTTGTTATGGCTAGAAGAGGTTTAGAGTTTACAGAACAAGATAAAGCCATATTTGAACACGTATTTGAAGAAACTAAAAAATATAGAAGGTATTAGTTTAAGAATAATTTGATGTAGTGACTAACTCTTAAAAGGTTTAAAATCAAAATATTATATTTGTTTTAAACCTTTTTTCTTTCTTAATCTAATGAAATTATTCTACTACCTCATCTTTTTAATCGGATGCTTTGGGTTTTCTCAAGTTGAAAAATATAAGATTATAGATTTAGATATTAATAACCAATATCCTCATTTTGGGTTGATGTATGCTGCTAATAATAAAATTATATTTACATCTTATCTTTTAACAAAAAAAGGCAAAATAAAAAAGATTTCAGGAAATCCTGTACTTACTATTTTTCAAGGAGAATTATCAGAAAGCGGACAAGTAATTAACACAAAACCTATTACTATTGATATTAAATATGGGATTTCTCATATTACAAGCGCAACTATCTCATCAGATAGTAAACAGCTTTATTTAACTACAAATTATAATGATAAAGACATGCCTAAAGGGAATTTTAAAGACACCAATTTTCATATTAAAGTTGGCGAATTTGATGAAGTTTTAGGTTGGACAAACTTTAAAGTCTTGTCATTTTGCAAGCCAAAATTCTCGTATGGACACCCATGTTTAAGTCAAGACGGTAGAACACTCTATTTTGTTGCAAATATTAGAGGCGGAAAAGAAACCACAAAAGGTGGATCGGATATTTTTAAAGTTGATATTTTAGAAAATAATAAATATACAGAACCTAAAAATTTAGGAAGTAAAGTAAACTCGTATAGCAGAGAAATGTTTCCGTTTGTAAGTGCTGATAACACCTTGTATTTTGCATCAAACCGACCAAATGGCTACGGCGGATTTGACTATTTATAAAAGTAAAATTAAAGCAGATGGTGCCTTTTTAAAAGCTGAAAAAATGCCAATACCTATAAATAGCCCAAAAGATGATTTTTCTTTTATTATTGATTTACAAAGCAAAACAGGCTATTTTTCATCTAAACGAGATAAAGGAAAAGGTGATGATGATATGTACTATTTTAGTGTAAATTAGCTTTTAGTCGGTATTTTTGTTATTTTAGTCGATAATTCATCATTGCCCCAATAATGATAAAACATATCTTTTCGACTCATAAAAAATTCGCATTGCTTTATTTTTCAATGCTGCTGATTGATATTGTAGTAAAATTGAATTGTTCTCCATTTCCGTATAGATTTATGTCTAAACCTTGGTTAATGCTTCTTTTGCTTGGGTACTTTTTGGTTAATAAAACTGGCGATAATAAAAAGAAACATTGGTATGTATATCTAGCTTTAACGTTTTTTTTTATTGGTGATATACTTATTATAAACGATACTAATATTATTTTTTTGAGCTTGAGTTTATTCTTTTTTTCTGTCGGAAAAATATTTTTTTGTATAAAGTTTTCACATAAAAAAGATTTTAATGTTTCAAGATTAATTCCTTTTACCTCTATTATGTTTTTGTATACTATTTTTTTAATAGGGTTTCTTTATAAAAGCCTTGAAGCTTTTTTAGTACCTGCATTAATCAGTTTTTTTTTAACATTATTAATGGTTCAATTTTCATATTTAAGACAAAGCGTATTTAGTAGAAAAAGCTATAGATACGTGTTTTTTGGAGTTTTACTATTTGTTTTAAGCGAGGGGATGATGGCAATAAAAACATTTAAATTATCATTACCACTTCAAGATTTTCTAATTATGATGTTTTATGGCATGGGAGTATATTTTATGGTATTTGGTATTATAAATGAAAAAGAATATGAGCTTGAAGATGTAGAAAAATATGATGGTGAAATAAATCTTTCCTAACTTAGCTTAGATTCAGTAAATGAATAGAATCTATATTTAAATATTCCCGTTTTTCAATATAACTTATTAGTTGTAAATTTGCAGTCTTTTAATAGAAACAGTTTATGTAATAAGATTTTTACATAAGTAAAAGTCGAAACGAATAAATGAAAAAGAAAGTCGCATTTTATACTTTAGGTTGTAAACTTAACTTTTCTGAAACATCAACCATAGCTAGAAACTTTAGTGAAGAAGGTTTTAATCGTGTCGATTTTTCAGAAAAAGCAGATATATACGTTATTAATACCTGTTCGGTTACCGAAAATGCGGACAAGCGTTTTAAAACCATTGTAAAGCAAGCTCAAAAAGCAAACCCTGAGGCTTTTGTTGCTGCTGTTGGTTGTTATGCACAACTTAAACCACAAGAATTAGCCGATGTTAATGGAGTTGATTTAGTACTTGGTGCTACCGAAAAGTTTAAGATTACAGATTATATAAACGATCTTTCTAAAAACGATTTTGGAGAAGTACACTCTTGCGAAATTGAAGATGCCGATTTCTATGTTGGGTCTTATTCAATAGGAGATAGAACACGTGCTTTTTTAAAAGTACAAGATGGCTGTGATTATAAATGTACCTATTGCACCATTCCTTTGGCACGAGGTATCTCGCGTAGTGATGCTTTGCAAAATGTTTTAATGAATGCCAAAGACATATCGAAGCAAAATATAAAAGAAATTGTTTTAACTGGTGTAAATATTGGCGATTATGGCAAAGGTGAGTTTGGTAATAAAAAACACGATCATACCTTTTTAGATTTAGTTACCGAGTTAGATAAAGTTGAAGGAATTGAGCGTTTACGAATTTCATCAATTGAACCAAACCTTTTAAAAAATGAAACCATCGATTTAGTTTCAAAATCTCGTGCATTTGTACCGCATTTTCATATTCCGTTGCAATCGGGAAGCAACGAGATTCTTAAAAAAATGAAGCGTCGTTACATGCGCGAACTATATGTTAATCGTGTTTCAAAAATAAAAGAAGTGATGCCGCATGCCTGCATAGGTGTTGACGTTATTGTTGGTTTTCCTGGTGAAACCGACGAACATTTTTTAGAAACCTATAATTTTTTAACCGAGTTAAATATTGCGTATTTGCACGTGTTTACATATTCGGAACGCGATAATACCGAAGCTGCAAATATGAATGGCGTGGTGCCAATGAATGTGAGAAATAAACGCAGTAAAATGCTACGAGGTTTATCGGTTAAAAAACGTCGTGCTTTTTACGAAAGTCAAATAGAAAGCACTAAAACAGTATTGTTTGAAAGCGAAAATAAAGAAGGTTATATTTATGGTTTTACTGAAAATTACGTAAAAGTTAAAGCGCCTTGGAACCCAGAATTGGTAAATACTTTACATGAAGTTGAATTAACAAAGATTGATGACGATGGATTGGTGAGGATTGAGTTTGTAAAAGAACTAACCCTATAAAACAAAAAAACTCCGAAATTTTAATTTTCGGAGTTTTTTTAATTTCTTAAATTATAATATTTATATTCTTAGTCCAACAGGAAGCATTCGTTTATACTTTCTGTTACTTCTTACAAACTTAGCAATTTCAGGGCTTGTAGGAACCACACTTAAGTTACGTCCTTCAATTTGTTCAAAAACAAGTGCTAAAAATTCTTTTTTAAAGTCTTCGTCTTTAATGCCCTCAGGAATAATAAGTTTGGTTAAAAAAATCTTGCGTTCTTGTAATGAATATTCAATTTTAGCCAAATGATTATCAATTTTAATTTCAAACTGACGTAAAAAATCATTGTCTATTAATTCTGCAGCATCAACCATAATGAATTTTATTTTATTTCTTAGGAATCTTTAAAATAGCGAGCGCTATTTATATAACTTTGTGCAAAAGTACAAAAAAAAACATTACCGTCAATAGAATTAAAGGTTAAAACCTTATGTGTCAAGAGATAATACATGTGTATTTAATGCCAGGAATGGCTGCAAGCCCCAAAATTTTCGAATATATTAAGTTGCCAGAAAATCAATTTAAAATTCATGTGTTAGAATGGATAATTCCATTAGAGAAAGAATCATTAAACGATTATGCTTTGCGACTTTCAAAAAACATTAAACACAACAATATTGTACTACTTGGAGTATCGTTTGGAGGTGTATTAGTTCAAGAAATTAGTAAGCATATCAAGGTTAGAAAACTCATAATTGTATCTAGTGTAAAATCGATACATGAATTACCAAGACGTATGCTAATTGCTAAAGCCACAAAAGCTTATATGTTAATACCAACACAGCTTGCTAGTAATATTGATGCTTTTGCAAAATATGCTTTTGGCAGTAATGTTACTAAACGTTTAGAGCTGTATAAAAAGTATTTATCAGTTAATGATAGTAAATATTTAAGCTGGGCAATAAAGAATATGATATGCTGGAATCAAGACAAGTATAATCTGGAAATAATACATATTCATGGTGATAGCGATAATGTATTTCCTATAAAAAATATATCAAATTGTATTACAGTAAAAGGTGGTACACATATTATGATTATAAATAAATATAAATGGTTTAATGAAAATTTACCCCAAATAATTTTAGATAACTAATTTAAAATTTTAACTTTAAACAAAACTTTTTAAAGATGAAGATAGTACAGAAATCCTTAGCCTTTGTAGGATTATTAAGTTTATGCGCATTATTTATTTATGCCTTGCAAGACGCGCCTACTGATGAAAATTTTGAAACAAAACTAATAAACGATTATAATGTTTATGCATTACAAGTTCCTGATGATTTGAATTTTGCTGGCGAACCCATCCCATTAAATAACCCAGATATTTTTGAGCGTATGGATAGAGAATTGTTAGTTAATACCTATTGGCAATCTAATGGATTGTTAATGTTTAAGCGAGCTAAAAAGTATTTTCCAATTATCGAGCCTATTTTAGAAAAACATGGTATTCCAGACGATTTTAAGTATTTAGCGGTTATAGAAAGCGGATTAACAAACGCTGTGTCTCCTGCTGGAGCTAGAGGTGTTTGGCAAATAATGAAATCTACAGGGCGAGAAAACGGTTTAGAAGTTAATACTAATGTAGACGAACGTTATAACTTAGAAAAAGCAACCGAAGTTGCTTGTGAATATTTAAAAAAAGCTAAAGATAAATTAGGCTCTTGGACACTTGCTGCTGCTGCATACAATGGTGGTAATGCAGGAATGTCTAGACGCTTAAAAGCACAAAATGTAGATAGTTATTATGATTTATTATTAGGTGAAGAAACTGGTCGTTATTTATTTAGAATTGTAGCTCTAAAAGAAATTTTGTCTAATCCTGATAAATATGGTTTTAATTTTAGAGAAAAAGATTTATATAAAAATATACCAACTTATAAAGTAGAAGTGGATTCGGCAGTTACAGATTTTTCTAAGTTCGCACAGAATTTTGGTATTAATTATAAAATATTAAAACTACATAACCCTTGGTTGCGAGAGCCACACCTTAATAATAAATCTAGAAAACTCTATAAGATTGATATTCCTAAGGAAGGATATTACCAGAGCAATCCATAAATGCTAGATTTTATAAAAGAAAACATTTGGTATTTATTAGTTATAGTTAATTATATATTAGCTATATCTGCAGTATTTACTATTTTTTTAAAACGCATAAACCCAACTAAAACCCTGTCTTATATTATTGTTTTAGTGTTTTTTCCTTTTTTAGGATTACTAGTCTATTATCTTTTTGGTCAAGAATATCGAAAAAACAAAATCTTTAGTAAAAAGCATATCCTAAATAAAAGTGTAGTAAAATCAATTAATAAAGAATTAGAGTTTAATAAAGCACAAATAAAAAAAGTAGACAACTACTTAGAAGAAAAAGTAAAACTAGTTAAATTACTACATACTAGTGATGAAGAACCATTAACATTAAAAAATAAAGTTAAGATACTTAAAGATGGTGATGAAAAATTCAAACATTTACTGAAGGATTTAAAGAAAGCAGAACATCATATCCATTTAGAATATTATATAGTTAAAGATGATAATATTGGTACAGAAGTATTAAATGTTCTTTGCGATAAAGCTAAAGAAGGTTTAAAAGTTAGATTAATTTATGATGATGTTGGTAGTAAGATATCAACACGAATGAAACGTAAATTATCCGATTCTGGTGTAAAACATCATCCATTTATGCCCGTTCTTTTTTCCAAGTTCACAGGAAAAATGAATTACAGAGATCATAGAAAAATAGCTGTAATTGATGGTAAAATAGGCTATGTTGGAGGAATTAATATTTCAGACGAATATCTTAATAAAAACAAAACGAAAGGGTTTTGGCGCGATACCCATATGTGTATTGAAGGTGAAGCTGTAAAATCATTACAAATTCATTTTTTGTCTACTTGGGATTTTGTTTCAGATGAGAAATTAGCAGTTTATAAAACGTTTTTTCCAGAGGTTGAAATGGATAAGGATGATGTCGCTTTACAAATTGCAGCAAGTGGACCAGATACAGATTGGGCAAATATTATGGAAGTTATTTTTACTGCCATTGTAACTGCCAATGATTATATTTATATCACGACACCTTATTTTGTTCCAAACGAACAAATAATAACAGCTTTACAAATAGCAGCAAAAAGTGGGGTTGATGTTCGATTAATTGTTCCTGAAAAATCAGATTCTTGGATTGTAAAGCATGCTTCAAACTCTTTTTTAGATGCTTTGTTAAAAGCAGGCGTTAAAGTTTACAAATACAACAAAGGCTTTGTTCATGCTAAAACCATGGTGGTTGATGATTTATTTTCTACAGTTGGAACTTCTAATATGGATTATCGCAGTTTTAATATAAATTTTGAGGTAAATACTTTAATTTATGATGTAGAGCAAAGTAAAATTCTTAAAAAACATTTCTTAGAAGATCTGAAAAATAGCAATGAGGTAAATTATAACACGTATTTAAATCGTTCGAGTTTTGATAAATTAAAAGAATCGTATTGTAGGCTTTGGTCTCCGTTAATTTAACCTCTTCTTTTCTGCGCTCTTAAAGAACCACCAGAACCATAGTGTTGATTTGGTCCAGCTGCACGCTTCATATTCTCTTTCATCATCTTTATTTGGTCAGCCAACATGCCTTGTTTATCAAGTTTTTGGGCTTCAGATAATAATTTTTGTGCTTCTTGTTTTCTGCGTTTAGAAAATGCAATCCCAGATAAATTTAACTTTGCCATTGCCAAATCATGATCCATAGATAAACCTAAAGAAATAGCTTTCTTAAAATACTTTTCAGCTTCATTCATATTGCTTTGAGAAACCATCAAACCGTGTAAATAGTTGTAATACCCTTGTTGCTTTTTTACTAATGCAGATTCTGGGTTTTTAATTTTACTCAACCATTTTTTTGCACCATCAAAATCTTGTTTACGTAATCTTAAAAAAGCCAATAAAATAAATTCATTTTTAAAGTATAAGAACACAAAAATTAAGGATAACAGAATAAACATAATACCATTACCAATAAAACCTTCGGTAAATTGATAAACGGCGTAGGCAATTATACCTGCTGCAATAATTAGTTTTATAATTTTATTGTACATGATGCGTAATTTGAAATAATAGTTAGATGCTTTTTATTAAAAACAATCTTTTCCTGTTGTTTTACAACTGCAAAGAAACTAAATTTTTATTAAAAAATAAGTATTTGTATTTAACAAAAAGTAATGGTTATCCCAAATAAATAAAGGTGTAACATGCTTTTTTGCTTCAAAAAAATAAATTAAAAATATTTTTAAAATAAGGTTTGTCAAAGTAATAAAGGCTTTGTATATTTGCCCTCGGTTTTTAGGGTAGCCTAATACATTATAAAAATTACAATTCAGATTTAAAGATTTAAGATAATGAGTAAAAGAACATTTCAGCCTTCTAAAAGAAAGAGAAGAAACAAACACGGTTTCAGAGAAAGAATGGCTTCTGCTAACGGTAGAAAAGTATTAGCGCGTAGAAGAGCTAAGGGAAGAAAAAAATTATCTGTGTCATCTGAAACTAGACATAAGAAATAATGATTAACAATTGTTGATAATAAAAAGGTGTTACTTAAGTGTAATGCCTTTTTTTATATCTACTGATTACTATTTTTGTAACGAATTAAAATCCAACATATAACTGAAAGAAAATGCCGAAAAACGAAAAACTAAAATCTATTTTAATTATTGGTTCAGGGCCTATCATTATTGGTCAAGCATGCGAATTTGATTACTCAGGATCTCAAGCTTTAAGGTCGTTGAGGGAAGATGGGATAGAAACTATATTAATAAACTCTAACCCAGCAACTATTATGACTGATCCGTCAATGGCAGATCACATATACTTGCTTCCTTTAAACACAAAATCGCTAATAAAAATACTTAAAGATCATCCGCAAATTGATGCTGTTTTACCAACTATGGGCGGACAAACGGCATTGAATTTATGTATAGAGGCTGATGAAAAAGGGATTTGGAAAGATTTTGATGTAGAAATTATTGGTGTTAATATTGATGCTATAAATATTACTGAAGATAGAGAACAGTTTAGAGAGTTGATGCTTAAAATTGGTATTCCAATGGCACCTCAAGCTACGGCGACATCTTATTTAAAAGGCAAAGAAATTGCTCAGGAATTTGGATTCCCTTTAATAATTAGAGCCTCGTTTACTTTAGGAGGAGCAGGAGCTTCATTTGTTTATAAAGAAGAAGATTTTGATGAATTATTAACGCGTGGATTAGAGATTTCTCCTATTCATGAAGTTATGATTGATAAAGCTTTAATTGGCTGGAAAGAATATGAATTAGAGTTACTTAGAGATTCAAATGATAATGTAGTAATCATCTGTTCTATTGAAAATATGGATCCGATTGGAATTCATACTGGAGATTCTATTACAGTAGCTCCAGCAATGACATTAAGTGATAGAACGTATCAAAAAATGCGCGATATGGCTATTCATATGATGCGTAATATTGGAGATTTTGCTGGCGGATGTAATGTGCAATTTGCGGTTTCTCCAGATGAGAATGAAGATATTATTGCTATAGAAATTAACCCACGTGTATCGCGTTCTTCAGCATTAGCAAGTAAAGCAACAGGATATCCCATTGCAAAAATAGCAGCTAAATTAGCTTTAGGTTATCATTTAGATGAATTAAATAATCAAATTACAAAATCTACTTCGGCATTATTCGAACCGACTTTAGATTATGTGATTGTGAAAATACCACGTTGGAATTTTGATAAATTTGAAGGTTCAGACAGACGATTAGGACTTCAAATGAAATCTGTTGGAGAGGTCATGGGTATTGGACGATCATTCCAAGAAGCACTTCATAAAGCAACACAATCTCTTGAAATAAAGCGTAACGGATTAGGTGCAGATGCCAAAGAAAATAAGAATTATGATGAGATCATAGAAAAACTTACCTATGCTTCGTGGGATAGAGTTTTTATTATTTATGATGCTATTGCCATGGGAATTCCTTTGAGCAAAATCCATAAAATCACACAAATAGATATGTGGTTTTTAAAGCAATATGAAGAATTGCACTTCATAAAAAATGAAATATCAACTTTTACTATTGATACTATTGAAAAAGACTTGTTGCTTGAGGCAAAACAAAAAGGTTATGGAGATAGACAGATAGCACACATGTTGGGTTGTTTAGAGAGTCAAGTGTATTCAAAGCGTGAAGAGTTAGGCGTAAATCGAGTTTATAAACTGGTTGACACTTGTGCTGCGGAATTTGAAGCAAAAACACCTTATTATTATTCTACTTTTGAAAGTGATATGGAAACTGCTGACGGTAATCGTTATGCAGATAATGATAGTATCGTTTCTGATAAGAAAAAAGTAATCGTTTTAGGTTCTGGACCAAATAGAATTGGCCAAGGTATAGAATTTGATTACTGTTGTGTTCATGGGGTTTTAGCTGCCGCTGAATGTGGTTACGAAACTATTATGATAAACTGTAATCCTGAAACAGTTTCAACAGATTTTGATACTGCCGATAAATTATATTTTGAACCTGTTTTTTGGGAACATATTTACGATATTATTAAACATGAAAAGCCAGAAGGTGTTATTGTACAACTTGGGGGGCAAACGGCTTTAAAGCTTGCTGAAAAACTTACCAAATACGGTATCAAGATATTAGGAACTAGTTTTGAAGCTCTAGATTTAGCAGAAGACAGAGGTTTGTTTTCAAACCTTTTAAAAGAAAATAATATTCCTTATCCAGAATTTGATATTGCTACAACTGCTGATGAAGCTGCTGCAATTGCAGATGTGTTGGACTTTCCAATTTTAGTACGTCCATCATATGTATTAGGGGGGCAAGGGATGAAGATTGTAATCAACAAAGAAGAGCTAGAAAAGCATGTTGTTGATTTATTAAGCAGAATGCCAGGGAACCAATTATTACTAGACCACTATTTAGATGGCGCTATTGAAGCAGAAGCTGATGCGATTTGCGACGGTGAGGATGTTTATATTATTGGTATTATGGAACATATTGAGCCTTGTGGTATTCACTCAGGAGACAGTAATTCTTTATTACCACCTTTTAATCTTGGTGATTTAGTAATGCAACAAATTAAAGATCATACAAAAACTATCGCTTTAGCATTAAAAACAGTAGGTTTAATTAATATTCAATTTGCAATTAAAGATGATACGGTTTACATTATTGAGGCCAACCCTAGAGCTTCTAGAACTGTGCCATTCATTGCAAAAGCATATGGAGAGCCTTATGTGAATTATGCAACAAAAGTGATGTTAGGTGAAAAGAAAGTAAAAGATTTTAATTTCCAACCAAAATTAGAAGGCTATGCGATTAAGCAACCTGTATTCTCTTTTAATAAATTCCATAACGTAAATAAGAAACTAGGACCAGAAATGAAAAGTACTGGTGAAAGTATTTTATTTATCGATGGCTTAAAAGATGATGCATTTTACGATTTATATTCAAGACGAAAAATGTATTTGAGTAAATAGTAATTTCAATAGAAAAAGCCGCTTTAAGCGGCTTTTTTTTACTTCTTTTTCATATTAAATTCAAAGGAAACCTCAATGGTTTCAGAAACTTTATTCTTAACTATTTTAGGTATTTTAATATCAAAATCGGTGGCGTTTACTGTAACCTTTCCTGAAATTTTAATCGTGCTATTTTCATTTAAAATGGTTAACGGAATAGTGGTTACCTTTAGGGTTTTTCCATGAAAATTTAAACTACCAGTTATAGAGTGTTTGTTTTTTATAACATTTATTTTACCTTTAAAAGTCGCTTTTGGATAGGTGTCTGATTCAGCATAATTTTCATTAAAATGTTCTTCCATTAAAGCATTTTTAAAACGAAAACCTTTTACTAAAACTAAAGCTGCAAATTCGTTATTATCTTTATTATAGATAGCAGTTGTTGTAGTGTTTGTTGCTTTTACTTCTTCAAAGGACGGTACAGAGGCTTCAAATATAACAATCCCAGTTTTTGTTAAGTACTTACTTTGAGCAAAAGTATTAAAGCATAATAGGGTAAATAAAAAAGCAAAATATTTCATAATATTAGAGTTTATATCTAAGCTAAACAAAAACATAACCAAACTTGTTTTAAAAAGTATTAGTTTTCTAATAACCCATCATCTTTCCATTTTTGTATTAAATCTCTATTTGACTGTCCCATTAAACCACTCGGAGGCATTGGGTTTGTGGTGCTATTAATACGAGTAATTATTTTATCAACATCTGTTTTAACTTGAGAAAAAGTAGTAAAAGATACAGGTGCACCGTTAGTAGTAGGGGTGCCGTGGCAAGATGTACAATTACCACTCATAATATTTTTAACAGTGTTATTATAAGTTATTGTTGCTGGAGTAGGTGTAGGAGGTGTAACTTCATCACTATCACCTGAACAATTTAAGAGCAATAAAGAAATTGCAGAAACGTAAATTAAGTTTTTAAAATTCATAGTATTATTTATTTAGAGTGATTATTAATTTTCAAGTAATCCATCTGCTTCCCATTTTATAATTTGGTCAATTAAGTTTTGTGGTAATCTAGGACCACCAAAAGGCATAGCCCCAGTATTACCAGCTTGCGCTGATATTCTACCTATTAAATTATTATTTAATACTCCGTTTTTTACGTTTTCATAAATAAGTAACGGCGTATTTGCTCCATTTACTGGAGGGGATTGATGACAATTAATACAATTATTATTAATGATAGTTTTAATATCATCATAGGTAGTTAAAACTGGATTTGGTTGTACATCTATTAAATCACTTTCACTTGAATTAGTACAACTAAAGGTTATAATTGTGCTAATAATTAAATACAAATATTTTTTCATCATCATATTGTTTTAAAATACTCTACTTAAGTTAAATCCGAAATAAAATTCTCCATCAAACCAATCGCCAGACCCTTGCCCTAAAAAACTATTAGTATTCATGCCTTGTGCATTTGTAAAATGCATTTGAAATACGTGACCTCCTGTTTCTAAATCTAGACCAATAGATAAAGGATTTTTAAAGGGTGAGTTACTAGCTCTATTTAAGTGTAAACCATAATCGGCATTTAAAGACCAGCGCTTACCAAGTTTATAGCGACCACCAAGACCAAGCGCAAATTGCGAGTTGTTCTGTGCGTCAACCATAACATAATTATCATGAAAAAAAGTTGGTGCAAGTTCAATTGAAAAATTAGTGTCTATCTTTCTAGATATTAATAATTGTGCAGTATACCCTAAACGATGTTTAAATTTTAATAGTGGCAAATTTGCTTTATCTAACGCTGTATTGATAAGAAAGGCATTAAAACCAACAATAGTAAATGGAGAGCCATTTTCTGCTTGTCTTAAAAGCCTATACTTAAATGATGTTTCGTAAATTTTTTGGAATGAACTTCTTGACACTCCAATATTTATGGCATCAGTTAATCCATAAACAAAGTTTAATCTAGTTACAGCATCATCAAGACCAAAGAAACTATCAAAACCATTTTCTACACTTCCAAATCTATGTGCTACAATAAAAGTTAGTTCTTTTTTAGCAACAAGCTTAGTTGATTCAAAATTTACAATTTTTAAACCTTTAAAAGCCGCAGTTACATATTGTGCTCCAATGGAGTCTGAATCTATTTCATCTAATAAATCATTTTGAGCAAGGCAAAATATAGGAAACAAGAAAATTAAAAATATTGATTTCATAGATTTATTGTTTAATAAAACGTTTAGTATGATTAATACCTTCAGATGATACTTTTACAAAGTATAAGCCTTTACTTAAGCCTGAAACATCAAGAGTTGTTTCTTTTACATTGCTTAAATACAGTTGTTTACCTAGCAAATCAACAACTCTAATTGTCCCTGTGTTTACCTCTTTTGGAAGCTTAAAAGAAATTAAAGAACTGGCTGGATTTGGTGAGAGTGAAAACCCCTTTAGCGCAAAGTCATTTACGCTAAGTGCACTTTGCACAGTTATAGTTCCTTTCATAGTCGAAGGATGAAAATTACATTGGTATGGGTTTGAACCAACGCTATTAAAGGTTTTAGAATATGTCATTCCATCTCCTGTTTTAGAACCACTATTAAAAGTTTCTGTGCTTCCTGGCAGGTTTGTTACAGTATGCGGAAAAGCGTCTGTCCAAGTCCAAATAACAGTATCACCTTCATCAATAGTTAAATCTACATTGGTTCCTATGCCAATTTCCCAATTAAGATTGTGTGTAGTTTGTGCTTGAGTACTAAATATTCCTAAGAATAATAAGACAAGTAGTTTTGTTTTCATTATTTTATTTTTTGATTAGTTAATAATATAACATTGGTCTAATTTGACTTGTTCTAACAAATCGTCATAGCCTATACAACGGCCTTTTATTTTTACTGATGTATTTAATTTTATTAATTGATTTATAATGCCATTAAATTGACAAAAAACCATGTCATTTAAAGTTATGTTATTTTCGTTAACTTCGGTAATCATGCCTAATACTTCGATGGTTTCATTAAGATATTTTTTTTCAGACGTAAGAGCGTCTAACTTAAATTTATCACTAATTGTTTGCGGAGTTGTAATGTATACGGCTTTTTCTGTTTCAATATCTCTATGATCTTGATATATATATTGATAGCCAATAAACACGCATAGGGTTAATAGCACTAATAAAAAAAAACAATTATGTTTATTTTTGCTACTAACCATTTATAGTGGAGGGTTAATTTATTTTTAGTCGTGGTTAAATATGTTTAATTACATTATTTACTAAGTTGTCACATTTTTCAAATCCAAACTCAAACACATTTGGTTTTTGCGATAATTCGTAAAGATTATTTTTTAGCATTTGTTTAGCACGATGGGTTCTAACTTTTACATTGTTTGTTGAAATATTAAGGCAAATACTAATGTCTTTAATTTTCATGTTTTCAACTTCGCTAAGTATATAAACCACTTTATACTTTTCTGGAAGCTCGTCAATTACTTTTTCTAAAATCCATTTAGCTTCTTTTTGAATTATATTTTGCTCAGGATTCATGTTTTTTGAAGCTTCTACAAATGATTTATTACTGTTGGTATTTGGGAGAATAAAAAGTTTACGCTGTTTAGCTTTTAACTCATGTAACGCTTCATTGATGCCTATTCTAATCAACCAAGTTGAGAATTCTGATTTATTATTAAATTGATAAAGTTTCTCGTAAGCCTTTATATAAGTATTTTGCATAATGTCTTTAATAGCATTTTCATCCTTAATATAGCTCCGTATAACTCTATATAGCTTTTGATTATTTCTGCGCATTAAAATTTCGTACAGTCCTTTTTCTCCGCTTAAAACTTTTTTAATAACATCAAAATCATGAATAGCATGGTTTTTATAATCACTTATTTTAATGGCTTTCATGTGGTTATTTTTTCTTTAGATGAGATAATCAACAAATAGTTACAAAATTTTGTAACTATTTTAAAGTTTAAGTATCAAAAGCACAGAATAACTTAAATAATGATATTATGAATGAACAAACATTACTGAAGTATACCTTTGGTTTAGTGCCCATTGTGGCAGGATTAGATAAATTTACGAATATTCTAGCAGATTGGAGCCAGTATTTAAGTTCTGGATTTCAAGAATTATTACCTTGTGACGCCTCAACCTTTATGATTATTGTAGGAATTATTGAAATTGCAGCAGGAATTCTAGTATTGATTAAAACCAAGATAGGTGCAATAATAGTTGCATTATGGCTAATGTTAATTGCCCTTACTTTAATTTTTAGCGGTCATTATTTAGACGTAGCTGTGCGAGACTTGGTTATGGCAATTGCAGCTTATGTTTTGTTTAAACTTAGTAAGTAATTAAGAATGTTGTTAATTTTAATCGCATAACATATTAGAAAGGTTGTTATGCGGTTTTTTAATTCAACTAAATTCTATTTTAACGTTTTGTGTTTTAAGTAAGTCTAAATGGTCTTCAATTTTAAATTCTGAGGCTTTAAAATTATTAGATCTAGTTTTCGTTTGTTCTTGTCTGGTAATACTTCTTGAAAACCTACGGATGGATTCTTTTGAGTTTAAAATAATTCCAGGAACAGGAACATTATTTCCATCATCATCTTTAGCTACCATTGTAAAATATGAGGAGTTGCAATGTTTTGTTTCACCTGTTTGAATATTTTCAGATTCTACCCGAACACCAATAACCATAGAGGTGCGTCCTGTGTAATTTATCGAGGCTTTAAGTGTTACCAATTCGCCAACATCTATAGAGTTTAAAAAATCAACCTTATTTACCGATGCTGTAACACAATAATGTCTGGAGTGTTTTGAAGCACAAGCAAATGCAATTTGATCCATTAAATTTAAAATATAACCACCATGAATTTTACCACTAAAATTGGAGTGTGAAGGTAGCATGAGTTCTGAAATGGTAATTTGAGAATCTTTAATGTGTTTAAACATGGCTTTAAATTTTATAAGTCGTCTTCTTCTGCGCGTTTTATTATAGCTTCAGAAAGTAAATTATCGTCTTCAACATTTGCTTTATCCTTCCATTTTTGACTAATCTTTTCTTTAGGACTAATCCCTAATTTCTCCAATTTGTCAATATCTTTGATTAAGTTTTGATTTCCAGTTAGTTTTTTCATTGCATCTTGATAAGCGGTGCCAGTTGAATTAATCCTTTTTCCGACAGTTTCTAAATCGTCCAAAAGATTTTTGAATTTTCCATACAATGAAGTGGCATGTTTTGCTATATCTTTGGCATTTTCTTGTTGTTTTTCATTACTCCAAATAGTGTCAATAGTTCTTAATGTCGATAATAAAGTTGTAGGACTAACGAGCAGTATATTTTTACTAAATGCAGTATGAAAGAAATTTTTATCTTCATTTTGAGCTAAATATAAAGCAGGTTCAATAGGAATAAACATCAACACAAAGTCTGGAGATTCAATTTTATATAAATCCTCATATTTTTTCGCACTTAAATCATTGATATGGCCTTTAATTGAATTTATATGTTGTGTTAGAAATCTCTTTTTTAATTCTTTGTCTTCAGAATTTACATATTGTTCGTATGCTACTAATGATACTTTAGAATCGATGATCATTTTTTTACCTTGAGGTAAATTTATTATAACATCCGGAAGGACTCTTTTTCCCTCATCGTTAATTAAGCTTTGTTGCACAAAATACTCTCTATCTTTTTCTAAACCCGATTTTTCAAGAACACGTTCTAAAACCAATTCGCCCCAGTTTCCTTGAGTTTTATTATCTCCCTTTAAAGCTTTAGTCAAATTTGTAGCCTCTTTTGTCATTTGGAGATTTAAATCTTTTAAGTTTCCGAGTTGAGTTTTTAATGATTCATGTAAACCAAAGTTCTTCATATTTGAATCTTCAACTTTCTTTTCAAAAACTTGAATTTTTTCTTTTAAAGGATTCAATATGTTTTCTATATTTTCCTTGCTTTCTTTTTTAAAAGTATTAGATTTTTCTTCAAAAATTTCGTTAGCTAGTAGTTTAAAATCCTTCCGTAATTGTTCTTGGCGTTCTTCTATTTCGGCATCGCGTATTATATTTAATTGTTGTAGATTTTCGTATTCAGTATTTCTTCTAGCTAATTCTGCATTTAAAAAATCTTTTTCTTTACGAATGTCTTCGCGTTCGTTTTCAATTTTACTTAAATTTTGTTTTAATTCATCAATAGTTTGATGCATTTGATTTTGGCGTTCCTCTAAAGTGCTTTGTTCACTTTTACTTTTTAACTTAGTAAATAGCATACCTAAATAAGCGCCAATGCTTCCAGCAATAAGAATAGCTATGATGAGAATAAGGTTATCGTTCATTTAAAATAGAAGTTTAACCAAAGATAATTTTTTTAGTTGGAAGACAGAAGTGTGAAGTTATAAGTTTTTCAAGGTGTTAATATCTTCTATAATACGTTGAATTTCTATATCGTTTGTGCCGTCATAAATACCTCTAATTTGTTTTTTTTTATCAATTAAAATAAAGTTAGGCGTGTGGATAAAATCTTGTAAACCACCATCGCCTTGCTCAACAACTGCAAAATAGCTTTTTCGAGCAAGTTCATATATATGCTTTTTGTTTCCTGTAGTAATATTCCATTTACTGTCAATTACCCCTTTATTATTTGCGTATTCACGAAGTACAGAAACACTATCTATTGTTGGAGTAACGGATAGAGATAATAGCATAACATCATTATTTTTTATAAAGGTTTGTTGAATTTTAGCCATGTTATTAGACATAATTGGGCAAATACTTGGGCATCGTGTAAAAAAGAAATCGGCAACGTATATTTTGTCTTTATATTCATTTTGAGTAATAGTGTCTCCGTTTTGATTTATTAAAGTAAAATCTGATATTGTATGGTTGTTACTTGTACTATGTAAGTTTTTATCAACCAACTCTGGATTAAAATCGACTGGATTGTATACGGGTAATGTTTCGTTTGAAAAAAGAGATGTATACAAAATATAGATAATAATCAAAACTCCTAGAGCTGCTAGTATTACTTTTCGTTGACTTTTTTTGATGAGCATATGAATAGATATGATTATAATACAGAATTATCAATCTCAATATCTGCATTTTTCCATGCTATATCAAATTCTTCTTTAATAGCTTTGGCTTCTTGCTCTTTTCCTTGTGCTTTTAGGCTTTTGTATAATCCTTTTAAAGACCATCCGTTTTGTCTAAGTACATTTAAATCTTCTTTGTATATTTTTTCGGCTGCTTCATACTTTTTAGCTTCTAATAAAATATGTCCTAAGTTTTGTCTTGTTGGGATATGCCATGCAGCAGGCTCTGTATATGTTAAACCATCTTCAAACACCACAGCATTTTCAAGATGTTCTATGGCTTTAGTTATATTGCCTTTTAAGGCTTCTAATTCACCAGACACAACTTCGTATGCTATATTTGCAGAATGGATGGACGCATTATTTGCAGTAGCTATTAAGGTTTCTAATTCTGGGTCTTTTTTTAAAGTTTCAATAGCACCCAATTCTTCTTGAGCTTCTTTTATATTTCCTTTTCTAATAAAAGCAATGCCTCTTGCGTAATGATGAATAAGCTTAAGGTGTTTAATCTCTGGATTAGGTGCGGGAATAGTTAAAACATCATTCCATTTTCCAAATCGAGTATAAGCTAACAAGGGTGTGGCTGCAAAATCCTGTAAAAATGGCATTTCTAAAAACTCGCCAACTGGCACTTTTTCTGCTGTTTTTTTAGCTGCATCAATAGCGATGTCACTGGCTCCTAACAAACTTGCAGATGACCATAAAAAGTGAATGTTATGTGGATAATACCCAAGCGGATATAAGCCTTGAGAAAAGCATTGAGATATATAATCCTCATCTGCTAAAATAGCTGCTTGATTAACTTTTACAGCATCTAAATATCTGCCAACTCTAATATAAATATGGGATGGCATATGTACAATATGTCCAGCTCCAGGCATTAAGGAAGCTAGTTTGTCGGCACTTTTTATCCCCATATCTGGATAAGGAAGTTCTACCATATGTATATAATAGTGATGTGCTCCGGGGTTTTCTGGTTTTAGTGTCATAGCCTTTTCTAATGCTGCTTTAGCCTCTTTTATATTTGGAGATGGGTTTCCTTCTTTATCCCAATAATTCCATGGTACCGTATTCATAACTGATGCAGCATATAAAATTTGTACGTTATCATCTTCTGGAAATTTTTTCAACACTTTAGTCATGGCATGCATATAATCCATGTTTAACTCTGCTACATCTTTGGTTAAATCCTCACTATATCTAGCGGATAAGGCTTCTATAAGCGCTTGTTCTTTTGCACTAGATTTTGTTGATAATTGTTTAGCTTTTAGTATGGCTTCATTGATTTTGTTTTTACGGTCATCATTAGGTAATGGGTCATTAATGTTTGGGCCTAAAGCAAAGGCTTGCCCCCAATATGACATTGCTGAATTAGCATCTAACCGTGCAGCTTCCATAAAGGAGCGATGTGCTTCAGCATGATTAAAAGCATATGATAATTTTAAGCCTTGATCAAAAAAAGCTTGAGCTCTTTTATTAGTAGTTGTAATGGTAAAATGAAGATCTCCTAGATTATTAAAAAGTGGTGAAATTTGTTTTGTTGTGTCAATATTTTCTAATAAAAATGCAGATGGTGTACATTTTATAAAATTCATTGCTAATTTAGGAGATGGTTCAGAAATAATTTTTGCTTGTTCGTTTAAAGTGTAGCAAACTATAATAGCTAAAATTATACTAGTTATTAAGATGATTAGTTTTGATTTCATGACATAAAATTATTAGTTTGAGTATTACTAAATAGCTTGCTCAAGAAATATTTTAGCTTCTTTTATTTCGAGTCTTTCGCTATTAATACCATTGGTTAGTTCGATAAGTTGATTAAAATACAATGTGGCTTTGTCTATATTACCACTTTGTTTTGATGCTATAGCAGCACCATAAATACCATTAAACCTGTTTGGACGATCTTTTAAATTTTCTTCGAAAGCAGCTAATGCTTCTTCTGGTTTATTCAATTCTAAAAGCATATCACCAAGTAATTCTATAGCAGGTAATACATCGCCTGGTGTAACAGGATGCTTACTTGTTTTTCGTTCTATATCTACAGCTTCTTGCATCAATTTAAGACCATTTTCTAAATCATTTCCTCTAAAGCTTAACCATGCCTGAGCAGTTATAATTTGAATTTTAACTTGCTTAACTTGAATGGCCTTTGTTTTATCATTTTGAGCAATAAGGTTTTGGTATAGGGTTTTTAAAATTTCAATTTTTTTCTCAACGGTATTAAAATCTTTTGTGTTTGCCGCACCTAAAGCAACAGCAAAGTGATGAATGGCTTCCTGCCAAGGGAATTTATTCCAATCCAATTCTATGTCTTGTAATTCTAAGTTAGTTGCGCGTTCCCAATCTTTATTCTCAAGAGCAAGTCTCGCAGGTATAGCTGCTAAAGGATAAGTAATAGCTGTTAACATGGTTGGATGGAATGTTCTTCTTTGTTTGATTAAATTATATTGTTCTTCCGCATTTTTATTATCCCCATTTTGAAGGTAAGCATATACTAAATAATCAATACCATGTAATTCTTCAAAATATGAACCAGACAATGCAGCAGCCTCAGCATAACATCTAGCGCTTTCTGTTGATTGTAAATTTGAATTTATAGACTCTTCCCATATTCCTAATCTAGTAAAAATATGTGAAGGCATATGTTGCGCATGAGCAGAAGAAGGAGCAATACTAGCATAACGTCTAGCTGTTTCTAAACCTTTTTGAGCTAAAGTGGGATTATCATAATTGTGAATAATATAATGAGCAATACCTGGGTGATTTGGGTTTTCTGCAAATAAACCTTCAAGAATTTTACCTGCTTTTCTTTCATTTATATAGTCTTTTCCAACACGATCTCTAGTAGAAAATAAAGCTAAGGAATAGAAAATAGCAGCTTCAATATCTTCTGGATGTTTTAAATGTATAGCTTCCATTTTATCTTCAAAGCGTTTTGCTCTTGTTTTGTGGTCTATAGTTTTCCAATCGGTATAAAAAGCATCAATAGCATTTATATAATCTCTTTGCTTATCATCCATCGATAATGCTTTTGCTATTTTTAATACTGCGGAGCCTTTTATTAAATCTTCTTCTGATGGTGGAAACCAAGCAGCATGATAAATGCTCATGGCTACACCCCAATATGCCATTGGGCAATTAGGATCCGCATCAATAACTTTAACAAAAGCTTTTTCAGATTCATTGTATTGAAATGAATGTAATAAAGCTACAGCTAAATCAAAAGTTTCTCTTGTTTCGTAATCGCATGATAGCGAAAATTTTAATTCTCCAAATTGTCCATCTCCACACAATAACAAATCACCTCTCAAGAAATCTATTGAAGCCAATGCAGAATTGGGTTTAGGATTTTTGTTTTTACAATTAAAGCATAATAATAACCCAAAAACTAAGGCAAAAAGTTTTAATGAATTCATTGGAATATAATTTAAAATTCGATTAGAAAATCATTGGTAAATAAGGAGAGAGCTGCTAAAAAATTGATTTTCAATTATGTAAAGTTAATAAAAATTAATATAGAAAAAGAAATAGTACTACTTCTTGACTCTAAAACTACCTGTAGTTTCATCAAAAGCAATTAAATCTTTTGGGAATAATGAGTTGAAAGTTCCTTTTTTTATAAGGTTACACGGTTGGTTTGAAACCACTTCCTTATTAGTCATTACAATAAGTTTATCGCATAATTGAATGGCTAAATCTATTTCGTGAGACGAAAACAGAATGGTTTTATTAGTGTCTTTAGCTAATTTCTGAAGCAATTTTAATATGTATGCTTTATGATACATATCAAGATGCGTTGTAGGTTCATCTAAAATAATTAAATCGGTATCTTGTGCCAAAGCACGTGCAATCATTACCTTTTGTAATTGTCCGTCGCTTAATTCAAAACACTTTTTGTGCTTTAAATCATCAATATTTGTTTGAGTTAAAGATTTATTTATAATGGTTATATCATGTTCAGATAAATTACCAATCCAACTTGTGTATGGTTGTCTGCCTAATGCAATCAGCTCAAAAACGGTTAAATTTTTAGATGCTATTTGCTCGGTTAAAACCAAGCTCATAACCTTTGCCAAATCAACAGCTTGATAAGCTGAAATATTCTTTTCATTAATAAAAATATGCCCCTTTAAAGGTTTTTGAACATTAGTTAAAGTTCTAATTAAAGTGGATTTCCCTATACCATTGGCGCCAATTAAACCAACTAATTCACCTTTCTCTAACTCAATATTTATATTTGAAGCTACAGCAGTTTGTAGTTTCTTAGTTGAATAACCAATAGTTAAGTTTTCTGTTTTTAGTATGATATGTGATTCATTTTTATTCATATTAAAACACCATTTTTCGTTTTCTAACCAATAACCAAATCACCACTGGGGCGCCAATTAAAGATGTAATAGCATTAATAGGTAAAGTGTAATCGCTATGTGGTAATTGAGCAATACTATCGCAAATTAACATGACAATGGCGCCTAATAAAAAAACAGCTGGTAATAATATTTTATGATTAGAGGTGTTAAAAATTTGTCGTGTTATGTGCGGAATTGCCAGACCAATAAAAGCAATTGGACCAGCAAAAGCTGTAATTGTGCCAGCAAGCAAACTTGTAGCAGCAATAATAATTAACCGACTTCTTTTTATGTTTAAACCTAAACTTGTAGCATAATTTTCACCTAAAAGTAAGGTATTTAAAGATTTAATGGATATAATGCTTAATAGAATACCCAAACTAAAAATTATAGAAAAAATAAATAATTCATGCCAAGACAAATTACCAAGACTTCCAAAACCCCAAAAAATGTATTGTTGTAATTGTTCGGCAGAACCAAAATATGAAAGGACACTTACTATGGCAGCCGTTATACTTGCAAACATGAGTCCGATAATAAGAATAGCCATGGTATCTCGCACTTTAATTGAAACCATTAGAACAGCTAAGAGTACCAAAAAACTTCCTAAACTAGCTGCGATTACAATGCCCCATTTAGATATAAAAAGCGATGCAAAAAGGCCGCCAAATAAACCAGAACCTAAAATAATTAATGCCACACCTAAACTTGCCCCCGAACTTATACCCAGTACAAAAGGACCAGCCAACGGGTTCCTAAAAAGGGTTTGCATTAAAAGCCCAGAAATACCTAACCCAGAGCCCACTAAAATAGCAGTTATAGCCTTTGGTAATCTGTAATTTTGGATTATATGTTGCCATGCTTCTTGTGCTGTAGTATTACCTATAAGACCATTAAATACATCTTTTAAAGGAATATAAACCGAACCTAAACTTATGTTAGTTATAAAACAAACCCAAAGCACTATGATTAATGTTATAAATGGAACTTTATATGTTTTTGAAACTGACAATTATTCTAAAGGTTTTAAAAAGAATGGTTTATAGTCTTTTAATAATTCTGGATGGCAAATTTTAATAATGTCTTTTAACACCAAATCTGGTCTAGTCATGCCTAATTCATAATATAAAACACCGCCTGTTTTACCTGTAGTATTTGTAATAGTATAAACATTTTTATTTTTAAACGCAGTAAACATGGTATTATGTGAACTTGTATTTTTTAGTGCTTTTAAACTTGTGTAATTTGATGGATTTAACCAAATATCGGCATCTTTAGCTTTTGTAAAAACGGTTTCAAAACTAAGTTTTAAACTTCCATAACCTTTGCTGTCTTTCCACAGGTAATTGGTATTAGCGTCTTTTAATAATTGTGCTTCGGTACTTGTTCCGTTTGGCAAATACCAAATATCGCTATGCATAGCTCCACTTAAAATAGTGGGTTTGTTTTTTACAGTTTGTGCCAATTTTTTTGCTTCTAAGTAATTCTTTTCAATGGTATTAAAAATAGAATCTGCTTCTTTTTCTTTGTTGTAAAGTGCTCCAAAAAACTTAATCCATTCTGCTTTTGCTAATGGAGAACCCTCAACCCAATCACCATTATAAATTACTGGAATTCCTGATTTTTTAATGGTTTCAAACGTTTTATTATTACCATCAATACCAAATCCAATTACAACATTCGGGTTTAGCTCTAATAAAATCTCGGTGTTTATACTTTCATTTTTACCAAGTTCTCTTATTCTTTTGTTGTCAATATGAGTTCTTATTTTTTCTGAAGAAATAAAATCAGTTCCAGGAAATCCAACTAAAGTTTGTTCAACATTTAACAATTCTAAAGCTGGAATGTGAGTAGTTGAAGTAACGACTATTTTTTTTATTGGATTAATAATAATACCATCAAATTCATCTTTCATAAAAGTTGTTTTCGCTGCATTTTTTTTATTAATTAAAACATAGCGGTAACTTTTTTCGGATTTAGGCCATGGGTTTTTAATTTCTAGTATTTTATAAGTGGAATAATTTTTAATAGAAAATCCATTGGCATATTTTAATTCGAGCTGATTGCTTTCAACAGTTTTAGTTAGTTGTTCTTTTGATTCATTTTTACAAGACAAAATGAACAGTAGAACTAATAAGAGGGCATTTTTTTTCAAAATTCAAATTTTATTCATTTCAAAAGTAATATTATTTAAAGTTTTAATATAAACATTAGGAGGAATGTTTACTTTTGCAATGAAATTTGGTTTTGTTCACTTCACATGAACGGATTAAAAGGGAATCTAGTGAAATTCTAGAACTGTTCCCGCAACTGTAAGCTATAAAGCTTCATGTTTAACTTCTTGTCACTGGAATTTTATTTCTGGGAAGACCAACATGAAGACGCAAGTCAGGAGACCTGCCATTTTCAAAACAAATAAGTTAAACTTTCGGGATAAAAGTTTGAGTATGGTTAACACCTTACCATTCCGAGTAATTATTCATTTAAATGAAAAAAGTAAATGTTTTTGGACTCCTATGTTTAGGATTCTCTTTGGTTGGTTTTACACAACAACAAATCGATTCAACAAAAGTAGAGCAACTAGATGAAGTTGTTATTACCGATTCTCGCTTTAAATTAAAGCGTGAAAATTCAGGAAAAACGGTTATTAAAATTTCTAAAAAAGAGATTGAAAATAATCAAGGGCGAAGTATTGCAGAATTAATAAATACCAAAAGCGGTATTGAAATTAATGGTAGCAGAAGTGCAGAAGGGCAGAATTTAGGTAATTTTATAAGAGGCGGAAATAACAGGCAGGTTTTGGTGCTTATTGATGGTATTCAAGTTAACGACCCATCTATTGTAGCAAACGATTTTGATTTACGATTATTAGATTTAAACACGGTTGAATCTATCGAAATTATTAAAGGTGCTGCAAGTACGCTTTACGGAAATGCTGCAGCAACTGCGGTAATTAATATTACGACTAAAGAATCATCATTAAAAGAAATTTCAGGAAGTTTTTTAACTGTTATTGGTACCAATCAAACGCAAGACGATTTGAATTATAACGGTTCTAGTTTTACTAATAATGTATCGGTAAACGGAACAGTAAATAAGTTTGTATATCTAGCAAATTTTGGTAATAGATACGTAGACGGTTTATCGGCAGCAAAGTCAGATAATCCAGAGAAAGACCCTTTTTCAAGATTTAATACTAATCTAAAATTAGGTTATAAAATAAGTTATGCTTTTGAAATTAGTGCTTTTGCTAGTTACGATAAGTTTAAAACCGATATTGATGGTTTTCCTGCACCAACGTATACGTTAGCAGATACTAATGATAAATATGTTTCTGAGCAAACACGTTTTGGAGTTTCACCAAAGTTTAATTACGAAAACGGAAGCATTCAAATTAATGCAGCTATTACAGAGGTTGATAGAGAATCTATTTCAGATTTTGGTTCTACACCAACCGACGCTAAAAGTTTGGTAATTGATGCCTTCAATAAATATGTATTTAATAAAACTTTTTATACCATAGTTGGTTTAAATTATTCAGATTATAAAAGTGAATTTGCTGCAGAGGAAAGTTACACGAATACAGACCCTTATTTGAATATGGTTTATGTATCAGATTTCGGATTAAATATTAACGCTGGAACACGATTTAATAATCATAGTGAATATGGTTCGCATTTGGTTTATAGTTTAAATCCGTCGTACAGCATTCCTGTAAATTCTGGATATACTAAGGTTTTTGGGTCGTATGCTACATCCTTTATAGCACCAAATTTATCGCAGCTATTTGGTTTTTATGGAGCAAATCCAGATTTAGAGCCTGAAGAAAATGTAACGATTGAAGGTGGATTGGAGTTTTCTAATAAAAATGGATTTAGAGTAAATGGTGTGTATTTTAATAGAAAAGAAGAGAATACAATAATCTATACAACGGGTTATGAAAATGCAACTACTAATGCTACGGTTCATGGTTTTGAATTAGAAGCACAAGTTGATGTTGTAAAAGATTTATCAATTTCTGCCAACTATACATTTACCGAGTTAAAAGAAGGGGTGCGATTGAGAATACCAAAGCATAAAGCCAATGCGAGTTTAGGTTATAGCTTTTGTGAAAACACATATGCCTCAGTAAATTATCAATTTGTTGGAAGTAGAACAGATACCAATTTTTCTACGTTTGCAAACGAAGAATTACAATCTTTTTCATTGATTGATTTATATTTTAGTCAGAAAATCATTAAAAATAAAGTGAAGCTTTTTACTAGTGTAACAAATGTATTTAACGAAGATTATTTCGAAATTTTAGGATATACTACAAAAGGAAGAAATGTGAATTTAGGATTGAATATTAATTTATAAATTTTATGCGGGGTCATTCTGAACTTGTTTTAGAATCCCACTCTAATGAGAATCTGAAATGAATTCAGGTTGACGAAAAATAATATTATAGACCTAACTGGTTTTTTAATCCAGTTAGGTCTTTTTTTATGGAATTAAATCGCAATACCAAACACCGTATTTCTCTGAATCACTTATGCAAACGGAATCACTATCTTCTGATTTTGGGTTGTTATATTCACGATACACTTTTTCGCCAACAGTAAATTCAATTGGGTTTTTAAAAATAGGCCCATCAAAACAAAAGGTGTGAAATTCTCCATTTTCGCCGCAAGGGTCAACACCTTTGGGTAAATTATTAATAAAGTTTTTATCTATTATTGTTCCTACAAAGTCTTTACCGAAGTATTTGGAGTTTGCGCAAACTATTATGGTTTTAAAGCCTAAATCTAAAAACTCGTTTAAGAGTTTTTTTGTATCTCGTTTCCAAATTGGAAATACTGATTTGATGTTTTGTTTGGCTAACTGTCCTTCTCTATAAACTCTTAAATCTTCTAGAAAAATATCGCCAAATGCGGTATGTGTAAAACCATCGTTTTTTAATCTAGAAATGGTTTCTAGCATTTTCTGTTCGTAAACTTCCATACTTGGCATTTCTGGAAGTTCTATTAAACTGGCTGGAATATTTATGGCGTTGGTTTGAGCAATTAGTAATTCCTTTCTCAATCCGTGCATAGATACACGGTTGTAATGGCTATTAATTGTAGTGATTAATTCGTCAACCAAATAACGTTCATCTTTTAATAAATGATATAGTGCTAAAGCAGAATCTTTACCAGAACTCCAATTAAAATAGGTTTTGTTTTTATTCAAATAAAATTCTTTTTATTAAATGGTCTGGAATGTCTTTATCGATATACATCTCATTTGAAAAAGGAAGTAAATCTTTACTGTTACCAGTAAACTTTATAAGATTTTCGCTTTTGCTACTCGTAGTAATTGAAGATCTTCCTGAACCATCAATAATACTAATTGCTCTTGCAAGTAAAGGTTCGTTCTCATCACCTAAAACTCCTAAATTTCTAATGCTTTCACCTAGAATATTATTTTGGTCTGGAGAAAGTCCATCAAAATAATCAGTGACACCGTTAACATTTAATGATTTAAAAATAAGTGGTTGCATAGCGTATGTATGACTTGGGTTAGCACCAGATCTACTAAAATTTGGAGAATCGTACAATGTTCTTGACGCTTGATATTTTCCTGTTGTTGTTGTTCCTATCTGTACGACATCTATATATGGTGATAGGCTGTTAATTACTAATTCACTTGCTGATGCACTAGATCTAGTTGTTAGTATAAAAACTCTTGATAAGTTTAAGCTATTTAAAGCAGCTCCATCGTTATTATTTACAAATCTATTTATTAATAATTCTGGGTTTTCATTTTCAAAAGCCTCTTGAAACTCAGCATTCCATTGTTCTGTGCTAAACACATCGCCAGTAAATTGTCCCGTAATCATACTTGATAATAATATAGCAGTATTTACCGAACCTCCAGGGTTGTATCTTAAATCGAGCACTAACTCTGTTGCATTAGCACTTTTAAATGCACCAAATATATCGTTTAATTCTGCATTAAATTGATCGGTTCCTGTAAACCCATTATACATTAAATATGCCACTTTAGTGCTGCCGATGTCTAAAGTTTTGCTAAGTAAAACGGGGTTTTCTGTGTATTGTGCTTTAGATAATGCAATAGTTTCTGAGGTATTGGTAACAGAATCGTCTGTTGTTTCTGGTGTGCCATTATCGGTATAGTTACCTATATTAATAATGTAATTTTCTGGGCTTAATAATGTTCTCCAATTATCTAAAGTAAGTTGTGTTCCGTTTACGGCATAAAAAATATCACCTCGTTTCACACCTTGGCTAGCTGCACTTGTATTTGGTAATACGTAACGCACATAACCGTAAATATTTGTATCGGTTGAAGAAAAACGAAATGTACCAAATTCCATACCATTACTAGTAATAATACCACTAAAAAGTTGCTCTAAAGCAATATAATCGCTAACAATCCAACTAAATCTATCAACGGTTTCGGGTTGGTATTTTAAGCTATTAAATAAATCATCAGGTGTAGAAAATGTATTTAAGTAATTGGCATAATCGCCATTTGAGGAAAACCTATCGTTAGCGAGGTCTGGTACATCATCCTTATAAAGATAAAACGTATTCATACCTTTCCAAACAAAATCGTTTATCTGGCTTGCAGAAATTTGGGTGTCATCATTATCTTCAAAACAGCCTACTGTGAAAGATGAAACTATAAATAGTAGAATAAGGGTTTTTAAATGTCGCATAGCATTATTTTATATAAGTAGTCTATAAAACCCTAAATTTACTTACATTATTGTTTAATAAAAAATAAACACTTGAAATTTCGTTGAATGTAATTTTATAACTTTTATAAATTAAGATGAAAATTAATGTTTTACTGAAACTTAATCTATAGATCCGCATAAGGGATTGAGCAATTGTTGGAACTCTTCGCAGAGAGCGACTTGTGAAAGTCCGACCCGACGGTTGCAGAGGTACTCGAAGCACAGGGTTACGCCCAAATATTTATTTTTTTTATTTGTGATGTAACAAAACAAATAGATGGTCGTCGTAACATTAAACAGCCATAACTAAGCAGTTTTAAACTAAACCAAACCAAAGATGACTCAGATAGAGTTTTTAAATATTGTAATGCCTTTTAAGGATAAAGTATTTCGTTTAGCAAAACGTTTACTAATATCGACTGAAGAAGCTGAAGATGCGACACAGGAGGTTTTGTTGAAATTATGGAATAACAAAAAGAAGATTGTTGAGTATAAAAATGTGGAAGCTTTTTCGATGACGATGACAAAGAATTTTTGTTTTGATAAATTAAAATCTAAGCAAGCACAAAATTTAAAAATTGTACATAGTAATTATGAATCGAAAGACACATCGTTACAGAAACAGGTTGAATTAAATGATAGTGTTAATTGGGTAGCAAAAATTATTGAAGATTTACCCGAACAACAACGCATGATAATTCAACTACGAGATATAGAAGAATACGATTACGATGAGATTGCAAAAATGCTAGATATGAATAATACAGCAGTACGCGTAAACTTATCGAGAGCAAGAAAAACAATACGAGAAAAATTAACTAATACACATAATTATGGTATTAAATAATATAGAAAACTTACTAGAAAAGTACGAAAAGGGTGAGACATCACTAAAAGAAGAGCAAGTGTTGAAAAACTATTTTTCTAACGACACGGTTGCACCACATTTAGAAATGTATAAACCCATGTTCAACTATTTTTTGGTAAACCAACAAGAACAATTTACTAAAGACGTGCCATTAAAAACTAAACGTACATTCAATTACAAATGGCTATCGGTTGCTGCAGTTGCTGTTCTTATGTTAGGATTTTATTTTGGTAAATCATTTAATAATGATTTAGGAACTTATGAAGATCCGCAATTAGCTTTTAACGAGTTTTCGAAATCTATGGAAATGATTTCCCAAAGTTTAAATAAAGGCACATCGACTGTTGGATATTTAAACGAAGTAAACAAAGGCACTTCGACACTTGGGTATCTTAACGAAATTGATAATGCAACAAGTATAATTTTTAAAAACTAATTAACATGTGCTGAAATCTTGCACTGAGCTTGTCGAAGTGTGTTTCAGTATCAAAAAAAAGAATTAATGAACACAAATAAACTAAAAACAAGAACAATGAAAAATAAATTAATAGTATTTGTAATGGCAATTATGTTATTGCCAATAACCGGAATGGCACAAAGCAATATTTTTGATAAATATAGCGACAATAACGATGTGACTTATGTTAATATTAAACCAAAAATGTTTCAAATGATAGCAAAAATGGGTATTAATGTTGAAGATGAAGAAGCCAAAGCTTACATGGATATGGTAAAAAGTATTACCAGTTTTAAAACGATTGTAACCGATAATAAAGCCATATCTGCTGATATTGCCAAATGGGTTAAATCGCGTTCTGGAGGATTAGAAGAATTAATGGAAGTGAAAGATGATGGTACCGAAGTTAAATTTTATGTGAAAGAAGGAAAAGATTCAGACCATGTTAAAGAGCTTTTAATTTTTGTAAATGGTATTGATAAAATGATGGATGATAAAATTGAAATTAACGGGAAAGAGCGTAAAATTGAAACCGTAGTGGTATCGATGACAGGCGATATTGATTTGAATGAAATCTCTAAGCTTACTAATAAAATGAATATTCCTGGAGGAAAACATTTAGAGAAAAAGAATTAATAAATAAGCAAACATCATCAATCATGCAACGAACAGCAAAACATATCATATTAGTATTAATTGTAGCAGTAGTTTTTATAAGCTGTAACGATGGTAAAAGTTTACAAACTTATTTTGTAGACAATCAGGAAGCATCAAATTTTATTTCGCAAGATATACCAATATCAATGGTAGAAATAGATGATTCTAAATTTACAGATGAGCAAAAAGAAGCTTATAAATCTGTAAAACGATTAAACTTTTTAGGCTATAAAGTAGATGGTACAGAAGCCGAAACCTTTAAAGCAGAATTAGAAAAAGTAAAAACTATTTTAAGCAATAAAAAATATAATGCTTTAATGGAATTTAGTGATAAAGGAAATAAAATTATTGTAAAATATATTGGTACAGATGATGAAGCAGATGAGGTTGTTATTTTTGGTAGTGCAAAAGAATTAGGATTTGGAATTGTTCGTGTATTGGGTAATGATATGAACCCAGATAAAATGGTAACCTTGGTAACTGCCATGCAAAAGGCAAATGTTGATGAAAATCAAATTCAAGATATTATGAATTTCTTTAAGTAATTTATAGTAATTATGTTAATCAAAAAGGGTTGTTGAAAATTTTCAACAACCCTTTTTTTGTTTATAAATGTAGTATTATTTTCTTTTTTTTGAAATTTTGTGAACGTAAAAAATATTAATAATAACAGCTAGAAAAATAATAGTAAGTATGGTTAAAACAATAAAATTGTTAAGAATTTCTAATATTCCAGCAACAAAAATGCCACCAGCCATTAAGCCACATAATATTAAAGATTGTTTATCGCTTAACATAAAAATTAAATTCCAGTATAATTACTAGGAGTAATACGTTTTAATTCTTCTTTTATTGTGTTGGAGACCTCTAAAGTATCAATAAAATTAGAAATAGATTCTTGATTTATTTTAGTATTGGTTCGCGTTAAACCTTTTAAAGCTTCATAAGGATTTGGATACCCTTCGCGACGTAAAATGGTTTGAATAGCCTCGGCAACAACAGCCCAATTATTTTCTAAATCTTGTGCAAATTTAGGTTCATTTAAAAGCAATTTATCCAATCCTTTTAAAGTCGATTTAAAACCAATTAAAGTATGTCCAAAAGGTACGCCAACATTACGTAAAACAGTGCTGTCCGTTAAGTCACGTTGTAGTCTTGAAACTGGAAGTTTAGCTGAAAGGTGTTCAAAAATAGCATTAGCAATGCCTAGGTTACCTTCAGAGTTTTCAAAATCAATTGGGTTTACTTTGTGTGGCATTGCAGAGCTACCAACTTCACCTGCTTTAATTTTCTGCTTAAAATAATCCATAGAAACATAGGTCCAAATATCTCTATCTAAATCTAGAATAATAGTGTTAATACGTTTAAGTGTGTCAAACAGTGCCGCCATATGGTCGTAATGCTCTATCTGCGTTGTTGGAAACGAATGTTGTAACCCTAGTTTTTCTTGTACAAATTTAGAACCAAAAGCTTTCCAATTAATGTTTGGATAAGCCACATGATGTGCGTTAAAATTACCCGTTGCACCACCAAATTTAGCAGCACTTGGTATATCGTTCAATAAATTAAATTGTTCTTTTAAACGCACTACAAAAACTTCAATTTCTTTGCCTAAACGTGTTGGAGAAGCTGGCTGACCATGAGTTCTGGCTAGCATAGGGATAGTAGACCAATCTTGAGATAAACTTTTAAGCTTTTCTAAAACTGCTAAATATTCTGGTACATAAACATCATTCATCGCTTCTTTAATACTTAAAGGCACAGCGGTGTTGTTTATGTCTTGCGAGGTTAAACCAAAGTGAATAAACTCTTTATATTGAGATAAGTCTAAAGCATCAAATTTTTCTTTTATAAAATATTCAACTGCTTTAACATCGTGATTGGTTACACTTTCAATTTTTTTAATTGCCAAAGCATCTTCAGTAGAAAAATCTTTGTAAATTGTTCTCAGATTTTCAAAAATATTATTATCAATTGTTTCAAGCTGCGGTAATGGAATTTCGCAAAGTGAAATAAAGTATTCAATTTCAACTAAAACACGATATTTTATTAGAGCTTCTTCAGAAAAATAAGCTGCTAATTCGTTTACTTTATTTCTATATCTTCCGTCAATTGGAGAGATGGCGTTTAGTGGTGATAATGACATGTTTTGTGTTGTTTTTAAGAAGTTGCAAAGATAGTTTTTTTAGACCGAAGACGTAAGTTTTTTATGGTTTTAAAGATTAATGTTTCTTTATTTTTTTTAATATATGACGAGCTCTAGCCTTAAAACCCGAACTCTGCATCTGAAAATCACGTTCTAAAATAAGTGCTAATTCCGGATACACCCAATCATAATCTTTTCCAAATAAAAAAAGGGTATTCATTGAGTAGGCTTTTGGAGCAATTTTTTCATCATTAATCATATAATCAAAACACACCTCTATAATACGCTCTTTATGGGTTTCTGTTAAAGCCTTTTTTATATCATTATCTGTTTTAAAAGTATAAGCTGTTGCTAAAAGCTCACATATTTTAGCTACTGGCCTAACAGCAGAATCTATATGAACTTTATGTATATTTTCAATAAAAGTGTCTAAATACGGAATTATAGTGTTTATATTATTGTTGCACATAAACTCAAAAACCCAAGCGGCTCGTGGCGAAATTTTATCATCTACTCTAAATAGTATTTCTAATAATTTTGGAATTAAATCGGGGTTATTAATTACTAAATTGGCATAATATAAGCGCTTTTCACGAGAATGATTTACGTAATTTAATTCGTTATAAAGTTGCTCTGTAGTCAAATGAATTTTAGTATTTTTAAAAATCTAAAATTAAGTAAAATGCGAAAAATAAAAAAGATACTTTTAGTGTTACTTGTGGTATTTGTTGTGGCTCAATTTTTTAATCCAAATAAAAACGAAGGTGATTTAGCTTCAATTGATGCTTTTTTAGACGAAACGAATCCGCCAGAAAATGTAAAACTCATTTTAAAGAAAAGTTGCTACGATTGCCATAGCGATGTTACCCGATATCCGTGGTATAATAATATTACACCAATTAACTATTGGTTAGCTAGTCATGTAAAAGACGGAAAGAAACATTTTAATGTGTCAAAATGGGAGGGAAATTCAGTAAAACGAAAAGACCATAAATTTGAAGAACTCATTGAAATGGTTGAAGCCAAAGAAATGCCTTTAAATTCTTATACATGGACGCATAGTGAAGCTAAATTAACTGAAGTTCAAATTAACGAAGTTATAAATTGGGCAAAAAAAGTGCGATTAAAGTATAGTTTGGAACCAAAACCCGAATAAATGTGAAATTCCAAAAAAATACAAATTCCGATGAGATGCGTTTTGCTTTTGGAATTTAGATTTTGAATATTTGATTTTTAGAATTTTTTATGAATAAAAAATTATTAATCATTGGTTTTGTATGGCCAGAACCAAAAAGTTCTGCAGCAGGTAGTAGGATGATGCAGTTAATTGAGGTGTTTCAATCTGCAAATTATCAAATAACATTTGCAAGTGCTTGTGCTAAAAGTGATAATGCTTTCGATATGAAAACTATTGGAATTGAGCAAGTAAACATCAAATTAAATCATTCAAGTTTTGATGTTTTTGTAAAAGAGTTAAATCCAAATATTGTCCTGTTTGATCGTTTTATGACCGAAGAACAATTTGGTTGGCGTCTTGCAGAACAATGCCCAAATGCGCTAAGAATTCTTGATACTGAAGATTTGCATGGTTTACGAAAAGGCAGACAACAAGCATTAAAAGAAGGTAAAGTTTTTAATACATCTTATTTATTTAATGATACCGCAAAGCGAGAAATTGCCAGTATTTATAGAAGTGATTTGAGTTTGATTATTTCGGAAGCTGAAATGAGACTTTTAAAAAATCAATTTAAAGTTGACGAATCTTTGTTGGTTTATTTACCTTTTCTGTTAGATAAAATTTCAAAAGAATATATTGAAAAGCTTCCAAAGTTTAACGAACGGGAACATTTTGTAACTATTGGTAATTTTTTGCATGAACCTAACTATAATGCCGTTTTGTATTTAAAAGAAACCATTTGGCCATTAATAAAAGAACAACTGCCTAAGGCAGATTTAAACATATATGGTGCATATGCTTCACAAAAAGTAAATCAGTTGCATAATAAAAAAGAAGGCTTTTTAATAAAAGGTTTTGCTGAAGATGTAAGCGAAGTAATGCGGCAATCAAAAATATGTTTAGCACCAATTCGATTTGGAGCTGGCTTAAAAGGAAAGTTGATTGATGCTATGCAAAACGGAACGCCATGTGTTACGACAACTATTGGAGCAGAAGGTATGTTTGGGAATTTAAGACCTAATGGGTTTGTAGAAGATAATCCACAAGGATTTGCTAATAAAGCTGTCGAATTATATAAAAATGAAGTTTTATGGAAAACAAAACAGCAAAACGGATTTGAAATTATTAATACACGATTTAATAAAGTGTGTTTTGAAAAAGATTTGATTTATAAAATAGAAGAAACTACTAAGAATTTACACGAAAATCGCTTCAACAATTTTACAGGACAAATGCTGCAACACCATACACAACAGAGTACCAAATTTATGAATAAATGGATTGAGGAGAAGAATAAAGCATCTTAGCTTTTTAATAAGTCAATAACCTTTTTTATCCCAACCGTAGCAGGTTCTACAATAACAGTTAAATTCTTTTTGTTGTCAACATTAGGTTTTGGGTCAATAAAATAAGTAGGTGTGTTTTTTGGCACATAATGCATTAAACTTGCTGCAGGATACACTTGCATGCTTGTGCCAATAATAATTAAAATATCGGCAGTTTCGCAAATATCAATAGCCTTTGGAATCATAGGAACATCTTCACCAAACCAAACAATATGTGGTCGTAATTGGTATCCTTTTTTGCATATATCACCCAAAATTAAATCGGTTGTCCAATGTTGTACGTCTTTGTCGTCAAATGTACTACGCACTTTTAATAATTCGCCATGTAAATGTATCGCATTAGTACTTCCGGCGCGCTCGTGTAAATCGTCTACATTTTGGGTAATTATAGTAACTTTAAACTCGTTTTCTAATGCTGCTAAATTGTAATGTGCTGTGTTGGGCTCAACTTCAAACAATTGTCTTCGTCGTTGGTTGTAAAAATCTAACACCAATTCTGGGTTTGCTGAAAAACCTTCGGCAGTTGCCACTTCCATAACATTGTACCCTTCCCATAAACCATCAGCATCTCTAAAGGTTTTTATGCCACTTTCGGCACTCATACCTGCTCCTGTAAGTATAACGATATGTTTCATTTTATAAATATACTAACTTTAGCGTCATTGCGAATCATGCTTTTGTATGATGTAGTAATCTTTTATTCAACTTCATATAAAAAGGTTACCACGTCACTTTGTTCCTCGTAATGACATTTGTATTTTTGAAAGATGACAGATTTCAAACTTTTAAAACATTTAGAAGGTTATTTAACCGAATCGCGTAAAGCACGTTTTGATGTTGTTTTATCGCAGCGTACCAAACATTTTACAGTGGCAACCGAAGATGTGTATCAATTGCATAATACAAGTGCTGTAATACGTAGTTGCGATGTGTTTGGGATACAGGAAGTAAATATTGTTGAAGAGCGAAACTCTAAGCGCATTGATAGAGAAATAGCAATGGGTGCTCAAAAATGGGTAGACGTAAATAGATTTCATTTAGTCAAAGATTGTTTGCAAGACTTAAAAGAAAAAGGTTATCAAATAGTAGCGACAACACCACATACTAATGACTGTGAATTACATGATTTTGATGTAACTAAAAAATCGTGTTTTTTCTTCGGAAGAGAAACAGAAGGCTTATCTAAAGAGGTTATTGATGAGGCTGATTGTTTTTTGAAAATACCTATGGTTGGTTTTACTGAGAGTTTAAACATTTCGGTTTCAGCGGCAATTATCTTGCAGTATGTTACAGTAAAGTTGAAACAAACAAATGTTAATTGGCAACTAGCTGAGGAAGAAGTATTTATGAAACGTTTAGATTGGTGTAAAAAAACAATTAAGAGTTATGACGATATTGTTGAGCGTTTTTACTCAAGCCAATAGTAATATTGTAATAAGTATAATACTAATTTTTAGCTGCTGAATTTTCATACTCAGAAAGTATTTTAAAGAACTCTTTACTGTAATTGAATAATTTATCTAAAAACAAAATTTTATTTTCATCTAAAAGAAGTTTGTTGTTTATATTTTGAGCATCACAATAATCAAAAAATAATAGTCTGTACTCTTTGGGGACTTTTAAATCATCAATCAATAGTTTATTATTAAAAAAGTTACTGTTAGAAAATAAAGAATCTAGTTGTTTGTATGTTATCACAACTATAGGAGTTTCTTTTACTTTCTTGCTTTTAAAAAGTTTAGAGACAAGCCCAAATATTTTTATGAAATCTATATTTCCGTTTGGTGGTGGTTCGTATAAATGTGGATTGTTTTTTATATCATTTTTTAATTGTAAACCTAAATCTGCTGTATGGACTTTTTCATTAAACGTTTTGTTTTCTTTTGTAATTAATACTTCATCTAAATTGTTAACAATCTTTTTAAGTTCAATAACTAAGACCTCATTGAAATGATTTTTAATGATTTTTAATCTTTTCTCTTTATGGAATAAAGAAGTAAAAACCAACGTGTCATTCACAGAAGCAGATAATTTAAAATCACCTTTGTCGTCTGTATATGTAGTAATACGTTTGATTGTATTATATATTTTAGCACCTTTTACAGTTGATTCTTGATCATAAATTTTCCCTGTTATGTTTTGAGAAAGCATAAGTATAGGAAATAGAAAAATGATAGCGAATTTTAGTTGATGCATTACCGATTGTGGTTAATAGATATTTCAAATAAATACAATCTAAATATTCTAAGTGTTTTAATTAAGAGACTTTAACAGGGTAATTAGTTAAATATTAACAAATGGAGTATCAATTAATGGCATAAAAAAAGAGAGAACATAATTGTTTTCTCTTATAAAATTTGAATTATTACAGTATTATTACAAACGTTTACTTCGTCCTCTACTTAATAATTTATATTCTTCGTAACATTCGCTAATAGCGTCTAGTATTTGCAAATCGTTAGCGGTTTGTATAAACCCTTTTGAGTAGTTGCATTGACTTACAATTTCATCTAAATCTACACGATCTACTTGTAACAAAACGGTTAGCATTTCTCTATCAAAACGCGATGCTAAAAGGTTTCTAATTTCATCATCCTGTTTCATCTTTTTTAGCTTACGCAACTCGTTGGGTTTTTTTCCAAACATGCGATATAAAAAATCGGCAGGATTAAAAATGGAGCCTAATATTTTAGTAACAGCTGTTGGTCTTCCAGCTTCGTAACCTGTACTTGGTAAGCCAGAAATACTATATCTGTAATTGTTATTAACCGCTGGAACTTGTTTAATATCTACTTCTAAATAACCAGTTAATTTTAATTGATTTACAACAACTTCTTCAAGTGCCAATGCTAATTCTGTAAGTTCAATTTTTGAGCTTCCAAATTTTAACCAATCATTAGTTACTCTAACTTTTATAGATTTAAAGCCTAAATAGGAAAAGTGTAGTGTGTCATTAGCTTTTGCAGAAATTTGAAACTCCCCTTTATTATTTGTTGTTGTTCCAATAACTTGATTAAGGTTAACAATGTTTACGCTTTCTAAGGCACTATCATCAGCAGAATTAATAACAACACCAATTACTTTATCGGCATCTTGAGCCATACAAAACCCAGCCATTAATATAAAGGTAAAAAGGAATAAATAGTTTTTCATCTGCATAAATTTCATTTTTTTCTATCGGTCAGATGTAATTCGCCATTAGAAATATTGGTTTGTATTAAATAATTAATAAGGCTCATTTCATAGTATTAATTAGCTAACGCTAATTTAGTTGTAAAAGTACTAAACAAAACGTTAACCTTAAGCTTGTACTTTTTATTTTGACTTAATATTAACAAAAAAAGTTTTGATTCTTGTAAAGACAGGAACCAAAACTTTAATTGAATCCCGATATAAGTATCGAGAAACTTATTTTTACTAGCGTCTAGAGCGTCTAGGTCTTGAAGGACCAGAACTAGAACCAGAGTCTGAACGTCTTGGTCTATCTGAACCAGAGTTTGAATCACCTCCAGAACGTCTTGATTTAGAATACGAATCTCCGCCACCACGTCTGTCGCTTCTGCTTCCAGAACCAGAACGTCGGTCTTCACGTCTTCCGCCGCCTCTTTTATCATCACGTCTTCCGCCACCGCGTTTGCCATCACGTCTACCACCGCCACCGCGGTTTTCAGAAACTTCAACATTTACAAAGCGACCATCATGTTTGTAGTCTGTAAAGAAAGCTAGTACTTTTTCTTTTATTTCATTCTCCGTATTAAAAAATGAGAAACTATCTTTTACTTCCACTTTAAAAACATCATCTCTTCCAAGTTCTAAAACTTCTTTTAAGAAATCTTTCAGCTTCATCCAATCGAAACCATCTTTTCCGCCAACATTTATAAAGTAACGTGTAGAATCAGATTTCCCTCCAAAACCACGTCCGCCTTCTCGTCCACTATCTCTATCGAAAGAGCCTTCAGCTATATTTAAGTTTTTAGATTTATTATAATAATTATAAAAACGCGTAAACTCAACCGAGAAAAACTTCTTAATCAATTCATCTTTATCGGTATCAGCAAATAATTCATTGATACTCGATAAATGCTTATCAATTTCATGATTAATTTCTGTATTGTGAATTTTATTAGCAAGCGACATTAATTGTACTTCGCAAATATCTGCACCATCAGGAATGTCTTTTTTCTCAAATTGTTTTTTTATAATACGCTCAATACTTTTTATTTTGCGCACTTCACTTTTAGAAACTATAACCATAGAAACTCCCTTTTTGCCTGCACGTCCTGTTCTACCAGAACGGTGTGTATAAGTTTCAATTTCGTCTGGTAATTGGTAGTTTATTACGTGTGTAATATCATCAACATCAATGCCACGAGCAGCGACATCAGTAGCTACAAGCATTTGGATTTGTTGATTTCTAAACGATTTCATGACCAAATCACGTTGATTCTGACTTAAATCACCGTGTAAAGCTCCAGCGCTATAACCATCTTCAATTAAGTTTTCTGCAACTTTTTGAGTATCGCGTTTTGTACGACAAAAAATAACCGAAAAGATATCTGGATTAGCATCCGAAAGGCGTTTTAATGCTTGGTAGCGATCTCGTGCATTTACTAAATAGTATTCGTGAGAAACGTTGCTTGTACTTTCATTTTTATTTCCAACAGTAATTTCCTGCGGATTATTCATGAATTTTTTAGCAATAGTTGCCACTTCTCTAGGCATAGTTGCAGAAAACAACCATGTGTTTTTATCTTCTGGCGTATGCGATAAAATATCGGTAATATCTTCTTTAAAACCCATGTTTAGCATCTCATCGGCTTCATCTAAAACTGAGTATTGAATTTTACTAATATCAACCAAACGGCGACTTATCATATCCTTCATACGACCAGGAGTCGCTACAATAATTTGTGCGCCTCGTTTTACTTCGCGTGCTTGGTCTGTAATGCTCGATCCGCCATAAATAGCAACCACATTTAAACCTTTACAATACTTACCATATTGTTTCATTTCGTTGGTGATTTGTAAACAGAGTTCACGCGTTGGAGATAAAATTAAACCCTGCGTCGTTCTGCTATCAATATCAATTTTTTCAAGCATAGGGAAACCAAAAGCTGCTGTTTTTCCAGTTCCGGTTTGTGCTAATGCAACTAAATCGGTCTCCGATTTTAATAAAATTGGGATTGCTTTTTCTTGTACTTCACTTGGTTTTACAAAACCTAAATCTGTAATTGCTTGTAATAGGTCGTTATTAAGACCTAATTCTTGGAATGTGCTCATTCTTGTATAAGTATTCGATTATATTATGCAGTGTTACATAAAGAAGTGAATCGACATACTTAAACCTAAACTTCTAGTAACACATCCTCACTCTGAGGAATTTAAACTCTTATTGAGTTTCAAGCGGCAAAGATAACCTTTTATTTGACTTGTTATTCCTGCGCAGGCAGGAATCTCATTATAAGATGTTTAAATTTAATTTTTTGGGCGTTTTTAACACGCTTTCCGCTGTATCTTTTTCTCGTGCCTCAAAAAAGGATGCCGTTGCAATCGTTAACGCACTTTTTTGTTAATTTATGGTTAAAAGCGAAATTCTTGGTACTTTTGGAAAGATTCGTTTAATATTGATCGGATATAAACTGTCTGTTAATATGGTTTATATCCGCCGTTAAACGAAGTTGTAGTTTTTTTTCTGACAAAGTCAAGAAATTCAAATCTTGTTATGGAGTGTTCAGCACTACTTCCTCAAATTCCCAATCCGTTCCAAAAGGGTAGGATGCGAATAATGCATAAACACATAAGCAGGATGCGGTGTTAAATTACTCAAGCTATTTTTAGAAAGTTTTTTAAGTGAAGTAATTAACGGTTCAGCTTTGTAGGTGTTTTTAGCATAATCATCCGCTTGGTATTCAAACTTTCTTGAGAATACATTCATAATTAAACCAGTAATTTCAGAAATAGGAGAGTAGAGTAATCCAAAAGCAATCAAGCCAATATGAAAACTCGGAATTTCAACTCCCAAAGCTTGTGATAACAAAGGATTCGAAATAAACAATGATAAAATATAAAGTGTCAATCCAGTCAATAAAATAGAAGCAAATAAGTTGAAAATAATGTGCTTCTTTTTATAATGCCCAACTTCGTGCGCTAAAACAGCAACAATTTCTTCGTCCTCTAAATCATTAATCAACGTATCGTAAAGCGTTACACGTTTTTCGCTGCCAAATCCCGAAAAATAGGCGTTTGCTTTTGTGCTTCGTTTAGAGCCATCAATAACAAAAATCTTGTCCAATTTAAAACCAACGGTTTTTGCATAGGCAGAAATTTTATCACGCAATGTGCCATCCTCTAAAGGGGTTTGTTTATTAAAAAGTGGTACAATCAATTTAGAATAAAACATATTCATAAATAATGTAAACACCGCAACTACTCCCCAAGCATACAACCAAAAGTGTTTTCCTGTAATGTTGTAAAACCAAATAATTAATGCTAAAATACCGCCGCCAACAATCGCCATCATCAACCAGCCTTTTAGCTTGTCTACGAAAAAAGTTTTAACGGTTGTTTTATTAAATCCAAATTTTTCTTCAATAATGAAAGTGCTGTAATACGAAAATGGTGTGGTTAAAATATCACTACCAATCATTATTATTCCGAAGAAAATCAAAGCGATAATGATGGAGTTGTCGCTGTAACTTCTAGCTATATTATCTACAAACTCAAAACCATCAAAAAACAAAAAGCCTAAAGTTAAAAGGATAGAAAATGTTGAGGTTAGTAATCCGAATTTATAGTTTGTCGCTTTGTAATTTTGCGATTTTTTATATTCAGCATCGTCATAAACATCTTGTAATTCTTTAGGAAGTGCATCGTTAAAATGTTTGGCATTTAAAGCGTCTAGAATTTTATCAATTATAAAGTTGATAATGATAATTGCGATGATGATGTAAAATAATGTGTTTGCTGTCATAAAAAAGTAAAATTCCAATATTAAAATTCTAAAAAGCAAAAATAAAAACTATATGTCACACTGAGCGCAGTCAAAGTGCTTATTTACCTTTATACTTGTAATGAGTTGCATTTCTACATTCAGCCAATATTTGAAGCATATTAAAATCCCCGCTGATTAAAGCTTCTTTCTTTGCGCGTGTCCACCCTTTGATTTTCTTTTCAAAGTATATGGCTTGTAACACATTATTAAAAGTTTCATAAAATTTCATTTCTATCGGTCTTCTTTTGTAAGTGTAACAATCTCTATATTTTCCATGAGTATGTTCTTTAGTTCGTTTTTCTAAGTCATTTGTGATTCCTGTATAATAAGAACCATCAGAGCCATTTTAGAATATAAACGTAATAGAAATGCATTTTGTAACCGTTTGTTTTAAATTGTTTTAGATAATATTTGCAATTATTAATATTTTGAATGAAGATAGCAAGCGTAGCTTAACGAAGTGCATTGGTGTTTATAGTTTATATTGGTCTTCGACTGCGCTCAGACTGACAGTAGGAGTATCATTTAAAACCCCGCTGTCTTTTCGCTTCAAAAATAAGAATTCCAGCCGCTACCGATACATTCATGGAGTCTATTTCGCCCTGCATGGGAATAATAATATTTTGGGTTGAGTTTTCTAGCCATTCGTTACTTAAACCTGTAGCTTCAGTCCCCATAACCATGGCTGTTGGTTTTGTGAAATCTTGGGTATGGTAATTAACCGAGGCTTGTAGCGCTGCACAGTAAATATTAATATTTTTAGACTTTAAAAACCCAATAATTTCAGCGGTGCTGCCCGTTGCAATTTGATTGGTAAACACACAACCCACACTAGATCTTATAATATTAGGATTGTATAAATCGGTCTTAGGATTGGCAATAATTACTGCATCTACATTGGCGGCATCGGCAGTTCGTAAAATGGCACCAATGTTGCCTGGTTTTTCTGGGGCTTCGGCTACTAAAATCAATGGGTTTTTGGTGCTAAATTCTATATCTGAAACCGTATGCTTTTTGCTTTTTGCTACGGCTAAAATACCTTCGGTAGTATCGCGATAGGCGAGTTTTTGATAGACTTCTTTTGAAATTTTTATGGTGTTTATTGAGGTTTCGACTGCGCTCAACCTGACATCTTCCGTTAGATGTTTTAGGTCTTCAATAGGAAATAATTCAGGAAAAAATAAAATGGTTTCAAGCTCGTAATTTCCTTTAATGGCTAATGAGATTTCGCGTTCGCCTTCAATTAAAAACGTGCTGGTTTTTTTGCGTTCGCGCGACTTGTCTTTTAACTGTGCAAGTTGTTTTATAAAGGAATTTTGAATACTTGATATCTCTTTATTCATATTAAGAGCAAAAGTAATTTATTTTAATGTAATTTTAAGATGTATTGTTCGACTTAAAAATCTAAAATTTATAATCAATTATAATGAAAAACTTATTTTTAGTATTGCTAATAATTTCACTTGTGTCTTGCAAACAAACCTCTGAAACAAAAAAGGAAAATACCCAACCCGAAGACGCTTCAGCTATTTTAAAAACATACCCAGAAAATATTTCAAAAATATTTAAAGCTCATGGTGGCATTGATCTTTGGAATACGATGGAGAGTTTAGTTTTTGAAATAGAACATCCTGAAGGGAACGAAGAAACCACAACTGCTTTAAAAAGCAGGAAATCCTTAATTGAGACTGATAAATTTAAGATTGGTTTTGATGGCGAAAAAGTTTGGCTAAAACAAGATACATTAGCTTATAAAGGCAATGCTAAATTTTACTATAATTTGATGTTCTATTTTTACGCGATGCCATTTGTTTTAGCTGATGATGGGATTGTTTATGAGGATGTTGAACCATTAATTTTTGAAGATAAAACGTACCCAGGAATTAAAATTTCTTATAATGCTGGAGTGGGTGAGTCGCCAGAAGATGAATATGTCTTGTATTATGATTTCGAGACTAATAAAATGGTTTGGTTAGGTTATACCGTAACCTTTTTTTCAAAAGAAAAAAGCAAGGAATTTCATTTTATAAAATATAGCAATTGGCAAACTGTTGAAGGGGTTTTGTTACCAGAAACTTTAACGTGGTATAATTACGAAAATAATAAACCCACTACAAAACGCAACGATTTAAAGTTTGTTGGTGTTAAGCTATCAAAAGAGAAACCCTCAGATGCTTTATTTGAAATGGCTGATGGAGCGAAAATTGTAGAATAATATTTAAATTAAGTTTAAAAAAAGAGGCTTCATAAATTTATGAAGCCTCTTTTTTTATTGATTCTTATACTTTTCAGAATAACGTTTCCAAAGTTTAGTTTGGTGTGTTTCTATACTTAATAACCTACCATCGATAAAGGCATGGGTTATTATATTAGTACGCATATCTAAAGCATCACCTTCACTAATAAATAATGTAGCACTTTTGCCAGATTCTAAACTACCATAATTAGCATCTATTCCTAATATTTTAGCAGGGTTTAAAGTAATAAGCTGTAAGGCTTGCTCTTTAGTTAAACCATGGGCAACTGTAGTGCCAGCATAAAAAGGTAGGTTTCTAGAGTTCATACGTTCCATTCTTCCACCAGACGCTACTTGTAAGGCAACAGTAACACCTTTGTCTATTAAAAGCGTTGCAGCTTTATACGGCAAATCATAATCATCATCGTCATTATTTGGTCTAGAATGTACGCGTTGTAATAAGATTGCAATATTATTTTGCTTTAATAGGTTAGCAACTTTATAAGCTTCTCTGCCTCCAACAATAACCATGTTTTTAACACCATGTTCTTTAGTGAAATTTATAGCATCAGTAATACCTTTTTCGTCATCAACATTTATATAAAGTGTTTTAGAACCGTTAAAAATACCTTGCAACGCTTCATAAGGTAAATTAGTTATAGGTTTTATTCCTTTGTTGTAAGCTTTACTTTCATTAAAATAGTTGGCTATTTCCGTAATTTGGTTTGTATATTCTTTATTTGATTTTAGTCCTGGTGCTTCACCAAGCCACCAACGACCACTAGTAAAACTATTAGGCCAATTTATATGAATACCATTATCGGTTTTTATAGCAGCATCTTCCCAATTCCAAGCATCAAATTGAACAATTGATGAACTACCAGAAATACGACCACCACGAGGTGCGATTTGCCCTAAAAGAACACCGTTAGGTCGCATAGATTCTACAACTTTAGATTCGGCATTATAAGCAATTAAACTTCTTATATGCGGATTCCATGTACCCATTTCGGCATCATCATCAGATGCTTTTACAGCATCAATTTCTACTAAACCTAAAGTTGAGTTTGGTATTATAAACCCTGGATATATGTGTTTGCCTTTTCCATCAATAATCTCACCAACACGAGCAATTTTCATTAAAGCACTTCCAATGAAAGTTATTTTACCTTCATTAAACATGATAAGTGAATTCTCAATAACTTTACCATTACCTAAATGAGCAGTAGCTCCTTCAATAGTTATGGCCTTAGTTTGTTTTGGAGCTGGTGTTTGTTGTGCTATTACTACTGAAGAACACAACGTTAAAATGAGTATGAATATAAATTTTGAATTTTTCATTGAAATAAATTTTAGTGTTGGTGTTCGTTATCAATAGAATCGCAGTGTAAATCTTCTTTAACTTTCTTTTTAATGGGCTGCGTTTTTAAGCCTTTGTTTTTGGCTTGCATCATCATATTAAGAAGTTCACTTTTCTCTTTTTTAATTTTAGAACGCATCATTCTATCTTGCTCTAAATCAAAATATGTAACGCCTTCAATAAGTGTTTTTTCTGCTTTAGCATAAATTGAAAGCGGATGGTTTGACCAAAGTACTACATCAGCATCTTTACCTACTTTAATGCTGCCAACACGACTATCAATATGTAAAAGTTTTGCAGGATTAAGCGTTACAAATTTCCAAGCTTCTTCTTCGCTAACACCTCCATATTTAACTGATTTAGCTGCCTCTTGATTTAAACGACGAGACATTTCTGCATCATCACTATTAATAGCTACGGTTACGCCTGCATTATGCATGATGGCGGCGTTATAAGGTATGGCATCATTTACCTCGTATTTATAGGCCCACCAATCGCTAAATGTTGAGCCGCCAACACCGTGAGCCTTCATTTTGTCGGCAACTTTATAACCTTCAAGAATATGTGTAAACGTATTGATGTTAAAGTTGAATTTTTCAGTAACTTTCATAAGCATATTTATTTCACTTTGCACATATGAGTGGCAAGAAATAAAACGTTCTTTATTTAAAATTTCTGCAAGCACATCGAGTTCTATATCTTTTCTATAGGGCTTTCCACTTTTCTTTAAAGCATCATATGCTTTTGCTCTAGTGAAATAATCCATGTAAACTTGCTCAACACCCATACGTGTTTGTGGGAAACGAACATTGTTTTGAGCACGTGTTTGTTTTACGTTTTCGCCTAAAGCAAATTTGATGAATTTCGGGCTGTTTTTATAAATCAAATTATTTGCTGATTCTCCCCATTTTAATTTAATGATTGCGGAACGACCACCAATTGGATTGGCAGAACCATGTAATATTTGAATTGAAGTAACACCACCTGCTAAATTCCTGTAAATGTTAATATCTGTTTCGTCAATAACATCTTCAATGGAAACTTCTGCTGAAGAATTTTGTCCACCTTCATTAATGGATGCTGCTGCAATATGAGAATGCTCATCAATAATTCCCGCTGTTAAATGTTTACCTTTTGCATCAATAACCTTGGCGTTGCTATCAGATAGATTTTGACCAATCTTTGCAATTTTTCCATTTTTAATTAAAACATCGGTGTTTTTTAAAACACCATCACTTTCGTTGGTCCAAACCGTTGTGTTTTTAAATAGAAGCGTTTCTGCTTTTGGTAATTTTTCGAATCCATAAGAATTGTTAGGAAAAGTTATAGGAAATATTTTTTCTTCTTCTGATTCCTTTTCTTCTTTTGATTTAGAAATTGAAGCTATTTCTTTTTCAATATATTTCGCATAAAAAGGGAATTCGTTACCATTAGGCATAATCGCTTTTCCATTAAGATTTTTATTGGCATCTACATTGGCAACAACTCTAATAAATTCTTGTTTAGTAGAATCTACAGTTGTAAAAGCAATATTTATCCATTCATCTTTAAATGTTATTTTAGAACCACGTGTTTTTTCTGCAGAAGTAATTTTTACTTTTAATTTATTAGGTTCACCACTAATGTTCATTTTAAATGGATAGCTAGTTAAAGAAAATTCATAATCTCCAGTAATATCTTCGGTGTTCATGTTTTCTAAAACGGTTTGTTTTCCTTGAACCCAATTTTCATAAAGTGTCGTTTTTTCTTCAAAAATATTGCCTGAAGTAATTAAAAAATTTGCTTGACTGCCGTTTTTAAGCGAACCAATCATATTAGACTTACCTAAAAGTTGCGCAGGAATTGTAGTTAAAGCTTCCAATGCTTTTTCTTTAGAAAGACCATGTTTTATGGCCTTTATCAAATTAGATTTGAAGTCTTTAGACGATTTTAAATCATGAGTAGTTAAAGCAAAAATAACATTGTTCTCTGCTAAAATTTTTGGATTTGTTGGTTTTTGATTCCATGCTCTCATATCTGCTAACGACAGCGTTGATGCTAGAAATGCATTTTCAACATCATAAGCTTTTGGAAAATTTAAAGGAATAATTAGTGGGGCATTTGTGGCTTTTATATCATTTATACGTTCATATTCATCACCACCACCAAGAATAACATATTGTATGCCAGATTCATCACCAACTTTATCTGCTCTTAAAATACTTGCTCTACTGCCAGCATCAAAAATTTGAACTAAACTTTTGTTGTTATTTAAAGCTTCAATTGATAAATCTTTGGTTTTACTCTGTCCTTTTGCATACCAATCGGCATCTAAATAAAGCTGCCTTAACAACGCTATGCTTCCCATTAAAGATCCAGGGTAGGATTGTCTTGAGGTTATACTTTTTCTAAAGGATAGATATTGTGCAGAACTTTCATCTAAAATTCTAGTTTCGTTGCCATCTTTATTGTTTAGCGCAACAAGCGTTCCGCTACCTCGAACAATACCATCTTGAATGTGGGTGTTTACTACGCCAAAACCAGCTTTAAGTAATTCGGTAGCTGCTTTAGAATCATAATTAAACTTTTCACTTGCTTTATTTTCAGGCATGACGTGGTCATTCCAATAATACCCAGTTCTACTCGCATCGTATTGTGGCGTTCTACTATTGCTCGACGATCGCTTAGGTTTTTCAACACCAAAGCTAGAATACATATCGATAAAAGAAGGGTAAATACTTTTGCCTGAAACATCAATAACTACTGCGTTTTCAGGGATGTTTACAGAAACTCCAGAAGTCACTATTTTTCCATCTTTAATAAGTAAAGTTCCTTTTTGAATAACTTGTGTTGGAGTAATATAAATTTTGGCATTTGTAAATGCGGTGTAATTTGTGTTTTTTGCTGTTACGCCATCATTTTTAGGAAAATAATCTTGCGCAAACAAAGACAAGCTACACAAAAGTGTGAAGATTAAAAATCGCTTTTTTATCATTATTTCGGTTAGTTAAAATTATCTTTCTAAAGATATAAATTAAGAATATAGTTATCGTTTATTAAGATTTATTTAACACTAATTATAAAGAGGTATTCCCAAAATAATTAACTAATAAAGCCACCACATAACTGTAACTTTCCATGCCTTTGGTTTGACTATTAGCCTTTAAAAAGTTGCCATAAAAAAGTTTAAATATAGGTTCGGTTGGGTTTTGGTGTGCTTCCCAAAACGAGCGAACTTCTTCATAATTTTTTAATATACCTGTATTTACATCGACGACAATGGCTTCGTATAAAGCTTCATCTCGTCTATAAATTTCATTCAAGCAAAAACGTAATCCAAACGTATAACCTGTGTATTTAAAGTAAACATCATCGTTATTTATAGTTGCTAAAAAACCAATAAAGTTTGCTTCATTTTCGGCAGCATAGCCTAATTGATGTGCAATTTCGTGTGCCGTAGTTGTGGGGAATTTATAAACAGGAATAAGGGCATCAACTTGTGCTTCATTAGTTAACGGATTCAAATAGCCACTAAAACCCATGTACGTTAATGGATAGCTGAATAACGATTTTTTTACACTTTTTGGATGATATTCTAAATGTGGAAACATCTCTTTTAAATTATCATAACCATTTTGAGTATGTTTGAAAATTTCAAATTTACTAAACGGAATATTAACTTTTAGGGTGTCGTTATTTGTTATTTGTAAATGATATGCATTCGATTTTTTAATCAATTTTTTAGCCACAAAAACTAACTGCTCGGTTGTGTAATCATGATTTAAATTCAGGTTTTTATGCAACGGAAGTCTATAGTAATTCAACCCCCAAAATAAATGAAACACAAAATAAAAAATTGATAAAACAGCAAATACATCAACAAACCACTGCTTGGTGTCTTTTTGTAATCGCTTCCTGTTTTTATACAGCCATCTTGCCGCATAAATAATAGCAAAAGCATAAATTAAATCACCAAACGAAAACGGCAACCAACCCAAAACATATCTAAAAATTTTCGAAATAACCGGATATAAACCATTACTATAATAGGTTTCTACAAACTCAGGATAATGGGCTAATAACTTAACTAGAGCATATTGCGGAATTAGTAGAAGCGCAATAATCGTTTTCTTATTCTTTAGCATCTTTCAAAAGTACATGAATTTTTTTATTTGAAATTTTAAAACGACAAATGAAAAAAATTATATGGACTAACGAAGTGATTACTGATGTGAAACAAAATTTAGTTTTTTACAGAAGAAAAGTAATAAAATTTTGTACCCAATGGCAGTTGTTTATTTATAAAGGTTTTTTCTTGCTTTTCACTATATGTTTTCTACGTCATTGCGAAGAAAATTTCTAATTTTCTGTGGCAATCTTTTAAATCGAAAAGATTACTTCGTCGTATACTTCTCGTAATGACGTCTATTTGTTAAAGTAAAAAAGGATGCGTTTCAAATGCTTAGCATTCACCGAATCCTAATTTGGAATAAATATAGTGAGGTAATCAGGAGTAGCTGCCAAAGTCTGTCTGTTTTTGTTACCTTTACGCAACTTAATAAATATCAAAATGAGCTCAGAAATAAGACAACTTCAGCCACAACAACTTTGGAATAAATTCGCCGACTTAAATGCAGTACCACGCGCCTCAAAAAAAGAAGAACGTGTAATTGCCTTTATGAAAGATTTTGGTAAAAACTTAGGTTTAGAAACCATTGAAGATGCCGTTGGAAATGTTATTATTAAAAAACCAGCAACCGCAGGAATGGAAGATCGCGTAACCATAGTTATGCAATCGCATTTAGATATGGTGCACCAAAAAAATAACGATACCGATTTTGATTTTGATACTCAAGGTATCGAGATGTTTGTTGAGGGTGATTGGGTAAAAGCTAAGGGCACAACTTTAGGAGCCGATAATGGTTTAGGCGTTGCCACCATTATGGCTATTTTAGAAAGTACCGATATTCCGCATCCAGCCATTGAAGCTTTGTTTACCATAGATGAAGAAACAGGAATGACAGGAGCTATGGGATTAAAAGGTGGTTTGCTTAAAGGCGAAATCCTTTTAAATTTAGATACTGAAGAAGATGACGAAATTGGTGTGGGTTGCGCTGGAGGAGTAGATGTTACTGCAACTAGAACGTACAGCGAAGAAGAAACTCCTGAGTTTAAAATAGGTTACGAAATTACTGTAAAAGGTTTACAGGGTGGGCATTCGGGAATGCAAATTCATGAAGGTTTGGGTAATTCAAACAAAATATTAAATCGGGTTTTATTTGATGGTTTTGAGAATTTCGGATTGCGAATTTCTGAGATTGATGGCGGAAGTTTACGTAACGCTATTCCACGAGAAAGTAAAGCTATTGTTGTTATTGATGCAGTACACGAAGATGCCTTTTTGTTAGAAATAAAACAACACGCCGAAACTATTAAAACTGAACTTAAAACCATGGAACCGGATTTAGAAATTGTTATTTCTAAAACAGATACTCCAAGTAAAATAATGGATTTAGGTGTTCAAGAAGGTTTAACCAGAGCGTTGTACGCCGCTTTAAATGGGGTTTACAGAATGAGTGCCGATATTCCTGATTTAGTAGAAACCTCTAATAATATTGCACGCGTTATTGTTAAAGATGGCAAAATTAAAATTAGTTGTTTAACGCGTAGTTCAGTGGAGAGTTCTAAAATGGATTTAGCAAATACACTTCGCGCCACGTTTGAGTTAACGGGTTGTGAAGTTGAATTCTCTGGGGAATACCCAGGTTGGACACCAAATATGGATTCTGCTATTTTAAAAGTGTTATCTAGAATTTATAAAGATATGAATGGCGAAGAAGCTCACGTTGCTGCATGTCATGCAGGTTTAGAATGTGGTATCTTAGGAACTAATTACCCAGAAATGGATATGATTAGTTTTGGACCAAATATAAAAGGTGCACACTCGCCAGATGAACGTGCGCAAATTTCATCAGCTCAAAAATATTGGAAGTTTGTTTTAGAGGTTTTGAAGGAGATACCTTTGAAGTAGAATTAATATAATTGAGAAGGTTTTTTAATGCATAGATAAAGTTCCATTTTAATGAACTTTATCGGCCATTAAACGAAAGTAGTTGAATCTTTTTACAAAGTCAAGAACGTAAAGCCGAATTAAAATCATTCCTTCTTTGAATAAACCACATTACCATCAAAAATAGTCATCACTATTTCAGTGTTTAAAATTTCATTTTCATCTACTGTCATTAAATCTTGATTATAAATGGTAAAATCAGCTAGCTTACCTACACTGATTGATCCTTTTTTATCTTCTTCAAAAGCGCCATAAGCGGCATCTAAAGTATAAGATTTTAAGGCTTGTGCTCTTGTCATTTTTTGTTCTGGTTCGTAGCCGCCTTCAGGTAAGCCTTTCAGCGTTTTTCTACTTACACTGGCATAGAAACTAGCTATTGGATTAAGTGGTTCTACTGGAACGTCAGTTCCATTCACAATAGGAATACCGCTTTTAAGCAACGCTTGCCACATATAAGCACCTTCTTTAATGCGTTTTTCTCCTAACCGGTCAATTGCCCAAGGTCTGTCCGAAGACATGTGTATCGCTTGCATTGCAGGAATTACGCCTAATTCTGAAAATCGCGGTATATCATCTGGGTGTAAATGTTGTGCGTGTTCTATTCTAAATCTATGATTCGTTGCTTTTTCAGGTATATCGTTAAATGCCAATTCATATCTATCAAGAATTTCTTTATTGGCACGATCGCCAATTGCGTGGGCGCATACTTGAAAACCGTTTTTAAGACCATCTAAAGCTGTTTTTTTTACAAAATCCATTGGTAGTGTTTCATGTCCATAATGGTCTGGTCTATCTGTGTAAGGTTCTAAAAGCCATGCCCCACGTGAGCCTAAAGCGCCATCGCAGTTTAATTTTACCGATCTAATGGTTAAAAGGTTATCAGCATCAATTTCAGGGCCTTTTGTATACCATTCTTCAAGTAATTCTTTATCCCAGCCAGTAAGCATTGCGTATATACGCGTATTCATTTTACCTGCTGATTTCATTTTTTCATACAGCGAAATGGTTTCTTTTGGAATACCAGCATCATGAAAACTTGTAATGCCATTTTTATGACAAGCACTAACTGCCAGTTCAAAAGCTTTAACATCTGTTTCTGGTGTTTTTTCTGGAATATGATTTACAATTAAAGATTGAGCGCGCTCGTTGAAAATTCCAGTTGGTCTGCCAAATTCGTCAACAATTACTTCTCCACCTTCAATATCATAATTCTTAATACCTTCTTTTTCTAAATTTTGTAGACCTGCAATTTCCATGGCCTTGGCATTTGCGAATCCTGCATGTCCACTAGCATGTCTTAAATAAACGGGGTTGTTAGGAGAAACTTCACTTAACATATAGTGTGTTTGAAAGCCTTTAACTGTTTCCCCAGATATAGAGTCCCACTTACTTTGATGCCAACCTCTGCCAGTAATCCATTCTCCTGGTTTTGCTGTTTTTACTCGTTCTGCTACGGCATCAACTATATCTTCATAGTTGGTGGTATTCATTAAATCAAGATTTAATTCATTATAACCTAACCCCATGAAATGCCCATGTCCTTCAATTAAACCAGGTGTCATGGTTTTGCCTTTTAAATCGATAAGCTCAGTTTGATTGTTCTTATATTGTTCTGCCTCAATAAGCTTTCCAGTAAAAATAATTTTGTTGTTTTTTATGGCTACAGCTTCAACATTAGTAGAGGTAGAGTCTACGGTATAAATTGTGCCACCATAGATAAGTATGGTAGCATATTCTTTTTTAGAATTAGAACACGCTACAACAAAAAGTAAAATTATAGCTAAACTTGAATAAAGAAAATTTCGTAATTTCATATGGGTGGTTTTATGACCATGAAGTTACAATAATTCTATAAATTGATGCTTTAAAATTTATTTATGGAACTGGGTCATATCCAGAACCACCCCAAGGATGGCAACTAAAAATGCGTTTTATGGCTAACCAACCCCCTTTAAAAAAACCGTGTTTTTGTAAAGCTTGTTTGGAGTAATGCGAACAGGTTGGTTGAAATCTGCAAGTTGCAGGCGTTAATGGCGATATCAACGTTTGATATACTTTTATTAAAAACAAGAATGGTGCAATAAGTAGTTTTTTCATCTGTCATTCCTACGAAAGCAGGAATCTTTTTAATTGAAACTTAATTTTTATAAAATGGATTTCGCATCACATTTCGATTTAGCTCAATGTTTATGGAGTCAAATAGTGAAGCGTCAACCTGAACTTGTTTCAGATTCCCATTAGATTTATTATTCACTTTATGTGATTCTGAAACAAGTTCAGAATGACGATACAAAATATATTAATTAGTCGTAAACGTCGTGCCGTCTTTACCATCTTTAAGTTGAATACCAACCGCTGCTAATTCGTCTCTAATTTTATCAGACAAAGCAAAATCCTTATTTGCTCTGGCTTCTTGTCTTAATTTAATTAACACATCAACGGCGCCAGAAAGTTTATCGGTTCCTGCTTCGTTTTTGCTTATGTTTTCTAAACCTAAAACATCAAAAACAAAAGTATTAATAGTATCTTTCAAAACTGATAAATCTTCAGCATTTAAAGTTTCAGTACCTTCTTTTATTTGATTGATATATTTAGCGGCTTCAAATAAATGTGCAATTAAAATTGGCGAATTAAAATCGTCGTTCATCGCATCGTAACAGTTCTGTTTCCATGCGTTAATATCAAGTGATGAGGTTTCTGAAGCTTTTAAATCATCTAATAAATTTACAGCATCCATCAATCTATAAAATCCTTTTTCGCTTGCTGATAAGCCCGCATCGGTTAAATCTAAAACACTTCTGTAAGACGATTGAGCGTTAAAAAAACGAATGACACTTGGTGCATAAGCTTTACTAAAAATGCTGTTATTTCCAGAAAGTAACTCATCAGGATTTATAGTGTTTCCTGTAGATTTAGACATGCGTTGTCCGTTCATTTCCAGCATATTGGCGTGCATCCAATAATTAACTGGAGATTTTCCTTTTGCTGCTTCATTTTGAGCAATTTCACATTCGTGATGCGGAAATTTTAAATCCATACCACCACCATGAATATCAAATTGTTCGCCTAAATATTTAGTACTCATTGCTGTACACTCTAAATGCCAACCAGGGAAACCATCGCTCCAAGGCGAAGGCCAACGCATAATGTGTTGCGGTTCGGCTTTTTTCCAAAGGGCAAAATCTTGAGGATTCTTTTTATCACTTTGTCCGTCTAACTCGCGTGTATTGTGAATTAAATCTTCAAGTTTGCGTTTGCTTAAAATACCGTAATCGTTAGTTTCGTTGTATTTGTGTACATCAAAATACACAGATCCGTTTATTTCATAAGCAAATCCGTTGTCTATAATTGTTTCAATCAGCTCGATTTGTTCAATAATATGACCCGTTGCAGTAGGCTCAATACTTGGTGGTAAAAAATTGAATATGCTAAGCACATTATGAAAATCTACAGTATAACGCTGTACAACCTCCATAGGTTCAATTTGTTCTAAACGTGCTTTTTTAGTGATTTTATCTTCACCAATATCGGCATCATTTTCTAAATGACCAGCATCTGTAATATTGCGTACATAGCGTACTTTATAGCCCAAATGCTTTAAGTAACGGAAAACCATATCAAAAGACATAAAAGTCCTCACGTTGCCCAAATGCACGTTGCTGTAAACTGTTGGGCCGCAAACATACATGCCAACGTAACCGTTGTTAATGGGTTTGAAAGTTTCTTTTTTACCTGTAAGTGTATTATATAGTTTTATCTGTTGATTTTGATATAACTGCATTTTGGTTGGTTTGATTTTAAACGAACTTATATTTAAAATTTCGTGTCTAATTTTATGTAATCTAAAAATTCTCTACGTGTTGCTTCTTCTTTGAATTTACCTCCAAATTCTGAAGTTACTGTGCTGCTTTCTATATCTCTTATGCCTCTAGAATTTACGCATAAATGTTTTGCATCTATAACACACGCCACATCTTTGGTGTTTAAAACGGCTTGTAATTCTTTTACAACTTGAATGGTTAAGCGTTCTTGAACTTGCGGGCGTTTTGCAAAATAATCGACGATACGATTCATTTTAGATAAGCCAACTACCGTTCCGTTTGAAATGTAAGCAATATGTGCTTTACCTACAATTGGCAATAAATGATGCTCGCAGGTTGAATATACTGTAATGTTTTTTTCAACGAGCATTTCGCCGTATTTGTATTTGTTTTCGAAAGTAGATGCTCTTGGTTTTTTCTTCGGATCTAAGCCACCAAAAATTTCTTTCACAAACATTTTTGCTACTCGATTTGGTGTACCGTTTAAACTATCGTCGCTTAAATCTAAGCCTAAAGTTTCCATAATATGACGTACATCGTCCTTAATGATGTCTATTTTTTCTTCGTTAGAAAGCTTAAAAGCATCATTACGTAATGGCGTATTTGATGAAGTTCCAATATGGTCGTCTCCTAAAGACTCAAATTCTTCTATGTTATTTTCAATTTTCATCAGTCAAAAAAATCTTATTTTAAGTCTGCAAAGATAAACAAAACGCTTTTGTTATGTTTTGTATTAACAAACAATTAATTGTGGTGTATTGGTCTATTTTTTGAAGGCTTAATTACATTTAAAAGAAAAAGCTTGAATATGTTGTATTCAAGCTTTTTAAAAATATCGATTTTAAGTTTTTTAAATATTGAAACTTAGCGACAATGTTAGGTTAGAATTTGTTCTATCAATTAAAGCTGCATCTGTTAATCCAACATTGTAAAGTGGTGTTTCATTTGTTCTGTTTGATTGATCGTAAGTCACATCTAATTTTGTGTTTCCGAAGTTATAACCAACGCCAAAAGAATATCCTGTTAAATCGCCTACTGTTATACCATTTTTATATGGGCTTTCTTCAAAACGATAACCGCCTCTAAAACTAAATTGCTTGTGCTTGTACTCGCCACCCAATCTATATGTTGAAGCATCTGTAAGCATATTGCTAATGTTGTTGTTTACGTTAGTGTAATCATTCTCAGGTTTAAATTTTGTACTGCTATAATCTTTACGAGAATAATCGAAACTAATTAAGCCTTGGGTTCCAAAAACGTATGCTAAACTACCTGTAACTTTAGCTGGGGTTTGTAGTTTGTATTGTGGGTAAATATTTACTATTTGTGGATTTATTACTTGAGTTGCATTAGTTCCAGCATCATCTCTTTCGGTTGCTATATATTGAGTGGTTTCCTCTTCAATAGTGTACCATGTTGGAGAATCGTAAGTTAACCCAACTCTAAATTCTGGACTTAATTTTAAAATACCACCTAACTGAAAAGAGAATCCGTTTCCTGTTGTAGATAATGTATTTTCAAATTCAATATCGTTTATAATAGATCCTGCATTGGCGTTGTCTTCAAATAATAATGTTGAACGTTGATAATCTATAAAATGCGAATTTAAGTTTAACCCTAAATAAAGATTATCTTCATATTGAGCTGCCATATTAAAGGTTATTTTTCCATTATAACCAGTTGATGCGTAAGTGTAATCATGATTAAAATCACCATTTGCTAAATTTGAAGAATATGTTGTGTTTGCATCATTGTTTATATCATCTGGTTCTAAAATAAAGGATTCAAACCCTAAAAAGGCTTGTTGATTTGCAAAACCGTAGGCGTTACCTATACCTGCGTAAGCATCAGTAAGAGATTCACCATCTAAAGCTGAAATTTCATCTAACCTTAAGCCATCTGCATAATTTAAAAAATAAAGGTCTATAGATTGATTGTTGGTGTTTGTTCCGAAAGCAAACCAATTGTTATCAAAATCGTTAGTCTTTTCGTAAGCAATACCTATAGTAAATTTTCTCCAAGGAGAATTATCTCTACTTGCAAAAACAAATGCTGCGCCACCTTGATTGATGTCAAAATTAGAATCATTAGTACTTCCAGAGCCATTAAAGTATTGCGTATCATTTGTGGTTTCTAAAGTAGACAATGTAAAAGAGGCATGACTACTACTAAAAACCGCTGATCCTGCTGGGTTTAAACTCACCGCACTCATGTCGCCACCAAGCGCACCAAAAGCACCACTTAAGGCTCTAAAACGAGCTGTTCCTTGAATGTTGTCTTGTGAATAACGTAAAGCATCTGTTATATCTTGAGCGTATATTGTAGACATAGATAGGATGCCTATGAATAGTAAATTTAACTTTTTCATATATATTAACTTTTTTCTTTTTTTTTAGATTTTATCCGCGTCTACCTCTTGAAGAACCACCTGAACTTCTGCTGCTTCCACTAGAACTTCTACTACTGCTTGAAGAAGACCTAGTTGATGTACCTGAGCTTCTGCTGCTAGAGGATGATCTTGTGGCTGAAGAATTTGAACTTCTTCTGCTAGTTCCAGAATTATAACTGTTATTTGATGAAGATCTTGTGGCTGTTCTGTTTCTTCGTACTGCAGGAGTAGACGATCTTACGGATGAATTTGTAGATGGAGATGCTGTTGTAGAACGTCGTCTAACTACATTAGTGCCAACACGAGAACTTGTCGAGTTATTTCTGTTTATAGTTGATGTAGAGCTCCCTCTTCTAGAAGAATAATACCTTGAATTATTAGAGTTTAAACTATTTGAGCGAGTTGTATAACTGTTACGTCTGCTAGCATTATAAGCAATACCTCTGCTATAATAACGACTATTTCCGTAATACCTGTTGTTTCTGTAAGGAGAACCATAATACCTATAACCGTATCTATATCTATAAGGGTTGTATGCCCAACTATTGTAGTAACCACCATAATAACCACCAGCATAAAAAGGAGGACACCAAAAAGAATCATAATACCCCCAATTATTCCAACCCCAACGGTTCCATCCATTCCAACCCCAGCTTAATCCTGAATTCCAACCCCAGTTGTTCCATCCGTTATCTATATAATTTATGGTAACTTGATTGTTATCTTGACCCCAACCAGCATAACCTTGGTAATTGTCGTTAATAGAATCATTTTCAACGTAACCATTTCCAACATAAGAATCAATATCTGTAAATATAACATCATCAGCCATCTTTTCATATTCTAAAGACTTCGTTTTAAAATAGTTTTGGTAATAGTCGTTTTGTGAATTATTATTAACAGCTACAACAGTTTCTTCTTGTTGTACAGGCTTTTCTGAGGGACTATAAATACCATCATTGTCAACTCCTACGTATTGATAAGAACCACATGACGATAAACCAATTAGCAAACCTAGTATTGCTAAAAATGGCATTTTTCTTTTTAAGTAGTTATTAAATTGCATATCTCCAGAATTTTATTGTTGAACATAACAAAAATAGTTAGTTTTGCTGAACTATTTTTATATTTAACATAGTCACAATATTTGTGCCAAAACAATAATATGAGCAAAAAATTGACGAGTAGAGCAGAGGATTACTCAAAATGGTATAATGAATTGGTTGTTAAGGCTGATTTAGCGGAGAATTCGGCAGTTAGAGGTTGTATGGTAATTAAGCCTTACGGTTATGCTATTTGGGAAAAAATGCAAGCAGAATTAGATAAAATGTTTAAGGAAACAGGGCATCAAAATGCTTATTTCCCGCTATTTGTACCTAAAAGTTTGTTTGAAGCCGAAGAGAAAAATGCTGAAGGTTTTGCAAAAGAATGTGCCATTGTTACACATTATAGACTACAAAATGACCCAGATAGACCAGGGAAATTGCGTGTAGATCCTGAGGCAAAATTAGAAGAAGAGTTGATTGTTAGACCAACTTCTGAAGCTATTATTTGGAATACTTATCGAGGTTGGATTCAATCGTATAGAGATTTGCCATTACTAATTAATCAATGGGCAAATGTGGTGCGTTGGGAAATGCGTACACGATTATTTTTGCGTACCGCAGAGTTTTTATGGCAAGAAGGACATACAGCACATGAAACTAAAGCAGAAGCTATGGCTGAAGCTAAACTAATGAATAATGTATATGCCACTTTTGTTGAGAATTTTATGGCAATTCCAGTTATTCAAGGTTTAAAAACCGAAAGTGAGCGTTTTGCGGGTGCTGAGGAAACCTTTTGTATTGAGGCTTTAATGCAAGACGGAAAGGCGTTACAAGCAGGAACATCGCATTTTTTAGGTCAGAATTTTGCCAAAGCTTTTGATGTTAAGTTCGCTAATAAAGAAGGAAAACAAGATTATGTTTGGGCAACGTCTTGGGGTGTTTCAACTAGGTTAATGGGCGCATTAATAATGACACACAGCGATGATAACGGGTTAGTGTTACCTCCTAGTTTAGCACCAAATCAAGTGGTTATTGTTCCTATTTATAAAAATGATGAGCAATTAGATGCCATTACCAATGTGGTAAATAGTATTATGAGTGATTTACGAGAAAAAGGGATTACAGTAAAATTTGATAATAGAACTACTCACAGACCTGGAGCTAAATTTGCGCAGCACGAATTACAAGGTGTCCCTTTACGACTAGCTATTGGTGCAAGAGATTTAGAAAACGGAACGGTTGAATTAGCAAGAAGAGATACTTTAACAAAGGAAACTGTTGAATTAAGTAATTTAATAGAAACCGTTGAAGGATTAATGACCGAAATTCAAGAAACATTATTTAATAAAGCTTTAGATTTTAGGAATAATCATATTACTGAAGTTGATGCTTTTGATGAGTTTAAAGCCGTTTTAGAAACTAAAACAGGTTTTATTTCAGCGCATTGGGATGGAACTGTGGAAACAGAAGATAAAATTAAAGAACTAACAAAAGCCACTATTAGATGTATTCCTTTGGAAACCAAGGAAGAAAATGGAGTTTGTGTATATAGTGGAAATCCTTCTAAACGTAGAGTATTGTTCGCAAAAGCGTACTAATATAATTTTTTTTGAAAAAAAATTATATAGTGCTTGCAACATTTAAAAATAGTTGTATTTTTGCATCCGCAATGGAAACGTTGTGAGTTATTTGAAAGGTATTGCAAGTTTAAGTTTTACTATTTATATTTGCGCACTTAAAAACAAATGGCCCGTTCGTCTATCGGCTAGGACGCCAGGTTTTCATCCTGGTAAGAGGGGTTCGATTCCCCTACGGGCTACAATATTTTAATAATAGAAAAAAAACAAAATGGCAAATCATAAGTCAGCATTAAAAAGAATTAGAAGTAACGAATCTAAACGTTTAGTTAACAAGTATCAGCATAAAACAACTCGTAATGCAATTAAGAAATTACGTGAGTTAACAGATAAGAAAGAAGCTGAAACTATGTTTCCTTCAGTTGTGTCTATGTTAGATAGGTTGGCAAAGAAAAATATAATACATGCTAATAAAGCAGCTAACCTTAAATCTGGTTTAGCAAAACACGTTGCTGCACTTTAATTAGAATTAAAGTTTTATAATATTTGAAAGCTTCTCAGAAATGAGAGGCTTTTTTTATCGTGCTTATATAGCAAAAGTAATTTAAAGATAATAAATTTGCACTTATTACTAGTCAATTAACCATATAATTTTAATCTCTTGGAAAATAAAAAAGCAATTAAATTAATAGATAAGATTCTTGAAAATCTTGATAAAACTGGTATTAACACAGATACTTTAATAGACGATATCAAAGAATTAAGAGAATATGCTTTAGAAGAGCAAATTCCTTTAGTAGTAAAGGTTCTTCGGCTAACTTATGAGCATGTTCAAGCAAACAACTCATTTCTTATCCCTATTCTAGATGAAGAGCCTTTGGTAGAAGATGAAGTTATTAAAACAACTGATGATAATTCTCCTGAGGAAAGCTTGAAGTATTTAATTTTACTTATAAGAAACCTTAATAATAAAGCAAATATTGCTGACTTAAAAGAATATAGAAATCTTTTAATGGCATAATGGACAAATATGGGATAGCATATTTTTTTTGAAATAATCTAAAAAAAGCGGTCATCTAAAAATATTTTTAGATGACCGCTTTTTTTTTATTTATAAGAATTTCTTAATTATCCATTCATAGAAATTAAAAACTCTTCATTGTTTCTTGTTTGTTTAAAACGTTCGTTAATAAATTCCATAGCTTCAACAGGATTCATATCAGCAAGGTATTTACGCATTACCCACATACGTTGAATGGTGTTTTCATCTAATAAAATATCATCCCTACGCGTGCTAGATGAAGTAAGATCGATAGCAGGGAAAATTCTACGGTTAGAAATTTTTCTATCTAATTGTAACTCCATATTACCAGTTCCTTTAAATTCTTCGAATATAACTTCATCCATTTTAGAACCTGTTTCTGTAAGCGCCGTAGCTATAATAGTTAGCGACCCACCGTTTTCAATATTACGGGCAGCCCCAAAAAAGCGTTTTGGCTTGTGTAATGCATTAGCATCTACACCACCAGAAAGAATTTTTCCAGAAGCTGGTTGTACGGTATTATAAGCTCTTGCTAAACGTGTGATGGAATCTAAAAGAATCACTACATCGTGTCCGCATTCTACCAAACGTTTTGCTTTTTCTAAAACAATATTTGCAATTTTTACATGCTCGTGTGCTTCTTTATCAAAGGTTGAAGCAATAACTTCACCACGAACATTACGTTGCATATCGGTTACCTCTTCAGGACGCTCATCAATCAGTAAAATCATTTGATAAACTTCAGGATGATTCGCTGCAATGGCATTGGCAACGTCCTTTAGTAACATGGTTTTACCTGTTTTTGGTTGCGACACAATCATTCCACGTTGCCCTTTACCAATAGGTGCAAACAAATCCATAATTCGTGTTGAAATGGTACTTTGTTTTTCGGCTAAATTGAATTTTTCCTGTGGAAATAAAGGTGTTAAATGCTCGAAAGATACGCGATCTCTAACCACATTTGGACTCTGTCCATTAATTTTACTAACCTTAATTAAAGGGAAATATTTTTCGCCTTCTTTTGGCGGTCGTACATGTCCTAAAACGGTATCTCCAGTTTTTAAACCAAATAAGCGTATTTGCGATTGCGATACATAAATATCGTCTGGAGATGATAAATAATTATAGTCTGATGAGCGTAAAAATCCATACCCATCTTGCATAATATCTAAAACACCTTCACTTTCAATAATAGCATCAAATTCAAAATCTGGTTCGCGATATCGATTTCTGCTATCTTTATTACCTTTATCTATATTACCGTTTTTTTGATTTTTGTGTTGATTTTTATGCGGCTGATTATTATCTCTTTTTTGATGAGGTTTTTGCTGATTATCCTTTTGGTTATCGTTTGAAGGTCTAGGATTAGGTTTGTGAATTGGTTTTCTTTCCTCTTTCTTTTCTTGAGTACCCTCTGCTGGCTTTACTTCAGGAGTTTTGCTCTCTTTTTGAGGCTTTTCTTCCTGTTTAGTAGGTGTATTTTTAACAGGTTTTTGTACGCGCTGTCTAGGTTTCCTAGATTCTGGCTTTTTTTCTGTTGATACCTCAGATTCCTGTTTAGGTTCTATTACTGCAGTTACAGCTTTTGGGTCGGCAGCTTGTTGATCGAGTATTTGATAAACTAAATCTAATTTTTTTAACGAACGGTATTTTGGGACGTTTAATTTTTTTGCAATCTCCTGTAAATCAGTGAGTTTTTTTTCTTTTAATTGTGAAATTTCAAACATTGATGTTTAATTGAATAAGTATGTTGAGTATAATTTTTGATATAATTCTGAAAATGATTTCTTTAATTTGAAGAATTAACAACCTGCAATAGTGGTTGTTGGGAATCATTACTGCAATTATACAACTTTATTTTAATTTTTAGCACTAATTTTATAAAAGAAACTATTATTTTTGCGGTCTAGTTTTTAAAGGGCTTATGTTACAACGTATACAAACTATATATCTTTTAATCGCAGCAGGAGTATCTGCTGGGTTAATTTATGTGTTCGAATTATGGGTAACATCTGATGATATAAAGTTGTTTGCTTACGATAATGTATATCTGCTAGCAACATTTTTAGTATCAGCATTTTTATCAATTATATCAATATTTAGATACAAAACCAGGAAGTCTCAATTTATGTTGGGACGCCTGAACATCATATTAAACTTTTTTTTACTAGGATTTTTTGTATATCAATCTCTAAACATATCTGGAGAAACGGCGGTTTCTGAGAAAGGTATTGGGATGTTTCTCCCTATTGTTTCTATCGTGTTTTTGGCATTAGCCAATAAGGCCATCAAGAAGGATGAAGATCTCGTAAAATCTGTAGATCGATTACGATAAACCTAACATCTTAGTAGTATTAGTGCGTTAAAACCCAAAGTGAAAACTTTGGGTTTTTTAATCCTAATTATTGCATAAAAAAGCCTAGACTTATATCTAGGCTTTATAATTTTTACTTAAAAGGATTGCTATTTTATTTCAACAAGTTCTAGATCGAATATTAAATCTTGCCCTGCTAACGGATGATTAGCATCAACAACAATATAATCGTCATTAACTTCGGCTACACGAAATTGTACCTCAGAACCATCAGGATTCTTTGAAGCTAATCCCATACCAACTTCAGGAGTAATTTCCTGTGGTAATTGGTCTTTTTTCACTTCGTGAAACATCTCCTTTTGTATATCGCCATACGCTTCAGCTGCAGGAATATTGATTGTTTTTTTCTCGTTTAATTCCATAGCAATAATACCTTTTTCAAAACCAGGAATTAGCATCCCTTTCCCTAAAGTAATCTCTAAAGGCTCTCTTTCTAGCGAACTGTCAAAAATTTGACCATTGTTTAATTTACCTGTGTAATGCACTTTTACAGTATCATTTTCTTTTACTTGACTCATAATGTTTACTTTTTTTAATTGGTGCAAAACTACAATTTATGAAATGACTGCCAACATATTAACTGATAAATGCTGAGGTTTAGGAAAAAATTAATTTAAACATGCTTGTAAAAATGCGAGCTTAGTTAAAAGGACTTATAAATGAAAGGTTTTTATGATAATGCTTTTTATAATGGAAATTCTATAACTTCTAAATTATCAATTTTACTACCATCAATAGTAAACCTAAGCATGGTTCTTACTTTATGAAAACCATGTTTACCGACAGCACCAGGATTCATGTGTAATAAATTTAATTTTTTATCAGGTATTACTTTTAAAATATGCGAATGCCCACTTATAAAAAGCTTAGGCGGATTCAGTCTTATTTCATCTCGTACCCTAACATTATAAGCTTTTGGGTAACCGCCAATATGGGTTATCCAAACATCAACATCTTCGCACATAAAGCGGTTGTTTTCAGGAAACTCTAATCGTGTTTTGGCATCGTCAATATTACCATAAACACCACGTAAAGGTTTTTGTTTTTTTATAGCATCGGTTACTTTTAAATCGCCAATATCACCTGCATGCCATACTTCATCTACTTGTCTTACATACTTTAAAATGTCGCTGTCAATATAGCTATGTGTATCAGAAAGGAGTAATATTTTTGTCATTTATTGTTGCTGTAATATTTATTGGTAAAATTTTAACTAATTGTTTTCATTTGAAGATGAATTTTTATTGACTTTGTCAGAAAAAAATCGCTAACTTAGTTTACCGACGGCTCGACCCTTTTCGGGGTAACACCCAAAAAGAGACGCTATCTTGTAAACAACAATTCTCTGTACTTTGTTAATGGCCAAATCTCATCGTCTATAAGTAATTCTAATTTATCGCAATGATAACGAATATCTTCAAACAGTGGTTTTACATTAAAACAATAGGCGTGCGCTTTTTTCTCTGCATCTTCAATGGCATTGGCTTGTTTTCTTTCATTAATCATTTTGGTAACATTGGCGTTTATACCTTCTATATGACTTGATATATCTTCAATTAAATTGATTTGCTCTTTAGAAACTTCTTTAAATTTTTTATCGAAAATCTCTTTTAAACCTTTAACATTTTCAATTAAAGTATTCTGATATTTAACAGCAGTTGGAACAATATGATTACGCGCTATATCTCCTAAAACACGACCTTCTATTTGAATATGCATAATGTATGCTTCAATTTCAATCTCGTAACGTGCTTCGGTTTCAATTTTACTCATTACATTCATGTCTTCAAATAATGCAATAGTCTCTTTAGATACTCTAGATTTTAATGCCTCTGGTGTGGTTTTATTATTACTTAATCCTCTTTTCTTTGCTTCTTTTTCCCAAGCTTCACCATAACCATTACCTTCAAATAAAATACGCTTAGAAGATTTAATATACTCTCTTAAAACATTAAAGACAGCTTCGTCTTTCTTTAGGTCTTTTTTATCTATTAATTTATCAACTTCTACTTTAAAGTCTTTTAATTGTTTGGCTACTATAGTATTTAAAACTGTCATTGGGTTTCCACAATTAGCTGTTGAGCCCACAGCTCTAAACTCAAATTTATTTCCAGTAAATGCAAACGGTGATGTTCTATTTCTATCTGTATTATCCAACAAAACATCAGGAATTTTGCCAACCACGTTTAGTTTCAATTCAGTCTTTTCTTGAGGCGATAACTTGCCTTTGGTAACACCTTCTAACTCTTCTAAAACCTTAGTTAACTGTTCGCCAATAAAAACAGAAATAATTGCAGGCGGTGCTTCGTTAGCTCCTAATCTATGGTCGTTACTAGCCGACGCTATGGTTGCTCTTAAAAGCGCTTCATGCTCATTGACAGCTTTTATGGTATTAATAAAAAAGGTTAAAAACTGTAAATTACTCATTGGTGTTTTTCCTGGAGCCAGTAAATTAACACCAGTATCTGTTGATAATGACCAATTGTTATGTTTGCCAGAACCATTTATACCTGCAAAGGGTTTTTCATGGAATAGGACTTTAAAATCATGACGAGAAGCTATGCGATTCATAATATCCATTAATAAAGAATTATGGTCGACTGCCAAATTAGCTTCTTCATAAATAGGTGCTAATTCAAACTGATTTGGAGCCACTTCGTTATGCCTTGTTTTTACTGGAATTCCTAAAAGCATACATTCTGTTTCTAACTCACGCATGAAATTTAGGGCTCTACTAGGAATTGAACCAAAATAATGATCGTCTAATTGCTGCCCTTTTGCCGATGAATGCCCTAATAATGTTCTGCCAGTCAAAGTAATATCTGGACGACTTGCTGCTAATGTTTTATCAATTAAAAAGTACTCTTGTTCCCATCCTAAAGAAGATGTTACCTTTTTTACGTTTTTATCAAAATATTTACAAACCGCAGTTGCAGCTTCATCAACAGCATGCAATGCTCGTAATAATGGTGTTTTATAATCTAAAGCCTCACCTGTATACGCCACAAAAATAGTAGGGATACAAAGTGTTGTACCATATATAAATGCTGGCGAGGTTGGATCCCAAGCGGTATAACCACGAGCCTCAAAGGTATTTCGGATTCCACCATTTGGAAAACTTGACGCATCTGGTTCTTGCTGCACTAATTGGCTACCTCCAAATTTTTCGATAGCCATACCGTTACCAATAGTTTCAAAAAAAGCGTCGTGTTTTTCTGCAGTTGCTCCAGTTAGTGGCTGAAACCAATGCGTATAATGTGTAACCCCCTTAGATAACGCCCAATCTTTCATTGAAGAAGATACTTGATCTGCTATGGCTCTATCAATTTTTTTACCATACTGAACCGCATTCATAACCCCAACAAATGCGTCTTTTGTTAAATACTGACGCATGGTATTTTCGTTAAAAACGTTCTTACCAAATAAATCAGAGCGACGCTCTTTTTCTTCTAAAGGAATAGGCTTAGATGAAAGTGATTTTTTAATAGCATGAAATCTTAAAGTTGACATTTTGTATAATTTTAGATGTTACAACAAACTTTTGACGCAAAAATAAGCACCAAAAGCAATAAAAGCATGAAACAAAAAAAATATTATTAACAATTTTTCAGTTTTATGATGAAATTATACTCATAACACAAAATAAACCCGTAAAAAATAGGGGTTAAATAAAAATAATATACATGTTAATTAAAACACCCCTATAAAACACACCGTATTCTATAAAATTTTATATTTGTCTAAATTATTTAGTATTGTATTTATAAACTATTCATTATGGCAAAATCAAAATTAGAGTATATATGGCTAGATGGTCATGAACCAACTCAAAACATGAGAAGTAAAACTAAAGTTGAAGAAGATTTTAGTGGTAAATTAGAAGATTGTGCAATTTGGTCTTTTGACGGTAGTTCGACTGAGCAAGCATCTGGAGGCGCTTCTGATTGTTTACTAAAACCTGTAGCTATTTACCCAGATCCTACAAGAAAAAACGGATTTTTAGTTATGTCTGAAGTTTTAAGCGCAGATGGAACACCACACCCATCTAATGCTAGAGCTGCAATTGATGATGATAATGATGATTTCTGGTTTGGTTTTGAGCAAGAGTATTTTTTAATGGATGCTAAAACCGATTTACCTCTAGGTTTCCCACGTGGTGGATTCCCTGGGCCTCAAGGTAAATATTATTGTTCTGTAGGTGGACGATATACTTGGGGTAGAGATTTTGTTGAAGAGCATGCTGATTTATGTATTGAAGCTGGATTAAACTTTGAAGGAATTAACCAAGAAGTTGCTCCAGGACAATGGGAATTTCAATTATTTGCTAAAGGCGCTAAAAAAGCTGGAGACGAAATTTGGGTTGCACGTTACTTATTAGACAGATTAACTGAAAAATATAATTACTATATTGAATACCACCCTAAACCAGTAAAAGGTGATTGGAACGGTTCTGGTATGCACGCCAACTTCTCTAACACCACTTTAAGAACTTGTGGTTCTAAAGAAACTTATGAAAAAATATGCGAAGCATTTAGACCTGTAACAGAAGAACACATAGAAGTTTACGGTGAGTTTAATGACGAACGTTTAACTGGTTTACATGAGACTGCTCACGTATCTGATTTCTCTTATGGTGTTTCAGATAGAGGTGCATCAATTCGTATTCCTATTATTACTGTCGAAAAAGGCTGGAAAGGCTGGTTAGAAGATAGACGTCCTGCATCAAACGGAGATCCGTATAAAATTGCTGGAAGAATCATTAAAACTGTTAAATCTGCTAAAATATAATTATTTTAGATTAACATTTTTGTTCATAAAAAACGCTAACATTAATTTGTTGGCGTTTTTTATATAATAAAATATTTGGGCATTACCACCAAAAAAGGTTAGTACTAGGAGTTTATCCTGATCGGAGTTGAAGGGCTATATCTTTTTTCGTCATAGCTAGGAAAAACGACGTGGCTTATCCATTAAATTTTAGTTTTCAAAAAAGTACATTTCCCCATTCAAAAAAAGGATGCCACTGCAACCCCTAACACACCTATTTACCAGCCTATTTTTTTAAATTGAACGTTACTTCTTGTTTTTGGAGAGGTTTATTTAATACTTAGCATGAAAGCAATAGCGGGTTAAATACACCTGCTTTTTGGTAAAAAAACTCAAATAAATACAAAAAAGCGGTTCGAATTAAACCCAAATCGCTAGTGCTTTTCATAGGATGCCTTGTTGGCAATAGTCTTTATTTTTTTCATTTGTGCATAAAAATTTCTCCATTCTGTAGTATCGTATATCAAATTTGATTCTTTTATAAGCTCATCTTCAATCCTAAACCATTCAGTTCCTGTATTTGATTCTAGACCTTTCACAAATGATTTAAAATTATAGAAGACAGCTACCCAATTTCCATTCTCGGCAATATTAATAATCTCTATTCCTATAATTACAGCACCAATTTGTTTAGATAATACAATAAATTCTTCTTTAGAATTAAGTTCAACCATTGGGTTCTTAAACTTATAATCATCTGCCAATAAATCAAAAGACTCTTTAATCTGTTCTGGGTTATTAAATCCATTTAAAAACTTGGTTGCAATCTCTTTGTTTGTCATAGTAGTACTTTTAATTTGTTGAGCATTACTTTGAATTGAAAATATAGTCAATCCAATAATAAATACGTGTTTTATTAATTTCATCATTTCATTTTAATTATATGATGAGACAAAATTGCAACAGATTAAAGAGTATATTCTTGGTAAAAACCAAGATTTCCTAAATTTTAACTGTATTTATTAATTTACTATAGTTTGTAGGATCGATTCGTAAATATGAAGCAATATCTTTCTGTGAAACCATATTTGTCAAATGCGGGCTTCTTTTTACAAATTTTTTAAAACGTGTTTGGGTGTTGAAAGCCATTAATTGGTGATGTCTTTCTATAATGCCTATTAAAAACTGTTCTGTGATGATTCTAAATAGGGTTTCAAGTTCTCTATGCTCTTTTATTAACTGAGCATGTTTAGAGTAAGGTATTCGTAAGAATGTGCTGTCCGTAATCGTTTCAAGATAGTATTTGGAAGGTGTTTGTGTAAAAAAAGATTCTACTATACCGCTAAATGAAGGCGCATAGGCAAAAAACATAACGTGTTGTTTTCCTTCATTTAAGTAGTATGACTTTTGAATTCCATCTTTTACAAAATATAGATAGCGTTCAGTTCTACCACATTCAGTAATAATTGATTTCCTTGGAACTGAATATTCTGACCAATGAGAAATGTATTTTTCTAGAATCTCAGTGCTGATATTATAAAACGATGATAAGTATTTTTTCAATTGGATATTTAATTATTGTCAACGACTTGACGTTTTAGTGTTAAACGACTTAAGTTTACTTTTAATAAATTTAATTATTAATCAGAAAGAACAAAAGAGAAGAATAAGGTTAAGTTAAACGAAGAGACTTAGATCTCGCTAACTTTGATAATCCCTTCTCTTTTACTACTCAAAATTCGTTCAGTTCTGTGAGACCTAGATTTCGATTTCAAGTTGTTGAAATGAAAGTAGCCATGTTCTTTCCAAAAATTCAGTTCTTATGAATAAAGATAGAAAAATTTATGGTATTGACATTAGTAAAGGTGTTTTTGATCTGTATAACGATACGGCAGGACATCTTGATTTTAAAAATGAAGAAAAGGGATTTAAGGCCCTATTAAAATCGTTGCCCAAAGACGCATTAGTGGTTATGGAAGCTACAGGTTGTTATCATTATAGACTAGCCCAATACTTGCACAATAACAAGGTTTTAGTGTCAGTAGTTAATCCATTATCTGTAAAGCGATTTATCCAAATGAAACTGGCAAAAGTAAAAACGGATAAGAGTGATGCTAAATTTATTTTTGATTATGCAACAGTAAATGAAGTTCCTTTGTACAGAGCTTTAACCGAGTTGCAAAGTGAATGCCTTCAGTTGTATCAGTTATTGGATGTTTATATAAAGCAGAGTACGGTAACCAAGAATAAATTGCACGGTGAAAAAGTCTTGGGCATTCCATCAAAGGCTGTTTATAATTCACTTAACCGAACTCTGAAGCATTTACAAAAAGAGATCTTGATTATAGAAAACAGGCTTTTAGAGTTGGTAAAACAAGAACAGCAAGAGCAATTAACTCTACTTCAAACCATACCAGGTATAGGCCTTAAAACAGCTTTGTTTTTAGTGGTTACTACTAATGGCTTTGAAAAATTTGAAACGGCTTCTCAACTTTGTAGTTATGCTGGGATTACACCAACGATACGGCAATCAGGAAGTAGTTTGAGGGGAAAAAGTAGAATAAGTAAAGTTGGTAATAGAAAACTTAGGCGATTACTTTTTTTATCAGCGTTTTCAGCATGCAGGTACAATAAAGCATGTAAAGCAATTTTTGATAGATTGGTTTTGAAAGGTAAAAGTAAAAAGTTAGCATTAATAGCAGTAGCAAATAAATTGTTAAAACAGGCATTTGCTATTGCAAAATCAAGATTACCTTATGACGAAAACTTTGTTTCAAAATTAGTTTAAAAAAGACTTGTTTTTTAACTCAGTTCTTCTTAAGTTATCGTTTTTTTTATCACAAAGTCAAGTATACATTATATTACCAATTAGTTACAGAAAAAAGGAATGTATTACAAATTAAAACTTGTTTTTAGTAAACACTAAAAACATAAATATACCGTAAGCAAATACTAAAAGGAATCCTTTTATTCTGCTTATTTGCATACGTTTTGGTATAAAAATTAGCGGTATTAAAATGGCCGAAAACCCAAGCATCCAAAAAACATCGCTAGATAATATTTGAGTTTCAGTTACTGGGATGGGTTTTATCATTGCAGTCAATCCCAAAACAGATGCAATATTAAATATATTAGAGCCTATTAAATTCCCTAAAGAAATGGCTTTTTCTTGCTTTGCTGCTGCAATAACCGATGCTGCCAATTCTGGGACACTTGTACCTATAGCTATTAAAGAGACCCCTATAACCGCTTCGCTAACCCCAACAGCCATAGCTATTTCTTTTGCACCATCAACTAGCCATTCACTACCTAAATATAAAGCTGTAGCACCAATAACCAACCATATAAAAATTTTAAAATTTGATACTACAGCTAAACTGTCATCTACTTCTTCTACGGTAGTATCTTTTTTAGTACTTCTTATTAATATAAATAAAAACACGATAAGCCCTGTAAACAGAATTGCACCTTCGATAGCTGTTAGTAAACTATCATTTTTAAGGAAATAGTACAAAACTACAGAAAACAACATCATTACCGGCCAGTTAAGTTTGTAAAACGATTTATCGACCGAAATAGCACCAACCATAGCCGTAATACCTAACACTAAACCAATATTAGCAATATTAGAACCCACAACATTATTAATGGCTATTGCTGGCGAACCAGAAAGCGCAGCTTGCAAACTCACCAATAATTCTGGTGCAGAGGTTGCAAAGGAAACCACCGTCATCCCTATTACCATTTTAGATATACTAAACTTAAATGATAAGGCTACAGACGATCGTACTAAAAACTCACCTCCTATTACTAACAGTAAAAAACCAAGGACAACCAAAAGTATGCTCATAATTATTTTTTATGCGAAGATAAATGAAAGTGAAAAGTGAAAAACGAAAAGTGAAATTTTTTTTAAAAAACTTAAAATTTAGTTAAACAACTATTATTTTAGTTGTATAACTACAAATATAGTTATATGTTTGTGTTGCGTTAGGGATTGAACGGCATGTTTGAGCTCGACGACGCAGGAGGAAGCGAGTAGTGAAAGCCCGACCACTTGCACTGAGCGTAGTCGAAGTGTTGTGGTAACGCCCAAATAATTAAACTTAAAAAAAACTGATACTAATGCAAAAGCTAACAAACAAAGAAGAAGAAATTATGCATATTTTATGGAAGCTTGAAAAGGCTTTTGTAAAGGATGTTCTTGCAGAAATTACAAACGATAAACCGCATTACAACACTCTGTCGACTATTATAAGAAATTTGGAATATAAAGGTTTTGTAGCTTACAATGCCTACGGAAAGACGCACCAATACTACCCTATTGTTACTAAAGAGGATTATAAAAAACGGTTTATGACTGTGGCTATTGATAATTACTTTAACAACTCGTATAAAAATATGGTATCGTTTTTTGCGAAAGAAGAAAAAATAAGCGTGGACGAGCTTAAGGAGATTATTGCATTAATTGAGAAACAAAAATAACCATGGAATATTTACTTAAAGCCAGTGCTGTTATTGCTATTTTTTACGTGTGTTATAAATTGTTTTTACAGCGTGATACGTTTTTTCAGTCTAACCGTTGGTTTTTGTTAATAGGACTAATTACTGCTTTTACGTTGCCTTTTGTGGTTATTCCTATTTACATTGAATATACACCAATGCCTATTGAAAATTTTGTAATTAATGATGCTTCTGCTTTAGTTGAAGTTGATGAAGAGCCTTTTAATTTATGGCAATATGCTTTTATTGTATATATAATTGGAGTTATTGTGTTTTCAATTTGGTTTTTGATACAATTGGGCTCGTTAGCATTGCTTATTTTAAAAAACAAAAAGCACAAACAAAACGGATTTACATTTATTGAAACTCAAAACGAAACACCTCCTTTTTCGTTTTTTAGATGGATTGCGTACAACCCAAGTCAGTTTAATAATGAAGAGTTAAAACATATTATTACTCACGAAAAAGTACATGTAAAACAATATCACTCTATAGATATCATCATTTCACAATTAGCAGCTATTGTGTTTTGGTTTAACCCTGTAACATGGTTTTACAAAAAAGATTTACAACAAAATTTAGAGTTTATCGCAGATTATAAAACGCAAAATTCTACAAGCTGTAAAATAAGTTATCAGCATTTATTATTAAAAACAAGTGTGCCTAATCAGCATATAGCATTAACCAATAATTTTTATAATTCATTAATCAAAAAACGAATCGTTATGTTACACAAATCAAAATCGAAAAAAATTAATCTTTTAAAATATGCTTTGGTTTTACCTTTTCTCGCTCTGTTTTTAATGGGGTTTAATACTGAGGAGGTTTATATCTCAAAGATTTTAGAGGATAATAAATCTGAAAATGCGAAAATTTATAATTCAAATTTCAAAACTAAAATAATTGCGAAAAACTTTACTGACGACGATTTAAACCAATTAAAATCACAATTAGAGTTAAACCAAATTACAATAGCTTTTAGTGATATTATAAGAAATAGTAATAATGAGATAATCAAATTAACTATAAATGTAAAAAACGCTAAAGGAAGTGCTGGCACTACATGGTTCAATAAAAACAAACCCATACCAAATATTGAAGTTGGAGAAAATAAAAAAGGTGTAGCAATAGCTAGAACAGTTTTAAACGCTAATGAAAAAAAGACGCTGCTATTAAAAAACCTTAACTTAAATAACATTAAATCAGAAAATAAAACTGAACCAAAGCCAAACGTTTCAAAACCTAATAAAGCCCCTCAGCAAATAAAACCTTTCAAAGCAACCATTACCAAAGATTTAACTGAATCGGATTTCAACAGGGTTATTAAAGAAGGAAAAAACCATGGAGTAACTTTAAAATTTAGTAAAATAAAACGAAACTCTAAAAACGAAATTATTGCAATTCATGCAGAGTTTAAAAATAAAAAAGGATCAGGGAACTTTGATTTAAATGGCAAAAATCCCATCAAATCATTTTCATACAAACAAAACAATGAAGGTTTTGGCTTTGGTACTGAGTGGGAAACAAAATTTATAGTTGGAAAGCCAATGCAAAATGTGCAAGTTATTGGATGTGGCGATGTTAAATTTAAAGAAGGTAATAAAATAGTTTCTTCTGATAGTATAATATTCAACAAAAATAACAATACAGCGTATGCTTTTGGAATTCATTCAGACTCAATAAATAAAAGTCCTTGGAAAATAACTGTTGGAACAAACGCAATAGATTCAATTAAAACTACACCTTGGAAAACAACAATAGGTTATCCCACATCAAACATAATAGCATATAGTAATTCATTAAAAACAAAAGACAGCAAAACCCCACTTTACATTTTAGATGATATAGAAATCACTGAAGAAAAAATGCATGCTGTTAATACAAATGAAATAGAATCTATTACTGTACTTAAAGACGATATAGCCATCGCATTGCATGGCGATAAAGCAAAACATGGTGTTATTATTATCAAAAGTAAAAACAATACAACCTCAAAAATTAAAATAGGAAAACCTCTTAATTCAACTAAAATAAAAACTAATGGCAACAGTAAAATTTATATTTCTACTGATGATGACAAAACACCTTTATATGTTTTAGATGGCAAGAAAATTAAAAAAAATAAGTTTGAAAATATTGACCCAGAGAATATTGAAAGTATAAGTATACTTAAAGGTGATTCTGCCATTGAAAAATATGGTAAAAAAGCAAAAGAAGGCGTTGTTGAAATTACTACCAAAAAGAAAAACTAAATCTACTAAAATATAATGTTAAAAGACACTCTTTTCTGAGTGTCTTTTTTTTGTGCTAAAATTTAAAAAAAAAAGACGAAACAGCTAAATTCCTTCATTTTTTAAACAAAACCTCCCTTGGTTTAAAAAAATCAGTCTAAAAAACGCCTACAAATATTACATATTATAACAATTAACACAATTAATGCTTTAAAATTAAAACTTAAATAAAGAAAGTCACATTAATATTGAAATCAAAACTGTTTTTTTAATTACAAATCAGCATTCAATTTCATAGATTTAGCTAAAAACGTTTGGTAAACATATTCCCAAATATATATCTTCAAAAAACATTGATAATATTAAACCAATTACTAACCTTTAAAACCATAAAATTATGATCACACTTGCTAAACTTATAATCGATATTATCTTCATTATATTCTCGATTATATAAATTCAAAAAAAGGTAAAGCTTAGTCTAGAATAAGTTTTACTATTTTTACCTTCTAAGAAGGTTTTTAAATATGAAAAAGCAAGTATTCAAATTTTTAGCAAAGGTTAATAAAACAATCTTACCAAGCTATACTAAAAAACGATTAGATTTAGCCAAAGCCACTAAACTGCAAATGGTAATTTTTGGTTGGCGGGTTTATGTAACAAAAAATGCTTTAGATTAAATTAGTACAACTTTTAAGGTGTAGTCGCTTTATATAGAGTTGCATTAGACTTTGAAGATATACTATATTTACAATCTGCTTCTAAAAAAATCGATTCGCCTTTACTAATGGCTAACGCGTTATCGCCTTCTACAATTTCTGCTTCACCATCAATAACAATTAAAATTTGAGCTGTTTTTGCTTTAGATTGATAAATGTCTGATTTATTTAAATCTATTTTACTCAACTTAAAATCTGGTGCTGGCGTTTTGTAAATCCTCTCAATACCATCATTTTGCAAATTTCCTTGCATGACATTAGGTATGGTTTCTTCAAAAGCAACATGCTTTAATAACTCAGGCACATCAATGTGTTTTGGTGTTAATCCACCTCGCAAAACATTATCTGAATTTGCCATAAGTTCCATGTTTTGACCTTCAAGATATGCATGTGGAATTCCGGCGTCCTGAAAAACAGCCTCTCCTTTATTTGCTTTAACGATGTTGAAAAAATAAATAGAATAAATTCCTTTATCTAAAGTTTTCTTATCTGTTGCAGTATCAACCGCTTTTGCAGCCCAATAATCAGGACTTGATTTATCTAGTTTTCCCTCAGAATACAAAGGTGTAATACGGTTTAATAATGGCGTTAACATGCGGTTAGTTTCTTCAGTAGATTGCTCCATCACTTTTTTGTACAAACCTAAATAACCTTCAGTTTTAAAAACTGGTAATAAATTAACAAACTCTGGGGTTTCATTTAATCTTTCGGTTAATTTATCTTTAGATAAAAACCCGTGTAGCAACCAAAACTCACTAAGTGCCACCATAATTTCTGGTTTGTGGTTATCGTCTTTATAATTTCTATGAGATGCTGTTAATGGTATTCCTAATTCATTTTCTCGCTTAAACCCTCTTTCAGCTTCTATTTTTGTTGGATGTACTTGAATAGATAACATATCATTTACATCCAACACTTTAAATAAAAAAGGTAATCGTCTAAAGTTTTTAGCAACTTCTGTTCCTAAACTTTCTGCACTACGAGAAGCCAAATAACTATCTAAGTTTTGACTACCACTCGCAGTAGAAATTACAGAAGGTGCGTTTACGTGAGCGCCTAACCAATATTCTGCACATTTATCGTGATTGCTTTCAATTCCTAATAACTTAGGAATAAATTTAGTTCCACCCCAAGCATAATTTTGAATTTTTCCTTTTAGAGCAAATAATTTCGACATATTTTTTTGTTATTGATTAGTGCTATGCAAATTTAAAACTAAACATATCAAAAGCGAAATAAAACAGGAAAAGCTTAATACGAATTAGTAGATTTTTAAAAAAAAAAGTATATTAAAACAAAAAATGCAACAAACCATTCTATAGTATGTTGCATTTTTATTTCGTGACCTCGACTGGATTCAAACCAGTAACCTCTTGAGCCGTAATCAAGTGCGCTATTCAGTTGCGCCACGAGGCCTTTTTTGTGGGTGCAAATATAGTATTTTTATTAAAACTGCACCAAATATTTATTTCAAATTTGTAATTCATTACTTTTGAATATGTCAAAGGAATTATTAAAACAAAAATTTAATCATCTTTTAGATGACAATCTTATTGAAGAAATCTATGTATCTGGAGTTTTTAAAACCTTCAAAAAGCGAGATATTATTATAGATATTAATCAAACATTAAACCACATTCCGCTTTTATTAAGTGGTAGCATTAAAATTTTAAGAGAAGATAACGATGGGAACGACTTACTTATTTATTTTTTAGAATCTGGAGAAACTTGTACCATGTCGCTTACCTGCTGCATGGGAACATCAAAAAGTAAAGTTCGCGCAGTTGCCGAAAAAGATTCAAACTTAGTAATGATTCCCGTTAGCGTTATGCAAAAATGGTTTCACAACAACGAGAGTTGGAGAAATTTTATTTTAGAAAGCTATCAAACACGCTTTAACGAAATGCTTGAAACTATCGACAATCTTGCTTTCATGAAAATGGATGAGCGCTTATACAAGTACTTAATTAATAAAACGAAGTTAGATAATTCAAAAACCATTATTGTAAAACATCTAGATATTGCAGAAGATTTACACACCTCTCGTGTAGTAATTTCTCGATTGCTTAAACAATTTGAAAATGAAAAAAAAATTAAGCTAAGTAGAAATAAAATTGAAGTTTTATAATATATTTTTGGGCGTTACCACAACACTTCGACTACGCTCAGTACAAGTGGTCGGGCTTTCACTACTCAATCTTTTTGCAAAAAAAGCAAAAAGATTTCAAACATTTAGCCTGCTGTCAGCGCAGTCGAACCGTTCAATCCACAACGCAAACCCCGTATTAATAACAATCAGTTATAACCCATTAAGTAACATATATTACAAAGTAAAGCTAAAAATCAATTTACCTTTGTTTTTTTAATTCATAATCCATGGAATACATTTTAAATCCTTGGCCTTGGTATATTACAGGCCCTTTAATTGCCTTTGTTATGGCATCACTACTTTATTTCGGAAAAACTTTTGGAATGTCGTCAAACCTCAGAACTTTATGCACAATAGGTGGTGCAGACAAATTTTCAGATTTTTTTAAGTTTAATTGGAAAGATCAAGTTTGGAATTTAATGGTCGTTTTTGGTGCCATTATAGGCGGTTTTATTGCAACACAATACCTATCCAATAATGCGGTTACCAACTTAAATCCAGAAACAGTTACTGAATTACAACAAATGGGATTTAAAAATGCTGGCGCAACATTAGTACCAAATGAAATATTCAGTTTAGAAACATTAACATCAAAGAGTATACTATTATTAATTATTGGTGGTTTGCTTGTTGGTTTTGGCACAAGATATGCCGGTGGCTGTACTTCTGGTCACGCCATTACAGGCTTAAGCAGTTTACAAAAACCATCGCTAATTGCTGTTATCGGTTTTTTTATTGGCGGATTAATTATGACTAACCTTCTTTTACCTTTAATTTTTTAGTTATGAAGTTTTTTAAATTTTTATTAGTTGGTATTTTCTTTGGTATTGTGCTAGTTAAATCTGAAGCCGTCTCTTGGTATCGTATTTATGAGATGTTTCGTTTTCAATCCTTTCATATGTATGGTATTATAGGAACAGCAATTGCAACAGGTATTCTATTTTTACAAATATCAAAAAAAGGATATATAAAAAGCATAAAAGGCACAGATATTATTGTTCCAAAAAAAGACAACGGACTAATTAGATATATTGTTGGTGGCACAATTTTTGGGTTCGGTTGGGCACTTATTGGCGCATGCCCTGGACCAATGTATATATTGTTAGGCACTGGTGTTTTTAGTATGCTTATTGTAATAGCTGCTGCTTTATTAGGCACATTTATTTACGGTGTCCTAAAAGACAAACTACCGCATTAATGGATACAACACAGCTTTTAGGGTACATTGGCGCATTAATAGTTGGTTTAGTTTTAGGGCTAATTGGAGGCGGGGGGTCCATACTTACCGTACCTTTATTAGTCTATTTGTTAGGCTATAACCCCATTATTGCTACGGCATATTCCTTATTTGTTGTTGGCACAACATCTATGGTTGGTACGTACCAAAAACATAGAAAAGGCTTAGTCGATTTTAAAACAGGTTTAGCATTTTCTTTTCCATCGTTTATAGCCGTTTATTTATCACGTAGATATTTAGTTCCAGGCATTCCAGACACCCTTTTCACCATAAGTAATTTCTCTTTAACAAAAGAAATGAGTATCATGGTATTTTTTGCCATTATCATGCTTTTGGCTTCCATTTCTATGATAAAAAACAAAAAAGAACCAGATGTTATAACAGAAAAACAAGCGTATTACAAAACCTTTATTCAAGGGTTAATAATCGGTACTATTACAGGACTAATTGGTGCTGGAGGCGGTTTTCTATACGTACCTGCACTTGTACTTTGGGCAAACATTCCTATGAAAAAAGCCGTAGGAACTTCATTAATTATCGTTACTATTAATTCGTTAATAGGCTTTATTGGTGATATACAAACCCTCGAAATTGAGTGGATATTTCTACTTACTTTCACTTTAATTTCTGTTATTGGAATTATAATTGGTGTATTTCTTTCAAAATTTATAAGTGGAAAAAAACTTAAAAAAAGCTTCGGATTTTTTACATTAATTATGGCAGTTTATATAATATATAAAGAAACCAATTAAAGGAATGTGACAAAAGTCACAAATGAGACCAATTTGGTTTCATATTTTTGAATGATTATTATGTTGAAATGATTTTCGATTTCGCAGAAATGAAAAAGTTTATAAAATGAAAATAGAACAAATTTATACAGGTTGTTTAGCTCAAGGCGCATATTATATTGAATCTAATGGCGAAGTTGCAATAATTGACCCATTACGAGAAACACAGCAATACGTAGACAAAGCAAATAAAGAAAATGCTAAAATCAAATATGTTTTTGAAACACATTTTCATGCAGATTTTGTTTCTGGCCATGTCGATTTAGCTAAAAAAACAGGTGCAACAATTGTTTTTGGACCTAGTGCAAAAACAGATTACGACGCCTATATAGCAACAGATAATGAAGAGTTTAAATTGGGTGATGTAACCATAAAAGTATTGCACACACCTGGGCATACATTAGAATCGGTAACCTTCCTTTTAATTGATGAAAATGGTAAAAATCATGCTATTTTTTCGGGTGATACTTTATTTTTAGGTGATGTTGGTCGACCAGATTTAGCTATAAAATCAGATCTTACTAAAGAAGATTTAGCAGCAATGTTATATGATTCGTTACGCAATAAAATTATGCCTTTAGAAGACGATGTTATTGTTTATCCAGCACATGGTGCAGGTTCGGCTTGCGGTAAAAATTTAAGTAAAGAAACTGTTGGTATTCTTGGTGAGCAGAAAAAAACCAATTATGCTTTGCGCTCAGATATGACGAAAGGAGAATTTGTAGAAGAAGTGCTTGATAGTATTCCACCACCACCTCAATATTTTGCAAAAAATGCAATGATGAATAAATCGGGTTACGATACTTTTGAAACCGTTTTACAAAAAGGCGATGTCGCTTTAAATGCTAAAGATTTTGAAGCTATTGCCAATCGAGAAGATGCTTTAATACTTGACGTTAGAAACGAAAAAGACTTCGTGAAAGGACATATACCAAACTCCATATTTATTGGTATTCATGGTGGTTTTGCACCATGGGTTGGTGCACTAATTACCGATTTAAAACAATCCATTTTACTAGTCACACCAAAAGGAAAAGAAAAAGAAACCGTTACACGATTGTCTCGTGTGGGTTACGATAATACTTTAGGGTATTTAGATGGTGGCATGGAAACATGGAAAGCTGCTGGAAAAGATATTGAAACTATCGAGTCTATTTCGGCAGAAGAGTTTTCTAAGCGATTTAAAAATGAAAACATTAGCACTCTTGATGTTAGAAAAGATGGCGAATATAAATCTGAACATTTAGAAGGTGATAATGTGCAACATTTTCCATTAGATTTTATTAATGATAATATGAATGCTATTAATAGCCACAAAACATATTACATACATTGTGCTGGCGGTTATCGTTCGGTAATAGCGGCATCTATTTTAAAAGCGCGTGGATTTAATAATTTAGTAGATATTGTTGGCGGATTTGGAGCGCTTAAAAACACCAATTTACCAACAACAGATTTTATTTGTCCTTCAACTCTATAAAACATGGAAGCTACTCTAAAAATACAAAACTTAAAATGTGGTGGTTGTGCTAACACCATTATTACTAAATTAGATGAACTCAATCATTTATCAAAAATTAGTGTTGATAACACAAATGATTCTGTTTCTTTTAATTATTTAACTGAAGAGGATTTTACAGAAGCTAAAACTTTATTAGCAAAACTTGGTTATCCTATCGTTGGAGAAAAAAACGCCTTAACTACAAAAGCAAAATCTTTTGTGAGTTGCGCTGTAGGAAGAATAAGTAAATAAAAAAAGGCTCTGATTAAATTAGAGCCTTTTTTTATACAATTTCTGCACTTAAACCAGCTTCGAGAAGCATGGAGCAGCGTGGTTTTAAATCTTTATATTCCCCTGTTTTAACGGTGCATTTCCCGTTGTGATGCACAATAATCGAACACTGTTCTGCTTGCTCTGGCGTGTGTTCGCAGGCATAAATGAGGGTATCTATAACATAATCGAAGGTATTAACTTCATCGTTGTAAAGCACAATCTCATTTTGAGTTATTACTTCTTCTTTTAAAAGTAATTCTTCTGATGTTTTTTCTCTTGTACTCATTTGTAATTTTTATACTAATTTAAAAATTTTAGCGAAACCCAATTGTTTCTTTCTAATTTTTCTTCAAATTTTAACAAATTCTTTTCACATTCAGTTTTTATGATAGGAATATCATCAGCATAAAATCCGCTTAAAAACAACATGCCATTTTTGTTTAAGCAAGCCGCATAAGTTTTCATATCTTGTAGTAAGATATTTCTGTTAATATTAGCAATAATTATATCGTAAGACTTATTTACCAGCAAACTCGAATCACCTTCTAAAACGGTAATATAACTACTATTATTACGCAGTATGTTTTCAATACTGTTTAGGTAACACCAATTATCGTAATCTATAGCATCAATTGGTTTTGCGCCTTTCATTTCTGTAAGAATTGCCAAAACGCCAGTGCCACAACCCATATCTAAAACTGATTTATTGGTAAAATCGTTTTTTAATATATGCTGAATCATCATGTGTGTGGTTTCGTGATGTCCAGTGCCAAAACTCATTTTGGGCTCTATGATGATATCATATTTGGTATCTGGTTTTTCATGAAATGGTGCACGAACAGAACACAAATTATCAACAATTATAGGATTGAAATTCTTTTCCCATTCAGCATTCCAGTTAACTTGCTCTATATCATTAAAATCATAACTAATCTCAAATTCATCAGAATTCAAAATTTGAATGTCATCAAGAATACTTTTGTTCCATTCTTCTTTTTGAATGTACGCTGTAACACCATCTTCGTTTTCTACAAAACTTTCAAAACCTGCATAACCCAATTCTGCAATTAGAATTTCTGTTGCTGGTTGCAATGGTTTTACTTTAAAGTAGTAACCTATATAAACTGTATTAGACATTGGTACTATTATTAATTTTTGCAAATATGTGCGTTAACAGTTGCAGTGGCATCTTTTTTGAGGCACGAGAAAAAGATATAACACTTCGACTACGCTCAGTATAAACTGCAAGTGCAACCCCAAAATTTTTATTTGGGGTAACGCCAAAAATAATATTTTAAAATGCGTTTACGATAGCAAAAAAATCGTCGGCATTAAGTGCTGCTCCGCCTATTAAACCACCATCTACGTCTGGTTTTGAAAAAATTTCTTTAGCATTTGTAGGTTTACAGCTCCCACCATAAAGAATGGAGAGATTGTTAGCTACTTCATTTCCGTATGTATTTGCTATGATTTTTCTTATAAAGGCGTGCATGTCTTGTGCTTGCTCTGGACTTGCTGTTTCGCCTGTGCCAATTGCCCAAACTGGCTCGTAAGCCAATACTATATTTTTAAATGCTGAAGCTTCTAAATGAAATAAGGCATTTTTAATTTGGTTTTCAACTATGTTTTCTTCGTTTCCAGATTTTCTATCGGCTAATTCTTCTCCAAAACAGAAAATAACTCGCATGTTATTAGCTAGTGCTGCATCTACTTTTTTAGCTAACATATCATCGGTCTCGTTAAAATAAGCGCGACGTTCACTATGTCCTAATATAACAGTTTGTACACCTACACTTTTTAACATGTTTGCACTAATCTCACCCGTGTAGGCACCATTCTCGGCAAAGTGCATGTTTTGTGCAATAACTTCTATTTCTGAGTTTTTAAGACTGTTATAGGCTTGCCATAAATTTGTTGCTGTTGGAGCAACCATAACCTCTGCATTTGTTGTTTTTATTTGTGCTTTTAAAGCTGTAATTAAAGCTTCGGTTTGAGATAAATCGTTATTCATCTTCCAATTTCCTGCTACAATTTGTTTTCTCATGTGAGTTGGTATTAAATTTTATATATTTTGAAGTATTGTGTTTTTCTGATTTAATCTAGAATTTAAATACAAAAATACTACTTTTTTATGGCTTGAATTAACTTGATATCGTCTGCTTTTATTGCTTTAAATAATTCTATATTTCCTGCTTTATTTATTACCATATATCTAGGAATCCAGTCTAAATTTACAAATTTACCAAAAGCTCCTTTCCAGCCAGATTGCATAAAATAGTGAGTGCCTTCTACATTGTACTTTTTAATGCCTTTTTTCCAAGCTTCTTGACTTTTATCTAAAGATAAAAACATATAAACAACATCTTTGTATTCGGATTGTAATGTTTTTACTTTTGGCATGCCTTTTATACAGTCTTTGCACCAAGATGCCCAAATATCTATAACTATTGTTTTTCCTTTATGGGTTTCTAAAATGTCTTTGAAAGCTATATTGTCTCCATCTAAAGTTATAAACGTGTCATTTAGGGCACCTTCTGAGAATTGTGTTGGTACTTCTGTATTGCAACTAAAAATACTGAGTAATAAAATTATTAAGTAATTCATCTTTTTCATTTTATAATGTTAATTGTTCTGTTTTTTCACCACAAATTCACTAATGCTTTTAGTGAACAACCTACTCGTTTTTCAATATAACCTCAACAATTCCAGTGTAAACTGTATTGTTTTCAGTATTATACTCTTTTAATGCTATCGCATTTTTATTAGCATTAACGCTTTCAATCAACGTGGTGTCTAAAGCCTCGACTTGTTCTTTAGTTGAAGGTTCGTCGTTGATAAAATAGGCAATAATTCCTTTAGCTTTTTTTGGTTCTGGCTTTCTTTCAACTTTTGGTAACTCCAAATCATCAATATCATTCCAATGTACTTTTTGTTTTACAGTTCCAGCATCTAATTCTAAAATCCCGGGGTTAGAACGCACTACTGTTTTAAGTGCTTTTTCATCACAGAGATACCAGTTAAAATCTAAATTATAGGCTTCGTTTATACGCTGTTTTACATCGTTACCAGATGCTGTTAATCCTATAACTTTATAACCATTTTTAATCGCTTCATCAGTTGTTGCTTTTAGTTTTAAAGCACCCTCTTTTTCAATTTTTTCTAAACTATATGAAACTATAACGATTAGATTTTTTTCACTTAAAAAGTGCTCAGTTAAATCTTCATCATCAGTTTCAATTGAAAAATCTAAAACTGGTGGTTGATAAGCTTCTCTAATAACTTTAGTCTCTACACCTACATATTCGCCATCAACAGTTGGATAGCTTCCGTCTGTAACAATTTCTTTTTCTTCACCATTAATATTAAATGTCCATGTGTATTCTTGAATAGCTTTTGGTGCGTCCTCTGGAATTATCATGCCCTCATAAATATTATTTCCAATTTTATAGGCTCTAAAATCTATTGTTGGCAAATGCATCAGTACATGATAGCCAAACCATAAACTAACCACAAAGCTTAATAGTGCTAGAATTGTGGTTGGCAATTTGCTAAATACAGGTTTTATGTGTTTTAATCCAAAGACTAAAATCAGGATAAAAAACAGTAATATAATGTCTTTTGTGAAGCTCTCCCATGGTGTTAGTTTTAAAGCATCGCCAAAACAACCACAATCTTTCACCTTATCGAAATAAGCTGAATAAAAGGTTAAAAATGTAAAAAATACAATCATTGCTAACAAACTCCAAACAGTGAGTTTAGGTTTGTAACCAATGAGTAAAAATACACCTAAAACGACTTCGAAAACCACAACAAGAACAGAAATACCTAAAGCATATGGTATTAAAAACTCTATGTTTAAAACATCTGCACTAAAGTATTCTTCTAGCTTATACGAAAACCCTAAAGGATCATTTAACTTTATAAATCCAGAAATGATAAATAAAACACCGACGAATATTCTACTTAATGCTACTAATATTTTCATATTACTCTTTTAAATGAATTAATGCAAAAACTGCATAATTAATCATGTCTTGATAATTAGCATCAACACCTTCGCTTACCAAAGTTTCACCTTTGTTATCTTCAATGGTTTTAACGCGTAATAATTTTTGCAAAATTAAATCGGTTAAACTGCTTACCCTCATATCGCGCCAAGCTTCTCCGTAATCATGATTTTTATCTTCCATAAGCTTTTTGGTAATAGCAGCTTGTTCGGTGTATAGTTTTGTAGCCTCTTCTGTAGTCATATCGGGTTGTTCAACCACACCTTTTTCTAACTGTATAAGTGCCATAATACAATAATTAATTATACCAATAAACTCACTTATTTCGCCCTCATCTACCTTTCTTACATCGTTTTGTTGTAAGCTCCTAATGCGCTGCGCTTTTATAAAAATCTGGTCAGTTAACGAGGGTAAACGTAATATTCTCCATGCACTACCGTAATCACTCATTTTTTTAATAAATAAACTTTTACAGGTATCTATTACAGCATCATATTGTTTTGAAGTATCTTGCATCTATAAAATCAATTTTGTGTAAATTTCGCTTAAATTGTTTAAAGTTCAAAAGTTTAGTGTTTAAAGTTTTGGAGTTTATATTTCTACTTTCAAGTTTAAAGTTTTAGGTTTGGAATTTGATATTTTAAATATTGAGATTTTAAGATTATGACCATTAATTGCAAAGGACAACTCATCGATTTATCATCACCAAAAGTGATGGGGATTTTAAATATTACTCCAGATTCGTTTTACGATGGTGGCTCTTATAAAAATGATAAAGACATTTTAAACAAAGTTGAAAAAATGCTTAATGAAGGTGCAACATTTATTGATGTTGGTGCATACAGTTCGCGTCCAAACGCAAATCATGTTAGCGAAACTGATGAATTAAAACGCATATTACCCATCGTTAATTTGATTTTGAAAGAATTTCCAAAAGCCTTACTTTCTATCGACACTTTTAGAAGTGAGGTTGTGAAACGCTGTATTGAAACAGGCGCTAGTATGATTAATGATATTTCGGCAGGAAAATTAGATGATACCATGTTACAAACTATCGCTGATTTAAAAGTACCATACATTATGATGCACATGCGTGGTACTCCGCAAAATATGCAAGAGCAAACGCATTATGATGATTTGATAAAAGACATCATATTTTATTTTTCTGAACGCATTGCAGCTGCACAACAATTAGGTATTATTGATATGATTATAGACCCTGGTTTTGGTTTCGCAAAAACTCTAGAACAGAATTTTGAAGTTTTAAATTATTTAGAATTATTTAAAATGTTAGACAAACCTATTTTGGCTGGTGTTTCCAGAAAATCTATGATTTATAAAACTTTAAAAACCTCAGCTAGTAATGCTTTAAACGGTACAACGGCTTTAAATACGGTGGCTTTACAAAAAGGCGCTTCTATTTTACGAGTGCACGATGTTAAGGAAGCTATGGAGTGTATTAAATTGACTAGATTGTTAGATTGTTAGAAATTATGAAGCATATATTTTTCTTAATTATTTTATCTATTTTCTTTTCCTGTGGAAAAGAAAAAGTGATTTTACTGCCAGAAATAACGCATTCTGAAATTACCGATATTAAGGATGTTTCTGCTGCTTATTTGTTTTATGATGAAATTCAAAAAGATAGTGTTGAGCTCAATAGAAAAAACTTAATTGTTACCACAAATTGGTTGGTAAATGTGGATAAGCGTTTAACGCTAAAGCAAGTGATTCCCCATATTAAATTCCTACAAGAGAAAAAACAAAACTCCAGCCATAAAAACGAAAAGGCTAAAAACTATTTTACTTGTAATGATATTAGTAGAAAAAACCTCGGGTTTATTGAGTTTACGGATGTGATTTATCATAAGGAATCTTCAAATGATTATTTTAACAAAAATTCAAACTTAAAGCTTTCTGAATCATCTATCGGAATCAATTTTAACTCCACTGAAAACATAACAATTATAAACCCTAATTCTGATTCGTTTATATTTCAAACAAACGAAAATAATCTTATTAATGATTTAAAAAAGATTAATAATAATTCTAAAAAAGCGTATTTGAATTTTAATAGCTCAATAAGTTTTCAAGATTACATCTCATTAAAGTCATTAATTTTATCAATTGAAAAAGAATCAATAGACATTTCAAATAACGAATTTATTTATTAACCATATTTTACTAAATTTACCAAAACCCACTGCCTTTGGAAATTTTTAAAGACCTTTTAAAATTCACAGTAGTCGATGTTATCGATGTTATTTTAGTTGCACTTCTGCTCTACTATATTTATAAACTTGTAAAGGGTACTGTTGCCATCAATATTTTTATTGGTATCATCATTATTTATCTTGTTTGGCGATTAACCGATTTTTTAAACATGGAACTCCTCACTGGTATTTTTGGTGGTTTTATGAAAGTGGGAATTATTGCCTTAATAGTCGTGTTTCAGCCCGAAATTCGTAAATTTTTGCTCATGGTTGGTTCTACAAATTTTAGTAGGCGACGCAAGTTTTTACAACAATTCAGCTTTATAAAAAACGAAACAGGAGACGAAACCAATGTAGATGCCATTGTTTCGGCTTGCGTTAAAATGGGAGCTTCAAAAACAGGAGCTTTAATTGTTTTTGAACGTAATAACAACCTTGATTTTTTATCATCTTCTGGTGATGAAATGAATATAAAAGTTACTCAACCTATTATAGAAAGCATCTTTTTTAAAAACAGCCCGCTACACGATGGGGCCATTATAGTAAACAATAATATTGTAAAAGCTACACGTGTTATTCTACCGGTTAATAACGAAAAGAACATACCACAACGCTTTGGTTTACGTCATAGAGCCGCTATTGGTGTTACCGAAAAAACCGATGCTTTAGCTTTGGTTGTTAGTGAAGAAACTGGACATATTTCTTATTTTAAAGATGGCGAATTTGTAGTTTTTGAAAATACTAATCAGCTTAACGATATGATTAAAAAAGATATAGCTTAATGAAATGTAGAAATTGCAACAACAAGCTAAGAACCGATTTTAGCTATTGTCCAGACTGCGGATCCAAAATTGTTAGAAATAGGTTGACTGCTAAAAGCTTAAGCTATGATTTTTTAGAACGTTATTTTAATCTGGATAACACATTTTTAAAGACTATATGGCATATGATAACTAAGCCTAAAGATGTCTGCGGTGGTTATATCTCTGGCTTGCGAAAAAAATATTTAAATCCTGTGAGTATGCTAGCCATTTCATTGACATTGTCTGGGTTTATTCTTTTTTTAATGAAAAAAATTGCTTGGAGTGATATTGATTTTTCAAAAATAAGTTACGCACAAACGAGCTCTGGGGGAGCTGGAACTGAAAAAATCATGTCTTCAACCATGGAATATAGTTCTTTGCTTTTTTTATTTTACATTCCAATTTTAGCATTTGCTAGTTATTTATTTTTCAATAAACAAAAATATAATCTCGCTGAGCATATAGTTACTTCAATATATGCCTTAACTAGTTTTAGTATTATTTCAGCAGTTTATGCTATAGTAGTATTGTTAATAAGCCCACAGTTTTATATAAACACAGCTCTTATTTACTCATTAATAATGGTTTTATTCTGTGTTTATGTCGCTTATAAAAATTCTATGAACACTCTAAAATCTTTGTTTTGGAGAGTTCCTATGTTTTTGCTAATTTTTTTAGTGGGTTATATGGGCATTTCAATTGTGACTGTAGCAATTTTATTTCTTACTGGTGAAATATCAATTCAAGACTTTACACCTAAATAAATCGTCTAAGCCACTTCCTCTTTTAAAAACTGTACTTCGTATAGATTTTTATAATAACCATTATCTTTCTTAAGTAATTCTTCGTGGGTACCTTGTTCAACAATTTCGCCAGCATCCATAACTATAATTTTGTCTGCTTTTTTAATGGTTGCCAACCGGTGTGCAATAACAATTGAAGTACGCCCTTTTGTAATTTTATCGGTAGCATTTTGAATAAGTTGCTCTGAGTATGAATCGACTGACGATGTGGCTTCGTCTAATACCAAAATACTAGGATTAGTTACATAAGCGCGTAAAAATGAAATCAATTGTCGCTGACCAGAAGATAGCATCACACCGCGTTCTTTTACATTATAATGATAACCATTTGGCAAACTCATAATAAAATCATGAATACCAATGTCTTTAGCAGCTTGTTGGACATCTGCTTCAGTAATTTCTGGATGATTAAGCGTAATATTATTTAAAATAGTATCTGCAAACAAAAACACATCTTGTAAAACTACTGCAATTTGTGAACGTAAAGATGCTAAAGTGACCTCTTTAATATCAATACCATCAACTGCAATTACGCCATCTTTTATTTCGTAAAAACGATTTAATAAGTTTATAATTGTCGATTTTCCTGCGCCAGTTGCTCCCACAATAGCAATGGTTTCTCCAGTTTTTACTTTAAAAGAAATGCCTTTTAAAACTTCTTCATTTTCAACATAACTAAAATAAACATTTTTAAATGCAATATCACCTTTAAAACCTTCAGCAACATGTATTCCTGTATCGTCAATTTGCGACGTTGTATCAATAACTTTAAATACTCTGTTTGCAGCAACCATACCCATTTGTAGCGTATTAAACTTATCGGCTATTTGTCTAAGCGGTCTAAACAACATGGGGATAAACATTATAAAAGCCACTAAGGTCCCTTTGGTTACACTGCCTTCTAAAACCACATTTAAGCCGCCGTACCACGCTACCAAACCAATAGTAATTGAGCTTGATAAATCTGCTAAAGGAAAAAATATAGAGTTATACCAAACGGTTTTTAACCAACCTTTTTTATGGCGTTCGTTAATGGCTTTAAACCTTTTATATTCTGTGGTTTCTCGAGTAAAAAGCTGTAATATTTTCATTCCCGTTAATCGTTCTTGCACAAAGGAGTTCAAGTTTGATACTTCATTCCTTACTTCCTCAAAAGCTTTTTTCATGTATTTCTGAAAAATACGAGTCGCATATAATAATAGTGGCAACATTACTAATACGATTAAACTCAACTTTAAATTCGTATAAACCATAAACCCGAAAACAACAAACATGGTTAGTAAATCTCTAAAAATCATAAACAAACCCTGACCAAATATATCTGCGATACGTTCCATATCTGTTACGGCTCGTGTTATTAAAACACCAACCGATGAGTTGTCATAATACTTCATTTTAAAACGAAGCAAATGGTTAAAGAGTTTTACGCGAACATCCATCACTAAGTTCTGACCTAACCAAGCTGCATAGTAAATAAATGTGAGTTGAAATAGGGTTTGAAAAACTAAAACCCCTAACATAATGGTAATGTAAAACAGGAACTTATCTGGGTTTTCGCCAGCAATACTATCGTCAATGGCAAATTGCGTTAATTTAGGCGTTGCAGCACCAAAAACAGCCAACAATATCACCAATAATAACAACCCAAAAAAGACCGCTTTATAAGGTTTTATATATTGAAAAAGACGTGTGAATAACTTTATGTCGAAAATATTTTCTTTCTTCTTACTCATTTATAGTTTTATATCGTCTGGATATTCAATTTTTGTTAAATATAACGCTTGCGCAGGCACCGAAAAACCAGCTTCACTTCTATTTTTAGATTTAATAATAGTGTGTAAATCTTCAATAGTAGTTTTACCTAAACCAATATTAATCATTGTGCCAACAATAGCTCGCACCATATTACGTAAAAATCTATCGGCTTTAATTGTAAATTGCAGCTCGTTATTTTTAATAACCCATTCTGCTTTCATAATATTACAATAATACGTTTTTACATCGGTATTACTTTTTGAAAAGCATTGAAAATCTTTATAATCAAATAAAATTTTTGAAGCTTCATTCATTTTTTTAACATTCAAAGCTTGCTTCACATAAAACGTATTATTAAAAGTAAACACATTTTTCTCTAAAGTTATTCTATATAAATACGTTCTGCTTAACGCATTAAAACGTGCATGTGCATCATCTTTCACTTTAAAAATATTATGAATAGCAATGTCTTTTGGTAAAAACGAATTGAGCTTAAAAATTAAATTAACGTCATTCAACTCCTCATTAGAATCAAAATGAGCAAACATTTGCGATGCATGGACTCCTGTATCTGTTCGTCCTGCGCCCATTACAGAAATTGGTGTTTTTAACACTGTAGATAAGGAGCTTTCTAAAACTTCTTGAACAGATATGGCTGTGGGCTGATTTTGCCAACCATGATACGCATCACCATTATAAGAAAGTTCTATAAAATATCGCAATTTGTTTATTCTTTTTATGAACCAACAAAGATAGACAGATTTGTTATTCCACCGAAAACAGTTGTCTTAATTAAATATTAAAAGATTCTTTTTGGGCGTTATCCTAGCCTTTCGACTACGCTCAAGGCGGTAGGGCAGGTCGGGCTTTCCGATATATCTTTTTAAAACGTCGTGGCGAGGAGTGAGCGCCGTGGCAATCTGTTACATTTTAGTTCTAGTGTTAATTTAAGGTTAGCTATTTTTAAAAAGGATGTCACTGCAATCTCTAACGCACTTATTTGCTAATTTTTGTTTTAGTATTGAAAAGTTGTTTTGTTTTTGTGAAGGTTCGTTTACCGTGTTTGGCTATGTTTCGTTGCGTGAAAATCCGCGAGGATTTTCCGCCGTAAACCGAAGATAGCAAATTTACAAGGACTTTCAGATAGGAAAGTCAGAAGCAATGTGTTATAGCCGGTGTTAAACGACTTAACTTATTATTTTTTTTATGACAAAGTCAATAAAAGTCCACTACCTAGTAAGAGTTTATAACCAATTAAAAATAAGTAGTTAATAAAACGCCTTTCATATTTCCATTAAACACAATTAATTTTTAAAATATTCCTTTTCTTTGCATTACAATACAACATTATGAGTCAAGAAGTTTCAAAACGTTATGCGCAACGTGGTGTTTCGGCATCAAAAGAAGACGTACACAATGCTATAAAAAATATTGATAAAGGATTATTTCCAAAAGCATTCTGCAAAATAGTGCCAGATTATTTAACAAATGATAATGATTATTGTTTGATTATGCATGCCGATGGTGCAGGAACAAAATCATCATTAGCCTATATGTACTGGAAAGAAACTGGAGATATTTCAGTCTGGAAAGGCATTGCGCAAGATGCTCTTATAATGAATATTGACGATTTATTGTGTGTTGGAGTTACTAATAATATTATGCTGTCTTCAACTATTGGAAGAAACAAAAATTTAATTTCAGGAGAAGTGCTTTCAGCAATCATTAATGGTACAGAAGAGTTGCTAGAAGACCTAAAATCGTTTGGAGTAACCATTCATTCCACTGGCGGTGAAACTGCCGATGTTGGCGATTTAGTGCGTACAATTATTGTAGATTCCACAGTTACCGCAAGAATGAAACGTAGCGATGTTATTGATAATGCGAATATTAAAGCTGGCGATGTTATTGTTGGTTTAGAAAGCTTTGGGCAAGCCACTTACGAGAAAGAATATAACGGTGGTATGGGAAGCAACGGATTAACATCTGCTCGACACGATGTGTTTAATAAGTATCTTGCAGAAAAATATCCAGAAAGCTTTGATGCTTCGGTGCCAGAAGATTTAGTGTATTCTGGCAATATTAAGTTAACTGACGAAGTTGAAAATTCACCAATCGATGCAGGTAGGTTAGTGTTGTCTCCAACACGAACTTATGCGCCTATTATAAAAGCTATTTTATCTAAATATAATGCTGAAACAGTGCACGGAATGGTGCATTGCTCAGGTGGTGCTCAAACTAAAATTCTTCATTTTGTAGATGAGTTTCATATTGTAAAAGATAATATGTTTCCTATTCCGCCACTATTCAAATTAATTCAAGAACAGAGTAAAACCGATTGGAAAGAAATGTACCAAGTGTTTAATTGTGGTCACAGAATGGAGCTTTATGTAACTCCAGAAATTGCAGATGACATTGTTTCAATATCAAAAACGTTTAATGTTGATGCAAAAATAATTGGTAGAGTGGAAGCTTCTAAAACTAAAAAACTAACAATAAAATCTGAGTTTGGGGAGTTTAATTATTGATTTTAATACTTTTTGTTACATTGGAATGGTTTTTGATAAAATGATGTGTTAATTATATCCAACCCTAATTATGAGAAATACGTTTTTAGCTTTAATTTGTTTGTGTGTTCAATTTGCATTTGCTCAACCCGATTCTTTATTTATAAAACCCATTACGCCTAAAGATGAGCTCAAGGAGTTAAGACCAGAATGGACTCAAAAAAACAAAGCTACTTTCGATTTAAGTGAAGTTGCCTTTGTAAATTGGAATGCTGGTGGTAGTAACTCTATATCTGGTTTGCTTGGTATTAGGTCTGAAGCAAATTACAAAGACAAATATTTTTTTTGGAACAACAACGTATCAATGCGTTATGGAATAAACAAGCAGCAAAGCAGAGAGGTTAGAAAAACGGATGATTTATTCGAAATTAATTCTAATATTGGTTATAAGCCAGATAGTATTTCTAATTGGTTTTATTCAGCAAGACTTAATTTTAAAACGCAGTTAGCAAATGGTTATAAATACCCAAATACAGACGAGCCTATTTCAAGGCTAATGGCTCCAGGTTATTTGTTTTTTGGTGGTGGGATGGAGTATGGAAAACATATTGAAGAATTATCTTTTTACTTTTCGCCAGTTACCTTAAAAGCGACTTTTGTTTTAGATGAAGATCTCGCAAATGCTGGATCTTTTGGTGTAACGCCAGCAGTTTTAGATGAAAATGGAAACGTAATTGTTGATGGTGAACATGTTAGAAAAGAAGTGGGTATTTTAGTAACGAACAGTTATAAAATGCAAGTGGCAGAAAACATATCAATGGTACACCAGGTAAATTTATATACTGATTATATAAATAATTTTGGTAATGTTGATATGGATTGGCGAGTGGACTTTGATTTTAAAGTAAACAGTTTTATTAGAGCTACTTTAGGTTCTCATTTAAAGTACGACGACGATGTTAAAACAACTAAGCCTTCAGAAGTTGAAGGTGAGTTTGATGAAGCTGGTGCAAAAATACAATGGAAGCAGTTTTTGGGTATTGGTTTCGCGGTAGATTTTTAAAATAGTTAACTCTATTTTTGTTTAAAAAACTTGTTAACTTTTTGATGTTGATAAATTTTTAACAACCTGTTAATTAGTTTTTTAGGTATTTTATTTTGCAAACTTTATGATTTTTATCATGTTTTAAGTTGATTTTTTTTAGTTTATTTATAGCTTGTTAAATAATCTATAGTGAACTAAAACCGAAATCAACTTATGAAAGTAAACCTCACCAAAACTCAATCTAAAACTTACACACAAGATGAAGCTTTTAACGCTGCTTTAAAATACTTTAAAAATGATGATTTAGCGGCTCGCGTATGGCTAAATAAATATGCCTTAAAAGATTCAAAGGGTAATATTTATGAGCTTACTCCAAACGATATGCATCGTAGAATAGCAAAAGAAATTGCTAGAGTGGAAGCCAAATATGCAAATCCTTTAAAAGAGGAAGACATCTTCAGTCTAATTAAAGACTTTAAATATATTGTGCCTCAAGGAAGCCCCATGGCAGGCATAGGAAATCCGTTTCAAATAGGTTCATTATCAAATTGTTTTGTGATTGGTAACTCTGGAGAGTCTGATTCTTACGGAGGTATTATGAAAATTGACCAAGAACAAGTGCAACTTATGAAACGTCGTGGTGGTGTCGGTCACGATTTATCGCATATTCGCCCTAAAGGCTCTGGAGTTAAAAATTCGGCTTTAACATCTACAGGACTTGTGCCTTTTATGGAGCGTTATTCTAATTCAACAAGAGAAGTAGCGCAAGACGGTAGGCGAGGAGCGCTAATGTTATCGGTGTCTATTAACCATCCAGATTCTGAAGATTTTATCAATGCGAAGCTAGAACAAGGCAAAGTTACAGGTGCCAATGTATCGGTTAGAATTGACGATGAATTTATGAAAGCCGTAAAAAACGAAACCCAGTACACTCAAAAATATCCTATATTTTCAGATAATCCAAAAGTGTCAAAGTCTATTGAAGCCAATTCCCTTTGGAAGAAAATAGTACATAATGCATGGAAATCCGCCGAACCCGGGATTTTATTTTGGGATACTATTATTAACGAATCCATTCCAGATTGTTATGCCGATTTAGGTTACAAAACGGTATCTACAAATCCGTGTGGAGAAATCCCTTTATGTCCGTATGATTCTTGTAGATTATTAGCAATCAATCTGTTTTCTTATGTAGAAAACCCTTTTACAGAAAACGCTTCGTTTAATTTCGAATTATTTAAAAAACATGTCGCGTTTGCACAACAAATTATGGATGATATTATCGATTTAGAGCTTGAAAAAATCGATAATATTTTACAAAAAATTGATTCGGATCCTGAATTGGATGAAGTTAAAGCAACCGAGCGTAACTTGTGGGTTAATATAAAAAGAAAAGCTGAAGAAGGTCGTAGGACAGGTGTTGGTATTACAGCAGAAGGGGACATGTTGGCGGCTTTAAATATTCAATATGGAAGTGAAAAAGGCAATGCATTTTCTTTAGAAGTTCATAAAACGATTGCTATTGAAGCTTACAGAGCATCGGTGCATTTAGCAAAAGATCGTGGTGCATTTTCAATTTTTGATGCAGACCGTGAAAAAGACAACCCATTTATACAACGCTTAAAAGAAGCCGATAGTAAATTGTATTACGAAATGCTAGAATATGGTAGACGTAACATTGCTTTATTAACCATTGCTCCAACAGGAACTACCAGTTTAATGACACAAACTACCTCGGGGATTGAACCGGTATTTATGCCTGTTTATAAACGTAGAAGAAAAGTAAACCCAAACGATAAAGACGTGCGTGTAGATTTTGTTGATGAGGTTGGTGATTCTTGGGAAGAATACGTCGTATTTCATCATCGATTTAAACAATGGATGCAAGTAAATGGTATTGATACGTCTAAAAACTTTTCACAAAGCGAATTAGATACTTTGATTAAAGAATCACCTTATTATGGCGCCACATCAAACGATGTGGACTGGTTAAGTAAAGTGAGTATGCAAGGTGCTATACAAAAATGGGTAGATCATTCCATTAGTGTAACCATCAATTTACCAAATGATGTAACAGAAGATTTGGTTGGCGATTTATATTTAAAAGCGTGGGAGGTAGGTTGTAAAGGCGTTACCGTTTATAGAGATGGTTCGCGTTCTGGGGTTTTAATTTCTAATGAAGAAAAGAAAGAGGAAACCGATGATAAATTAACAGCTTTTCCTATGAAGCGACCTCAAATTTTAGAGGCTGATGTGGTTCGTTTTCAAAATAATAAAGAAAAATGGATTGCTTTTATTGGTTTGATAGATGATAAGCCATACGAAGTATTTACAGGGCTTGTAGATGATGAAGATGGTATTTTAATTCCGCGTTGGGTTAACGAAGGGTTGATTATTAAAAACAGAAATGAAGATGGTACATCGCGTTACGATTTTCAATATAAAAATAAAAGAGGTTATAAAACCACTATTGAAGGCTTGTCGCATAAATTCAATCCAGAATTTTGGAACTATGCAAAACTATTTTCTAGTACGTTGCGCCACGGTATGCCAATTGATAAAATTGTAGATTTAATTAATAGCTTACAACTTGATACCGAATCGATTAATACATGGAAAAATGGTGTGGCTCGGGCTTTAAAGCGTTATGTGGAAGATGGTACCAAAGCTAAAGGACAACGTTGTGATAATTGCAAATCAGAACATTTAATTTATCAAGAAGGTTGTTTAACCTGTAAAGATTGTGGCTCTTCTAAATGTGGATAGTCATTAAGTTTTAGTTAAAAAAAAGGAAGTCAATAGGCTTCCTTTTTTTATACAAACTCTTTCAAAATTAAAAGAAACGGAATGCTAAAAAATAAGTCAATTAGGTATAAGAAAGCAAATAGTTTTAAGGTTGAAATACCTGAATTTTTATAACATGCAAGTTTCCGTTTGGCATTCGTTTCATTTAAAAAATACCATAAAAAAGCAACTAATAATAGCTTTACAATTGCAATTGGAATGATTTCATATTTTAAAAAAGCCAGAAAAGTATTTATTCCAAAAGACCACAAAATTAATGGTCTGTAAAAAATGAATATGGAAAATAATTGCTGCATAATTACTTAAATAACGCACTTGATACAAAAATATTCTAACAATTACATTATAACAGCCGTAGGATTGTATTAAAAATTCATAAATTATCGTATTTTTGGCTATCAATAAAACAGGCAGATGTTAGAGAAATTACAAATAGTAAAACAACGTTTTGATGAGGTTAGCGATTTAATTATCCAGCCCGATATAATTACCGATCAAAAGCGTTATGTTGAGCTAAATAGAGAGTACAAAGACTTGCGAATTCTTATGGATAAGCGGGAGCAATATATAGAGTTTACCAATAATTTAGCAGAAGCTGAAGCCATTACTTCAGATGGTAGTGATGCAGAAATGGTAGAAATGGCTAAAATGCAATATGACGAAGCTAAAGAAGGTATTTCGAAATTAGAAGAAGAAATAAAAGTACTCTTAATACCTAAAGATCCTGAAGATGCTAAAAATGCTGTGGTTGAATTACGCGCAGGAACTGGTGGAGATGAAGCCAGTATTTTTGCAGGCGATTTGTTTAGAATGTACACCAAATATTGCGAAAGTAGAGGTTGGAAAGTTGATACTGTAGATTTTAGTGAAGGCACTAACGGTGGCTTTAAAGAAATCCAATTTGAAGTTTCTGGCGACGATGTTTATGGTACATTAAAGTTTGAAGCTGGTGTGCATCGTGTACAACGTGTACCACAAACCGAAACTCAAGGGCGTGTGCATACAAGTGCAGCAACTTGTATGGTATTTCCAGAAGCCGAAGAATTTGATGTAGAAATTAATCCAAAAGATGTACGAATCGATTTTTTCTGTTCGTCTGGTCCTGGGGGGCAGTCTGTAAACACAACTTATTCTGCGGTACGATTAACACATATACCAACAGGTTTGGTGGCGCAATGTCAAGACCAAAAATCGCAACATAAAAACAAGGAAAAGGCTTTTAAAGTGTTGCGTTCGCGTTTATACGAAATGGAGTTGGCTAAAAAGAATGCTGAAGATGCCGAAAAGCGAGGCAGTATGGTAAGTTCTGGTGATAGAAGTGCTAAAATTAGAACCTATAATTATTCACAAGGTCGAGTTACAGATCACAGAATTGGTTTGACACTTTACGATTTAAGTAATATTATGAATGGAGATATTCAAAAAATAATAGATGAATTAATGCTAGCTGAAAACACGGAGAAGTTGAAAGCTAATGATGATGTAATCTAGGTTTTTGGTCTTAGGTATTAGGTGTTGAAATAAGAATTATATTTAATGAGAAACTTTAGGGAATTAGATGTATGGAAAGATTCAATAGTACTAGTAAAAGAAGTTTATGTTTTAATAGGAAAATTGCCTGAATCAGAAAAGTTTGGTTTGAAATCTCAAATATCAAGATGTGTAGTTTCAATACCTGCAAATATCGCTGAAGGTTGTGCGAAAGATTCTCAAAAAGACTTTGTTCGATTTCTCCAAATAAGTTTAGGTTCTGCTTTTGAATTAGAAACCCATTTTGTAATCTGTAAAGAACTATCTTTTGTAAATGAAGAAGATGAAAAAGTATTGAAGGAGAAAATTAATATTCTCCAAAGAAGAATTAATGCCTTGATAAAATATTCAAAGAGTCAGTTTTAAGACCCGAAACCAATGACCCAAAACCAATTAACAGAAGAAATTAAAAAAAAGAAATCCTTTCTATGTATAGGATTAGATGTCGATTTAAATAAAATCCCACTGTATCTTTTAAAGGAAGATGATCCCATATTTGCATTCAATAAAGCCGTTATCGATGCGACGCACCACTTATGTGTAGCCTACAAACCCAACACCGCATTTTATGAAGCCTACGGATTAAAAGGGTGGAAGTCTTTAGAAAAAACCATTAACTATTTAAACGTAAAGCATCCTGAAATTTTTACAATCGCAGATGCTAAACGTGGAGACATTGGGAATACAAGTACGATGTACGCAAAAGCTTTTTTTGAAGACTTAGCATTCGATTCTGTGACTGTTGCACCGTATATGGGTAAAGATTCGGTTGAGCCTTTTTTAACCTTTAAAGATAAACATACTATTCTTTTGGCATTAACGTCTAATCAAGGCGCTTTCGATTTTCAAACCAAAACAGTTGATGGAAAAGAATTGTATAAACAGGTTTTAGAAACCTCTAAAACTTGGGAGAATTCTAAAAACTTAATGTATGTTGTTGGTGCTACAAAAGCAGAATATTTAGCAGATATTCGGCAAATTATTCCAGATAGTTTTTTGTTGGTTCCTGGTGTTGGTGCCCAAGGAGGGAATTTACAAGATGTTTGTAAATATGGAATGAGTGAAAATATTGGTTTGCTAATTAATTCTTCTCGCGGTATTATTTATGCGTCAAAAGAAAGAGATTTTGCGCAAGCCGCAGCGTTAAAAGCTAAGGGACTTCAAAAACAAATGGCTGTTGAATTGAACCGTCATTCTGAGGAATCACGTTAGTGATGACGTAAGAATCTTATCCTATGGAATTCAAAGACCAACTCAATCGTAAAGTTCAAATAAGAAAAACACCAAAGCGCATCGTGTCGCTAGTGCCAAGTCAAACCGAATTGTTAGTCTATTTGGGTTTAGAAACGAGCATTGTTGGTATTACAAAATTTTGTGTGCACCCTAAAGACTTATTAAGGAGTAAAACAATTGTTGGAGGAACTAAACAAATAAAGCTTGAAAAAATAAAAGCTTTAAATCCAGATATTATTCTTTGTAATAAAGAAGAAAACACTAAAGACCTTGTTGAAGCTTGCGAGCAAATTTGTAATGTCCACGTGTCTGATATTTTTAATATTGAAGATAGTTTAGAGTTGATTAATCAATACGGAACAATTTTTAATAAAAAAGAAGACGCTCTAAAAATTACAAATGAAATTCAAAAAGAAACGGATGATTTTAAAGTTTTCATTCAAAAAAAGCCAACTTTAAAAGTGGCTTATTTTATTTGGAAAAACCCATGGATGGTTGCAGCAAATGATACATTTATTAATTGTTTATTAGAGTTGAATAAGTTCGAAAATATTTACAAAACTAAAAAACGTTACCCAGAAATAGAACTTAACGGTGCGACAATTAATAAAGATGTAGAAGTAATTTTATTGTCAAGCGAACCCTTTCCTTTTAATAATTCACATAAAAAAGAAGTACAAATGTTTTACCCCAATGCTCATATTGTTATAGCAGATGGCGAAATGTTTTCGTGGTACGGCTCAAGACTCACAAAAGCGTTTACTTATTTTAAAAACTTGCGCTTAAATCTTGAGGCGTTTCAAGCTTTGTAGTATCATCTACAAAATTCGCAATTTTAGTTTCTAATTCTTTTAAACTAATTAATTTATTTAGGTTGGGTTTAATTTTTCCAACTCTACAAAAATGTGGATTCATAACGTTCTTTTTTATATATAAAGTACGTATTTATCAGTCTTTTAGATGTGACTAAAAAGTTAAAAAATTGCTAAACTTATACAGATGTTTGAGTTAATTCTCTAGATAAATATTTTAGCCTATTAAGTTTATTAAGAAGTTTTATAGCTCTGTATTCCGAAATATCACTCAAAGCAGAATCGGTTTGACGAAAATTATAAGCTTGCTCAATAAGTTCTTTGTAACGTTTATTAAGTTTTGTTTGATTGCTTTTTATAATGTCAATTCTGTTCATCTTACTATTTGAAAGTCAAGCTATTAAATATACGTTTTTTTATTTGAAAACTAAAGGCGTAATTCAATAAATTTTGAATTGTAAGTGTTTATTTTTTGTAAAAATGATTTTAAAAATCAATATTACAAATAGTAAAAGTATTATTGTTGCTTTTGGTGGGTTGTTTAAATAACTAGGTTTATTCTATATAATAATACAAAACATTTTTATTTTAGAATTGACTAACTACTTTAAGGAGTAAAGCAGTCGGTGCAATTATTAATCCTAAATAAAATATATATTTTCCGTGTTTTCTATCGTTTTCCGAATAATAATAAACTTTTTGTCCATTTGGTAGAGTTTTTTTAGAAGTCCAAAAAAAATAACCAATTATTAAACCCAAGAAGCCGCTTAAAAGAGAAAAAACGTATCCTCCAATAATCCAAGGCTTTTGGTTTCCTTCAGGTTTTGCTAATTGATTTATGCGTTCATTTTTTAAAGAATTCAATAAGTCTTTGTCTATTGACTTGCCCCTTTGAGTTAATATCTTTTGAGCTAAAGTATAGTTAAATGCATTCCATTCGTCAGATTTTAGCAAAACTTCATAAAGTTCTTCATTTGTAAATTCAAATAAATAATAATCTTTATCAATTTGGTCTATTAAAGTTTCTGCATTTTTTTCTAAAAGTTCATCAGCCTTTTTAAAGTCTGATTGCTTTATTAGTATTTCAATTTCGTTTTGTAGAGTGTTCCCCGAAAAAGTAACATCAACTGGAGGAACGTTGTCTGCAAGGATTGATTCGATTCCATTTTCTTTCAACAAATCTTTTAATTCATTAGCTTGTTCTAAAGTTGGAAATTTTCTAAATATCGAATAACTTACTCCCATTTATGGTTGTCTTTTAGATGTTTTATAACTAAAGTTGTTTTTGAAAATAGTTTTCTAATCCTGCAAAGCAAAAACCTTCTTCAATAAATCTGTAGTTCTTGATGATAGTTTGGTGCGGATTTCTTTTTCTTCAACAGCAATCATAGTGTAAACACCTTTTAAAGCTTCGCCAGTAACATAATCAGTTAAATCTGGGTTTACATTATTTGTAAAAGGGATATTGTTGTATTTATTAATCAAATTTTCCCAAATCTGGTCGGCACCAACTTTACTAAACGAGTTTTTTATAACAGGATTGAATTTATCGTATAAAGCGGTTTGTGTTTTACTAGTTAAATATTGTGTTGCGGCATCATTATTTCCTAATAAAATATTTTTTGCATCGGCAAACGTAATACCTTTAACGGCGTCAATAAAAATGGGTGTTGCTTCTTTTACAGCATCTTCAGCAGCTCTGTTAAGTACTTTTAAACCTTCATCGGCTAATTTACTTAAACCAATATCTCTAAGCGCTTTATCAACTTTTTGTAATTCTTCGGGTAATAAAATTTTAACCAATTCATTTTTATAAAAGCCGTCGGTTTGTGTTAGTTTCGTTACTTGTTTGTCTATTCCAAAGTCTAAAGCTTGTCGTAATCCAGAAGCAATTTCGGTATTTCCAATACCTCCACTTTGTGGTAATTGTTTTGCTATTTCTTGTAATTCTGCACATGCAGTTAAATTGAATATTAAGAAGACTGCTAAAAATTTACGAATCATAATTTATGTTTTATATATTTAACAAAGATATATTTTTACAAATGAAGTTATTTCAAATATTATGCTTAATATTTTGTGTTTCATTGTTTAATTGTGAAGCTAACAAAAAGAAAGAAGCAGAGAAATTAACCGAAAAACCAATGCAATACATTACGATTTTAGGCATTGCTCAAGATGCTGGATTTCCTCAAATTAATTGTAATAAAGTGTGCTGCGAAGCCTTTTATAAAGGTGAAGAATCAAAGAAATTAATTTCGTGTTTAGGTTTGGTAGATTTAGAACACAGCAAAAAATGGTTGTTTGATGCCACTCCAGATGTTGTAGCACAAACACAGTTGCTAAAAACGCATTTAGATAATAATAAAGTGATTGATGGTGTGTTTTTAACGCATGCACATATTGGGCATTACACAGGATTGATGTATTTTGGAAGAGAGGCTTTAGGCGGAAATAACATTCCAGTTTATACGATGCCTAAAATGAAAATGTATTTGCAAAATAACGGTCCGTGGAGTCAGTTAGTAAGCTTAAATAATATTGATTTGAAAACGCTCCGAAATGATTCGACAATCACATTAAATTTAAAATTAAAAGTAACACCCTTTTTAGTGCCGCATCGCGATGAATTTTCAGAAACGGTTGGTTATAAAATTGAAGGACAAAATAAATCAGCTTTATTTATTCCAGACATTAATAAATGGCAGTTATGGGAGAAAAGTATTATTGAGGAAGTTAAAAAAGTAGATTATGCCTTTTTAGATGCTACTTTTTTCAAGGAAGGTGAAATACTAAGACCTATGAGTGAAGTTCCACATCCGTTTATTCAAGAAACCATTAAGTTATTTGAAAAGGAATCAAATGCAACTAAAAACAAAATTCATTTTATACATTTTAATCATACTAATCCTACGTTAAAAGACAAGCACAAATTAAAAGATAGTATTCAAAACTTAGGATTTCATTTTGCTAACCAAGGTGCTATTTACAACTTGTAGTTAATAAGTATACTTTTAATGAAAGGCACCTTGAGAGAAAGATGCCTTTTAGTAAAACTCCAATTAATCCCTTAATTAGCGACTTAGGTTTTATCGTTATTTTCTTAAGACACTAAGAAAAAAATAAAGTCACATCTTAATTTTAAGTGTCAAAAAACGAAAATTTAAAGCTTTATATAATTTAATATAAATGGCCTAATTTTTTGAATATTCCGTAAATTTGCAACACAAAATTCAAGATTCTTTAAGAATGATACAAGTAACACCTTACAAGCCAAAGTATAAAGTTAGAATTGTAACCGCAGCATCACTTTTTGACGGACACGATGCATCCATTAATATTATGCGTCGAATTATTCAAGCAACTGGCGTAGAGGTAATTCACTTAGGTCACGATAGAAGTGTTGAAGAGGTTGTAAACACAGCTATTCAAGAAGATGCTAATGCTATTTGTTTAACCTCGTATCAAGGAGGTCATAACGAATATTTTAAGTATATGTTCGATTTGCTTAAAGAAAGAGGCGCAGAACATATTAAGATTTTTGGCGGCGGCGGCGGTGTTATTTTGCCATCTGAAATCAAGGATTTAATGGATTATGGGGTTACTCGTATTTATTCGCCAGATGATGGTCGCGAAATGGGCTTACAAGGCATGATTAACGATTTGGTTAAGGAATCTGATTTTGGAATAGGAGATACTTTAAATGTCGATATTAAAGATTTATCAAAGAAAAATCCAAAAGCAATTGCACGTGTCATTTCTTCAGCTGAAAATTTTCCAGAAGTAGCCAAAGCAACTTTAGACAAAATTCATAAAAAAAATAAAGATTCTAAAACTCCCGTTCTAGGAATTACAGGAACTGGTGGTGCAGGAAAATCGTCGCTAGTTGATGAATTAGTACGTCGTTTTTTAATCGATTTTCCAAAAAAAACAGTGGGTTTAGTATCTGTCGATCCCTCAAAAAGAAAAACTGGAGGTGCACTTTTAGGTGATCGTATTCGTATGAATGCGATTAATTCTCCACGAGTTTATATGCGAAGTTTAGCAACGCGTCAATCTAATTTAGCCTTATCTAGATATGTAAACGAAGCTGTTGAGGTTTTAAAAGCTGCTGAATACGATTTGATTATTTTGGAAACTTCTGGAATTGGACAATCGGATACCGAAATTATAGAACATTCAGATGTGTCATTGTATGTAATGACTCCAGAATTTGGTGCAGCAACACAGCTAGAAAAGATTGATATGCTTGATTTTGCTGATTTAGTAGCGATTAACAAATTTGATAAAAGAGGTTCTTTAGATGCGTTGCGTGATGTAAAAAAACAGTACATGCGTAATAATAATCTTTGGGATACACCACAAGATGAATTGCCTGTTTTTGGAACGATTGCGTCTCAATTTAACGACCCAGGAATGAATACGCTTTATAAAGCCATCATGGATAAGTTAGTTGAAAAAGCAGGTTCTGATTTAAAATCTACTTTTCATATTTCTGATGAAATGAGTGAGAAGATTTTTGTAATTCCGCCATCTAGAACACGTTATCTGTCTGAAATTGCTGAAAATAATAGAGCTTATGATAAAAAAGCAAATGAGCAGGTTGAAGTTGCTCAGAGACTATATGGGGTTTATAAAACAATCTGTTCAGTCGCTAATGTCACCTTGAGCACAGTCGAAAGGTCTTTCATTGGAAAATTAGGTTTAATTGAAGATGAGATTTTGAACCAAGTTCAGGATGACAGTTCTAAGCAATTTGTAGGTTTATTGATTAAAGAATTCGACAGAGTAAAACTAAATCTCGACCCATACAATTGGGAAATAATTACAGGTTGGGATGAAAAAGTAAACACATATAAAAACCCTATTTATTCTTTTAAAGTAAGAGATAAGGAAATAAAAATTGAAACACATACAGAATCGTTATCTCACACGCAAATTCCAAAAGTGGCGTTACCAAAATACCAAGCTTGGGGTGATATTTTAAGATGGTGTTTACAAGAAAATGTACCAGGAGAGTTTCCCTATGCATCAGGATTATATCCTTTTAAACGCACCGGAGAAGATCCAGCGCGTATGTTTGCTGGCGAAGGTGGTCCAGAACGTACTAATAGACGTTTTCATTATGTGAGTGCAGGGTTACCTGCTAAACGTTTATCGACTGCTTTTGATAGTGTAACACTTTACGGAAACGATCCAGATTTACGTCCAGATATTTATGGTAAAATCGGGAATGCTGGAGTTAGTATTTGCTGTTTAGACGATGCTAAAAAACTATATTCTGGTTTCGATTTAGCAAATGTAATGACATCGGTGAGTATGACCATTAATGGTCCTGCACCCATGTTGTTAGGCTTTTTTATGAATGCTGCAATCGACCAACAATGCGAGCTTTATATTAAAGAAAATGGTTTAGAAAAAGAAATAGAAGCTAAAATTGTAAAAATCTATAATGAAAAAGGAATTGAAAGGCCAACATATAATGGCGATTTACCCGAAGGTAATAATGGATTAGGATTAATGTTATTAGGAGTTACTGGAGATCAAGTATTGCAAGTAGATGTTTACGCAGATATTAAAAGGAACACGATTGCACAAGTTAGAGGAACCGTTCAAGCCGATATTTTAAAAGAAGACCAAGCTCAAAACACCTGTATTTTTTCAACTGAATTTGCTTTGCGTTTAATGGGCGACGTTCAGGAATATTTCATAGAAAATAATGTACGTAATTTCTATTCAGTTTCTATTTCCGGTTACCATATTGCAGAAGCTGGAGCAAACCCAATTACGCAATTAGCATTGACTTTATCTAATGGTTTTACTTACGTGGAGTATTATTTAAGCAGAGGAATGGACATCAATAAATTTGGTCCAAACTTATCGTTCTTTTTCTCTAACGGAATCGATCCAGAATATGCTGTTATTGGTCGTGTAGCGCGAAAAATTTGGGCTAAAGCCATGAAACATAAATATGGAGCCAATGCAAGAGCGCAAATGCTAAAATATCATATTCAAACATCTGGACGTAGCTTACATGCTCAAGAAATTGATTTTAACGATATTCGTACAACGCTTCAAGCCTTATATGCTATTTATGATAATTGCAATTCGTTACACACCAATGCTTACGACGAAGCCATTACAACACCAACTGAGGAATCTGTTCGTCGTGCCATGGCAATTCAGTTAATTATTAATAAAGAATTGGGGTTAGCTAAAAATGAAAACCCAATACAAGGTTCTTTTATTATTGAAGAATTAACCGATTTGGTTGAAGAAGCTGTTCTTTTAGAATTTGATAGAATTACCGAACGTGGGGGTGTTTTAGGAGCCATGGAAACCATGTATCAACGTTCTAAAATACAAGAGGAAAGTTTGTATTATGAAACTTTGAAACATAATGGGAAATTCCCAATTATTGGAGTAAATACGTTTTTAAGTTCTAAAGGATCTCCAACGGTTATTCCTAAAGAGGTTATTCGTGCAACTGAAGACGAAAAACAATTTCAAATAAAAACATTGGAAAATCTTCATAAGTCAAACGATACAAAAACCTTATTAAAAGATCTTCAGATAAAAGCTGTTAATAATGAAAACATCTTTGAAGCTTTAATGGATGTCTGTAAAGTGTGTTCTTTAGGTGAAATTACTTCAGCCTTATTTGAAGTAGGTGGGCAATATCGAAGAAATATGTAAGCAGGATTCCAGTTTAGTAGAGCAAAGCGATTACTAAATTGTGAATATCGCTTATGCTGAGAACAGTTGAAAAATATTTTAAAATTTCATTATAAATGCATCTTTTTTGTAAAAGTTTCGTCTTATAGATGTAACATTAAAAAAGAATAATTATGAAAAATAACGAATGTACTTGTACTTGCGATAGTTGTACAAATGGTCAATGTAAAAATTGTACTTGCGAATCTTGTAGCTGTAGTGGCTGCAATTGTTAGATCTTAATTTTTATGAGCGTTGGTAAATACTTCCAACGCTCATTTTATCTTATGAATACAAATCACATTTGGGAAACATATCATCAAGATGTTAAGCAATTTCTTCTATCAAGGATAAAAAACGAAGAGATTGTAAACGATGTGCTACAGGACACATTTATTAAAATACACACGAAACTCGATTCACTTCAAGACCACAAAAAGCTTAAATCATGGGTTTTTACTATTGCTAGAAATACCATGTTAGATTTTTTTAGAACGAATAAAATAAGTGCCGAATTTAAGGAGCATGATACTCAAATTGAAGAAGAGCCTTCCAATCATAACGAAAAAGATTGTCTTTACGGAATTATTAAAAGGCTTCCTAAAAAGTATCGAGACCCTTTATTTTTGGCAGACATTAAAGGAAAGAAACAAGCAGAAGTTGCAGAACAGTTAAAACTAGCCTTGCCAACTGCAAAATCGAGAATTCAACGTGCTAGAAAATTAATTGCACAAGGGTACATGGAATGCTGTGACTATAAAATGAATCAAAAAGGCCATTTAATTGGAGAAGTTAAGACTAAAGAAGATTGTAAAATTTGTAACTAATTTATAAGGTCATTATCCAATTACGTTGCAATTTTTTAAATTTTTTCAATTCTCTACGCAAAATTGGTAAAAAATCTCTCCCATTACTATTAGATTGTTCTAGGCGGTATGAGTTTTTATAAAGCATATTTGTAATACGCTTAAGTGAGGCAATATGTTTATGTTTTCTCTCTGAAAAACGCTCTAATTCTGCGTTTACAATTTCTGGAACTAAAGCCACAGATTGTTGAACAATATCACCTGAAAAATAAATATGAATATCTTCAGATCCATCGTCTTTTAAAACAGATAAATCTTGATTTAAGTAGGCAGATATATTTTGCGACAAGGCAAAAATATCTAATGCTTTTTTATAAATCGGTAATTCCGATAGGTTTTGTGGGGTATTAGATAACATGTTTATTTTTTCTTAAGCAATTTTATCAAAATTACTCACAAGAATTCATATTATTCTTTTGATTTTAAAGTAAATGTGTATATTTACTTTAAATATTAATGTTTTATAGTCTAATTTGTTTAAATGAGTATTGATAGCCTTAATAAGAAGATTTTGAAGTGTTTACAGCAAAATGCTAGACAATCTAATGCAGAAATTGGTAGGCAAGTAGGCATTAGTTCTCCAGCAGTTTCTGAGCGCATAAAGAAGATGGAAGATTTGGGTATTATTGAAGATTATAAAACCATGGTTTCTCCATTCGATTTGGGTTATCAGTTTAAAGCTATTATTACATTGCGTGCTTTTATGGGTAAACTAAAACCGTTTTTAGAAAAAGTAAAAACCTATGACGAAGTTATAAATTGTTACCGCATCACTGGCGACGAAAATATAGTTATGGAAGTGGTTTTAAAAAACCAAAAACATTTAGAGGTTTTTATAGATCAGCTTATTACTTATGGGGAAACTAAAACACAAATTGTTTTATCGCGAGTAGTAAAACAAAAAGAAGTTAAACCGGTTTAATAAGTTGTTTTTTTGTCCTCAAATTTTTTTTAGCGAAAACTACTTTATTCGCCAAGGTGGATTTTTTCTGTTTTTACCTGCTTTATATAAAATAATTGAGTTACCGTCCAAATCGTTTAAATGTGCTTCGCGCCATAACCACATTTTATCTTCAGGTTCACTTGTAAATATAATGTCTTTTGATTTTAATTGTTCTACTAATTCATCAAGGTAATCATCTTCAAAATAGATAGTAATGCCATGTCCTTTTTGTAATTCATCTACTTTATGAATTGAAAATGTTGAGTTTCCGTTAGGACATTCAAATCTTACATAACGTGGTAAGGCATTAACTATTAAAATTAACCCTAACTTTTTATAAAATTCCGTCGCTTTTTCAACGTCTAACGACGGAATTGTTATTTGGTTTAAATCCATAATATTTCTTTTTCTTCTTTTATTAATTGTTTTTTCTTTTTAGCATTTAAGTATTGTTTTAAAAAGAATAATAAAAACACACAAAGTGCAGCAAGACCAGTAATAATATACCATGTGTTATCAAATCCTAATTTATTTGTCATTTGTAATCCAGCATTATGCCCAAAAATATGAGCGATTGAAAAAGCGATAGAATATAATGCCATATACTCACCTTGATTTCCTTTTTTTGCTCTATCCATGGCAAAAGCATTAGAAAAAGGAAATGCTATCATTTCTCCAAAGGTCATTAAAAGCATACCAATTATTAAAACACCAACCCAAGATGTAAAGTTTAATATAATAAAACTTAGTCCAGTAAGGATAGCTCCAAAAAGCATTAACCCAGTTTTAGTAAACGTTGTATTTTCTAACCATTTTATTAGAGGCATTTCAAAAGCAAAAATTAAAAACCCGTTCATTCCTAAAAGAATACCAATCTCCAATTCTGTTAATTGATGAGCTTCTTTATAATAGATTGGCATTGTTGAAAAATATTGTAAAAACACAACACCAAACAGTACCATAGCTGCTAAAAATATTAAAAAAGCCTTGTCGTGGTATGCTGATTTTGGGTTTAGGACTTTTATATCATCTAATGTTTTTGTTGTTTTTGGATTCAATACATTTATTAATACAAATGTTGCTAAAATACATGTAATGCCATCTACCCAAAATAAACCACCATAGCTTAAAGTTGTAATTATTATTCCTCCAATAGCAGGGCCAGCTGAAAAACCAAGATTAATAGCTAGCCTAATTAAAGTTACAGAACGTGTTTTGTTTTCTGGTTTGCTATAAGCACTTAACGCCACAAACATGGCTGGACGAAACATATCTGCTACCAACATAACTAAAAGAATACCTACACAAAAAGAAACAAATGTTGTTAAAAATTGCAATGCAATAAACATTAAACCAGTAGTTAACAGGCTAAATACCATAACTTTGTAGTATCCAATTTTATCAGTTAATCGACCGCCTAACCAAGAACCAATTACAGACCCTAAACCAAAAGCACTCATAATCCAACCAACATCACTTAGGGTAAAGTTTAAACTTGTTGTTAAATAAAGCGATAAGAACGGAATGACCATAGTTCCAGCTCTATTAATTAATGTTATTAAAGCGAGCCACCAAACTTCTCTAGAAAGCCCGCTAAACGTGTTTAAGTAATTGTTAAATAATGTTTTCATTAGTTCTGATTGTTCAAGTTGTTGTTTCTACATGTTTTGATTTTAAATTTGAAGTCTAAAGTTGACTAAAAATAAAAAGTCCGACTGTGAAGTCGGACTTTTTAATATTGTAATATTTTATAATCATATCACCACAATATATAATAAGCCCAACACCTTGTCTTTAAACAAGAGGTCCATTGCTTTCTATAAATTGTGACGTTACTACGCATTTTTACTTTTTTGATGCTTCAAAGCTAAAAAAAATATTCTTAAGTTGTACTTTTGAAATGAATAAAATTTAAAAAATGAAAAATTTAGTTTTACTATTCTTAATAATTTCAGTAGCTGGTTGTGCACAAGAAAAGAGACCTATTTTGGGTGAAACCGAATTTCAAAAAGAATTAAATGCCGAATATAAAGATGCTACAACATCGCCTTTAAAAGATGAAGATAGAACCATTTTTCAGGGTTTAGATTTTTTTAAATTCGATTCTACTTATGTGGTTACTGCAAGTTTTAAAAGAACACCAAACGAAAAAGTTTTTAAAATGAAAACGACCACAGACAGAAAACCAGAATATGTTAAATATGGGGAATTGAATTTTAATTTAAAAGGAAAAGACTACACGTTAAACATTTATCAAAACCTAGGTTTAATTGAAAAAGATGGATATGAAGATTATTTGTTTCTACCTTTTTTAGATGAAACCAATGGGTTAGAAAGTTATGGTGGCGGACGCTATATTGATGCTAAAATACCCAAAGGAGATACGATGATAATAGATTTTAATAAAGCCTATAATCCGTATTGCGCTTATAACGATAAATATTCTTGCCCGATTGTACCAAGAAAAAATTATTTAAAAACTGGGATTGAAGCTGGAGTTAAAGCTTTTGAGAAGCATTGAGTTTTGTGAGGTTCGTTTACCGTGTTTGTATAAGATTAGTTGCGTGTTTTGTGTGCGAGGATTTTCCGCAGTAAAATCAGATGTAACAAAAGTGCACGGACTCTTAATAAAGCACTAAACTAAGCATTATTTTTATATGGCGTTTATTTCGATATTTTTTCGATATTTTCAATTAATTTATTGGTGACAGATATTGCAATTTTGAATTCATCAATAATTTGATTTGTAGTGTCGGTAAATTTAATCTTTGCTTTTTTTAAATGTGAGTATTTAATCGGCAAGTTTGATACTGAATTTCGCATAACCTTTACTCCATTAATAGCATTTTCCATTGCAGGTATTATTGGTCTTAAACTATCAGAAGTGTCATTAAGTTTTTTATAATTTTTAGTAATATGAAAACTCATTAATGTAGCTTTTTCATAAGCATAAATTCCACGTGCATAATGAAAGGAAAAGTCATCAATTTCTTTATTTAATTTTAAAGTAATAGAATTCATAAATTCAGCGTATTTTTTCACTGTTCTCAAAACACGTTTATCAAATTCAGTTAACCCTTGTTTTCCGTAATTATCAATTACATTATTGTTTTCGGTTGTTTTTTTTCCAAGAAGAGTTACCAATTCAACAATATTAGATGTTGCTTCTCTAAAAAATTTCGAGGACTCTGATTCTTCAACAATTTTTTGAAGCTCTAAATCTGTAATTGAGCCGTTTTCTATATCTGTTAGGAAATTATTAGGTTCGGCTCCTTCAATAATATTAGTAAGCTCATCAATTGATTTGACATCTAATTCTTTTTTTTTGGAAACTGAAATTTTCCACTGTGTTTTGGTTTTTTGAAGAGTTGTTTTTGTGATGTTTTCCCAGTATGTTTTATCATCATCAGGTAGATGTCCAACTAGAATTACAGGGACATTAAAATTGAGCCAATAATTATAATGTATTTTTGATACATAATGTGTTAAATGATTTTCACTAATATGGAAATTTCCTTCTCCTGTTTTAATTTGAGCTGCAATGAATTGACCAGTTGGATTTCCGTTTGTAGATTGCTCTATTAAGGCATCTATTCCGACATCAACAATTGGTTGCTCGCGAAAAATCCATTTTACTTCCTTCGTAAAAATGAATCCAGTCTTATAAATTCCTATTCTTTCGGTGTTACTATCTCTCATTTAGTTTAATGCCATATAATGTTGTTTTGCGGATATGAAATCGTTTTATGTTTTATATCCGACGGTAAATGAAGGTAACCGAAATTTTTTACAAAGTCAAATTTCACTTCACCAAAAAAAGTCCCAAAAAAACAGCTAAAAATCCAATAACAAAACTTGCAATGGTATAAATAGCAAAACTTGTAAAATCGCCCGATTTTAAAAATAGATGGTTTTCGTAAGCAAAGGTAGAAAAGGTTGTAAAGCCACCACAAAACCCAGTGGCTAGTAATAAGGTTTGATTTTGTGTTAGTGTATCGTTTTTTGCTGCCAACCCTAAAATAACACCAATAAGTAAACTGCCTATAATGTTTGCAGCAAATGTGCCGTAAGGTATTCCAGTTGTTGTAGAGTTCAAATATTTACCAATTACAAAGCGTAATACACTACCAAAACCACCACCAACAAAAACTAATAAAAGTTGTTTCATTTATAATATTATTCTTTTATTGGAATATAAATTTCGGTTATCCAATCTGCTGGATTTGGTTTACTCGTCGGGTCTGTTAAATACACTTCCAAAGCTGGTAAATTATGTACCTCTTCAAAATTATTCTCTTTTATATGTTTAGTGGCCGTTTCCCAAGCTTCTTTTAAATTGTTATAATCTCCATTTAGAGTAGTTTTTATAGCTTTAAATGGTTGTAATTGTCCGGTTAAAATATTGCTATCAGTTGTAATTATTTTTTCGGTAGTCGGTACACAATAAGAAAACATGACGGCATTATTTTCTTCATCCCATTTATGATAGGCTACAAAAGGAGACCCAGCCATATTTATATTGTTTTTCAAAGCATACTCAATAATCTTAGGCAGCATTTCTGTCATTTTATTTTCTAAATCACTTATTTTGCAAGAGGTTGTGTTATATAAATAATAACCCCCGCTATGATTAGTAAGTCCATTAACAGTAACGCTGTATTTTTTCATACTAGCAATAACAATACTATCTAATTTCTCAAGGCTTCGTTCGTAGTGCGGACCAATTTGTTTTTCCATGCCACCCATTAGAATAGAGAACATTTTAAAAACGAACGGTAAATTTTTTCCAGAAATACTCCATTTAGCTTCTGTTGAACCATCATCGTTGGGTATAAATTTCCAACTCACATCTGATGACGGAAATTCAGCAAATTGCATCTCTTGTTTTATTGAAGTGTTAGGTACTGTTTCAGTAATTTTCATCGTACCAACACCATCTTTATCTTCCCAAGAGTACGATCCGTTAACGCCTTTGGTTTGTTCAGATAATGTAATTTTCATATCAGGGTCTGCTTCAACCCAAGACGACCATGCTTCCCAGTTTTTAAGGTCGACAACATTATCGTAAATAATTGAAACGGGTGCTTTTATGGTTCGAGTTCTGGTAACTTCAAATTCATTGGGTTGTACAGCAATATAAATGGCTGAGCCAATAATGCCTATTAGCAATAAAAACAGGATGTATTTTAGAGTTTTCATGTGTTTATGATTAATGATTTTTAATAGTCACATGTAGCATCCATATAATCATTTTTACTAAATACTTACCATTTATTAATGGATGTTTCATCTTGAAAAAAATTAAAATAATAACGAAAATCAAATATAATCATTTTAATCTTTGATTAATAAATTATTACATTTGCTGCTCTAAAATTAAGTATTTAATAATTGAGTTTATTTATTTTGAGAAAATCATAAATTATTTAAACTTAATTAGCTTCATTTTATTGAATAACTAAAAATAAAAATAAATCAATGAAACTAAAAACAGTATTAAGTTTTGCTTTAGTAGCAAGCTTTTTGTTATCGTGCGGAAATGATAAATCTGAAAAAACTAGCGATAGCATGAAAAAGAAAGAATCAACAGCATTTAACCACAATGTTGAGCAATTTGCAGATATTAAAATATTGCGTTATCAAATTCCTGGGTGGGAGCAACTTACTTTAAAAGAGCAAAAATTGGTCTACTATTTAACGCAAGCAGGTTTGGCTGGAAGAGATATGATGTGGGATCAAAATTACCGACATAATCTTAAAATCAGAAAAGCATTAGAGCATGTTTATGCAAATTATAAGGGTGATAAAACAACTGATAATTGGAAAGCTTTTGAAACCTATTTAAAGCGTGTTTGGTTTAGTAATGGTATTCATCACCATTATTCAAACGCTAAATTAGAACCAGAATTTTCATCAGATTATTTAAAAGAATTATTAGCAGAAACTAACGCAATTTTAGAAGGCGAAGCTTTTGATGTAATTTTTAATGATGCAGATTCTAAAAAAGTAAATCAGGCAAAAGGCGTTGATAATGTGGCGCTTTCAGCTGTTAATTTTTACGGACCTAATGTAACTAATGCCGATGTAGAAAGTTTTTATAAAGCTATGATATCTCCAAATCCAGAAAAACCTTTATCCTATGGATTAAATTCTCAATTGGTAAAAGAAAATGGTGTTTTAAAAGAACGTATTTATAAATCTGGAGGTTTGTACGGCTCTGCAATCGATGAGATTGTTAAGTGGCTAGAATTGGCAAAAGGTGTTGCCGAAAACGAAGCTCAAGGTAATGCTCTTGGGTTGTTAATTGAGTATTATAAAACAGGTGATTTACAAACGTGGGATGATTATAATGTGGCATGGACAGCTGCAACTGATGGTAATGTAGACTATATTAATAGTTTTATTGAAGTATATAACGACCCTTTAGGATATAGAGGGTCTTATGAGAGTATCATTCAAATTAACGATTTTGATATGTCTCAAAAAATGAAAGTTTTATCGGATAACGCACAATGGTTTGAAGACAATTCACCTTTAATGGACGCTCATAAAAAGAAAAATGTGGTAGGTGTAACTTACAAAGTGGTTAATGTTGCAGGAGAAGCTGGTGATGCCTCACCAAGTACGCCAATTGGTGTAAACTTACCTAATGCCAACTGGATTCGTGCCGCTGTTGGTAGTAAATCGGTCTCCTTAGGTAACATTATTCATGCCTATAATAATGCAGGAAGCACAGGACGTTTAAAAGAATTTGTGCATGATGAAGAAGAATTAAAATTAGAAGAAGAACATGGACAATTAGCAGATAAACTGCACACGGCATTACATGAAGTTATTGGGCATGCATCAGGACAATTAAACCCTGGAGTTGGAGAAACTAAAGAAACTCTAAAAAATTATGCATCAACTCTTGAAGAGGGTCGTGCAGATTTAGTGGGGCTTTACTATTTGTACAATCCTAAATTACAAGAATTAGGATTGGTAAAAGATTGGAAATCAGTTGGTAAATCCGCTTACGATGGGTATATTAGAAATGGATTAATGACACAGTTAATTCGTTTAAACTTAGGCGATGATGTTGAAGAAGCACACATGCGTAATAGACAGTGGGTTTCGGCTTGGGCTTTTGAAAAAGGAAAAGCAGATAACGTTATTGAAAAAGTAACTCGCGATGGTAAAACTTATTTTAACATTAACGATTACAATAAATTACACGATTTATTTGGGCAATTGTTACGTGAAACACAACGTATAAAATCTGAAGGCGATTATGCTGCAGTTGAAGCTCTAGTTGAAGGCTACGGTGTAAAAGTAGATCAAGCAATTCATGCTGAGGTTCTAGAGCGAAACAAACAATTTACATCGGCACCATATAGTGGTTTTGTAAATCCTGTTTTAGTTGCAGAAAAAAATGAAGCTGGAGAAATTATAGCTATTAAAGTAACACAACCAGAGACATTTCCTGGTCAAATGTTAGAGTATAGTAAAAATTATAGTTTTTTACCTGAGGTTAATTAAACTCTTTTAAAAAAGTAAACAAAAAAACAGACCTTTTTTCAAGGGTCTGTTTTTTTGTTTACGCTAAACGCTAAAAGAATTAAATTAAAAATAATAAGGATGGCAATGATTAAAAGTATTTTCATGATTTAGGCTTCTCTAGTTATTATCTAGATGTAAAATTTAACATTTGGTTGCGTCAAATCTTACATTTATTTATATAACAGTTAAAAACCTTTTTTTCCTAGTTTTTATATTTTTTTAATACCTAAAAAAGTTATCATATAAAAGTTATTGCTTAATTATACGTTTATTAGTAATTTGATTTTTAGATTTAAGTCTTAAAATATAGATGCCTTTTGAAAGTGCTGAAATATCTAATGTTTTGCTTGGCGATTCAATTTTTGATATTATTTTTCCAGTAATATCTATTATTTCAGCATACTCTATTTTAGATTTAGATATTAAATTTATGAGATTTTTAGCAGGATTTGGAAATATTTTTAAGTCTAAGTCATTTGTTAATGAAGAGGCAGATAAAGTGCTTTTATCAACTTTAAACAACCAATAATCTGTGTCACCAACAGGAGCTTCGGTGTTGTCTCCAGATAATTCGTCTACACTACTAACCACTACAAAATTACCATCGCTGGTTTCAATTATTTGCTCAGGATATTCTGTTGAGTTTGTACCATAAGTTTTGTCAGCAACAAGGTTTCCAGTTGCATCTAATTCTATCAACCAAATATCATTACTATTGCTATTTTCGGTTTTGTCACCAGAGATGGGAGACAATGATTCTGCAGCAAATACATAGCCACCTCCTGTTTTTTCAAAACCATAAGGTGTGTAATCATCATCCGATCCACCAACAGTATTTTGCCATTGAATATCTCCAGTGCTATTCGTCTTTATAAACCATAAATCGAAACCACCATTTGTGTTTTCTGTTTTTTCGCCTCCTATATTAGAGTCTGTATCTCCAGCTAAAAGATAACCACCATCTGATGTTGCAATTAAGCATGAAAGCGCAGTAACCGAAGTAGATGTGCCTCCGTATGTTTTTTGCCAATTTATTGTATTAGTGTTACTTACTTTTACAACCCAGTAATCTTCATTATTACTTGTATTAACAGTTTTATCGCCAGAAATACCTGATTCTGCTATTACTCCTAGTATGTAACCACCATCAGGGGTTAATAAAACACTCCTAACTTCTTCATCGGCATCACCGCCTAAAGTCTTGTCCCATAAAAGGGTTCCTGTGCTGGTTATTTTTATAGTCCAAACGTCGGTAAAACCCCGCGAGCTTTCAGATTTATCGCCAGAAATATTTGAAGCAGAGTCTCCAGTAATAATCAAATCGTTAGTAGCTGTTTCTTTTAGATCAACACCATACTCATCATCAGCACCACCAAAAGTTTTATCCCAAATTTTTGTTCCAGAACTATTTATCCTAACAATCCAAAAATCGTAACCTCCTTTTGAGTTTTCAGATTTATCGCCAGAAATACCTGAGTTAGAATCACCCACAATTACAAAATCACCATTTGCAGCTTCAATAGCAGATACTGGATATTCGTTACCGCTACCACCAAAGGTTTTATCCCATTCTACAACTCCAAGACTGTTGGTTTTTACAATCCAATAATCGCTTCCTCCTCTTGAGCTTTCAGATTTATCACCAGAAATTCCTGATTCGGATACACCAATAATTAAAAATCCACCATCAGAGGTGTAAATAACATTTTCAACATCATCAAATGTATTTCCTCCAATTGTATTTTGCCATATAATTTGAGAGTTTAAGTTAAAAGATGTAAAGATTGTAAATACGAAAAAGAGTAGTAGTTGTTTCATATAGAGTGTTTTAAATGGTTGGTTAATAATATAGCTATTGTTACTAAAAGAGAATAACAATTTAGAAATTTCATTTACTTGTTACATGATAAAATAGATGAAAGGCTAATAAATTCGAACAAAACCCCTATTTTAAAAGAAACTTAATAGCAACAATAAATAGAATAAATGAAATAAAAGCAAGCAACATCCAAGAACTACCTTTATAAAAACGTTTGTGTAGTTTTAAATCTTTTCGGTAAGTAAAACCAATAATGATAGCAAAGACAATAAAAAATAAAACTCCGAAAATGATTTGACCTTTACTAAACATATAGTTATTTTTATGCAAATTTAATGAAAACACTAAAGATTTCCTTCTTCAAGGAAATGAAAAAATAGTTTATTTATGAAAAATAAAATTGAAGCCGTAAAAGCATTTCATACTGCATTTAAAATAGGACACAGAGAAACGCCTAAAGCAGATTTAGGATTAGCTAAAAATATGTTGCGTTATAAGCTCATGCGAGAAGAAAATGAAGAGTATTTAGATGCGGCAAATAATAATGATTTAGTTGAAGTTGCAGATGCGCTGGGAGATATGCTTTATATTTTATGTGGAACGATTATAGAACACGGTATGCAATATAAAATAGAAGAAGTGTTTAACGAAATTCAAAGAAGTAATATGAGTAAACTAGGTGAAGATGGACAACCTATTTATCGTGAAGATGGTAAAGTGCTTAAGGGGCCAAATTATTTTAAGCCTAATATTGAAGCTATATTAGATAAATAGATATTATACCCTTTCGTCATTCTGAATTTACTTGTTCTAAACTTGTTTCAGTATTTCAGAACCTCAGAAAAAACATGATTAAAAAAAGAGAAGTATTTTTAACTTCTCTTTTTTTAATTCGTTTGAGTATCGCCTTCCCTTTGGGAAGGAATAGGGAAGGGCTTTTTAAACATTATACCTCCATCCAAAAGGATCTTCAACTTTGTTAGTTTGTATATCGGTAATGCGCTTTTTTAAAGAACTCGCATACGTATTTTCTAATTCTGGTAAATCAAAATCTTCATCTTTATAACCAAATCCAGCTATTGGAGAAATTACCGCAGCAGTACCAGCTCCAAACATTTCTTTTAACGAACCATTCTTTGCAGCTTCTACAACCTCGCTAACTGAGATTTTTCTAACTTCTACATTAATACCTTCAGTTTTTGCTAACTCAATAATACTTTTACGAGTAATACCATCTAAAATTCTATCGCTGGTTGGACCCGTAATAAGTGTGTTATTTATACGAACAAAAATATTCATCGCACCAGCTTCTTCAATATATTCATGTGTATTGTCATCTGTCCAAATAACTTGTTGGTAGCCTTTTTCAATGGCTAATTGTGTTGGATAAAACTGTCCTGCATAATTTCCACCTGCTTTAGCAAAACCAACACCACCGTTTGCAGAACGCGAATATTTTTCTTCAATTAAAACTTTTACTTTTCCAGCAAAATAAGCACCTGAAGGGGCGGTACAAATTATAAATTTATATTCGTCTGCTGGTGATGCATGAAACCCTTTGCCAGTAGCAAAAACGAAAGGTCTTATGTATAATGAGCTGCCATCTTTTTTAGGAATCCAATCGCTATCAACTTTCAAAAGCGCTTTTAAGCCTTCCATAAAATAAGCTTCTGGCAATTCAGGAATTGCAAGACGTTTTGATGAAATATTTAAGCGTTTAAAATTATCTAAAGGACGAAATAATAGTACATTATCATCTTCATCTTTGTAAGCTTTCATACCTTCAAAAACAGATTGTCCGTAATGAAAAATCTTAGCAGAAGGGTCTAAAGTAATAGGCGCATAAGGCACCACTTTTGGCGCTTGCCATTTACCATCTTTATAATCACATTCTAACATGTGATCAGAAAATGTTTTTCCAAAACTTAAATGGTCAAAATCTACATCATTAATTTTTGTAGTTTTTGTTTTTATAACCTCTATATCATTGATTAAAGCATTCATAATTTGAGTTGTTTTATGGTACAAATTTAAGTAAAAACGTGATTAAAAAATGATATATTTGTAACAAATCGCTTAAAATTGAAAATTATATACTATGAAATCAATTACCTTAATAATTGTCTGTGTATTCATGTTAAATTCTTGCAAAAACAAAGATGAAAAGCAGCAAGAAACTCCAGTTGAAGTAGCAAAAACGGAGTACACCTCTTTTGGAAATACTATAATTTCTGATGATGCTATTGAAGCTGCATCTATGGCATCGCACTATAAAACTATGAATGTTGGTGATAGTATCAATTCTAAAATAGTGGCAACCGTTAATAAGGTTTGTCAAGCAAAAGGCTGTTGGATGACTTTAGATTTAGGAGATAAAGAAGAAGTAATGGTGAAGTTTAAAGATTATGCCATTTTTATGCCTAAAGATATTGAAGGAAAAGAAGTTATTATAAACGGTAAAGCTTATGTAAAAGAGGTTTCGATAGACGAACAACGTCATTATGCAGAAGACGAAGGGAAATCAGCCGAAGAAATAGCAAGCATTACCGAACCGAAAAAAACGTACTCGTTTGAAGCCGACGGCGTATTATTAAAACAATAGTTTGCAACGCGAAATTGTAATAACAGCAGATGGTTCATCAACCATTCATTTGCCAGAATGGGGTGAGCAATACCATTCTAAGCACGGTGCAATACAAGAAGCCTATCATGTGTTTATTAAACATGGGTTGCATCATTATTGTGATTCTGAACAAATCGAAGAACCTCATATTCTTAATTCAAAAACAGATATTTTAGAAATTGGTTTCGGCACAGGTTTAAATGCTTTTATTACTTTATTAGAAGCTGAAAAATTAAAGATTGATGTTGACTATTTTGGAGCTGAAGCGTATCCAGTTTTAATGGATGAAATCAAACAATTAAATTATTCAAAAGAACTAAAAGCCGAAAATGAAGTGTCTCATTTTAATAAATTACACGAAGTTTCTTGGGAAGCATCTCATAAAGTCACATCTCATTTTTCATTAACAAAGCAAAACCGATTCTTTTCAGAAATAAAAGAAAAAGATTGTTATAACATTATTTATTTTGATGCTTTTGGTGCGCGTGTTCAACCAGAATTGTGGACAGAAAAAATATTCCAAAATATGTTTGATGCTCTTAAAACTAACGGTGTTTTAGTCACCTATTCTGCAAAAGGCAGTGTTAGGCGCGCTATGGAAACTGTTGGATTTAAAGTTGAACGTTTACCTGGGCCACCTGGAAAACGTGAAATGTTACGCGCTTGTAAAGAAGCGTAACATTCAATGGCTTCAAAAAATAAAGTAGAATTTTATAATTTACAATAACAAGTAAGTTTAACGTCATATTGAACTTGTTTCAGCATCTCATCATGTTTTAAATTATTAAAATGAAAACTGATGTCACCTTGAGCACAGTAGAAAGGTCTTTAAAAAGTGAATTTATAATTAGGTTTCAACTATAGTTTATCTTGAGTACACAGTTGAAGGGTCCAACCTTACAATGGGTTAAAAGTTAAAACCCCGTTAAATCTGTTAAACCAAATATAAATGTATAGTTATTGAAGCTTACATTTTGTAACTTTATGTAAAAAGGAATTATGCGCGTTTTAATAACAGGAGCTACAGGATTAATAGGGCAGGAGATTGTTAAGCTTTGCCATGAAAAAGGCATTGCTGTAAATTACTTAACTACAAGTAAATCTAAAATTAAGAAGGCTGAAAATTACCAAGGTTTTTATTGGAACCCTAAAACACAAGATATTGACGCAAGCTGTTTTGGTGCAGTTGATGCTATAATTCATTTAGCGGGCGCTACCGTTTCAAAACGATGGACACCAGCTTATAAAGAAGAAATTATTTCTAGTAGAATTAATGGCACACGGTTATTAATTAATACTTTAAAAGGCGAACCACACTCTATAAAACAAGTGGTTTCAGCAAGTGCTATTGGTGTTTATCCAGATTCTTTAATTCATTATTACGATGAAACTTTTAATGATTTTGATGATTCATTTTTAAGTGATGTCGTACAAAAATGGGAGCATGCCGTTGATGGCTTTTCGCAAGTTTGCATTACCGTTTCTAAAGTTAGAATTGGTTTAGTGTTATCAAATAAAGGTGGTGCTTTACAAGAAATGGTAAAACCGATAAAATTTGGTTTGGGTGCTGCTTTTGGTAGTGGAAAACAATGGCAATCGTGGGTACATATTAACGATTTAGCACGTATATTTTTATACGTTTTAGAAAATAAACTAAGTGGTATTTATAATGGTGTTGCGACAAACCCAGTTACCAATTTAGAATTAACAAAAACCATTGCTAAAGCATTGGGTAAGCCTTTGTTTTTACCAAATATTCCTAAGTTTTTTATGAAACTTGCTTTAGGTGATATGCATACTTTATTATTTGATAGCCAGCGTGTTAGCTCTAAAAAAATTGAAGATAAAGGCTTTCAATATGAAGCACATCATTTACAGTCTGCTTTAGAGGATTTGTTGGGATAGAAATAATTTTTTAGAGTGTTTCGTTTAACGGTTAGTGTATAAAATGTATTTTACATAGTATTGTAGGTATGTATTCTTTATTTGGTATGTTTTTTATTCTTGTTGTAAGCAGAAGTAATAATCTTTTCTAGAATTTCGATGTTTACATCAGCAAGTTTGTTTATATATAGACATATATTGCCTGTTTTATGTTTACCTAAATTATTTAATAATTCTTCCTGATTTTCAAAACCATTTAATACATACAAAACTAAATGTTGCTTTCTAGGCGAAAAGGAAGCCAAAGGTAGCTTTGTTTCCCGTCCACTTTCGTATTTGTGCACATAGCTCCCGAATCCAATTATAGAAGGACCCCATTTTATGGGTTTCATGTTTGTAATTTTATTCATCATTTCCACAATTACAAGTCCATCTTTTTGCCTTGTTTCATTTGGAACGGATTTTATGAATTCCATTACGTTGCTATTTGTTGGTTTCATTTCTTTATTCTCTAGATGTTTTTATATTACCTACAATAATCAACGAATATAAATTGTTGTTTAGAATTGTTTACATCCACCGTCAAACGAAATTAGCTAATTTTTCTAGCAAAGCCAAGTGGCAAAAATCAAAAGTAATCTACTTTTCAACCGCAGTCAACTCTGCAATTTTACAAATAACTTGCGTTGCTTTTATCATGCTTTCAACGGGTACATACTCGTAACGCCCATGAAAGTTATGCCCGCCAGCAAAAATATTCGGGCACGGTAATCCCATATAGCTTAACTGTGAACCATCGGTACCACCACGAATGGCTTTTATAAGCGGTTCGATATCTAATTGTTTCATGGCTTCTTCGGCAATATCTACAATATGCATTACAGGTTCTACCTTTTCTTTCATATTGTAATATTGATCTTTTATGTCTACAACAATAGCTTCTATTCCATATTGCGAGTTTAACTCAGCTGCTAATTTTTCAAATAATGCTTTTCTAGCTTCAAATTTCTCTTTATCGTGGTCGCGAATTATATATTCTAAAATAGTTTCTTCAACATCTCCATGGATATTATGTAAATGGAAAAACCCTTGATAGCCTTCAGTATGTTCGGGTGTTTCTAAACGTGGTAAGGAGTTAATAAATTCGGTAGCGATGTACATAGAATTTATCATTTTTCCTTTGGCATATCCTGGATGCACAATTTTTCCTTTAACTTTTACTTTAGCACTAGCAGCATTAAAATTTTCGTATTCTAATTCTCCTATTTGGCTACCATCCATAGTGTAAGCCCAATCTGCATCAAATTTTTCTACATCAAACTTATGTGCACCACGACCTATCTCTTCATCTGGCGTAAAACCAACTCGAATCTTTCCGTGTTTAATTTCTGGGTTCTTAATTAAGTATTCCATTGCCGAAACAATTTCGCAAATACCGGCTTTATCATCAGCACCTAAAAGGGTTGTGCCATCTGTAGTAATTAAAGTTTGTCCAATATATTGGCGTAAATCATCAAAATAATCTGGCGATAACACAATGTTTTCTTCTTTATTTAATAAGATGTCTCCACCATGATAATTTTCAAAAATTTGAGGTTTTACATTAGCACCAGTAAAATCTGGTGAGGTATCAAAATGAGAAATAAATCCAATAGTTGGTACATCATGTTCCACATTGCTTGGTAAGGTTGCCATAATATATGCGTTATCATCAATAGTAACATCGTACATACCAATGGCTTTTAATTCTTCGGCTAATTTATTGGCTAAATCCCACTGTTTTTTGGTGCTTGGTGTGGTGTTTGAATTCGGATCCGATTCAGTATCAATAGTGACGTAACTGATAAATCGTTTTATAATGTGTTCTTTTGAAATCATTTTATAATACTTGAGTGAGAAAATTAATAGCCCATTATGGGCTTAAAGTTACGACTTATAAGTTTTTTAGCTTTTTAAATTGCTCATTTTTTTAATTAGAAGTATTTTTGCATAAATAATACTGATGTACAAATTATTACTTCGTCCGCTATTCTTTTTATTCGACCCAGAAAAGATTCATTATTTTACGTTTTCATTAATAAAATTCACTTCTAAAATACCTGGATTTACTTCGATATTTAAAAGTTTATATGTTGTAAATGATAAGCGATTAGAACGAAAGTTATTCGGTTTAACCTTTAAAAACCCCGTGGGTTTAGCAGCAGGTTTCGATAAAAATGCGGTATTGTACAATGAGTTAGCAAACTTTGGATTTGGTTTCATTGAAATTGGTACGGTAACTCCAAAGACACAAGCTGGAAATCCTAAAAAGCGATTATTTCGATTAAAAGATGACCAAGGGATTATTAACCGCATGGGCTTTAATAATGAAGGTTTAGAAGCAGCAATTACTCAATTAAAAAAGAACAAAGGTAAACTGATTATTGGCGGAAATATTGGAAAAAACACCCAAACCAAACCAGAAGATTACACTAAAGATTATTTAGAATGTTTTAATGCCTTGCATCCTTTTGTTGATTATTTTGTGCTAAATGTAAGTTGCCCAAATGTTGGGAGTCATGCCAAATTGAATGATAAAGATTATTTAGAAGAATTGATAAATGCTGTACAAAACGCTAATAAAACTTTTAAAAAACAGAAACCCATTCTTTTAAAAATAGCACCAGATTTAAACAATAATCAATTAGATGAAATTATTCAATTGGTTGCCGATACTAAATTAGATGGCGTTATTGCAAGTAATACCTCGATGGATAGAAGCGGATTGAAAGCTTCTCAAAAACAACTGGAAAGCATTGGTAACGGGGGTTTAAGCGGGCAGCCTATAAAAGAAAAAAGTACACAAGTCATTAAATATCTTTCAGAAAAAAGTAATAAAGCGTTTCCCATTATTGGCGTTGGCGGTGTACATTCAGCTCAAGATGCTCTAGAAAAAATTAGTGCCGGAGCAGATTTAATTCAAGTTTATACAGGCTTTATCTACGAAGGCCCAAGTTTAATTAAAGGGATTAACAAAGCGATTTTAAAAGAAAGCTAAGTAGTTTGTTTATTTGATGATTTTTTTAAGAACTCTAGATTTGCCATCATTTAAAATAAGTAAGTAAGTCCCAGATGGTAAGTTGCTCATATCTATTGGCCGTTTTGATACTGTACCAGATAAAAATGTTTGACCCACTAAATTAGAAATGTTGTAGTTTGAAACTAATTCTGAATCATTAGTTTTTACATAAAGTAAGTCGTTTTTAACAGGATTTGGATATACTTTAAACGTTTCGTCTGATATTGGTGTATAAATCGTTTTAATAAAAACATCATCAATAGCAATATCGCCTTCCCAACTAGAACCTCTAATAGCTATAAATCTAACTTTTATAGTTTGATTGGTATACGAAGATAAATCGACAGATTTCGTTAAAAAAGCATCATTTTGATTGTTCTGTTGACTGCCAATTATAGCAGGAATAACATCGTTAATATAACCAGTTTCGGTTTTTAAATCCACATGTAATTCACCTATGCCACCTCCAAACATATGGTATGCAAATTCAAGTTCAGAGTTTTCTTTGTCAATAGTGAAACAAGGTGAAATGAATTCGGCAACATCACCAGGTTCGGCACCAGAAGCTTCAGCATAAATATATTTGCCTAAAATGTCGTTGTTAGTATTGTCGTTATTTGGACCCGTATTATCTGTATAAGTTTCACCAAAATTAGCATACCAATTATATCCGTTTTTTGATACATCGTTGGCTGTCCAACCATAATCTCCTGCTATTTCAAAACTATCAAAATTTTCATCTAACATATCTGGCTGCGTACCAACTTTAATGTATTTTGAGTAGATTTTACTTATAGATTTTGATTTGTTTGTAACCCTTAGTGTTACATCGTAAATTCCAGAATTATAAGTATGTACAGGGTTTTGTGTTGTGTAATCAATTATTCCATCAGAATCAATATCCCATTCCCATTTAGTAATATTTGAGCAATCGGTTTTAAAATGAACCGTTAAATTGTCTTCGCAAGTTTGACTTACATCTGTACTAAAATCGGCATTAAACGAAGGGCATGACAAATAGTTTTTAGTTGTTTGGTAAAAGGCATACATACGTGCCAATTGCTGCTGTGTAAAATGAGTTCTGCATCCTTTTTTTGAATACGACATCATATTCTGTGTATCTGGATTAAAAGTATCTCCGTGAGCATCAGTTTCTGTGCCAGTATATTTGCAAAAATTATTTACATTTTTATCTGTAAGTTTCGGGTCTGCTGGTGTATCGCAAATACCATCACCATCGGTATCGCAATTACTACCATCTACTAACTCAGTAGTTAAGGTTTCATTTTTTGGCCCGTGAGTATGCATTAATGAGAAAAAATGCCCCATTTCGTGTGCTAATGAAGAACCGTTAGTGGCGCAGTCATTTTTCATAACAATAACATCTTGTCTTGCAACATTATTGCTGTAACCACATATATTTTCGTCTGAAGTGTTTTTAATATAATCTGTAAAATAAATATTAATTAAACCCGCAACGTTATGCTTTTCGGTTAATGTGTTTTCGTCTTTTTTGTTAAAATGACACAACCTATCATCATCAATATAATTAATACCATCACATAAAAAAAACTCCATTAAGGCATCTTGATAAATTTCGTTTAGGTTAGAGATAGCATCATTAAGTTCAGGAATACTTAATCCTCCAGTTCCATTTGAATTTCTAATTATATGTGCTTTTACTGGGATTGCGTTTATGGTTTTTACAGGGATATCGCCTTTGCTTAATTTCGCATTTAAAAACTCTTGTTCAAAGGATTTAATCTGAGGTTTTATACTTTGAATATATTTTATAGATTCTGCAGAAGTTATGGTGCCGCAATTAGTTTCAGTATTTTGACTATACAGAACACTAGTGAATGTAAAACATACTAAACAAAAAAGAAATTTAATTCTTAAAGTGAAAATATTCATTGGGGCAAACATTTACTCAAATGTATATCTAATTGAATATTTTGTATAATAAAAACGTTTAAGCGTTATATTTTATCGGTTATGTATAATTATTAACTTAAAATCAGTTAATTACTAGTTTTTTAGTCATGCTTTTATTGGCAGATTTTAAACTTAAAAGATAAACCCCTTTGCTTAAATGAGACAAATCAATCTCTAGTTTTGATAGTCCTTTTTCAACTGGAATATCTTTTACTAATCGCCCCAAAATACTGTAGATTTTTGCAGATTTTAACTTGATATTTTTAATGTTTGAAAGTGTTACTTTTCCTTTCGTTGGATTCGGATAAATAGTAGCGTTTTCTAAAGCCTCAACAACATCATTACTTAAAGTAGAATCTATATAGTTAAAAGTAACTGTTCCTATTCTATGGCTCATGTTACTATTTATACCGTCAAATGGAGGCATATTAGATAGACTTGTAATAACACCTAGTGGGTTTGTTGCAGGATTACTTCCTGAATAACCACTTCCATCTTCTGTACCTGCATCATAAGGAAACACATCTACTGTAAAAGAAGTTTTCCAGCCATTATTTACGGCATTGTTACCTGACCTTAAATTTTCACTATTAATAGCAATAAACCAATCTGGACTAGGAGCAATCATTGAAGCAAGACTTACAAAAGGATAATCTGCGCTAACTTGAATATTTTTAGTAATAGTACCTTGTGCAGCATTTAATCCGCCACCTATTTCAAATTTATCAGCATCTGCATTAGCAGTAACCTCGCTTTGAAAAGCACTCGTGCTTCCTGTTTCTGCTATCGATTCAATGCCAGCAGAAGCAGCAGCTCCCATTTCTAATATAGAGTTTGCTGTTTGATGAGTGGCAATAGCTAATTGCGACCAATGTGCATTCCCTGGTAAGGGAATTGTACTAACACCATGTACTGGATCTCCAGCTGGAGTTTCCCAAAAACTTTCAAAAACAATGCTATAACTAGCAACACTTTGTGCGTAGCAATTAATAGAAATAAATAAACAAAAAAGTAAGCCTGTAAAAGAAGTAAAGTTTTTCATGAGTTTAATAGCTAGTGGATTTATAAAGATTTAAGTCTGATTTAATTACTATCCCTTACAAAATAATAGTATTTTTATCGTCGAATTTTTATTTGTTAAATGCCTAATAAAGTAAAAATAATTGAATGCCCTCGTGATGCTATGCAGGGTATAAAAGATTTTATTCCAACTGCGAGTAAAGTGCAGTATATACAATCGTTATTGCGTGTTGGGTTTGATACTATAGATTTTGGGAGCTTTGTATCACCAAAAGCTATTCCGCAAATGGTAGATACAGCCGAAGTTTTATCGCAATTAGATTTAAGTAAAACAATAAGTAAATTATTAGCTATTGTAGCCAACCAAAGAGGAGCAGAGAATGCTTCAGTTCATAAAGAAATTGATTATTTAGGCTATCCGTTTTCAATTTCCGAAAACTTTCAAATGCGTAACACCCATAAAACCATTTCGCAATCCGTCTTAATTTTAGAAGATATCTTAAATATTGCAGATAAGACTAATAAAGAAGTTGTGGTTTATATTTCTATGGGATTCGGTAATCCTTACGGCGATCCGTGGGATGTAAATATAGTAGGCGAGTGGACAGAGCGTTTAAGTAAAATGGGTGTGAAAATTCTATCGCTTAGTGATACTGTTGGCACATCGAATCCAGAAAGCATCAATTATTTATTTTCTAATTTAATACCGCAATACCAAGATATAGAATTCGGAGCACACTTGCATACGACACCAACTACTTGGTTCGAAAAAGTTGATGCTGCTTACAAGGCAGGATGTATGCGTTTTGATGGTGCCATACAAGGTTTTGGAGGTTGCCCAATGGCAAAAAACGAGTTAACCGGTAATATGCCAACCGAAAAGCTATTATCCTATTTTACTTCGCAAAAAAGTAATAATTTAAATGCGCTTAGTTTTGAGAGTGCTTACAATGAAGCTTCAAAAATATTTAATATATACCATTAATTTTGTTCTAATTATTTCATTTTCAGTTTATAAAGTAATCTTGTCTATTTTTATTTAAAATAATTCTAAATAAACTTGTATAATCTAACATTCAGTTTTATTTTTGCAATCGAAAATAACAACCTATTTATAATTAGTCTAAATAAAAACTGATGAAGAATACAATTACAATTTTAACATTATTAATAAGTGCTTTCACTTTCTCACAAACAGTAAGTCAAGATACGACTTCAACAAAAAACCAACAACAAAATGCAGCCCAAAACATTTTAAATGGTACAGCTTCAAAAGGTATTACTGTTGGAGGTTATGCACAAATAGATTACAATCAGCCAGAAGGCGCAAATGGTAAAATGGATGTACACCGTATGGTTATGCTTTTAGGTTATAAGTTTAACGATAAAGTTCAGTTTGTTACAGAAATTGAATACGAACACGTTAAGGAAGTGTATATCGAGCAAGCTTTTTTAAACTATAGTTTAAACGATAATGTAAATATTCGTGGTGGTTTAATGCTAGTGCCAATGGGTATTGTAAACGAATATCATGAGCCAACAACTTATAATGGTGTTGAGCGACCTAATGTAGATAAAAGCATTGTACCATCAACATGGAGAGAAATTGGTGTAGGTGTAACTGGTAAGTTTAACGACGCTAATCTACGTTATCAAGCCTATGTTTTTAACGGATTTACATCATTAAACGGTACTAAAGCTTTAGGTGGAAGTAACGGTTTGCGTAATGGCCGCCAAAAAGGAGCAGAATCTACAATTAATACACCAAACTTATCTGCTAAAGTAGACTATTACGGACTTCCTGGGTTGCGTTTAGGGCTTTCTGGTTATTTTGGAAGAACCCAAGCTGAAGATGATGTAGATATGATTGATGGTTCAGATGTTGGAATATCAATGTTTGGTTTAGATGCTAGATACATTAACAAGCGTTTCTCGGCAAGAGGTCAATATATTCACGCATTAATTAGTGATGCTACTGCATATAACAACTTAAATAGTGCCAATTTAGGGAGTGAACTTAAAGGATGGTATGCCGAGGCTGCTTACAATTTATTGCCACTATCTAATACTCAAAAACTAGATGCTTTTGTACGTTACGAAATGTACGATACACACGCCGCAACCCAAGATGCAGGCATTACAAGAAACTTAGGTTATAACAGAAACGAGTGGACAACTGGTTTAAGTTATCATGTTGCGCCAGGCGCTGTAGTAAAGGCAGATTATCAAATTTTCGATAATGACGCTATTGGCAATGAGTCTAAAGGGCAGCTAAACTTTGGGTTAGGGGTTTGGTTCTAAAAAAATAATTTGGGCGTTACCACAACCCTTCGACTCCGCTCAGGGCAAGTGGTCGGGCTTTTACTACTCGCTTCCTCCTACGTCGGCGAGCTCAAACAGACCGTTCAATCCCTAACGCGGTCAAGCACAGTGGTTACTCACCAAACCTAAATTTGGTGGTTAACCATTTGGCTTGTAAAACAAATAAAAAAGAATACTTTTGCAATATGAATTTTAAACACATTTCATTATTATTAATAGCATTTTTTTTAATGGCTTTTGGACTTCCAAAAAATATTCAAAAAAAAGTAGATAAAGAAATTAAAGATGTTTTTAATATCGAAACGTTTTTGTTTAACACCAAAATAATTCCTTCAGAAATTGCAAAAAAACTACCTTCTAAATTTGGAGATAATAACTTATTCAAAATAGAATCAAATAGCAAATTTTTAGGATACGCCTACGTTTCAAAAGCACCAAGTAAAACTGATGAGTTTGATTATTTAGTATTATTAGATAAAAATTTAGTGGTTTTAAAAGCCAAAGTATTAGTATATCGAGAAGATTACGGTGGAGAAATTGGTAGTAAACGTTGGTTAAAACAATTTACAGGTAAAACCCAGCAAGACGCTTTACGTTATGGCGATAATATAGTCGCTATTTCTGGAGCAACTATTTCGGTGCGTGCTATGACTAATGCTATGAACGATTTATTAAAATCGTTAAAAATCCTTCACTCAAAAAACATATTGTAAATGCAGCTAAACGGATTAATATTTACGCTTCCTAAAGAGATTAAATTATTAATCGGTGCTTTTATAATTGTACTAAGTATTGGGTTTTATACAGGTTTATTATTTGTTGGAGAAACCTCTTCAGCAAATCCAAATGGTATAGAAGAACAATATTTGGGAAACGAAAATGATGAAAATGCCACAGTAATGCGTTTTAAAAAAAGCGATAAAGAAATGCTTACATTGGTACATAATCATATTTTATCAATGTCTATTATTTTCTTTTTGGTAGGGCTTTTAGTTTCCATAACTAAGCTGAATAGAACCTTTAAACTATTTTTAATTGTAGAGCCATTTGTATCTGTTGTACTTACTTTTGGCGGACTTTATTTATTATGGAAAGGTATGCTTTGGATGAAGTATATTGTTATGTTTTCTGGTATATTAATGACGCTTACTTTTTCGCTCTCGGTATTAATTATACTAAAACAATTACTTCAAAAAAGATAGCTTCAAATATATTTTCTCGTACTTTTATCAAGACATGAGATGGATTTTAATTTTTGCCTTTATTCTTTTTAATAATTCGGTTTCAGCCAAAGAATGGCGAAACCTAAGAACCTACCAAAACACCACTTTAAAACAAAACCTATCTCCATCCGATTGGTTAAAATCTGACCGACTAAAAAACACAATGGTTTGGCAGCTCGCTAATGAATATAATTTAACTAACAATTTACCAGATGAGTATTATAAAATAAATGAACGAAAGGATTTTTACAAATGGTTGTATCAAGAACTCGATAAAAAAGGGCATGAAGTGGTTTGGGTAAAAATGGCACATTATATTTCTACTAAATTGCGCAAAATGGAGTCTTTTCCATATTCATTATTTTTAAATATAAAGATTTTAGAATATGCTAATTCGGGCAGTAAACAGGTTTTTAATAAAGCCTTTGTGGAGTTAAATTCAATTTACAAATCAAATAGAATTTATAAAGGAAATCTAGCCATAAAATGGGATGAAAACATGTTATACAAAGAGCAGTATAAATGGATTGATGGTATTTATAAAACTATGGATAAAAGCAGTTTAAAGAAAATACAACGCATCGCAAAGGGAACATTTTTATACGGACTGGTTGTGCCTAAAGCAATTCGGTTTAAAGGCAATCTTTCAAATGCTGAGGCACGATATAATTATGCCTTTAATTACCTTAGAGTATATTGCGAAAACAGATATAAATAATTAACAATTACTTTATATAAATATTGTATATTTGCACGCAATTATAACGTAATTGCACAATGACTTCACATCAAAACAAATTAGTAGGAGAAGGTTTAACTTACGACGACGTACTTTTAGTTCCAGCATTCTCAGAAGTACTTCCGCGCGAAGTTAATATTCAAACAAAATTTACACGTAACATTACCATTAATGTCCCTATTATTTCGGCAGCCATGGATACCGTTACAGAAAGTAAAATGGCAATAGCAATGGCGCAAGAAGGTGGTATTGGTGTGTTACATAAAAACATGACTATTGAGGCTCAAGCTTTAAAAGTTAGAAAGGTTAAGCGTGCAGAAAGTGGTATGATTATAGATCCAGTAACGTTGCCACTTACCGCTAAAGTTAGTGATGCTAAACAATATATGGCAGAGTATGGTATTGGAGGTATTCCTATTGTTACTGAGGATGGCACATTAAAAGGGATTGTAACTAATCGCGATTTACGTTTTGAGCATGATAATGCTAGACCAATTGTTGAAGTTATGACAAGCGAAAATCTAGTAACATCTTCTATTGGAACCTCATTACAAGATGCCGAAAAAATTCTTCAACAACATAAAATCGAAAAGTTGCTTATTGTTGATGATAGTTTTAAACTTTCTGGGTTAATAACCTTTAGAGATATTACAAAAGTTACCCAAAAACCTATAGCAAATAAAGATGAATATGGGCGTTTACGTGTGGCTGCTGCTATTGGTGTTACTGGTGATGCTGTAGATAGAGCAGAAGCTTTAGTTAATGCAGGTGTAGATGCTGTGGTTATTGATACCGCTCACGGACATACAAAAGGAGTGGTAACCGTTTTAAAAGAAATAAAATCTAAATTCCCAGAACTTGAAGTTATTGTTGGAAACATTGCAACAGGTGCTGCTGCTAAATATTTAGTTGAGGCTGGCGCAGATGCGGTAAAAGTTGGTATTGGCCCAGGTTCAATCTGTACAACACGTGTGGTTGCAGGTGTTGGTTTTCCACAGTTTTCTGCAGTATTAGAAGTTGCCGAAGCTATAAAAGGAACAGGTGTTCCGGTAATAGCAGATGGTGGAATTCGTTATACAGGTGATATTCCAAAAGCTATTGCAGCTGGAGCAGATACAGTGATGTTAGGTTCGCTTTTAGCAGGTACTAAAGAATCTCCAGGAGAAACTATTATTTACGAAGGAAGAAAGTTTAAGTCGTATCGTGGTATGGGGTCTGTTGAAGCTATGAAACAAGGTAGTAAAGATCGTTATTTTCAAGATGTTGAAGACGACATTAAAAAATTAGTACCTGAGGGTATTGTTGGTCGTGTACCTTATAAAGGCGATTTATACGAAAGTATTCACCAGTTTATAGGTGGTTTACGTGCAGGTATGGGCTATTGTGGAGCTAAAGATATTGCGACTCTAAAAGAAACTGGACAGTTTGTAAAAATTACAGCTAGTGGTATTAATGAAAGTCATCCACACGATGTAACTATTACTAAAGAATCTCCTAATTACTCGAGATAATTTCTAAGGGTTCGTTTAGTGGTTTTGTATATAAATAATAGCGATTTGAATTTAAATTCAAATCGCTATTATTTATTAATCTTGTTTGTAACCTTATTTACTTACTTTGTAGTTTCCGGGAGTAAATTCAAAAGTTTTCATTAGTCTATTCCAAGTATTACTTTGAGATATAGTCAGTGTTAAATAGCAAATTTCTTCTTTAGAAAAGTAACTAGTCAAATTATCAAATAATTCTTGAGAAATTGGACTACTTTTTAGTTTTGTTAATGTGTCAGTAAATAACAAAACAAGTCTCTCTTTTTCTGAGAAATAAGGCGTTTCTTCCCAAACACATAAAGAAGATAATCTTAGTTCCGTTTCTTCAAAATGTTTCAACTCTTTGTAGTGCATATCTACACAGTAGGCACATCCATTCATTTGAGCAGTTCTTAATCTTATCATTTCTATCAATTTTCTATCTAAAGTAGAATTGATAATTGAGTCTTCAATAGTTCTTAAGTTTTCAAACATTCCATTTGGGATGTCTTGATAGGTAATTCGTTCCATAATTTTATTGTTTAATGATTTATGAAGCAAATTTATTGTGTCTCGTTACTGTAATGATTAAGGTATCTTAAGAAATGAAATTTTTAATTTTTTCTCAGTTCGCTTAAATATTCAGGAGTGATTTCTAGGTAGGATGCTATCATATATTGTGGAACTCTTTGAATGAAGTTTGGGAAATGTTTTACTAAATCATTATATCTATTTTTACTTTTCATTTGTAAATAAATATCATTTTTACGTTGAATAGCAATCAACATATTTTCAGTAATAATTCTGAACAGTCTTTCGAGTTTAGGAATAGAAATGTAGAGTTTTTCTAATTCCTTCTTATCAATTATCAATATTTCAGTTTTCTCAAGTGCTTGAATAGATATAGTAGAGGGCGTTTTTTTTATAAAACTTTCCAAATTTGTTACCCACCAATTTTCAATGGCGAATTGAGTTATTTTTTCATTGCCTTTGTTGTCAATATAAAATGAGCGAACTAAGCCACTTACAATAAAATATTTACTGTTGCATATTTTTCCTTCTTGAAGAATGTAATCTTTCTTTTGAAATAATTTTGGTGTTAATTTCGAAAATATTTCATCTATTTCAGCATCACTAAATTTAACATATCGATTGAAATATGCTTTGATTTGGTCTTTCATTTAGGATGGTTTTTTATTGTTTTTATGCAAAGATAAAGTTCCGCTTTAATGAACTTTATTGGATGTTAAATGAAGTTATAAGCTTTTTTCTTATAAAGTCAAATAGTTATTACGACAATTTTTAAATATATAATATAAACTTTATCAAAAAGTAACACGAATACTTACATTTGGTGTAATGCCTAAAGAGTGGTTTTCAACTTTATTAATCATATTATCAGCATCTAAAGAGTAGTAAGTGTTAATTATGTTTTTTTGATTAAAAATATTCCAAACCGAAGCACCAACAACAGCTCGCGATCTGTTAAAAATATTAAACGAGTAAGTTGTAGAACAATCTGCGCGTAAATAATTGTCTAAATTACTACCGTTTGGTGTGGTATAAGTAATGGTGTTATCGTCCGGATCATCATTTGCATAATCAGGCAATGTTGTAGGTTTTCCAGAGCGCCAATTTAACCCTAACGCAAATTTAATGTCATTATACGTATACACTCCAGAAAGTGCTAAAGCATGACGAATATCAGCATTGTTAGGAAATGAAATACCGCTATTCAAATCAGGAAAGGTATAATCGTTTTTGCTGTAAGAATAGCTTAACCATGTGCTAAAAACATTATTAAATTGTTTGTTTACCAAAAAATCAACGCCTTTAATTTGGTAACTTCCAACACTGTTTACAAACTGATATTGGTTTTGAAATCCTTGACTACGAGTACTAATACCATTAACTTTTTTAAGATAGCCTTCAGCGCTAATCATCAATTTGTTTTTGTTATAATGCAAACCAACTGAAGCTTGTTTACTTTTTATAATAGGAACAGGTTGAATATTTTTATTGTTAATAGTAATAACCTCGGGGTTATTATTCGATAAAATCCATCGTCTGTTTTCAATCCCTAAAAAATCGTTTTGTAAATCGATAATTTGAGATGTGGTTTGGCTTTTAAGTTCGCTCAATAATTCAAATCTAAAATTGTTTAAAAACCGCTGACTAAAACTTAAACGCGGTTCATTTATAGTCATGTTGAATTTCGGAAAATGGTTTATTCTATTCCCAAATTTCAAATTGGTTTTTGCATCGTTTGATAAAAAAGCAGCTTCGGCATAAAGTGAATGACTCCGCACAACATCTCTTATAAAGCTTCTAAAAATCGGATTATTTACATCTTCAAGGTTACTAATCCCAACTTCGGTAAATTGATAGCCTCCATTTAGTTTTAACTGATTATTGTGGTTGTAATTAATATCTAATTTTGCCGAACCATCAACGACTTCATTTTTTTGAATTAATCGTTGGTTGTTTATTATATCGAAATTAATAGCGTCTAAATCATAATTAGTAACATATACTTGCGCAGTGGTTGAAAGTTTTGAAGTCCAACCTCTGGTGTAGCTTAATCCTAATGCAGAATTACGTTGCGACAATTTGCTGTTTAAAGCTTCGTTTCTGTCATTAATATTGGCTAGTTCTTCATAATTTAATTTGTTGTTTGCGTTTAAAAAGTGAAACCGAATTTTATCTTTTTTAGTAATGTCATATAGAAATTTTGCAGTAATATCGTAGAAATAGAACTGTTCGTTTTTGTCAATAGCTTCATCATCTTGATTAAAATTGGTTAAATCTGAATCTTGAAAAACACGTTTTTTATAAAGATTGTAAGTTGGTGTGGTAATCAAATCTGTTACCGAACGACGCATGGAAATTTGCAATTCGGTATTATACGATAAAGGAATTTTAGCAAAAACATCGGCATTAATTAAATTAAATCCACCGCCAGCTTTAAACACATTGTCAATATCATTGGGTAATTGCATATCGATAATACTAGAAATACCATCGCCATATTTGGCGCGTGTTCCGTTTTTTGAAACGTTTACTTGTTTTGTGGTGTATGGATTGAATGCTGAAATTAATCCAAAAAAATGTCCAGATTGATACATTTTAATACCATCCCAAAGCAGCAAGTTTTGGTCGTGCGTACCTCCTCGAATATTAATATTCGACACGGTTTCGTCAATACTTAAAACTCCTGGAAGCGATTGAATGGTTTGTAAAACATCAGGTTCAATTAAACCTGGAAGAATACCAAAAGTTTCTGGTTTTATGGTAATGGAGCCATCGTTTAATTTTGTAATCCCTGTGGTTAGATAGTTGGTTATTATGACTTCGTCGAGTTTTTGAATGTTGTTTTGCAGACTTAACGGTTTATTAATTTTAATGGCGACAAATCGATTGTCTAACAATTCAAAATCTAGCTTCGTTTCATCTTTAAGAACATCTAAAACTTCAATTAAAGTTAAATTTTCATCTGGAATTGTTGCTTTTTTATTATGAATGGTCGCATCAGCATAAGAAAAACTAATGTTATAGCGGGTTTCAATAATTTTTAAAACGACAGTAAGTGGGTGCTTTTCTTTTTGAATAGTTTGAGAACTTAAATCCAAAACATTCAAAAAAAACAATAGTATAAAGATAGAACCTGTACCTTTTCTACTCACGTTTTAATGTTATAGTATTGTTGGTTTTACTATGGGTTAAGTGTAAAGGTAAGGTAATAGATTCAATTGCAGTATCTAAACTATCGTGTGGAAAACCACCTGTAAATAGTTGATTGGTATCAACATTTGTTACATCAAAAGTAACGTTGTATTGTCTTTCAAATTCTGCAATAACTTCTTTAAAAGGTAAACTTTTAAATTGGCTTTCGTTATTTAACCACGAAGGTGTTGTACGGTTTTCTTTTTCTTTAACAATAATTTTCCCATCGATAATTAAAAAACGGTCTCCCAGTTTTAATTTTGTTTCTTGAGAATTGTGCGTTACGCCAACTAATCCTTCGTAGCAAATAACCTCAAAATAATTGTCCCGTTGTTTTACATTAAATTGAGTACCATAAACCGTAACGGTTCCTGATTTTGTAATAACTTTAAATGAAGAGCCTTTGGCAACTTTAAAAAAAGCTTCGCCATTAAGTTCTACTTCGCGCTCGTGTTTCCAATTGTTTTTATTAAATGCTAACAACGATTTTGCATTAAGTGAAACACTAGAAGCGTCTGGTAATTCTATAGTCGTTTTTTGGGCAAATTTAGTAGTAATCGTCGTGTCTAAAGTGGTTGTGTAATAGTATAAACTAAAACAAACAGCAAGTATTGCAGCAACACGCATTAATGGTTTTACCCAATGTATAGTCTGCTTTTTAGAGCGTTTAATTTTAGATAATACGGTTTCTAATTCGGTAGACGTATTAAAATTATCAGCCTTAAAAGCTTGCACGCTGTTATTTAACTTTACTAAATCATCGTAATCTTCAAGGTTTTTAAACGCTTCAAGTTCCTGATCATTTAGATTGTTATTTAACCATTTCGATATTAAAATTTCTTTGTCCATAATTCTTATACAACTATATAACAGTTAACTTTTATTTTTTCCTACCCTTGGAGTGATTTTTTTTAAATTAATATTTACTTCCCAAGTTTTAATATTCTTATAGCGCCTTGAACTACTAAAATAAAAACGATAGTTCCAATGATCAAGTCAGGTTTATTCGAATTAAGCCAGTTGACTAATAATCCAGCAGAAATAACACCTAAATTGATAATGATGTCATTTGAGGTGAAAATCATACTTGCCCTCATATGTGCTTCTTTTTTGCTTTTAGATTTTTGGAGAAGGTAAAGGCAAACACTATTTGCTATTAAAGCTAAAAAGGAAATAATAATCATGGTAGAAAAGTTGGGAAGATTTTCTGTGCCAAAAAAGCGCCTTAGTACTTCCAAAAAACCGATAATGGCAAGCGTTATTTGAAAATAACCTGCAAGTTTTACTACACGCTTTTTTGTTGATAATGTTCTGCCAACTGCTAAAAGGCTTAACCCATATACGAATGAATCAGCAAGCATGTCTAAACTATCTGCAACAAGTCCCATTGACTTGGAAATGATTCCAGTTGTCATTTCTAAAAGGAAAAACAAGAAGTTTATAGATAAAACAGCCCAAAGTAGTTTTCTTTGGTTAGAATTTTCTATAAATTCAATTTGTTCACTGTGTTCGGTTTTTAATTTTTTTTCGCCTAAGTTTAATTGGGCTATAGATTTTTCAATTTGGTCAATTTTCCCAATATGAAAAACTGTTAATATTCGGTTAGGAATGTCAAATTCCAAATTTTTAATACTAGAAATTCCTTCTAATTTCATTCGAATTAAATTTTCTTCAGAAGGACAATCCATTTTATTGATTTGAAATAACGTTTTTTTCATCATCACAACTCCTTAATATCCTCCCTCAATTTCGCCAAAGCACCATAAATCCGTTTTTCAACCGCTTTGGTCGATATGTCTAAAAGCTCTGCAATTTCTTTAAAACGTTTTCCTTCAACTCTATTCATCATAAAAGCAACACGTTGTGATTCGGTTAAATTTGCTAAGGCTTTTTGTAACTTGTCATTATACTCAGTTTCCTGCATTAAAAACTCAGGGCTTTCGTTAGTAGACATTTTCGGTTTCGTTTGCTGGTATTTTAGCACTACTTTTTGGTGTGCCGCTTCATTCAACATTAAATTATTGGCGGTAGTAAATAAAAAACTTTTGGCTTTGTCTGGAGAAATCTTCGCGCAGTTTTGCCATAACTTTATAAAAGCTTCTTGCGTTTTGTCTTTTGGGTTTAGCAACTCGCCAAACTTATAGTATAAAAAGTTGTGTAAATCTTTAGCGTGTTTATTAAATATGGAAGAAAAAATACGTTCCTCGCAAATATTATCGTGTAATTGTTTCTCCATTGTAATTAGCTGTTAATACTACTAAAATAAGCTTTTTTAGAGTTTATAATTTGGAATTTTTTAAATTTTTTTAAAAAGTAGGGTAGGAATTTTTAAAGTTATCTTGTTTTATATTCAAAATGCTATGTTTAACCCAAATTTTAATATTATGAAAACTAAAATTAGTACTTTATTGCTATTACCTTTTTTTGCCCTTTTAATGTTTACATCTTGTCAGGAAGAAGTTGTTGACATTACACCACCAGCAGAGACTGAAGCTCTTACAGCTAGTGCTCCATTAACGGCGCTAATGAGTTCTGCTTCTAAAATGGATGGCTCTAAAGACAATATTATTGACAGAGCAAGTTGTTTATCTATTAAATTACCTGTTACGGTTGTTGTTAACGGACTCGAAATTATTATAGATTCAGAAGAAGACTATAAAGTGATTGAAGCTATTTTTAATGAGTTTGAAGAAGATGACGATCGTTTAGATATCATCTTTCCTATTACAATTATTACAGCAGAACATGACGATATTGTAATCAATAATGCCGCTGAATTAAAAGAATTTGTTGATGAATGTAAAGGTGAAAATGAAAATGACGACGATATAGAATGTATCGATTTTAAATATCCAATTTCTTTTTCGATTTACGATGCTAACTTTCAAGTTATTGATGTGATTACTGTTGAAAATGATAGACAATTGTATAAATTCATTAAACGTGTAAAAGAAGGAGAAGTGTTTGCAAGTCTTAACTTTCCTGTAACTATGGTTTTAGCTGATGGCACAGAAATAGTTGTAAATAATAACCAAGAGCTAGAAAGCACTATTAATGAAGCTAAAGACACTTGTGATGAAGATGATGATAACGATTATGGCGACGACGATTTTACAAAAGAACGTTTAGACGAATATTTAAAAATTTGCCCATGGGTTGTACATGAGTTTAAAAGAAACAATCAAGATAACACTACTGATTATAAAGAGTATGCTTTAAACTTTAAAGAAGATGGTGTTGTGAAAATGCGTGCTAGAAATGGTGATATATTAACTGGTACTTGGAGTACTCGTGTAACCCCTAGAGGCGCACTTTTAAAATTAGAATTCGACACCTTAGCAGACTTTACTTTAGAATGGATTGTTTACGATATTGAATACGGTAAAATAAAACTATACGAAGAAGGTGGAAATAGAATTATCATGAAGAAAAACTGTGATGTGGTTATTGACATTACTAAAGAAAGAATTGAAAACTACTTACAAGAATGTTTGTGGAGAGTTGCCAGATTACAGGTTGATGGTAACGATAATGATAAAAATTATATAGGAACACCATTAAAATTCTTTGCTAATAATGTTGTTAAAATTCGTGTAAATGGAGAGTTTGTTGAAGGTACTTACGAAATAGGAGTTAGAAACGCTGGTTTCATCTTACAAATTACTTTAGATGGCAGACCAAATTTAAAATTAGAATGGTTTATTACATTCTTAGAGCCAGGTGTGATTAAGCTTGAAAATGATAACAATCAAATGGTTTTAAGAAGACACTGTCCAGATGGTGATAGCGATATAAATTATATTGATGATGTACTTGTAACTGGAGAATGGGAAATAGCTTTATATAAAGATGGCGATGTAAATAAAACGGATGAATACTTTATGTATACAATTAATTTCTTAGAAAACGGATGGATTAAAGTAACCGATCCTAATAACGGAATTATTGATGGTAATTGGTTAGCTTATAGATATGAAGGTTTGCATTTAGGAATGCATTATGGTATTGAGCCACCGTTTCAAGTGTTAAACCACAGATGGAAGATTTTAGAAATTAATCCAAATAGAATAGAGTTAAAAGATTTAAGCTCAACAGGAGAAATAGAACGCATATTAGTCCTTGAAAAGAAAGCATAATTATGTTTTTGGTGAAAAAGGAAACTCATCTTTTCGGTTGGTTAGGTTAATTATTAAGTAAGTTTCCTTTATATAGGCTGTCAAATTAAAATTTGGCAGCCTTTTTTATTCTTCTTTTTTATAGAATGTTACTTCTATAATACGCTTCAAATCCTTAAATTTGCATTTCTTAAAATTTCAATAAAAATTATGTTTAATAATTTAAGCGATAAATTAGATAAAGCCTTACACGTTCTTAAAGGACATGGAAGCATTACAGAGGTAAATGTTGCCGAAACTTTAAAAGAAGTTCGTCGTGCTTTACTTGATGCCGATGTTAACTTTAAAATAGCCAAAGAGTTTACCAATAGAGTTAAAGAAAAAGCTTTAGGGCAAAACGTACTAACAACGCTTCAACCAGGGCAACTTATGGTTAAGATTGTTAAAGACGAACTTACCGAACTTATGGGAGGTGATGCCGAGGGTATTAATCTTTCTGGTGCGCCAAGTGTTATTTTAATGTCGGGTTTACAAGGTTCTGGTAAAACAACGTTTTCTGGTAAGCTTGCTAATTATCTTAAAAATAAAAAAACTAAGAAGCCACTTTTAGTAGCCTGTGATGTGTACCGTCCAGCGGCGATAGACCAATTACATGTGGTTGGAGAGCAAATTGGTGTTGAGGTTTTCAGCGATAGAGGAAACAACAATCCGGTTGCCATTTCTAAAGCTGGTATTGCTCATGCTAAAGCTAACGGGTTTAATGTGGTAATTATAGATACCGCAGGTCGTTTAGCTGTTGATGAGGTGATGATGACCGAAATATCGAACATACATAAAGCCATTCAACCGCAAGAAACATTGTTTGTTGTAGACTCTATGACAGGGCAAGATGCAGTAAATACAGCGAAAGCCTTTAATGATACGTTGAATTTTGATGGTGTTATTTTAACCAAATTAGATGGTGATACACGAGGTGGAGCTGCTATTTCAATTAAATCTGTAGTTAATAAACCTATTAAGTTTATTGGTACGGGAGAGAAAATGGAAGCTATTGATGTGTTCTATCCATCGCGTATGGCAGACCGTATTCTCGGAATGGGAGATGTGGTGTCGTTAGTTGAAAGAGCACAAGAACAATTTGATGAAGTTGAAGCTAGAAAACTTCAAAAGAAAATAGCGAAGAACCAGTTTGGTTTTGATGATTTCTTAAAACAGATTCAGCAAATCAAGAAAATGGGTAACATGAAAGACCTTGTTGGAATGATTCCAGGTGCTGGAAAAATGATTAAAGATGTTGATATTGATGATGATGCTTTTAAAGGTATTGAAGCGATTATTCATTCTATGACACCTAAAGAGCGAAGTAACCCTTCTGTTATTGACGCGAGTAGAAAAAAACGCATTGGTAAAGGATCGGGTACATCAGTTCAACAAGTAAATCAGTTGTTAAAACAATTCAACCAAATGAGCAAAATGATGAAGATGATGCAAGGTGGTGGCGGTAAAAAAATGATGCAAGCTATGAAAAACATGCGTTAAATAAGTAAACAGCATTCAGTAGCAGTACTCAGAATAAAAAATAAAATTCATGGATTTTAAAAAACTTATGGCTTATCAAAAATCGTTTGATTTAGCTATGCTAGTTTTTGAAATCTCAAAATCCTTCCCTAAAGAAGAAATCTATTCTTTGACAGATCAAATTAGAAGAAGTTCACGTTCAGTATGTGCAAATATCTCGGAAGCTTATAGAAAAAGGAGATATCCGAAACATTTTATAAGTAAACTTACAGATGCTGATGGCGAGAATTCCGAAACCAATACATGGTTAGATTTCGCATTGGCTTGTAACTATATTTCGTCTGAAGATTATACGAAATGTTCAGAAGAAGGTAAAGAAATTGGGAAGCTAATAAATTATATGATTAACAATCCAGGGAAATTTGGAGTAAAAAGTGAAAACTAATTATAAGCATGAGTAAGTTGACAGAGTAAGAAACTGTGACTGCGACTGCGACTGAAAACTATTTTATAATGACAATTTTAGACGGAAAAAAGACTAGTAACGACATTAAAGAAGAGATAGCTGATCATGTAAAGTCTATGGTTTCAAAAGGAGAAAGAGTACCGCACCTAGCTGCAATTCTAGTGGGGTCTGATGGTGCAAGTATGACTTATGTAAATGCCAAAGTAAAAGCTTGTAAGCTTGTTGGATTTAATTCTACACTTATAGAGTTGCCAGAATACACTTCTGAAGAAGCTTTACTTGAAAAAATAAATGATTTAAACACAAATGATGAAATTGATGGGTTTATTGTGCAATTACCTTTACCAGAACAAATTGATGAGCAAAAAGTTTTAATGGCAGTAAATCCTGATAAAGATGTTGATGGATTTCACCCTACAAATGTTGGAAAGATGGCTTTAAGTTTACCAACTTTTTTACCAGCAACACCTTACGGAATACTTGAGTTATTAGAACGCTATCAGGTTGAAACTTCAGGTAAAAATGTTGTGGTTATGGGAAGAAGCCATATTGTTGGTCGCCCTATGAGTATACTGATGAGTCAAAAAAGAAAAGCAGGTGATGCTACAGTAACCGTGGTTCATAGCCGATCAAAAAACTTATTAGACATTACCAAAAAAGCAGATATTATAGTTGCAGCTATTGGGATTTCGGAATTTTTAACAGGCGATATGGTTAAAGAAGATGTGGTTATTGTTGATGTAGGAATCACTCGTGTTCCTGATGCTACAAAGAAAAACGGATATAGATTAGCAGGCGATGTGCATTTTGAAAGTGTAAGCAAAAAAGCAAGTTATATTACTCCAGTTCCAGGAGGCGTTGGTCCTATGACGATTGCAATGCTACTTAAAAATACATTGTTAGCAAGAGAAAGACACTCAAATTAATACATATACTTTTGTTAAATTGCGTTATGGATTATCTTATTTATAACGTAATTTTTTTATTTAAAAGAGTTGCTATTGGTAGTTTTGAGCATATACTACCAATTCTTTTTTCGGTTATATTTTGTATTTTATTTATTAAATACTCCAGACAAAAATTAAGTAAAAAGCAACAGCAGAAAGCGTTACACGTATTTGGGTGGTTGGTTTCTTTTACCGTACTAGCATTTCATTTATACAGCATAGGTATGGGTAATTACAACATTACCACAGATTTGCCTTTGTATTTGTGCAGTTTAATAGCATTGTTAGTTCCCATATTTACTCACTACAGAAAATTTTGGATGTTCGAAATATTAACATTTTGGATTATTGCAGGAACCACACAAGGCGTTTTAACACCAGATATTCATGAAGGATTTCCAACATTCGACTATTTTAGGTATTGGGTAGTTCACCTAGGGCTTTTAATAATAATTTTTTATGCCATTTTTGTATTTAAAATGAAACCAACTTTTAAAAGTATTTTTAAATCGTTTTTTGCATTGCAGTTCTACGTTATCTTTATGGTAATTATCAATTTCACATTAAATGCCAATTATTTTTATTTGAATGAAAAACCACAATCGGCATCCGTATTAGATTATTTTGGGGAATGGCCATTTTATATAATAGTTGTGCAAATAATAATAATCCCCTATTTTTTACTGATTTATTTTCCTTTTTATATAATTGAAAAAAGACGTAAAAGAAACTATCAGTTATTTAGCAAATAACTGATTTATATCTTTAAAGGCTTTAAACTCTAAAGCATTACCAGATGGATCATAAAAAAACATAGTGGCTTTTTCGCCTACTAAACCTTCAAACCTAATGTAAGGCTCTATAACAAATTCAATATTTTTACTTTTTAAATCCTCCGCGAAAGCGTGAAAAATGTCCCAATCTAAAACTACGCCAAAGTGGGGTACAGGAACAGCCTTTCCGTCAACAGCATTGGTGTGTAAATCACTATCAGATTTTGGTTTGTAATGAATAACTAATTGATGCCCAAAAAAGTTAAAATCTACCCAATGGTCACCACTTCGCCCTTCTTCACAATTTAAAATATCACGATAAAACGTTCTACAAGTTTCTAAATTGTAAACTGGAATTGCTAAATGAAAAGGTGATGCCATGTTGGATATACTTTTACTTTTTTATTCTATTTGTAGATGCTATATATTCTTTGTTAGATGTGCTAATTAATCGATTTAATTCACTAAGCTCATCTTTGGTGAGTTCCCTGTATCCGCCTAAAGGCATATCGAGTTTTATATTCATTATTCGAATACGTTTTAAGGTTTCAACCTCGTAAGTTAAATATTCGCACATACGACGAATTTGCCTGTTTAATCCTTGAGTTAAAATGATGCTAAACGTATTTGAATTTATTTTTTTGACTTCACATTTTTTTGTCGTTTTCCCTAAATCTTCAAGATAAATACCGCTAGACATTCTATTAATAAACGTTTGCGAAATAGGTTTATCAACCGTAACAATATATTCTTTTTCGTGATTATTACTGGCTCGAAGAATCTTGTTTACAATATCGCCATCGTCTGTTAAAAGGATTAAACCTTCGCTGGGTTTGTCTAATCTACCAATAGGAAAAATGCGTTTTGGATAGTTAATATAATCGATAATATTATCTTTTTCCACACTTGTATCTGTGGTGCAAACTATTCCGACGGGTTTGTTAAACGCTAAGTAAACAAAAGATTCTTTAGTGTTTTTAATTTCTTTTCCATCAACATGTACAATATCATTTAGCGAGATTTTTGTTCCCATTTCTGGCACTACACCGTTAATGGTAACTCTACCAGCTTCAATTAATTTATCTGCTTCTCTACGCGAGCAATATCCAGCTTCGCTTAAAAATTTGTTGATTCGTTTTAATGCTTCACTCATGGCTCAAAAGTACAATAAACTTAGGTGTTTAAAAATTCTATTATATGATTATAGACTTTATCTGATTTGAGTCCGTGACCAAACCCCATGGTTTTAATTAGTTCGGCATTTTGGTAATGTTTTTTAATTTCTAAAGCATCTCTGTAAGGAATAATCCTGTCTTTTTTATCGTGAATAATTAACCCCTTTGCTTGAATATTTTTCGAAAAATTTGCTACAGTAAAATATTCTGGTAAATAACCAAAATGTTTTAAATAGTATGTGTTAATAGCTTTAATAACATTTTTATTAAACCCCATCATGCTATTATAACTTTTAACCAAGCCAATAAAGTTTGAAGGAGCTCCTAGTGAAATTAATTTTTTAATCGATAATTTATTGTTACTATCTAATGCAATAGCACTAGCAGTACCACCAACAGAGTGCCCAATAATAGTATCGACTTTAAACTGCTTTAGAGTAACATTAATGCATTCTGAGTATAACAAAGCGTTGAATGTTTTGCTGCCAGAATTACCATGAGCAGGTGCATCTAAGGCAATAACGGTATAATCTAAATTTCGAAGTATCTCGATTAAATCTTTCCACCTAAAAGAGTTGCTTTCCCAACCATGTGCAAGTAGAACGGTTTCTTTATTTCCTTTCCAGTGATATGTTTTTAGCGTAAAATCATTGTAAATAATGTCTTTTTCTATAGCAGATTTTAAATAGTTTATTTCCTCTTCTTTTAGCTTACCTTTTCTTGGTTTTGAAAAAATATAAATGGCTATTTTTGCTGCACGTGAAGATGAAAAATAACTTATAAGGTTTATAGAAAAACCAATAATTTTTGGAAGATACTGCTTCATTTAATCCTCTCTATTTACTAAATTCATAGAAAATGCAGGCGTGCAAATGGCAATATATTCGCAAGTTTCTTTAAACGGATTGGAATATTGTACTCTTGTATTTTTTTTAATTTTGATAGATTCACCAGCTTTTAAAACAATGGTTTCGCCATCAATAATAAATTGTTTTTTGCCTTTGATAATGAATGTGTATTCATCAAATTCTGGAGTTTGAAAAGGCTCGCTCCAACCTGCTGGCGCTTTCATATGCGCGAGACTTATTTTAGAATTCCTATCGGTTGCTATTCCAAAATGTTCACTTATAATTTTACCATCTGTAGTTGGTACAACAAAAGGCTTATTTTGTATGGTGTATTTTTTTTGAGGCATATTTTTATTGTAATACAATTTTTGTTAATTCGATTATTTCATCGGTTTCTTCTTAATCATTCCTCCTTTTAAATCTTTAACAACACCCATAATAACAAAGGCTTTTTCGTCAATCTTATCAATTTCAGTTTGTAGTTTAGCAAGTTCTAATCGTGTAACAATAGTATAAATTATGTCTTTATTGTAGCTTTCACCATTACTTCCAAAGCCACCTTTTCCTGCATAAATGGTGCAAGCACGTTGTAATTTTTTTACAATCATAAGTCGCAACTCTTCATGTTTGTTCGAGATTATAGTAACGCCTACATATTCTTCAACACCATCAACCACAAAATCTACGGTTTTTGCTGCTGCTAAATATGTTAAAATAGCATAAAGCGCTGTTTCCATAGATAAAATATAACCACCTATAGAGAAGATTATAATGTTAATAAGTAACAATACATCGCCAATAGTAAGCGATAATTTTCTGCCCAAATAAATGGCTAAAACTTCGGTGCCGTCAATAACGCTTCCACCTCGCATAGACATTCCAATTCCTAAACCTAAAAAGAAACCACCAAAAACGGCAATTAATAATTTGTCCTCTGTAATAATTGGATAGTCTACAAAATGAACAACAAATGCTAAAAGTGTAATGGCTGCAATACTTCTTAAAGCAAACTTATTGCCTATGGTTTTAGAAGCTAGAAATACAAAAGGAAGGTTAACTAAGACTAATAATAATCCTAAATTTAGGGATGTTATATGTTCTAATAATAGTGAGATTCCTGTGGCGCCACCATCTATAAATTTATTAGGCAATAAAAAACCTTTTAAACCAAAACCAGCAGAAAATACACCAATTAATATGAAAATATATTCTTTGATACCATGAGATAATTCTACTTTTAGTTTTCTAACAGCAGGAGCAAGTTCATTTATATTTACTGGTTTGTGTGTGTTTTTATCTTCAAGCCTTTTGCGAGCGATATTAACTAAAAGCTTTGAGAATAAAGGGTTCATAAAGTTTTCTTTTATTATAGTTTACTCCAATTTAAAAAAAAGTATTTTACTTTTGCATCATCAGGAATATGTGCAGATTCAATATTTAAATTCATATCGAAACGAAGGTTTGCAGGTAATTCTTTCTTATCAATTGTAAAAGCAGCATTAATGTCGTTTACAGAAATTACAATAGAATTTATTAAATTATCTATTCTTGAAATTTTATAATTATTAGTGATGTCTTTAAAAGTGCTTAAAGTTGTTATGTTTTTATCGGTTTTAAAACGAGGATCGAAAATTTGAACACTTTCAATAACCGAAGTAGAATCTAAAGATTGTCTTGGGGTTAACGATAATAGTTTTTTACCACCCTTTTCAAAAATTTTAACGTCACTATTGTTGCCAGTAAATTCATCACCACTAATAAATTTTACAACTGAATCTTTACTGAAAACAAATTCTAAATCTTTAACTTGTGTAGAATCGGTTAGTGATCCAATATGATGCTTACTAATTTGAAATGGGTCTTGTTCCTTTTTACAACTAACTACAAATAGGGTTAAGATTATGAGGCTGAAAATTGATTTGTGCATTGATTATTTTTTATTAGAATTATTGAAGTGTTGATATGCGATTATTTTTTTAAGACTTTATTTAAAATGCCAAAAACACTTCTTATAAATGTAGCACTTGTAAGTACTTTTACTACGGGATTAATACGTGTACTCCTTTGTCTGGATGTTGATACGCGTTGTTTAGATTCAGCTTTTTTGAGTGCTTCTCTTTCACGTTGTGCCTTTTCTTTGGCTTCTTCTGCTTCGGCTTGTTTTATTTTTTCGTTAAGCATTTCGTAAGCACTTTCTCTATCAATAGTTTCATTATATTTTTTAACCATTTTAGATTCAGATAATAAATTACTCAATTCGCCATCGGTTAAAACATCCATTCTGCTCATTGGTGCACGCATCATGGTTGCGGCAAGTGGCGTTGGTCGTCCTTTTTCATCTAAAGCCGAGACTAAAGCTTCACCAATACCTAAGGATGTTAAAACTTCGGTAGTATCGTAATACTCAGAATCTGGATAATTTTGCGCCGTTAATTTAATGGCTTTTCTATCTTTTGCCGTAAAAGCTCTTAAAGCATGTTGCACTTTTAAACCTAACTGACTTAAAACAGCTTCGGGGACATCGGTTGGGTTTTGGGTTACAAAATACAATCCGACACCTTTACTACGAATCAATTTTACTATGCTTTCAATTTGATTTAATAATGCTTTTGATGCTTCGTTAAAAATTAAATGTGCTTCGTCAATAAACATGATAAGTTCTGGTCTATCGCTATCGCCTTGTTCTGGGAAAGTTGAATAAATTTCAGCCAATAAACTTAACATAAATGTCGAAAATAATTTTGGTCTATCTTGAATATCGGTAAGTCTAATAATGTTAATATAACCTCTACCATTATCATCAACTCGTAATAAATCGTCAACATCAAAAGAGGTTTCGCCAAAAAACAAATCAGCACCTTGCTGTTCAAGTTCTACAACTTTACGTAAAATAGCACCTGTTGATGCTGTTGATATTCTGCCATAAGCTTCGGTAAATTCTTTCTTACCTTCATTTGTAGCGTATTGTAGTATTTTTTTAAAATCTTTTAAATCAAGAATTGGGTATTTATTATCATCACAGTATTGAAAAATAACAGCAACAACACCGGATTGCGTTTCGGATAAATCTAGGATACGCGATAATAAAACAGGCCCAAATTCACTAACAGTTGCTCTTAGTCTAACTCCATCTTGCTCAGAAAGTGTTAAAATTTCAACAGGAAATGATTTAGATTCAAACGGCAATCCAATTTTTTCGTGACGTTCATCAATTTTAGGATGCCCAGGACTTGGTTGCGCTAATCCGCTTAAATCACCTTTTATATCCATAAGTAAAACGGGAATACCTTTATCACTCAAGTTTTCGGCTAAAACTTGTAACGATTTGGTTTTTCCTGTTCCAGTAGCTCCTGCAATTAAACCATGGCGGTTCATGGTTTTTAAAGGAATTTTTACATGTGCACCTGTAACAGTTTCACCATTTAACATTGCAGCTCCAATAGGAATAAAATCGCCTTTGGTGGTGTTGCCCTCAGAGATATGCTTAAAAAAAATGTCCTTATTACTCATGCCTAATAATTTTGCATAAAAATACAGGAAAAATGAAGAAGAAAAAAATAAGGTTTTTAGTAAATAAAGTTAATTATTTTATTCTTTCAATGTAAATATTTGAGGTACCAACACTTCTAAAATTTGCTGGAGCACTATTTCCACCTCTTATGGTTTGTACACTTATGGTTTGTCCAGCTATAATATTAAAAACCTCGGTTATATGTAATGATGCTTCATTATGGTTATTAGCACGCCTTACATAGCCTGTATTGGCAATAGCTCCTGTTGGTGTTCCATTAATTGCTAATCGAGCCTCTACAGAAACACGCTGATGAGCACTGTTACCCACACTTGGCACAGTGTAAGCAATATTAGCAGTAATTTTATACCTTCCAGTAGTGTTTATAGTTATTGTATTTCCAGATTGGGAATACAACGTAGTATCATCATTCCAATCTAATAACCCAAAAATAGGAATATTAGTATATGACGAAGAGTTTAAATTAGACGTTATATCTATGTTACTATATTTTACAGAGTTTCCATGAGAAATTTTGCTCCAGTCTGGTATTGCCGTGGTACCACAATTAAACTGAAACTCATTTAAATCAGTATTATATATCATTAACCCGTTAGCTGGATTAACTATAGCATTAATTTGAACTGTAGTAAGTCTAGGGATAAGAACACCTTTGTCTGTAGATTCTACATCAAGTATAGACGATTGATCTGGATTTGTTGTGCCAATACCAACTTGAGCGGCACTGTAATAATAGCTGCAGCAAAGCAGTATTATTAAATACGCAGTTTTTTTCATTTGAGAGAGAGGTTGAGAGCAATTTACTTTATGATTTTAATAAGACACGAAAGTAGGTAATTTCATTTGGAAATCAAAATAGCAAATTTATAATAGGAATACGTATCTTTGCAAACTATGAAAAAAGAGCTTCAAAGTTTAGTTGATAAAGGTGAAATGTTACCATTAATGGAAGAGTTTTATACTATCCAAGGAGAAGGGTATCATAAAGGAACTGCGGCTTATTTTATCAGAATTGGAGGATGCGATGTTGGATGTCATTGGTGCGATGTAAAAGAAAGCTGGAATGCCGATTTACATCCGCCAACCCATACAAACAAAATTGTAGAAAATGCAAAAAAATATAGTGACACTATTGTAATAACTGGAGGAGAACCTTTAACTTGGGATATGACACTTTTAACTAATAAGCTTAAAGCTGAAGGCTTACAAATACATATTGAAACCTCTGGCGCTTATAAATTGACAGGAACTTGGGATTGGATTTGTTTGTCTCCGAAAAAAATGAAACTTCCAACTAAAGAGGTTTACGAAAAAGCACACGAACTTAAAGTGATTGTTTATAATAAAGATGATTTTCGCTTCGCTGAAGAACAAGCTTCTAAAGTAAATAAAGATTGCATTTTATATTTGCAACCCGAATGGAGTAAACGTGATAAAGTTGTTCCAGAAATTGTAGATTATGTAATGGCAAATCCTAAATGGAAAGTGTCGCTACAAACACATAAGTATTTAAATATCCCATAAATTAAAAAAGCCTTGAATTTTCAAGGCTTTTTTTATATTTGTAATTACTTAGTAAAAGGAACAGTTAATCTTGCGGTTCCCCAACCCAAATGCATATTTACACCATTGTCAGCTTTATCAAATGCTATAGAGAAAGCTTCTATGGATTCTTCTGATGAATTTAAAGGCACCGACAAGCGAGCAACATCATTAGCTTCCTTATAAAAATAAGAACCCCAAACATTTAAATCTTTACTTATTATTGCAGTACATTCTTCTTCTCCAGGAATTATGTAAAATGTGTAAGTGCCAGCTTTTACAGTTTTGTTACCTAATTTCATATCTGTATAAAGCGTTAATTCTGCTGCTTCATTGGCACCAGTTCTCCAAACCTTTCCATTAGGAGCTAGAGTTTCTAAGTCTCTTCCTTTTAATTGTGGTCTGCTGTAAATAATTTTTATAAGCTTATTTGATTCTTTATAGCTAGCAGGATAAGCAGCAGCATCCATTGGACTTTTGTCCATTTTAGGAAACTCTTGGGCATTCACATTAGTAGCCAATAGCATAATAAATGCAAAGGCAATAGTTGTAATACATGATAATTTTTTCATAATGAGTTTTTAAGTTTTTATAATGGTTTAAAGGTAAAGCGTTATTGTCTTAAAGTTTTTATAAAAGTCATTTCAGTATGTTAAAGTTTACAATATTCAATAAAATATTTATAAAATACAATGTTTTAGTTTCATATTTATGTTAATATTAACTATTTGATTTTAAATTGAAACTAATTAGTCGACTTATGTTTTTATAATAAAACTATAATAGCATTTTTGTATCATTAATTAGAATAAAATATATTAAAAGATAAAGATTATGTGTGGAATTGTATGTGCATTCGATTTAAAGCAAAAGGCTGAAGATTTAAGACCTCAAATATTAGAAATGTCTAAAACCATTCGTCATCGTGGACCAGATTGGAGCGGAATCTATAGTGACGACAAAGCAATAATGGCACATGAGCGTTTGGCTATAGTAGATCCAGCCTCAGGAAAGCAGCCACTATTTAGTGAAGATAAAAAGTTAATTCTAGCAGCAAACGGTGAGATTTATAACCACAGAGAATTACGTAAACAGTTTGAAGGTAAATATACATTTCAAACAGAAAGCGATTGCGAAGTTATTTTGGCATTGTATAAAGAAAAGGGAGTAGATTTTGTAGATGAAATGAACGGTATTTTTGGCTTCGCTATTTACGATGTTGAAAAAGATGAATATTTTGTAGCAAGAGACCACATGGGAATTATTCCACTTTATATAGGTTGGGATCAAAACGGAACATTCTATGTAGCTTCAGAATTAAAAGCTTTAGAAGGTGTTTGTACTAAAATAGAATTGTTCCCTCCAGGTCATTATTTAAGCAGTAAAGATGGTGAGTTTGTAAAATGGTATAACAGAGAATGGACAGAATATGATGCTGTTAAAGATAACGAAACCAGTATCAGCGAGATAAAAGAAGCGCTTGAAGCTGCTGTACACAGACAATTAATGAGTGATGTACCTTATGGTGTTTTGTTATCTGGTGGTTTAGATTCATCTGTTACTTCAGCAATAGCGAAAAAATATGCAGAAAAACGTATAGAGTCTGATGACAAACAAGCGGCATGGTGGCCACAATTACACAGTTTTTCAGTTGGGTTAGAAGGCTCGCCAGATTTAGCTGCAGCACAAAAAGTAGCAGACCATATTGGAACCATTCACCACGAAATAAAGTTTACTATTCAAGAAGGATTAGATGCTATTCGTGATGTGATTTATAACCTAGAAACTTACGATATTACTACGATTAGAGCTAGTACGCCTATGTATTTAATGGCTCGTGTTATTAAATCGATGGGAATTAAAATGGTGTTATCTGGAGAAGGAGCAGATGAGTTGTTTGGTGGTTATTTGTACTTTCATAAAGCACCTAATGCTCAAGAATTTCATGAAGAAACGGTACGTAAATTAAGTAAGCTGCACATGTACGACTGCTTACGTGCTAACAAAAGTTTAGCAGCTTGGGGAATTGAAGGTCGTGTTCCATTTTTAGATAAAGAATTTATGGATGTTGCGATGAGGATTAACCCTCAAGACAAGATGATTAACGGTGAGCGTATGGAAAAATGGGTAGTACGTAAAGCTTTTGAAGATATGTTGCCAGAAAGTGTAGCTTGGAGGCAAAAAGAGCAATTTAGCGATGGTGTTGGTTATAGTTGGATTGACACGCTTAAAGAGGTTGTTGACGAAGCTGTAAGCGATGAGCAGATCCAAAATGCACATTTCAGATTTCCAATTCAAACACCGCAAAACAAAGAAGAGTTTTATTACCGTTCTATTTTCGAAGAGCATTTTCCGAGTGATGCAGCAGCTTTATGCGTACCACAAGAGCCTAGTGTAGCTTGTAGTACTAAAATAGCTTTAGAATGGGATGAGGCCTTTAAAAACATGAATGACCCATCGGGTAGAGCAGTAGCAAAAGTTCACGATGATGCGTATTAATTGAGTATTCAGTTATATATTTTTATTAGTAAAGACCAGCATTTTTGTTGGTCTTTTTCATTATAATAAAATCTATAATATGCGATTTAAGGCGTTTTATAATTTTTTAAATTCAAGAATGATTAAAAAAGCATTAAAATTAATTTTAAGACACTTTTTAGTCGATTTAAGAGCGTTTTAAGTAATTAACAATTGTTGATAATTATTAAGTAAACTCGCTAAAAGGCTTTTTAAAGGCTTTGTAATTTTGTATATTTGTTTGTATTCAAAAGGATGCTTTATAGCGTCTTTTTTTGTGAAAAAAATAACCAGAATAGATCATAAATAATATAAATATGAGCGAAAAAAAAGAAGAATTTAACAAGCATAATTATTCGGCAGATAGTATTCAGGCTTTAGAGGGTATGGAGCACGTGCGTATGCGTCCATCTATGTATATTGGAGATGTTGGTACGCGTGGTCTACACCATTTAGTTTATGAGGTGGTGGATAACTCAATTGATGAAGCTTTAGCTGGACACTGTAATAATATTACAGTAATTATTAACGAGGATAATTCGATTACTACTGAGGATGATGGTCGTGGTATTCCTGTAGATTTACATAAAAAAGAAGGGGTTTCTGCACTTGAGGTTGTTATGACTAAAATTGGAGCAGGTGGTAAGTTTGATAAAGATTCTTATAAGGTCTCTGGTGGGTTGCACGGTGTTGGTGTTAGTTGTGTTAATGCACTATCTGAACATTTAAAAGCAACTGTTTTTAGAGAAGGTAAAGTTTATGAGCAAGAATACGAGCGCGGTAAAGCTATGTACCCAGTCAAACATATTGGCGAGACTGATAAAAGAGGAACTACAGTAACCTTTAAACCAGACTCAACTATCTTTACACAAACACTAGAGTATAGTTACGATACTTTAGCAAGTCGTTTACGGGAATTGGCTTATTTAAATAAGGGAATTACTATTCATTTAGTAGATAAAAGAACTAAAAAAGAAGATGGTGAATATGAAGGTGAAACATTTCATTCTACTGAAGGACTAAAAGAATTTATAAAGTATTTAGATGCAACTCGTGAGCCTTTAATGAAAGATGTGATTGCTTTTGAAGGTGAAAAAAATGGGGTACCTGTTGAGGTAGCCATGATTTATAATACATCGTATGCTGAAAATTTACACTCTTATGTAAACAATATTAATACACATGAAGGTGGAACACATTTGTCTGGATTTCGTCGTGGATTAACACATACATTAAAAAAGTATGCAGATGAATCTGGAATGTTAGATAAGTTGAAATTTGATATTGCAGGTGATGATTTTCGTGAAGGCTTAACTGCTATTATTTCGGTAAAAGTTCAAGAACCACAATTTGAAGGTCAAACCAAAACCAAATTAGGAAACAGAGAAGTTTCTGCAGCAGTAAGTCAATCTGTTTCAGAAATGTTAACTGATTATTTAGAAGAAAACCCAGACGATGCTAAAATTATTGTACAGAAAGTAATTCTTGCGGCTCAAGCGCGTCATGCAGCTCAAAAGGCTCGTGAAATGGTGCAACGTAAAACGGTAATGAGTATTGGAGGTTTGCCTGGGAAACTATCTGATTGTTCTGAGCAAGATCCTGCAAAATGTGAAGTATTTCTTGTTGAGGGAGATTCGGCAGGTGGAACTGCAAAGCAAGGTCGTGATAGAGCGTTTCAAGCTATTTTGCCATTAAGAGGTAAAATCTTAAACGTTGAAAAAGCGATGACTCACAAGGTTTTTGAAAACGAAGAGATTAAAAATATATTTACAGCACTTGGTGTAACTATTGGTACTGAAGAAGATAGTAAAGCTTTAAACCTTTCAAAGTTGCGTTACCATAAAGTAGTAATTATGTGTGATGCAGATATTGATGGTAGCCATATAGCGACGTTAATCTTAACGTTCTTTTTTAGATACATGAAAGAGTTAATTGAAGGCGGACATATTTATATTGCAACACCACCATTATATTTAGTAAAACGTGGTGCTAAAAAACAGTATGCTTGGTCTGATAAAGAACGTGATGAGATTGTTTCAGAATTTGGAGATGGATCAAAAATACAACGTTATAAAGGTCTTGGAGAAATGAATGCAGAACAACTTTGGGATACTACTATGAACCCAGAATTTAGAACGATGCGTTTAGTTCAAATAGATAATGGTACTGAGGCAGATAGAATTTTCTCAATGTTAATGGGAGACGAGGTTCCTCCTCGTAGAGAATTTATTGAGAAAAATGCTATTTATGCTAATATTGATGCTTAAATAATAATTTATAAAATAAAAAAATAGGCTATCTTTTTTCTGATAGCCTATTTTTTATTGTAATATGTTTAGAATAAGCCTAAACGTACATTTGGAGTACTTACGTTTACTCTCGTGTTTATAGTACTTCTTCTAGGATATCTCTCATAGTAATATCCATCGTACCTGTAATAATAAAATGTTGCGTGGTGATAATAATAATCACTATGATGACAATTATGGCTACAATGCTCGTAATGTTCTGCATAGGCATCTTTTTTACCCTTCATATAAGCTTTATAGGCTTTTCTATCTTTTCTTTTTAAATTACTTTCATAATTTTTTTGATCTTTCCAAAAGGTTTCTTCTTCTGCTTTAGTTTCTGCACTAAATTGTTGTTCATATTTAGCATCTTCTAATGCTCTTTTTTGATAATATGATTTTTTATCAATTTTTGTTTCATTTGACGATTCAGAATCTTGAGCTTGTATCACAAATGAAAAACTTAGAACAATAATAAATACTGATGTTTTAAATATTTTCATGACTTAATAATTTTAATGTTATTAATAATTGACTTTCAATATTAAGACACCTTAAACCTTTTTTACCCTACTATTATTTTAATTTAAATTTGAAAAGTGTAGTTTAAATTATACATCTATGATTAATAAACCTCGTAGGTTTATATATAAAAAGACCATCAAAACTATTAGTTTTGATGGTCTTTTTGGTTTGAGTTCTTAAGTTTAAAAATCAAAGCCCAATGAGAATTACCATACTCTATTTTTTGGACTTCCTTCGTCGTAAACATTACCCATTCCTATATGATAACGAATGCCTAAAGATACTCCTGAGTTTGTTTTAAAACCACCACCTAAGTTTATACCCCAATCATAGTTGCTAGGGTTAAATTCTTGAGAGGTATCAAATAAACCAAAGCTGCTATCAAACTCTTCTTTATGAGAAATGGCTAAACCAATTTGAGGACCAGCTTCTAAAAAAAAGTTTTCACTTGGATATATTTTTAGTAGTAATGGTAGATTTATATAATTTAATTTTTGGGTAAAAGTGCCGCCATTATCTTGTAATTCGTAACCTTGTTGTGAGTATAATAATTCAATTTGAAGAGCAACACTTTCGTTTAAAAAAGATTCTCCATAAAAACCCACATGAAATGCATGTCTTTGTCCGGTTTCAGTATCGCCATCAAAATTAACAGCTGCTAAATTATAGCCTAGTTTTATACCAGCATTAGACTTAGTTGAGTTTTTATTTTCTTGTGCTTTTGCATTAAAAAGCACCGTTATAATTAATATTGTTGTTAAAAATTTAGTTTTCATATTTCTATAATTTTGAGTTAAAAAAAATTATTTCCCGCCATTAGCTTGCAAATCAGCTATACATTGCGAATCTAATTGTGGGGCATTACTATTTCCAATTAAATTTGATAGACCATCTCCAGTTTCTGCAGACCAATACATTAAGCAGCTTTCAACATTACAATGTTTAGCATGCTCTGAATCTTCATGGTCATTAACCATATCTGAACCCAGGTTTGTAAGACCTAAAATATGCCCAAACTCATGTGTTATAACTGTTGTTTCTAAAACACTTCTATCGGGTTCAAAAGTACTATTGCTTAAATCTTTAATAGTTTCTTCAAAAATCACAAAAGAGGTGTTTCTATAAGCAGTGCCTAAAACAGCACTATTATTAGTATTTTTGTCTGACTCTCCATCTGCAAAAAATGCCCAAACGGCTATTTGATTATTTGTGTTGTATTTGGTTCTATTTGCATCTTCAATAGTTATAATATCTTGAATAGTGTATTTTGTTTTTCCAGTAGGTGTAAAAGCTCTTTTTTCAACAGTAATCCCATTAGGCTTAAAAGTTCGAGCTTCTAAAAATGATTTAAAATTATTAATAGTATTTTGGGTAGGTTCAAACCCTTCAACATAAACAACTTCAATAACCATACTTTTAAATATATTATCAGATAAAAGATCGTTAGATGAAGATCCTGTTGCTTTTTGATTCGCAGTTATATTTACATTATCTGTACCATTATCAAGGTCTGTATTAGTTATGTCTTCTTTAGAACAAGAATTTATAAAGGCTAAAAGCAAAAGTGTTATTAAAAATTTATGTTTCATATAGTTGTTTTTAATTGTTAAAAACAGCTGTCTATTCTTGACAGCTGTTTTACCATAACATACGTAACAAATGCGAATCTAGTTTTATATTTGGGCTAATACTAGAGTTATTGCAGCATTTGTTGTGCTTTGCAGAGAGATCGAACTTTCGGAGTGGCTTGTAACTTCCCATGTATTATTTAATAATTCGAAAGTAGCATTTCCTGAAAAAGTTAGATTTAAAAACACTTCAAGCTCTGATGTTACGGCATATGTACCTTGTACATCATCAATAGTTGCATTTACTGTATGTTTTGCTAAACATGTTAAATCGTTAGCAAAATCTATAGAATAGTTAGCATAATCATTAGCTGTATCAACACCAGCTGTTACAAATGATTCTACTTTAAATGCCCCATCAACTAAAACACCTTCTAATGTATTAGCGTTTTCTTCAGCCTCTTCTTTTAGTTTGTCTGTAGCTAAACATTCAGTAATTTGAGTTTTTAAATCAATATCGCTTGTAATTTCTACTATAGTATCTCCATTTAAAGTAGCTGTTATTGGATAATTAATAGCAAACTTTTCATCATTACCAAAGTTATTCATATAGGTGTACAATTGTTGCTCAGATTCAATAACAACACTACCTGTTTGCTCTATGTTTAAGTTGTAAGTTAGAATGGTTATTGGGAAATCTATATCTAAGCAATTAATAGCATCTTCAGCATTTTGTTCAGCCTGTTCGCAAGCATTCATAAGTGCATCATATTCCGTTTGATTTGCAATCTGTACTTCTGTATAATTACTTAACTTTACTGAAAGTGGGAATTGAAATTCAATAGAATCTTGATCATTAGTAAGTTCTCCAAGTATGTTTAAAACTAAGTTATATTGAGATTCGCTAACAATAGTTATTTCCGTGTTGTTAATTGTTGCTGTAACTGGTAATAAAATAGAAGAACAAGACATGCCATCTAAAAAATCGTCAAAACTACCATCGTACATTGATGAGCGTTCTAAATTACTTGCTGTTTCTGAGTTTGCTGAATTTGTGTTTGGATTTTGTCCATTTTCATTATCAATTTCATCTTGACAAGATGTTAATCCTAAAAATGATAGAAATAAGATTGCTGTAAATAATTTTAAGGTTTTCATAATACTAATTCTTTTTTTTTGGGTTTATATATTTTTTCTTTTTCATAGCGATTTTTTCGCCTTTCTGTAGATAAGACAACTGTATTTAAATTTACCCTACCATAAACTGATATTTTTTTTAATTACTTTATATAACTTAATGTTTTTAGCATAATTGTGTTTTTCAAATTAAAAACAGCTGCCAAATTTTGGCAGCTGTTTTCATAACATAAGTTACAAATGCAAACTTAATTATATTTGGGCTAAAACTAAAGTTACAGCCGCATTTGTTGTGCTTTGTAAAGAAATTGAGCTCTGAGAATAACTTGTTACTTCCCAAGAATTATTTAGTAATTCGAAAGTAGCATTCCCAGAAAAGGTTAAGTTAAAATACACTTCTGTTTGTGAGGTTACCTCGTAAGTACCTTGTACATCTTCAACTGTTGAATCTACTGTATTCTGTGCAGTACAAGATAAATTGCCAGCTAAATCAATGGTATAATTGGCATAATCATTTGCTTTTTCAATACTTGCATCAATAAACGATTGTACTTTAAAGGTTCCTTCAACTAAAATAGCTTCTACAGTTTTAGCATCTTCTTCAGCTTCTTCCATCTCATCTTCTATAGCAATGCATTCAGTAATTTTAGTTTGTAAGTCTAAGTCGCTTGTAATACTAATTACTGTATCACTGTTTAAAGTTGCAGTAATTGGGTAATTAACGGTGAAATATTTATCGTTACCAAAGTCATTGATGTAAGCATATAATTCTTCTTCAGATTCTATAACAACACTACCATTTTGATTAAAATTTAAATTATAAGTGAATATAGTGATTGGGAAATTGATATCTAAACAATTAATAGCGTCTTTAGCAGTATTTTCAGCTTGGTTACATGCAATTATTAACGCATCATATTCTATTTGATTTGCTATTTGAATTTCTGTGTAATTGCTTAATTGAACAGATATTGGAAAATGTAAAACAACTTCATCGTCATCGTTATTGTATTCAGATAAAATATCTATCACTGTTGAATAATCAGACTCGCTAATTACATTAACTTCAGTTCCATTAACGGTAGCCGTAACTGGTAATAATATAGATGAACAAGATACGTTATCTAAAAAGTCATCAAAACTACCATCATGCATAGACGATCGTTCTAAATTTTGTGCTGTTTGAGAGTCTGCTGCATTTGCCTTCGAATTGTCTCCATTAATTTTATCGTCTTCATCTTGACAAGATGTAAATCCTAATAAAGACATAAATAAGATTGCTGTAATAAATTTTAAATTTTTCATGATATTAATTTTTTGGGTTATTATTTTTGCGATTTTTTCGCTTTCTAGAAGTAAGACAACTCTTTTTAAGTTTACCCTACTTTTTAAAATATTAATTCAATTATTAAATGAATTGAAACTAAAATGCAAATTGTTAATATTATTTTTAAAATGATTTCAATTACTTTAATTATAATTTCGTTTTTCATAGCATACTTTATGATTTCATACAAACTATAGACAGCTAAAAATAAATTTACCCTACTTTTGTAATTGTTTTTTAATTTTAAGATTTAGATACCTATTTAGAATGACAAATAATGACTCCAAACTTTGTGAAGAGACTTACTTTAATAAATTTTATTTAGAGCACATTCAGCATGCTAGTAATTTTGCGTACTATAAATGTGGTGATAAGAATAATGCATTAGACTTGGTTCAAGATGCATTTTCTAAAATTTGGGAGAATTGTTCTAAAATAGATTTTACAAAGGCAAAAACATATTTATTTACTACAGTTAATAATTTGTTTTTAAATAAAGTAAAACATAATAAAGTAGTTTTAGAATACGCAAAAGCTGCTCCTTATATTGATAAAACAATTGAAAGTCCAGAATATTTATTAGAAGAGGAAGAGTTTAAAAAGAAATTACAAAATGCCATATCATTATTAACTGAAGCACAGCGTGAAGTTTTTTTATTAAATAGAATAGACGGAAAAAAATATAGAGAAATAGCTGAATTGTTAGAGATTTCTCAAAAAGCAGTTGAAAAAAGAATGTCTGGCGCACTAAAAATTTTAAGAGCACATATAGAAAATATTTAATTAGGGTAGGGTAAATATATATATAGGTGTCTTAGTTATAGAATGAATTAAAAATGAACAAAGAAAGCGACATATTAAAATGGTTTGACGGAGAAATCTCTACTATTGAGATTAAAAAGTTATATCCAGATGAAGACTTTTCTGTACTAGAAAAGGCAGGCTTTTATTCCAAGCAAATTGATGCGCCTAAAGTTGATGTACAAAAAGCTTTATCAGATTTTAAAACTAGAACATTTAAAAAAGAAGAGCCTAAAGTAATTCCTTTAAATTTTCAATCGTTTTTAAAGATAGCTGCCATTTTGGTTGTTATGTTAACATCGTCTTATTTTTTATTCTTTAACAATACAAAATCATATTCAACAGAAATTGCCCAAACAGAAACGTTTAAACTGCCAGATGATTCTGAAGTTATTTTAAACGCACAATCTAAGCTATCCTTTAATAAAAAAGAATGGAAAAAAAGCAGAAGTCTTGATTTAGATGGTGAAGCATTTTTTAAAGTAATAAAAGGAGAGAAATTTACCGTTCATACAGATGTAGGTAGCATTCAAGTTTTAGGAACACAGTTTAATGTAAAAGAGCGTGCAAATTATTTTGAAGTACAATGTTATGAAGGCTCTGTAAGTGTTACACATAATAAAGAAAAAGTGATACTTACACCAGGAAAATCATTTAGAGTTATTAATAACGAAATTGATTTAACTAAAGACTTTAATGCTGAAAACCCATCTTGGTTAGCTAAAGAGTCTTCATTTGATAATGTGCCACTTTGGCAAGTTATTAATGAATTAGAAATTCAATATAATATAATTATTGATGCTTCAAAGGTCGATGTTACTAAAGCTTTTTCAGGAAGCTTTACGCACGTCGATAAAAATATTGCGTTGCAGTCTGTAACCATTCCGCTTAAATTAAGCTATAAAATAAATGGCAATAAAGTTGAGTTCTATAACTATGCTAAGAACTAAATACCTAATAATTTTATTTACTGCCTATTGTTCTTTTTCCTTTGGTTTTCAAACTGAAGAAAGGATGCCTTTATTGGATTTAATGCAGAAATTAGAAAAACAATTTGATGTTAAGTTTTCCTATTCGGTAAATGATGTAAGTGGTGTTTTGGTTAACACACCGAACAAATCAGATACATTAAACCAAATTATTGACACTTTAAATGCTACAACACTTTTAAATTTTAAATTTCTTAACGAGCGTTATGTAACCGTTTCTACCATCAATAAAACTATATCTATTTGTGGCGTTTTGGTTTCAGAAAAAAACAAAGAACCTTTACTTGGAGCTTCAGTTTTAATTAGGAATACAACAAAAGGTGTTATTACAAATATTGACGGCGCTTTTAATTTGAATGAAGTTGATGTAAATGAAACTATAATCATATCCTTTTTAGGTTTTGAAACACAACTTTTTAAAGCTGCGGATTTAATGTTATTGCAAAACACTTGCAAAACAATAGAAATGCAAGTGAAAAATGAAGAACTCAATCAGGTTTTAATATCAAAGTTTTTAACCACTGGTTTACAAAAACGCATAGATGGGAGCACTATTTTAAATACGGAGAAGTTTGGCATTTTACCAGGGCTTACAGAACCAGATATTATGCAATCTATTCAAGCTTTACCAGGGGTAGAAAGTGTTAACGAAAGTATTGCAAACATTAATGTCCGAGGAGGTACGAATGACCAAAACCTAATACTTTGGGATGACATTAAAATGTATCATTCTGGACATTTTTTCGGGCTTATATCTGCTTATAACCCTTATTTAACAAACAAAGTTACAGTTGCCAAAAACGGTACTTCAAGCGAATTTAGTGATGGTGTTTCTAGTACCATTAGTATGTCAACAAAAAACAAAATAGAGGACGTTTTTACTGGCGGTTTAGGTATTAATTTAATACATGCCGATGCTTTTTTTGAAATACCATTAAGTGAAAAATTAGCGTTGCATATATCTGGAAGGCGATCATTTACAGATGTTTTTAACTCACCGACTTACGATACTTATTTTGAGCGTAGTTTTCAAGATAGTGAGTTGACTACTAACAGCGATAATATAAGTGAAAGCAACAAGTCGTCTGAGTTTTTCTTTTACGATTATACAGCAAAACTGCTTTTTGATTTTAATGAGAATCATAAATTTAGAGCCAATATTATTGGCATAAATAATAATTTAGATTACACTGAAAGCTATACCAATACTGATGATGAAACGGAATCTAAAACTAGTAACTTAAAGCAACAAAATTTAGGTATTGGAGCTAGCTGGAATGCCCTTTGGAGTAATAAGTTTACAACAAATTTTAATGTTTTTTACTCAAAATATAATGTTGATGCTGTTGATTATAGAATTGAAACCGATCAAAAACTAACGCAAGCAAATGAAGTATTAGAAACTGGAATTAAGCTTAAAACTAATTTAAAGATTAATAATTACTTAAACCTTTTGAGTGGTTATCAATTTAGTGAAATTGGTATTTTGAACGAAACCACTGTAAGTGCACCTTCTTATGATAAAACTAAAAAAGATGTATTGTTAAATCATGCGATTTTTAGCGAAATAGAATTTAAAAAACATAATACTTATCTCAGATTAGGGGTTAGAGGGAATTATTTTCAAAAATTCAATAAAATTTTGATAGAGCCTAGATTAAATTTTAGGCAAAAACTAAGTCATTATTTTGCATTAAAGTTACAAGGCGAATTTAAAAACCAATCTGCAACTCAGATTATAGATTTTCAAGATGATTTTTTAGGAGTTGAAAACCGCCGTTGGATTTTAGCTAATGAAAAAGAAATAAAGATTTCTGAAAGCAAACAAGCCTCTTTAGGTTTTGAGTATAATCAAAACAATCTAGTGATAGATGTAGAAGGTTTTTATAAAGTTGTTGAAGGAATTACAGCTTCTAATCAAGGGTTTTATAATAATTTTCAATACTTAAATGCTACAGGAAGTTATCATGTAAAAGGAGTAGAATTTCTTATAAACAAAACAGCAAATAAATATAGTACATGGTTAAGTTATACTTATAGTATTAATGATTACAAATTTGAAAGTTTTACGCCATCCGTTTTTCCCAATAATGTAGATATTAGACATTCGGTGTCTTTGGCTTTTAATTATGATATTGTAGATAACTTAAAAATATCAATTGGTGGTATTTGGAGATCTGGTCATCCCTACACAAAACCAGTTGAAGGAAATGAAACCATACAGAATGGTAATAACACAGTAGTCAATTACGATTTGCCTAATAATGAAAATTTAGATAATTTCATGAGATTAGATGCTTCGGTTAAATATAATTTTAATATTTCAAACACCACTAATGCCTCTATAAGTGCAGGAGTTATTAATCTTATTAATAAGAAAAACAGTATTAACAGATATTATGAGGTAGATCCAGAGAACTCTAACTCAGCTATTCAAATAAACAATAAATCCCTTGGTTTAACCCCAAATTTAAGTCTAAGAATAAATTTTTAAAAAAAGAATCATTATAAAAAAATCGACAAAAAGTAATATTTTAACGATTAAACGTTGTTTTATGTGATTTTTTTTATATTTTTGTCAAACCTAAATCTTAAAATAAAATGAAAAAGTTAACTCTACTTATGTTGTTTTGTATAGCAACAATTACTTCAAAAGCACAAGATATTGATGCACTTCTTGCTGCTGGTGTCGATAACGCAGAACGATTTGCTAATGATTATTTAGCACCTGGAACAGATGGTTTAATATATAGTATGAATGCCAACTGGTTTAATACGGCTGATGCTAAACCTTTGGGAGGTTTTGAAATTTCTATTATTGCTAATGCTGCAACAATACAAAATAGCCACAAATCATTTTTAATGAATATTGCTGATTATAACAGTAATCCAGATCAGGATTTTACAGTTGAGTTTGCTGATCAATCCAATACAAAAATGGTAGCAACTGCTTTAGGTGAAAATAGTTCAGATATAAACATTGTAGTAACTTATGATGATCCTATTTTAGGAGAGCAACAAGAAACTATTACCTTGCCTAGTGGTATTGGTTCGGGTACTGCCAATCTATTGCCAACAGCATTTATTCAAGGCGCATTAGGACTTAGTAAAGGCATAGAAATTAAAGCGCGTTTTATTCCTAAAATTGATACTGATGATGTGGATTTAAGTATGTACGGAGCTGGATTGCAAATGGAATTTACAAAATGGCTACCTGCAGATAAACTACTGCCAGTAGCAATATCTGGTTTAGTTGCTTACACGCATTTAGATGGCTCTTACGATTTAACAGATTCATCTGGAATAAGTGGAAATAATCAACGCTTAGAAAATGATACAAATACTTGGTTGTTTCAATTAATAGCCTCTACCAAATTACCAATAATTAACTTTTATGGTGGTTTAGGATATATCAAGGGTAAGTCTGAATCGGATTTATTAGGAACTTATACTGTTAATAACGGGCCTTTATTTTCTGAGACAATAACCGATCCTTTTTCAGTGTCAAGCGAAGTGTCTGGAGTTAGAGGGACTATTGGTACCAAATTAAAATTAGGCTTTTTCAGATTGAATGCCGAATACCATTTAGCCGAATTTAATGCCTTTTCAGTAGGTATAAACTTTGGGTTTAGATAAAACTCTTTTTTGTAAAATAAAAAAAAGATATTTTAATAATTTATGTTTTAGTTAGTTTATATTAGTTATTTGAATTTAAAGTGCAGGATTTAATCTTGCACTTTTTTTATTTACAGCATTTAAATTCATACTTTTGTTAACCAAAATTAATAGCTTTTAAAACAAACAAAAGTCATGTTTTAAGTAAATAAAAAGCATGAATTTTGACTAGAATTTATAACAAATCACAAATCATTTAAAAAATAAACTTATGAAAGTTACAGTAGTTGGAGCAGGTGCAGTTGGCGCTAGTTGTGCAGAATATATTGCAATTAAAGACTTCGCTTCGGAAGTTGTTTTGCTAGACATTAAAGAGGGCTATGCCGAAGGTAAAGCTATGGATTTAATGCAATGTGCATCTTTAAACGGGTTTGATACTAAGATTACAGGTATCACAAACGATTATAGTAAAACAGCAGATAGCGATATTTGTGTAATTACTTCTGGAATTCCTCGTAAACCAGGAATGACTCGCGAAGAATTAATTGGGATTAATGCAGGTATAGTAAAATCAGTATCGTCAAGTTTAATTGAGCATTCTCCAAATACAATTATTATAGTAGTAAGTAATCCTATGGATACGATGACGTATTTAGTTCATAAATCAACTAACCTTCCTAAAAACAGAATTATAGGCATGGGTGGTGCTTTAGATTCTGCTCGTTTTAAATACAGATTAGCCGAAGCTTTAGAAGCTCCAATTAGCGATGTAGACGGTATGGTAATTGGTGGACATAGCGATACTGGTATGGTGCCATTAACATCACATGCTACACGAAACAGTATAAAAGTATCTGAATTTTTAAGTGAAGACAGATTAAATCAAGTAAAAGAAGACACCAAAGTTGGTGGAGCAACATTAACTAAATTATTAGGTACCTCGGCTTGGTATGCACCAGGTGCAGCAGTTTCTGGATTAGTACAAGCTATTGCTTGCGATCAAAAGAAAATGTTTCCATGTTCAACTTTATTAGAAGGTGAATATGGTTTAAGCGATTTATGTATTGGTGTACCAGTAGTTTTAGGCAGAAATGGTATAGAACGTATTGTAAATATAGAACTTAGTGATGCCGAAAAAGCACATATGCAACAAAGTGCTGAAGGTGTTAAGAAAACTAATGGCTTACTTGAGTTTTAAAATTAAATCTTTTAAAATAGATATTTACGTAAAGACTGTAGAAATACAGTCTTTATTTTTTATATACTCAAAAAAAAAATAGGATTTCGGAGAATTTAGGGTTGACATTTTTTCTTTTATCGAAGCAAAATTTTAAAGCATAGCTGTAGTTACGGAGATAAATTTTAATAAAGAGAAAAGGAAAAAGATGGGTATAAAAATTAGGAATACTATTAGTTTTGAGTATATTTGGCGCATGAAGGCAAAATGGTACATTAGTGCTTTAATTATTATACTTACTCTATTTGGTGCTATTTCTCAGCAGCAAATTACTGTGCCAAATCAAGAAATTGTATTACAGTTTACAAATACTTCCATAACATCTCAGGACACTCAAAATACTATTGCTATTGTAAAAAAGCAATTGCAAGATTTAGGTGTTAGTAATATTAAAATAAAGGAAGAAGAAAACGGAAAGCTAGTAATTACTTATTACAGTGATACTGATGTAGCCAGTATAAAAAAGACCTTTACAAAAGAAAAAAACATAGTTTTAGATTATGCTTTTAGTAATCAAAATGAAGACTCTTCAAAGCTTCCTTTTGATGAAGAGAAAATCAGCTATAATCTTGATGTTTATGAAATTCAAAACGGAAGTGATGTTGAATGGGATTTAAACGGTGTTTCTGTTGTTGAGTTAAAAGCTGAAAGCAATAGATTTTCAAATCCAAATATATATGCTTTTATTAATGCTGTTGAAATAAACAAAAGCATTGAAAAAGTAGCCTATAAAATACACTATAATATTGCCATTGCAATAGACAATACTTCATATAAAATACCTGAAGTTAGAGCTGGACCTTTAGCTTAAATTCAGAAAAATTAGCTTTTATAATCAACCCAAGAGCTATCAAAATTATTAAAACATAAAATTGTCAAATCCCACGAAGTCAAAGATTCATGAATATAATATTATGAATTAAGAATCAATAAATAAAGTGGGAAACTAAAACACAAAAAAACACAAAATGCAAAATAAAGGATTAGTAAAATTATTTGCGCTTTTGTTTGGTTTGGTAAGTATTTACCAATTATCATTCACATTCAAAGCCAATCAAATTGAGAGCGAAGCTCAAGAAATCGCTATAAATAAAATAGCCGATACAGAGGAAAACTACAGAGCAAAAAGAAGCATTGAAGAAACAAACTACTTAGAATCTATAGCCACCGATACCGTTTATAATATAGGTATTGCAAAATTCACTTATAATGATGTGAAGCAAAAAGCTATGAATCTAGGTTTAGATTTAAAAGGAGGTATTAACGTAATTTTACAAGTATCGGTTAAAGATATCTTAAAAGGATTGGCTAATAATACTAAAGACCCTGTTTTTAATAAAGCATTAGATGATGCTACAGAGCTTCAAAAAGATAGCCAAAATACGTATTTAGAAGATTTTTTCGTAGCATTTGATGCGATTAAAGGCGATACCAAATTAGCATCTCCGGATATATTTTATACCAAAGCATTAGATGGTGAGATAGATGGAAGTATGACTGATGATGAGGTTAAAGGTATCATAGAAACTAAGATTGATGAATCTATTGTATCTGCTTTCGAGGTATTGCGCAAACGTATTGATGAGTTTGGTGTAACGTCTCCAAACATACAACGTTTAGGGAATTCTGGTCGTATTTTAGTAGAATTACCAGGAGTTAAAGATGTTGAGCGTGCTACGGGATTATTACAAAGTACGGCACAATTAGAGTTTTGGGATGCTTATAAAGGTGAACAATTCTTTCCGTTTTTAGTACAAGCTAATGAGGTTTTAAAAGACATTGTTAAAGTTGATGAAGTGGTTGAGGATGTTGAGTCTCAAGATGAAGAAAGTGCAGAAGATTCACAAATTGATGCGCTTTTAGGAGAAGCTGAAACCGATTCAACTGCAGTTGCAACAGTAAACCCATTATTCGATTTAATAAAAGGTCAAGGCTATCAAGGAGGTCCAGTTATTGCAAGCTTCGAATTAAAAGATAGAGAAACAGTATTAAACTATTTAAGTTTACCCCAAGTTAGAGCTTTATTACCAGCAGAACAACGTTATGCGAAATTTGCATTTGGTAAACCAGACAAGGACAGTGAGCTTGTAGACTTATATGCTTTAGTTGGTAATAGAGAAGATGTACCGCAATTAAGTGGTGCTGTGGTAACTGATGCTAGTAACGAATTTAGTCCAGTAGGTAATAAGTCTGAAGTTGCCATGCAAATGAATGCAAAAGGGGCTAAGATTTGGGAAGAAATGACTGGTAGAGCATTTACTCAAGGCAGTCAAATAGCCATTGTTTTAGATAATATTGTGTATTCTGCTCCGGGGGTAACTACAGGACCAATTTCTGGAGGGCGTTCTTCAATCTCAGGAGATTTTACATTAAACGAAGCGATAGATTTAGCAAACGTATTACGTGCTGGTAAATTACCAGCATCAGCAGATATTATTCAAAGTGAAGTGGTAGGGCCGTCATTAGGTCAAGAAGCTATTGATAGTGGTACTAAATCATTTATGATTGCATTAGCATTAGTTTTACTTTGGATGATTTTTTACTATGGTAAAGCAGGTGGATTTGCAGATGTTGCTATGATATTAAACATCTTATTAATCTTTGGTATTTTATCGGGGTTAGGAGCTGTATTAACATTGCCTGGTATTGCAGGTATTGTATTGACTATTGGTATGTCGGTTGATGCCAACGTACTTATCTTCGAGCGTATTCGAGAAGAAATAGTTAAAGGTAAAGGGCAAAAAGAAGCCATTCAAGATGGATTTAAAAATGCCTTATCTTCAATTTTAGATGCGAATATTACAACAGGTTTAACGGCATTAATCTTATTTATTTTTGGTACAGGACCAATTAAAGGATTTGCAACTACCTTATTAATTGGTATTGGAACATCGTTATTTACGGCTATTTTTATTACAAGATTATTGGTAGACTGGTATGTAAACAAAGGCGGAAAATTAGATTTCTCAACAGGATTAACTAAAAACCTGTTTAGAAATATTAGTATTGAATTCTTAAAGAAACGTAAAGTAGCTTATATTATTTCTGCAACATTTATTATAGTAAGTTTAGGTTCTCTATTTACTAATAGTTTAGACCAAGGTGTCGATTTTGTTGGAGGTAGAACCTACCAAGTACGTTTTGCACAAGATGTTAGTGCTTCAGAAATTACATCAGCGCTTTCTGATGCTTTTGGTAGTGCAGATGCTAAAACCTTTGGTGATGCTAATCAATTAAAAATTACAACTAAGTATAAAGTAAACGAAACTGGAGCTGAGGTTGATGAAGAATTAAGAAAAGCATTATATACAGCATTAATACCACATTTAGATGGTGTGTCTTACGAAGATTTTATTAGTGATGCCGATACGAAAACGGTTGGCTTAATGAAGTATTATAAAGTAAGTCCAACCATTGCCGATGATATTAAACAAGCCTCATTTTGGGCTATTTTAGGGTCGTTAATTGTAGTATTCCTTTATATCTTATTGCGTTTTAAGAAATGGCAATACTCATTAGGTGCAGTAGCAGCTGTTTTTCATGATGTATTAATTGTATTAGGTGTATTCTCATTAACCTATAAGTTTATGCCATTTAGTATGGAAATAGATCAAGCATTTATCGCTGCTATATTAACGGTTATTGGTTATTCATTAAATGATACAGTGGTAGTATTCGATAGAATTCGTGAATTCTTTAACGAGCACACAGCTTGGAAATTCGATAAAGTGGTTAACGTATCATTAAGTAGTACATTAAGTAGAACACTAAATACATCATTAACAACGTTAGTAGTATTATTAGCCATCTTTATTTTTGGTGGTGATTCTATTAGAGGCTTTATGTTCGCCTTAATTGTAGGTGTAATAGTTGGTACCTACTCATCGTTATTTATTGCAACGCCAATAATGTACGATTCAGTAAATAAATTAGAAGGAAAAAAGAAGAAAGACTAACTCAAATTTTTTTCTTTATAGTGAGAAGCCTATCATGTATTTGATAGGCTTTTTTTTATTGTTTTACTCATTATTTTATAAAAAGACCTATAGGATTTTTAAGACCTAACAAGTATAAAGTTGAGGTGTAAATCTCTATTTTTAATGGTTTTCTTTTAAAAACGCTTTAGGAAATTTAGACTTAAACCTATTTAATCTAGGGATAGATACATTTCTGATATAAGAATTATTAGGATTTAATTTTTCATAATCTTGGTGGTAATCTTCGGCTACCCAAAATTTTTGAAAAGGATATACTTCAGCTGCGATTTGGGCATTCAAGGCTTCAGCTAGAGCTTCTTTTTTCTTTAAAATAATTTGCTTTTGAGTTTCATTTTGATAAAAAATAATAGAACGGTATTGAGAGCCTATATCATTGCCTTGTCCGTTTACTTGTGTAACATTCTGTGAAGCAAAATATACATCAACTAAAGTTTTAAAACTTACAATTTTTGGATCGTAAATTATTTCAACAGCTTCGGCATGACCTGTTCTCCCTGTATTACTTGATGCATAAGTTGGGTTTTTTGTATGTCCGCCAGCATATCCTGAAATAGATTCTTCAACGCCTTTAACACTTTCGTAAATAGCTTCAACACACCAAAAACAACCGCTAGCAAAATAAGCACGAGCTTTACCATTTTTAATGGGTACTTCAATCGGTTTAGCATTAATTACATCTTGTTGCTTTTTGTTAACCTGTGCTGTGTTTTGGCAACTAAATAATAAGACTACTATAAATAAAGGAATCAACTTGTTCATTTTGTGTTTTTCTTTTTTTCAATAGACGAATAAAAATACAAAACCTTAATAATTAGTGTGTAAAAGTTTTATTAAATAAAAAAGCCTTTCGTTACGAAAGGCTTTTAAAAATTTATGTTTTTAAACTGGAATTAAAGTTTTGCAAACATTTTTTCCATTTTTGCTTTTTGCTCATCTGCTAAAGCAGCATCAACTAAAATACGACCACTATGCTCGTCTGTAATTACTTTTTTACGTGAAGCAATTTCTACTTGAACTTGCGGCGGAATAGTAAAGAAAGATCCTCCAGAAGCACCTCTTTCAATAGCTACTACTGCTAAACCGTTCTTAACGTTTTTGCGAATTCTATTATAGGCAGATACTAAGCGCTCTTCAATTTGTGTTTTATAATCTTCAGATTTTGAGATTAAAGCTTGTTCTTCTTTTTCTGTTTCTGCTAAAATAGCATCTAACTCACTCTTTTTGTGCTTAAGGTGGTTTTCTCGCTCTTTTACACGTTCTTTAGTCTCAGCTATAACTTCTTTTTTCTGTTCTATTTGAACTTTGAATTCTTTGATATGCTTTTCAGCTAATTCAATTTCTAATTCTTGAAATTCAACTTCTTTAGTAAGCGAATTAAACTCTCTGTTATTCCTAACATTTTTTTGTTGCTCGCTATACTTTTTAATTAAGGCTTTAGCTTCTTCAATAAGATTTTTCTTTGAAGTAATATCGTTATCAATTACTTCTAAACTACCCATAAGTTTTTCTAACCTAATGTTTAGTCCAGCAACTTCATCTTCTAAATCACGAACTTCTAATGGAAGTTCTCCACGAACATTTCTTATTTCATCTATACGAGAGTCGATGAGTTGTAAATCGTATAAAGCTCTTAAGCGCTCTTCTACAGTTACTTCTTTCTTTTTAGCCATACTTTAAAAATACTTAACAGGATTGGTATTTGTCTTTGATAAAACGACTGCAAAATTAGTAATTTTTTTTGTAAGATATGCTACTAAAAGGTTTTTTGTGAACTGTTCGCTTTCATAATGTCCAATATCTGCCAAAAGTATGCTGCTTTCTGCTATAAAAAAATCATGATATTTTAAATCAGCAGTTATAAATGCATCAGCACCAGAGGCTTTAGCTGCTTGGATTGCAAAACTACCCGAACCGCCCAAAACAGCTACTTTTTTTATGGGTTTGTTTGTAAAATCAGAATGTCTAATGCATGCGGTATTCATTTTAGTTTTTACGTGATTTAAAAAGCTTGATGCTTCCATTGCTTCTTTAAATTCACCAATCATACCCATACCAATATTTTGGTTTTTATTTTCTAAAGTCGTTATTTCATAAGCAACTTCTTCATAACTATGAGTTTTAAAAAGCGTTTTGAGTATTTTAGATTCTAAATGCTTAGGGTAAGTGATAGATATTTGAGTTTCTTCTTCGGTATTTAAAATATCTTTTTCGCCAATAGTTGGATTTGAATTTTCGTTGCCTTTGTATGTTCCTAATCCTTCAATATTAAAGCTGCAATCATTATAATTACCAATATTTCCTGCACCCACATTAAATAAAGCAGTTCGCAATTGTTCTGCTTCATTTTTTGGTGCATAAGTTATTAATTTTTTTATGGTTTCGCTTTGGGGAATTAAAATTTGTTTGTTTATTAATTCTAATTGATTACAAATCATATCGTTTACACCTTGTAAAGCATTATCTAAAGCGGTATGTATAGCGTAAATAGCGATGTCGTTTTTAATGGCTTTTAAAACCACACGCTCTACATAATTTTTGCCGGTGAGCTTTTTTAAACCTTTAAAAATGATAGGGTGGAAGCTAACAATGAGATTGCAGTTTTTTTCAATAGCTTCGTCTACAACAGTTTCAAGTGTGTCTAAAGTGGCTAAAACACCAGTTATTTTTGCGTTTTTATCACCTACTAAAAGCCCTACATTATCAAAATCTTCGGCGTAAGCCAAAGGCGCGAGTGTTTCTAAATGATTTATGACATCTTGAACTATCATATTATTTTTTGGTATTGATTTAAAACAAATATAAATATTATATTTTCGTAGCTGTGAAGCTAATTAGAAAAATATTATTCCCGCTTGTTCCTATATATTATTTAGTGACTTGGTTGCGAAACAAATTATATGACTTAGGAATTAAAAAATCTGTATCATATAATTTCCCTGTAATATGTGTTGGTAATTTAAGTGTTGGTGGTACTGGTAAAACACCTATGATTGAGTATTTAATTAAACTGCTTAAAAATGATTTTAAATTGGCTACACTAAGCCGAGGTTATAAACGTAAAACAAAAGGATTTCAATTGGCTGATGTAAATTCGACTGCAGAGTCTATTGGTGATGAACCTTTTCAGTTTTATAATAAGTTTAAAAATGATATTTTGGTAGCTGTTGATTCGGATAGAAATAATGGCATTAAAAACTTAAGAAATTTAGAAAATAAACCTGAGGTTATTTTACTTGATGATGCGTTTCAGCACCGCAAAGTAATAGCTAGTTTTAATATTTTACTAACTACTTACAATAATATTTATACTGAAGATTTTGTGTTGCCAACTGGTAATTTACGCGAGCCTAAAAGTGGTGCCAAACGTGCAAATGTTATTATTGTTACTAAATGCCCGAATGATTTAAAAGAGTCTGAGAAAGTTGTTATTTTAAATAAATTGAAATTACAAAGTTACCAGTTTGCTTTTTTTAGCTCAATAGCATATTCAAATGAAGTTTTTTCTAATGATACATCTAAAAATTTTGAATCTTTACATGATTTTACTTTGGTTACTGGAATAGCAAATGCAAAACCTTTAGTTGATTTTTTAGAAGCTAAAAATTTGAGATTTGAACATTTAGACTTTAAAGACCACCACGAGTTTTCGCAACAAGATATTGTTCTTTTAGAAAAGCAAGAATTAATTATTACAACTGAAAAAGATTATATGCGACTAAAACAGCATGAATCTTTAAAAGATAAACTGTTTTATTTACCAATAACTGTTGTTATAGATAATAAGATAAAGTTTAATGAATTAATTAAGCAAGCAGTTAAGCACTAGTAGAAGAGTTCTTTTTTGAAGCTAATGCATTATAGAGTTTTTTCTCAAACTCTTCTTGCTTGAATGGTTTAGGTATAATATCTGTAAAACCTGCTTCTTCAAACTCATGCATTTTATCTTCAATAGTTACAGCGGTTAATGCAAAAATGGTTAGTTCTTTATCAAAACTTCTAACAATTTTAGTAGCTTCAATTCCACTTATTCCTGGCATGTGTATATCCATCAAAATAATGTTATACGCATTGGTTTTAATCATTTCTACAGCAGCCTCACCATTATCAATAATATCGCATTTAAGATTCATTTTAGTAAGAATCTTTTTAGTTATCATTTGATTTATTTTATTGTCCTCAACTACTAAAATTTTAACATTAGTTAAATCTAATTCGCTGGTGTCTCCGCTAAAATAAGTTGGTGCTTTTTCTTTAATTTCTTCTACAGATGTGTATTCTAAAGGAATTTCAAAATAAAAAGTTGTGCCTTGTCCTAATTCACTTTTTAAATAAATATCCCCTTTTAAAATCTCAATTAAGCCTTTAACAATAGAAAGTCCTAAACCAGTGCCACCATATTTTCTATTAATTTGAATAGAGCCTTGGGAGAAACTTTCAAACATATTGTCTTGCTTTTCTTGGCTAATACCAATACCATTATCTTCTACTTCAAAACGTAAAGTATAGGTGTTATCACTTTGGTCAATTTTATAAACTCTAATCCAAATATCTCCATCTTTTGTAAATTTAATAGAGTTACCAATTAAGTTTATGAGTATTTGAGAAATCTTTAATTGATCTGCTATAAAGTTTTCAGGTAAATCTGCATCGTACTCAAAATGAATTTTAATATTGTTGTCTGAAGCTGAGTTATTTAATGCTAAAACAATATTGTTTATTTTCTTTTTTAAGTTGAAGGATTCTGGCTCGATATCTACTTTATTCGCTTCAATTTTATTTATTTGAAGAATATCATTTATAAATGTAAGTAGATAATCTCCTGAAAATTTAAGTGATTTTAAATGCTGAACTTGTTCTGGTTTTGGGTTTTCGTCTAGTAACATATTGCTTAAACCCGTTACAGCATATAGAGGTGTACGTAATTCGTGTGTCACTGTAGATAAGAAATTAGCCTTAGTTTTTGATGCTAATTCTGCCTTTTCTTTTGCAATAATAAGTTCTCCATTTTTTTTATGAAGCATATTGTTGGTTTTTAACCTTATGTTATTGTTTTTGTAAAGTGATAAGGTTAATAGGGACAATATGGTAATTAATGCGACACTTAAAATGGATATTAAAGTACTTAAATCGTTTTTGTTATTAGCTTCTTCTAATTCTTTAGCTTGTTTTTTGTTTTCCTCTGTTTTATCAGCAATTAAATACTGAACCTTTTTATCTGGCGATAAATTTGCTCGTTTAACAGCTCTAAGAGAATCTGATAGTTTTATATGTGCTTTTAAATAATTATTAGATAGTTTATAATCTCCAATGTTTTGATTTATCTCACTTAAAATTAAATAACCATCATTTAAAATATTGGCATATTTATTTTCTTTAGCAATTTGTATACCTTCACTAGCAAATTCTAATGCTTTTTCATTATCACCTAAGACACTATATATTTTACCATGATTTACTAATCCGTTACTTTGAATTTTTAAATAGTTATTCCTTTTTGCTAATGCAACTGCTTGCTCATTAAGTACTCTAGCTTTTCTAAAGTTTTTTAAACTCATATAAGTTTGTGCTTCGGCAAGTAAAACTTCACCTAAATTTTTGTTTAGTTCTTCTTCTTGAAATTTAGATTTTGCTGCGGTATATTGATCTAATGCTTGATAGTAGTTCTTTTTGCTTAAATAAATATCGCCAAAAACTTTACGGGATTTACCAATATTTATATTATCGTTTATTATATTTTGTACTTCTATTGCTTTATTTATAGATTTTATAGCATTATCTTCTTCTTCAATAATAAGTTGTAATTCTCCTTTTATTGCATAAATAATACCTTCGCTTTTTTTGTTGTTTGCATTTATTGCAATTTCTAAAGCTTCGTCAAGTTTTTTTTGAGCTTCGTAATAGTCGTAGCTTTCTATATCGTATTTAGCTTGCGTAATACGATAATCTATGTTGTTTTGAATAATTTCAGGGTCGTTTTCAATAGTGTTTTGAGAGTACAAGCTGAAGCTTATCAACATTAAAAAAGCATATATATAATTTTTTGTCTGGGGCATTTATATTTATTATTCTCGACAAATATAATTATTTTATCGATAAAAGCACATTTTTTTCCGACAAATTACACATTAAGTCGATTATTCTTTTAGAATATCCAGTTTCATTATCGTACCAACCTATTATTTTTACCATATTTCCGATAACAGATGTCATTTGAGAATCAAATATACAAGAATGTGCGTTTCCAACAATATCTATTGAAACTATTGGGTCTTCCGTATATTCTATAATGTCTCTATATTGGTTTTTTGAAGCTTCTTTAAATGCTTCATTTATGGTTTCAATAGAAACTTCTTTTTTTACATTAAAAGTAATATCTGTTAGCGAGCCATTTATGACAGGGACTCTAATACCGCAACCTCCAATGACATTGGCAAGATCGGGAAAAATTTTTGTTAATGCTTTAGCTGCACCAGTTGTTGTTGGTACAATAGATTGACTTGCTGCTCTTGATCGACGTAAATCGCGATGAGGCTGGTCGTGTAAACTTTGGTCTGTTGTGTATGAGTGTACCGTTGTTATGTAAGCTTGATTAATACCACAAAGTTTATTGATTACATCAATCATTGGTGCCGCATTGTTGGTGGTACACGAGGCGTTTGAAATAATGGTCTCTGTACCATCAATAATAGTATCATTTACACCAAGTACAATAGTTTTAATATCATCTTCTGCAGGTGGTACGCTTAAAATGATACGTTTTGCGCCATTATTTATATGATGTTGTAAATCGGGGAGAGTTTTAAATTTCCCCGAAGCTTCAATTACAAAATCAACATTAAAAGGTGTCCAATCTATTTGTTTTGGATGATTAGAATTTAAAAGTGGGATTTTTTTATTATTTACAATAATATTATTCTCATCATGAGAAACAGTACCATTAAATAACCCGTGAACACTATCGTATTTAAGTAGATGGCTTAAAGTTTTCGTGTCTGCTAAATCGTTTATAACAACAACTTGGATGTTTTTATAGTCTTGTAGTAATCTAAAAACACGTCTGCCAATTCTTCCAAAGCCATTAATGGCAACTTTAATCATAAATAAATAAATAAATAAATAATTAATTAATGTGTTTTTGAGCTTTATATGACGAGCGTACTAAAGCACTACTTTCTACATGACGAAAACCTAACTCTAAACCAATGTCTTCAAACTCTTTAAACTGCTCTGGATTAATAAATTGTTTTACAGGTAAATGCTTTTTACTAGGTTGGAGGTATTGCCCAATGGTAACTACATCAACATCATTGTCTTTAAGGTCATGAAGCGTAGCGATAACTTCTTCTCTAGTTTCGCCTAAACCAAGCATAATACCAGATTTTGTTCTGCGTTGCCCTTGTTGCTTTAAATATTTTAAAACACCTAAGCTTCTATCGTATTTTGCTTGTATGCGCACTTCGCGTGTTAGGCGTCTAACGGTTTCAATATTATGAGAGACTACTTCTGGAGCGACATCAATAATTCTATCAATATGTTGTTCAATCCCTTGAAAATCTGGAATTAAAGTTTCTAAAGTCGTTTCAGGATTCATTCGTCGAACAGCTTTTACAGTTTCTGCCCACATAATGCTTCCCATGTCTTTTAAATCATCTCTATCAACGCTAGTTAAAACTGCATGTTTAATCTTCATTAATTTAATAGAGCGTGCCACTTTTTCTGGTTCGTCCCAATCTACCGTTTCTGGTCGTCCAGTTTTAACACCGCAAAACCCGCAAGAACGTGTACAAATATTACCTAAAATCATAAAAGTTGCAGTGCCTTCTCCCCAGCATTCACCCATATTTGGACAGCTTCCTGAAGTACAAATGGTATTTAATTTGTATTTGTCGACTAAACTTCTTAGTTCGGTATATTTCTTTCCTGTTGGAAGTTTAACGCGTAGCCATTTTGGTTTAGCCTGTCTTTTGGGTAATATATTTGAAGCTGTATCTGTGTTCATCTAAATATCGAATTTCAAAAGCACAAAGATACAAAGTATTCTATTAAAAGTATCTTATAAAGTAGTTAGAAACCAAAGACTAAAACCTATTAAAAAAGCAATGCCTAGCCAGCTTAAAGCATCTAGTTTCTTTGATGGACGCCATTCTTTGGGTGTATGTTTACTAGAAATAAGTATATAATTTACTATGGCGAAAAATGGTGCTGTTAAGAATGATAGTATAGTAGCAATTTTAATAAGTAAACCCATTTCTGAAGCTAAAAAAATAAAAATGCCAATAGTTCCTAATGAAAGAAGTCCTATCCAAAATAGATAACCAAAATTTGTATGTTTTTTAAAAAGTAGTTTTGTTGTTTTCGCCATGGCTCTAGGTGTGGCATCTAGTGTTGTTAAAGTTGTACTAAACATAGTTGTAAAAGCTGCAATACCAATAATAATATATGCCCAACTCCAATTACCTAAACTAGTTTTGTACATATTTATTAGCTGATTAGAAAATTTACCTGCTGAATTACTAAATGATTCTCCACTGTTAAACATAACTAATGCACCTAATAGTAAAAAACCTATTCCTAGTATAATGGTACTAATATAACCAACATTAAAATCAAATATTGCAGATTTCGGACCAAATTTTTTAATGTTTTTTTTCTTTTCTACAACCCAAAGTGAGTTAATTACAGAAATATCTAATGGCGCTGGCATCCAACCCATAAAGGCTATCAAAAATGCAATTTCAATACTGTTTATTGGAAGTACTTGATTAAAATTAATAGGTTCTGTATTATTAATTAATGCTAAACTTACTGCTAAAATTGTAGTAATAGTTAATATTATAATTATAACCTTCATAAGGTTATCTAATAATTTATATTTCCCAGCAATAAGCAGGATTAAACAAATAATTATAATAATAACAGTCCATATTTCTATACTAAAAAAAATTCCAAATAGTGACGAAGCTAAACCTGCGGTTACAATAGTTACAGCGGTTTGAATTGTAAACATTGTTGCAAAAGTTATAATATAGTAAGTGACTAAAACGCCTTTTCCTAATTTTTTGTAACCATCCAAAAGGCTTTCTCCAGTAGCAGATGCATATCTTGGTCCAAATTGAAAAAAGGGATATTTAAATAAGTTTATTAATAGTAATGCCCATAATAAACCCAAGCCAAAATCGGCACCAGCACGAGTAGATTGTACTAAATGTGAAACACCTATAGCTGCACCAGCAAATAGCAAACCTGGACCAAGGTTTTTGAGTTTGCTAATCATTGCTTTTTATTAATAATTTCTGCCAATAACTTTTTAGCGCGAAGAAGCTTAACTTTAACATTATTTATTGGTTCTTTAAGTTCTGCTGAAATTTCTTTATAGCTTAACTCTTGAAAATACCTTAAATTTATAACTTCTTGATAATGAGGTTTTAGTTTTTTAATATCGCGAAGTAATTTGGCTAAATGTTGCTCGGTAATTAACTTATCTTCTGGCGAAGGAGATTCGTCTAAAACTTTAAATGCGTCTCGATCATCTTTTGAAATAACTTGAGTGATTGAGTTTTTTTCCTTCCGCAGTAAATCAATATGAATATTTTTTGAAATGGTAATTAACCAGGTTTTAAACTTGTAATTATCATCAAACGTTTTAATTTTATCAAAGGCCTTTGAGAATGTTTGAATAGTGATGTCTTCAGCATCATTCTCATTTTCAGTACGTTTTAATTGAAATCCATAAACGTTATCCCAAAACATATCCAATAAATAGTTGAATGCTTTTTGATCATTTTTTTTAGCGCGTTTTATTGCTTCCTCTATTTCCAATGGTTAGGTTTTGAAATAAGATTGTTTATAAAGATAGTTAATTGTGCAATAATTAAAAAGATTTCTAAGAAAGGAATCAAAATCAAAAGGTCTTCTTCATTTAATTTTTTTGTTGAAAACCCAAGAGTAAAATATTGCACAATGATTCGTAATAAAAGTAAAGAAATTACTATTTGCCAATTAAAATGAAACACCAATAATATTGAGGCTAAAACCCAGAACAGTAAGTTTAAAAGATAGATTAAAGCCAATAAAATTTTATGGCTTAGTTTATAATATTTGGCTGTAGAAACATGTCGCCTTTTCTGTTTAAACCAGTTTTTAAATGTTGTTTCTGGATTAGATTTTGTAAAACTATGTTTTGAAAAACAAATTGAAGTATTAGTTATGTTCGAAGCTTGGTTTATGAATAAATCATCATCACCAGATCGAACTTTCATGTGACTCATAAAGCCATTTGCATTAAAAAACTCGGTTTTAGTATAAGCTAAATTTCTACCAACACCCATATATGGAATACCTATTTTCGCAAACGAAAAATATTGAATAGCAGTAATTAAGGTTTCAAATCTAATAAGTTTATTTAAAAATGAATTTTTAATTTTTGAATACGCACCATAACCTAGAACAATTGTCTTTTTTGTGTTAAAATGAGAACACATTTCAGTAATCCAATGTTTTGAAACTGGCTTACAGTCAGCATCTGTAAATAATAAATGATTGTGTTTAGCTGCTTTTATGCCTAGTGTTAAAGCATACTTTTTGTTGCCCCAAAAGGCTTCGTTGTTTTTTACATCAACTATTTTTATGTTAGAATGTTGAAGTGCAAAGGCTTCCATTACTTGAAGTGTTTCATCATGTGAAGCATCATTAATTAATACAACCTCAAAAGTTGAATAATTTTGAGATATAATTGAAGGTAAAAATGTTTTTAAATTTTCAGCTTCATTTTTGGCGCAAATAATAACTGAAACAGGAAGGTTTTGTAGAGTACTCTTCTTTTGCTTTAGAAAAGCAAATTGCCCTAAAATAAATAAATAATAAATAACTTGAAAAAAAACTACAACAATAAATGTGTAGAATAAATAATCAAGAAAACCCATAAACAATTAAGAGTGTTGAGGTTCGTTACAGTCACTAAATTGATCAGGTGTTTTTCCACAAAAACCACAAGCTTCTCCATCTTTATTTAATACAGGGTTTTGACTTGCACAAGTGCCAGCAAACTTGCCATCTTTTTTTGCCCAAATTTTTATGGCAATTCCAGCAATTGCTATACCTAGTAAAGCAATGGTAATTAAAAGGAGTTTCATTTAGATAAAAATATTTTGTGCAAAGATAAAGCTTTTAACACTAATTTTTAAAGCGTTTAATGTGTTTAATGTGACATTGTTGCTTTTTCGTGTCTAACGTTTAATTATTATATTTAATCATCTAACCATTAAAATTATTTAATTATGAAAAAATTATTTGCAGAATTTTTCGGAACATTTTGGCTTGTTTTTGGAGGCTGTGGTAGTGCTATTTTTGCTGCTGGTTATCCAGATTTAGGAATAGGTTTTGTGGGCGTTTCTTTAGCATTTGGACTTACAGTTTTAACTATGGCTTATGCCGTTGGACATGTGTCTGGAGCACATTTTAATCCTGCGGTGTCTTTAGGTTTATGGGCAGGAGGTAAGTTTCCTGCAAAAGATTTATTAAGTTATATTATTGCTCAAGTTATTGGCGCTATCGCTGCAGCAGGCGTATTATTCTTAATAGTTTCTGGTAAATCTGATTTTATTGATATTGGTAGTTTTGCTGCCAATGGTTATGGTGATTTGTCACCAGGAGGTTATAGTATGGTGTCGGTTTTGGTTACTGAATTTGTTTTAACCATGTTTTTCTTATTAATTATTTTAGGAAGTACGTACCCTAAGGCACCTAAAGGGTTTGCGGGTATTGCAATTGGTTTAGCGTTAACGTTAATACATTTAATAAGTATTCCAATTTCTAATACGTCTGTTAACCCTGCTCGCTCAACAAGTCAAGCATTATTTGCAGGAGGCGAGTTCACTAGTCAACTATGGTTATTCTGGGTAGCTCCAATTGCGGGTGCCATAATTGCTGGTTTTATCCATAAAGTTTTTTTTGATAAAGAATAGTGAAAAAACTAAGAATTTTATAGCATAAAAAAGCCTTATTTTATTAAATAAAATAAGGCTTTTTTTTAATTATTCCTATTAATTTATTGCTATTGCAGACTAATTTGTGCCACAGAGTTTTCTACTGATGCAATACTATTTCCGCCTTTAGGCTCAATAGTAATTTTTAAGGCTAACGCATCTTCTGTATAAGGAAGTGATTTAAGTTGTCTGTCAGCTTCACTTAAAATACCTAAACTCACCATTTTGCCTTGCAATTCAGCCCAAATTTGGTAACATTGCTCTTCTGGCAATTGAGGTAGCGAAACCACATCAATCATAGATGTTTTTTCTTTAGGGTTTATGTAGGCTACAGTTTTTAAATCTTTTGCACGCTCGTTTCCTTTAATAATGTATTTTTCGGTTTCAGGATTATTAAGCTTTAAAAGCTGTCTCATCACATTATCAAGCATTTTATTGTTTTGTGCAATATCACTACGTAAATCAAAAATTTCATCTACAACTACTTGGTTTTCTTCAGAGAGCTTTTGATTTTGAGAGTAAAACAAATAAGATGTCCCAGCAAAAATTAGTGCAGCAATACTAGCAGCAACACTAAATTTGTACCATTTCTTAGATTTGTATGAGGTGTTTAATTTAACAACAGGTTTCTCATCAAGGGCTTCTAAAATATTATTTAAGATGCCTTTAGGTGCTTCAACAGCATTGCTTTTTGCAACTATTTCTAAGTTGTTTTGTAACGTGTTGTATGTGTTCTGTACTTCTGGGTATTTTAAAATATAAGTTTCAACCATTTCTGTTTCAGCAGAAGTAGTTTCACCTAGTAGATATTTTTCCAATAGGCCAGAACTTAAAAAAGTATTTATTTTCTCATTCATGACTTTATTTTTTAAGGATTATATATTTTTTTCAATTCTCGTAATCCAATTTTTAATCTCGATTTTATAGTTCCCAACGGAATATCTAATTCGTCGCTGGCTTCTTGTTGTGTCATGCCCTCAAAAAAGAGTGCATTAATCACTATTTGATATTTCTCATCTAAACTACTAAGGTGTTTTTTTATATCTAAAACATCTTGATTTAATTCTCCTGACGATACTTTATATACGGCAGAAGTCTCCATTTGGACTTCTTTTCCTGTTTTATTCTTTAAAGAGCGAATTTTGTCGATAGATGTATTATAAGCTATTCTGTATAACCAAGTAAACAATTTTGCTTTGCTAGCATCATATTTTTTTGAATATCTCCAAATCTTTACGAAAGTTTCTTGTAGTACATCTTGTGCCGTATCATCATCTGCTATTACTTTTTTAATAACACCGTATAATGCATCTGCATAGTTTTCATATAATAATGTTATGGCTTTTTTATCGCCATTTTCAAGTAAATTAACTATGTCTTTTTCTATGGGTGAAATCAAGATAAATTTGGTTTAAACAAGATGTTTATAGGTTAGTAATAAAATCAAAGTTAGAAATTTCTTTTAGATTATAAGATATTTACTTCAGCTTCTATTGAAATACCAAAGAGTCTTTTAATGGTTTTTTGAATTAATTTTGAAAGATTTAAAATGTCTGAACCTTTGGCATTTCCATAGTTTACTAGTACTAAAGCTTGATTTTTGTGTACGCCATAATCGCCAAAACGTTTGCCTTTAAAACCTGCCTTTTCAATAAGCCAACCCGCAGGAATTTTTATTTCATCTTCAGAAATTGTATAATTTGGGATGTCTTTAAAATTCTGGACTAAAGTATTATAATGCGCTTTTGAAACTATTGGGTTTTTGAAAAAACTACCACTATTTCCAATCTCTTTTGGGTTTGGTAATTTGCTTTCGCGAATAGCTATAACTGCTTTTGAAACCTCTTGAATTGTTGGACTTGTAATTTGCATTAATTCAAGCTGAGAAGTAATACTTCCGTAATTAATATTGAGTTTATGTGTTTCTTTTGAAAGTTTAAAAGTTACATTAGTAATAATGTATTTTCCTTTTTCGTGTTGTTTGAAAATGGAATTTCGATAACCAAAATTGCAATCCGCTCTTGAAAATGATTTTATTGTATTGCTTTCTAAAGAAAGACCTTCGCAAGCTATAAACGTATCTTTTAATTCCACACCATAGGCACCAATATTTTGAATAGGTGCAGTACCAACATTACCAGGAATTAATGATAAATTTTCAATACCACCAAAATCATGATTTAAACACCAAAGTACAAATTCGTGCCAGTTTTCTCCAGCATTTGCTTTTACTATTACTGAGTTTTCATCTTCAGAGATTATAAAAATGCCTTTTAAATTAACATGAATAACTAAGGCTTCTTGGTTTTTGGTAAGTAACATATTACTGCCGCCTCCTAAAATAAGTTTGTCTGGGTAACCCTTTAGTAATAGAATGTTTTTTAATTCATCAAGATTAGAAACCGATACAAAATGTTTTGCAAGCACATCAATACCAAAAGTATTGTAAGGTTTTAAAGATATGTTTTCTTTAATCTTCACTAGTCTTTATAAACCTTTAAGGCTTCTTTTAAAATATTTACGGCTTTAACTAGGCTTTCTTTTTTAAGTACATAGGCAATACGTATTTGGTTTAAACCAACACCCGGAGTTGAGTAAAACCCACCTGCTGGAGCAACCATAACGGTTTCGCCATTAACATCAAAATCTTCTAAAAGCCATTGCGCAAAATCATCCGAATTTTTTACAGGTAATTCTGCTATGCAATAAAAAGCACCTTTTGGTTTTGCTACTTTAACACCATCAATTTTTTGTAATTCGCTAATTACAATGTTTCTTCTTTCAACATATTCTTCAATAACATCATCAAAATAACTTTGTGGTGTTTCTAAAGCAGCTTCACTTGCAATTTGTGCTAATGTTGGCGGACTTAAACGTGCTTGAGCAAATTTTAATGCCGTTTGTATAACCACTTTATTTTTAGATACTAAACAACCAATGCGTGCACCACACATGCTGTACCGTTTAGAAACTGAATCAATCATTATAGCATAATCATCTAAACCAGTTTCTTGCATTATAGAATAATGAGTGTTACCATCGTAAGCAAATTCTCGATAAACTTCGTCGGCAATTAAAAATAAATCATGCTTTTTAACAATAGCAGCAAGTTTTTTAATTTCTTCTTTAGAGTATAAATACCCCGTTGGATTTCCGGGATTACAAATTAAAATAGCCTTAGTTTTTGAAGTAATAAGCTTTTCGAACTCCTCAATTGGAGGTAATGCAAAATTATCTTCAATTTTAGAAATTACAGGTACTACTTTAACACCTGAAGCTGTTGAAAACCCATTATAATTGGCATAAAAAGGCTCGGGGATAATTATTTCGTCATCTACATCCATAATGCTACCAAAGGCAAATAACAAGGCTTCGCTTCCACCAGTGGTTACAATAATATCATCGTGGTTAACATTAATATCATGCTTTTTGTAGTAAGCCGAAATTTTTTGTCTATAAACCTCCGATCCTTCAGATCTTGAATAAGCCAAAACATCAATATTACTATTTTTTACAGCTTGTAAAGCAATTTCTGGAGTTTTAATATCGGGTTGCCCAATATTCAAATAATATATATACTTACCATTTTTTACAGCTTGTTCAGCAAATGGAACTAATTTCCGTATAGGAGATTGAGGCATTAATAGCCCTTTTTTCGAGATTGTTGGCATTTAAAAGTATTTAAAGTACAAAGTTGAGAAAATTATCTTAAAGTTTTTTTAAAAAATAGCTATAAATGAGAAAGCTATTGTAAAGATTAGTAAATTGATAAGAGAAATATTTAGCATGTGTATATGAAAAAAGGCTTAGCTCTTATTTTGTTGTTTTTTTGTTTGAGTAATCTTGCGTATTCACAAGGAAAATTTGTTATCCAAAATAAAAAAAGATCAGATAAAATAAAGTTTAGATTAATAAATAATTTAATTGTTATTCCTGTTGAAATTAATGGTGTAGAGTTGTCATTTTTATTAGATACAGGTGTTAGTAAGCCTATTATTTTTAATTTTTTAAATGTTTCTGATACTTTAAAAATTAAAGACACTAAGAAAATATTTTTAAGAGGTTTAGGCGAAGGCGAGTCAGTCGAGGCTTTAAAGTCAAAAAATAATGTTTTTAAAATTGGAGATGCTATTAAGTTAAACCAAGACTTATATGCAGTATACGATGCTAATTTAAATTTTGCACCAAGATTAGGCGTTCCAATTCACGGTATTTTAGGTTTCGATTTTTTTAAAGATTTAATTGTAGAAATAAACTATTCTCATAAGTATTTAAAAATAACGGAACCAATTAGTTATCGGTATAAGGGGTGCAGAAAATGTGAAAGATTTAATCTGGAGTTTTACAACAATAAACCCTATATAAATACGAAGGTTAGAATAAATAACAAATTAATTCCTGTAAAGTTATTAATCGATTCTGGCGGTAGTGATGCGTTGTGGTTATTTGAAGATGATAGTTTAGGAATAGTGTCTAATAATAAATATTTTGAAGATTTTTTAGGACATGGACTAAGTGGGAGTGTGTATGGCAAACGTTCTAAAATTGACGAATTTTATTTAAAAAGTTTTGTTTTTAAAAAAGCAAATGTGGCATATCCAGATTCTACATCTATTTCCTTTGCAAAAAAGTTTACTGGGCGTAATGGAAGTTTAGCTGGTAATATTTTAAAACGGTTCAATATTATAATGGATTATAGAAATGCCATAGTAACCTTTAAAAAGAATGGATATTTTCAAGAAAAGTTTAGCTATAATAAAAGTGGAATAGAATTAGCACATGATGGTGTTAGGTTTGTAAAGGAAAGAGAAAATTTCGTTCCAAGTAATAATAATTTGAGTAATGAAACTAATCAAAACGGAACAAGAATTGTTTTTGATGCACGTTACAAATTTTCACTTAAACCTGCTTACGCAATAGTAGAGCTTAGGATAGATTCGCCAGCGTATAGAGCTGGATTAAAAAATGGTGATATTGTTTTATCAATTAATGGAAAGCCAGCCCATCAATACACATTACAGCAAATAATGTATATGTTTTATGATGATGATGGAAAAAGAATAAAACTAAGAATAGATAGAGAAGGCATTATTTTAAACTACTCATTTTTGCTAGAAGATTTTTTTAAATAAAAAAGTCCAAACACTAATAGTGTTTGGACTTAATTTTTAAGACTATTAAAGTACTATTGTTCCATAACACTTTTGTTTTTCTTATCTAGTACACTTTCTTTGCTAGAATCTACAACAAGTCCTTTTATTTTTAAGGCAACTGTTGGCGTTTCAGCATTAGAAATAACAGTAATAGTTTTTCTTATAGGCATAACTCTTTTTGTGTCATATTTTACTTCTATTTTGCCAGTTTTTCCAGGTAAAATTGGTTCTTCTGGTTTTTTAGGTATAGTACAACCACAAGTAGAAGATACTTTCGAGATTATAAGTGGCGCATCACCAGTATTTGTAAATTCAAAAACTCTTACACCATCAGCTCCTTTTTCAATAGTTCCATAATCTATAGTATCCGATTTAAACTCTATTTTCGCTACTTTGTCTTGCGCATTTACTGAGAAACTAATCAGTCCGATAAATAAAATTGTAATTAATTGTTTCATTACTTTTAATTTTAAATTCAAGTCAAACATACTTACTTTTTCTACAATCTGCAAAAATATTAGATGTAATGCACGTATGTTAACATATTCAACTTAGTTATAAGTACATACAACTTTTCTTTATTTGCAATTAAAATAATAAAGAATCACCTTTATCAATGACAGTTATAACTTTCGTCTGATGGTTTATATTTGATATAATTATCAAACGTAATTCATATTTCAAGAGTTCAAACTAAATGTAAACTTTTCATCATGCTCATTTCATAGAAAAAGAAATATAAGTACTTTTGCACATCAACATTCAAAAACTATTCCAAAGTATGCAAATTCCATCAAAATACGATGCAAGAGAGGTAGAAGGTAAGTGGTACGATTACTGGATGAAACATAATTATTTTCATTCAGAGCCAGACGAAAGAGAGCCATATACCATTGTAATTCCACCACCAAACGTTACGGGCGTATTACACATGGGGCATATGTTGAATAATACCATTCAGGATGTGTTAATTCGCCGTGCACGTTTACAAGGAAAAAATGCATGTTGGGTTCCTGGTACAGACCACGCATCTATTGCTACCGAGGCTAAAGTAGTTGCTAAATTAAAGGAGCAGGGTATTGACAAAAATGACTTATCACGAGATGAATTTTTAAAACATGCTTGGGATTGGACGCACGAATATGGTGGTGTTATTCTAGAACAGTTAAAAAAACTAGGTTGTTCGTGCGATTGGGATAGAACAAAATTCACCATGGATGACGACATGAGTGAAGCCGTTATTAAGGTTTTTGTTGATTTATATGAAAAAGGCTTGATTTACCGCGGATATCGTATGGTGAATTGGGACCCTGAAGCTAAAACAACTTTGTCAGACGAAGAAGTAAATCATGTTGAACGGACTGACAAATTGTACTATGTAAAGTATAAAATTGAAGACGAAGATGGATTTATAACTATTGCAACAACACGTCCTGAAACTATTTTAGGTGATACTGCTGTTTGTATAAACCCAAATGATGAACGTTTTACAAGTTTAAAAGGTAAAAAGGTAATTGTACCAATTTGTAATCGAATTATTCCCATTATTGAAGACGATTATGTTGATATTGAGTTTGGTACAGGATGCCTAAAAGTAACACCTGCTCACGATGTTAACGATAAAGAAATAGGCGATAGGCATAATCTTGAAATTATAGATATCCTTAATGAGGATGCTTCGTTAAATAGCTACGGATTGCACCATGAAGGTAAAGATAGAGTAGTTGCTAGAAAAGATATAGCCAAAGAATTAGACGATATGGAAATTTTGGTTAAAACCGAAGATATTACCCATAAAGTTGGGACTAGCGAGCGTACACATGCTGTAATTGAGCCCCGTTTAAGCGATCAATGGTTTTTAAAAATGGAAGAATTAGCTAAACCAGCTTTAAAGGCAGTTTTAGATGAAAATCCTGAAATTAAGCTATTCCCTAAAAAGTTTGAAAATACCTATCGCCATTGGATGGAAAATGTTCGCGATTGGAATATCTCACGTCAATTACTTTGGGGTCAACAAATCCCAGCATACTATTATGGTGACGGAAAAGAAGATTTTGTTGTAGCAGACACTATTGATGTAGCTGTTGAAAAAGCTAAAGAAAAAACTAACAACCCCCAGCTAACAACTAATGATTTGCGTCAAGAAACAGACGCACTTGACACTTGGTTCTCGTCTTGGTTATGGCCAATGAGTGTGTTTGATGGTATTAGAAACCCAGAAAATGAGGACATAAAATACTATTACCCAACCAACGATTTAGTTACTGGGCCAGATATTTTATTCTTTTGGGTAGCGCGAATGATTGTTGCTGGTTATGAGTATAAAAACGAAAAACCTTTCGAGAATGTATATTTAACAGGTTTGGTGCGTGATAAACAACGCCGTAAAATGAGTAAGCAATTAGGGAATTCTCCTGATGCTTTAAAACTTATTGAACAATATGGAGCTGATGGTGTTCGCGTTGGGTTATTATTAAGTAGTGCAGCAGGAAACGATTTAATGTTCGACGAAGCCTTATGTAATCAAGGTAAAGGATTTGCTAATAAAATATGGAATGCTTTCAGATTAATTAATGGTTGGGATGTAGCTGATATTGAGCAACCAAAGTCCTCTAAAGTAGCAATTGATTGGTTTGAAACTAAATTTCAAAAAGCTTTAACTGAAATTGAAGATCATTTTAGTAAATACCGTTTGAGTGATGCTCTAATGAGCATGTATAAGTTAATTTATGACGATTTTTGTGGATGGTTTTTAGAAATGATAAAACCAGCATATCAACAACCTATTGATAAGAAAACTTACGATGCTGCCATTTCTATTTTAGAAAATAATTTAAAGATATTGCATCCGTTTATGCCATTTTTAACCGAAGAAATCTGGCAACATATTACAGAACGTACTCCAGATGAAGCTTTAATAGTAGCAAAATGGCCAGAAAATAAAACGGTGAATAATACGTTAATTTCTGAGTTTGATTTTGCATCCGAAGTTATTTCAGGCATTCGTACCATTAGAAAACAAAAAAATATAGCTTTTAAAGATGCTATTGGATTTTCGATAATTAATAATGAAAATTCAGGTAAAACCTTTGATGCTATTATAGCTAAATTAGGTAATCTCGAAAATGTTGATTATGTTTCTGAACCAGTTGAAGGCGCTTTAACTTTTAGAGTAAAATCGAATGAGTATTTTGTGCCCATGGCTGGAGCCATTGATGTTGAAGCTGAAGTTAAAAAGTTAACCGAAGAGTTAAACTATACCGAAGGCTTTTTGAAATCGGTACAAAAGAAACTCTCTAACGAACGTTTTGTAGCTGGTGCACCCGAGCAAGTTGTAGCAAGCGAAAAGAAAAAAGAAGCAGATGCTTTGGCAAAGATTGAAACATTAAAAGCTAGTTTAATAAGTTTAAAGTAAACTGATTGGCTTTCGTAGTTTTTTAATTTTGTTTCTTTATAAAATAAATTTAATTATGAAAAAAATTTTTATAAAACTACTATATACTTTTATAGTATTACTAATTTTTACTTCTTGTAAGGAAAATGATGCTATAAAACAAAATGCATTAAATGATGCCATATCAGTAGTTAAAACTGAATACGCTCCAGATAAGCGAGTTGCACTATTTAATGTAGAAGCTATAAAACAAAAGGGAAGTTATTTATTAAAAGGAGAAAGTAACTTAACCAAAGCTGTTAGTGCATTAAAAGACAAATTAAAGGCGAAAAGCATCAGCTTTATTGATAGTATTCAAATGTTACCTTCAAAAGAATTAAATGGAAACATATTTGGTTTGGTTAATATTTCAGTTGCAAATTTAAGAAGCAAGCCAAAACATTCAGCAGAATTAGCAACTCAAGCGCTTTTAGGAACGCCTGTTAATATACTTAAGAGAGAAGGTAGCTGGTCGTTAATACAGACCCCAGATAAGTATTTAGCTTGGGTTGATGATGGAGGAATTGTAGCAATCACTACATCCGATTTATCATTTTGGAAATCTTTACCTAAAGTTATATATACAAATATAACAGGGAGTACTTATTCAAAATCAAATAAGGAGTCTCAAATTATTTCAGATATAGTTGCTGGTAATATTCTAGTTCTTTTAGATGAAGAAAATGGATTTTACAAGGTAGAATATCCTGATGGTAGAATAGCTTTTATCAACAAAAACGAAGCGCAGTTATATAAAGATTGGTTACAAAAAACGAAGCCATCAGCAGAGTCTTTAATTGCTACGTCAAAAAAACTAATGGGCTTACCCTATCTATGGGGGGGGACATCAACAAAAGGTGTTGATTGTAGTGGATTTACAAAAACAGTTTATTTTTTAAACGGTATGGTTATTCCAAGAGATGCTTCGCAGCAAGTTCATACTGGTGAATTAACTGATGAAACAAAGGATTTTACTCAATTAGCCTCTGGTGATTTATTGTTTTTTGGTAGAAAAGCAACCGATTCTACTGCAGAAAGAGTAGTTCATGTAGGGATGTGGATTGGTAACAATGAGTTTATTCATTCTTCTGGAAAAGTAAAAATAAGTAGTTTCAATAAAAATGCTTCAAACTTTGATGAGCATAACTTAAATAGATATCTACGTTCTAAAAGAATTTTAAACAGTAAAAGTGATGCTATTATTAACTTAAGTAGCACTGCTCTTTTTAAAGATTAAAATCAGGGTTTTAAGTAGTTAATGTACCGTTACTTTCTATACAAAAAGTAATTGTTTACCAAGTTTATATATTCTTGTTTGGCTTCGTCTTCGGTAATGTTTTCAGTTTGAAATAGAGCATTGGTTTTAAAGGCATTAATTATGGGCTTTTTGCTCCGTGGTTTCCCATAATCATTGGTGGCTCTTTTGTAGTAAGCGTAGAGCTTTAAAAGCGTATCAGCAGGAAAAGGATCAGTATGTGCATTTACACGATTAACTGCATCTAGAAACTCTATGTCTAATTCACTATTACTCATTAATTTCTGCAATAATACTTTCTCCACCACGTACTTTTTGGTTAAGCTGCACTTTTATTTTGGTGTTTAAAGGTAAAAATAAATCAACCCTCGAGCCAAATTTTATAAATCCAGAATCTGCACCTTGAATAGCTTTGTCGTTTTGTTTTGCATAATTAACAATACGTTTTGCTAAAGCACCAGCAATTTGCCTATAAAGTACTTTTCCATAGGTTTCATTTTCTACAACAACGGTTGTTCGCTCGTTTTCTTCACTTGCTTTAGGATGCCATGCTACTAAATATTTACCCGGGTGATATTTACTAAAAATCACATTTCCACTGATTGGATAACGCGTTACATGTACATTTATTGGCGACATAAACACGCTGACTTGTAGGCGTTTTTCTTTAAAATATTCTTTTTCAAAAACTTCTTCAATAACCACAACTTTACCATCAACTGGAGAAACTACTTGCTTATCGTTAAAAGAAGTAAGTCGTTTTGGGTTTCTAAAAAACTGTAGAATCAATATAAAGAAAGCTAGAAGCACAATTAAAACAAGAGTTCGTAGCCACGAAATATTTATAAAACTATCAACTAGTAAAAACGTTGCAACAATTATAACCAGTGTTACAAATATAATTTTATGTCCTTCTTTATGAAACATATTGTAAAATTCTTAAAAATAAATAAATAAATGGCGCAGCAAAAATAATACTATCTAGTCTATCTAGCAATCCACCATGTCCAGGCATAATAATGCCACTGTCTTTAACATGGGCTTGTCGTTTAAATTTCGACTCAATTAAATCGCCCAAGGTTCCAAATACACTAATAATAATACTTAAAATTAACCAATTCGTAAAGTTTAGTGTCTCTGTAAAGGTAGCAATAAAATAACTTGCAATACAGGAAAAAAACAAACCACCCAAGAACCCTTCGACGGTTTTTTTAGGTGAAATTTTTTCGAATAATTTTTGCTTTCCAAAATTTTTACCAACTAAATAAGCGAACGAATCGTTAACCCAAACTAAAATAAAAGATCCTAATAATATACTTGGATTATAGGTATGATGATAATTTGCAATTAATATTAAGAACACAAAAGCGCTCGAAATATAAAAGGTTGTAAGGATAAATCGTTTAGAACTAAACAGCGGAATAGTTTTTTCTGAAAACAAATCTTTTATTAAAAATAACTTCACAAAAATGGTAATTACCATTAAGATTTGTGTGGCTTCATCTAAACCTGTATTAGTGTTTAATACGACTTGCCAATAGCCAAAAACTAAATAAAGTAAAATAAAAAGAAAATAAGGAATAATACTTTTTAGTTGAATAAGCTTTTTGAATTCTCCCATGCAGATTAGCCCAAAAATAAAGAAAAGGATGATTAATGTATGCTCGTTAAATAAACAGGCTATTAATAGTAAAACGTAAATCAAACCAGATATGGCTCGTATTAAGGTTTCTTTCATCTATTTATAAATCTTCTAAAAGTAATAGGTATAAGTTTTTTGCACTACTACCATAACTTAAGAAATCTTTATCATCATTAGATTTAAAGTGTTTTATGGTGGTGATATTTGTTGGGATTCTTTGTCTGTTTTTAGATTTTATGCCACGTAAACCCTCACCAATATTTTCTACAATTTGACTTGTGGTAGCAAAAACAATAAAATTTATAGGAAGTTCTGGGAGTTTCTTTTCGTATATCTGTTTTGAAGAAATTAGTAAAGAACCATCATTAGCAATTAAGTTTTCGCAAGTGGTTAAGAAAAAAGTAGAGTCGCTTATTCTTGTGGTAGTTTGAATATTTGAATTTTTGAATTTATCTTTTAAATTTTCATCTAATAAAAGTGTCTTTTTGTCATTCCATTCGTTTTCATCAATAATACTTTCTAAGTTTTGGTAGATTTCATTTAAGTCTTCACAATACAGAAACTTACCACCATTAGCTTTAAAGTTTATGGTAAACCTTTCATCTATTGGTAGTTTTATTTCAGGCATATATTTGCCTCTATCATTGGATTTCAGCTCTTCCTGTGAACTATCAGACTTAGAACCAAAAATTTTTCTAAAAAGACTCATTTAGGTTGATGCTATTAACTCATTTTTTTAGGGGTTTATCAAATATAAAAAATCTTAAATTAACCATAGGCTTAATTTAAGATTTTTACTAAAAGCTTAACAAAATTAATTAAAATCTATTCCTCTTCTTCTGTAATTTCTTCTTTTTTAATTTCGGCAGGGCTTTCTTTTTCAAAAGGGCGTTTGCCAAATATTTTCTCAAGGTTATCTTTAAAAATCACTTCTTTTTCTAGAAGTACTTCTGCAAGTTGTGTTAATTTATCTTTATTTTCTTCAAGTAATTTTAAAGCTCTTTGATACTGTTTTTCAATGATTTCAGAAATTTCTCTATCAATTAATTCTGCTGTTTCTTCACTGTAAGGTTTTGTAAACCCATATTCGCTTTGTCCTGAAGAATCATAGTATGTTAAATTTCCAATTTTATCACTCAACCCATACACAGTAACCATAGCTCTTGCTTGTTTTGTTACTTTTTCTAAATCGCTTAAAGCACCAGTTGAAATTTTATCAAAGATTACTTTTTCAGCAGCGCGACCACCAAGGGCAGCACACATTTCATCAAGCATTTGTTCTGGACGAACGATTAAGCGTTCTTCTGGTAAATACCACGCAGCACCTAATGATCTGCCACGAGGCACAATAGTAACTTTAACTAAAGGAGATGCATGTTCAAGCATCCAGCTTACAACTGCATGACCAGCTTCATGAAAAGCAACAGCTTTTTTCTCGCTAGGAGTTATGATTTTATTTTTCTTTTCTAAACCACCAATAATTCTATCTACAGCATCTAAAAAATCTTGTTTATCAACTGCTTTCTTACCATTTCTAGCAGCAATTAATGCAGCTTCGTTACAAACATTGGCAATATCTGCTCCAGAGAAACCTGGGGTTTGTTTTGAAAGAAAATCAATATCTAAATCTTTAGCCTTCTTAAGTGGTCTCAAATGCACTTCAAAAATTTCTTTACGCTCACGAACATCAGGTAAATCAACAAAAATCTGTCTATCAAAACGTCCAGCACGCATTAAAGCTTTATCTAAAATATCTGCTCTGTTTGTTGCAGCAATTACAATAACGTTTGTGTTTGTGCCAAAACCATCCATCTCTGTTAATAGTTGATTTAGTGTGTTTTCACGCTCGTCGTTACTTCCGGACATAGCATTTTTACCTCTAGCACGACCAATGGCATCAATTTCATCAATAAAAATAATTGAAGGTGATTTTTCTTTAGCTTGTTTAAATAAGTCACGAACACGAGAAGCGCCAACACCAACAAACATTTCTACAAAATCTGAACCAGACAATGAGAAGAAAGGTACTTTAGCTTCACCTGCAACAGCTTTTGCTAATAAGGTTTTACCGGTTCCTGGAGGGCCTACAAGTAATGCGCCTTTAGGTATTTTTCCTCCTAAAGTGGTGTATTTTTCTGGAAATTTTAAAAAGTCTACAATTTCTTGAACTTCTTCTTTTGCACCTTCTAAACCTGCAACATCTTTAAAACTGGTTTTAACTTCGGTGTTTTGGTCGAATAGCTTTGCTTTCGATTTTCCGATGTTAAAAATCTGTCCGCCAGCACCACCGCCAGCACCACCAGACATACGGCGCATAATGAAGATCCAAACACCTATAAGTAAAATGAAAGGTAGAATGCCTAATAGGAAATCACCCCATACATTTTCTTTAGTATCTAAACTAAGTATATCATATTTATTAATGGCTTTTAAATCATTTTCAAAATTTTGAAGGTCGCCAATTTCAAATTTATAATTGGGTAATTTTGTTGCCGATGGTATAAATGTTTTAGGCTTTGAGTTTTTGTGAATCTCTTTTTCCTGAGCATCCTTTGTTAGATAAACTTGGGCTATACGCCTGTTTATGATTTCAACTTTTTCAACATCATTATCTTCAGCGTATTTAAAAAATTGAGAAGGCGTAATAGTGCCACCATCTTGATAGCTGCCACTACTGAATAGTTGAAAACCTAAAAAAATTGCTAATACAATACCATAAATCCAATACGGACTAAACTTAGGTTTCTTTTCTTTTATATTTTTTTTGTCGTTTGCCATGTGTTTTTAGTAACTAGTTTCTATTACTGTTGTTTTTGCATCTCCCCAAAGACTCTCAATATCATAATATTCTCGAATGTGTTTTTGAAACACATGTACAACAATATTTACATAGTCTATTAACACCCATTCGGCATTATCTAAGCCTTCTGTATGCCAAGGGTTATCTTTTAACTCTTTACTTACCTTTTTTTGAATTGAGTTTACTATGGCGTTTACTTGTGTGTTTGAAGTACCTTCGCAAATTATAAAGTAGTCGCAAACTGTGTTTTCTATATCTCTTAAATCTAGGATGTTTATTTCTTTACCTTTAACATCTTCAATGCCATTTATTATAACAGATATTAATTGATCTGGGCTTATTTTTTCTTTCGCCATTAATTTTTTTTAATTTGTGCAAAGTTATTATTTTTTTAGTTCTTTATACTTTAAAATAATCATAAGATTTTAAAGCTTTAAAATAACTTGTAAATGCGTATAATCAAACTTGATGCCATCGATTCGACAAATTCTTTTTTAAAAGAAATGATTTGTACTGAAACTGTCGCCGATTATACTATTGTAGTAGCAGAATATCAAACAAATGGGCGCGGGCAAATGGGGACTAATTGGGACTCTGAAAAAGGTAAAAACCTTATGTTTAGCTTGTTTAAAGATTTAAGTATTCATGTTGTTGAATTTCCTTTTTATATTAGTATGGCTATTTCTCTAGCTATTTTTAAAACCTTAAAGGCTTTAAATATTCCAGATTTACATATTAAATGGCCAAACGACATTTTGTCAGCAGACAAGAAAATTTGTGGAATATTAATAGAGAATGTCATAAAAAATAAGCTTAACTCTACAATTATTGGTATTGGAATTAATGTAAATCAGACGGAACTTAATAATCTTCCTCAAGCATCTTCTTTAAAAAACATTACAGGAGTACATTATAATTTAGATGAAATCTTACATCGTATTATTAAACATACTAAGGAATATTCTAAACTTTTACAGCAAGGTAAATATGATGCTGTTAAAAATGAATATGAAGCTAATTTATTTAGAAAAAACAAACCTTCAACATTTAAAAATACTAATGGTGATTTATTTTCTGGGTTTATAATAGGTGTTACCAAGTACGGTAAACTACAGGTGCTTTTAGAAGATGAAATTGTTAAAAAATTTGATCTTAAAGAAATTACTTTAATGTACTAAATAGCCTTTGGAATACTAGTAGCCAGAGTTTCAATAAATTTACTTATTGGACCTTTAATCATCATTGCCATCATAGGGTTAAAGTCGCCAGTAAATTCTAACTGCACTTCGCTAGAACCATTTGCTGTTTCAATTATATTTCCAATAAGCGAAAAATCTAATTTACCACCAGCAGCACCTAAAACAATTTTATTTGGAGCAATAGCTTCTTTCTTTTTAAGTATTATTTCTGGCATACCTTTTAAAGCAAAAAGAAATTTGTCGTTATCTAAAATTTCAAATTTACTTATGTTTTCTGGCATTAAAGATTCAAAATTTTTAACATCAGATAAAAAATCAAAGACCTCCTGTGGTGATTTGCTAACATTAATTTTGGGCGATTCTAAATTCATTTTGTTGTAATTTGTTTGTCGTTAAGCTATTTAGTCGTGCACCTTAACAGTTTTACAACTAAACAACATACTTATGTTATCAATTAGCGTTCCATTCACTAGGACTGGTATTCCATTCAGACAAAGTTTCCAGTTCTTTTTGAGATATATAATTAGTTTCTAAAGCTTGCTCAAGTAAACTTTCGTAATTGCTTAAGGTATGAAGGTTTATGTTTTCTTTTTTAAAATTTTCAGTAGCCACATCAAACCCATAAGTAAAAATGGCAACCATTCCTTTTACATTAATATTGGCATCCTTTAAAGCTTTCACGGCGTTTAAACTGCTTTTGCCTGTGCTAATTAAATCTTCAACAACTACAACATTCTGTCCGCTTTCAATAAAACCTTCAATTTGGTTTTTGCGTCCGTGCCCTTTAGCATCAGGTCTTACATAAATAAAGGGCAAGCCCAAATACTCTGCAACTAAAATACCAATGCCAATAGCGCCAGTAGCAACACCAGCAATAACATCTGGTTTGCCGTAATGTTTTTCAATTTGCTTAGCCATAACTTCGCGAATATAGTTGCGAATAGGAGGAAAGGACAATATAATTCTGTTGTCGCAATAAATTGGTGATTTCCATCCAGAAGCCCATGTAAAAGGTTCTTTCGGACTTAGTTTTATAGCATTAACTTGTAATAAAACTTCGGCGGTTTTTCTTGCGGTGTGTTTGTTAAAAATCATAGGCGTAAAATTACACATAAATTTATTTTTATTTAGCCGAAGATTGATGAATAAAATTATTTTTTTTAACAATAGTTGAAATGTGCTTAAAAATGATATTTTTACCAAAACAAAATAGTTAAGTAAAACCTACAATGCACAAAATTTTTGTTAACGATAAACCTTTAATTTTAACTACTAAAGTTGAAAAAGAAGATGGCTTTAAAAATTATTTACTTAAAACAGTAGATATGGGCAAAGTTATTAGAAAACTTAACAGAACAAAGCTTAAAGAGGTTAGACTTATTGGGAAAAAAGAGGAAAAATTACTTAAAAGATTTCTTAAAAAGTTACCTAATGTTATTGCGGGAGGTGGAAAAGTTTATAATGATAATGGCGATATTTTATTTATTTATAGAAATGATAAATGGGATTTGCCTAAAGGAAAAACCGAAGGTAATGAAAGCATTGAGAGAACAGCTATTAGAGAAGTTACTGAAGAAACTGGAGTTAGCGGATTAGAAATTACAAAACCTTTAGAAACAACATACCATATTTTTAAGCGTAACGGACGGTATAAAATAAAGATAACTTACTGGTTTGAAATGAAAACAAATTTTAAAGGAAAACTTTATCCTCAAGAAAATGAAGGGATTACTAAAGTTGAATGGCTTAATAAAGAGCAAACAAAAAAAGCCTTAGAGAATAGTTATGCTAATATTAAGTTATTAGTTTAGGAGTTTTATTAAATGTTTTAAGAATCTGGAGAGGTATTTATGAATTCTGTGTTTACTTAGTATAGCTTATACTGTCTCCAACTGAAAGTTTCCAAGTGTTAACTAAACCCGCATTAACCTCCAAAACATATTTAGCGGGCGCGTTTGATGACAGAGAACTTTCATCAAAGGGTTTTGCATTTTTTTGAAAACTTACTATGGTTTTATTGTCGCTAATAAAAATTAAATCTAAAGGAATTTTAGTGTTCTTCATATAAAAAGAACGCTCCCTAACATCATCAAAAACAAATAGCATACCTTGGTTATTTTGCATAGAACTGCGGTACATTAAACCTGTTTGGGTTTCATATTCGGTATTTGCAATTTCAATATCTATAACTACTTTTGTTGAGTCTGTGGTTGTTTTAAAAAACGTGAGTTCACCTTCTTTTGTAAAAATAACCTCAGTTTGCTTAATTATTTTTTTATCATCTTTACAAGACGATACACATAATAAAACTAGCAATACTAAAAATAATTTTAAGGACTTAAGAAACATCTTATTAGGTAGCCGTTTTTGGTTTATAAATAAACATAAAATATAGACCAATTAGTATAAACGGAATGCTTAACCATTGTCCAGTGTTTAAACTAAACCAGTTAATATATTCGTCACCTTGTGGTTCTTTAACACGTTCAACAAAGAAACGAATTGTCCATAGTAAAATTAAAAACAATCCAAAAAGAAAACCAGTTTGGTCTTTTTTAGAAGTTTTAGAATAAAAATACCATAAAATTAAAAATACAAAAACATAACTAAATGATTCGTATAATTGTGCAGGATGTCTGTACGGAACAGCTTCTAATAATTCAGCAAATTGAGGATTATCAGTTACTGCTGCATAAGCTTTTTGTACATCTTTAATGCCAGTGAGCTGAGTGATTTCTCGTTTATAATATTCATCTTGAATAAACCGAACACCAAAACTAGAATCTGTTACTTTTCCAATAATTTCAGAATTAATAAAATTTCCAATTCTAATAAAAACAGCACCAGAAGCGACAGAAATAACCACACGATCTAAAATCCAAAGTAAAGATTTGTAGTTGTATTTTTTACGATACAAATACATACCTATAATAATACCAATGGCAGCTCCATGACTTGCAAGTCCTTGAAAACCTGTAAACTCGAAGCCGCCTTTAAATTTAAAAGGAAGAAAAATGCTAAAAAAGTCTTCGGTTATTAATTCGGACTGATAAAATAAAACATGCCCTAAACGCGCACCAAGCATAGTTGCCAAAACCGTATAAATAAATAATGGATCTAAATAGGTTAGCGATACTTTTTCTTTAGTAAAAATACGTTTCATAATATACCAACCTGCAACAAAAGCAATAACCCACATGAGGCTATAAAAATGAAGCTTAAAATTGCCAATTATATCAATGCCAGTTACTGGGTTCCAATCAAATTTTAAAAAATGCATAGGTTTTGTTTTTCAGCGTAAAGATAAGGTTTGCTATACTTTTTTTGAGATTATTTAACAATTTCTAAAATTTCTACTTCAAAAATTATATTTGATCTTGGTGGAATACCTCTATTTCCTGCTTCGCCATAAGCCAAATGATATGGTATAAATAAAGTTGCTTTATCACCAACATTTAACTGTTGTAAGCCTTCTTTAAAGCCTGAAATCATTCTTGCATTTGGACTCAAATCTGCAGTTAAGGGTTGATATTTATCTGCAAGTTTACGTTTTTCGTTAACCACGTCAAGAGCTTCTGCTATTTTTAAACTGCTTGTTTCTAGTAGTTTACCGTTTTCAAAATAAACAGCATAATGCGTTAAAACTTTATCGGTTTCTTTTAGTTTTTTTCCAGTTCCTTTTTCTGTAATTGTGTATTGTAAACCAGAAGGTAAAGTAATAGAAGCTTCCTGCTGTTTGTTAAATTTTTCTTTAGTAGCTTTTAAAATAGCTTCTGCTTTTGCTGCTTTTTCTTTTTCTAAACGCTCAACTTCGGCAAAATGATTAATGAAAATTTTTGGAGCATCAAACTTTTTAGCGTCTTTACCTTTTCTAATAATATTTAATTCATCAATAATAACATCTTTAATAGGTTTATTTCTTGAGCCAACTTTTACATTCGAAATCGTGTCAAGAATATCAAGCCCTAGGACTAATTCACCAAAAACACTATGGACATTGTCTAAATGAGGTTTTGGAATTTCGGTTATAAAAAACTGACTTCCATTTGAGTTTGGCCCTCCATTGGCCATAGATAAAACACCAGGTTTATCATGTTTTAAATCAGGGTGAAATTCATCATTAAACTTATAACCAGGATTTCCAGCTCCTGTTCCAAGAGGATCTCCACCTTGAATCATGAATTTATCCATAACTCGATGAAAAGTAAGCCCGTTATAGAATTTTTTTTCTTTATAGGCACTATCAACCATGGTGTTCGTGCCTTCTGCTAACGACACAAAATTTGCAACCGTAATAGGTGTTTTTTTGTAATTTAATTTCGCAACCATAACACCTTTAGTGGTTACAAATTCTGCATACATACCATCTTCAAGATCTGGGTATTGTGCTTTGCAAGAGGTTAAGCTTATTACTAAAGCTAAGCCTAAAAATTTAAAAATTCGCATGATTTAATTGGATTGATTTTGGGTAATTGAATTAACGGTTACTTCGCAAATTAAAGGCGTATTTGAACCTATTTTATTTTGGTCTCCATAATAGCCATAAGCTTTTTGAGAAGGAAATAAAAAAGTAACGGTTTCGCCTGTTTTCATAAGTTTTAAACCTTCACGTAAACCTGTAAACAATTCTTCTTGATCCATGGCATAGGTTTGTGTTTTAATATCTGCTTTAGAATAAATTAATGCGCCATTTAAGTCTTTTATATTATAATTATAGGTTATAATATCACCAAAATTGGGTGTGCTTAAAGTATCGGTTTCTGCTTTAGTATTATAGTAATACCAAAAACCACTTTCAGAGGCTATGTAATTGTTATTCTTTTTAAGCGTCATAACTTCCTGAATTTTAGCTTGCTCTTTAGCATTTAATTGCTTGTTTCGCTTTACCGAAGCATCAATAAAAGAACCTGTTTTTACTGAAATGGGTTTTCTGGCTTCTGGAGTTTTGCAACTATATAAGAAAAGTAGTGCAAGTATTATGGTTAATTGTTTAGTCATCATTTAGGGCTTTATTATAACTAGGCAATATACTAATAAATTTTTCTACGGTATTTTTTAAAGATAATTCGCTTCGTCCACCAGCAGCATTTGTATGTCCGCCACCATTAAAATGCGCGCGAGAAAATTCATTTACAGAAAAGTTACCTTTTGATCGTAATGAGATTTTTATAATATCTTCTTGTTTATCTTCAATAAAAATAGCTGCAAAAACAATATTGTCTAACGATAAGCCATAATTAACAACACCTTCGGTATCTCCTTTTTTATAATTGAACATGTTTAGTTCGTCTTGAGAAAGTGTTATATAAGCAGTTCGTGCTTCTGGAATGACTTTTAAATTACTTAAAGCACAGCCCAAAAGTTGCAATCTTTCGTAGCTATTAGTATCGTAAACATTATTATGAATTTCAGCATTATTTGCACCTTTTTCAATCAGTTTTGCAATAATTTGATGCGTTTTACTTGTCGTTGAAGGAAACCTGAAAGAACCTGTATCGGTCATTATACCAACATAAATACAAGTAGCAATGTTAGAATCGATACGACTTGTATCTCCTAGCATATCTATAAAATGATAAATCATTTCGCAAGTTGAGCTCATGCTTACATCAGAAAACATATAAGTTGCATAATCATCTGGAGCTTGATGATGATCAATCATAATTTTTAAAGCCTTACTTTCTGCTAAAACGGTTTCCATATTTCCTGTTCTATGAAACGCATTAAAATCTAAAGTAAAAATAATATCGGCAGATTTGATAAGTGTTTCGCAAGCTTCGGTTTGAGAATCGTGTTTTAAAATATGGTCATTTCCTGGTATCCATTTTAAAAAAGTCGGATAATCATTAGGAACCATAACTGTAGCATTATGCTTGTGTTTTATTAAGTAATGATATAAGGCTAGCGTAGAGCCTATAGCATCTCCATCAGGATTTCTATGCGGTACTATAACTATATTTTTTTGTTTAGCTAGTAGTTGTTTTATGTGCTTTATGTCTTCTTTTGTCATAGGTAGCGAATATACAATTTTTTAAAATTGGTTAGACTTGTATTTAATTAGAAATACATTACTTTTGCACGAAAATAAAAAATATATAATGGCAACAAACAGAACATTTACTATGCTTAAGCCAGATGCTGTTGAAAAAGGACACATTGGCGCAATATTAGAAAAAATTTCAGCTTCGGGATTTAGAATAGTAGCAATGAAATTAACGCAAATGACAAAAGCAGATGCTGAAGCATTTTATGCAATACATAACGAGCGTCCGTTTTTTGGTGAGTTAGTTGAATATATGACTCGTGGCCCAATTGTAGCGGCTATTTTAGAAAAAGATAACGCCGTTGAAGATTTTAGAACCTTAATTGGTGCAACAAATCCTGCTGATGCTGCCGAAGGGACTATACGTAAATTATATGCAGCTTCTATTGGAGAAAATGCTGTACACGGAAGTGATAGTGATGATAATGCTGCTATTGAAGGCGCATTTCATTTCTCAGGTAGAGAGATGTTTTAATTAGCATTAAGAAAATAATATAAAAAAATCCCGCAACATCGTTGCGGGATTTTTGTTTTAAAAAAGTATAGTTTCCCGTTTTCACAGGAATGACAAATTTATTAGAGCATCTGAGATTTTTTATCTCAGATTGTCTTTTCTTAACTAAACTACTTTTACGTTTACGGCATTTAACCCTTTTCTACCTTCCTCTAAATCAAATTCTACTAAGTCGCCTTCGCGAATTTCATCGATTAATCCAGAAATATGGACAAAGTGCTCTGTGTTTGAACCTTCTTCTGTTATAAATCCGAATCCTTTAGAATCGTTGAAGAATTTTACTGTTCCTTTACTCATTGTATTATAAATATTAAATTAATTATTAATGAGTATACAAACTTTATGCCACAAAAAAGCCCATCAAATATAATGATAGGCTCTTAATTGTAAATTAAAGTATATGTATTAGATTACTTTTACGTTTACGGCGTTTAATCCTTTTTTACCTTCTTGTAAATCGAATTCTACTGCATCACCTTCACGAACTTCATCGATTAATCCAGAAATGTGTACAAAATGTTCTTTGTTGTTGTCGTCTTCAGTGATAAATCCAAATCCTTTAGAATCATTGAAAAACTTTACTGTTCCTTTACTCATTATTTAAACTATTAAATTAATATATTTTTGTAAAGATAGTGCCAATTAATTTATAAACCACTATAAACAAAAAAAGTCTACCAAATTGATTGGTAGACTTTTAGTTGTAATTGTTAAAAGTATATTCTTAGATTACTTTTACGTTTACGGCGTTTAATCCTTTTCTACCTTCTTGTAGATCGAATTCTACTGCATCACCTTCACGAATTTCATCGATAAGTCCTGAAATGTGTACGAAATGTTCTTTGTTGTTGTCATCTTCAGTAATAAATCCAAAACCTTTTGAATCGTTGAAGAATTTTACGGTACCTTTACTCATTGTATTTGTATTAAAATAATTAAGCCTCAAAGATAATACAAATTATAATAACTTGTTTCTTTTAATTAAAAAAAATCTATTAAATTTAAAGATATAATCATCTTAAAACCAGTTTTTTAATAAGATTTTTACCTAATTCTTCATTAAGCATATCAATTATTTTTTGTTTACCGTAACTTAATTCTTCTCTTAATACACTCGAATTTAGTTGTATATAAAGGGTGTCGCGCTCTAAATTTACAGTTGTGGTGTAGTTGTTTACGCCATTGCCCATAAGTTTAGCCCAAGCATCGGCAACATTAACTTTGTTTAGGCCTTTTTCTAGTTTGTTAGTTTCTACAAATTCTTTTAATGCGTCTTGTATGCTAATATGTTCGTTGTTACGTTTTGCCATAAAACTGTCGTATTTTTTGTAATATTTTTTTGGGCGTTACCACAACACTTCGACAAGCTCAGTGCAAGTGGTCGGGCTTTTCTCTATATCTTTTTAAACGTCATTGCGAGGACGAAGGACGTGGCAATCTACCAAATTTTAGTTTACAACATAGTTTTTTCTCAATCAAATTTAAAAAGGATGAGTTTACCCTGAGCTTGTCAAAGGGTTGCTTCCCTAACCAATTATTTGCTATCTTGTTTTTTTTTATTTGAAAGTTATTTTATTTTTGGAAAGGTTCGTTTAATGTTTTTTAGGATATGAAATCGTTTTAATGTTTTATATCCGACGTTGTAGCACATTTGAGAAAAAAAATATGAGTAAAATTTTAAATTCAAGTTTTTTAATAATTATTTCATTTCTGACTTTAGGGAATTCGTCTGAATTGAAAACTCTGAATGAAGCTGAATATGAAAAAAACTTAAATATTGCGACTGAATTATATTTAACTAAAAAGGAAATACCTAAACCCGTTTTAATAAAATTAGTTCCTGAAAATTATGTTGAATTTGACATTTATTACGGAACAACTGGTCCTGACCACAAACTGGGAAAAACTGACTTTTTCTATGAAACTACTCGATTGATTTTTGAAGAAGTGACTTCTGGAAAAAATAATGATTTCTATTTGCCAAGTTTAAATTTAGCGAGTTTTGCAGATGGAGAATATGCAGAGAGTTTTATAGAGTATTTAGAGTTAATAATAAATGCGGACAAGGAAAAATTTTGTAAATCAATAAGTAGAATAAAATATAAAAATCGTAATCCGATTAAATTTTATTCGGAATTAAATAAATGTGAATAAAAACGTGCTACAACACCGTGTCCTATGAAAAGCACTAGCCTAGTTCTTCAAAGTTAATATTTATTTTTTTGATTATCTCATAATGATGGTTCTGTGGTGTTGGAATGTTGATAATTCCGATAGGATTATCAACATTTCAATCGCCTTTAAATAACTTGCTCCGCATCCTATATGTGATCCATTGTAAAACTTGATGGTCACCAGCATCTGTATGATCATAAGCTATAATAAACCTGGTCACTTGCTATAAATGTGTGATACCTATTAATCTGGTTCACCTACGGTGTTTTGTGATACAGGTTTTGCTACTTCTTTGTGAGCTTGGTTATTGATTTATATTATTCTATAACACCTATGGTGTAGGGTGTTTCTGTTTTTATGACCGCTAAGGTTCTACTCAATAATTTACGTGCTATTTTCACTATGATGCTCTTTACGTTCTTCCCTACATGTTTTCTATAATAAGCCTGCATCACAGGATCTGTTCGTATAGCTTGCCATGAGGCTTCTATAAAATAACTCCGCATTAATCGATGTGCTCGCATGGTGATGCCTGTGTGCCTTTGGTTGTCGCCACTCTGGTGAATTCCTGGTGCCAAACCTACGTAGCCCGCTAAATGTTTTATGCTCTTAAAGCGGCGCAGATCTCCCAACTCGCAGATGATACCACAAGCGACAATACCTCCTATTCCTGGAATACTACGTAAAAGATAATAGTCCTTTTTTATAATGCTTGCGACAATAAGCCCGAAGTTTGCTGGATACATCGCGTAATTCCTTATCTATAAATCTGAAGTTTCGCATTCTGCTATCCAAAGTCTCTCGAGCTGTAGGGTGGCTAAAAGTTAAGGCCTCTAGCCAATCTCTAAACTTATGACTCCAATGATCATTATCAAAGGCCTCTGGAATGCTTACACCAAAATATAATAACTGCATTTTTATATAACTCTTCACCCGTCTAAAATCCTTAACCAAATCGTTGCGTCTTCTAAAAAGACTACGCAGTTGCTCACGCTCTACATCTGGAATAGTAATACTCTCCAATCTTCCATCCTTTAGTTCTCGGGCTATTAATTGAGCATCAATCTTATCGGTCTTGGTAAAGCGTTCTTTTCCCTTGCGATGGATATCTGCTGGATTTACAACCAGTGAGCGCCAGCCATAATCCTCAAAGTTACGATGGGCATAATAGCCACAGCAGCCTGCTTCGTAAGCTATTGAAACTTCATGACCCTTAAAATGGGTAGTGACATACGTTTTTAATAACTCTGGCTTTGGGGGCATGGTAAAGGACTTGCCTGAAAATAAATCGGTCGCACAGTGAATTTTCCAACTACGTTTGTGAATGTCAATACCAATGTATAACTTTGGTTGGGCAGTAATTTGAGTGTTCATATCTTTTAAGTTTTTGTGAATTATAAAGATACTTGACTTACTGCTTTTTCATCGATGCTAAAAAAAATTGCTAGTTTTAGCCTACTTACGAAAATCCTCTCGGATTTTCTTGGTTAGTGTTATATTTAGTAACTTTATTGCTTAAACCACGCAACTTTTCCTACACAAACTCGTTAAACGAAGGTAACTGAAATTTTTTACAAAGTCAAGTAACAAACGAAGTCGGTATTACAATTTGTAGCTTAGTAATTAATTTAAGTTATAAGTAAAAAACATTCGTGAATTCGTGGCAAAAAAAATAGCATCACAACCTAAAAACCTCATAACTTTGATGCACTTGTTTTACAGCAGCTTCGGTACGTTCAGCATGTGTATCACTTATAAATAGTTGCCCAAAGTTTTCATCATCAACTAATTTAATAATTTGTGCGACGCGTTGTTCATCTAACTTATCAAAAATATCATCTAATAATAAAATAGGATTTACACCACTTTGTGCTTTTATAAAATCGAATTGCGCCAATTTTAAAGCGATTAAAAACGATTTTTGCTGACCTTGACTCCCGAATTTTTTAATAGGATGACCTTCAATATTAAACAACAAATCATCTTTATGTACGCCAACACTGGTGTATTGCAAGGCTTTATCTTTATTTATGGCGTTTTTTAAAAGGGTGTTTAAATTATTATCAAACAAATCGCTGTGGTAAACCAAATCAACATCTTCGTTACCATTACTAATGGCTTCGTAGCGTGCTTTAAAAATGGGAATAAAGGTTTTTAAAAAGGCATTGCGCTTTTCAAAAATTTCAGCACCAAAATCGGTTAATTGATTGTTGTAAATCTCTAAAGTATCAGCATTAAACGTATGGTTCAACGCAAAATATTTAAGTAACGCATTGCGTTGTGCTAATACTTTGTTATACTTAATTACATGACTTAAATAGCTTTTATCGCTTTGTGAAATTACAGAATCTATAAATTTTCGGCGTGTATCGCTGCCTTCAATAATTAAATCTCTATCGGCTGGAGATATAATAACTAAAGGCAAAAAGCCAATATGCTCGCTAAATTTTTCGTATGCTTTTCCGTTGCGTTTTATTACTTTTTTTTGTCCGCGTTTTAAGCTAATAATTACTTTTTCGGTTTTCTCATCTTTTTCATAGTCGCCATTAATTACAAAAAAAGCTTCGTCGTGTTTAATATTTTGAGTAGCTATAGGATTGAAATAACTTTTTCCGAAGGATAAATGATAAATAGCATCTAAAACATTGGTTTTTCCTATGCCATTGTTGCCAACAATACAGTTTATTTTAGTGTTGAAAGTGAACGATTTACTATCAAAATTTTTATAATTAAGTAACGAAAGTGATTTTAAAACCATACAAAAAGTAACATAAAAAGTATTAAGAAGCTGCGATGCTTTAAAAGGAAGTGCAAATTATTGAAAAATATCAAATAAATACCCTTTTAGTTATGAAGAAAAATTATATTTTTGCGCCACATTAATTATAACGAATAAATGGCGACTTACAAGAAAAAATATAAAGCTAAGAACAAAGCAGAGAAAGAACAAAACATTGAAGATGGCTCAACTACAGCTGAAGTTTTTAACACGCTAGACGAAACAGCATCAAAAACCGAAGCGTTTGTTGCGAAGAATCAAAAATACATTTTCATTATTATTGGTATTGTAGCTGCGGTTGTTTTAGGATCTTTAGCTTATAAAGAATACATAGCAAAACCAAAACAGTTAAATGCTATGAACGATATGTTTCAGGCTCAAAAATATTTTGATCAAGCTGTAAATGGCGTAGCAAAAGATTCGTTATTCAATTTAGCATTGAATGGTGGTGAAGGTAAATTTGGAATGTTAGATATTATTGAAGAATACAGCGGAACACCATCTGCAAACTTAGCGAGCTATTATGCAGGAACGGCTTATTTAAAGTTGAAGGATTATAAAAATGCAGTTGAACATTTAAGTAATTTTAAAAGTGATGATGAAATTCTAGCAGCATTAGCAAAAGGAAATATAGGTGATGCTTTTGTGCAATTAGACCAAAAAGAGGATGCTTTAAGTTATTACGAGCAAGCAGCCAAATTGCGAAATAACGAATATACTACACCAATGTATTTGCATAAAGCAGGAATTATTGCTTTAGATTTAGGGAAAGCTGACAAAGCATTAGCTTTCTTTAAAACTATTAAAGAGGATTATTCTAATTCTACAGAAGCTGCAAATGTTGATGTGTTTATAGGAAAAGCGCAAGTATTGGCAAGTAAATAATACCCATTTAATATATGATATGGCAACGGTAAATAAAAATTTATCCGATTACGATAATACAACAATCCCAAATGCGAGCAAATTTCGGTTTGGGATTGTTGTTTCAGAGTGGAACGATACTATTACTGAAGGCTTGTATAAAGGCGCATACGATACCTTAATAGAAAATGGTGTATTGCCAAATAACATTGTGCGTTGGGATGTTCCAGGAAGTTTCGAGCTTATTTATGGCGCAAAAAAAATGCAGGAGCAAATGGTAAATGCTGTAATTGCCATTGGAAGTGTTATTCAAGGAGAAACGAAGCATTTCGATTTTGTTTGCGAAGCCGTTTCACAAGGGATTAAAGACCTAAACGTTATTCGAGAAACACCAGTTATTTTCTGTGTACTTACAGATAATAACATGCAACAAGCCATAGAACGCTCTGGTGGAAAACACGGTAATAAAGGGACTGAAGCTGCTGTTGCTGCTATTAAAATGGCGGAACTTAGGAAAAATAGCTAGTTTAATTAAACACGTCACTACGAGTTTTACTTTTTTGTAATTAGCCTGTGCTAAGCGCAGTCGAAGTATGGCAGTCTGTTTAAAATGAAAAGATTGGCACAGTCATACTTCCTTCGCAATGACGTAATGATTTATATCGATTTTGTTAACAATTTTTGGCATCTCAACTTCTGTTTTCTGTCCGTTTTTAAGTATTTTTGATAAATAAGCATTTGTTATTTTGTTTAAACAACGAAAACATAAAACCTTTAATTATCAACCTCGGTTTTCTAACGAAGAAGAAAAGGATTCTAATTTAGAGGAGCGTACAGAAAAAGAATTTGTTTCAAAATGGAAACGAGAACGAAGTCCTAAATCAAAGATGGGTTTAAGTATGTCAATACGTACGCTAATCTTAGTTTTGGTATTATTATTGATTTGTATGTATATATTGGATTCTAAATTCGGGTAACTTTAAAAACTTTAGAAATTATGGGACTTTTAAAATTGCGTAAAAACAAAAAATTCAGTTATACACCACGTTACTATAAAGGAGAAGGTAGTCCGTTTGAAATAACGCATAAGTTTGACGAACACAGAACAACAGTTGGTAGTAATTCAGGTTTAAAAACAAAATTTAATAATGCTTTAGAAGATTATAAAAACCCAGACAAAAAAGCAAATAGGCGAATTTTGATTATAGTTGGCGTTCTTGTTTTGGTATTTCTTTTTATTATCGATTTCGATTTATCTATTTTCTTTTCTAAATAAATACATGGCAGACATTATTCAACTTTTACCTGACCACGTTGCTAATCAAATAGCTGCTGGAGAAGTTGTACAACGACCAGCTTCGGTAGTTAAAGAGCTTTTAGAAAATGCTATTGACGCAGGAGCAAATACAATTAAACTTATTATAAAAGATGCTGGTAAAACCCTTATTCAAGTTATTGACGATGGTAAAGGTATGAGTACTACCGATGCACGATTAAGTTTCGAGCGCCACGCCACATCTAAAATTAGAACAGCCGACGATTTATTTCAGCTGCACACCAAAGGCTTTCGTGGCGAAGCTTTAGCAAGTATTGCTGCCATTGCTCATGTTGAGTTAAAAACTAAACAGGAGCAAGACGATGTTGGAAGTACTATTGTTATTGAAGGGAGTAATGTAACATCGCAAGAGGTAGTGGTAACCCCAAAAGGCACATCAATTTCTGTAAAAAATCTGTTTTTTAATATTCCTGCACGACGTAATTTTTTGAAGTCGAATACGGTTGAATTACGCCATATTATTGATGAATTTCATCGAGTAGCATTAGCGCATCCAAATATTAGTTTTGCTTTATATAACAATGGAAGCGAAGCGTTTAATTTACCAATTAGTAAGTACAGACAGCGTATTGTAAACATCTTCGGAAATAAAACCAATGAGAAATTAGTGCCTGTTGAAGAAGATACCGAAGTGCTGAAAATTTCAGGATTTGTTGGTAAACCCGAGTACGCAAAAAAAACCAGAGGCGAACAGTATTTTTTTGTTAATGATCGCTTTATAAAAAGCGCATATTTAAACCATGCTATAGCATCAGCTTTTGATGGTTTGCTTAAAAATGGTACACACCCCAGTTATTTTTTAAACTTAACAGTCGACCCGCAAACCATTGATATTAATATTCATCCCACAAAAACAGAAATAAAGTTTGATGACGAGCATACGCTTTATGCTTTATTACGTTCGGCAGTAAAACATAGTTTAGGGCAATTCAACATTGCACCTGTTCTTGATTTTGAAAGAGATTCAAACCTCGATACACCCTATAATTATAATAAAACAGATACAAATACACCAACGATTGAAGTCGATAGAAGCTTTAATCCATTTCAAGAAGAAACACAATCTAAAGCTAGAGCAGTGGCTTACAAAAAAGAACCCGTTGCAAGTTGGGAGAATTTATATGTGGGATTAGAATCGAAAGGCACAAAAACACAACAAGATTTTAGCGAGGTTCATTTTGAGAGTGAAGAATCTACAGGCTCTATATTTAATGATGATAAGCAAGTTGATAAAATCCAAACCACCTATCAGCTTCATAACAAATACATAGTAAGTACCATTAAATCTGGTATGTTAGTTATCGATCAACACCGTGCGCATCAACGTGTTTTATACGAAGATTTTCTTAAAAACATGACGATTAAAGAAGCCGTAAGTCAGCAATTATTATTTCCGCTTCAGCTTCATTTTTCAATCCAAGACATTGAAATAATAAATCAATTAAAAGAAGATTTAGAACATACAGGTTTTATATTTTCTAGCGTTAATAAAGAATCAGTTGAAATTATAGGTGTTCCTGTAAGTGTACCAGAAAGCGAGGTGTCTATTATTTTAGAACAGCTTATTAGCGATGTGGAAAACGAGGTACCCGATACGCATTTTAGTGCTACCGATTTATTAGCAAAATCGATGGCAAAAAGTTTGGCGATTAAAACAGGACAATCTTTACAAAAAGATGAGCAAGAGCATTTGGTAAACCGTTTATTTGCTTGTAAAGAACCTAATGTGTCGCCTACTAATAGAACAACATTTGTAACGATGAGTGTTGATGAATTAGATAAAAAATTTATATAAATATGATGAGAATTTCAGATACCGTTAAGCATTTAATCATTATTAATGTGATTATGTTTATAGGGACTATGTTTATTGGAGGAAATTTGTTTTCCAATTTGTTTACGATGTATTTTCCTAAAAATGAAGCATTTCAACCTTGGCAAATTATTACGCACATGTTTATGCATGGAAGTTTAATACATATTGCTCTTAACATGTTTGGACTTTGGATGTTTGGTTCTCCAGTAGAGCAAGCCCTTGGTTCTAAGCGTTTTTTGTTTATTTATTTTTCTGCAGGTTTAGGAGCATTAGCACTTCAACTAGGTGAATATTATTTTAGATTTTTGCCTAGTTTCAATGAGTTGATAACCTCTGGTATATCTGAAGCAGAGATACTTAAGTCGTTGTCTTCTGGTGTTCCACCAACTGGGGTTAGTACACTTCAATTCAATCAACTAGAAGATATTTTTCAAATTTATAATACTGGTATGGTTGGAGCTTCAGGGTGTTTGATGGGAATTATAGCAGCTTTTGGTATGATGAATCCGAACGCAGAATTAATGTTGATTTTTTTACCAATTCCAGTTAAAGCTAAATATTTTATTCCTGGTATTTTAATAATTGAAACAATTTTGGGATTATCTGGACAATCTATTTTTGGAGGTGTAAATATTGCGCATTTTGCTCATGTTGGCGGAGCAATAACAGGTGCCATTATTATGTGGTATTGGAAAAAAACACAGTTTAATAAAAACCGTTGGAATTAAAATGACATCACTCTCTCAAGACATAAAACATAAATTATCTAATCTTAATGTATTAGAAAAAATTATAGCCATTAACGTTGTTGTTTTTGCTATTGGATTAATTTTTAAAAATGGACTTTCTTGGTTTGAATTACCAAGTGATTTTTCTGATTTTATTCTAAAACCGTGGTCAATTATTACTTATGCTTTTTTACATGGTGATTTTTTCCACATCCTATTTAACATGCTTTGGCTTTATTTTATAGGGCGTATGTTTTTAAATTTATTTAGTGCTAAAATGGCGCTTAATATTTATTTTCTTGGTGCTATTTCTGGCGGATTATTATACATGCTTTGTTATACTTTATTTCCAAACATATTTGGCGCTAATTCAAGATTAGTTGGTGCATCTGCTGCTGTTAGAGCCTTATTAATTTTTATTTGTGCTTATATGCCAAATCAAGAAGTACGCTTTTTTACGTTTAGCTTAAAGCTTTGGTATGTAGGTGTTGCTATTGTTGTTTTAGATGTATTAGGCTTATTTGGTCTTAACGCTGGTGGTAATTTAGCGCACTTGGGTGGTGCTTTATTAGGGTATTATTACGCAAAACAATTATTAAAAGGTAAAGATATAGGTAAAGGTTTCGAGAAACTTATGGATGCTTTTGTAAGTCTATTTAAACCTTCAAAAAAATCACCTTTAAAAACGGTACACAAAAATAAAACTAAAGTTGGTGGTTATACTAAAGGCGAATTTAATCAGTTTAATAATCAGAAAAAAATAGATGTTATATTAGACAAGATTAGCAAAAGCGGTTATGATAGTTTAACTGCCAAAGAAAAGGAGTTTCTTTTTAAAGCAGGAAAGTAACTTCGGTCATCACTCATCAAGATTAACGCCATGAAAAAACTAAGTTTTATAAATAAAATTATTTACTTTATAAATGCAGTTTTCGCTATCCTTCTTTTGTTATCATATCTTTTGCCTTTTGCATCTCCTAAAACATTTTCGGTATTATCTGTTCTTAGTTTAGGCGTTGCTTTTTTAATTTTGTGTAATGCTCTGTTTTTTTTATACTGGCTCATTAAACTTAAAAAGCAATTTATATTATCGTTTGTAGTGCTTTTAATTGGCTATATATTTTTTGGATCGTTATATAAATTTTCATCTTCAAAACATATTGAAAATCCTAATAACTTTAAAGTAATGAATTATAACGTGAGGTTATTTAATCTTTATAATTGGATTCCTGAAGATAGTGTAGAAACTAACATTGTTGATTTTATTAGAACCGAATCACCAGAAATTTTAAGTGTTCAAGAATATCATCCGCATAAAAACATAGATTTATCTTTTTTTAAATATAAATTTGAAAAGCTTTCTGGTAAAAAAACAAAGTACGGACAAGCCATTTTTTCGCAATATCCTATTATTAATTCTGGCTCTATTGAATTCCCTGAAACAGCTAACAATGCCATATTTGCTGATGTTGTAAAAGGAATGGATACTATAAGAATTTATAATATTCATTTAGAATCATTACGTATTAATACCAAAGCCGAAAGTCTTAAAAAAGAAAATTCTGAACGTCTTTTTAATAGAGTCGGTACCACGTTTAAAATGCAGCAGTTTCAAGCCGAATTATTTTTAATGCATAAAAAGCAATGCCCATACAAAATGATAATCTGTGGCGATTTTAACAACACTGCATTTTCGTATGTATATAGAAAAATTAAGGGTAATTTGAATGATGCTTTTATTGAAGGAGGCAATGGTTTCGGGCGGACTTACGATTTTAAATTTTTCCCTATAAGAATCGATTTTATTTTAACTGATGATGCTTTTTTAATTAATAGATTTAAAGCTTATAACGCCCATTATTCTGATCATTATCCGATAATGACTACTCTGAGTTTAGAGTAATTACGTCATTGCGAAGGAGGAACGAAAGCCTGTATTGAGCTTAGTCGAAATATGGCAACCTGCTTGTTGTAAACTATTCACATAAAACTACAATCCACCACATCTGCAATAATATGAATAACTAATCCTAAAGCTACTAATCTAGATTTTTTAGGAATTAATAGAAACAGATAAAATGTTATGGCAAAATAGGAGTGAAGCGGATGAAAGCCTATACTGCATCTATTTGGGTCAAAAACGGGGTTCGCTAATAAATGATCTAAATCTATTAGCATACCAGAAATCATAATTAAAAAAGCAAATTTCCAATTCGGTTTATACCAAATTAAAGCTACAAAAAGCGGAATTAAAAAATGACATCCATAATGTGCAAATGTTTGTAACATTATAGTGGTGTTAAGGTTTGAGATTCTAAATAATTTAAGGCATTTGGACCTTCATTAAATAACAAGTCTAAAATACTCAAATTAGGAATAAAACCGTGCTTATTGCTAAATACTTGTGTGTAAGTTTCAAATGGTTGAATTTGTTCTTTTTTAACATTTACTAAGTATCTAAAATCTGTTTTATTTTCAATCGTTTTCTGGAAAACTTGAGTTTTAGAAGTGTTTAATTCTAATTGTAAACACTCACAAATAACCTCAAAACATGTCATGTTAAAATCTAAAATATAATCTGATTTTAATTCAAATAAAGGCTGAAGTTCATCTTCATAATATTCAAAAAAAGGAGACGTTCTGTAAGCTGAAAGTAATGATTTCCAATGAAGACTTTGCCATTTTTCTTTATTAAAAATTTTAACGTCCTTATATTTTTGACGATTTTTTTGAGTATAAATTACAGGAATATTTAAAGCTAATTTTCCGTTAGCACCATAAATATAAGTGCGATTTCTGTAAGTTTGTTTTACAAAATTATCATCAACTTCAAATACTACCTGTTCTGAATTTACAATAGCAACAAAATGTGCAATACTAGGGAAATATGTTGGATGAAGTAGGATGCTCATTCGTGGATGCGTTTATTTGTTGATTTGATAGTTCCGTAACGCATTCAACTTATTAGTTATGCTTTCAATTTGTTCTCTTAAATTTTTATATTCTTTTGAATTGATGAACTCCAATTCGTGTGCAATAATAATTTGGTTTAAAACTTCTACAGCGGAACTAAATGCCATAATTGTAAAATGAGCTTTGTCTTTATTCGTTTTTCTTGCAGATCCTTCTGCTATATTTGAGCAAACTGAAATTGAAGCTCTTCTTAATTGAGAAGTTAAACCAAACTTTTCGCCAGAAGGAAATTTTTTAGTGATTAGATACATGTCTTTAGTGAGTTTTTTAGACTCAATCCATACCTCTAGTTTTTCAAAGCTATATGTGAACATCTTTTTTAATATCAGATAACCAAATAAACAAAAAACAAATCAACTTTTCTTCTTGCGTGCTCTCCACTTATTAAACCCAATATACCCAAATAGGAAAATTAAAAAAGGAATAAAATAAGACGTAGCTTTTCCAGTGCCGCTAACCGTCGTAAAAAAGCGTTCCCAGCGCGGGTTTTTAATACCGTCCCAGCTCATCCAAATAAACACAGGTTTGCCTAAAACATGATCAAAAGGGACAAAGCCCCAACGTCTGGCATCTATAGAGTTATGGCGATTATCTCCCATCATCCAGTAATAGTTTTGTTTAAAAGTATACGTGTCTGCAACTTTACCATTTATAAAAATTTGATTGCCTTTTACTTGTAATGTGTTGCCTTCGTATTCTGTAATTACGCGTTTATAAAGTGGTAAAACTTCTAAATTAATATCGATGGTTTTACCTTCTTCTGGAATGTAAAGTGGTCCAAAAAAATCAACATTCCAATTGTAATTCGGATCATGTGGAAAAATATCAGAGTCTCTTTCTCCTTTTACTTGTTTATTTGGTGTAATGCTAGCAACATTTGGATGATTTTTAAATTTAGCTAATGCTTCATCAGAAATGGCTGAAAAGTAATAAGTGTTCTGCTGGTTTGTTATACCAAATCTGTCAGTAATGTCGTAGCGTTCTTTAAGGTATTTGGCATTAAATTGATTGGTTTTTGGTTGCACTAAATAACTAAACTGTAGATGCGCTCTATCTGGTAACTCATTTTTCTTTCCATTTATATAAACATAACCATCACGAATTTCTAAAGAATCACCAGCAATAGCAACGCAGCGTTTTACCAAATTGGTTTTTTTATCAATAGGTTTATAGTAGTTTCTATCTGGAGTGAAATCATCCATATTTCGAAGCGTGTCTGCAGGTTGATTAAAAACAACAATCTCGTTTCTATCAATTTTCTCAAACCCTGGTAATCGTAAATATGGCAATTGTAATTTATTTATCCACGATGTTTTTCTTTCTTCAAAATGATCGTTAAATAAATACGATTTCTTATTTAAAACAGGAATGGTATCGTGTACCATAGGGGCTCCAACAGTCGTCATAGGTATTCTGGCACCGTAATGAAACTTGCTAACAAAAAGAAAATCGCCAACTAACAATGATTTTTCTAAAGATGACGATGGAATAGTAAAGGGTTGAATAAAATACGTATGTACAATGGTTGCGGCAACAATAGCAAATAAAATAGAACTTGTCCATTCGCCAGAACCCGATTTTGGTTGCAAATCTCTTTCTTTTATATAGGTAGCATCTGCGACATAATTTAAATAGAAGTTATAAAATCCAAGAGTTATAACGGCTAAAAAGGTGTCGAGGTATGTGTTTTTTCCAAAGCTTCTTGCGGTTTCTACCCATACTACCATTAACATAATGAGGTTTACAATGGGTAAGAATAATAGAATAATCCACCACCAAGGGCGATTTATTATTTTCATTAAAATAACACCATTATAAACAGGAACGAAGGCTTCCCAGGCTTGTCTGCCTGCTTTAATATATAGTTTCCAAGTGCCTAAACCGTGAATTACTTGAATAATCAAGATGAATATAAACCATTGCGTTAGCGTCATAACTTATTTTATTGATAATTGTCTAATGACAATTGATTTGTTTTATTGATTTGTTTGTTGCAAATTATATTATGCTGTTACATATAAGTTAAACATTAACCTATATTTAACACGTCGTTCATAGTGAAAACACCTGTTTTACCCACAATCCATTCTGCTGCAACTACAGCTCCTAAAGCAAAACCTTGTCGGTTGTGTGCTACGTGTTCTATAGATATAGAGTCTACTTCACTCTCATAACTTACGGTATGTGTTCCTGGCACATTTTCAATACGTTTTGCTGTAATTGGAATGACTTTTTCTCCGTTTTCATCTAACTTCCAGTTATCGAATCCTTCATGTTGAGAAATAATACCATCTGCTAAAGATATCGCTGTTCCGCTTGGTGCATCTAATTTTTGAGTGTGATGAATTTCTTCCATCGAAACGTTATATTGTTTTAACGCGCTCATCATTTTTGCAAGTGTTTTATTCAACTCAAAAAAAATATTAACACCTAAACTGTAGTTTGATGCATAAATAAAAGCACCATCTTTTTCTTTGCATAAATTTAGGGCATCATTATATTTATGTAGCCAACCTGTAGTACCAGAAATAACTGGTACGTTATTATTTATACAATTAGAAATATTATTGAAAGCAACATCTGGGATACTAAAATCTATGGCAACATCGGCTTTTGTAATATCGTAGTCTGTATCGTCTTTATCTACTGTTAAAACAATATTATGCCCGCGTTTAATGGCTATTTGTTCTATGGTTTTCCCCATTTTACCATATCCGAGTAAAGCTATATTCATATTGTATGTTTAATGCCCATTATGGGCTTAGAATTTAAAGTTTAAGGTTAACCCGAGATTACTTGTAGCATCTCTTTTATTTATTTCATAATGTGGCGCTAATGTTAAATTTTCATCTACATTATATTGCAATAAATGTGCATCTACATTGGCATCAATAATATTTAGAGCATACAAGCCGACGGTTACTAAAAGTGAAATTTCTTTGTTTTTTCTGAATAATTTTTGAGCACGACGTAAACCATCATCAGTAACTCTAGGAGTTGGTAGTTGGTCGCCATTAGCATCTAAATAAAATTCATCATTTGTAAAACCTGCTAATCTGCTTTTGTAAGCATCGCGGTATCGGTTGTATTCTTTGTTGTTGGTGGTATAAAAATAGATTCCAGTACCCAAAGCCGCATAAACTAAAGGTATTTTCCAATATTTTTTGTTGTAAGCTTGCCCTAAACCTGGTAAAATGGCTGAGTAAAATGCTGCTTTTGCAGGTGATAATGGGTTGATAGGGTCTTTGATTTTAATAATAGAATCTACAACAACTTCTTTAGGTAAATCTCCCAGTTTTTTATCATCATCTTTATTTTGAGCTAATAATGAAAAGCAACTTATAAGTAAAAATATTATTGTTATTAAAATCTTATTTAGCACCTTGAACCAATTTTTTAATACGATTAAAATCTTCTTCAGAATGAAAAGGAATCGTTATTTTTCCTTTTCCGTTTTTAGAGACTTTAACGTCAATTTTGTGTCCAAAGTATTCTGAAAATGCTGTAATTCCTTTTTTTATAAATTTTGGCACATCTTCATTATCTTCTTTCTTAGAAGGTATTTCTACATTTTCATTACTATTAAAATTACGCACTAAACCTTCCGTTTCTCTAACCGATAATTTATTAGAGAGTATTTTTTCGTAAATATCTAGTTGAATCGATTGGTCTTCAATAGTAATTAAAGCGCGCCCGTGTCCCATAGAAATAAAACCATCGCGCATACCCGTTTGTATGATAGGGTCTAGTTTTAATAAGCGTAAATAGTTAGCAATGGTAGAGCGTTTTTTTCCAACACGCTCGCTCATTTGCTCTTGGGTTAAATTAATTTCGTCGATTAAACGTTGGTATGAAAGCGCGATTTCAATAGGGTCTAAATCTTGGCGTTGAATATTTTCAACCAAAGCCATTTCCAACGATTCTTGATCGTTCGCAATTCTTACATATGCAGGAATGGTTTCTAATCTTAATAATTTTGAAGCTCTAAAACGGCGTTCCCCAGATACTAATTGGTATTTGTTTAATCCTAATTTTCTAACTGTTATGGGTTGAATAATGCCTAATTCTTTTATCGAAGATGCTAATTCCCGTAATGATTCTTCACTAAAATTTGTACGTGGTTGAAACGGATTGACTTCAATAAAATCTAAATCCAGCTCAACAATATTACCTATAACTTTGTCGGCATTTTTATCTTGAACAGATTGAATATCGTTACTCGGGTCTTTTAAAAGTGCCGATAAACCTCTGCCTAAAGCTTGTTTTTTAGTTGCTTTAGCCATAATTTAGGAATTTTTATTGATAATTTCTTTTGCCAAACTTAAGTAATTACTCGCGCCTTTGCTACCTGCATCATAATTAATTATGCTCTCACCATAGCTTGGTGCCTCGCTTAATCGCACGTTACGTTGTATAATGGTTTGGAATACCATATTGTTAAAGTGCCTTTGTACTTCTTCTACCACTTGGTTAGATAATCTTAAACGCGAATCGTACATAGTAAGCAATAAGCCTTCAATATCTAATTCTGGGTTGTGAATTTTTTGTACACTTTTAATAGTATTTAAAAGTTTCCCTAAACCTTCTAAAGCAAAGTATTCACACTGAATTGGTATAATTACAGCATCAGCGGCAGTAAGGGCGTTTAATGTTAATAAACCCAAAGATGGCGCACAGTCAATTAAAATATAGTCGTAATCATCTTTAATTTCAAGTAGGGCTTTTTTTAGCATGTACTCACGCTCATCTTTATCAACAAGTTCTATTTCAATAGCCACTAAGTCAATATGAGCAGGAATAATATCTAAGTTTGGTGTTTCGGTTTTTACTATAGCTTCTTTTGCCGAATTAGAATGCTCTAAAAGCTGATAGGTTCCTATATCTACAGATTCTACATCAATTCCAATTCCAGAAGTCGCATTTGCCTGAGGGTCAGCATCAATAAGTAATACTTTTTTTTCTAGAACTCCAAGAGAAGCTGCTAAATTTATAGATGTTGTTGTTTTTCCAACACCACCTTTTTGGTTGGCAATTGCAATGATTTTACCCATTAATGATTTGGTTTTATTAAGCGTAAAAATACAATTATTTATGAGGAATAAAAACCGAACTTGTTAACATTCGATTAGCTACATTTTGTTGTGAGAAATCTCTATTTTTTTGTTAAATTTTTAACAAAAAAAGACAATTAGTTATCTTATATTTACAAAAACATCAAATATACATTATGAAAAAAATTAATTATCTACTAAAAATTTCACTTTGCTTTATCTTATTAGTTTCATTTTCAACAGCTGTTGAAGCTCAAATTAAAAAAACGGCAAGTGTTGAAGGTATTACAGAATACAAGCTAGATAATGGTATGAAAGTACTATTATTTCCAGATAATTCTGCACAAACCATTACAGTTAATATAACCTATATGGTTGGTTCTCGACATGAGGGTTACGGCGAAAAAGGAATGGCTCATTTGTTAGAACATATGGTTTTTAAAGGCACGCCAAATCATCCAGATATTCCTAAAGAGTTAACCGAACGAGGTTCTAGACCAAACGGCACTACGTGGTACGATAGAACTAATTATTACGAAACGTTTAATGCAAATGATGAAAACTTAGATTGGGCTTTAGATTTAGAGGCTGATAGAATGGTGAATTCATACATTGCTAAAAAAGATTTAGAATCGGAGTTTTCAGTTGTAAGAAATGAATTTGAAAGTGGTGAAAATTCGCCAACAGGTGTGCTCATGAAAAACGTTATTAGTGCTGCATTCTTATGGCATAATTATGGACAATCTACTATAGGAAATCGCTCTGATATTGAACGTGTGCCTATTGAAAATTTACAAGCTTTTTATAAAAAATATTACCGTCCTGATAATGCTATTCTTATGGTTACAGGTAAGTTTGAAGCTGATAAGACTTTAGCTTTAATTGAGAAAAAGTTTGCTGGTATTAAAAATCCAGAAACACCATTAAGAGATGTTCCAACTATTGAGCCTGCTCAAGATGGTGAAAAACGTGTTAATTTAAGCCGTGTAGGCGATCTGCAAGTTGTATCGGCATTATATCATACACCAGCTGGATCTCACGAAGATTATGCAGCATTAGCAGTTGCTGAAGAAGTTTTAACTGATCAGCCTTCCGGGAGATTATATAAAGCTTTAGTTGATGGTAAAAAAGCATCTAGTCTTTGGTCTTTTTCTCCGTTTACAAAAGAACCGTCGTTTTTATACATAAATGTTGATGTGCCTTCAGATAAGTCTTTAGCTGAAGCAGAAAGTACATTGCTCTCTGTATTAGATGGTTTAAAAGACAAACCAGTTACCGAAGAGGAAGTTAAACGTGCTAAAGCTAATTTGTTAAAGCAGATAGATCAGATAAGTAGAAATTCTGCTTATTTGGGAACGTATATGAGCGAATTTATTGGTGCTGGCGATTGGAGATTAGCCTTTATAACAAGGGATAGAATTGAAAGCATGACTGCCGAAAAAGTAAATGCTGCAGCACAACGCTATTTAATAAATACCAATAGAACTGTTGGTAATTTTATTCCAACAAAAACACCTATTCGTGTAGAAATTGAGCATACCGATGGACTTGATGCTTTGGTTTCTAGTTATAAAGGAAAAGAAGGTTACGGAGCAGGAGAAGCGTTTGATGTGTCTTACGAAAATATTCAAAACCGATTAGATTCTGGAACTTTAAATAAAACACCTATTGAGTATGGTTTTATTAAAAAAAATAACAGAGGTAAGTCTGTAACATTGTCGTTTACTATTAGAAACGGTAATGTGAATGATTTTATGAATAAAGGAAAAGTTGCTAGTTATACTGCAAGAATGCTTAACAAAGGCACACAGAATAACTCAAGACAAGATATTGAAGATAAATTGAGTGCCTTGAAATCGTCTGTAGGTTTTGGAGGTTCTAATGGTCGTGTAAATGTATATGTTAGTTCTACCGAAGAAAACCTTATGGAAACTTTAGCTTTAATGACAGATATGTTGAAGAACCCTAAATTTGACGAAGCAGAGTTAGAAAAACTTAAAACCCAAGAATTAGCTGGTATTGAACAAAATAAAACAGAACCGCAATTTTTAGCTCAAAAGAAATTAGGAGCACTTAATCAAAATTATAAAAAAGGACACCCACTTTATAAAACAAGTTTAGAAGAAGATATTGAAGCTATTAATAATGTTACAGTTGATGCTATTCAAAACTATTACAACGAGTTTTATGGCATTTCAGATAATGCAACATTAATTGCAATAGGTAATATTAATGAGCAATCATTAAAAGATTATTTCGAAAAAGAATTTTCAGATTTTAAATCTGATAAGCCTTACACACCAATATCTGATAAATATATAGCGAATAATGCAGCTAACGAAAAGATTAAAACTCCAGACAAAAAGAATGCTATTAGTATTGGTGTTTTAGCTTTTGAAGGCAGTCAAGTTGACGAAGATTATGCTGCTTTACAAGTTGCAGGATCAATTTTTGGTGGTGGATTTTTAAATTCAAGAATAGCAGGACGTTTACGTCAAAAAGATGGTATTAGTTATGGTGCTGGAGGTTACGTAAATGCAGATGCGGATGATAAAGATAAAAAATCATCTATTTTGGTTTATGCTATTTATGCGCCAGAAAATGCAGCTAAAGTGCAGAAAGGTTTTAGTGAAGAAATTGAACGTTTTATTGCAGATGGTATTACAGAAGATGAGCTTAAAGTTGCCGTTACAAGTTGGGTACAAGGGCAAAATGTATCAAGAGCTAAAGACAATGAATTATCTTCTACAATCAACAATAATTTATATTATGATAGAGATATGATGTTTTATAAAGATATTGAAGATCGTGTTACTAGTTTAACTGTTGATGATGTAAATAAAGTGATTAAAAAATACTTTAAAACCTTTGATAATTGGACGGTTGTAAATGCTGGAGATTTCGAAAAGTCACCAGAAATAAAAACAGACAAAAAAGTAGACTAAGAACTATCTTGATAACAAAAAAAGCCAATTGATATTTTTATAAATTGGCTTTTTTTTATTCTGTAAAAATATAAGGTTGTGTCCAAGCGTTTTCAAACAGTAAATCTTCAATAGGATTTTCGTGTAATTTTGAAGATGTTATTTTACATCTTACATAAAGCATATTATTTGTTAACTTAAAACTAGCTTTGCTACTTTCAAAAGAAGCAAATTCTTCAGGTTCAGCTTGTCCTTTTTCACATCCAATAAACGATATTTTATAAGTCGTGTTTTTATATTCTTTAACTTGAACAGAAAGGGTGTTGTTTTCGAATGTTAAGTCTTTTAATTCTACACCAGTACTCGCATAAAACTGTCCAACTTCCATAGCATCTATTATCGATTTTGGGTTGAGTGAATCGGCTTGCACCATAATCCAACCTCTACCAGCATTACTCCACTTACTGCCTTTTCTGTGGTAATGATGAGAATCATCGGTAGCAAGTCCGTACATTAATGGCTTGTTGTTTTCAATGTAAGCCATATTGATATAATCCCACATTAATTCTGTAGAAATATGCTCGTTATTTCCAGAGTTATGTACTGCGGGGTGACCATTATAAACCTCAAAAAACTGTTCGTTTTTCAACCCTATCATATCTTCAAGATTAATGGCATATCCAAAATTTGGGTGGTTAATATGAGCGATTATTGGAGTGCCGAATTCTTCTTTATGTTTTGCTACTTCATCTAAATTATTTTGCATAACTTCTAAAACACTATTGCCAGCTTGCGGATCTATTTTTCTTTTAACATTGGTAGCATTAATATGTATGGGCTTACCATTGTAGCTGTCTGTTATTTCTTCAGATTGAATGATTAAAAATTTACCATCTTCTTCAAATTTGGGTTTATATTCTTTGTAGGTTTTTAGTCTGACTTGAGTTCTGTTTAAGGAATCCTGTTTATGTTTAACCCAATCTGAACCATAGGTATTCAAATAATTTTTAAAGGCGTTTTGATAAATGGAATCATTAGAAATAGTTTTCCATTTTTCGCCTTCTGCTAAAGTATTATGATCTGTTAAAGCCACAAATTGATAACCGTTATTTTTATACCAATCCATAATAACCTCTGGGAATTCGTCGCCATCACTCCAATACGAATGGGTGTGTAAGTTTCCTTTATACCATTGTTTTTCAGAAGAAGGTTTGCTTTCGTTGCAAGCAAAAAATAAAATAAATATTGCTAGTGTTGATGTTTTTAAAGTGTTCATTTATTAAGGGTTTAAAAAAGTGATATAGCTAATATATGGAAAATGAACTTTGTTGAAGATTTGTTTGGAGGTTATTCATTGTTGTAAAACGTTTTTATTCAGACTAAAATCGGTAACCGATACTTATTGCGCGACGATTGATTATATTATGGTCTGTTTTATCAGCATTAAATAAATTTCCTCCCATTCCAAATAAAGCCTCAAAAGTAATTCCGCTTTTGGTAACCCATTTGTATCCAATACTTAAACCAGGTGATAAATCAATTACATCAGAACCTTCATTTGCTGTTAAATTTCCATTTACATCTCTTAGCTGTTTTCCATCAACAGAACCTATTGTTGCAAATCCTTCAGCAAAAAAACCTGAGGCATATTTCTGAGCAAAGTATCTTCTGTAAAAAGGCGTTATTTGAAAATTTACATCCTCATCGTATTTTTGACTAAAAGCATACAATCCAGTTATTCCTAATGATGACTTACTATTTAAATTTCTTTCATAAGTTCCTTCAAAAAGCCCCAATGATGTAGAATAAACATTAAGTTTTATTTCATTTTTATTTTCTAATGATTTAGAAATTGTTTTATTTTGACTTTGTCCATTGACAGAAAGAATTGAAAATAGCATAGCTATTATTAAAAAGGGTTTTTTCATAAAATGTAGATTTAAATTGTTTTATTAAGTTTAATTATTAATATGCAATAGGGTTTATGTTATTATCAACGTAATATTTTGAGTGTCGCAACCCTTTTCTTATCAGCCAAATAGCTAAAATTATTTCTTGTAATAAAATAGGAGTTGTTATAATTATATATTCAGTTGAAATGACTTCAATCAGTTGAAATAAAATTAAAAAGCTAGCAGTCATTATTAATATATTTCCTGTTATTCCCCATGTTGATAACCATATAGGGATATTTTTTTCTTTATAAAGTATACTGTATAAAAGTAAGTTTCCTAATCCTGTTGCTATAATTACACCCAAATGATTAATTAAATTTCGAGAAAGTTGTAATATTTCACCAACTGTTTCATAAAATATTAAATTTGAATTTATTCCAGTTGTGTATTTTTCACTCAAAATAATAAATGCTGGTAATACTATTATTCCTATTAACTGAAATACTCCAGCCATAAATCGAAATCCAACAAATCCAATAGAAAGAATGCTGTTATACTGTTTTAATATAGGATACAATATTAATGCAAAACCAATAAAAATTGGAATTAGAAGAAATTGAAAAAGTGCACTAATTAAAACTTTAGTTTTATTTAGATAAATAATTTCAAGATATTTTTCATCTTCAACAGAAGGAACAACACTTAAAACGCCAGCAATTATTCCAATAAAAATTAGAGTTCCTGCTATTCTTGAAATTTGTTTACTTTCCATATACTGCAAAAGTATATGGATATAATTTTCATTTCATTGACTATAGTTAAGAAATTATTTTTTTGTTTATTATTCTCTTTTTTATTCTACTTAACGATTCTGCTTTAATACCTAAATAACTAGCAATTTGGTGTTGAGGAACTCGTTGAATTAAATCAGGTCTTTTTTTTAGTATATTTAAGTATCTTTCTTCTGGGCTAGATATTTTAAACTGAGCAAAGGTGTCTTGATTTTTAGCCATTATTATTTCCCCAATCACTCTAGATAAAGATTCTAATTGTGGATATTTTTGAAATGTTTCTTTTTCCAATTTAGGATTACCTATACTAACTATGACATCTTCCATACATTCTAAATAATAATTTGATGGTGTGGATTTTCCATAGTTAGATGGTGTAACTACTTGTTCCTCCGTATAAAATTCAATGGTTTTTTCTTCTCCATTTTCAATTATATAGCTCCTTATACAACCTTTTAATAAGAAATAACATTCATTTGAAATATCCCCTTCTTTAAGCAGGATTGTCCCTTTTTTAAAACTTTCAATAAAAGTACTTTTTGTAATTGCATCTTCTAACTCATTAGTGATTTTAGTGTATTTTGAAAGGTGTTTTAATATTTCGTTTTTCATGATTAGATGGGGTTTGGTAATGTTTTACAATGCTTTACTGATATGAATTCGTTTTAATACTTCGGCTTTTCTCAGCACAGGTATTTTATATCAGCCGTTAAATGAAGGCAAGTGGTTTTTGCATTAAGAATCAATATCAACTAATCAATCAAAATTTCCAATATCTTAATAGCAGCATCGCTAATTTTTGTGCCAGGACCAAAAATAGCCACAGCACCAGCATCAAATAAATATTGATAATCTTGTTTTGGTATTACGCCACCAACAATAACCATAATATCATCGCGTCCGTAATTCTTCAAAGCTTCAATAACCTGAGGAACAAGCGTTTTATGACCTGCAGCAAGCGAGGAAACCCCTAAAATATGCACATCGTTTTCTACAGCTTGTTTTGCTGCTTCTTGTGGTGTTTGGAATAATGGCCCAATATCAACATCAAAACCAACATCGGCATAACCCGTGGCAACTACTTTTGCGCCACGGTCATGTCCGTCTTGTCCCATTTTTGCAATCATTATTCGTGGTCGTCGCCCATCTTGTTCGGCAAAAACATCTGCTAATTCTTTGGCTTTTTTGAAGCTTTTATCGTCTTTTATTTCTTTACTATACACACCAGAAAATGATTTAATTTGTGCTTTGTAACGCCTAAAAACAACTTCTAAAGCATCACTAATTTCTCCTAAAGTTGCTCGTCCGCGTGCAGCTTCAACAGCTAAAGCTAATAAATTTTCTTGTCCTGTTCGTGCTGCTTCGGTTAATTTCGATAAAGTCCCATTAATTTTATCATTATTTCTCTCAGCTTTTATCTTATTTAAACTTTCAATTTGTTGATTACGAACCGTTTGATTGTCAACTTCTAAAGTCTGAATAGGGTCCTCTTTCTCTAATCTATATTTGTTAACACCAACAATGATATCTTGACTAGAATCTATGCGTGCTTGTTTACGTGCAGCAGCTTCCTCAATTCTTATTTTGGGAATACCTGCTTCAATAGCCTTGGTCATACCACCAAGTTCTTCTACTTCTTCAATTAAAGTCCATGCTTTTTGAGCAATATCATGAGTGAGTTTTTCAACATAAAAACTACCCGCCCAAGGATCAACAGTTTTTGTGATTTTTGTTTCTTCTTGTAAAAATATTTGTGTGTTACGAGCAATTCGTGCTGAAAAATCGGTTGGTAAAGCAATGGCTTCGTCCAACGCATTGGTGTGTAAAGATTGCGTGCCGCCAAAGGCAGCAGCGGTAGCTTCAATAGTTGTTCGCGCTACGTTATTAAATGGGTCTTGCTCAGTTAAACTCCAACCACTGGTTTGGCAATGTGTGCGTAATGCTAAAGATTTTTCATTCTTAGGATTGAATTGTTTTACCAATTTAGCCCATAACATACGTGCTGCTCGCATTTTGGCAATTTCCATAAAATGATTCATGCCAATAGCCCAGAAAAAGGATAGACGCGGTGCAAAAGTATCAATATCCATGCCTGCATCTAATCCTTTTCTAATATATTCTAACCCATCTGCTAGGGTATACGCGAGTTCAATATCGCAAGTTGCACCAGCTTCTTGCATGTGGTAGCCAGAAATACTAATGCTATTGAATTTTGGCATGTTCTTGCTAGTATATTCAAAAATATCAGAAATAATTTTCATTGAAGGTGTTGGCGGATAAATGTATGTATTACGCACCATAAACTCCTTTAAAATATCATTTTGAATAGTGCCAGCAAGCTGTTTTGGTTTTACACCTTGCTCTTCGGCAGCGACAATATAAAATGCCATAATGGGCAAAACAGCACCATTCATAGTCATTGAAACCGACATTTTATCCAATGGAATTTGGTTGAAAAGTGTTTTCATATCTTCAACCGAATCGATGGCGACACCAGCTTTTCCAACATCTCCAACTACACGTTCGTGATCGGAATCGTAACCACGATGCGTTGCTAAATCGAATGCAACAGATAAGCCTTTTTGTCCAGCTTTCAAATTACGTCTGTAAAACGCATTACTTTCTTGCGCAGTACTAAAACCAGCATATTGACGAACAGTCCAAGGTCTGCGAACATACATCGTACTGTAAGGTCCACGAAGGTTTGGTGCAATTCCAGCAACAAAATTAAGATGCTCAATATCTTGTAAATCGTCTTTTGAATAATCTGATTTTACAGGAATATCTTCAGCTGTTAAAAAAGAGCTATTGGCTATTGACTTTTGGCTTTTAGCTACTGACTTAATTGTTATGTGTTGCAGGTTTTTTCTAGACATTTTATGTTTACACGATTGTATATTTTATTGAGGTAATTTATTAAAATCTACTTTTTGCACAGGTTTTTCAGCATTAACTTTCGACAAATTTTTGTTAAATAGATTGGCATAAAATAAATCAAAAGCAACGTAAGCTGCTAAGTATTTATCTTTTATAACATCTCTATAATTTGACGTTAATGGTGCGCCAAATGGTTTCGGACTCATACTATTTACCTTTAATAATGAATTAAATGTTGTCTTTAACTCAGCATTTTGCATATTTATTGAAATGCAATTAATTAAAGCACTGTTATAATTTAAGTAGCTTTTTGGATTGCTGGCATCCCATAAATCATCTTCATTTTTTAAAACCTCAAAAACTTTTACTGTATGAGGCGATACAATGTTTTCGTATTTTATTCTGCCGTAAATGGCATTTCTAATAAACTGACCATAAGCTTGAATTAAGGATGCATTAGGATTGTTTTTTCCGTAAAAATTTAAAATATCATTTTCAAAAGTAAATAAGGCTTCGCTATATAATTTGGAGTTTACGTTTTCGCAACTTAAAACCAAACCTTTATCGGCATATTTGTATTCTGATAGTGTGTTCTCTTTTTTACAACTTATCAAACTGATAACTAATGTGATTACAATAAGTTTAAAAAATGGTGTTTTCATGGGTAATATAAAATTTAAGTTATTCTGTTTTTAATCTGTTTTGTTCTAAGGTTTCTGCTAGTCGTTTTTCAATAATAGGCTCAATCAGAGCCTTTCTTGAATTGGTTTTTACAAACGGATATAATTCCAGTTTGTGTTTCATTTTGTCGTTGGTATTTGGATGTTTGTTACTTCCTAAAAGTACTTCTTCACCAGCATCAAATTGTTGTTGTTCTTTAGTTGCGCTTTCTTTTATTTTTCGTTGAATTGTGCCTTCTTTCAATTGTTTTAAAAAACCACCATTTGCTTCAATATCTTTAAATAATTCTAAAGCTTTTTCGGCAAGTTGATTAGTTAAATTTTCAATATAATAAGCACCATCGGCAGGATTATTTACTTTATCAAAATAGCTCTCGTGTTTTAAAACAAGGAGTTGATTTCTAGCTACACGCTCACCAAATTCATTGTCCTTATGATAAATAGCATCATAGGGCAAATTGCAAATAGTATTGGCACCACCTAAAATAGCACTCATGCATTCGGTTGTGGTGCGTAACATGTTGGTATTGTAATCATAAAGTGTTTTGTTGCGTTTGCTTGGAGTTGCTATAATATGACAATCTGAATTGATATTATATTCTGAAGCTAGTGTGTTCCACAGGATTCGTAAAGCTCTAAGTTTTGCAATTTCAAAAAAATAGTTGGTGCCAACTGAAACTTTAAAGTTTACATTAAGAGATTGCCATGTCATTTCATTCCTCGCAATGACGGTATTATTTAGATGATTTAAATACTCGTTTGCATGTGCTAAACTGTAAGCGAGTTGTTGCACCATATTTGCTCCAGCATTTTGGTATAATGATGAATCTACACTAAACGTATTTGTGTTTTTAACAATAGATTCAAAATGGTTGTGGTCGCTTTTTAAATTGTTAAACCAGTTTCCAGATTTAGCTAGATTTCCTATAATATCTGTTTGAATTTGGATTCCTGCCTTCGCGGGAATGACAGAAAGTTGTTTAACATAATCTTCATTTAAAAACTGTAAATCAAAATAAAGAAGGGTAGATGTAAGGTTGATGTTTTTTAATAAATCTTCAATGGAAACTGAATCATTTGGAATAATAAATTTGATGCTTTCAGCGCCTCTTTCAATGGCATTAATTGCTTTTAGGTTAGACTTTTCAATATCAGCAACAAAAATAGATTGACAAATTTTCCACTGTGTGGCTTTGGTGTTTGATGGTTTTAGAGGCTCATTGAATTCATCTGAATGATAAAAAGGTTTCACCGAAACCCCTTCGTTAGAATTCCAAATTAACGTATCGTTATAATCGGCACCTTTTAAATCAACTTGGATTTTTTGTTTCCATTGTTTAGCCGACACCGCTTCGAAATCATCAAACAAGAGCTTAGTCATCTTTTTTAACTTTTAAACTGTCTTCATATTCAATTATAAAAATTTCCTCATTTTCCTTTTTCATATAATATTCTTCGCGAGCAAATTTTTCTAAGCCTTCTTCTGTACTTAATTTTTTTATGGCTTTATTGTCTTTTATTATTTCTCTTTTGTAATATTCTTTTTCGTTTTCTAAAGCTTCAATATCGGTATTTAATTCATGATGAATTAACCACGAATTCGTATCAAAAAACAGCATCCATACTGCAAAAACTACAAGGATAAGTATAAACCAATTTTTAAAAGGTTTTAAATATTTGTTTTTATTGAATTGTGTCATTACAATTTTTCATTAATAATAGTTTTAACAATATCTATAGCAACAGTGTTGTATTTGTTGTTTGGAATAATAATATCTGCATATTCTTTCATAGGTTCAATAAACTGATCGTGCATGGGTTTTAAAGTGTTTTGATAACGAGAAAGAACTTCGTCTAAATCTCTGCCACGCTCAGAAATATCGCGTTTTAATCTGCGAATTAATCGCTCGTCTGTATCTGCATGCACAAATATTTTAATATCGAACAGCTTTCTTAATTCAGGGTTCGTAAGTATCAAAATACCTTCAACAATCATTACTTTTCTAGGATGCGTTAAAATAGTATCACCTGTTCTATTATGTTTTACAAACGAATAGACAGGTTGATGTATTGGAATGCCTTTTTTGAGTTCTTGTAAATGCTGGGTTAACAAATCAAAATCAATAGATCTTGGATGATCAAAATTTATTTTAACACGCTCTTCATAGGACAAATGTGTTGTATCTTTGTAATACGAATCTTGCGAAATTACGCCAACTTCTCCTTCTGGAAGTTCGTTTAAAATCTGATTAACAACTGTTGTTTTTCCGCAACCTGTGCCACCTGCAATTCCTATAATTAGCATTTAAAAAATGTTAGTTTGGTATAATACAAATTTAAGATTATTTATTCGGAATAATTTTAACTATACCAACATTTTCTACACCAACATAAATATAACCATCTGGACCTTGTCGTACACTGCGTACACGACCAATTCCATCAAGTAATCGATCTTCTTTAATAACTTTATTATTCTTTATAATGCATCTATCGAGATATTGAAATTTTAAAGAGCCCACTAAAAGATTACCTTTCCAATTGGGATAAATGTTACTAGTTATAAATTCCATTCCACTTGGAGCAATAGAAGGAGTCCAATGGTGAATTGGTTGTTCCATTCCAGGAGCTTCTGTAATTTCGGTAAATTTTGTACCACTATAATTTATGCCATAGCTAATTACTGGCCAACCATAATTTTTGCCAGATTCAATAATATTTATTTCGTCTCCACCTCGTGGTCCATGTTCGTGTGTCCAAATCTTACCAGTTTCAGGATGTTTTACCATGCCTTGTGGATTACGGTGTCCATAAGAGTAAATTGCTTTTTTTGCATTTATTTTATTTGTAAAAGGATTGTTTTTAGGGATAGTACCATCATCATTTATTCTATAAATCTTACCACAATCTTTTGTAATATCTTGCGGATTTATATCTCGATTTCCACGATCTCCAATAGAGAAATATAAATATCCGTTGTTGTCAAACTCTAATCTAGATCCAAAATGTTGTCCACGATTACTGTTGGGTAAAGCTTTGTATAATATTTCTATATTTGTTAGCGCATTGTTTTTAAGTTTTGCACGCATTATAGAGGTGTTGGCACCATCATTGTTATCGTTTGATGAAGAGTAAGATATGTAAAGCCAACCATTATCTTTATAGTTTGGGTGCAATTCAATATCCATTAAACCACCTTGACCAAGTAACTCAATTTTAGGTAATCCTAAAATTTTAGATTTTTCACCTTTATTAAAATGAATTAATTCTCCAGCTTTTTCGGTAATAATCATAGAACCATCGGGCAGAAAAACAAACCCCCAAGGGTTATTAAGTTCTGTAACTATGGTTTTGTAAGAATGCTCAATATTTACAGGTGTTTTATCTTGTGCACAAGCATTAAAACTAAATAGAATTATAGCTGCTAAAAAAAAAGATTTAATAGTCATGATTTTTAATATTAAATGTAACCACAATTTACTTATAATTATTGTTTGTTTATAAAGAAAATCTATATATTTGCAGCCGTTACATTTTTCGGGGTGTAGCGTAGCCCGGTTATCGCGCCGCGTTTGGGACGCGGAGGTCGCAGGTTCGAATCCTGCCACCCCGACGAACCTAGTATCAGGTTTAATCAAAACACTGTTAATCGTATGATTATCAGTGTTTTTTGTTTTCACACATTTTATTTGATATCAAATAAAAGCATCTAATCTCAATAAAAAGGTGTGCAAATCGGTGTGCAATTGTTCACTGAAAATGTAGTAACTTTAAAGAGCTTTAAGACATAATTTGACTTTCGTCTTTACAAATTATTGTTTAACAAAAAGTCATTTAAAATGAAAACAAAAAGCACCTTCGCGGTTATTTTCTTTACAAGAAAATCAAGAAGCAATCCCAATCAAATTTCCATCTATGCCCGTATTACCGTAAGCGGCAAACGCTCGGAAATGAGTTTAAAACGGAGTATTGAACAAAACCAGTGGGACAATACCAAAAATAGAGGGCGGGGCAATTCAGAAACTGCCAGAATCTTGAACGCTTATTTAGATGGGGTTTATAACAAACTTCTTCAATGCCATAAAGAGCTTATGGAAGAAGATAAGGTGCTGTCCTCCGATGCCATCAAGTCCCGATATTTGGGAGAAGATGACAATAGTAAAACCTTAAAAGAACTCATTGCTTATCACAATGGCAATATGGTTCACGTCCTGAAAGCAGGAACGATGAAGAATTATTATACAACAGAACGATACTTACAGAAGTTTTTGAGGAAGAAAAAAAGATTAAAAGATATCTATTTGAAACAATTGAACTTTAGGTTCATCACTGACTTTGAACACTACCTAAGAACCTATAAGAACTCCAAAAAACAATTGATGTTATCCAATAATGGAGTCATGAAACATTTGGAGCGTTTCAAGAAAATGATAAACCTGGCCATAAAACTAGAATGGATGCATAAAAACCCATTCAGCCAATTTCAGTTAAAATATGATAAATATGATAGAGCATATTTAAACGAAAGAGAACTGGAACTGTTAGAAAACACAGAATTCAATAGCGGACGTTTACAAAAAATAAAAGATTGCTTTGTGTTTTCTTGTTACACAGGATTATCCTATATCGATGTAAAAGAACTGGCAGAAAGCCATATCGTAAAAGGCATAGACAATAACAATTGGATTTACACCAGACGCGAAAAAACAGACGAACAGGTAAAAATACCAATACTCCCTAAAGCTTGGGCAATATTAGAAAAGTATAGGGTCGACAAAGAACAGAATATTACAATGAATTTGTTGCCCATAAGTTCCAATCAAAAAACAAATACCTATTTAAAGGAAATTACAAAAGCCTGTGGTATTCATAAAAATATTTCTTTTCATGTCGCTAGACATACGTTTGCGACTACGGTTATGTTGTCCAATGGCGTACCTATAGAAACGGTATCTAAGCTTTTGGGACATGCCAAACTCTCGACAACCCAAATCTATGCCAGGGTCGTGGAAACTAAAATTAGTGAGGATATAAGTAACTTACTGAAGAGATTTAAAAAGAAAGAAGAAAATAAAAGTGCTTAAAACAACTTTTTAAGACTTAAAAAAGAATTTTCTTTCAATGCGCTTTTCAATAAGTTATGGGATTGTCTTGAAAGGAAATTTTGAGTTTTTATAAAATTCGGGTCTTGAAATATGATAATTTATAGGGGTTGTTATTAATAAAATCCCTTACAGTCAATAACTTATCCCTTACAGATAATTTTTTGTTCCGAACTTTACCATATCAAATCAAAAGATATGAATCGTTCGCTAAAATTTCGAAAATGGATACCATTTGCGGTCAGTATTCTATATATAATATTATTTGCATATGCAACAATTAGTAAGTTTCTAGATTTTGAAAACTTCAAAATACAATTGGGGCAATCACCTATGCTCACTAACTTCGCAGAGGTCATAGCTTATGGTGTTCCAACCTTGGAATTATTGCTGGCCATTGCATTAAGCATACACAAATTCAGAACCCTTGCCCTATATGTAAGCCTAGGGCTTATGACCGCTTTCAGTATGTATATTGCAGCTATACTCAACTTGAGCGATTTTGTACCCTGCTCTTGTGGCGGTATCTTGGAAGACTTAGGTTGGACAGAACATTTGATCTTCAACCTTATCTTCGTGCTTCTAGGTTGCATCGCCATTATTCTTAGCAGCCAAGACCAAAAGACAGACGCCAACTCTAACAATACCAGCCCGAAGAGACACCCTTTGATTAAAATTAGCAGTATCGTATTACTATGCTCTAGTCTTGTATTGGGCTTGTTTTCCAATACAAATTATAAAAACCATTTGCCTGGAAGTTTTATTCGCTTATTTCCGCCACATCCTATTTCAGAAATCAAAGCGAAGATATCCTTAACAAAAGACGAATTTCAGTTTGCAGGAATCACCAAAAACAATATATATCTGCATAAAAAAGGAAATCCCCTTGAACTCTTACAGCTCGACTATAACCTTTCTAAAGCGGATACGATTCTTTTAAAGGTACCCAAACCATACCAGCTTAAGCATAACAGAACGGCGATTGCCATAAATGATCTTGGGGTGTTCATCACCGATGGCGCCAAACCCATTCTCCTAAAAGGTAGCACGAACAATTGGAAGCTCAAGGCGGTGGATCTAAAAAACAATCATTTTAATTCCGCAACCGTGATCGACACCAACCTTTTGGCTGTGACCAAACTAATTCCCCAAAAAGGCCGCCTTTTAGGATTGTTAAACACGAACGTGCTTACCATTGACCTAAACCCTTTGGCGCTAAAAAAACAAGTCGATGGTTTTTTCTGTACCGATGGGTTTTTGCATTATAATCCCGAGCTTCAAAAACTCATATATACGTATTACTACCGCAATGAATATATCCTGCTGGACAAAAACTTAAAGGTAGCAGCCCGATATAATACCATAGATACCACGACCACAGCCCAAATAAAAATCAGGGAAGCAGCAAGTAAAGAACAGCGCTCTATGGCTACACCACCTCCAGTGGTCAACAGTAGGGGTTCTTCACAACAATACTGGTTATTCAACCAATCGAGAATTCGTGCTAAAAACGAATCCGAAAAACAGTTCAATCAAGGGAAGGTCATCGATGTATACCATTTAAAAAAGGGAATGTACAAACACAGTTTTTATATCCCAAACCTAGAAGGGCAATCTCTTAAGGATTTTAGAATTGCCCATGACCAGCTCTTGGTATTATATCCAGATAGAATCGCTAGGTATGCCCTAGGCAAAAATTACCTCGGACTATTATAAACACCAGAAGCCATGGTCAAGCCTTAAAAATATTTTACTAGTAGAATCAGGCGACGAGACCGAATACCTGTAGAAAAAAGTAGGTCGTATGTTTAATCTTAAATTTTTAAAATCATGAAAAGGATTCAAGGAATTTTAACCGTTGCTGCTTTTGTAATTGCTATTGGTGGCGCTTTTGCGTCTAGCCAACTGGATATCCTATCGGTATTCAAAGCGCCTACAAGCGGCGGAACGTGTCAAACGGCAACGCTGCCCCCAAATTGTGGTACTGTCGTGGGACCAACGTGTACGTTGGGCATTAACACGTATTACCAGACCAAAAATGCTCAAGGTCAGTGTGAAGATGAATACTATTTTAATAATTAGTAATGTTTTAGTATTCTAAAAAGAGTGGTCTACTGCGTAGACCACTCTTACTAAAAAAGTAAACAATGTAATTAGCTTTGAGTATCCCTAATGACTATGACCTTCATAGCCTTTGTCTTTTGCTCCAACAACAAACCATGTTTTTCAAGTGCTTTTTTAAGTGCATCAAAATCAGTAAGTATGGTGTCCAGTTCTATATCAATATTTTCAGTAATGCCGGTTTCATCCAAAAAGGGTGGTCCTGATTGATTATTTCCCCAAAGAAGCAATAAAATTTGCTTTATTGACATATTAATATATTTTGAATAGGTCAACCCGTTTCCTTTGTAAGCGGACATTCCGCCTTTGGTAATCAAATTCTTTTTCCCTTTTTCAGTAGCTTTTAATGCCCAATAAGGCATTTTACGTGTTTCTACGGATACGTCATAACCAAAATAATTTTTTAAATCGCGCTGCATGATCCTTTGGTTATCCAATGTATGGGACAAACGATTATCTGGCACCATCAAACTATAGCAGTATATATGCTCCATCCGCTTATTATCGACAAAAAAGAGAGCGGTATCTTTTATGTCTAGAATAGGTTCGTACCAATATTCCCCATAACAATTTGGGTGTGTCTTATAGCGGTTTGGACTATTTTGAACCGTATCTCCATAAGCTATCTTATATAATTCTTTTAAAGACACATTGATAACCTGGCAAGCCATTTTGGAGCTTCCGTTGTTGGGCTTAAAATACCCAAAAGACTTAGGGACAATATCCCTTTTACCTCGTGTTAATAAAGATCTATACATAAAATCATCATCTTCTCCACCATTGCCATTGATAAGCAGCGGTTGCTTTCTATCAAAGCTATTGAACTTTTCTTTGAACTGGGTGACGTTCAGGTTTAGCTCAACATCCAAGGGTTCTGCTTTTAAAAAAGATTCTATGTTTTCGGGTGTCAGGGCTCTGCTTCCTGTAATAGCCTGTACGATGCCCTTTTCGTCAATCCAAATGATGTGGGGAACTACTTGTATCCCTAGTTTATCGAACAACTCGACACTATAGGATATGGGGATTTCTAAGTCGTATCGCTTTCGGTATTTTTCATAAATATCACGGGTGCCATCGTAGTGTTTGCCTTTATTTCCAGTCACCAACATAAGTTCCACCCGGTTCTTAAATTGCTTGTTGAGCTTATCTACTTTCGGAAAACTGTAGATGCACAATTTACAAAAGCGGGTCCAAAAATCCAGGATTACGAATTTTCCCTTCAGATCTTCCAGGCTTATTTCTTTGTCTCTGTGGTATTCAATATTGGTCAGTACAATATCCGGCATGGGCTTTCCAACGGTCGGAAATACTGCCTCCTTGTTTTCCTTTGTCACCAGGTCGTTTTGTACCGTGTCATCCTGTTTGTTTTTGGAATTATCGGCGTTGCATGCTACCAGCAGTAGTATCAACACATAAAAAAATCTTTTCATCATAGTTTTTATTTAATATCTGTTTATATATAAATCTGTCCCATAAAGCCTAATAACCGGGATTTTGGGTCATGTTCGGATTGTTCTGCAACTCACTTTGCGGAATGGGAAATAACACATCGGTAGGTTGCCACCCCGGTTTGATAATAGTACGACTCCATTAGCGCCCCGAGAGCCATAGATAGCGGTAGCATCTGCATCTTTAAGTACTTCTATGCTTTCTACATCATTCATATCAATACCGTTTAGAGCATTGCCTCCTCGAGTGATGCCATACCCGATATTTGAGGTGAGTACCTCAGTATTCAAGGGCACACCATTGACAATATATAAGGGCTCGTTCCCACTGGCAATGCTATTGCGCCCCCGAATCTGGATATTAAAACTGCCACCAGGCACTCCTGTGTTTTGAGTAATAAACACCCCTGACATGCGCCCTTGAATAGCGGATAACGGATTTGCTATGGGCTGTTTTTCTATACCCTTTGAAGTAACCTTGGAAATACTCCCAGTACTTTTTTTCTTGGAAACCTTATAGTAACCCGCGTTGATATTAACGGCATCCAAATCGGTGAATTCGGGTGTAAGAACAACATTGATTAGGTTTCTGGCATTTATGGCTATTTCCTGCGTGCCGTAGCCTATATACGAAAAGACCAAAACAGCTTGGGATGGCGCTTCTATTTGGTAGTTGCCGTCAAAATTGGACACTACGCCTGTATTGGTATTTTTGATTTGGATGGTTACGCCCGCTAAAGGTACACCAGCATTGTCGGTAACTTTACCTTTAACCAATTGCTGCTGATGGTTTGGAGTAAATACTTGATGTTCTTTTTTAGCAGCGTACGCAGAGCTTAAGGAAAATATTGCGATGCCCAAAATAATAAAGGCATACTTTAAGGCGCGCAAACACCTTGTAACATAATTATTTTTCATAATTTTGAATTAAGTTTAACATTAGTTTGTTGAATTAATGCCTCCTATGAACCCGCAAAAGTTATTTAGGAGGCTTTCATGTTTTTTAGTGTCTATTCATGGGCAGTTTAAGGCTTTAATGGTTTAACTTTTTAATGTGGCTTCCAGCAGCCCTTTGCTATGTTTTTTGATAAATTGTAGTTTATAACATGACTAACTCTATAACATAGAAAACAGAGGGCCTTTGAAAGCACGGGTACTTAGCTATTAATATATCCTAGGTTCGGATGCCATTGAAAAAGATGAATTGTGTGGTTATGGGATAGAGAAATGGAAAATGTAATCCGAAAGAGAGATGTATCGTTAATCCCATAACAAAGTGGTCTATACTGGGTTTTTTGGCTTTTTCTTAAAGAGAATGTCAAACACGGAGATACCCCACTTGTGAAAATGTTTTGGAAGTTCTCTAACCGTTATTTTACAAAATTTGTGTTGCATTCTGTTTTAGTTTAACTATTTAATTTAAAATAAATGAGAACAACGCTAAGAAACGTTAAGTTTAAACCAAAATGTATAGATACAAAAAAGCGTGAAACTCAACTTACCAATCTGAGGTACTGGTATACCTTGCACCGATAAGAGAGCTCACGCCTAGGTCGTGAGCCAATCTACTTATCATCTCAGGTGCAAAAATTACCAGTTTTCAGATTGAGAATCAAAGCGACAGCTTCAAATATTTTCTATACGAAGAATCGCAAAAATAGACCTTTCTTTTGGAAAGGATAATCAAATATAAACAAATTTTTCAACTACACAAACGTCGTTGAATTATTTTTTTTAATTACCGTCATTTGACTCTATGATTGCGAATGAAGATATCTTATATTACACTACTTCGATTGAAATGGTTCTTAAAGAACTTAGAAAGGAGAGGGGGGTTGCCCAGGGAAAAATTAACGGATTGTCTCAATCTGATGTGAATATAGAATTTGCTCAAAAATATGAAATCACTCTAAATATGGGAAGGATGGAGTCCAAGCCTAATTTCGGAATGAATAAATTACTCTATCTCTGTGATTATTTTGGGATATCAACGATTGATTTCTTTAAAAGAGTTTTGAGTAAAGAAAAAAATGAAATCATTGAATTCATAAAAGCAAAAGAAGAAGATAAAAGAAAACGAAAAAGAAGGAAGAAACCAACAAGTAAGTAAGAGCCAATAAAAGTAGATTGGATTTTTATTTCCTTCAAGCACAAAATCCTGTATATATAAGTAATCCATTAAGTGGTTAATAGGCAATTTTCTACCAGATGACCAATTGGAAACTTATGACGCCGTATAGAAACTATTATTATCAGAAGAACATTCATCAGAAACCAAATAAATCCCATTCCAGCCCATTCCCCTGCATTGCGTAAACACTCCATTTCGGAAAAAGCGCTTCATTAAATGAAATCTTGAACACAAGCCCAAAATGCGAAAAAACATTTTAGGCTCAAGTTCACTTGACCAGAATTTCAATTGATAAGAAGTGTTTCAATTTAAGCTATTCAAAAAAAGAGCTATTTATAATCTGGAGATATAATATAAGCCTTTGATTTACCCCTGCCATTTTTTAATAAAACCTTATAGTAAATAAGTTTGTCTATTTCGCTGTTGAGCATTGGAATACTAATAGGGTCGGGGAGTAGTGTTCTTATTTTATAAGCACTAACCTTATTATGTGATATAACAATATTGACTATGTTTAGTTGTCGATTAGTAAGGTCCATGTACAAACATAAAGAAATCATATAAAATTAAAAAGCAACACTAGTATTCATACAATATTCCCGAAATATAAACGTCGCAAAATATTTCTCGGAAAAGGGACGCCATAAAGCCGTTCGTGCCTCACTTTTTATTGCGTTTCCTTTCCGCTCCAAAATTTTGTCTTCCGTTTGGTGTGCGCTCGAATATTGTTTAATTTAAAATCATTTAATTATGGAAACAAAAACAAAATCGAACGGAAGAGTAAAAAAAGAAACTGCAACCGTTAAAAAGGACGTTAAAAAGCAATTTACGGAAGAAGCGATTGGACAAGTGCAAAAAACCAAACAGGCCATTGTGAGCAAAGCGACCATTGATTTGGCAGACCGCATCCAAAAATTTGAAAAGCTGCGCGGACTGGCTACCCAACGGGAACGATTGGTACAGACCCTGAACGAGCTGACGAAGTTCAATTACAATCAAGGCGATTCGGCTTCATTTTACATTAGGGACTCTCATAATCTGGAGTTCAAGACGACGAATACCAATTTGATCAAGTTGGTAACAACACATTTACAATCGACTTTAGAGGTTCGTAAAGAAGAAATCGAAAATGCGATTATACAGTTTGAACTGTAACCGGATTTTCAATGAACCATTAAAACCTGTTCGAAAGAATGGGTTTTTTTATGTTTTGATTTTTTATTGTTGAAATAGAACAACTCTCAAAACATCGAGTTGTTTCCAATTCAACAATGCACCATGTATTTTTAATCAATTTTTTAAAAAACAAAATGATTAAGCCAAAAAATCAACAATGAAAAGCCAGTCAATTATTGGCGTGGAATATTTCGAATCTGACGTTTCTTTTTTCAATATTTCAAAAAACCATAATTTTTAGCTTTAAATCACATCGTTTGATACATAAATACATTTTTGATTTACTCAGAAAAACCGTACTTTGATATGGCTAGCAATCCAGTAAAAGGGCAACTGATTTTTCGTCAGTTGTTGAGGATTTTGTCAAGCCAAAGCTTGACGGAATCTGCTAAGCAAGAGGGTAACACGCGAAGCGATGTTACTTTCTGTATATTTAACTGATAATTAGTTAAATAAAAGTGTTTTTAGAAATGTTGATTTTTATAATTTAGTGCAAAAACAAAATTGAGCCTAGTAAAATAGGGGATTCATTGTAACAATTCAATAAAATATGGATGATTTTACTACGATTCGATTAAAGAAAAAAGTCATTGAAAAATTCAAGGGATATTCCAAAAAGACCAGCCCTAGCTATTCTGAAACATTGGATTTTATGATTGCCTTTTTTGAAGATACCGGTCTTTCTCCTTATGATACCATGAACAATCCTATTTTGTCTTGTACGATTTCATTAAATAAAAGAACAGATGCAGTAGCGGCTATTTTAAGAAACATTGAGAAAACACAATTGATACCTACTCGTAAAATATTGGAATCCTTATTTGAAGAGGGAGAGAAAGAAGAACCAGTATATATTGAACGAACACAAGGGGAAATAGAAGCTTCTAAAACCAAAACCGAAAAATCATTAGATTACTACTCTAAGGAATTAGATAAAAACAGAACGGAGCTATATATTGTTAAGACTGAATTTAGTAATCTCTTAAGCGATTTGATTTACATTAAAAGAGCATTTGGGAAAAGTTATTATCGATTGGATATCTCAAAAGAAAAAATTGAAGATCTTAAGTCAAACTTTCTCTGAATGTCTTCGATCAAACCTGTATAGGAAAATTAGTGCTCTGATGGCTACAGACTTTTCTAGCAATATAAATGAGGTAAAAAAAAGACATTTTTTTTTAATTATAATCTTCTTGAAAAGCTTTGAATTAACTTTTGTTAAGTTTTATAAATAATTTACTATTTCCAGAAGGGATTACATTCGTTAGGTATAGAAACTTATTAAATCCAATAAACATAGCAAGTCCTGAAATATGGCAACAGTTTAAAATTTAATTTACACTGATAGTTTGTATATCATCTTTAGGTGTTTTTAAGGTCATAATGAGTATCCTATTATATATCTCAATGATGGTAGTAAGGCATAACCAATCTGTAACTGCTCTTTGATTTTAGATCCATTAAAAGTCTGATAACTAGATTAATTGATTTGTTATTTGATTGTTTTCTGATAGTTTAACTAAATTTTCACCCAGTATAAGTTTAGATAGTACATGTCAATAGCTTAGATTATTTATCTTTAGCTGTTGGTGTTATTTTGTATTATAAATATCAACCAATTGAAATTTTGGTGAAAATTTCTTTAGCTTCTTATTTTAATTAGTTCGTACCTACAGAGTTATAAAATATAAAAGGAATTAAGAGTTTAATAAATTTGGGACTCTTCGTATGGGAAAATATTGCAGAAAACTATATTTATTAGCTTATTACAATTATTTTTATTTAATTTGTATAACATAATACATAATCATTAAAATAATATATAGAACTCTCCCTGTGCTATATATTAAATTATGTATCTGCTAAATAATATCTTCTCTCAAATATTGGGCAGTACTTAAATAAATTAATCTAAAGGCTAAAAAGAGCTTGCTTGTGCAACTTTAAAAAGGTTAATGGTAACTAAATAGTTGATTAAAAATAAAATTATGTCACTTGTAAAAGCTTTAGGGTGTATCTTGGTTTTAGCAATAGCTGGACTTTTGGTGGTATTGCCTAATGTTAATATAACTGATTATATGCAATCTAGCATTACCAGTAAATTTATGGTTTTTGCTTATAGCTGCTCGGTAATAACAGTAGGTTTTTTAGTCATGTTTTTTTTTATTAAAACCAAAGCAATTCATATCTCAAAGTTAGATATAGCTCTTTTTTTATTAGTCAGTTATATCATAATTAATAGATATTCTATCCAGCCCGAACACGTATATTCTATTCGCTTTTTCGAATTACTAGGCTTAAGCATTTTGTATATCATTTTAAGAAACCTACAAGTAAAAGTATATGCATGGTTTTTATTTGCCATTATTATTTCAGGTAGTGTTCAAGCAGTTTATGGTAACTTACAAATACTTGGGTTTTACCCATCAAATCATTCTGGGTTTAAGCTTACAGGAAGTTTCTTCAATCCAGGGCCTTATGCAGGCTTTTTAACTATAGTGTATGTAGTATCATTTGGTGTATACTTATACAAAGAACATTTTATCCAATTTTTAAATCTAGATTTTAAAAACAAAAAAGTTTCTAACACTATAAAATATGTGGTCAAAAATATTTTATTACTTGCTTTAATAAGTATCATATTAGTAGTTCCTGCTACGCGCTCTAGAGCTGCATGGATAGGTGTGCTATTAAGTAGTATTATTCTATTAGAGCTTCGATACCAGTTTGTAACAAGACTATTAACAAAAGTAAACTATACTAAAAGAATCGCTTTAGTAGTTTTAACTATTTGCATAATGTGCATTGGACTATTTAGTGCTTATCAATTTAAAAAAGGATCAGCAGATGGTCGTTTGTTTATTTGGAAAGTTACTACTGAGATTATAAAAGATTCCCCTATTGCTGGTTTGGGTCTTGATAGGTTTAAAACCTATTACATGAATTATCAAGCAAATTATTTTGTTAAGCATGGTGAAACAATAGAAGCTTTTGTAGCAGATAACACTTATTACGCTTTTAACGATTGGTTGCAGTTCTTTACAGAACAAGGCGTTATTGGCTTGATACTATTGTTATTTCTAATTTATGTTTTACTAAATATAAAAACAATTACTGAGTATACTATTATTAAATTTTTGGTATTAACAACGTTTATAGCAGCAGGTATTTTTGCTAGTTTTTCATACCCAATGCAAATTTTGCCTTTTAAATTGGTAATTGTATTGATGTTGAGCTTGATAGCATTGTTAGATACAAACAAATATGCAATTAAAATAAAACAAAGATTAAGGATTATTGCCCTTAGCAAAAGCATTTTAGCCATTATAATAATCTTATTTTTAATAGAAGGTATTCCATATACTAAAAAAGTGTCAGAGGCATATAAAAATTGGAAAACAGCTTTAAACAAATATCAATATAGCGATTATGTAAGTGCAATAGATAATTATAAAAAAGCTTATCCTATATTAAAAAACAATGGTGATTTTTTAATGAACTATGGTAAGGCACTTACTATGAACAAAATGAATGATGAAGCCATAGAGATATTGGAAAGAGCAAAGCTCTACCTAAATACCACAATACTAGAGACCGCATTGGGAGATGCTTATAAAGGCACTAAACAATTTAGTAAAGCGGAAACCGCTTATTTACATGCAGCAAATATGATTCCATCACGATTTTACCCTTTGTATTTACTTGTAAAACTTTATGATGAAAACGGAGAAGGTAATAAAGCCGTTGAGTTGGCTAGGGATATATTAAAAAAGAAGGTTAAAGTACCCTCAACAGCTATTAAAGAGATTAAAGCAGAAATGAGGAACATTATCGATAGAAATAAAGATAAACAATATTAATAACAAGTAATTATGCGCAACACAATAAGTAATATAAACCTAATTCAATACAGAGGTTGCCTCTCTTTAGTTTTGTTGCTTCTACAAATAACATTGTTTCACGCCCAAAACCCTTCAGATCAATTAGCCAATCAATTACACGAAGCATCAAAAAATCATGCTTCAGAGTCTGTGTATGTACAAAGTAGTAAAGGTATTTATGAAACAGGCGAGGATTTATGGTTTAAGGGCTATGTATTGAACAGTCAGTATCTATCACCTTCAACACAAAGTAAAACCTTGTATGTTCAGCTTATAGAAAGCAAAACCGAAAAAGCCGTTTGGGAAGAAAAATACGAGATAGAAAACGGATTTGTAAACGGACATATTTATGTACAGGACACCTTACGAGAAGGTCGTTACACTTTAGCAGCTTATACACGGTATTCATTTTATGATGATAAACAACCTATAAAATCCATCAGGCAATTACAAATTGTAAAAGACATTACCAAGTACCATCAATTAAAAAAACAGGATACTTTAGTCAAAACTGAAACCAAAGAAATTGTTATCGATTTTCAACTTTTTCCTGAAAGTGGACATTTGGTATCAGGAATAACAAGTACCATTGCTTTTAAAGCTGTAGATACATTAGGTATACCCAAATCTGTATCTGGCACTTTATATGAAAACAATGTTCCCATAACCAAGATAAAAACAATACATGCTGGTATGGGTCGTTGTAACTTTACTCCAGATGTCAACAAGCGTTATCATATAGTATTAGATTCGTTTACAACTAAAAAACAGTACACGTTGCCAACTATAAAAGCCGATGGTTATGTGTTGCAACTGGTTAGTAATACCAAAGACCACTTAACCCTTAAAGTTTCAAAAAGCACAAGTCAAAAAGAAACTTTGTATTTAAGGGTTCAAGTAAGAGGTGTGGCGTATAGTGTTGCACAAGCAACCATAACCAAAGAGCGGTTAATAAAGATTCCTCTAAATGATATTCCGCAAGGTATAGCAGAAGTAACCTTATTTAATCAAGAGTTTGAGCCTGTGGCAGAACGCCTAGTCTATATAAACCAGGACCAAAAGTTAAACATAAAAGCAGTATTGGATAAAGGAGAATACCTTACCAAAGGCAACGCAAAATTAAAACTAAAAGTAACCGACCAACACAACAACCCTGTAATTGCTCATTTAGGGTTAAGCGTTTTTGATGATTTTTACAACAATCCAAAAGATACTAAAACCATAGAGACCCATTACCATTTATCTGCACAATTAAAAGGCAGAATATACAACCCAAGTTATTATTTTAATCCAGAGAATACTAATAGAAAACAAGCATTAAACTTATTGCTTTTAACCCAAGGATGGCGATGTTATAAATGGAATGAGGAAAACTTAAAATCACAAAACCAGTTAAAAACAGCATTGGTAACAAATGGAATAGAAGGAAAGTTTACTTATATAAAAAAAGGAAAAAACAGTCCTGAGCAAAGTTTTATTGTTGTTTATGATCCGCTTGAAGAACAAAACAAATCAATGATTCCATTAGATACTAATAACAGGTTTGTTTTAACGCCTTCCCATTTAAAAATAAGTAGAAGGTTATTTATTAAACATTTTGGCACAAAAAAGGATAAGATATTAATATCTATTAAAGACCCTTTTCTGGCTATAAATAGTATAAAAAAACTAAAGGATTTTGGTTACCCAATAGCACCTGTTACCGAGAAAAGTGAAGTCAACGAAACTAAAACGCATAAATGGCAATCGATAAAGGATGCCGTTAAATTAGATGAAATTCAACTAGTAGCTAAGAAAAAAGGTATTGTTAAAAGAGATAAATATTTAGCAAAACTAGATAGTTTGGCTAAGCTAGATATGGCTGGCGGCGATTACGTATGCAAGCTTGATAATTATTTTAATTGCCCAATTCATCCTTTTGGTGATAATAGTAAAAGACCCGTAGAAGGCGAAGTATATTTAGAGCTTCAAGTAAGGGAAAAAGGAAAAGGAGGTGCTTGGTTTAAACCGATTGGTGCACCTATCGTAGGGAGGCATGTGTTTAGAAACCCTGAACTTCCACCATACCAATATCCAAAATTAACAGATGCGTATCTTTTAGAAAAGTTTAATATAATACAAGCAAAAGGGTATTATACTAAAAAAGAATTTTTTAATCCCATATATGATAAAACAGAACAAACCGATGGTTTTCCAGATTATAGAAACACGCTGTATTGGAAACCTGATATAATAACTAACAACAAAGGAGAAGCCCAATTAGAATTTAGTGTTTCCAGTATCAACTCCAAATTTACAGGCGTTATAGAAGGTGTAAATGATAATGGCGAATTAGGAAGACAAACCTTTGAATTTTACGTTAGAAAAAGAGAATAAAAACCTCTGAGTTTAAAAAAATAAAAAGATACAAACCATATTAATTTAAAATATAAGCCTATGACATAGACCCTATCACCCAGAGGAAGAATTTTTTTCGTGCAAATTACGGAATTTTATAAATTGAAGATTGTGTAATTAATTTCAAATTTTCACTTTAATACAAATTCTTAAAACCACTTTAAACCAAAGGGGTTATAATGTTCTAAAAGTAGCATTCCATAAGACTTTACAAAACAATAAAACAAAGGAATTTAAACTCCTTTAAATTAATTATTTAAAAATTTAATATTATGAAAAAAATAATAGGAATTTCAGCAATAGGTATATTTGCTATGGTATTATTTGCCAATACAAATAACCTAAGCAATAAAGGCGATTTAGATTTAGCCAGTTTAGCTACTTTAAACCAAGCAGATGCAGAATGTAACCCAACACCCTATGGGAACTTTTATAGTTGCAATGCTTTTAATAGATGTGCTTATAACCCTTCTTCGAGTAATGGGTGTTATGAGAATTAAATAGAGCTTGATTTAATTAGACAGATTCATTTTTTTGTGAATCTGTCTAATATTTGTTCAAAAAAGCTTATAGAAAATATAAGTATTTATAGCTGAATTTTTAGCTGCAATAGAATAATTCTGTAAGCTTTAGTTTTTAATTAGTTTAAAACGCATACGTATGAAAACACATATTTTAGTCTTAATTACACTTCTCTTTTACTCATGTACAGACAGTGTGAGTATAATGAATACCAAAAAAGGCCAAATGAAAGCTGTTAAAGAGTTAAGACAGGTAAGTGCAAAATCTTTTTTGTTGGACACAGATACAGCACCTAAACCACTATACATTCAAATGATTAATGATTCTTTGGGAAACAGACAACTTAGCTTTTTAAATAATTACAATAACTCTATTTATATTTATAATTATGAAACTCCAGAATTTATAAAGAAAATAACTTTTGATAAAAATGGACCGAATGCCGTAAAAAAACCTAAAGGATTTCATATAAAAAACACAGATTCAATTTATATATATAGCGATTTTTTATTTGAGGTATTGTTGGCAAATAATAAAGGGGAAGTATTAAATAAAATATCTCTTACAGGAGGTGCTGATCCAAGAAAGTCGTCACTCTGGACAAGTACATACGCCACTTATTATGTAAAAACTGTAACGCCCTTTATAGAAACACCTAAAGCATTATTATTAACCGGATTATTTGAAAATGATATAACTGACTCAACAATTAACAAGTTTAAGTTTACGGCACATATAGATTTTAAATTTGATAAAATAGATTTTACGCATACATATCCACCTTCGTTACATGGTAGTGATATTGTATGGGGTGGTGGTCTTTTTTCAGAGGTATTTCCTCAGCTTCACCCAGATGGAAAAATAATAATCTATAGCTTTCCTGTATCTCACGATCTATATATAGCAGATATATATGGGAATACATATAAAAAAGTTTATGCAGGTAGTAATTTTGCAAGCACTATAATGTCTTTGCCAAAAAAACATATAAGATCGAAAGAAAAAGTAAGATCTAATTTTGTGAGACAAGACATGTATGCTGCTATACTCTATGATAAGTTTCGTAAAGTATACTATCGCTACCTCAGAAAAGCTATACCTAATGCGCCATTAAATCAATCTTGGAAGGAAAAAGAAATTGCAGTAATAATTATGGATAAAGATTTTAATTATTTAGGAGAAACTGTACTTGGAACTGAACGAGAATGGCATTGGCAAAATTCTTTTGTAACTAAAGAAGGACTCAATATTGAATATCTTGACAATAGTGATATAGATGAAGTAAACCTAACCTTAAAAATATTTATTCCAGAGGACATTTAAATACAAAAAATTATGAAAAATCTAACACTCTGTATTATTGCTTTAATTTTTATTACATCTTATTCTTGTAAAAAGAATGAAAAAGAAATTGAACAAGATTATTTAGAATCAATAATAGATAAAATGGATATAAATGACAACATAAAATGGGTGATTGTATTACCTGGTCTTGGGTGTCATGGCTGTATACAAGAAGCAGAAGCCTTTATGAAAGAACACATTGAAAACAAGGACATTTTATTTGTACTAACTAAGATAGAATCTTTTAAAATATTGCAAAATAAACTGGAAATTAAAATTAAAGACTATAAAAATATACATATTGATAAAAAACATGAGATTAGTTTCCCAACTGATAATGGGGTATATCCATGTATAATAGAACTGGACAATGGCAAAATAAAATCATATGAATTTCAATCGCCAAATAACAGTTATGCTTTTGGAAAATTGGAGTCCAAAATATAAGAGATATGTTAGAAAGTTTTTGCTTGATACTGATAAAGAAATTAATAAATGTTTACTAAAACGAAGTTATTAGCATGTGTGAAATCAATATTAACTTTTGGATTATTGTTAGTGTTTCTTTAAATAAAAAAGAAGCAGCAGATATAAAAGAAGTTCTTAATAAGAAAAGAGCATACCTATCCGAAAGAGTGGGGTAAATATTAAGGCTTTTGTTCCGCATAATCTCAATTTATATACACGTTAGTGAAGTAGTTATAAATGATATAATTGAAATTAAATAAATCTTTTTACAACATGAAACTTGCAAAATCAAATAATGTTTTTAATCAAAGAAAAGCATTGTGTTTTGTTAATATGAATGCTCACTACCCTGTGTTGAAAGAGGTATCACATATTTTACAAACTGAGTGTAATACTATGATTAGTTTCTATTTTTACTCATCTCTTTTTGATTTGACAAAAGAAATAAGTGATGCAAAAACGTTATTGTTCGATACTATTGTAAATAATGATTTTGATAAAAACCATGTAAACCTAACAAGCTATAAACCTATTAGACAAGAATTAAACAATAACACTCTTACTTCTATATTCAGAAAAATCAAAGAAAATAAAAGAAAAATCAAAGAAATGAATGGGGTTATTAATAATATTAAGCCTAGCTTTGTTTTGATATCTGATAACACAATTAATTATGATATTTCATTATTTGTCAAAGCTTGTAAAATAAATAGTGTTGATGTTTTTTGCGTACCTTTTGGACTAATTGTGCCAAATTGTATTCTTGAAAGATTAGAAAAAAACTCTCTTAAAAGTTCAAAAAGTTCTATAAAGAGTATTGTTTCTAATATTTTTCCAAAGTATATCTTAAAAAAGAATGGAAATACTTATCTGCCAAAATCACTTACTTCAATTGCTGGATTAGAGCTTATTAAAGCTGGTTCTAAAAGACCGTGGACATGGAATGCACATAATATTACTGGAGTATTTGTGGATTCAGTTTTTTCTAAAGAATTTTGTCTAAATCAAGGGCTACCTTTAGATAAAATAATTTTAACTCAGCCAATTGAAAAAAGTAGTTATAAAAATAGTTTATCGAGAGAAGAACTTACTCAAAAACTATCTTTAGACCCTAATTTACCTATTTTACTTTTCAATGTCCCTGCTCCGCTTTTAGGGCTTATAAATTTAAAAGGGTGCGACTTTAATGACCCAAAATCTATTATCTATGCTTTTCTTAAGCTACCTACATCAATAAGGGGTAATGCAAATTTAATATGGACTTTACATCCTAGGTTAAAAAAAGAAGATTATCTATTTGTGGAATCAATGGGTATAAAAATAATAGAGACCTCTGGGGCTAAATTGATTTCTGCTTGTGATGTATTTATAGGAAACGATTCTACACTTTTCAAAACAGCTTTGTTTATGTCTAAACCTATTGTAAATTATCAAGTATTTGGTCTAAAAACTGATATTTTCAAGAATGAAAAAGGTTATTACACTGCAAAAAATAAGCATCAGTACATCAATCTTCTTGAAATGTTACTTCGTGATATTAGTGTTTACAATAATGCGGCAAAAGAAATTGATTATAAACGTTTTGGAAACGATAAATCGTATCCTGAAATTCATGAATATTTAAACCAATTATAAAAATGAAAAAAAACTTTGTTCTTTTTTTTAAAATAATCAGTTTTGTTTTGCTTTTTTCTTGTAGTAAGAAGCCTTCTAATCTTGATAAAGCATTGGAGCATTCAGGCAATAACAAGATAGAGTTGGAACGAGTAATAAATCATTACAAGAAAACAAAAGATACATTGAAAATAAAAGCAGCAGAATATTTAATTAGTAATATGTTGTATAAACAATCAAAAAGCTATAGGTATGTTGATAAATATGGACAAAATAAAATTCTTGATTATAAAAAACATACGACAGACGAATTAAATGACTTAATAAATAAAGAAGGTGGTTCATTTAGAATAACTAGTACAAGAGAAGATGTTAAAAGTATAACAGCTAAATATTTAATTACAAACATAGACTTAGCATTTAAAGTGAGAGAAGAATATCCATGGTGTAAGCAACTATCTTTTGATGAGTTTTGCAATCAAATACTTCCTTATAGACTTGTTGATGAACCCTTAGGAAACTGGAGATCTTATTATTATACGAAACATAAAGAAGAACTAGACTCTTTAAAAAAGGTAAATACTTCATTATCAGACATCATATTTTGGTTTAATAAAAAGTATAAAAAAGAATACATTAGTTCTACATCAATTGTTCCAGGAAACTTTTCGTATAAAACATTTGAAGAAATTGGAGGAGGAAATTGTGCTGATTTGGCTCAAAATGCGGTAAAAGTAATGAGAGCATGTGGTATACCATTACATATGGATATTGTTACTTATCATGGAAAAGTTAATGGTAATCATGTATATAATAGTATCGATTTACCAAATGGAGACTTTTACTTTTTTTCTCCTTATGAGCGTGCACCTGAGCGGCGAGATTGGAGAGCTCATAAAATAATGAGAAACACTTATAAGATACAAGAAAAAGAAATATATAAATATCTAAATTCTAAAGAAATTCCCTTAGATGAGTTGTTTGTAAATCCTTTTTACAAGGATGTGACCTCTTATTACTTTCCTACAGCTAATATTGATATAATTCCGAACGAAGGGACATCTAGTGAAGACTTACTCTATTTATGTACTTACAATAAAGGTTTTCATGCTATATCTTGGAGTGCCATGAATAATAAAAAGTTCCATTTCAAAGATGTAACAAAAGAGTTATTGTATTTTCCTATGATTTATACTAATGGGCAATATGAAGCAATGTCAGATCCTTTTATACTTAGAGAATCTGGAGAGAGACAAATATTAACTCCAGTTATAAATGAAAAAATTACTTTAAAAGGTGTTAAAGTATTACAAATAAAAAAGAACATTACTGATTTAAGTAAGGAGTACAAAGTTTTTTATTGGGATAAAGAATGGGTGTTTGTTAAAAAAGTAAAAGCTATTAATGATAAAACTTTAATAATTGATGGGCTTCCTAAGAATGGACTATATTTAATTTCTGGCGAGGGTTATCACGAAAATTTACAGCGTCCTTTTACTTTTATAAATGGTGTTTTGGAGTATTGGTAAATTTAAAGTTTTGACTACAGTGAGCAATCCGTGTAAACTCAATATCAATTATAAGAAAAGATGAACATAACAGCATTAATTCCTGCAAGAAAGAACTCTGAACGATTTCCTGGGAAGAATTACACCTCATTTCTAGATAAGCCTTTATTTATTCATTCAGTTGATTTTGCAAAAAACTCTGATCTGATCAACGAGTTTTATGTTACCACCAATGACGAAAGGATTATTTCAATTTGTCAGGAAAAGAGTATTCCATATATTGAACGTCCTAACCAATACAGTAGAGCAACTTCCACTAATTCTGAATATATTAAGCACTTTTTAGACACAATAGCTTTAAAAGATGATGTATTACCAGATGTATTAGTTATCCTGCAACCGACAGATCCTTTTCGTAAAGACTATTTCCTTAAAGAGATGATAGAACTATATTTCAAACATACAGCAGATTGCGTGTTTACAGTAGTTAAATGTAAAACAAAGATGGGGTGTATAAAAGAAGGTGTCTTCCTTCCTTCTAATTATAAATTTGAGCAACGGTTTCAAGATATGGATGATTTTTATGAGGAAAATGGAATGTTTTATCTAATTAATGTGGATACCTTTTTGCAAAGAAAAAGTATGCATGGAAAAATCAACGTACCTTATATTATTCCAGAAATATATCGAAATATGGATATTGACACAGAACTAGAATTGAACATTGCTGAATTGATTTATAAAAGGATAGTCTTAAAAGAGAGTCTGATTATTGATAAAATATGACTTTATATAATTTAAGAGAGAAATAGAAAAACTATTTAATGAACAAAAAAAATAAAATATATACTGTAATTTTAATTCTATTTTTATTATTACTTCTTGGTTTATGGTGGTTAAGCCTATTATTTGTGGTGTTAGTTTTGTTGTACTTTATTTCTTTAAAATTAATACATCTAATTATATATCCTTTTTTAAAAAAAACAGTAAAAAGCTTATTTTTATTCCTATTTATATTTATCGTAGCAATTAATGTTAAGTTACTTCTTTTTGATATCTACAAAGTACCGAGCTCATCCATGAATAACACATTGTATACTAATGATGTTATAATAGTTAATAAATTAAAATATGGACCAAAATTACCACGCTCCCCTTTTGAAATTCCTTGGGTAAATATTGCGCTCTATTTTAATAAAAAAGTAAGAGCACGTATGAATGTTAATTTGTGGGAGTATAAACGACTCTCAGGTACTTCTAATTTGCGGAATGGAGATGTTGTTGTGTTTACAATGTTTAAAAAAAACATGACTATAGTAAAGCGTTGTATGGGAATAGCTGGAGATACCATAATTATTAAAGAAGGAGACGTTTATGTAAATAATAAATATTTTAGTCCTTCTAGCCTTATTCTAAATAATTATGAGTTTAAAATTAATAACAAAAAAGTATTCTTTCGGAAATTAGATTCTTTAGATTTAGATATTGTTATTAGTAGAGCCCAAACAGACTTTTATAGAGCAACGATGTCTATTGAAGAAAAAGATACACTTGAAAAAATGGATATGATAAAGGGTTTAACAATAATTACAGATTCTATTACATCTACAAGTACTGCTTATCCAAATTCTAATTACAATCAATGGAATTTTGACTACTATGGGCCTTATATTATCCCTAAGAAAGGGATGATGATACCTTTAAACCAAAAAAATTATGCACTATATAATAAAGTTATAAATGATTATGATGGTGTTACAATAAAGAGTATTGATGGTTCTTATTTTATAAATGATATAGAAGTGACATCATATACTTTCAACCAAGATTATTATTTTATGATGGGAGACAATAGGAAAGGTTCTATGGATTCTAGATATTGGGGTTTAGTGCCAGAAGAACGTATTATTGGTAAAGTACAATGTGTGCTATGGTCTAGTTATCAAGATGAGCTTCAATGGAAACGGTTATTAAAAAAAGTTGAATGATTATACATGAAACTAAATCTATTTCCTTTTACAGTTCTCATCATTTTTATTTGCTTATTCATTATTGGAGCTAGCCTAATCCCATTGTTGAGCATTCAACTCATTCCAAACAAACTAATGAATTTTAAGCGTTTATTTTGGTTGGCAATAAAGTAAAAGAGAAAAAAATAACCTTTAAACTATAGAGTTAGCAGAAATAATTCATTGGTATACAATAGATACATTTGAGAAATAATTTTCAAGAAGAAATCGAAAGAAGATAAAAATCTATGTCCTTAGAATCTTTGTGAAATATTAAAAAAAGCAAAACAAACAGTACAGCCATTAGCTATAATTGAATTGATAATCGCACCATCATTAGATTTTGAATTGAATAAAAAAACGATTAATAGATTCTTAAAGAAGAATGGGTAATTTAGAAGATATTGAAATTAAGCAATTAAAAGTTCCATGTAGCATTTAAAAAAAGCAAAAGTTTGTATTTACTATATATTTATATTAATTGTATCTTTATAGTGTTAAAGGTAAGTAAATTATATCTTTAAAGTTCTTTATATTGTTTTAGTGTGCAAATAGGTGTGCATAATTAAAGAAAACAGTTTAATCGACTGTATAATAGTGTTATATGAAATGGTATTTAAGTCTGCCACCCCGACAATAAGCCATTACAAATGGCGTTAAAAACCTTGTAAATCTATTGATTTACAAGGTTTTATTGTTTTACGCTATCATAGAATTTGATAACGTTTGATACAGTTCGGTTAACAGTTTAAAAAAACAAAAAGTATGAACCGAATATCTTTCGTATTGAATATTGGAACAATCTTTAAAAATTCTTCTCGTTGAAAATTTTTATACAGGCAAAATTTATAAGATAAGGGAGACGATTTCAATTAAAATCGAAACTAAATGGCTGGCTAACAGTATGCAGAATATCATGGTGTTATTGTAAAAGATAAAGTATGGTTTTTGTGGTTATTGAATTCTACTCAAATACTCTTCTAAATTATCAGTTATTGCAGTACTCTTTTTAAAATCTTTAGGTGTTTTTTTAAAATATCTTTTAAAACATTTTGAAAAGTATTTTGGATCATTAAAACCAGTCATAAATGCAGTTTCAGATATTGAATATCCATGCTGAGTAATAAAAACAGCAGCCTTTTTTAAACGAATTATTCTAACATAGTCTACTAGACTGTGACCTGTTAAAGACTGACATTTTCTATAAAGCGCTGAATAGCTCATATTAAGCGAATCTGCCAATTCTTCCATTTTAAAATTGGCTTGATCTAATCTTAAATTTATTTCTGCAACTAAATTTTCTAGAAACAATTCGTCTTGAGATTTTTCTACTCCTACATTTGGACGGCTAATTATTTCTTTTCTATATTTTGATATAATATGTTCTTTTGATTGTATAATGTTTTTTACTTTAAGTAAAAGCTCATTAGTGTTAAAGGGTTTATTAATATACTCAATGGCTCCAGATTTTAAACCATCTATTTTTGAGTTTGTTGAGTTTTTTGCAGTAAGTAATATTACAGGAATATGCTTTGTTAACTGATTTCCCTGTAGTTTATGGCACATTTCAATTCCATCAACTTTAGGCATCATAATATCACTCAAAATCAAATCAGGGTAGTAGGTTTTAGCGTAATGATAACCTTCTTCTCCATTTTCAGATAATAAGATATTATACTGATTAATTAAAAGTTCTTTTAAAAATGCCTGCAAATTATAATTATCTTCAACAATAAGTATTGTTTTTTTAGAGATATTTATATTATCATTTTCTAGTAAATTATCGTTATTATCTGTATGCGTAATTATGTTAGATTCCTCAAAATTGCTAGTTGTAATTCTTTCAGATTCATGATACGCATTTTCAGTAATTGGTATATTTACAGTAAATGTTGTTCCTTCATTTTGTATAGAATCAACCTGTATTTTACCTTTATGCAAATCTACTAACTCTTTAGTTAGGTTTAATCCTATTCCAGATCCTTTATTCTTTTTGCCAATATTAGATTGATAAAATAATTCGAAGATGTCATTTAATTCTTTTTTTGGAATTCCAGGGCCAGAATCTGTTACAGATATTTTTACTCGTTTCTTAGAATTGGTTGGGACTACATTAAGTTGAATAAAGCCATTTTTGGGAGTGAATTTAAAAGCATTTGAAAGCAGGTTGTATAAAATATGCTCTACTTTTTCTTTGTCATACCATGTGTAATTCATGCTATTAGGGCAATTTATTACAAAATCAATTTTTTTATTTCGTGCCAATTCTTTAAAGGATAAAGATATGCTTTCAATATCGTTGCATAGTGAGTTTTTAGTTACGAACAGCTTTAATGTGTTGAGTTCTTTATTTCTAACTAGTGTTAATTCTTTTGCTATTTTAGAAAGGCGTTGTGCGTTATTAAAAATGATATTTAAACGTTGTTTAAGTAGTAAGTTTCCATTTTGTTCAGAACGCGTTAACATATCATTTAAAGGGCCAAGAATTAAAGTTATAGGTGTTTGAATCTCATGAGACATTTTTGCAAAGAAATTCATCTTTGCTTCATGTATTTCATTTTCTTTTTTGTGGCTCACCTTTTCTAGAAATAATTTTTTTCTTAGCAAGTACCACCGTTTCATTCCATATACTAATAATATAATAATAAAGAAATATAGAATGTATGCTATAGGTTTATTCCATAAAGGTTGTTCTATTTCAATATTTATACGTTTTGCTGGGATATCCCAACTGTTTTGTTTTGATCCTGCTTTTACCTCGAAAGTATATTTGCCCGCAGGAATGTTAGTATAAGTAGCCATGCGTTCGGAATGGCTAGTAATCCAGTCTTTATCAAACCCTTTTAGTCGGTATGCGTAATAATATTTTGGATTAAGAATATTATCAATAGCCGAAAACCGAAATGAAAAAGAAGACTGATTGTTTTTTAGTTTTAATGATTCTATATTATAAGTACCAGTATTAATAGCAGAAGGAATTAAAGAATCAATAGGTTGGTTAAGAATCTCTATATCATTTATATATAATTTAGCATAAGATTCTTTTTTCTTTAATCCTTTTGGGTTAAAATAATTAACTCCTTTTATACCACCAAAATATAGTACTCCCTGTTTATCTTTAAAGGCGCTTCGAGATAAAAAGACATCATCTTGAAGCCCATCAATACTATAATATGTTTTAGCAACAGAATTCTCAATATCTAAGCAAACAACCCCGTTACTTGAGCTTAACCATAAGTTATTACCATCAACAATTACAGCGGCGATATTTACTGCATTAATAGATTCAATATGTTCAAAAGTACTATAGGTTTTATTTATGGTATCAAACTTTAAAAGTTCTCCATTACTATTAATTAACCATAATTCGTTGCCTTTACCTACGGACATGTATTTTACGCTCGATACTTCATCATGGTTATTATCATTAAAATACGATTGTTTAATAAAGGTTGAGTTTTTGAAGTTATCAATATTTTCATTTAACTTAAAAAATCCACCTTGATATATGCCTAGCCAGATAATACCATTTTTGTCTTCAACAATACTTTCTAAAATAGAACCTTCCAAACCATGTTTGTTATTTTCAAAAGATGCTAGTAGTTCTAGATTTTTGGAATATACATTTATGGATATATTAGACCCCACCCATATACGTCCTTCAGAATCATTAAAAAGAGTTCTAATATCTGTAGCCTCTTGCTTTTTCGAATTAATTATATCTATTTTCTTAAAGGTATTGTTATTTGTGTTATGAAAATGTAAGCCATTTTTATAAGTTCCAATCCAGATATTGGATTTTGAATCTTCAGCTATAGATTGTACGTAAAATCCTTTGTTTAAAGCAATATTATTAAAATATTGTGTTTCCTTTATAAAGGTGCTATTTTTATCATTAGTTACTTTTGTTAAGCCAGAGCCATCTGTACCTAACCATAAAACATTTTTAGAACTTTTAAAAACTGTTAATATTCTCTGAGGTGTTTTACTAGCAGAACCACTGTGGTAACCAATATTATTGTTTTTAAAAGGGAGCACATTAAGTTTTCCGTAATTGGTGGATACCCATATGTTTTTATGATTATCTTCACTAATATCTAAAATAGTATTACTGCCTAATGAAAATTCATTAGAATCATGTTTCGTAAACAAATCAATCTTTCCGTTTTTTGAATTGATTTTATATAATCCACCTCCATCTGTTCCTCCCCAAATATTTCCATTACTGTCACAAAATAAGGATAAGAACATTTCTTTATTAATATTAAATCTTTCTTTACTAAAAAGTCTATCTTGAATAAATTCCTTATTAATAGGATCATATACAAAAAGTCCATAGGTTTCAGTACCTATCCATAGTCTATTGTTTTTATCGGTTGTAAATATTAAGTTTCCAGGATAATCAGTAAATGGGCCAATTATTTCATTAAGCGTTTTTGATTCTAGGGAATAGTTATAGACCTTCCCATTTATAGTACTTAAAAACAATTCATTAGGAGTCACTAAATCTATGTCCATTATACTCTTTAGAGGTGCATCCTGATTAAAAACAGAACCTATCTTTTTAATTTCAGAATTGGAGTAATTGTACAGTATGCTATTGTTTGAAATGAGCCAAACGCCATTGCTTTTAGCACACATTTTACTTATGGGCTCTTTTATCAAAGCTGTAATGTTTTCGAAACTATTATTTTTTATATCGTATTTACTTACTAGTCCAGATTTTGTTAAAACCCAAATGTTCTTTTTATAGTCAGTAATTATATTGTCTATCCTATCATTTTCTTTCCATTCATTAAAAATGGTTTTGTTTTTTATTAATTTGTAATTGTAGCCATCATATATTAACACACCATTTCCACATAATATCCATATATTCCCTAAAGGATCTTGCACTGTTTTAGATACCCAAGCAAGTTTATTATTTAAAATCGGAGAAATATGATTGAAATTAGTATGATTCTGTCCAAACAAAAAACTTGAACAGCATAGAAACAATCCTAAAAAGAAATAGCGTTTTAATGCGTGCATTGAATTTATATTAATTTTTATAAATAGATAAGCTATTTAGAAATAGTTTATAAAGATATTAATAAAATTTATCTAGAATATATTGATGCTTATCAATACAAATTAAAAAGGAGGTCAAATTCACATAAAAAGTGGATTATTTCCTCAATTCCTATCTAAATAAGGTATAATACACCAAAACGCTTAAAATGTCATCATCATAATAATATGGATATATCATATTTGAGAACAATTTAACATTAAAATAAAATTTTATTAAAAATATATGAATTCTAGACGCAATTTTGTTAAAAAAACAGCACTAGCTGGCGCAGGCGTATCGATTATGCCAAATTTATCATTTGGTTCAAATTTTGGTTTAAGCCAAGACAAGTTAAAAATAGCTTTTATAGGAGTAGGCTTACGAGGAACAAATCATTTAAATAATGCATTACAAAGAAAAGATTTAGAGATTACTGCAATTTGCGATGTAGATTCTAATCGTATAAAAATAGCTTTAGATAAAATTAGCAAAGCCGGATTTACAAAGCCAAAAGTTTTCGGCAACTCAGATTACGATTATAGAAACTTATTAGATTTAAAAGATGTTGATGCCGTTATTATTTCAACACCTTGGTTATGGCATACAAGAATGGCAGTAGATGCTATGAAAGCAGGGAAGTATACAGGTTTAGAAGTATCTGCAGCAAATACACTTGAAGAATGTTGGGATTTGGTAAATACGCATGAAGAAACAGGCTCTCATTTAATGATTTTAGAGAACGTAAATTACCGACGCGATGTACTAGCTGTATTAAATATGGTAAAACAAAATGTTTTTGGCGAGTTGTTGCATTTTACTTGTGGTTACCAACATGATTTAAGAGGTGTTAAATTTAACGATGGAAAATCAGCTTATGGCAAAGGTGTTGAGTTTGGCGAACAAGGAATTTCAGAATCAGCTTGGAGAACACAACATTCATTATTAAGAAATGCAGACGTATACCCAACACATGGTTTAGGACCAGTAGCGGTTATGGCTGATGTAAATAGAGGAAATCGGTTTGTATCTTTAACCTCACATGCTACCAAAGCTATAGGCTTAAATAAATATATTGTTGACAATGGAGGGAAAGATCATCCAAACGCAAAATTAAAATGGAAACAAGGAGACATTATAACCTCGACCATAGAAACGTCTAACGGAGAAACTATTATTGTTACACATAATGTAAATACACCACACCCATACTCTTTAGGCTTTAAAGTTCAAGGAGTTCAAGGGCTTACCGATTTTGATTATCACACACAACGTATTCATGTTGAAGGTACAACAAAAGGCCATGGATGGGAAGCAATGGATGCTTGGTTTGAAAAATACGATCATCCACTATGGAAAAAGTATGGAGCCAGTGCCACAGAAGCAGGTCATGGAGGTATAGATTTTTTTGTTTTAAATGCTTTTGTAGAGTCTGCCAAGGAGAATATAGCACCCCCTATGGATGCCTATGATGCTGCAGCTTGGAGTGCAGTTACACCACTATCAGAATTATCTATAGAAAACAATGGCGAGCCACAAGATTTTCCAGACTTTACCAGAGGTAACTGGATAAAGCGTAAACCTTATAACTGGATGAAAGAAACATATTAAAATCAATTAACAACTAAATATAACTAAAACTAAAAACTATTTTATGAAAAAACTATTTACTTTTTTAGTGTTATTATTAACGGTTTGTTTTTGTTTTGAAGTACATGCACAAAGTACGAGCAAGACAATAACAGGAACTGTTTTTGATGATAACAGTGCGCCAGCAATAGGCGTAAACATTATTGTAGAAGGAACATCTACAGGAACTACGACAGATTTTGATGGTAATTATTCCATTAAAATACCAGATGGAGGAACAGCACTTACGTTCTCTTTTATAGGATATAAAACTCAGACTGTAGTAATTAATAATCAAACCACTATTAATATAACATTAGAAATTGATACTTCTACTTTGGATGAAATAGTAGTTGTAGCTTATGGTACACAAAAGAAAGAAACAATTACTTCTTCTGTTGTAGAAGTTAAGGCTGATAAATTAGCCGATGTAACTACTCCTGAGGTTGCAACTATGTTACAAGGTAAAGTAACAGGAGTACAAGTATTGCCTAGTACGGGTTCACCTGGATCTTCTCCGAGTATTATTATTAGAGGAAGATCTTCAATTAACTCTACTAACTCTCCATTATGGGTAGTAGATGGTGTTATTATTGGTAATAGTGACCCTAAGCTTAACCCTAATGACGTCGCAGGCATTTCTGTGTTAAAAGATGCCTCTGCAACAGCTTTATATGGTAATAGAGGAGCAAATGGAGTTATTATAGTAACTACAAAAAGAGGTAAGATAGGTGCTAAGCCACAGGTTAAAGTGTCTATAAAAACAGCTGTCAACCAATTTAATCCTGGGAAATTTGAGATAATGAATTCTCAGCAATTATTTGATTACCATACCGAGTTGGGAAATACTAACGGATGGTTTACAGAAGATTTACTAGAAAGGGATTATGATTGGATAGACGGAGCTACTCAAGATGCTTTTGTAAAAGATGCCTCTATAACATTTACATCGGCTACAGATTCACATAACTTATTTTTATCTACAGGTTATTATAATGAAGAAGGTACTGTAATAGGTAGCGAGCTTGATAGATATACATTTCGTACTAATTTAGATTATAACATATCAGAGAAGTTAACTATTAAGCCAAAAATCAATTTTGTGTTTGATAGAAGAGATAATTCAAGAGGAGCTTCTTTATATGAGGCTTATACGAATATGCCATGGGATTTACCCTTTGCAGCAGATGGTTCTGTGGTAAATGCTACACAATCACAAGGTGATGATTGGCTAGGTAGAGATAAAAGAAACTTTTTCTATGATAGACAATGGAATTATACAGACTCAAGATCATTCGATTTATTTGGTAGTTTTGATTTTGAATATAAATTATTACCTAACCTAACCTTTATTTCTACAAATAACTTTAGATACGGTAACTTTGAATCTTTTTCTTATACAGATCCACGGTCTAACGGAGGAGGAACAACAAACGGTTCTATAAATGATTTTACCTTCAGAAACTTAACAAGATTTACAAACCAAATGTTAAAGTACTCTAACACGTTTAATGAAAATCATACAGTTAATGTTTTGGCAGCATATGAATATAATGATGGTAGTTCAAAAAATGTATCTACTACCTCAGAAAATGTGGTTGTAAATGGAGAAGTACAAAGTGTAGGTTTAAAACCAGCTGGGGCTGACGGTAATGCAGGAGAATTTGCACAACAATCTTTCTTGTTTTCTGCAGATTATGATTATAAAGGCTTGTATTTTGTAAAAGGATCTCTAAGAGTTGACGGTGCTTCAGCTTTTGCTAAAGACTATCGTTATGGTGAGTTTTATTCTATTGCAGCAGGTTGGAATATTCACAAAGAAGACTTTTTTAACATAAATCAAATAAATACCTTAAAACTAAGAGCTAGTCATGGAGCAGTTGGTAACCAACCAGGAGGCTTTGGATTTTTAAGTACTTATGATGTTAAATTTCAATATGCTGGCATAATTGCAGCAAAACCACTTCGATTAGGAACAGAAAACTTAACTTGGGAAAAAGCAATAGAAACTAACGCAGGTATAGATGCAACATTTTTTAATGCTGTAGATTTAACTGTAGATTATTATAACAAGGAAAACTCTGGATTACTTTATTTTAGAGCATTATCAGATCAGACAGGTTTTAGTGGTAGATTTGAAAATGTTGGATCAATCACAAACGAAGGTATAGAGGTTGCAATAGCGGCAGATATTGTAAACAAAGAAGATTTTGGTATTAATGTAGGCTTTAATGTAAGTTTTAATAAAAATAATGTAAAAGAGCTTGCAGATGGCACTGATATTATAAGCGGATCGACCATTCTTAGAGAAGGTGAAGAGTTTGGTACTTTCTACATGAGAAAATGGTTAGGTGTTAATCCAGGAGATGGAACACCAGTTTATGAGGTAGTAGACGCTGATACTGGTGAAATTTCTACAACAAACGTTTATAATGAGGCCACGGTTCAAATAGCTGGTACTTCAAATCCAGATTTTACTGGAGGTTTTAATACAAATATTAGATATAAAAACTTTTCATTAAGCTCTAATTGGAGTTTCTCTTACGGAGCAGAGTTATATAATTCTTCTCGTAATTTATTTGATTCGGATGGATTCTATTTGCAATTTAACCAAATGGTACTACCTGAAGGATGGAGCAGATGGCAACAACCTGGTGATATTGCAACACACCCTAAACCTAGAGTTGGAGGTTATGCAGGAAGTAACCAAACATCTACACGATATTTAGAAGATGGAAGCTATTTGAGATTAAATAATGTAAGACTATCGTATGACATTCCAGAATCTATACTAGATCGTTTAGGTATTGCTGGAGCAAATATTTATATAACTGGAGATAACTTAGCCACTTTTACTAAATTCACAGGTGTAGACCCAACAATTGGAGGAGCTGGTGGTTCAGTAAGCTTAGGATATCCTATCCCAAAGCGTTATGCATTAGGTCTTAATATTACGTTTTAATTAAATAAAAATTTAAGCATGAAAAAAATAATTTATATATCACTACTAGCAATCACAGTTGTATTTACTTCATGTGATTTAGATAGAAGTCCTTTTACTGAAATATCAGCAGATGATTTATTTAAAGACCCTGGAGCTGCTCAAGCAGCTACCCTTGGTAATTATTTATTCTTAAAAGGAGATAAAGGTTACGACGGTTGGTCAGACGATTTACATAGAATGTCTGAATACTCAGGAGATAATGTCATGATAAGTGGTGGAACTACAGATCCATTGTTCTTTTTTTATAACTATCAGAGAAACCCAAATAATTCAAGAAATAATAGATTTTGGAGTAATTCTTTCAAGGCCATTGTTGGGACAAATAGAGTTATTGAAAGTTTAACAGAAGGTAATTCTGATGAAGAAGATCAAGTTATTGGAGAAAACTATTATATCAGAGCTTTGGTATTCTTCCAAATGGGAAATGTTTTTGGAAAGCCTTACAATCAAGGTACTGAAAACTTATCAATTCCATTAAAACTAACCTCAGAAATAACTGATTTGCCAGATAGAAATACTGTGGGAGAAGTTTACAATCAGGTCATTGCAGATTTATTGAAAGCTGAAGCTTTAATGAATGAAAACAAAAGTGCATCTTTTGCTACAAAAGAAGCAGCACAGGCATTATTATCTCGTGTTTATTTATATATGGGCGATAATGCAAAAGCCATTGAGTATGCAGATAATGTTATTAATTCTGGACGCTATTCACTTTTACCTTCAAGTCGTTTTGCAGTAATGAATACCTTAGCCCCTGCAGAAAATGAAGAAGCGATATTCTCTATCACTTTAACAAAAGACATTGATATACCTGGAAATGAAGATTGGTTTACAATAGGCTCTTTTTATGCGAATATAGATGGTGTAGGTTGGGGAGAAATGTATGCTTCGCAAACCTATCTTGAGTTAGTTAATCAAGATACTGGCGATTTAAGAAAAAGCTTTATAGATCCACAATATTTACTTAATGGAAATGGACAAAAAATTCCAGCCGTATATTGGGTAGATAATGCTTATACATATCAATTTAGACGTACTACAGATACTGGCGGTACTATTACTTTAGAAGATGGAGGAAGTACATATACTTTAGAATCTGAAACAGTTAATAATAGAACGCAGTACTACTTCAATGGAGCCAATGGGCGTCAAGATGTTACTTTTGATTTTGATATGGATAAGCGTAATGGATATCCTAAATTCTTTATTCTTAAAGCATCTCAGCAAGAGAATGATTTACATCTTTGGTCACCAACAGTATCTCGTTTAGCCGAAATGTACTTAAATAAAGCTGAAGCTTTAGCTAAACAAGGGTCAGACCAAGCAGCTTTAGATAACATAAACGTATTAAGAACTAGAGCAAATGTACCTGGTTATACTTTAACTATGCTTCCAGTTGGAAAAACAGTTCTGGATGTTGTATTAGATGAGCGTCAATTAGAGTTAGCTTTTGAAGGGCATAGGAAGTTTGATGTCTATAGAAATGGAAGAACAATGAATAGAAGGTATCCAGGAACGCATTTAAATAATGCAAGTCCATTTTTTGAAATAGAAGCTACTAATAATGTTATTATTGAGTTTATTCCTGAGCAGCAAATATTAATACAGCCATCTTTAATTCAAAATGATTAGTATAAAACCTCAAAAGGTATTTAGAAATTATAATGAAAATTTGGAACATATAAAATAAATAGAATTTATGAAAACATTAATAATACATAAAAAGATAACATTCAAAATAGTTGCTTTTGTTACAATAGTCTTAATGGCAATTACATATTCATGTACGCCAGATGCGGTGCATATAGATACGAGTCTTAAATTACCTCCAGTGACATTAGATACTTCAGATTGGGTAGTTACCGATTATACAAGTCAGGAAGATAACGATGGAGAAGGAGCAGGTAACGGACGAGTATTCAATACCTTTGATGGAGATCCAAATACATTTTGGCATACTTGTTGGAATGGCTGTACTGCGGTTCCTCCACATTACTTTGTTGTAGATATGCTAGAATCTAAAAAGATTGGAGGATTTGTTTTTATGCAAAGACAATCACTTTCTAGAAACATTGAGATTTGTTCGATAGATATTAGTGATGATAATTCCAATTGGACTTCTTTAGGAGAATTTACTTTAGAAAAAACAAAATCAGCACAAGATAAACCTTTAGAGCAAGAAGTTACTGCTCGCTATTTTAGATTTAATGTTGTTAAAGTTTATGATGGAACAAATAATGCAGCCCTGGCTGAAATAGGGCTTTATTTTTAAAGCACCTTAATTTAAGCATAAGCCCAAAATATTTTTTTTGGGCTTATATTGTTGTTTTTAAACTCATATTGAGCATAATATCAGTATTTTAAAGTAATAGTGATAATTTTATTAGAAATTAATACTTGATGAAAAAACATATTCTTTATGGATTATTAATCTGTTTAATGTCATGTAATAATGGCTTAGATAGTCTGGATACAGATAAACTGTTTACAAGTATTCCGTCAGATATATCAGGAGTAACATTTGAAAATAGAATTTTAGAATCAGAAAAACTTCATTACTATAAATATTTATATATATACATAGGAGGTGGTGTAGCTGCAGCCGATTTTAACAATGATGGTTTGCAAGACCTTTTCTTTACCTCAAATATATATCCTAATAAGTTATTTTTAAATAAAGGTGATTTTAAGTTTGAGGACATTACAGAACAAGCTGGTATTGTAAAACGTACAGGTTTTGATGCGGGTGTATCCATTGCAGATATAAATAATGATGGATTTGTTGATATTTATATTAACAGAGCAGGCTGGTATACTGGAAATGAAAGATTGGCTAATATGCTATACATCAACAACGGAAACCTAACATTTACAGAGCAAGCAAGTAAATACGGTATAGCCGATACAAATAGATCAATATCATCTACTTTTTTTGATTATGATAAAGATGGCGATTTAGATTTGTATATAACCAATGCACCTTCAGATTTTAATTTATCAGGAGCTTTGTTAGATTTAGAGAAGATTCCAATTCAAAAGGAAAAGATAGAAAATTCAAAAAGCGCTGATAAGCTTTACAGAAATAATGGAAATGGCTCTTTTGAAGATGTTTCAGAAGCAGCAGGGATTATCCCAGATTTAGGATTTGGACTTCACGCCCAAGTTGGCGATTTAAACAATGATGGTTGGCCAGATATTTATGTGAGTAACGATTTTATTATGCCTGATTTCGCTTATATAAATAATGGAAACGGAACTTTCACCGATAAAAAAGAAACGCTTTTTAAGCACATTTCATACTATAGTATGGGTGCAGATTTTGCAGATATAAACAATGATGGATTGTCAGATTTGATGGTTGCCGATATGAGTCCAGAGGATTATGTGAGGTCGAAAACAACCATGTCTATGATGTCTATAGATCGTTTTAATACCATGACAAGTAATGGGTATCACCATCAATATATGCATAACGTACTTCAACTAAATAATGGTGGTAATTCTGCATTTAGCGAAATAGCAAATTTGTCTGGTATATCTAAAACAGATTGGAGTTGGGCAACGTTATTTGCAGATTTTGATTTAGATGGCTACAACGATTTATATGTAACCAATGGTATTTATAGAGATGTAGTAGATAGAGATGCTAATAACGAGATAAACAGCTATATTAAAAAAAACAAAAACACATTAACTGAGAAGGATTTTTACAATTTCACTCAAAAATTACCACAGCAAAAGCTAACCAACTATTTTTTTAAAAATCGGGGTAATTTACAATTTGAAAAGATTAACAAAGAATGGGCAAACGAGAAACCAACATTTTCTAATGGAGCTATTTATGTAGATTTGGATAATGATGGTGATTTGGATATTGTTACAAATAATTTAGATGAGAATGCTACCATTTTAAGAAATAATGCGAGAGAAAACAGCGATAATAACTTTTTGCAGTTCACATTTAATGGGCCGACCAATAACAAATTTGGTGTTGGAGCAACGGTAAACATATATCATAAAAATGGTGAAATTTTAACAAGACAACTCATAAATTCTAGAGGATATCTTTCCTCAGTCTCTAACAAACTCCATTTCGGGTTAGGTATCGAAACCACTATACCAAAAATTGAAATTATATGGAATGATGGTAAATCTCAAATTCTTAAAGATGTTTCTAGCAATCAAACTATAATCTTAAATTATTCAGAAAGTGACAATATCTTAGTGGAAGAAGTGAGTCATGCTGATAATAAAAAGCTATTTGCTGAAAACACTTTTAATTTTAAGCATACTGAAATACCTTTTAGTGATTATGACAAACAGTTATTACTACCACATAAACTTTCGCAAACAGGACCTGCAATAGCTAAAACAGATTTAAATAATGACGGTTATGATGATATTTTTATTGGCGGTGCACATCAAGAATCGGGGCAATTGCTAATAGCAAATAAAGAAGGTGGTTTTGATGCTATTAATATATCAGATTTTATAAAAGATAAAAACTATGAAGATGTAGCAGCTTGCTTCTTTGATGCCGATAATGATGGCGATCAAGATTTATATGTTGTAAGTGGAAGTTATGAGTTTGCTGAAGGTTCAGATTTACTTCAAGATAGGCTTTATATAAACCAAGGCAATCTTAATTTTAAACGTTCTTTTTCAAAAATACCAATTATTAAAACTGCGGGTTCAGTAGTAAGAGCTTCAGATTTTGATAATGATGGTGATATAGACTTGTTTGTTGGTAGTCGTGTCATCCCTGGAAAATATCCTTATGCACCAACCAATTTCTTACTCATTAATAAAAAAGGGGTTTTTAAGAATAAAATGGCATCAATAGCACCAGAAGCAGAAACAATAGGAATGATTACTGATGCCCAATGGGTTGATATTGATAATGATTCTGATGATGATTTAATTATTACTGGAGAATGGATGGGTATTGAGGTCTTTACAAATCAAGATGGTTTACTATCAAAAAATGAGACTTATAATTCTTTATCTTCTACCAAAGGATGGTGGAATTCTATAGTAATTGAAGATGTTGATGGAGACGGAAATAAAGACATTATTGCAGGAAACTTGGGTCTTAACTACAAGTTTCATGCATCAAAAGAAAAACCTTTCCACGTTTATACAAAAGATTTTGATGGTAACGGTACTGAAGATATTATGCTTGCTAAATACTATAATGATAAGCAAGTACCAGTTAGGGGTAAGGGTTGTACAGCGCAACAGATGCCTATTCTAAAAGAGAAAATAGGAACTTATAGTGAGTTTGCCAGTTTAGATTTACAAGGCATCATTGGTGATGGACTTCAAACTTCATTACATTATGAAGTGACAGAATTTCAATCGGGTATTTTTATAAATAAAGGAAATGGGCAATTCAGCTTTAAGCCTTTTCAAATAGAAGTGCAAAAATCGCCAATAAATAGCATTGTTTATAAAGATTTTAATGGGGACAACATTAAAGACCTTTTAATGGCTGGGAACAACTATCAATCTGAAGTAGAAACAACGCGTGCAGATGCTGGAATAGGAGCGTTTTTAAAAGGAACTGTTACTGGGGATTTTAATTATGTACCTAATAATCAAATAGGGCTCTACGCAGATTCAGATGTTAGAAACATGGCATTTTTAAAAACAAAAGAAGGTAGTCTTTTGTTAGTTTTAAATAATAATGATAAACACCAATTATACAAAATATCTAATAAATTATAATATGCATATAGTAAATACACGCCTAAATTTATTGAGTTCAAATCTCTTTTTAATATTTTTAATTCATATTTTAATTTCTTGTAGTTCATGTTCTAAAAATGATGCTTCTACAGAAGCAGAAGAAGAAGAAGAAACTAAAGCTCTAAGTTTAACTAAAACTATTCCTATTGGTCCTAATAGTTGGGTTATGAATAATCTCGCTCAAGACCAAAATATAATTTCTGAATCTGGCATCCAGAATTGGTCATCCTTAGATGATGTTATTCGTACCTATGTAAAAACAGGAGCTGGTGAATTAAATGTGGGATTAAAAATGAAATCTTCAGAAGGTTCATCTAAAATTAAAGTTACCGTTGGTAATACTTCCAAGGAAATAACGAGTTCTAATACAACTTATAAAACAGAAGAAATTGGAACATTTACAGTGCCAGCTGGTTATAATTATATAGAAATAAAAGGATTGGAAAAATCAGCAGCAAATATTGTTGAGATTAGCGATATTCTTTTTGGAGGTGCTGCCATTGCTTCAGGAGTAACTTTTAATCCCGCAAGTAATTTTTATTTTGGAAGAAGAGGGCCTTCTGTACACATGGGTTATGATGAGCCATCAGGCAAAGATGTACAATGGTTTTATAACGAAGTTACAGTTCCTGAAGGAGAAGATCAGCTTGGAACATTTTTTATGGCTAATGGACATGCACAAGGCTATTTTGGTATGCAAGTTAATTCTGCTACCGAAAGACGTGTGTTATTCTCAATATGGAGTGCGTACAGTACAGACGATCCAAGTCAAATTCCAGAAGATTACAAGGTTACTAATTTAGGAAATGGAACAGGTGTAACGGTTCAGGATTTTGGTAATGAAGGTTCAGGTATACAATCTTTTATTGATGTAGATTGGAAAGCTGGTGTGACTTATAAATTTTTGCTAAAAGGAGAACCTTCTAGTGTATCTGGATCTACAGATTACACAGGATATTTTTATGATCCTGAAGTTGGAGATTGGCAATTGATAGCAAGCCTAAGAAGACCAAAGACCAGTAATCATTTAGAAAGGTTACATTCATTTTTAGAAAATTTTAATCCTAGTACAGGAAATCTTTCAAGACGTGTTAATTATGGTAATCAATGGGTATACACAACTGATAATTCATGGACAGAAATGACAAGCGGAACATTTACCGCAGATGCTACTGCAAGTAACGGCGATCGATTAGATTATGAAGGAGGTACTAATGGCAATACCTTTTTTCTAAAAAACTGCGGTTTTTTTAATGCTAATGTACAGCCTAATACACCATTTTCAAGAACTGCATCTGGCACTTCACCAAATATAGATTTTACTTCTTTAGAAACCCCTAAGCTTCCAGACCCTCCAGCTGAGGTGACATTGTTAGATAGAAGCTCGTGGTCAGTTATAGATTATAGTACTCAAGAAGATAAAGGAGGGGAAGGAGAAACTGGACGTGCGGCAGATATTTTAGATGATAATTTAGACACATATTGGCATTCTTGCTGGAATGATTGTACTGCAACTTTACCACACCATATTACCATAGATATGGGAGCTCAAACAGAAGTATTAGGTGTAAGGTTTGCCCAAAGACAGACTTTATCCAGAACAGTGAAAAATATTGAGATACAGGTAAGTACAGATAATTCGAGTTGGTCTTCGTTAGGCAACTTTGAGTTACAAAATATAAAAGAGGTACAAGATGTGAATTTTGCATCATCAGAAACATTTAGATATTTAAAATTTATTTCTACATCATCACATGATGGTACAAATAACGCTGCAATGGCAGAAATTAAAGCATATATTAATTAGTAATATATTGTTTATTTTGAGTTAGTTTTGGTTAAAGCCTCTGAGAAATCAGAGGCTTTCTTTTTAAACTTGCAATAAAAAAGTGAGTGTATTTATAGTCAACCAATAATTCTGTAGGCTAAAGCGATGGACAAATCAAAAAACAAAATTGGCTTATAATGCACTCAAAGTTTCTTATGTCAAGTCTCTAAAAAAAAGTAAAGGAGGTCTTAAAAAAAGTAACCTTTTGAATTACCAAGCTATAAATTACAGTAAAATATCAAAACGCATTTTATATTTAAGGCGTAGATATTATACTTAGGTGAAGACTGCTTAGTGTCATATAAATTATAAAACTCAGATTTCATGATTTATTTGTTACGTATAATTTTTTTCAGTGAATAATACTGAACAATAATATTGTTTTGTATATTTATATTTGATGTTGTTATCAGAGTATTATAGGTCTGAAATGAGAAGTACAAAATAAAATAATGAAAATGAGAATAATTAAGTACACAGTAGTGTTTATTTTTTCCCTTGTAATGTTAATTGGTTGCGGAGGAAAAGAAGGAAAGAAGAAAGAAGGATTTACGTATGAAAACAAAAAAAGTACGACAAAAAAAGTTGAAGAAAGCAGCCTAAGTGAAGTGGTTTTGACCTCTAATGATTTAATGCAGTTTAATAAAACTGAAATTAAGGTAAAAGCAGGTAAAAAGGTTAAGTTAACGCTTAAGCATATAGGTAAGTTAGAGAAGAAAATAATGGGACATAATTTTGTGTTACTGAAACAGGGTGTAAGTATTTCTGCATTTGGGAACCATGCAGCCACCTTTGCTGAAAACGAATATATTCCTGAAGATACTAAAGATATAATTGTCCACACCAAACTAATAGGGGCTGGAGAAACAACGGTGATAGAATTTGATGCTCCAGCAGTTGGCGAATACGATTTTTTATGTAGTTTCCCTGGACATTATGCTATTATGAAAGGTAAATTTATTGTAGAGTAATTTATAATAAACCACACCATTTTTACCAAAAAAGTCTGAGATTTATATCCTCAGACTTTTTTGGTTTTATAGCATTGATGCAACGATTAACGATTTTTTTTTAGTTTAATTTTTTTCAGTGAATAATACTGAACAACAGTATTGATATAAATATCTATATTGTATGTTTTAACAAGATATATTTATGAAAATCAAATTTTTATTAATCCTTGTCCTTTTTGGGTTTTGTCTATCTGCTCAAGAAGAAATAAAACTCGATAACTTAAACGACTTCAAAACACAAGCCGGAAACTGGCAAATAGTAGGTGACGTAACTGTAAATAGGTATGTTGACGTGCATCACGAAGCAACAGAAGAAAACGATTCAAAAAAGAAAAAGAAACGCAGAAAGAAAAAAAGAAATGCCATTGAGCCACCAAAAGCCATTGAGTCAACCCCAGGAACAGGGATTCTTTTAAATATAAATGACAAAGAAAAACATGATGCCTTAATTACCAATTGGGAACACGGAGATTTACTTTTGGAGTTAGAGGTGTTGCTTCCAAAAGGATCAAATTCTGGGATTTATTTTCAAGGGCGCTATGAACTGCAGTTAAAAGATAGTTGGGGCGTTAAAAACCCCTTGGGGTCAGATATGGGCGGATTTCATAACAATTGGGAAACAGATGAAGATAAAATTTTCAGAGGTATACCGCCAACTAGCAATGCTTCAAAAGCACCGGGGTTATGGCAAACATATAAAGTGCATTTTCAGGCACCACGATTTGATGAGACGGGTAAAAAAATATCGAACGCTAAATTTATTTCAGTCGATTTAAATGGTGTTCGAATCCATAGTAATGTCGAAGTACCAATTTATACCGGCGGCCCTATTGAAAAGAACGAAGTGGCCAAAGGCCCACTATTAATACAAGGAAACCACGGACCCGTTGCCATCAGGGATTTTAAATATCAATTATTGAAAGAATCTTCAGTGGAGCTCACATCACTGTCGAACGTTATTTACAAAGGCGCCTTTAAGGGATTGGATGAATTGAACGAAAATGCTAAAGTGGCAACCGGAAAATCCAATAAAATTGATATTCTTAGTGTTGGTGAAGAAGATGAATATGGTATTATGTATATAGGAACTTTGGATGTTGCCGAAGAAGATGATTATACAATTAGCGTGGGTTATACCGGAGGTGTAAAGCTTATTGTTGATAACAAAAAAATTGTAGAAGATAATTCTTCGAGCGGTCAAGCTGTGTTAAATGAAGATATGACCTTATCAAAAGGAACACATAAGTTCATCCTAATTAATATTAAATCTGCTGCGTGGAGAGCACCACGATTAGGTTTGTCAATTAAGAGTAAATCGACCAATTCAAAAGATTTTCATGCTTATGATTCTTATCCGCCCAATATAAATACGGTATCTCCAATTTTCGTACAACCGGATTCTAAACCCCGTTTGTTAAGAGCCTTTGTGAGTTTTAATGGCGATGGCAAACGCTTGTCGCATACCATTGGTGTTGGTACTCCAGAAGGTGTCAATTATATTTACGATTTAGGAGCAGGTAACCTTGTTGGTGTTTGGCGAGGCGAGTTTGTAGATGCAACACCTATGTGGCACAGCCGTGGTGATGGATCGTTTAAACCTAAAGGTGCCGTTCAATGGACGTTTTTAAACCAACCTATTGCGCAACTTTCAGATTTGAATATTGCCTTTCCAGAAACAGGAACAGCTCCAGAATTTGTTTCAAAAGGCTACGTAATAGATAAAACCAATTGGTTGCCAGTCTTTAAATACCGTTATAAAGATGTTGATATTGAAAATAGAATCACACCAGATCCTAACAATAATTATGTGGTTCACGACATTCAATTTTCAAAATCCGGATTAACAAATTGGTATTGCAAATTGGCTTCTGGCGAGGTTGAAAAAATGTCTGACGGCGCTTATCTTATAAAGGATAAACAATATTATGTTAAAGTACGCACTGGTCAAATTCCTATAGTTCGAAAAGTTAACGGAGAAACAGAATTGATAATTCCTGTTGATGGTAGTAACATTAAATATGAAATAATTTGGTAATGATGAAAAACAAAGTAATTCATAATAAAATTAAAGTAATAATCGTGTTGATTGTGATTGGTTTTTCACAAATTGTACTGGCTCAAAATGCACCTAAAGAAGAGGATTACTACCGCATAACAAAAGTGCCCACTCCAGAAGGGGTTAAGGTTGAAGGCGGCGGTGTTTTGTCGTTACCCGATGGCACCATTGCGGTTTGTACCAGACGTGGCGATGTTTGGATTATCGAAAACCCAACCATGGTAAATGGCTATCCCTCCAAATTTATAAAGTTTGCATCCGGATTGCACGAACCTTTGGGTTTGGCCTATAAAGATGGCGCGCTATACACGGCACAACGGGGAGAACTCACTAAGCTTGTAGATACTGATGGTGATAGAATAGCCGATGTTTACGAAACGGTTTATGCATGGCCATTATCAACACATTATCACGAATATTCTTTTGGTCCCGTTTTAGCTCCAGACGATGCTTTTTTTGTAACAGCCAATGTAGCTTTTGGAAATGAAGAGTGGTGGCGTGGAGAAAGTCGTGTGCCATGGCGCGGATGGACCATGAAAATTTATGAAGATGGCCGTATGGAACCCTGGGCTACTGGAATGCGTTCGCCAGCGGGTTACGGACTTATTGATGATGAATTGTTTTATACCGATAACCAAGGCGATTGGGTTGGCTCTGGAGGTATGTGGCACTTGCCTAAAGGCGTGTTTACAGCACATCCGGCGGGTCTTAAATGGAGCGAGCATAAAGATTCGCCTATAAAGCTTACCGAAGAAGCATTTTATGGTAAAATTGATAAACGCCAAGTTAAAAAAAATGGACGCTACGTTAAACCTGAAAATATTATAGATGAAGAAGACCCCGATTTTGTTTTTGAAGCAAAAGCATCTTTTTCCGAAGTGCAATTACCTGCAGTGGTATTGCCTCACGGTATTTTGGGTATTTCAAATTCCGAAATAAAAGTGGATAAAACAGGAGGGAAGTTTGGGCCATTTAGCGGACAGGTTTTTGTTGGCGATATGGGACAGAGTAAAATAATGCGTGTGGTTCTTGAAAAAGTAAAAGGCGAATATCAAGGTGTGGCTTTTGATTTTAGATCGGGTTTCCAATCGGGTGTGATGCGTATGGATTTTGACCAAAGCGGGAACCTTTTTGTGGGTGAAACCAATAGAGGTTGGGGATCAGCCGGAACTACAAATTCTGGTTTAGAGTTCCTCACATGGACAGGTAGAGTGCCTTTTGAAATGAAAAGCGTAAAATCGATGCCTGATGGTTTTGAGATTGAGTTCACAAAACCAGTAGATAAAAGTTCTGCTGAAGATTTAGACTCGTATCAAGGTAAAAGCTATATTTATAAATATCATGCCGCTTACGGAAGTCCGCAAGCCAACCTGGAAACCATTAATTTAAAAGGGGTTAAAGTTAGTGACGATGGTTATAAGGTGCGCATTGTAACTGATAATTTAAGACCATTTTATGTGCACGAAATAGCCTTATCTGGCGTTAAGGAAAAAGAATCGGGCCAGTTAACTTTACATCCAACATTTTACTATACTTTAAATAATATTGCTGAAGGCGACAAGTTAGCATTATCTCAACTTTCAACCAAACGATCTTCAAGTATTAAAAAGAAAGTTGCAAAAAAAACTAAGGCCTCTAAAACAGCCGTAGCTAAAAAAACAAAAACGGTTTTAACTGATGCACAGGTGCAACCGCTTTTAACCAACAATACTTGTGTAGCTTGTCATCATAAAGAAAAAAGACTTGTTGGGCCTTCTTTTAAATTAATTGCAAAACGTAATTATACTGATGAGGAAATGGTAAAACTTATTTATAATCCGCAGCCTAAAAACTGGCCGGAATATGCCACACCAATGGCGCCGATGCCTCAGGTTCCAAAAGACGAAGCGCTTAAAATTGCGGCTTGGATAAATGCTTTGGATTGATGGTTTAAAAAAGAATTTTCTGCATTATTGAGTAACATCTGTCTGTCTAAAAAGTTAGAGGAAGAGAAGATTTAGTGATATTGAGTTTTATTTATTACATAAAAATGCTCTTATCTAGTTGTTTTTCAGTCTGGACGGGACTCATTGACCTCCAGTATAATGTGCTTTATATCAGAGTTCTAACTTGAAAAAACTGTCTAAAACAATTAATAAAATTACTTTCATCTACCAAAATACTAATTACAAACAACACTTAAATACTTATAAATAAATTGTTCACAATGGTAATATTGTATTGATTTTATATTATTTTCACTACAAACTACACATCAGATATAATATTAAATAAAATCTAATCAATGAGAAAATTAATTATTCTAATATCACTTATAATTCAGTCAAACTTTTCTCATTCGCAATATATTGATTCAGATTTAAGGAAAGTATTTAGTTCTGTTGTTCTAATAGGTGACTCCATCCCTAAGATACATGTAATAAATGGTAAAAAGTATGATGTATATTTACATGATAAATTAACAAATAAATTAATCCATTTTAAAGACCAATCTTCAGGCTCTGGCTTTCTAATAACAAAAGGGCTAGATGATTATTTGATTACGGCTGAACATGTTGCAAGAAACATAGGTGCTAATGGATTTATACGTTTCAGAAACATAAAAGACAAGAATATAGAAATTAAAATAAGTGATTTATTGCCTGAACATGCCAAAAAATTAGATTGGGTTTATCATCCAATAGCCGACGTAGCAGTTCTTCACTTAGGGTTAAATCAAAAAGATTCATTATATAAAAAAAATATTGGATTAAGCTTTTTAAACTTTGATGAAATCAAGAGTAATTTCTCCACACTAGACAGGTATGGAGAACTGACTGTTCTGGGCTTCCCGTTAAACCATATTTTATCTAAAAAAAACTATTCTCCGATTACAAAAAATTTAAGACCTGCAAGTGATATTATTTCATTAAATCGTTTTGATAAAAAACATATAACTAATGAGTTTTTTCTTCTTGATGACCCTAGTATTTCAGGTTTTAGTGGAGGATTGGTAATTGAAACCTTCCATCATTCTGTAGAAAAATCGGGTAATAATTATACTATCAAGCCTAGTATATTGGGGCTAGTGCATGGAACGGTTAATGGGAAAAGTGGAGGTTTTGCAGCAATACTGCCTTCAAAATATATCATTGAAGCTATAAATATGGCACCATCAACATCCGGAAAATACACATACAGATATCCAGATGGCTCAATTTGGAGTGAAGTTATACTCAAAAATGGTTTACATTGGGAGGTCATAAGTAATTTTAATCCAAACGGCAAACCCCAAGAAAAAGGAAATCTAAAAGATGGAAATGGTTCCTTTTACAGTTACAATGAAGAAGGTACCTTAATTTACATATACATGTATAAAAAAGGTGTTCTTACTAATATAGAAGAAATTAAAGAATAAACATATTAATAATTTTGTACATGCTTTAAATGATAAACACAACTGACTTTCTCAGATGAACATTGGGTTACTAGTATCTATTTAAAGTTAGTAGATACAAAGTATTTCTGAATAAACAAAAAATCTAATTAAAGATAAAAGCACATAATAAACTTACAATGGGGGCAATTTTTTATGTTAATAATCAATACGAATTAGAAAAAACAATTTGGTCATGTAGTAAAGGAGATGAAATACATATACTAAGAGGAAATTATCCAGTTTTAATTTCCAAGCCAGGAATTAAATTTTATTTTCCTAAAGATTTCTCGGTTACAATAGGTTGCATTCCTCATCCCATTCAAGGTATTATAAAAACAGCAACACCTAAAGAATCTCCTTTTTTTGGATTAACTGCTAAAGGACACTTCCATCCTAATTTTAACATTGAATTTCATAATTTAAAGATGGATTACGATTTAATAAAAACCAAAATAGTTTATACTATTACCCTTCCTTTTCCATTAAATATTCCAAAGGATACGGTAATAGTATCACAGAATGGAATAATAATTCAGTTCAAAGAGAATTTAACAGATAAAAGCAATAGTAATATTATTAGTCATAAATCGCATAAACCTCCAAGTATTGGAATCAATTATCCAAAGGCTGTTATAGAATGCAGCTATTTAAGTTCAAAGCCTGTAGATATCTTAAAATATAGATACGAATTAGAAAATAGCGATACTATTATTATGACTACTCCTGATTTAATTGTTAGAGAGAAAAAAGACTTTGAAACGTTAACAGATATTATATCAGTTAATAAATGTCATCCAAAAATAAAACTTGATATCATTGAATATAAAGTTTTACTTTCTATTAATAGATTCATAAAATCTTATTCAAAATCTATAAATGAAAACATAGTCGATGTTTTGAGTATAACCAACTTTCAAGAAACAAATCTTAGAACTATTATTTCATCTAACAAAAGAGTCACAGAGTATATCTCATATAATTTAAACAAACCCACAAAAAAATTAAATGCTCTTGAATTTCTTGATATGTGCAGTAATAATATATCTGACCCTGACTATCCTCTTTCAGATTATATTGAAACCTCTTTAAACAGATTAGAGTATCATATAGCTACATTAGGTATGTATCAACTTTTTGAACAATTATGGAATAAACAAGGTAGCAAATATAATTTTATACAAAATTTTGGATTGTCCTTGTCAGCTGTTAAATATATCCATGAAATGATAAATGCCAGAAATAGCATTGTACATGAAGGGGTTTGTAAAACTCAAAATGGTAGTGGAAATCAAAAATTTAGAAATATACTTGGAGCCGAAGAAAAAGAAATGACTGAGTACGATATCTACATTAAGCAAAGACCATTTTATTGGTTCTACAATGGAATATTAGAAATGTTATCTGTTAAATAAAAATCTGGATTTATTTTTGAAACACCAATATATTGATAAATAGTCATACTATAGAGTCTTCACTAGACCGCAAGATTTTCACACACAATTAATGTTTTTCAATAAAAAAAGGGTATCAATTAAAACTGACGCCCTTTTTGATTTATAATAATGACATGACTAGTGCTTATAATTTAACAAAATCCAATTCGCGTTAGCTATATATTGCTTTTTGTCTTTCTCATTTTTAAATACTAAATATAGCGAAGCTTCATTTACTTTAGGTTTTACGGGTATTTTGTAATACGTCATTTGGCCTTTATCTTTGTTGAAATATTTTAAATGGGTTTTACCAATAAGATTTCCGTTAGGGGCGTTTTCTCTAATTTCAATAGCACCTTCGTAAGCATAATTGCCCGCAAAAAAGGCAGCGAATTTTATGCTTTCCAACCCTTTTAAAGGCACCGCATCAAATTTTAGGTAGGAATTATGAACAATAGAGCCTACAAGGTTTTCACCTTCGGCATTCCAATTTCCTAGGCCTTCACTTTTTTCAATGGCGCTTTCGGCTTGGATTTTAGGCGCTATAAAAATAATTTGGTCTCTGGCCGAAAGTGTGGATTCTGGTTGTCCGTCGTTGCCATTATCCAAATAAGAAGCCATTAAAACGTATATGCCTTCATTTTTACTGCCCATGTGTTCGTTAAATGTAATACTGCCTTTTATGGGCAATTGTTTTCTTGCTTTGGCTTTGCTTGGTTTTAGCGATAAAATATAGGTAACCATTTTTTCAACCTCATCTGGTTTTAATTGGGGATGTGCGGACATCATGGTTTCTCCCCAAACACCGCTTCCGCCCTTTATGATTTTACTGACTAAATAACCAGCATCTTTGGTGGTGTACTTATTGGCAATCTCGATGTAAGTGGGGCCATTTACCTTTTCGTTGGTTGCATGACAAGCTTTACAATCGCTGCCGTCAATAAGTTTTCTGCCTTCGGGCACCGTGTTTTGTTGATGCCCCAAAGTGGCTTTTATTAAATCGTTTCCTTCCGGAATGTAATCTAAAGTTACTTTTACTTTATTGGCATCAATAGAGCCATCTTCGGTACTTCCGTCTTGCTTGTCGTTAACAATTACGGTGTAATTGACTTTTTTATTATCCCAATACGACTTGTTATTGGGCTCAATTTGAATGCTTATTTCGGGCGGGTCGTTACCTATCAAAAGTTTGGTGTTTGCCGTTGATGTTTCGCCTTCTTTATCGGTTACTTTTAATTGGACGTTATACGTGCCGGATTGCTTAAAGGTGAACGAGGGAGTTGCTTCTGTTGATTGCACTTCGTTATTGGTAAAGGACCATGCGTAAGTCAGTTTATCATTATCATAATCTACAGACTCCAGCCCTGAAAAATTAACCGTTAATGGTGCGGCTCCAACCGTTTTATCTGATGTTATTTTGGCGATTGGTTTTCTGTTTCCTCGTATATATGAAACTCTATTTAAACGCGCATCCAGGTTTTGGGTGTTCCATTTTTGACCATATTCCAAAACATATAAATTTCCGTCTGAACCAAAAATCATGTCCATTGGATGCGAAAATTCGGTGTTAGGCATAAACGGTTCTGCTTTTTTGTAATTGTGGTTTTCATCAAGCGTCACTACATAAATCCAATCTCTCATCCATTCGTAAACTATAAGTTTGCCTTCAAAATATTCGGGAAAAGCATTGGCGTTGGCATTAGGGTAATTTGAAGCGTGATAAATAGGACCCGCCATAGGGTTTACACCGCCAACACCCAACCACGGGAATTCCTCAGATTTGTCATAAGAATACCAAATGAGTGATTCCTGAGCTACGGGAAGTTCTTTTAAACCCGTATTATTTGGTGAATCATTAACTAAATGATTAGGGTCAAATTTTGCTCCTGATTCTTGAGTTGTAAAATTATAGTCGTTATAAACTTGATTGTTCCCTCTGGTGTAAGGCCATCCCCAAAACCCAGCTTTTCTAGCTTGGTCAAATTCGCCCATGCCTTTTGGTCCTCTGTTTGGGTTTCCTGTCCCAGCATCAGGACCAACATCTCCCCAATATAAATAGCCTGTTGCACTATCAATTGAGGGTCTGAAAGGGTTTCTACAACCCATCACATAAATTTCCGGTTTTGTGTTTGGTGTGCCTTTGGGGAACAGATTGCCCTCTGGAATGGAATACGTGCCATCGTCTTCAGGTTTAATCCTTAAAATCTTTCCTCTAAAATCGTTGGTGTTGGCAGCCGATTTTTGAGCATCCCAAAGCGCTCTCCCTTCGCGCTCGTCAATGGGTGCATAACCTGACGATTCAAATGGGTTGGTGTTATCGCCCGTTGTGATAAATAAATTTCCATTAGGCCCAAACTCTAAGGCACCACCGCTATGGCAGCATTCCCTAATCGTGGGAATTTTAATTAATATTTTTTCAGAATCTAAATCCAGTTTTTTGTCGATCAAATTAAAACGTGAAACATGTTGCAAAGGTTCGTCACCTGGTGCTGAATAAAACAAATAAATCCAATGGTTAGTTTTATAATTGGGGTCTACCGCCAAACCCAACAAACCATCTTCGTTGCCATAAAATAAATCGAGTTGCGCAATGGTTTCGGTTTGTTCTGTTTTAAAATCAAATAATTTTAATGCGCCTCGGCGTTCGACAAATAAGATGCCTTCATTTGGTAATTCATCCAGTTCCATAGGCTCATTCAAATTGAAGTCTAACACCTGTTTTACAAATCGATTTTCTGGAGGTATGCGATCCGATGTTGCTTTTGTATAATCGAGCGTGTTTTTACCAATGGCATATTTAATTCCACCTAATAAATGATTTAAAAATGTTGGGTTTTTATAAGTTTCGTTTGTGTGTCCCATTTCGGTATAAAAAGCACGACCACCATCAAATTTATGATACCAAGAAATGGGATGATTCTCGCCATAAGTGCCTCCTTCATAAGTGGTTTCATCTATAGTAATGAGTACATTAATATCTGGATTAATACTTTTAAAGTTATACCATTCATCTTCTTTTATCCAAGGCGTTTCAATGATTTTGGTTGATTCATGATTTTTATCTATCACATTTAGTGTTGCTTTTTGTATTCGCGGATGTCCTTCAAAATAGGCGCCAACAAGTTTGTTATACCAAGGCCATTCATATTCAGTATCGGTAGCAGCATGTACACCTATAAAACCTCCTCCAGCTTGTATGTAACGTTCAAAATCGGCTTGCTGTACTTCATTTAGAATATTGCCTGTAGTATTTAAGAAAACGACTGCTGAAAATTGTTTTAAAGAATCCTCAACAAAATATAGGGAATCTTCAGTGGCAACCACTTTAAAGTTATTTTCTTTTCCCAGTTTTTTCAATGCTGTTATTCCAGCTTCAATTGAACCGTGTCTGAAACCTGCCGTTTTACTAAATACCAGTATTCTTTCTTCTTTTGTGCCACATGAAATGATCAAAATACTTATGATGAAAATCAGAATGGATTTTATAAATTTAGGTTTCATTTTAATAATAGTTAAGTTAAATATTGGTTGTTATATATAGCTGTTAATAAGCTGTTCCAAAAGTTCTTGTTTGCCGCTTTTCAATTCGGTTTTTCCATTTTTAGAAGCTAATTGATATAAGTCTTTTAAGCTTAGTTTGCCTGCTTCAAAACCCTTACCCGAACCGGAAGTAAACGACTCATATCTTTTTTGCTTCAGTTCTAAATAATTGGAATCAGACAGTATTTTTTCTGCAGTTAAAAGTGCTCTGGCAAAGGTGTCCATACCGCTAATATGCGCTATAAATAAATCTTCCATATCGGTAGAATTCCGTCTTGTTTTAGCATCGAAATTAATACCGCCATGTTCAAAACCCTTGTTTTGCAAAATAATCATCATTGCCTCAGTGACTTCGTATATATTGGTTGGGAATTCGTCGGTATCCCAGCCATTTTGATAATCGCCTTTGTTGGCATCAATGCTTCCCAACATATTCGCATCGACCGCTACTTGTAATTCATGGGCAAAAGAATGACCTGCTAAGGTGGCGTGATTGACTTCTAAATTTAATTTAAAATCCTTTTCCAAACCGTATTTATTTAGAAAACCCAATACGGTTGAAGCATCAAAATCGTACTGATGTTTGGTGGGTTCCATTGGTTTGGGTTCAATAAAAAAGGTGCCCGTGAAGCCTTGAGCCCTAGCGTAATCTCTCGATTTGGTTAAAAACATGCCTAAGTGCTCTATTTCCTTTTTCATGTTGGTATTATGTAGCGACATATAACCTTCGCGTCCTCCCCAAAACACATAGCCTGTTCCCCCAAGTGCTATGGTAGCATCAATGGCGTTTTTTACTTGTACGGCAGCCTTAGTTAATACATTAAAATCTGGATTTGTTGCAGCACCATTCATGTATCGCGGGTTCGAAAACACATTGGCAGTGCCCCAAAGTAGTTTAATACCGTATTCGGCTTGTTTAGCTTGGGCGTAAGGTAAAATTTGATGTAATCGTTTTTCGATGTCAAAAACACTTCCATCGCCAACTAAATCGGTGTCATGAAAACAGTAATAGGGAATGCTAAGTTTGTCGATAAACTCAAAAGCAGCATCCATTTTGTGTTTTGCAGCGGTTAAAAGATCCGTATTAGCCCAAGGAAACGTTTTTGTTCCGGGACCAAAAGGGTCGCCGCCTTCGCCACAGAACGTATGCCAATAAGAAACAGCAAATTTTAAATGGGCTTTCATTGTTTTGCCATTAATAACTTGGTTTTCATTATACCATTTGAAAGCAAGTGAATCTTTTGAATCTCTTCCTTCGTATTTAATTTTATTGATTTTTGGAAAGTAAGTGCTCATGTTAGTATGTTTTTTTTAATTCTTTTTCCCAATTATGATACGCATCTTCTATTTTAGATTGCATTTGTTTATTTGGTTGAATGGTTTCTAGTTTTTTAAACCGACTAAAAGCTTCGTCTGAAGATTTATAAACGCCAGCGCCAAGGCCACTACCAATTGCTGCTCCAATGGCGCCATCGGTATCGTATATTTCGATTTGTGCATTAGATAGGGTAGCTAGGGTTTCTTTAAAAATCCTGCTTTGAAACATATTGTTATTTCCAGCTTTTATAACATCTAACTTCAATCCCATGGATTTCATAATATTAATGCCATACTGAAAAGAAAAAACAATGCCCTCTTGTGCTGCGCGTAATACGTGCGCCTTGTTATGGATGTTAAAATTAAGATGTTTCCATGTGCAACCATTATTCGCATCTTCTAAAATACGTTCGGCACCATTTCCAAAAGGAAACACTTGCAAACCATTTGAGCCCACCTCAACAGTTTCAGCTAATGCATTCATTTCGGAATAACTCAAACCCTGGGTTATATTTTTCCGAATCCATGCATTCAATATGCCTGTGCCATTTATACAGGCTAGAACGCCATATCGTGGTTGCCCGACTTTATGGTTAACATGTGCAAATACATTAACACGCGAACGTAAATCGGGTTTTATATCATCAACAACACCATAAATAACGCCAGATGTTCCTGCCGTTGCTGCAATTTCTCCGGGTTTTAAGACGTTTAAAGATAAGGCATTGTTGGGTTGGTCCCCAGATTTGTAAGACACGGGGATGCCTTCGGGAAGCCCTAATTGGTTCGCAATTTCGTTTGTAATTGTGCCATGTGAACTAAACGTATCATGGATTTCAGGGATTAAAGTGTCTTTTAAATCATAATGGTTTAAAAGCGTCTCCGAAATTTTATTGGCTTTAAAATCCCAAAAAACACCTTCTGATAAACCGCTTACGGTAGTTGTAATTTTATTGGTGAGTTTCATTGCAATAAAATCACCGGGTAGCATTATTTTGTATATACGTTCAAAAATCTTTGGTTCATTATCTTTAACCCACTTTAGTTTTGAAGCGGTAAAATTTCCAGGAGAATTCAATAGTGTGTCCAAGCAGTAATTTGAGCCTAAAGTGTTAAAGGCTTCTTTTCCAATTTCCGATGCGCGACTATCGCACCAAATAATTGAAGGCCTTAGCACTTGTTTGTTTTTATCGACTAAAACAAGTCCGTGCATTTGATAAGAAATCCCTATGGCCGCAATAAGCGACTTATCTATTTTTGCACTTTCAATGAGTTTTGGAATAATTAATTTAACATATTCCCACCAAAGTTCAGGATCTTGTTCCGCCCATCCATTGCGATGCGCAATAATATCCATTTCGTCTTTTGGTTCGAAATTTTGAGCTATTATTGTACCATCAGAAACTTGCAATAAGCTTGCTTTTATAGATGATGAACCAATATCCAATCCCAATAAATACATCGTTAAACTAGTTTATTTGTTTTTAAGGTTTATGCTAAAAACTGTAATTTAATTTTAATAAAACCCTTCTTCGTAAAACGGGAAAAACCACAAAACTAGCATCTGGATTTGCGGCAATAAATTCAGGCGTTGCACCATTGGCATTGGCACCAAAACTATTAGCACCAAAAAAGTTGGCTAAGCCTTCTGAATTAAAAAGATTGGCTACTAAAATGTCTGCTGATAGGTTTTTGCTTATTTGATATCTAGCACCTGCGTTAAAAACACTATAGGCCGGAAGTTTAAATCCGTTTGAAACGTTGCCATAGCGTTTGCCCATAAACTGCCATTTTATAAAGGCTGAAATTTTATCTTTTTGATATTCGTTACTCAGATTAAACATTAACTTTGGATTAAAAGGAAGCGTGTTTCCTGAAAAATCTAAAATATTATCGTCACTTGTATCTACTGACCCTGCTGCATCATAAACTTTCCATTTAGTGGCTTTTGGATTTTGAAGAACCCCGTTAAAACGGAAGGTGAAATTTTGAACCGGCGAATAAACACTTTCCCATTCAAAACCAATCGTTCTTGATGTGTTAAATTGAATTGGCGTGTAGAAAATACTGTTATTGTCTGAATCAAATTCAAAATTAGCAATGCCAATATTTTTAAGCTGACTCCAAAATAAAGTACTTGTAAAAGAAAAATCTTTAAGATTATACTTTACACCAATTTCGGCTTGATTTATTTTTTGAACTTCTCCTTTTTTGTTGATGGGAACATTAGAGAAATTATTAAAATAATAGTTTAATTCTGGTGCTTTATTTCCTTGTGAAAACCTAGCAAACAAGGCGGCCTCGTCATCAATTTTATAGTTGATGCCACCTGAAAAAGACAGATAGCTGTAGTTGTAATTGAAATTGTCTGTTTGCCCTGTTGGAGCTAAAATACCATTATCGTAAGCCGTATTGTCATTTTCGTCTAAACCGCCATTTTGGGTGAATGGTGCAAAACGGTCTTTGCTACCTTTATGTTTAATGGTTTCGTAGCGTAAGCCTAAATCTAAATGAACGTTGTTGGAGACTTTCCATCGGTCATTAATAAACGTTGATACCTGACTTACTTTAGCCCTAGCGTTCACAAAAAACAAACCGCCGTAATTACTAACGCCGTTGGCATCTGATAATTCAATTACTGGGTCACCAGGATTTTCAAGCGTTACCTGTAGCATTCTTGGATTAGGTTCGTAGGTTACAAAGGCAAAACTTCCTTGTGTAAATAAAGAGGTGTCTGAAAAACCTAAAGCAAATCCTGTCGTAATATCATGACTTTCTAATGTTTTTTGCAAGGTAAATTGATTCATAAACTCGTCGGCTTTATTGTTTTTGTACCAAGCCGAGGTTCCCATAATGGCATCATTGGGCAAAGTGCCACTATCTAAATACTGTGCAGGTTGTCCAGCTAAAATACCGCTGTTGTTTACTCTAGCGAGTTCTGAGCCTGATTGCGCATCGCGAAAAATAACTTGCCCAATGGGGAAACTGGCACCACTAATAAAATAGGCTAGGGGGTTATTTAATGACACAAAGGCATTACTTATTGAAGTTTGCCAATTCGCATCTTTGGCAGAGAATTTAATGTTATTCTTTAGCAACCAATTATTGCCTAAGTCTTGGGAGATATCGAAGCCAAAAGCCAAATCTTTGGCATGAACACCTTGTGATGGATCAAAACTATTTGATGCACCTTGTGTAAGGTATCGCCCATCTGGAATACTGCCGTTAAAACTTGGCATTAACAGCGAGGTTGAACCAAAATCCTGACCGAAAGCTGGCGTAGGATTGTCCCAATCTGTGGCAGCAACACCGGTATATCGATTGGTGTAATCATCTAAAATCTTTCCATAAAATTTTAAATATCCAAAGTCATTCTTTTTAATGACATTAAATTTAAACTGGCCGCCTTTACTAAACGTGAAGTCTGTGTTTCTTGCGCCATCATCATGTCTGTAATGTCCGCCAGCATTAAAAAACCAGTTATTGCCTAATGGACCTCCAATATTGGCATCTATTTTATATAAAGCATTCCCTTCGCCCTGAATACCATTTGATAACTGGATGTCGCCGCTAAATTCGTTTTGAATGCCGTGGGACATAAAATTATAAATACCTCCGGGAGCATTGAGCGCCGTAATGGATGAACTTCCACCTCTTATGGCTTCCACTTTTCGGGTTGTTAAATCTAAACGATGGAAAAGGTCTGGACTGTAATACGAGTGTTGCACTAAGCTAACCGGAAGTCCATCTTCTTGAAGTGACACATAATACCACCCCGTATCGTCTTCAGCGGAAGCTGAAATACCTCGCGTATAAACTTTCGTGAATACTTCACCTGCTGAGGCATCGGTGAATGTTCCTGGTATATTTTGAAGCAAATTTGCCGTACCTTGTGGATACACTTGTTGCATGGCTTTTGAACTAAGTGTGCTAATTGAGGTACTGGATTCTAATTGAATTCTGGGATCAAAAGTTCCTGTAACGACTATGGTTTGTAAGTTTAGCAAATCTTCTTCCATATTAAATGAAAGTGTAACATTCTTTTGAGTGATTTCAATATTCTTTTTTATTGTTTTATGCCCTAAATAGGATATTGTTATTATATAGCTGCCTGAAGGAATATTTTGTATTTTAAAGATTCCATTAACGTTAGTTGTAGTTGTATAGTTGTTAGGGTTTAAAACAATATTTGCACCCTCTAAGGGTTTACCATGGCTATTTTTTACTTCTCCGTTGATATTAACTTGAGAAAAAACGGGATTACAAAACATACTTGTTATTGTAAGCAGAAAAAGCATTATAATTTTATTCATATTTTAATTTGAAAAATGTAAAGTTTTTAAATTTAAGTTTTTAATACATGACAAAAATTAAAAAGTGTCACATTGAGCGCAGTCGAAATACTATTAAAAACGATATTTTCAATGTCTTCGACTGCGCTCAGACCGACATCTCATATTCTATCAATTTTTGTTTCATACTAAAATTTAAGTTTTAGCTATTCTTTGAAAAAGCGTACTAATTACTGTTTTTTCTAATCTTTAATTGGTATATAATACCAAAAGCAGCTATTAAAAGTCCAATAAATTCTCTAGTGCCTTCTAAATAAGGTTTATCATAAACCATTTTGCCAAAAATTTCTTCTTTGTTTTCTGTTCTTAAATAATCAATAAATAATGAAAAATGAAATGCAGAATAAGCTAATAAGGTAGCTATTATTAGAATTAAAAATAGTGTAGGGATAGGTTTAAAGTTATGATACAGACATATAATTGCTACAATTAAATATATGGAAAACCATAAAACACCATCGGGATCATTTAATTGTAATAGTGCAAAAAGGATAAATAGAATACACAGAATAAAATTGATACTCTTTTTTCGTTTACTTAAAGGCTTAGTAAATTTCATTAGTTAGTGAATTATAGTGTCCAACCTTCACGATACGTTCTTTTTACAAATTGGTTTGCTTCGTCAAAATTTGTAATCTTCATAGTATCCCCATTCCATAATAATTTTTTTCTTCCAGGGTATTCAAAACCATTTCCTTTTGACTTTCTAAGGTTATAACTTCTAATAGCAAGGTTACCCATTAAAACGCTTTCTGTTAATGGTCCTGCAAAATCGAATGATGAGGTAAGTGCTTTGTGTTTTTCTTTACCAAAACCTTCTTTACAGGCATCAACCCATGAAGCATTATGTCCACTTTCAGGAAGTGTGCTTTTTTCTGTGTCTTCAAATGTTAAAACATCTCCATTATTCAAATACACTTTTGGAGCAACGCCATACGTTCCACAGGTCATAATCCCTTTGTCCCCAATCATAATAACGCCATTAGCACTATCATAATCTCCTATAGGATGATCTGCTGGAATTAAATCAGGATGGAAAGGCCTTAAACCACCATCAGACCATGTTAATGAAACTTCCGATTTATTTTTAGCTGATGCAGGAAACTTTAATTGTGTTCTTGATGAAGGTGGGCAAGATTCTGGTAAATATTCTGGAGACCAATCTTTTTTGAAAACTGCACCAACGCTACTTTCAACTTCAGTTGGGTAACCTAATCCCAAAACCCTAAACGGCGGGTCAATTAAATGACAACCCATATCGCCCAAAGCACCCGTTCCAAAATTCCACCAACCACGCCATTTAAAAGGATGGTATAAAGGATGGTAATCTACCATTTTAGCAGGTCCAACCCAAGTATCCCAATCTAAACCATCTAACAACGCTGGTTTTTCTGTTGGGGCATTTATGCCTTGAGGCCAAACTGGTCTATTAGTCCAAACATGAACTTTACTTACGGTTCCTATTTTACCTTCATCAAACCATTTAATCATTTGTTTCACGCCATTTCCAGAAGCCCCTTGGTTACCCATTTGTGTTACCACTTTGTATTTGTTAGCAGCTTTTGTAAGCATTCTAGCCTCATATATACTATGTGTTAATGGTTTTTGTACATACACATGTTTGTTTGATTTTATGGCAGCCATAGCTATTACTGCATGAGTATGGTCTGGCGTAGAAACTGTAACAGCATCTATATCTTTTGCGTTATCAAAAAGCTTACGATAGTCTCGGTATTTTAAAGCATTAGGAAATTTTTCCATCAGCCTTTTTGACTGATTCCAATCTACATCGCAAATAGCAGTAATGTTTGATGCACCATTATTCCATGCGTTTATAGCATCAGAATAACCCTTGCCACCACCACCTATAACTGCAATGTTTAGTTTATCACTTGGAGCAATAAACCCTTTTCCCATAACGTGTCTTGGAATTATAGAAATCCCTAATGATGTTAAAGCAGTTTTCTTTATAAAATCCCTTCTGTTATTTGATTTATGATTTTTTTTCATTTTTTAATATTTAAAAATTATCTGCTGCTTTATAAGCTTCAATAACTGCTAATTCACCTTTTTTACCATGAATTGAATTTCCATGTTCCATACCTAATATGCCTTTAAACTCTTTTGAATGAATATGTTTAAATATATTTTTATAATTTATTTCTCCTGTGGTTGGTTCGTTACGTCCAGGGTTGTCGCCGATTTGAAAATAAGCAATTTCGTCCCAACTGTTATCAATATTTGGGATTAAATTTCCTTCTTGAATTTGTTGATGATAAATATCGAATAATATTTTGCAGGATGGCGAATTTACAGCTTTACATATTTGATAAGCTTGTGGTGAATTGGTTAAAAATAACCCAGGATGATCTCTAAAATTCAAAGGCTCTAATACCATAGTTATATTATGAGGCTCTAAAATAGCTGAAGCTTGCTTTAAAGTTTCAATAACATGAGCGGTTTGGTAATCTATATTTTGACTTAAATCTACATGACCAGGTACAACCGTCATCCATTTTGCATTAACCCGTTTTGCAACTTCTACGGATTCTTTAATGTCCTTTAAAAATTCATTCCGCTTGTCAATATTTCCACTTGCGAGGTTAGGTTCCTTCCAATAAATTTTATGAGCTACAAATACGCCCATGGTCATATTTCTATCAGACATGGTTTTTGCCATCTTTTCTTGAGTTTCAACAGTACGTCCTTTCATACCGTTATCCTCAAAAGCGGTAAACCCTTGATTGGCTATAAAGTTTAATTGGTCAATAGGGTCGTCTCCTGCATGATTTTTAAACATGCCTAAATGTGGAGCGTAATTTAATTTGAAATTATTCATGGGCGTTTTTGTATTAAAAATATTCATAGCATTAATACCAGTTACGCTAATTCCTAATAAGGATGCCGTTGCAGTACTTTTTTTTATGAATGATCTTCTTTTCACTTTATGAGAAATTAGTTTTTCCAGGAATTGGAATAGGATAATTTCCAAATTCGTCAGGTGTAATTGGTGGCACAGAATCAAAAGTAAGAGTGTCTTCGTCTGGAACTAATTTATGCTCTATAGCCATGGCCTTATCCCAAGTTATTTCTTTTCCAGAGTAGGTTGCCATTCTGCCCATAATAGCTGTCATTGTACTTTTTGCACCATTCTCAGCGTCGCTAATAACCTCTCCATTTCGTATAGATTTGAACAAAAGATTGTGTTCTTGTTGATATGGATTAATATCATTTTCATTATCGTGAGTATAGATGTTTGTACCATCGTATTTTTTTAATCTTGTAGAACCACCTCCATCAGTATAAGAGGTTCCTAAAGTACCTTGAAAAGTTTCATCTACTCTATGTTTTGTTCCTGGTTGATGTCTACATTGGCTAGAAACTATAGCTCCGTTTTCATATTCGAATTCTACAACATGGTGGTCAAAAATATGACCATAATCTTTTCCTTTGCGAACTTCTCTACCACCAGTTCCGGTAGCTTTTATTGGATATCCGCCAATAAACCAGTTGGCAACATCTATATTGTGAATATGTTGCTCTAAAATATGGTCACCACAAATCCAATTAAAATAGTACCAATTTCTCATTTGGTATTCCATTTCGGTTTGATTTGCTTCGCGAGGTCTTACCCAAACTCCTGAACCATTCCAGTATACTTGACCAGATACAATTTGACCAATATCACCTTTTTTAATACGATTATATGCTTCAATACAACTTGCTTGATAATGTCTTTGAAGACCAACCACCACATTTAATTTTTTAGCCTTGGCAACTTTAGCGGCTTCTAATACTTTTTTAATTCCAGCAACGTCTGTGGCTAAAGGCTTTTCCATGAAAACATGTTTTCCTTGAGAGACGGCATACTCAAAATGCTGAGGTCTAAACCCTGGAGGTGTAGTTAAAATAACGACATCGGCAGCATCTATAGCCTTTTTATAAGAACCAAAACCCACAAACTTATGGGATGGTTTTACATTAAGTTTGCCTATTTGGAACATTTTGGTTAGGCTTGTATAGGCATTTTCTAACCGATCTTCAAAAGCATCAGCCATGGCTACTAATTCTACGTTTTCGTCTGCTTGTAATGCTTGACTTACAGCACCTGTCCCGCGTCCTCCACATCCTACAACAGCTAATTTTAATTTTTTAACTTTATTAAACATAGGGCTAGCTGTTAATAGTGAAGGTGTTAGTAAAAGGCCTCCAGCTGCTAAAGATGATCCCTTTACAAAATTACGTCTTGATAAATTGTTCTTTTTTTGATCCATGGTTTTAAGTTTTTAATTTAATCCGTAATCTTCGATTACAGAAAGCCAATATGTTTTTATGTCTTCTTTTGATGGTTGAATTTTTGGGCGTACTACACGAAAACCAACAAATGGTGCATTAGTATGCCACCAATTACTTTTTGGGATTTGAGGATCTCTTCGTTTCCATTTTTGTTTAGACAGACCTCTTGCGGTACAGCATAATTTGTCTTTTGTGTCTTTCCACGAACCTCCACGAACCACTCTTGGGTATAACTCTGAAGGTTTATTCCAAGGATTATTTTTTGGAGATGTTTTGTAATAGTTGGCGTCATATTGATCCATCACCCATTCTGAAACGTTGCCCAATAAATCATGAATACCTAACATGTTAGCTTTTTTTATTCCTGTTTTTTCATATTTATCATTGGTGTTTTCGTCAAACCAAGCTACACTTTTAAGATTAGAGTCTTCATCCGTTTTTCCTTTTTTACAAACGTATTCCCATTCGGCCTCTGTTGGTAATCTGTAAAACACACCTGTTTTTGAAGTTAGCCACTTGCAATACATAATAGCAGCATATTGCGTCATGTTTACAGCAGGATGCGTTTCTTTTCCCATGTTAAAACTCATATCGACATATGGAGGTGTTGCTCCAGAAACAGCATCAATTCCTAAATCATTTAATTTATTTTTATCTTTAAATTGTTCTTGTTCAAATTCACCAAATACAAAGGCATCGTATTGTTCCCAAGTAATTTCGTATTTACCCATCCAAAAATCATCAATTTCAACATCATGACTAGGTTTTTCATCATCTTTACGAGTTGTATCATTTGTGTTTGCTCCCATTAAAAATGCGCCTCCTTTTACGGCTATCATTTCAATGGTTATTTTTTCCCCTTTTAAATCTTGAGAATAATTTTCAAATTCTTGAGAGTGGATTGTTCCAATTTGAATGATGCAAAGAGCAGTAAAGACTATGCTTAAACTATTTTTCATCTTTTATAATTCTAATATTTCTATATTTTTAAATTCAACAGGATGGCTTTCACTTTGTAAAGAAATATATCCTTTTTTTAATGGTGCACCTTCTTTGCTTTTCCAGTAGGTTTCGTTGTAATCTACAGAACCTCCTATTTGAGGTTTGGTATAAGTGAGTACATTTTCTCCATTAATAAAGTGTTTAATAATGGAATCGTTTCTAACTTCAATTTCTAAATTAACCCATTGGTCTCCATTATAGGTTTTTGATGTAGAATTGACACAATGTGGGGTGAATAATTCATTATTCATTTCAACATGTGTCCCTGGGGTACACAAGTTACCTGTTGGTCGTTCACCAGTTTCTAATCCACCTAAAAGTTGAACTTCTATAGATACGGGAAAGTTTTGGTTTAAGCCAATATCTTTAGGGTTTTCACAATGAATCATAACACCGCTATTTCGTGTTGCCCATCCTGCGCCATCTTTTAATTGATTGCCAGTAAATCGGTATTGCATTCTGAATTTATAATTCGAAAATTCTTTATTATAGTAGATGTGACCGTAAGATTCGTTAAAGGTATCATTGTATTCATCATAATTAACTTTCATCACGCCATTTTCTACTGTAAAGGTGTTGTTGTAATTTTTACCTAAAGGCTGACCTTTAATTTTAATAGTCCAATCTTTTAAATCTTTACCATTAAATAGTTTTATCCAGTTTTCTTTTTGATGTGTTTCTGTAGTTTTTTTTTCTTCATTTTTACAGTTAAATAAAAATGATATACTTAAAACTATACTTAAAATAATATGTTTTTTATTCATATTTTATATAATATTAAAGAGACCAAGCTTTTCCTCCTGTAGCTTCACTTAAAGGAATACATCCTTTTTGAGACCCAGGGATAGGGTCGTAGGCTAATACATTTTCTCCAATTTGTTCACTTGTTTTAAATGCCCAAATGGAAGAGCTTCTTAAGTTATTTAAAGCTTGAAAAATTATTGCATCTTCATTTTTAGGGTCTTTTTCATCATCATAAGTCCTGTAAGTTAATTGTTGCTCTTTGCTTATTTTTAAATATTTAGCCAATAAGGTATCGTAATTTTTAGTTTCTAAATCGCTAACACCTTTTTTTGTTACAGGTAAAGCTTTCATTATAGCGGTTAACCCTTCTTTGTATTTTTTCTGTTTTAATTCATTATATGTTTTAGAAATATATAAATCTAAAAATTCAGGAACATTAACATCTAAAGCGCCAGGAATATTTTGCGTTTTTGGTAAAATAAGGTCGATTAAATTTTTTATAACAATACCTTCATCCAAAGTAAAAAAAGTGGGTACCCATAAATCAGCTTCAGTTTTGCAACTTTGCAACATACTAATAATTGTTGGTGTTGCAATAGTATAACCAATAGATAACCCCAACCCTTTTAAAGCATTTCTTCTATTCATAATTATTAGCTTTTATTTTTTTTGAATTGTTCTGCGGCATGATTTGCAGCCCTTGCTGTTAAAGCCATATAAGTTAATGATGGGTTTTGGCATCCTGAAGACGTCATGCAAGAACCATCTGTAACATATACATTTGGTACGGTATGTATTTGATTGTATTTATTTAAAACAGATGTTTTTGGGTCTTTACCCATTCTAGCTGTTCCCATTTCATGAATACCAATTCCTGGGGCATGACGATTATCAAATGTTTGAATGTCTTTAAACCCAGCATTTTTAAGCATTTCTGCAGCTTGTTGAATCATGTCTTCTCTCATTTTTAATTCGTTCTCTTTCCATTCGGCATCAAAAGTTACTGTTGGTAATCCCCAGTCGTCTAATTTGTCATAGTCAAGAGACATTTTATTATCATGGTTTGGCAAGCATTCACCAAAACCGCCTAATCCCATTCTCCAGTTACCAGGTTCTAATATTTTTTCTTTTAATTCTGCACCATATCCTAATTCTGCTATATGGTCAGAAATGTCTCCTCTTCCAGCACCTCCTTGATAACCATAACCTCTTATAAATTCTTTTTTCTCCGTTTCTTTATCCCCCAAATTTCTAAATCGTGGAATGTAAATGCCATTTGGCCTACGTCCTTTATAATATTTATCTTTAAAACCATCTAATTTTCCAGATGCTCCAGCACCCAAATGATGATCCATAATATTATGCCCTAGCTCTCCAGAATCATTTCCTAATCCATTTGGAAATCTTTCAGATTTTGATTGCATCAAAATGGATGTCGATGCAATAGAAGATGCACAGCAAAAAATAATTTCAGCATTAAACACGAAGTTTTCTTTAGTTTCGGCATCTATTACTCTAACACCTGTTGCTTTTTTTAAAGTATCATCATATATAATTTCATGAACTATAGAGTTTGCTCTTAAAGTCATATTGCCAGTGCGTTCTGCAGCCGGTAGAGTAGAAGAGTTACTGCTAAAGTAAGCACCAAAAGGACATCCGCGAATACATCTATTTCTAAATTGACAATTACTTCTTCCATCACGACTTTTATCTCCTGTAATGTGGGCTACTCTTCCTATGGTTAAAAGCCTGTCAGAATAGTTTTCTGAAAGCTTTTCTTTTAAATATTCTTCTACACAATTTAATTCCATTGGAGGTTCGAATACGCCATCAGGTAATTGTGAGAGCCCTAATTTTTCGCCACTTACACCTATGTATTCTTCAACTTTATCATACCATGGCGCAATGTCTTTATAACGTATAGGCCAATCTACGCCATGTCCATCTTTTTTATTAGCTTCAAAATCTAAATCGCTCAATCTATAACTTTGTCTGCCCCACATAATGGAGCGACCACCAACGTGATAACCTCGCATCCAATCAAAACGTTTAGTTTCATTATAAGGATGTTTTAAATCGTTTACAAACCAATGCTTGCTTTGTTGTGCGGTAGTATACCCTGTTCGACTTTGTTTTAGTTGTTTGTTTTTGTCTTCAATAGATACACTGCCTCTGAGTTCAAAATCCCATGGATCTAAATTTGCTGTTGGATAATCTTTAATATGTGTTACTAAGCGACCACGTTCTAGAACTAAAGTTTTTAATCCTTTTTCGCAAAGTTCTTTGGCTGCCCAACCACCACTAATTCCAGTTCCTATAACGATTGCATCGTAAGTTTTTAGGCTTTCTATTACTTCTGTTTTTTCCATTAAAAACTATTTGAAGAATTATTAGATATATAAATTTATAAGTAAACTTAATAATCAAATCAGCTAAAACGAAGAAAATGACAATTAAATTCTTAAATACATGGAAAATTAATTAATTTGCGCTATATCAATGTTCAAATTATTTCAGTGAAAATAAACATACAAAAAATACAACCCTATGAGGCAAATGGAATTGTGTATCATGCCGATACTTGTTTGCCTTTAGTTGATGCTATTAAGCGCAATAAATTAAAATTTAAAGCACTAGCAAGACATACTTATCCTGGTAATCGATTGGATAAAAATACGTTGGGGCTTAATAGTATAGGTTATTGGGATGCTAATGAGCCACAAGATTGGGGTTTAGATTGGCATAGAAACGAAGGAATAGAATTTCATTTTTTAGAGTCTGGAACTATGCCTTATTCTCAAGAAAATAAAGAGATGGTGCTAGAGCCAAATTATTTAACTATTACTAGACCTTGGGAGGCGCATAAAGTAGGTAATCCATATATAGGTATGGGGAAGTTTTATTGGGTTATTATAGATTTGGGTGTGCGTAGACCACATCAAGATTGGGTTTGGCCTGAATGGATTACGTTAACTCCTAATGACTTATCTAGGCTTACCACAATTTTAAGGCAGAATGAAAAATCTATTTTAAAGACAGATAAAAAAATAAGAGATTGTTTTCTTCAAATTAATAAAGCAGTAGATACTGATGTAGAGGGGAGTAATGCGTCTAGAATAAGACTCTTAATAAACTACTTGTTAATTTTAATACTAGATTTATTGAATACTGATGATATTGTATTAAACGAATCGCTTACAGATAGTTCAAGAAGTGTGAAATTCTTTATTAAAGAGCTTGAAAATAATTTGACCGAAAATTGGACTATAGAGTTAATGTCTCAATCTGCCGGTGTGGGTTTAACTAGATTTACACATCATTTTAAAAGGCTAACAAATTTAACGCCAATGCGTTATTTAACAATGAAGCGTTTAGAAATGTCGAAAAAGATACTTCTCGATAATAAAGATTTAACTATAGCAGAGGTCGCGTATATGTGTGGTTTCGCAACAAGTCAATATTTTGCTACAGTATTTAAAAAGCATGAAAAATGCTCACCTAATGAGTATAGATTGAAAAATACAAGTGATAATTATCAATTTACTTAACAAAACAAAATGACTAAAAGTGTATAAATTCTTTCACTGAATAAAAATACACATTGTTTTAAGTTCTAATATTTATATTCACGTTGTTAACTAAATTTATTGTTTAACCAAATAACAATTACCATGAATATAAAACAGTTAATTTACAATACTACTCAAGTCATTATTGTATTATCAATACTAGCTTTTTCTGCTTGTAAAAAATCTAAAGAAAAAACAATTTCAACAGTAACAGAAGAAATCGGGCAGCCTATGTTTTTCAAAATTTCTTTAGCGCAATGGTCTTTACATAAAAAGATTAGAAGTGGAGAAATGAGTCCTTTTGATTTTGCAAAAGAAGCTCATGCTTTAGGTTTTGAAGCCATTGAATATGTTAGTGGACTTTATAATAATGAGGTTAAAGATTTGGGTATAGATGAAGTGGTTAAAAAACTTAAAATTGAAAGTGAAAAGCATGGAATGAAAAACTTGTTAATTATGGTTGATGGCGAAGGTAATTTGGCAAGTAATGACGAGAATCAATTAAATATAGCATTGGAGAATCATAAAAAATGGGTAGATGCAGCAAAAGCACTAGGTTGCCATTCAATTAGAGTTAATGCTCATGGAGAAGGAACTTATGATGAGGTTATGGAACGTGCTGTTAAAGGGTTAACAAAATTATCTGAATATGCCATTACCCAAGGCATTAATGTGTTAGTAGAAAATCATGGAGGATATACCTCTAATGGAGAATGGTTAGCATCTGTAATGGCAAAAGTAAATATGCCTAATTGCGGTACATTGCCAGATTTTGGTAATTTCTGCATTAAACGTAAAAAAGATGGTTGCGAAGACGAATATGATAAGTATAAAGGTGTTAAAGAATTAATGCCTTATGCTAAAGCTGTTAGTGCCAAATCGTATGACTTTGATGAACATGGAAATGAAACAGTAATTGATTATTTAAGAATATTACAAACTGTAAAAGACGCAGATTATTCGGGTTATATAGGTGTAGAATATGAAGGCAGTAGGTTAAGTGAAAAGGATGGTATTCTGGCTACTAAAAACTTGTTATTAAGTATTGGGAAACAACTGTCAAAATAATAAACTAACTAAACCAAATAATAATGGAGAATATTAATAAAAACAAGCTTTTTTTAGCAAGCTGTCTTGCTTTAATTACAACATCTATGACCTTTGCTATAAGAGCAAGGTTAGAAACTGTTTTTGGACCAGAAGGTATTGGATTAACTTTAGAACAACTTGGTTATGCTTTTGCGCCTGCTTTTTTCGGGTTTACAATTGCAATGATTGTAGGTGGACCACTGGTTGATTTACTTGGGATTAAAAAAATTACTTGGATTGCTTTTTTTACACATATCATTGGAATTGTATTGACACTTATGGCAGATTCTATTACATCTCTTTTTATAGCGACATTATTTGTAGGTATAGGTAACGGTATGGTAGAGGCAGCTTTAAATCCGTTAGTAGCATCTATGTACCCAGATAATAAAACAAAAATGCTCAATAGGTTCCATGTATGGTTCCCTGGAGGCATTGTAATTGGTTCTATATTAGGATGGCTTATAATGGATGTAATGGGATTAAGCTGGCAAGTTATGGTGGCAACTTTGTTTATTCCTCTTATAATTTATGGTATAATGTTTTTCGGACAAAAATTTCCTGTTACTGAACGTGTACAGCTTGGAATCAGTAATAAGAAAATGTTTAAAAGTGTATTAAATCCATTGTTCTTATTTATGGTGCTTTGTATGTTTCTTACAGCAGCTTCAGAATTAGGAACTACCCAACGTATTGAATCATTACTAAAAGAATCTGTATCTGCACCGTTACTGGTGCTAGCTTTTATAAATGGTATTATGGCTTTGGGCAGATTATCTGCGGGTCAAGTCGTTCATAAATTAAGTCCTTCAGGAATGCTTTTATATTCTGCAATATTTACTTTTATAGGCCTTTGGATGTTAACGATTACTAGTGGCGGAATGACATTTGTTGCAGCAGCTGTTTTTGCTGTAGGAGTTACTTTTTTCTGGCCAACAATGTTAGGTTTTGTAGCTGAGTATTTACCAGAAACAGGAGCTTTAGGGCTTTCTATTATAGGTGGAGCTGGTATGTTTTCTGTGTCAATAGTATTACCAGTTATGGGCAGACTAATGGATGATGCTAATGCTACTGAAGCATTGCGTACTATGTCTATATTACCAGCAATTTTAATTGTAGCATTTTTAGGATTGAATGTCTACATGAAAAAACGAAAAACAGCTTAGTTTTTTATATAAAAGAAGAATAATGTCAGAAAAAATAAGATTAGGAATACTTGGAGGCGGTGGCGATTCACTTATAGGTGTATTACACAGAGTAGCCTCTTCAATGTATGATAAATATCAAATAGTAGGTGGTGTATTTAACCCGGTTTGGCAAGAAAACATAAGTTTTGCACAGAAATTGGGATTACCAGAAAATCGCATTTATATAGATTTTGATACGTTTATTGAAGAAGAATTAAAACTTCCAGAATCTGAACGCATAGAAGTAGTTTCAGTGCTTACTCCAAATTTCTTGCATTTCCCTATGGCAAAGAAATTGATTGAAAATGGGTTTCACGTTATATGTGAAAAGCCATTAACAACTACACTTGTTGAGGCTAAAGTTTTAGAGCGCGCGCTTAAAAAATCAAATACAATTTTTGCAGTAACCTATACGTATACAGGCTATCCTATGATTCGTCAAATGCGTGAAATGATACAATCTGGTGTTATAGGTGATGTTCAAAAAGTCGATGTTCAATATTATCAAGGATGGATAAATCCAATATTATTAGATAAAGAACTACGAAAAACAATATGGCGTTTAGATCCTAAAAAAGCGGGAATAAGTAGTTGTGTTGGAGATATTGGAACACATGCTTTTAATATGGCTGAATATTTAACAGGGCAAGAAGTTAAATCAATTTTAGCAGATCTTAATACGCGTTACGAAGATAATCAACTAGATGTTGATGGAACTATATTAATCCGTTTTTCAGAATATGTAAAAGGTGTTATACGTTCAAGCCAAATTGCTACAGGTGAAGAGAATGGGCTAGAAGTAAAAATTTACGGAACAAAAGGCGGGTTTAATTGGAAACAAGAAAACCCGAATTACCTATATTATTTAACAGATGATAAACCGTTGCAGGTTTTAAAGCCAGGGCATGCTTATAATGGGGGCGTTTCTTTAGATGGTACTAAATTACCACCAGGACATCCTGAAGGTATATTCGATTCTATGGGGAATATTTATTATGGTGTATCCAAAGCAATTAGAAAACAATCTTATGATAGTGGTGAGTATCCAACAATGAATGATGGTGTTCGAGGTATGAAATTTATAGAAAAGTGCGTGGAGTCACATAAATCAGGAAATGTATGGTTAGATTTATAGAATAAAAGAGAATATGAAATGAGCCATGGTAACTAAGTTGATACCAACCGATATAATTATTGGCGAATTACATCTGACCTAATTAAAAAATAGAATAAACGAATGAAAACAATAAAAGGGCCTGCTGTTTTTTTAGCACAGTTTGCTGGAAGTGAAGCTCCATTTAATTCATTAGATGCTATGTGTGAATGGGCTGCAGATTTAGGATATAAAGGCATACAAATTCCAACTTGGGAATCTAGTTTAATTGATATTAACAAGGCTTCCGAGAGTCAAACCTATTGCGATGAGTTAAAAGGTAAAGTAGAATCCTATGGCTTAGAAATAACCGAGCTTTCAACCCATTTACAAGGACAGTTAGTCGCAGTAAATCCTGCTTACGATACCATGTTTGATGGTTTTGCTCCAGAATCAGTTAGAAACAATGCAAAGGCAAGAACAGAATGGGCTATAGATTTTGTGAAAAAATCGGGAACAGCAAGTGGAAGGCTAGGTTTAAATGCTCATGCAACGTTTTCAGGAGCTTTAATGTGGCACACTATGTATCCGTGGCCACAACGCCCTAACGGATTGGTAGAAATGGGTTTTAAAGAATTAGCTAACCGCTGGTTACCTATTTTAAATCATTTTGATGAAGTTGGAGTAGATGTATGCTATGAGATTCATCCTGGTGAAGATTTACATGATGGAATTTCTTTTGAACGCTTCTTAGAAGCAACAGGAAATCATAAACGAGTTAAGATTCTGTATGATCCATCACATTTTGTATTGCAACAATTAGATTATCTGGCTTTCATTGATTATTATCACGAATATATTAAAGCGTTTCATGTAAAAGATGCCGAATTTAATCCAACAGGAAAACAAGGGGTTTATGGTGGTTATGCAGATTGGAAAGATCGAGCAGGACGTTTTAGATCTTTGGGAGACGGGCAAGTAGATTTTAAAAGTATATTTTCAAAATTAACTAAGTATGGATGTAATGTTTGGGCTGTTATGGAGTGGGAATGCTGTATAAAATCTTCAGATCAAGGCGCAAAAGAAGGGGCTCCATTCATTCAAAAGCATATTATTGAAGCTGCAAAAAGAAGTTTTGATGACTTTGCTGGAGGTGAAATCGATAAAGCTCAATTAAAAAAAATACTAGGTCTTTAGGTTAAAATAATAATTGCATATTATAAAGAGCAATGTAAAGTGTTTCGATAAATTATATTTGAATAGTTATAGTTTGAATTTTTAAAACTAAATCGTAGAATATTTAAAATTAGTATAGAATGAAATCATTGATTAAAATATTACTTGTATTGTTAGTAATAGTTTCTTGTAAACAACAAAAAAACAACACTCCTATTGGAGAAGAGCAAATTAATACAGATGAAAAAAAATTAGTAGAAGAATGGATTACTCTTTTTGATGGATATTCTTTAGATAATTGGCGAGGTTATTTATCCGATAGTATATATCCAGAATGGTCTATTGAAAACGGAACTTTGGCTTTTACACCTGGAGGCAAAGGTGGCAAAAATATTATAACCAAAGAGAAGTACACTAATTTTGTTTTATCTCTTGAATGGAAAGTTTCAGAAGGTGGCAATAGTGGTATTTTTTGGAGTGTTTTTGAAGATGAAGCTTACCCTGAAGCCTATCATACAGGTCTAGAAATTCAAGTGTTAGATAACGAAAGACATCCAGATGCAAAAGCAAATCCAAAATATCATCAAGCAGGTGCTTTATACGATTTGGTGCAACCAGCTTACGATGTATGTAAACCAGCAGGTCAATGGAATTTATGTGCAATAAAAATAGATCATAATTCAAATAAAGGAAGCGCATCATTAAATGGAAAAGTAATAGTTGAATTTCCACTTCATGGAGAAGCATGGGATAAAATGATTGCTAATTCAAAATTTAAAGACTGGAAAGGTTTTGGAAAATATAAAACAGGACATATTGGTTTGCAAGACCACGGTGATAAAGTATGGTACAGAAATATAAAAATTAAAGAATTATAAGATTTTATTACAGTACTAATGAGTTTAAGTTTAGGCAACGACGTTAAGATGTTTTTTTTTAATTAATTTCACTTCACTTAATTTGAAATTATTAATGTTAGCATATTCATTTTAATCTTCATAAGATTATTTATCATCAAAACAGCAAAACTCAGCTTTATGGTTGAGTTTTTTTATAAATTAAAGTTATCTTTTAATAAAAACTGTTGATAACTTCTGCGTAAGCATTAAGCCAAAAAAACTACTTTTGCTACTATAAATTTTGAAAAATATGTCAGATACAATAGAAAAAGTAAAATGCTTAATTATAGGTTCCGGACCTGCAGGGTATACTGCGGCAATTTATGCGGCAAGAGCAAATATGGCACCAGTTTTATACCAAGGAACACAACCTGGTGGACAATTAACTACCACCAACGAAGTTGAAAATTTCCCAGGTTATCCAGACGGCATTACGGGGCCAGAAATGATGATTGAATTACAAAAACAAGCAGAACGTTTTGATACCGATGTTCGTAATGGTTGGATTACTAAAGTAGATTTTTCTGGAGACGTGCATAAAGTATGGGTTAACGATGAAAAAGAAATTCATTGTGAAACCGTAATTATATCAACAGGAGCATCGGCTAAATATTTAGGATTAGAATCTGAACAAAAATATTTAAAACTTGGTGGAGGCGTTTCGGCATGTGCAGTTTGTGATGGGTTCTTCTATAGAAATCAAGAAGTAGTTATTGTTGGCGCAGGAGATTCAGCTTGCGAAGAAGCACATTACTTGTCAAAACTTTGTAAAAAAGTAACGATGCTTGTACGTAGAGATGAGTTTAGAGCCTCTAAAATTATGGCAGCACGAGTGAAGAACACTGAAAATATAAGCATACTATTCAATACTGAAACTGATGAGGTTTTAGGTGATGAACAAGTAGTAACAGGTGTACGCGTATTTAATAATAAAACTAATGTGAAGCACGATATTCCAGCCACAGGTTTTTTTGTAGCTATTGGGCACAAACCAAATACTGATATTTTTAAGGACTACTTAAAACTAGATGAAACAGGGTACATTATTAATGTGCCAGGAACCTCAAAAACTAATGTAGATGGCGTGTTTGTGTCAGGAGATGCAGCCGATCATGTTTACCGACAAGCAGTAACAGCAGCAGGAACAGGTTGTATGGCAGCATTAGATGCGGAGCGTTATTTGGCGGCAAAGGAGCACTAAATTTTAGAAAGTTATCTTATTTATGCTAAAATTTTAAATTTTAGTTTAATTAAAAAAGTTATTAATTGATGTTTGTTAATGATTAACGTAACAAAAGTTACTTTGATATGGTCTTTAAAAAAGTATCATTGCTACTATTTTAGTTAAGCATTTATAACTTATGGCTAATACACTTAAAAATATTTTCAAGAATAAAAAAAGCGCATCAAATCTTGAAGCCTATTTTAAGCCTTTTAGAGATGAAATTATAGGCGTAGACGAAGAGTTTGAATCACCCTACGGTAAAAAGAAAATTATTTATGCCGATTGGACGGCCAGTGGAAGACTTTACAAATCTATAGAAGAAAAATTATTAAATGATATTGGACCCTATGTAGCCAACACCCATACCGAAACTTCTATTACAGGTTCAGCAATGACGTTGGCTTATCATGATGCTAGAAACATTATCAAAAAGCATGTAAATGCATCAAAAGACGATGTTTTAATCACTGTTGGTACTGGTATGACTGGAGCTATAAATAAGTTTCAACGCATATTAGGATTAAAGATTAATGAAAATTTAAAAGACCACACCCAAGTTCCAGAAGAGAAACGCCCTATTATTTTTGTATCTCATATGGAGCATCACTCAAATCAAACCTCTTGGTTAGAAACCATTGCCAGAGTTAAAGTAATTCCTTCAAATAAAGCAGGTTTACCCTGTATTAACAAGTTAAAAGAATTACTAGAAGCGCATAAGGACTGTCCAATAAAAATCGCCGCTATTACAGGCTGTTCCAACGTTACAGGTATTCGAACAAATTATTACGAAGTAGCTAGCTTTATGCATCAAAATAACGGTTTATGCTTTGTAGATTTTGCATGTTCTGCACCCTATGTAAATATAAATATGCACCCAGAAAATGAGGATGAATATTTAGATGCTATCACATTTTCTCCACATAAATTTTTAGGAGGACCAGGATCTTCAGGCGTTTTAATTTTTAATAAAAAATTATATAAAAATTTAGTACCAGATAATCCTGGTGGAGGTACAGTTAGCTATACAAATCCTTGGGGAGATCACGATTATATTGATGATATTGAAACTAGAGAAGATGGAGGTACACCTGGGTTTTTGCAAGCAATAAAAATAGCCTTGTCTATTCAGTTGAAAGAAAAGATGGGTGTACAAAATATTTTAGATAGAGAGCACGAATTGAATGCACTTATATTTAAACGTCTAAAAAAAATAAAGAACCTACGTATTCTTGCTGAAAATCATGCCGATAGATTAGGTGTGTTTTCATTTTATATTGATGATGCGCATTACAATTTAATAGTAAAACTTTTAAATGATAAGTTTGGAGTGCAAACTCGTGGGGGCTGTAGTTGTGCAGGAACTTATGGTCATTATTTATTGAATGTAGACGAGCTAGCATCTAAATCTATAGAAAAAAAGATACTAGATGGATGTTTCATCGAGCGTCCAGGTTGGGTGCGCATGTCCATACACCCAACCATGTCAAACGAAGAGGTTAACTTTATTTGTGATGCTATAGAGGCCGTTTCTCAAAACTTTAACGCATGGGGAAAGGATTATGAATACAACGCTATTAAAAATGAGTTTATTCATAAAAGAAATCATGATATTGAAAAAGAAATTATTAAAGATTGGTTTAATATATAGTAAATTACAAATATGTCTGATACTATAAAAAAGATAAAACCAGAAGCTCCATATTACTATAAATTATAGTGTTTAATAAAATAAATTGTGAAACTTTTTTATTTGTAATTATATGAAGTATTCAGTAGTAGCTTTAATTTCTTTTAAAACAAAGTAGCTTTCCAAAACACCAATGTTTTCAATTTTAGATAATTTTAATCGAACAAATTCATGGTATTCGTCAAGACTCTCAAGATTTATTTTTAGGAAAAAATCTACCTTTCCAGCCATATGATAGCACTCCTGTACTTCCTTTAATGCTTTAATTTGCATATCAAATTTATCTATAAAGCCTTCGTTATGGTAGCGTAAGGATACCATACAAATGGCAGTTATAGGGATATTCAAGAAATTTTTATTTAACAGTGCCACATACTTTTTTATATAGCCTCGTTTTTCTAATCTCCTTATGCGTTCGTATACAGGTGAAGCAGTGAGATTAAGCATTTCTGCAACATCTTTAGTTGTTTTTTTAGAATCTTTTTGAAGAATTCTTAGAATATTTAGATCGGTTTCATCCAGTCTTTCCATTTGAAGATAAAATTACTTTTTTGAATGTATTATTAATATCTTTTTAAGTTATTATTGTCTTAATATTTCTATTTAAAAGATAAAAATACTTATTTTTTATTTGTATGAAGATTAATTAACTATATATCTAGTGAAATTTATAATTTTATCTTTTCGAAATTTTATATATAAATGAATCAAGACGTTATATTAGTTACAGGAGCAAGCGGTCAATTGGGTATCGTTTTAACAGAAAAGCTACAAGAAAAATACGGTATTGCTAATGTAATAGCTACCGATTTAAGATGTAATACAGAATTTAAAGGTCAATTTGAAATACTTGATGTTACAGATTTTGATGCCATAAAAACTATTGTTTTAAAATATCAAGTTACCCAAATATATCATATGGCAGCTATTTTATCTGCAAAAGGAGAAAGTGCACCTTTAAGCACTTGGGATATAAATATGAGCACTTTTTTTAATGTATTAGAAGTATCTAGACTTAATCAGGTTAAAAAAGTATTTTTTCCAAGCTCCATTGCTGTATTTGGCGATAATATCCAAAGAGAAAATACGCCACAATCACCAAATTTAACACCAACTACCGTTTATGGTATTAGTAAAGCTGCTGGCGAAAATTGGGCGAATTACTACTATAAAAAATACGGATTAGATGTGCGTTCTCTTAGATATCCAGGTGTTATTGGATATCAATCTTTACCAGGAGGCGGAACTACAGATTATGCCGTAGATATTTTTCATAAAGCAGTAAACAATAAAACGTACGAATGTTTTTTAAACGCTTCAACCATGTTACCAATGATTTATATGGAGGATGCCATTAGAGCAACTATTGAATTGATGAATGCTCCAAAAGAAACAATAACTATTAGAACGTCTTACAATATCGCTGGTATGAGTTTTAACCCTGAACAATTAGCTTTATCTATAAAAGAAAATTATCCTAATTTTCAAATGACTTATCAACCAGATTTCAGACAAGACATTGCAAATTCTTGGCCAATGAGCATTGACGATTCACAAGCAAAAAACGATTGGAGTTGGAAACCGAAATACAATTTAGAGCTTATGACAGCAGATATGCTAAAAAACTTAGAATATAAATATTTACATCAAAAAACAACACCATAAATAATATGTACGGAACTATAAAAAATGATTTAATAAAAGAGATTGAAACGATTAAATCTAACGGACTATATAAAAATGAACGTATAATTACTTCGAAACAAGGAGCTGAAATAAGTACAACGGTTCAAAAAGAGGTTCTTAATTTTTGTGCCAATAATTATTTAGGACTAGCGGCTCATCTAGAGGTTATTGATGCAGGAATAGAAGCTATTAAAACTCACGGATTTGGATTATCCTCGGTTAGGTTTATATGCGGAACACAAGATATTCATAAAGAATTAGAACAGAAAACTGCTCAATTTTTGGGTATGGAAGATTGTATTTTGTACGCTGCAGCATTTGATGCCAATGGCGGGTTATTTGAACCTTTACTATCTGCAGAAGATGCTGTTATTTCTGATGCACTAAACCATGCATCTATTATTGATGGGATTCGTTTGTGTAAGGCAAAAAGGTTTAGATATGCACATAATAACATGGATGATTTAGAAGAACAGCTAAAACAAGCTAGTTCATCTAGACGTAGATTAATTGTAACAGACGGGTCATTTTCAATGGATGGTACCATTGCACAATTAGATAAAATTTGTGATTTAGCTGATAAATATGATGCTTTAGTAATGATAGATGAATGCCACTCTACAGGTTTCATGGGAGCAACAGGTAGAGGCGTACATGAATATCATAATGTGATGGATCGTGTTGACATTATTACAGGAACCTATGGTAAGGCTTTAGGCGGTGCTTCAGGAGGTTTTACAGCTGCTAGAAAAGAAATAGTTGATGTTTTAAGACAGAATTCACGTCCTTATCTGTTTTCAAATACATTAGCACCAGCTATTGTTGGAGCCACATTAAAAGTATTAGATAAAATATCGAACACAACTGAATTAAGAGACAAACTAGAAAATAACACAATGTATTTTCGTTCTGAAATGACAGCAGCTGGTTTTGACATTGTTGAAGGTACACATCCCATAGTTCCAATTATGCTTTATGATGCTAAAATAGCTCAGGAATTTGCAAAGCTTTTACTAGATGAGGGTATTTATGTTATTGGCTTTTTCTTTCCTGTAGTACCTAAAGGAAAGGCTAGAATTAGAGTACAGTTATCGGCAGCTCATGATAAAGCGCATATTAAAAAGGCTATTAATGCTTTTGTAACGGTTGGTAAGAAATTGAATGTTATTTAATATTTAGAGTAAGTTTTAAATGTATAATATGCGTTTACTAAAGGGCAATTAAAATTTGACATGGTTTATTGATTAACTTTGTATAATTTTAGGAATACTATAATTGACCCGCCCTGAAATAAGGATACAGGGCAAAATTAATTAGCAAGAAAATAGTAGGTAGATTTTTTTTTTTAGGTTAAACCACATATTACACCTAACAATCTAGTTAATAATAACTTTACAATAAAATTTTAGTTCTTGAAAGCAATATATTTATAATTAAAAAAAATGTGTAAATTTATGTTGTATTGTTTCGCAGAGGTACTTATATTTGCACCGCTCAAGAATGAAAACATTTTTTGAGTAATTGGTTAAGGGCTCTTAGCTCAGCTGGATAGAGCACCTCCCTTCTAAGGAGGCGGTCGAAGGTTCGAATCCTTCAGGGCTCACTTAAAGCTTCACTAGAAATAGTGAGGCTTTTTTGTTTTTATAGGGTTTGTAGTGCTTTATTACCAATAGATGATATTCCAGGAAGGTTAATTGGTTTACAGGTTGGACAAGATGCTTTTAATTTTGCATTACCTTATTTTAAGACAGATACTAAAACCAATAAAGATTTTCGCGTATACCCAAACCCAAGCATTACAAAAGAGTTTTATATTAGTAATAGTAGTGAAGCAGACATTTATAATGTGTTTGATATACAAGGAAAGAAGATAAAAACCAAAGTTTATTATGATAGCACAAAGGAGGAAATTTTAATAAAGCTACCTAAGACTATAGTGACCGGCATTTATTTTTTAAGAAGAAATAGTGATTCAAAACTATTAATAATAAGAAATTAATTTAATCTAAAAAAATTAAAGGTGGGCAATTATTATCAATCAAAAAATCAAAAATTAACCTTTATGAAACTATTAAAAAACAACCTGTTAATATTGGTTATAGTACTGTTTATAGGTGCTATTTGTGTGTAAAAGCTAAAAAAAATAATGCAGAAAATATAGCGTTAATGAGTTTACTAGATCGTATCGCTCCTAAGCATCAAAACGATTTTGTATTTAATAAAATTTCTACTGAGGAAGAAAAAACGTATTTGAAATTGTTTCCAATAACGGAAAAATCGAAATATCTGGAAGCAATCAAGTGAGTATGGCTAGTGGATTGAATTGGTACCTGCGTTACTACTGCCATGTACTAGACTTACAATTTAAGTTTATAACAGTATATACTACCCGTTGAACACTCTTAACTAATTAGGCTAAAACTCGTCAAAATTATTTTAAAAAAATTTGTCATGTTAATTAAATATTATATTATTGCATTATGTATTACATAATACTTAATACAATAAACTAAAATATTTAACTAATTCAAATCATTTAGTATGAAAAAAAGAGCGTTTAATATCAATTATTTGATATTTATTTTGCTTTTTTCTTTGCCAATTTTAAGTTTTGGTCAGGAAAAAACAATTACAGGAACTGTAGTTTCAGCTGGAGATAGTTTGCCGTTGCTAGGCGCAACAATTATAGTGAAAGGCACTGCTACAGGGGTATCAACAGATTTTGATGGAAATTATACCATTAATGCTAATGCAGGAGATATTCTTGTATTTAGTTATATTGGATATGCATCCAGCGAAATTACTGTAGCAAACGAAACAGTCATTAATGTGTCTTTAACCGAAGATACTGCAATGCTAGACGAAATTGTTATTACAGGTTATGGTAAGCAAACCAGAGCCACATTAACAACTTCGGTATCAAAACTAGATACACAAATTTTAGAAACATCTACAAGATCTAATGCAGCAACAGCTTTACAAGGGACAATTGCTGGTTTAAGAGTAACAAACACTACGGGGCAACCAGGGGCAACACCTTCAATTGTTTTACGTGGCGGCACAAATTTTGATGGGTCAGGATCTCCATTAATTCTAATTGATGGTATTCCTGGGTCTTTTTACGCTTTAAATTCAGACGATATTGAATCTATTGAGGTATTAAAAGATGCTGCAGCAACGGCCATTTATGGTGCTAGATCTGCTAATGGGGTTATCTTGGTAACCACCAAAACGGGTAAGATTGGAAAATCTTCTATTAACTATAGATATAAATATAGTACTAATAATGAAAGAAACGACCAAAAATATATTGGTGCAGCAGATCATATAAACTATAACAGACAATCTATTGCTTGGTTTAGAGAGGTTGCTGGTAATGCTGGAGCTTTTGGTGCTTTCTTAAATGGAAACCATAGTGCTGCAACCGGTAATAATACGACTAACGATCCGTTTACTACACAGCTTTTAACTGCTTCAAACCAATATTTATTAAACCAACCTGGATGGATGTCTATTCCAGATATTTTAGATCCAAGTCAAGACATTTTATTTTTCGATAATAAAGGTGTTGGCGATCGTATCTATCAAAATAGTGAATCAAAAGACCACTATTTGTCTTTTGATGGTGGTAACGAAAAAGGGACTTACTATTTAGGTTTAGGGCTTTTAGATAACGATGGTTTAATTTTAGGCTCAGGATTTAAAAGATATTCAGGTAAATTTAGCGGTTCTTATCAAGTAACCGATAATATTAGAGTAAACTCGAATATATTATATTCGCATTCTAATTTAAGCTTAAGTCCTTTAGGTGGAGAAGATACTGTTTTTAGAAGATTCCAAGGACAAGCTTCAACCTCAAGAACTTTTGATAGTAATACTGACGGTACTTGGTCTGACCAATATGCAGTAGGACAAAACCAAGGCTTTGGTAATCCACTATACTACCAAGATAAGTTTGTTAGAAAAAATTTAGAGCAACGTTTATCGGCATCGGTTGGTATTAATTGGGATATTATTGAAGACTTAACCTTAGCTGTAACAGGAAGTCATTTTACAATTAATAATCATAACGAAAGTTTTAATAGAGCTTACCGCGTAGGTAGTACTACAGGACCTTTACGTACAGGTCGTGAAGCAAGTGTGAGTTTAGGAAGAACATTAAGAAACCAATTAACAGGTACATTAAACTATACTAAAAAGTTTGGTAACCATAACTTTAACGCCTTAATTGGTGCGGAGTATTTTAAAGATAATGGCTTTAGTACGTTTGCAGGAACAAGGAATTCACCAACAGATTTAATTGAGACGCTTAATGCAGGTGCTGAAGCTGATGGTATTCCTTCAAGCTTTGAATCTGAGTACGTGATATCATCTGCTTTTGGTAGATTACTTTATGATTTTGATGATAGATATTTATTTCAGTTTAATTACAGATATGATGGTACTTCAAGATTGGGTAATAATAAATTCGACTTTTTTCCAGGTGTATCTTTTGGATGGAATGTTCATAACGAATCGTTCTTTGAAGAGTCTTCATTAAGCAACACTATTTCCAGGTTAAAACCAAGATTAAGTTATGGTGTCGCTGGTAATATAGATGTATTAAGCAATTATGGCGTTTACGGGTCTTATGGTGAGCAAGGAGTTTACAACGGTCAAACAGGTTATGCAAATTCTTCTTTACCAACGTTAGATTTATCATGGGAAAAAGCAACCACATTTAATGCTGGTTTGGATATCTCATTTTTAGATAACAGGGTTTCAATCATAGCCGATGTTTATTCTAGAGATATTAAAGATAAATTAGCAAACCTTACATTACCTTTTTATACTGGTTTTAGTAGTATATTAACTAATAACGGAACCATTAGAAATAAAGGTTTTGATTTACAAGTAAACGCTGATATTATTAGAAATGATGATTTATCATGGAATGTGGGCGCTACGTTTACATCCTATAAAAACTATGTGCAGAAACTGCCTGAAAATGATAACGATTTAAACAGACAGGGCGGTACATTAATTTGGAACCCTGATACACAGCAAGAAGAATGGGTAGGTGGTTTCCAAGAAGGACAACGCTCTGGACACGATCTAGTTGTAGCTTTCGAGCAAGCAGGTATTTATGCTACACAAGCTGAAGCCGATGCAGATAACGCTATAACTGATAACTTTATGCCTGGAACTAGCCGTAACAAACGTTGGGCAGGAGATGTAAAATGGGTAGACCAAAATGGAGATGGTGTAATTGATGGTTTAGATAGAAAAGTTATTGGGCGTACCACTCCAGATTTTGTTGGAGGTCTAACAACAAGTTTAAAATATAAAAACTTTAACCTATTTGTTAAAACAGACTTTGCTACGGGGCATTTAGTTTGGAATCATATTAGAAACAAAGGCTATGGACAAACACAAGGTAATTTAGCACAACCAATAGAAGTGTTGGATTCTTGGACACCAACTAATACAGAGACAGATTGGCCACGTTTTGTTTTTGTTAACGGAGCAAAAAATGTATGGAGAGGTAATGAAGGTGCAAGTAGTTTACAAAATTTTGCTAATAATAAATTCTGGGAAAAAGGAGATTACTTAGCATTGCGCGAAATAACTTTAAGTTATAATGTACCAACAGAACATTTTAACGATGTTATTAAAAGGTTAAACATATATATAACAGGTACTAACTTACATTATTTTAAGAGTATGAGTGGTGATACACCAGAAGTTGGTGGCGTGCAATATGGAGAATTTCCTGTTCCTAAAACATTTACAATAGGACTTAACGTAACATTTTAAATTTTAAAAAAAATGAAGAAGTATATTTATATATTTATCGCTGTAATGACTTTTGGTGCTTGTGAAAGCGAACTTGAATTAACAAGCCCTAGTCAATTAACAGCAGCAGGTTTTTGGGATACTGAAGAAGGTGCAAAAACCGCACATACAGGATTGTATGCAAACTTAAGATCATCAGCAGGAACGTTATGGTTATTAGGAGAGATTAGAAGTGATATTTGGGGAGGACGAACTTACGAATCACCTTCAAACGAATCATTAATCGAATCTAATATTACAATTGCTACAGCACCTTTTGGTGGTTGGGCAGGATTGTACACTAGAATTCATAGAATAAATGACTTTTTGGTAAATGTACCAAATGTAGCATTTAACGATGAATCAGAAAAAAGTCATTTATTGGGACAAGCTTATGGATTAAGAGCTTTATACTATTACACCTTACTTAAAACTTGGGGCGATGTACCAATTATTTTAGAACCATTTACGGATGTAGATCCAGCTGGTTTAAGTAGAGCAAGATCGTCTCAAACTGAGGTAATGGCGCAAATTAAATCTGATTTAGCAGCATCTTTAAGTGCTTTCGGATCTGATGATAGCTATTGGGAAGGTAGTAAAGTATTTTGGTCTAAGGCTGCAACTTTAGCACTTAAAGGAGATGTGTTTATTTGGTCTGGAAACTTATTAGGTGGTGGAAGTGCAGATTTTACTGAAGCCAAAACAGCTTTACAGCAAATAGCATCTTTAGGTGTGAGTTTAGAACCTAGTATTGATAACCTGTGGGGTGTTGGAAATGAAGGTAACAATGAGTTTATTTTTGCATACCAATATAAGCAAGACGAAGCAGAGAACTTTTATAATAGCTTAACAGGAAGAAGTACAGAAATAAACCCTCAGTTTGATAGCATGGGGAATTCTATGAGTAGTTTTATTATTGCTGGTGCTAACAGATATGGTCAGTCTGAGAAAACGATTTTATTATTAGATGATAATGATGATGCACGTAAAGAAGCTACCTTTATTAGACTCTATACAGATGATAATGGTGGAGCTGGTTATCCTACATATAGCGAACCTACATACTTTGGTTCTATATTTAATAAATTTTTAGGACAAGTAAACGGAAGTGAACGTATTTTTGAAAACGATGTACCATTATACAGGTATGCAGATGTTGTTTTACTTTTAGCTGAAGCAAAAAATTTATTAGGAGAAGATCCATCGGGGGAGATTAATCAAATCCGAGCTAGAGCATACGGTGCAAATTATGTGCCTGCAATACACGATTATGTTAACAGTACACCAACAGATAATGCCAATGCTATTTTAGACGAGCGTTATAAAGAGTTTATTGGAGAAGGTAAACGTTGGTGGGATTTAAGAAGGGCAGGAGATAGCTTTGTAATAAATAATGTAAGTTTTTTATCATCAGGAGATGAATATAAATTATTACTTCCGATCACTGAAGATATGATAGGTCGAAACCCTTTATTAGATCAAACCTTTGGTTATACAAATTAATCATTATATAGTTTCATTAGTTAGTTTGAGTTAGTCAAAAAAGAGAGTTTTAGTTAAAAACTTCAACTCTCTTTTTTATTTTTTAAAAGCTTAAAACTAACAAAACACAAGAAAATTATTAAGTTCGCTTTATGAAACTTCCATAGCGAGAATTCGATTCCCAGGGATATGATTATATGGAAGCTACATGTGACCATTGAATAGCAATAATTATAACACATGAAATTAAAAAATTTAATAGCTGCAGCTTATGCACCTATGTATAACGATGGATCGTTAAATACTGTTAAGATTAAAGATTACAGTCGGTTTTTAATCCATAATAAAGTTTCAGGAGTATTTATGAATGGCTCTACTGGAGATTTTACTTCATTATCTACTGCAGAGCGTAAAGAGATAACTTTAGCTTGGTATCAAAATAAATCAGAAGATTTGTATTTAATTGATCATGTTGGGCATACAAATTTAAACGAAGCAAAAGAATTAGCAGCTTATGCTGCCGATAAAGTAGATGCTATTTCAGTATTAGCGCCATATTATTTTAAGCTAAATACTATTGAAAAATTAGTGCAATATTGTAAAGAAATTGCTGCTTGTGCTCCAAAACTTCCTTTTTATTATTATCATATCCCTGTATTATCTGGAGCTAACTTTAATATGAACGAGTTTTTAAAGAAAGCAGAAAATGAAATACCAAATTTAGCAGGAATAAAATTTACAAATAACAATTTAATTGATTACCAACATAGTAAAAAAGTAGCAGATGGAAAGTTTAATATGCTTTTTGGATATGACGAATTGTTTATAAATAGTTTGCCAATGGGAGCAACAAGTTGGGTTGGTAGTACTTACAATCACTTAGCACCGTTATATTACAAAATAAAAGATCTTTTTGAAAAAGGAAAAATGATTGAGGCGACAGAATTACAAACCAAAGCTATTAGATTTGTTGAAATTTTAGATAGTAAAGGCGGATTTAATGGTGTGGGTAAAGGGTTTATGAGAGTGTTAGGTATAGATTGCGGACCAAGTAGATTTCCGCATACTACATTAACAGTTGCTAATTATAAAATAATTAAAGAAGAGCTAGATGCTATAGGTTTAGCAGACATGTTTAGCAAAAATATTTAGTAAATTAGATTTAGATAGATGTCTAATTTTAAAAAGCCAGCTTTAAAACAATTTAAAGTTGGCTTTTTTATACTTTGTGATGAAATGAAGGTAAAAAAAGAACTAAGATTTAACCATATCTAATATTCTCTCAAAGTGCGGTTCAAGATGATTTCTCATCGCTTCTCTAAAAGTTTCAGCATTACCATTCTTTAATATATTTAATAAGTCTCTGTGCGTTACAAATATACCTTTTGAATATTTATAGTCTTTTGCACCTTTAGGCATATTATCGTGTACATAATTAAATACTGGTAATAATAAATCTTGAAACCTTTGTAATGTTGTATTGTTAGACATCTGGTAGAGTTTTCCATGAAAGGTAATTTCATGCTCCAAACTAAAAAAACTAGTATGTATGTTATCCTTTTCTTGTTTGGCTACAATTTTATCCAACTCTTCAAAGTCCTCTTTAGTCTTTCTAGCAAACAACAGATCGGCCATTCCCATTTCTAAAATCAATCGAAGCTCAAAAATATCAGTTAAAGCTTCTTCTCCTAATAAATTATACTCAATTGCTTTTTCAAAATTCTGAATAATATCGGGTTGAGTTAGCACCATGCCACTACGTTTTTTAGACTGAATTACGCCAATGGTTCTCAACCTTAAAAGAGCTTCTCTTATAACAGTGCGGCTAACCCCAAGTGCTTCAGCAAATTCTAATTCTTTAGGTATAGAATCGCCAATTTTTAAATTATTTTCTTTAAAATATTCTTTTAATCTAAGCTCTACTTTATCCACTAACGATAAGTTTTCAAGTGGAGCGATTTTGGTAAGTTTGGTTTTCATTTAATTTTTTCGTTAAAAATATGAAATACAAATACAATATTTCTTATTTTTGTATTATGTCATACATATAAAAATACGGTATTATAATTAAAAATAAAAGGCTAATATAAAAAATCTTATTCGGATATGAATTTTTCTACATTATATAAAAATACTTTACTAGATGATATTATTCCATTTTGGGAGAAGTATTCAATCGATAACGAAAATGGAGGGTATTTTACATGCATAAATACTAACGGAAATGTTTATGATACCGATAAATTTATTTGGCTCCAAGGCCGGCAGGTGTGGACGTTTTCGATGCTATACAACAAAATAGAAAAAAACGAGAAATGGCTGGCCATTGCTAAAAACGGCATCGATTTTTTGCGTAAATACGGCATGAATGAAAAAGGCGATTTTTATTTTTCTGTTACAAAAGAGGGCAAACCTTTGGTGCAGGCCTATAATATTTTTTCCGATTGTTTTGCAGCCATGGCATTTAGCCAATACGCCATTGCATCGGGTGACGAAGAGGTAAAGGAATTGGCTAAAAAAACGTATTTTAATATTCTTGGTAGAATTGATAATCCGAAAGGGAAATACGAAAAAAACACAGACACCAGGCCATTAATGGGATTTTCGTTGCCCATGATATTGTCTAATTTGGTGTTGGAGTTGGAAGCTGTTTTAGATGCAGACGAAGTTGAAAAAACAATAGATTACAGCATCAATCAAGTTATGGAGGTGTTTTTGGACAAAAAATCAGGTTTGATTTTCGAAAACGTTTTACCTAACGGCGAGCATCATGATAGTTTTAATGGGCGTTTGTTAAATCCGGGTCACGGTATTGAAGCCATGTGGTTTATGATTGATATTGGCGTACGAAAAAATGATAAAGCCCTTATCCATAAAGCAACACAAACCATTCTAAACATTTTAGAATATAGTTGGGATAAAAAGTACGGCGGAATTTACTATTTTATGGATTCAAAAGGGCATCCGCCACAACAATTGGAATGGGATCAAAAACTATGGTGGGTCCATTTAGAAACCTTGGTGGCATTAGCAAAAGCTTACGAGCATACCCAAAACCCTGATGTTTTAAAATGGTACCATAAAGTACATGACTATGCTTGGTCTCATTTTTCAGACCCTGAAAACGGCGAATGGTTTGGGTATTTAAACCGCCAAGGTGAAGTACTTTTAGATCTAAAAGGAGGCAAGTGGAAAGGCTGTTTTCATGTGCCGAGAGCCATGTACCAATGTTGGAAAGCTTTTGAAAACATTGAAGCTAAAAAACAATAATAAAATCTAAAATATTAAAAAGATGATAAGAAGTACTGTTTTGTTAATGATGATTGTATTACTCAGCTCGTGCAAGGGAAAAGTTAATACAGAAAAAAAGGAAAATACCGAAGCTGTAAAGGAAACTCTAGAATTTGTAGCTTTATTTAATTCAGGTATGGAAGAAGGGGTTGCTTGTTACAGAATTCCAGCAATCGTTACAGCACCAAATGGCGATTTAATAACGGCTATCGATCAACGTGTTCCGGGTTGCGGCGATTTAAAATGGAGTAAGGATATCAATATTATTATACGCCGAAGTAGCGATAATGGCAAAACCTGGACACCCATTGAAATGGTAATTGATTTCCCTGAAGGCAAGTCGGCTTCAGACCCATCAATGATTGTCGATAAAGTTACAGGCGATATTTTTATGTTTTATAATTACATGAATTTAGATGCCGAAAAAGACATTTACTATTTACATGTTATGAAAAGTTCGGATAACGGAAAAACTTGGAGCAAACCCGAAGATATTACCTCGCAAATTGCAAAACTCGAATGGCATAAGGATTTTAAATTCATAACCTCGGGTCGTGGTATTCAAACACGCTCAGGAAAATTATTGCATACCATGGTAAATTTAAATAGCGGATTGCATGTGTTTGGTAGCGACGATCATGGTAAAACATGGTATTTTATTGATACGCCAATTCAGCCGGCAGACGAATCTAAAATTATTGAACTTGCCGATGGTACTTTAATGATTAACGCAAGAGTAAACGGCAAGGGCATGCGTTACGTACATACCTCGAAAGACGAAGGAAAAACTTGGAAAACAAATCCAGTTCCAGAATTAATCGATCCTGGTTGTAATGCCAGTATCATTCGCTATACTTCAAAAGCAGATGGTTATGATAAGGATAGAATCCTTTTTTCCAATGCGCAATCTGAAAAAGGACGCGTAAACATGTCAGTTCGTATTAGTTATGATGAAGGAAAAACGTGGAGCGAAGGAAAAACAGTATATTCAGGGTCATCGGCATATTCATCATTAACCATTTTAGAAAATGGAGATATTGGATTGTTTTTTGAAAAGGATGAATACAAAAATAATGAGTTCTTAAGCTTTTCATTAGATTGGTTAACCGATGGAAAAGACACCTACAAGAAACCATAATGCTTTAATAAATGTCTATAAAGTTTATTTGTTTTATTGCATTCTCACTTACATTGATTTTGCCAACACAAGCTCAAAAAATTAAAGTAGCTTGTGTTGGCAATTCGGTTACTTATGGAGCGGGTATTAAAGATAGGGCTGTAAACTCCTATCCCGCGCAGTTGAAAAAATTATTGGGTAATAACTACCAAGTGGCTAATTTTGGGTATTCCGGGGCGACCATGCTGAAGAACGGACATAAACCCTATTGGACAAAAAACGAGTTTAAGCAATCCCTAGATTTTGCCCCAAACATGGTTGTTGTCCATTTAGGATTAAACGACCAAGGCAACAATAACTGGCCAAAACACAAAGATGAATTTATAGCCGATTACTTGGAAATGATTGCGGTTTACAAAAAACTGCCATCAAAACCCAAAGTGCTTATTTGTAAAATGACACCCACTTTTTCGGGACATCATTGGTTTGAAGAAGGCATGCGTGAAAATTTTAAAGACATTCAAAATAAAATTGAAACCATTGCTAAAACGGCTAATGTCCAGCTTATAAACCTGCACGAACCGCTGTATCGTTTTCCGGAGTATTTTCCGGATAATTTACATCCAACGGAATCTGGCACTACCGTTATCGCTCAAAAGGTTTATGGCGCCATTACAGGTGATTTTGGTGGTTTAAAACTACCAAAATTTTATGGCGAAAACATGGTCTTTCAGCGTAACGAATCCATTGTTATTTCTGGAACAGCGAATGCGAATGACGAGGTTTTGGTAAATTTAAATGGAGAAAAATCTAAAGTAAAAGTTTCAACAATTGGCGAATGGCAAGTGACACTTCCCGCTATGAAAGCTGGTGGACCTTTTGCCTTTGAAATCCAATCGCAACAATCCGAAAACATAAAGTTCAAAAAAGTATACATTGGCGAGGTTTGGTTGGCATCGGGACAATCTAACATGGACTGGAGAGTAAACCAATCTAAACACGCCAAAACAGTTTTAAAAGACTCGCTAAGTCCCAATGTTTTTGTGTTTTCAATGGATCCAAAGGTTTTAAACGGTCGTGTTTTTACTAAAGAAGAATTGGCCCTTTGCAACACAAACGATTATTTTAGGTATTCAGGATGGAGCAATACTAAAGATGATATTTTAGAAAACTTTTCGGCCGTGGCTTATGTCTATGCCTATAATCTTCAAAAAGAATTAAATGTGCCTATTGGTGTTATTTGCAATGCCATTGGAGGTTCGCCAATGCAAAGTTGGATAAGTAGGGAACGCATGGAGCAAACGCACAAAACCATAAGTATGTTAAATGATTCGTGGCAAAATCCGTTGACGGACTCTTGGGTTGCTCAACGAAAATCCGAGAATTTTGGATTCAATAAAAACTTAAACGCAAGGCATCCGTACGATCCTACTTTTTTATTTGATTCAGGAATTTTACCGCTCACAAACTTCAATTTTAAAGGTGTTATTTGGTATCAAGGCGAATCAAATGCAGAACGTGTCGATTTGCACGAGCGATTATTTAAAATGTTAATTAACGATTGGCGTATTCATTTTAAAAAGCCCGAACTTCCTTTTTATTATGTGCAATTAAGTAGCATTAATCGCCCAAATTGGGGCGTGTTTAGAGATTCGCAACGTAAATTGCTGGCTATTGAAAATACAGGAATGGCAGTGTCTTCCGATGTTGGTCATGAAACAGATGTGCATCCAACTCAAAAGTGGATTGTTGGCGAACGATTGGCCAAAGTGGCATTGGCAAAATCTTATAATAAATCGATGGCCTTTTCCGGACCTTTACTAGATTATGTTAATGTAATTGGCAATACATTGGAAGTCCATTTTAAACATGGCGAAGGTTTAAAAACTGTTGATGGTACTGCCGTAAAAGACATAGAAATAGCTGGGGTCGATAAAATTTTTGTAAAAGCAAATACAGATATTAAAGGCAGCACACTGATTGTTTGGTCCGAAAACATTAAAAATCCACGATATGTAAGGTATGGCTATGCGTCCTTTACCAACGGTAACCTTATTAATAAAAGCAATTTACCAGCATCCACTTTTTCAAATTTAAACGAATGAAATCATGCTAAAATTAAGAACTCTCTTTGTATTAAGTTGTTTTGTAAGCATTTTTATGAATTGTTATGGAATACAAATTGAATCCACGATTTCTGATAAATACCCTATCATTCCAACACCTAAAGAGATACGTTATGGTAGTGATGAAATCCAATTTGAGCATATCAACATTCAAGCCACCGATTTTGAAAATGAAGGACGGTTGCTCGCTGGTTTTTTTGAATCAAAACAGATTAAAGAAGATGCCAAAGGTCTAACTATCGAATTGAAAAAGGGTAGTACTGAAAACGAAAACGATGAAGCTTATTCATTAACCATTTCAGATAAAATAGTCATTACCGCTACTACCCACAAAGGCATTTATTACGGTATTCAAACCTTAAAGCAAATCTTTAGAAAACAAAACAAAAAAGGCGTTTTCCCAAAGCTTACACTTAGCGATTGGCCGGTATTTAAAATTCGTGGTTTTATGCACGATACGGGCAGAAATTTCCAATCGGTTTCCCAGTTAAAAGAGCAGATTGAAATTTTGGCACAATACAAATACAATGTGTTCCATTGGCATTTAACCGATAATCCGGGGTGGCGTTTGGAAAGTGAAATTTATCCGGAATTACAAGCAGAACATGCCACAACAAGGCAAAAAGGCAATTTTTACACACAAGAAAATTTTAAGGATATCCTTGAATTTTGCAAAGCCAGAAACATAACCCTTATTCCGGAATTTGATATTCCAGGCCATACCGATGTCTTTAGAAAAGCCTTGGAAATTGATGAAATGCGCGACCCGAACGTAAAACCTGTTTTGTTGGATTTGTTTCAAGAATTAATGGGTTTAACTAGCGCCGAAGATGTGCCTTACATTCATATTGGGACGGATGAAGTACGGAATGATTTTGAGCGGGTTTCCAACGATGTTATTTTTGAAATTATGAACTTAATTAGAAAAGATAATAGAGAAGTTATTGTTTGGAAAGAAGGGATTGTGGTAAAAAGAGATTCCACTTCCATCAATCAACTTTGGGCCTATCACGAAGGACGAAAAGGACATCGTTTTATAGATTCCAGAAGTAATTATATCAATCATTTAGACCCTTTTGCGGGAATGGCACGCTTATATTTTCAACAGCCAACCAGACATCCAAAAGGCGATTCGTTGGCACTTGGCGGTATTTTAGCGGCGTGGCCAGATAATAATATTAACCACGAACGCGATATATTGATACAAAACCCTATTTACCCTTCCATGGTATTTTATGCCGATGCCATTTGGAATGGCAGGGCAAAAGACTATCCAGAATATTGGGCAAAACTGCCTCCAAAAGATACCCAAGAGTTCAACGATTTTAAGGCTTTTGAAAAAAAGGTAATTACCCATAGGGATTTGTTTTTTAAAGGCAAAGAATTTCAATACATCACACAAACCGATAAACATTGGAAACTTATCGGGCCTTTAAATCATAAAGGTAATATAGAAAAATCATTTCCCGTTGAGGAAAGTATAAAAGACACTTACAGTATAGGCGGAAACCCATATATTTGGACGGATAATCACACAGGTGGCACCATTCATTTAAAACATTTTTTCGCATTTCCGGCGGTTACCGAAGCAAAACAAGGTACCTATTATGCCTACACCAATATTTATGCGCCCGACGATAGAATCCAAGAATTTTGGGTCGGCTTTCAAGGATGGTCGCGCTCGGGCGGCAGACGCGTTGGCCCTTTTCCAAATCAAGGCGATTGGCACACCACAAAACCGAAAATTTGGGTAAATAATACAGAAATTGAACCACCAATTTGGAAACAACCAAATTTAGGCACAAAAACAGATGAAATCCCGTTTATCGACGAAGATTATTTCTATAGAAATCCAACCAAAATTCATTTAAAAAAAGGTTGGAACAAAGTGCTTTTAAAAATTCCCCAAGACAGAAACTCATGGAAATGGATGTTTACCTGTATTCCTGTAAATATTACCGAAAATGGTGTTAGGGAAGTACCTGAATTAAAATATAGTACTAAATTTGAGAATAACTAATGCGTTTCGAAATGAAAAAAATACTGATTGTTCTTTTACTGGTATGTGCTAATATTGGATTTGCCCAAAAATATTCAGAGCATTATTACAAACGGAAAACATTATTTGAAAAGGAGGCGGATACAAAAAACGAAATCATTTTTTTAGGGAATAGTATAACCGAAGGTGGCGATTGGAAAGCCTTGTTTCCTAACAAAAATGTGGTAAACAGAGGAATTAGTGGCGATGTTACCGATGGCATTTTATACAGATTAGATGAGGTTACAGCATCAAAACCTTCAAAAGTATTTCTATTGATTGGTACCAATGATATGGCACGCGGAAAAAGTGTGGATTATGTTTTAGAAAACACTGAAAAAATCATTTTGCAAATTAAGAACCAATCTGAAAATACAATCATATACTTGCAAAGCATCCTGCCCATCAACCCCAATGTGGGCCAAAAGTTTTCCGGACACAAAAACAACCATCAAAAAATCATAGAGGCTAATAAACGCTTAAAAGCCTTAGCAAAAACACATCAGATAAAATACATCAATCTGCATAAAGCCATGCGAAATGGCAAAAAGCACATCAAACCAAAATACACTTACGATGGGTTGCATTTAAGTGAAACCGGTTATATAAAATGGAAGAAAGTCATTAGTAAATACATCAATTAAAATGAATACTAAACCACGCCCTTACGTGTTGGCCGAAACCAATTGGAAAACCGTAAAAGATGAAAATTACACGGTTGCCGTTTTGCCTTGGGGCGCTACCGAAGCCCATAATTATCATTTGCCTTATGCAACAGATAATATTTTAGCGGAAGCGGTTACCATTGAAGCGGCAAGTATAGCGTGGAGCAACGACGCAAAAGTTGTGGTTTTGCCCACTATTCCGTTTGGCGTAAATACGGGACAGTTGGATGTGCCCTTGTGCATAAACATGAATCCCAGCACGCAGTTGGCTGTTTTAAAAGATATCGTTGATGTGCTGCATCGCCAAAGCATTCAAAAATTAGTTGTGGTAAATGCACATGGCGGTAATAATTTTAAACAGATTATTAGAGAGTTATCGGTTGAGTTTCCAAGTGTGTTTGTCTGTGCCTTAAATTGGTGGCAAGTCGAAAACGGTAGTGATTATTTTATTGAACCCGGAGATCATGCCGGTGAATTAGAAACAGCGGTTACCATGCACATAACCCCGCATTTGGTATTGCCATTAAGCAAAGCAGGTGATGGCGCTGCCAAACAGTTCAAATTAAAAGGCCTAAAGGAAGGTTGGGTTACGTCGCAACGTCAATGGACATCGGTTACCGAAGACACTGGTGTTGGAAATCCTAAAAAAGCAACCCAAGAAAATGGCGCACTTTTTTTCAAAGCGGTGAGCCAAAAAATAGCGTCTTTTTTTGAAGAACTGCATCACGCCGATTTAGATGATATGTATGAGTAGTTCTTAATATAATGAAACGAAAATTACAATAACATAGTTTCCAGCTATATTAGAGTATTAAATAACCTTACTTAGAATATAATAAATTAAAAATATCATTAAAATGAAAAGTTTTAAATCACTAATATTTATTTCAGTAATTAGTTTGGGAATACAATTTTTACAAGCCCAAACGCTCGATCCTGTTATTGAAAACCCAGACGTTATTGGCATTAATAAATTAGATACTCGAGCCACTTTTTTTCCTTATAATTCCTTGGAATTAGCGAAAGAGGATAACTTATCTAAAGCTGAAAACTACATATTGCTAAATGGTATTTGGCAATTTAATTATAGTGAAGCTCCAGAATCAAGACCAGCCGATTTTTATAAAGAAGATTACGATACCTCAAAATGGAATACAATTAAAGTACCATCAAACTGGGAAGTAGAAGGTTTTGGGATACCTATTTATGTAAATACAACTTATCCGTTTCAAAAGGGAAAATTAAACCCACCAGATATTCCGGATGGGCACAATCCTGTAGGGTCTTATAAGCGCACGTTTAACATCCCAAGTAATTGGGAAGGAAAAGATGTTTATATTCATTTAGGTGCCGTAAAATCTGCTTTTTATATCTGGATTAACGGTAAAAAAGTAGGATACAGTCAAGGCTCGAAATTGCCGGCGGAATTTAATCTTACAAAGTTCGTTAAACCCGGAAACAACAGTATAGCTTTAGAAGTGTATCGTTGGAGCGATGGTAGTTATTTGGAGTGTCAGGATTTTTGGAGAATTTCAGGAATCGAGCGCGATGTCTATTTATACGCGAGACCAAACGTGCAATTAGCAGATTATTTTGCAAAAGCAGGATTGGAAAACAACTATACAAATGGCGTTTTCGATTTAACGGTCGATATTAAAAGCATTGATGCTAAAAAACAACGCGGTACAGTGGCAGTGGAAATCACAAAAGGCAATCGAAAGGTTTATAACGCTTCCACAGCTTACGACTTAGGACCAAAATCAGATATAACCTTAAAATTTAATAAAACCATTCCGAAGGTAAAAACATGGTCAGCTGAAATTCCAGAATTATATCAATTAAATATCATTATTACAGATAGAAAAGGAAACGTTTTAGAGGCAATTTCTAGGAAATTAGGATTTAGAACTTCTGAAGTAAAAGATGGTCAGTATTTAGTAAACGGAAAACCGATTTTATTTAAGGGGGTGAACCGACACGAGCACGACCCCGATACAGGACATGTTATTTCTAGAGATGATATGCTTCGCGATGTTCAGATATTTAAAGAATATAACATAAACGCAGTAAGAACCTGCCACTATCCAAACGACCCTTATTTTTATGAGTTGTGCGATGAATACGGTATTTATGTTATAGACGAAGCCAATATCGAATCGCACGGTATGGGTTATGCATTACACAGAACTTTGGCGAACGACCCAAAATGGTTGAAATCGCACTTAGAACGTGTGGAGCGTATGGTGCAAAGAGATAAAAACCATCCGTCTATCCTTATTTGGTCTTTAGGAAACGAAGCAGGAAATGGATATAATTTTTATAAAGCATATTTATTAGCAAAAGAGTTGGACGAAACAAGACCAACACAATACGAACGTGCGGTTTATGAATGGAATACCGATTTATTTGTTCCCATGTATGCCACTCCAGAAGATGTAGAAAAGTATGCAACAAATAATGATTTCACAAAACCTTTAGTGCAATGTGAGTTCGCACACGCTATGGGAAATAGTATGGGCGGTTTTAAAGAATATTGGGATTTATTTGAAAAGTACGATAAATTGCAAGGTGGTTTTATTTGGGACTATGTAGATCAAGGTTTAAGAACCGTTAAAAATGATAAAGAAATTTTTGCATACGGTGGTGATTTTGGGCCAGAAGGCACACCAAGTGATAATAACTTTTTAAATAACGGATTGGTACAACCAGACAGAAGACCCAATCCACATATTTATGAAGTAGCCCACATTCATCAAGATATTAAGTTTTACGAAAATAACCTTGCTAATGGTCTTATCGATATAAAGAATTGGTATTTCTTTAGAAACTTATCAAACTACAAATTGAATTGGGAAGTATTAGAAAATGGAGCTAGTGTTGAAACGGGAACTATTGATGATATTGTTACAGCACCTCAAGCTAAAAAAGTAACTAAAATTCCTTTTAAAACACAATTTAAAGCAGGTGTAGAATATTTATTAAATATTTATGCTGTTTTGAAAATAGACGAACCTTTATTAAAAGCGAATCATGTTTTGGCTTATGAGCAGTTTCAATTGCAAGAAGGACATTTTCAAATTCCAGATAAAGCAACCACACCTGTAAGTCATAAAACTAAAGGGGATGTTATTACCGTTAACGGAAGTAACTTTAAAATTGCGTTTAATAAAAAAACGGGAATGTTAACAGACTATAATTATAAGAATGAAAGTCTGTTAAAAAGTGGACCAGAAGTTAATTTTTGGCGTGCACCAGTAGATAATGATTATGGTGCTAATACTCAATTACTATATAAAGCATGGAAAGATGTAGGCATGTTAGGTACAGTTACGACAGCTGCAAATCTACTATCAAAAAGTGATGTTGAAATTGTTTTTACTAGAGATTTGTTTGAAGGCGATGCACAAATCGTTATAACTTATTTGGTAAATGGTAATGGAACTATAAAAGTAACCAATGAGTTAAAAGCAATTAAAGGAAAACATTCTAACTTTTATAAATTTGGAAACAAATTGGTTTTACCTGAAGCATATAAAAGTATAACCTACTATGGAAAAGGACCTTTTGAGGCTTATGTTGATAGACAACATGCGGCTAAATTAGGATTGTATAAGCAAACTATTGAAGAGCAATATTTCCCTTATATCCGTCCGCAAGAAACAGGAAACAAATTGGACGTACGTTGGATAACTTTAACAAAAGCAGATGGTTCTGGAATTAAGTTTTTAAGCAACACACCATTTCATTTTTCAGCACTTAATTTTAGTGAAGATGATTTACATACTGGAGATAAAAAAATGCAACATCACGCTGGAGAAATTGATTCGAGAAAAGAGGTTTTTGTAAATATTGATGGTTTTCAACAAGGTTTAGGTAGTATAAATAGTTGGGGAAGATTGCCAATGGAGCAATATAGATTGCCTTATCAAGATTATTCATATTCATATTGGATGATGCCGTTTGATAAATAAAATACATTATGGGATTAATACATTAGCATCAGCTTTTGTGATTTACTACCTATAAATACCGAAATAGGTAAATATTCAATTTAATTATAATATTTTTTATTCATTGTTATACTAAACAAAAGTATTTAAATATGTATAACATAATACAATAAATTTATTTTCATTAACTTAGTGGCATAATTTTACATACGAAATAAATTTTTGTTTTGTAAAAATGATTCAAGCAAAAAAAATGGAAATTTAATTTGGAACCAAAAAGTCTATTATTTAAGAGTATTTTAAAATGAAGAAAATTCAGAATGCAGTAATCTTACTGTTTATAATTTTAACGTTTATTCCAGCTTTTGGTCAAGAAATTTCCAAATTAAGCATTAAGGACTTACCTAGTTTGCCAGCAGAAAAAGCGAATGTTGAATCGCTTGGTTACGCGGGTATGTTGGGAGGTACTCATAATGGCGTTATCATTGCTGCAGGTGGTGCAAATTTTCCTAATGGATTGCCATGGGAAGGTAGCGAGAAAGTATGGAGCAAAAATATTTATATTTTTGAAAACGACCAGTGGCGATTGTCTTTAACACAATTACCAATACCACTTGGGTATTCGGCATCAGTATCAACTGAAAAAGGGATTTTGTGTATAGGTGGTAATAATGATTCTACTGTAAGCGACAGGGTTTTGCTTTTTGCTTATGATGCTTCCTTAAAAGAAGTGAGTATCTCTGAATATCCAGTATTGCCAGAACCATTAGCATTTTCATCTGCCGTTCTAAACGATGATTTTGTATATGTGGTGGGTGGTAAAAATACTAATAATAGTACAAATTCATTTTATAGGTTAAATTTAAAAGAAGCTAAAAATTGGGAGAAATTAACCGATTTCCCCGGTTCTCCAAGAGCGCTTCATTGTATAGCAACCCAAGAAACACAGACCAATAAAAAGTTATTTGTTATTGGAGGAAGGAATGAAGTGTCTGGGCAAAAATCAGAAGCACTGTCCACTTATTTATCTTATGATTTTAAAGATCAAACGTGGCAAGACGAAGGTAACCTTGAAATTGATGGTAAAGCTAGAGTTTTGATGGGAGCTTCGGCTGAAACAATGGGCTCCATGCACATTATGGTTTATGGCGGAAGTGATGAATTGCTTTTTGATGAGCTTGAAAATATTGGCTTGCAGTTACGAACCGTAGAAAATGATTCTTTATTCACCGAATTAATAAATAGGAGGGATGATATTTTAAATAATCACTCAGGGTTTTCAAAAGATATTTTGGCTTATAATTCCATCACAAAAAAGTGGTTTGTTTATGATATGCTACCATCAAAAATTCCTGTAACAACATTATCATTTAAAAATAAAGATGGTTTCTTTATCGTTTCTGGTGAAGTGTCACCAGGAATTCGTACACCCAAAGTGCAAAGTTTTAAAATTGCAGATGCGTCGCATCCTTTCGGAATTATAAATTATAGCGTACTTGCGTTATATCTTTTAATATCAGTTTTAATTGGTCTTTATTTTGCACGTAAACAGAAATCTACAGCAGATTATTTTACTGGTGGCGGTCGCATACCCTGGTGGGCTTCTGGTTTAAGTGTTTTTGGAACCTTATTAAGTGCTATAACTTTTATGGCAATTCCAGCAAAAGCATTTATAACAGATTGGTCTTTCTTTTTTCTTAATATCACGGCAATTTTAATAACTCCTGTTATCGCTTTTATTTTTATTCCTTTCTTTAATAAACTGAAAATAAAAACGGCTTACGAATATCTTGAGGGGCGTTTTAATTATACAGCTCGTGCCTTTGGTAGTTTGTCTTTTATTCTATTTCAATTAGGAAGGATAGGCATTGTTTTGTTGTTACCTTCTTTAGCTATTTCAATTGTAACTGGAATCCCTGTTGAGACAAGTATTCTAATCATGGGAGTACTCTGCATATTTTATACAACTTTTGGAGGCATTGAAGCGGTGATATGGACAGATGTTATGCAGGTAGTTGTGCTTCTTGGAGGAAGTATTTTGGCAGTGGTATGGATTATATTACATACCGAAACCTCATTTGTTGATATGATATCTTATGCCTCTGAAAGAGATAAATTCAATATTACCAACATGGAACTAAACTTTACAGAGTCCACATTTTGGGTAGTTTTTATTGGTGGTCTTGCTTCTGCCATGGTTACCCAAGGTACAGATCAAACCATTGTACAGCGATTCTTAACGAGTTCTAGCGTGAAAGATTCTCGAAAAACCCTGTATACCAATGCGGTACTTACTTTACCAGCTACCATTATATTCTTTGGTATAGGAACGCTATTATTTATATTCTATACCGAAATGCCTAACGAGCTTTCACCTGCTATCTCCAATAATGATTCGATTTTTCCATGGTATATTGTGCGTGAATTACCCATAGGGGTTTCGGGTTTACTAGTTGCTGGTATTTTTTCTGCTGCTATGTCAAGTATTAGTAGTAGTTTAAATTCAGTTTCAACAGCCTATTGCAATGATTTTCATTTACATTTTAAACCCCAAGTAGCCGATGTAAAACTATTGCGAATTGCTAGGTTGGTAACTACGATAACAGGGGTGCTTGGTGTTTTGTTGGCTCTTTGGATGGCGGGTTCTAATATTAAATCGCTTTGGGATCAGTTTTATCGTTTTTTAGGGCTTTTTACAGGAGGTTTAGGGGGTATGTTCCTTTTGGGAATGCTTACTAAAAAAGCCAATACTAAAGGTACATTATTGGGCTTACTGATTAGCGCCATTTTTATTTGGTATATAAGTGTCTTCACAGAAATAAGCTTTTTAATGTATTCCTTTTTTGGTGTAGCTTCATGTTTTGTTTTTGGTTACATTTTTAGTTTGATATTTCCTGTGAATAAAAAAGCATAAAAAGAGATATTTTATAACTTTTTACTACTAATAGATAGTTCGGGTGCAAATTATCTATTCAACTGGAAAACAAAAAAGAATGGACTAATATTTGAAGCCATATAATTACAACTAGTACATAATAAAGACTTTAATTTATTACCGAAGGGAAATAAGTTTAAGATGGTATTATAAATTGTTAAATTGATAATATTAGGTATTAACCTTATTTTAAATACTGTTGTTACCTTATTAAAGTTCAGTTATCATGAATATAATTATCATAGAGGTGATTTTTACTATGGATTACAAGAAAATGTCAAATTATTATGATTGAACTGTATTAAATGTTTAAGCAAGAAAGCTCTTAAGGCCTCACTTAAAGCTTGACTATTTATAGTGAGGCTTTTTTGTTTTAAGGTTTACCTTGAATTATGAATTTATTTGTTTGATTAGTTATAATATTTACTAGTTTAGCAATAGAATACTATGAAAAATTTTCTTCTATTTATTTGCATTATACTATCAAATAGTATCTTTTCACAAGAATCCTCCATTGCTACTAAATTCAGTGAAGATGGTACTTTATATGATAGTTTAAGTGCTTCTTCTACATCTTTGTCTCAATTTAAAAAAAATGAAGACTGTATAGTAATTAGTTACTTAGGGAAAGATTATTATAAAGTAAAATACAAAGATTGGTTTGGGGTTGTGAGTTCAGATTATTTGGTAATTTCTGAAGAAGTGATGAATCTTTACTACGATTACCAAGATAAAGCAAGACAAAAAGTTATTGAAGAGAGGGAAAAAAGGCAAAAGCGCTTGCAGGAGATACAGTATAATAGTCCAGAGCAAAAAGAAAAGCGTAGACAGGACTCCATAGTTAAGGCTCAAGAAATAGAAAGGCAACATTTGGCAGAAGAAGAATTCCAGCGAAAAAAAGCTGCATTACGAGCTCTTAAAATAAAGGATTCCATCGCTAAAGCTAAAGAAGCCGAAAAGCAACGATTAGCTGCTCAGGAGTTAGCTCGCAAACAAGCGGAGGAAAAAGTAAAACGTGAACGCGATTCCATAGCCAAAGTTCAAGAAATAGAAAGACAACGTTTGGCAGCAGAAGCGTTGTTACGTAAACAAGCAGAGGAAAAAGCAGAACGTGAACGAGATTCAATTGCTAAGGCCAAAGAGCTTGAAAGACAACGTTTAGCTGCTCAAGAGTTAGTTCGCAAACAGGCGGAAGAAAAAGCAAAGCGTGAACGAGATTCTATTACTAGGGCTAAAGAATTAGAAAGGCAGCGTTTGGCAGAAGAAGAATTCCAGCGAAAAAAAGCTGTATTACGAGCTCTAAAAATTAAAGATTCAATTGCTAAAGTTAAAGAATTAGAGAAGCAACGTTTAGTTGAGCAAGAGTTAGCACGCAAACAAGCAGAAGCGAATGCGCAACGTGAACGCGACTCCATAGCTAAAGCTCAAGAAATAGAAAGACAACGTTTGGCTGCGCAGGAGTTAGCACGTAAACAAGCAAAAGCAAAACGTGAACGAGATTCTATTGCTAAAGTGCAAGAATTAGAAAAGCAACGTTTAGCAAAGGAAGAGTTCCAGCGTAAAAAAGCCGTATTGCGAGCTCTTAAAATAAAGGATTCCATCGCTAAAGTTAAAGAAGCAGAAAAGCAACGCTTAGCAGCAGAAGCATTATTACGCAAACAGGCAGAAGAAAAGGCAAAACGCCAAAGAGATTCTATTGTTAAAGCTACGGAAACAGAAAAACTTATTTCAAAAAAATTGGAAGAACCAAATACTTGTAAATATCTAATTAATGAGTATGATGAATTTTATAAAGAGCAGTTAATTAGGACAGATCTTTATAGGTTAAATAAAAACCTAACTATAGAGTTATATAAACAAGGTAAAACCGTAAGTGTTTTTCTAAATTTATCAGAAAATCTTGGTTGCGCCAGTTATTTAACAAGTAATAGGTCTTCAGTAAGAATTCAACTAGAAAATAACCAAACAATTACGTTGTACCATTCTTGGAATATTGATTGCGAAAATTTTAATTTTAAAGGAAAAATATCTAATTCGCAAATGCAAAAACTAAAAGTCTCTCCTATTAAATCAATATTCTTTAAAGGAACAAAAGGATCAAGTGAGATAAACCAAATAGATTATAAAACGTTTTTTATCGAAAAACTATCATGTATTGAGTGAATTTTTAGTGTTTAATTTGCTTTAGTACAAATGATTACAATTTTATTATCATTAAAATCAGTAGTAAAGAACAAGTACTGGTTTCCACCTTCTTTGATATTGAATTTTTTTCTGATATTTTGAACCGTTTCAGAAAAGTTTCTAATGGTAATATTTGCCTTTTTAAAACCTTCTTTTTTCAACTCTTTTTTATTGAATGGCAAGATGTTTTCAATTTTAAAACATCTACCAGGAAAATCTAAAAGTTGTTCGCTAGTATATAAATGAGAATGTTGATGCAATTTAAAAACGCCTATTTTTTTAGAAATAGAATGAAATCCACCGGCTTTTAAAATAGCAGAATTAGGTTCGTATAAGTAGGAGAGTGGTACTCTGTAATTCGATTGCGCAAGCTTTTCTTCACCTAATAAAAAATTAAAATGTTCGTTTTTGTCTTTTTTAATATTAACGGTTTCAACAGAAATTTCTTCTGAATAATTGCGTTCTAAAACCCAAAGTAATTCTTTTACTTCATTATTTACAGCAATAACGTGAATAGTTTTTACGTGCTTTAATTCATTGATTCCAATTGAAAAATCGAGTAGTGGTGAGGTTTTAATTAATATGTTTTTTGAATATTTTAAAAGTAAATCTAAATGTTCAGGAACATTGGGCAAGCAATCATTTAAAAAGAAGACTTTGCCTTTACTATCGTGTCGCCTTGAAGGGTCTATATAAATCCAATCGTGTAATTTTTTACTTGATTTTAAATATTCAATACCATCAATACAACGTGTTTCTATATTTTGAATATCTAATTGTTTGTAATTATGTTTTACAATTTCTGAAAGCTTATCATTTATCTCACAATGTTCAACAGTTTTAAAGCGTTTTGAAAAATAATAACAGTCTACCCCAAATCCACCAGTTAAATCTATAATGGAGTTACCAGAAATTAAACTAGATTTATATTTTGCTGTGATTTCAGATGATGTTTGCTCAATGTTTAATTTGTTTGGGTAGTAGATGTTTTCAGTATTAAACCAGATTGATAATTTTTTTTCACAACGTTTTTTAGCCTCTATTTGTTCGATAATCTCTTTAGTTTCAACCTTATTAAAAGCAATACCTTTTAAAAGTAATTTAGAAATATTACTATTTAAATTATTATTTATGAACTCTTGAATATCTGTATTTAAAATAGAATGATTCAATAGAAATTATAGCCCTTTAGTCAGCTTTTTTACAATCTTGTTTTCAGATAAAAACTCCTTTAAAATCACTTTTATTGCCGTATAAGCTGGTACAGCTATTATTAAACCAATAACACCAAAAAGAATGCCTGTGATTAAAATTACTAGAAATATTTCTAATGGATGCGACTTGACACTTTTTGAAAATATGATGGGTTGACTTCCAAAATTATCAATGAGTTGACCAATAATAAATACAATAAAAACCCAAATAGTTTTTGGTAAAATAATACCACTAAACGATTCGCCAAGGTTGCTCGTCATAGTTAACGTAATCATTAAAAAACCACCTATTAAAGGGCCTACATATGGAATTAAATTTAGCAAAGCGCATAAAAAAGCAATAACAACAGCATTTTCTACACCAATAATTAAAAGCCCAATGGTATAAATTATAAACAAGATGAGGATTTGAAAAATGAGTCCGACAAAATATCTTGAAAGTAAATCTTTAATTTTAGTTGAAGAGTTTTTCCAACGCGTTTCTTTATTATCTGGGATAAAAGTTAAAATGCCATTTTCAAACAATTTACTGTCTTTTAAAAAGAAAAATGAGATAAATAGCACTGAAAACAAGCCAATGCTAAAACTACCCAAACCGCTTACAAATGAGTTTAAAAAGTTAGGAATTATAGAGTAATCAATTTTAGTTAATAGGTTAGAATCTTTAATAGATTGTTCGATATCAATTTGATTCAATTCAAAATAAGCGATTATTTCTCTATATAAATCTTCAATATTGTTTTGTAATTGCTCAATATTTAAGAGTGATAAATTATGACCTTGCTCAATAACTAGCGGAATAAACAAACTCACTAAACCAATAAATAAACCAATTAAAACAACCATAGTTACAATAACCGCAATGGTGTTTTTAAACTTTAATTTCCGTTGTAAAAACAATACAATAGGTCGGCCAATTAGTGAGATAACTGCTGCAATTGAAACATAAACGATTACAGATTGTATTTGATATAAAAAGTATAGTACTAAGGCGATGCCAAGTACAATAGAGATAGCTTTTAAAATACCGTTTGATATAGTGTTAGAGTTCATGTAGTAAATATACTATTATTTGTAATTATGAATGAAGAACCACTATAGTAATTTTTTAGTAAAAAATTTATTGACTTAAAAAAAGAATGAACAGATTGCTCAGTCCTTACATTCTCGCAATGATGTTATAAAAGTTGTTTAGTCATTTCGTATAAAACAATATTTGTAGCCTGTACTACATTCATGCTACTATTTTGGCCAAACATATCAATATGAATTATAGTGTCTGAAATTTTTAGAATATGCTCAGAAACTCCAAAATTTTCGTCGCCAATAATTAAAGCGATTGGTTTTTTTTTTGAAAATTTAAAAGTATGAATGGGTTTACTTGTAGTCGTAATTTCTAATGAAATGATTTGATAATTTTCATTTTTTAAATTTTGAATAACTTCTGAAGCTGATTGTTGTATTTCATAAGTCACCACTTTTTCTGTGGCTCTTGAGGTTTTTGCCATTTTTCGCCCAAGCGGAATATGCTCACCGCAAAGGATAAGTTTTTCAACGCCAAAAGCATCAGCAATTCTAAATAGGCTTCCAATATTTGGTGCATTAGTAACATTGTCACAAACCAATATTATTGGGAATTTTTGCTTTTTAAAGTTGGTATTGTAGTGGGAGAGTTGCAAGTACTGTTTATTTGTAAATTCGTTTTTCTTTTAGTTGTTTTTTATTCTGAAATCAAAAGTATTAATCTGAAATAGTAATTGTTTCTTTATTGTTTAAAAGAAAATATAGTATAATTGTTAATATCAGAAGAAATAAAACAACTTTTAATATTACTATTAGTAATTCCTTTAAGGTATAATCTTTATTAGAATCAATTTCAAAAAAGAATTCAATTAAAGTTAACAATAAATCTTTCATAGACATTCGTGAATTCGTGGCTGCTTTTTTTAATTCTCAAAAGCATATTTAACGATATTAGCACCCATTTTTAGTGCTTTTTCTCTGATATCTGGAGCATCGTTGTGTACTTCAGGGTCTTCCCAACCATCGCCTAAATCACTTTCATAGGTAAACAGCAATACCATTCTACCTTTATAAAACATACCAAATGCTTGTGGGCGCTTGCCATCGTGTTCATGTATTTTAGGTAAGCCTTTTGGGAATTTATATGCTGTATTAAATGTTTTATGAGTTGCAGGTAACTCTACTAATTCCTGATTTGGAAATACCTTTTTTAGTTCTTTGGTAATATATGGTTGCATACCATAGTTATCATCAATGTGTAAAAAACCACCAGAAATTAAATAGTTTCTTAAATTTTCAGCATCAACATCACTAAAAAACACATTGCCATGTCCGGTCATGTGTAAAAACGGATATTGAAAAATATCAGAGCTACCTACTTCAACAGCTTGCGGTTTTGGGTTTATTTTAGTGTTAATGTTGTCGTTACAAAACTTGATTAAATTGGGTAATGCTGTTGGGTTTCCGTACCAATCGCCACCACCTTTATATTTTAGGATTGCCAAATCTTGACTGAAAGAGAATAAAGAAAAGAGAGTAAAGAAAAGAGAAAAAAATAGTTTCATAGATTGTTAACAAATATGAATGTTAAAAAATTAGTTTAAATATATGATTAAAAATAATATTACGGTTTTTATATTTGTAAAAAGTAAAACCACTTCAATACAAAAGAAGTGGTTTGTAGATAAAAGGTCTATTTGTCTCTGTTAGCTCAAATACAACATGAATCAGAGGCTTATAGATCTTTAGTGTTTTACAAAGATAAACTTCGGTTTTAACAAATTTCGAGAATTCTTCTTTAGGTTTTTAACTAGTAGTCAACAATTTAACTGTTAATAACTTGGTTTTTTTGTTAGGAACTAGTTTATAAAATACAGATTTTTAATTATCCGTTTATAAACGCCACGGAATGACAAGCAACTATAGCAGCGGTTTCAGTACGTAATCTGGTTTCTCCCAAAGTTACGGGAATAAAATTATTATCCAGTGCTATTTCTATTTCTTTAACAGAAAAATCGCCTTCGGGTCCAATTAAAATAGTTATGTTTTGATTTGGCTTTAACTGTTGTTTTAAAGATTTTCTATCTGTTTCTTCGCAATGCGCTATAAACAAACCACCTTTAAACTCTTGTTTTATAAAGTTTTTAAAAGGTACAGCTTCATTCAGTTTTGGTAAATAACAATTTAATGATTGTTTCATTGCCGATTGCAAAATCTTTTGGTAGCGTTCTGGTTTTATAATTTTTCGTTCACTATGGTCGCAAATAATAGGTGTAATGCTATCGATACCAATTTCGGTAGCTTTTTCTAAAAACCATTCGTAGCGGTCGTTCATTTTTGTTGGTGCTACAGCTAAATGTAAATTATAATCTCGTTTGGGTTGTAATGTTTTTGAAACAATAGTAGCCACACATTTATTAATATTTGGTATGGTAATTTCAGCAGTAAATAACCAGCCATTGCCGTTTGTAATATGCAATGTATCACCAATATTTTTACGTAATACTTTTACAATATGTTTGCTTTCTTCTTTTGCAAAAGTAAATTGAGTCGTGTTTTCGGTGATTTCTGGATTGTAGAAGAGTTGCATATTGCTAAATTAACTTTATTTTTTTCGGTTTAATAATAATTTCACTAATGATAAAACTAGATTAATCAAAAGGAGTAGCTGGACTAAAACAAACAAGAAAAAAATAAAACTCAAAAAAATATTTTTATTTGATAAATCATCAAACAATGGAAAGTTTGAATTCTTTCTTACTGGTTTAAAATTGTAATAAAGTTGTCCGATAATATAAAAAATAAAACATCCAATACTAATAAGAGTATGCGTTGTAGTTAGAAATTTATGTAATTTAATCTTTTTTGAAAGGAAATAAATAAGACCAATAAATGTGAATAAAAAGGAAAATATTTTTCCTAAATGAGAATAAGCAATAATGAAATAAGTGTCATGAACATTAATGACTATTTCATCATCAGATTTGTATATAATTAAGGTTAATAACAAAATCATTAATCCAGTTATCCAAAAATAAATATGTGGTTTAGCAAATTTCATTTAATCAATTATTCGTGAATTCGTGGCAAAACCTAAATCTTCAATCGCGCAGAAGCCATTACATCCTGTTCAGCAAAATCGCCTTCTAAATATTTTAAATAGCCCACAATAGCAATCATAGCAGCATTATCGGTGGTGAATTCAAATTTGGGTACATAGGTTGTCCATCCAAATTTTTGTTCGCCATCTTTAAGGGCTTGTCGAATCCCAGAATTTGCTGAAACACCTCCACCAATAGCAATGTGTTTAATTTTAGTTTGTTTGGTAGCAAGTTTTAACTTATCAATTAAAATACCAATAATAGTGTATTGAATGGAGGCACAAATATCGTTTAAGTTTTCTTCAATAAAATTTGGGTTGGTTTTTACTTCACGTTGAATAAAATACAAAATAGCCGTTTTTAAACCAGAAAAGCTAAAGTTTAAGCCATCAACTTTTGGTTTCGTAAACTGATATGCTTTCGGGTTTCCTAGTTTTGCACGTTTGTCAATTTCTGGTCCTGCAGGATAACCCAAACCGAGAATTTTACCACTTTTATCAAAGGCTTCTCCAACGGCATCATCTATGGTTTCACCAATAACAGTCATGTCAAAATAATTATCCACTTTAACAATTTGCGTATGTCCACCAGAAATAGTCATTGCTAAAAAAGGGAACGGTGGTTTATCAAACCCTTCTTCATCAATAAAATGTGCTAAAATGTGTGCTTGCATGTGGTTAACATCTATTAGAGGAATATTTAATCCGTAAGCAAAAGACTTAGCAAACGATGTTCCTACAAGTAAAGATCCCATTAAACCTGGTCCACGTGTAAAAGCTACAGCATGTAGTTGTGATTTGTTTATATTAGCTTTTTTTAAAGCCTGATGCACCACCGGAACAATATTTTGTTGGTGTGCTCGTGATGCTAATTCTGGCACAACACCACCAAACTCTTCATGTATTTTTTGACTCGCCACAACATTGCTTAAAATTTTACCGTTGTGTATTACAGAAGCTGCAGTATCGTCGCATGAAGACTCAATTCCTAGAATGTAAATATTTTGTGAAGACATTAATAAAAATTAGGCACAATAATTGTTAATTTTGAAAACAGATAAACGTCTGATTACTTCGTTATATTCGTAATTACAAAACTACTCATTTATTTTTGTAATGGAATATAAAATAGATTAAGTAGTTTACCTTAGACAAAAAGTTTAAAATAGACAACAGCTAAGGACATGTCGTTTATTCTTAATAAAATTATAACTTTAACGCATATCAAAAAAGCACTAAAAACAATATCAAAAATAGCAGGCATTTTACTGCTTCTTTTCATCATTTTGGTGTTGGTGCTTTCTATTCCATTTGTTCAAACAAGTTTAGGAAATCATGCTACCAAAAGGCTTAATAGCGAGTTTGGTACTAATATAAACATAGATAAAGTTGGATTACAGTTTAATGGCGATGTTGAATTAAAAAGTATTTATATTGAAGACTATAAGCAAGATACCCTTATAAATATAGCAGAACTAAATACCTCAATTTTAAGCTTTAGAAATTTATACAATGGCAAATTGGTTTTTGGCGATATAGATATTATCGATTTGGTTTTTAATATTAAAACTTACAAAGATACTACCGATACCAATTTAGATATTTTTGTAGCAAAGTTTGATGATGATAACCCAAGACGAGAAAAAAGTGATTTTTTACTATCCTCTAGCGATGTATCTATTTACAATGGACATTTTAAATTATTAGACGAAAACAGGGAAGTTTCAAAGCGATTAGATTTTAAAGATTTAAATATTAACGCCACCAATTTTTTAATTAACGGTAGTGATGTAAGTACTAGAATTAATACACTAGCCTTTAAGGATAGCAGAGGCGTTGTTGTAAAAAACTTGATGACTAATTTTAGTTACACATTAACAAACATGATCTTTGATAACTTGAAAATTAAAACGCCAAATTCTGAATTAAAGGGCGATTTAAAATTTTCGTACAATCGAGAAGATTTACAGTTTTTTGAAGATAAAGTTTTAGTCACTGCAAGTTTTAAAGATTCTGATATTTTACTTAATGAATTAAATACGTTTTATAACGAATTCGGGACAAATCAACATGCTCAATTTAGTGTTGATTTATCTGGAACTTTAAACGATTTACAGACCACAAACTTAAGATTAAATACAAGCAGAAACACCAAAATTTACGGCGATATAAGCTTTAAAAACTTATTTAGTAAAGACGAAGGCGATTTTTATATGAATGGGAGGTTTAGAAATTTATCCTCAACGTATAAAGATTTAAAAGCACTATTACCAAATGTTTTAGGAGCTGCAATCCCATCCTCATTTGACAGATTAGGTAAGTTTAAAATTGTTGGACAATCTCAGGTTACAGCTTCAACTATAAATGCAGATATTGAAATTGATACCGAATTAGGCTTTGTTGATTCGACACTTGAAATAACAAAAATTAATGACATTGATAACGCATCGTATAAAGGAAAAATAATTTTTGAGAATTTTGATTTAGGCGTATTAATTGAAGATCCAAAAGTTGGTTTAACGTCGCTTAATTTTAATGTAAACGGTACTGGTTTTGTTGCAGAAACTATAGATACACAGGTTGATGGTGATGTTTTCGAAATAATATATAATAATTATAATTATCGTAAAATTGATGTAGCAGGTAATGTTAAAAACAAAATATTTGATGGTAACTTAATTGTAAACGATAAAAATTTACAATTAAATTTTAATGGATTAGTTGATTTTTCTGAAGCAGTTAAAAAATATGATTTTGAAGCTAAAGTAGATTATGCCAATTTGAATGCTTTAAACTTTATAAAAAAAGATAGTATTTCAATTTTTGAGAGTCGTGTAAAAATGAATATGAATGCTAGTAGTTATGATGATGCTTATGGCAAAGTAATATTTAAAAATACCTCATATAGAAATCAAAAAGACACGTACTATTTTGATGAGTTTGAAATATCATCAAGATTTGATAACAATATACGTTTTATAGAAATTAACTCTCCAGATATTATTGAAGGTAGCCTAGAAGGAAAGTTTGTGTTTAAAGATATTGGTAGGCTTTTCGAAAACTCATTAGGTCATATTTATACCAATTATATTCCGCATAAAGTAAGAGGAAATCAAAGCATCAATTTTAATTTTAAAATTTACAATAAAATAGTTGAAGTCTTTTATCCAGAAATTCAATTAGGTAAAAACACCTTTGTCCGTGGTCGAGTTGAGAGCGACGAAAAAGAATTTAAGCTCACATTTAAGTCACCTAAAATTAGATTGTTAGACCATTTTGCAAATAATATAGAATTACAGGTAGATAATAATAATCCGTTATTTAATACCTACGTAGAGGTAGATAGTATTAATACAAAATACTACAATGTATCTAAATTTAATTTAATTAATGTAACAGTTAACGATACTTTGTTTATGCGTTCTGAGTTTAAAGGTGGTAAACGGAATAACGATATATTTAACTTAAGTTTTTATCATACTATTAATGAAGAGAACGAGTCGGTAATTGGATTTAAAAAATCCGATGTTACCGTTAAAGACAATAAATGGTATATTAATGAAGATAAGGACAGATTTAATAAAATTTCGTTTAGTAAGAAGCTTACATCTTTTAATATCGATAAGTTTAAAATAAATCATGGAAACGAAGAAATTAGGCTTTCAGGGTTTTTAAAAGATTCAACTCAAAAAGATTTAAAACTTAATTTTAAAAATGTTGATCTAGCAAAAATAACACCAGACATAGATAGTTTATCGCTATCTGGAAATGTAAATGGTAAGTTAGATATTCTTCAAAAAAACGGAAGTTATCTACCAAATTCATCTATTGTTATAGACCATTTACAAGTTAATAATTTTCCTTTAGGAGATTTTGATGCCACTATAACTGGTAATGAAGATTTAACCAACTATAATGTTAATGCCATTATTAAAAACGATTATGCAAAGTCTTTTAGTGCTGTTGGAGATATAAGTGTAGTAGGGAAACAATCAAATATTGATGTCGATTTAACTTTTGATGAATTTAATCTACAACCACTAAATCCATTGCTGCAAGATGTTTTATCAAATATTAGAGGGCTTGTTTCTGGAGAAGCCAATGTTGTTGGAAATTTAAAACAACCAGATATTGAAGGGAAACTTACTTTGAATAGTTCTGGGTTTGGTATACCATATTTGAATATAGATTATAATTTTGCCGACAAGACTTCAGTTAGATTAAAAAACCAGAGTTTTATTTTTAACAATCTTCAATTAACCGACACAAAGTTTAATTCATCAGGGCAATTAAACGGCTCGCTAAGTCATGTAAATCTCTCAAAATGGAGTTTAGATTTGAATATCAATACTAACAGATTACTAGTGTTAGACACTAAAGAAAGCGAAGAGGCTTTATATTTTGGTACAGGTTTTATTGGAGGCAGTGCGAGTATAAAAGGGCCAACTGATGAATTGGTTATTAATGTTATTGGAGAAACCAAAAGAGGTACTGTGTTTAAAATACCGCTTAATGATACGGAGTCTTTTGGAGATAATTCGTTTATTCATTTTATAACAAAAGAAGAAAAGCTGGCCAAAGAACAAGGCGTAGATATTATTTTTGAAGATATTAAAGGACTTGAGTTAGATTTTGATTTAGATATCACTGAAGATGCCGAGGTGGAAATTATTATAGATAAAAACACAGGACACGCTTTAAAAGGAAGAGGAAGTGGCGGACTTTTAGTAGAAATTAATACTAACGGAAAGTTTAATATGTGGGGCGATTTTTCGGTGTTTGAAGGGGTTTATAATTTTGCCTTTGGTGGCTTAGTACAAAAGGAGTTTATTGTGCAGCCTGGAGGAACACTAGCTTGGAATGGAGAACCATTAAATGCTAATATTAGAATGGATGCCATATACAGAACACAAGCAAATCCATCTCCTTTATTAGATAACCCAATTAATAGAAGTATTCCAGTAGAGCTTAAAATTAGCTTAACCGGAGCTTTAGAACAACCAAAACCTGAATTTGAATTTGAGTTTCCTACTGTTAACTCTACCATCAAGTCAGAGTTACAATATAGATTGGAGTCTGTTGACGATAGACAAAACCAAGCTTTATATTTATTGTCAACAGGATCATTTTCGCGCGGATTAAACGATCTTAATTTTTCTGGAACTATAGCAGAACGGCTTAATGGTATTGTAAATGGTATTTTTTCTAGTGAAAATGGAAAGTTCGATTTTGGAGTTAATTATGAGGTTGGAGAAAATCGTCCAGATTATAAAACTGATGATAGAGTAAGTGCAACCATTCAAACAAAAATTAGCGATAAAGTATTTATTAATGGTAAATTAGGAGTGCCAGTTGGTGGTGCAACCGAAACTGTAATTGCTGGAGATGTTGAAATAAATTTTTTATTAAATGATGAAGGTACATTAACCGCAAAGGTATTTAATAGAGAAAATAGTATCCGTAATTTTGGTGAAGCTATTGGTTATACTCAAGGTGTTGGTTTATCATATAATGTAGATTTTGATACTTTTAAGGAATTAATTCAAAACCTTTTCAAAAAGCAACCAGATAAAGAAATATCTAGTGAAACAGAAAAGAAAGAGGAAAGCGATGCCTCTCCAAGTTTTATTACCCACAAATCATCTTCAAAAAAAGATAATTAGCAATTTTTACAACATTTTGTTGCATATTTTTTTATAAAAACGTTTTTTTTATTAACTAAAACGTTATAGTTTAACAGCTATCGTTAAAATATGATATATGTTATAAAATTATAATATTAGTTTACTAATTTTACTTCATAATTATAAGATTAATGCCAAATAAGATAAAAAAAATAGGAGTTTTAACATCTGGAGGAGATTCTCCTGGGATGAATGCAGCAATTAGGTCCGTTGTAAGAACTTGTGCGTATCATAATATAGAATGTGTTGGTATTTACCGTGGATATGAAGGCTTAATAGAAGGCGATTTTAAATCTATGGATGCCAGAAGTGTAAAAGGAATAATAAACAAAGGTGGTACTATATTAAAATCGGCACGCTCAAAAGAATTTAGAACTAAAGAAGGCAGACAGCAAGCCTTTAATAAATTAGTTGAAGCTGGTATTGAGGGTTTAGTTGTTGTTGGTGGCGATGGATCTTTTACAGGTGCTATGATACTTAATAAAGAATTTGATTTTCCAGTAATGGGAATACCAGGAACTATTGATAATGATATTGTAGGAACAACACATACCTTAGGCTTCGATACGGCTTTAAATACTGTAGTAGATGCTATAGATAAAATACGAGATACAGCAAGTTCACATAATAGATTGTTTTTTATTGAAGTAATGGGGCGCGATGTTGGTCATATTGCTTTAAATACAGGAATAGCTGGTGGTGCTGAAGAAATTTTAATCCCTGAGGAAGATTTAGGATTAGACAGATTGGTAGAATCTTTAAAACGAAGCAGAAAATCAGGAAAAACATCAAGCATTGTTATTGTAGCTGAAGGCGATAAAATAGGTAAAAATATTTTTGAGCTTAAAGATTATGTTGATGAGAATATGGAAGGTTACGATGTAAGGGTTTCAGTACTTGGGCACATGCAACGTGGTGGTTCGCCATCTTGTTTCGATCGTGTTTTAGCTAGTAGAATGGGTGTAAAAGCAGTAGAATCATTATTAGAAGGAAAATCTAATTTTATGGTTGGTTTACAAAATAACAATATGGAATTAACACCTTTAGATAATGCTATAAAAGGAAAAACAAAAATAAATTTAGAATTATTGCGTGTCTCAGATATTATGAGCACTTAAACATTAATAAATAAGAATATGTCAAAATTGAAAATTGGAATTAACGGATTTGGTAGAATTGGTAGAATTGCTTTTAGAATAGCAGCTGAAAGACCAAATGTTGAAGTAGTAGGAATTAATGACTTGTTAGATGTTGAGCATTTAGCATATTTATTAAAATATGATTCGGTACACGGTAAGTTTGATGGTACTATTGAAACAAAAAACGGAAACTTAATTGTTAACGGAAATGAAATAAGAATTACTGCTGAACGTAACCCAGAAGATTTAAAATGGAACGAAGTTGGAGCAGAAGTAGTTTTAGATTGTACAGGTATATTTACAAACCTAGAAGGTGCAGGAAAACACATTACCGCAGGCGCTAAAAAAGTAGCCATATCTGCACCATCTGCGGATGCGCCAATGTTTGTAATGGGCGTTAACCATAAAGATATCACAGCAGCAGATACTATTGTATCAAATGCATCTTGTACAACAAACTGTTTAGCACCTTTAGCTAAAGTAATTAACGATAAATTTGGTATTGCTGAAGGTTTAATGACAACCGTTCATGCTGCAACAGCAACACAATTTACTGTTGATGGGCCATCAAAAAAAGATTTTAGACTAGGTCGTGCATCTTTAAATAATATTGTGCCAGCTTCAACAGGAGCGGCAAAAGCAGTAGGTAAAGTCATTCCAGAATTAAATGGAAAATTAACAGGTATGGCATTTAGAGTACCAACTGTTGATGTATCTGTAGTAGATTTAACTTGTCGTTTAGAAAAAAGCGCATCTTGGGATGAAATAAAAGCGGCTTTAAAAGATGCTTCAGAAAATGAATTAAAAGGCATTTTAGGTTATACTGAAGAAGGTGTAGTATCACAAGATTTTGTGTCTGAACCTAAAACAAGTACATTTGATGCTAACGCAAGTATGGCATTGAACGATAATTTTGTTAAATTAGTATCTTGGTACGATAACGAATATGGCTATTCATCTAAATTAGTAGATTTAGCACAGCATATTGGTTCAATATAATATTAATATAATTCCACAGAATTATCGTGTACATGCATAATGATTCTGTGGTTTTTTACTTTTAAGTTTATGATTTTAGTTGTTGATAGTGGTTCTACAAAATGCGATTGGATTGCAGTAGATAATAATGGTAATCAGTTGTTAGAAAAAATGCGGACTAAAGGTCTTAACCCTGCAATACTACCAGAAAAGAAACTCAGAAAAATAATTAGAAAAAATGAGGATTTAAAGGCTAATAGAGAGCAGGTTACCAATATTTACTTTTATGGCGCTGGTTGTGGCACAGAAAAACCCAAAGCGCTTTTAAAAGGTGTGTTAGAAGAAATATTTGTAAATGCGGTAATTGAGGTTGAAGAAGATACTATGGCTGCGGTTTATGCTACTATTAATAGTATAAATGAAGCTGCTGTTGTTTGTATTTTAGGTACAGGCTCTAATTGTAGTTATTATGATGGTGAAAAACTCCATCAACGCGTTAGATCTTTAGGATATTCAATTATGGATGACGCTTCAGGTAATTATTATGGACGTCAACTAATTAGAGACTATTACTTTAATCATATGACCGAAGATGTTAAAATTGCTTTTGAAACTAAGTTTAATGTTGAAGATGATTACATAAAATACAACTTATACAAACAACCAAACCCAAATGCATATTTAGCAAGTTTTGCAGAGTTTATGTTTTTGCATAAAGATTCAGAATATATCGTTAATCTTATAAAGAAAGGAATTCGATTGTTTGCAACCAACATGATTATGCAATACAAAGAAGAGCTAAAAACCGCTCCTGTACATTTTGCAGGATCAATTGCTTTTTTCTCACAAAATGAAATAAAAGAAGTTGCCGACGAAATGGGGTTTAGAGTGGGTAATTTTGAGCGAAGACCCATAGAAGGTTTAGTGGCATTTCACACCAATAAGTTGTAACTTTGTCTAAAATTATTCGTTAAGTTAATCCTAAAAATAATAGTTTTTTGCCTAACCATGTTGCGCTTTATATTTCTAATAAAGATGATAAGCATAAACTTATTCAACGCATTACATTAAACAACTTTATAGATGATTTTTCTACTTTAAAAGGTGCTGTATTTTCAAAGGAAACTTTAGATAAGCTCATAGATAAAGAAGTGCGTCATGGTAATTTCAATGTTATTACTAGCACAAAAAACAGCTTATTAAACTCATCCGAAGGCGAACGCAAAAGGGCGTTATTGAAACACCTTGTTTCTCAAAATCCAGAATATATTTTAGTCGATAATGTTTTTGGCAATTTAGATATAAATGCCCAAAAAGATATTAAAAACACATTAACACATTTAAGCCAAAATATACCCGTAATACAAATTACTAATAGAAAAAGGGATATATTGCCTTTTATAAATCGGTTTTATAAATTAGAAAATAACAATCCTGTTTTGTGTAAAAAAGCAGATGTTTTAGTAGAAGATAAAACAAAAGATTTTGTACTAAGTTTACCTAAACCTTACAATCTAAATAATTATCAATATGATTCTCTTGTCAAGTTCAATAATGTTACAGTAAATTATGGCAACAGAACCATTGTAAATGGTATTAACTGGGAAATTAAACCAGGTGAATTTTGGCAATTAACAGGCCCAAATGGATCAGGAAAAAGTACCCTTTTAAGCCTTATTTCTGGCGATAACGCAAAAGCATATAACCAAGATATTATGCTATTTGGTGTTAAAAAAGGAAGTGGGGAAAGTGTTTGGGACATAAAAAGAAAAATTGGCTATTTTTCTTCTGAATATTTACGAGGTTTTGAACGTTTACAAGCTATTGAGAAAATGATTATTTCAGGCTTTTTCGATTCTATTGGGCTTTATAAAATCCCAAATGAACGGCAAATAGCATTAGCGCATCAATGGTTAAAAGTATTAAATATGTTTGATATAAAAGATAAGTCTTTTTTAAGCTTATCTGTTGGTCATCAACGTTTAGTTTTAATTGCCAGAGCTATGGTAAAACATCCACCCTTACTTATTTTAGACGAACCCACCAATGGATTGGATGATTATGATGCTGCGTTATTTTCTAAATTAGTTAACAAAATAGCTTCAGAGAGTAATACAGCCATTTTATACGTGTCGCACCGAGAAGAAAAAGGTTTACTAAAACCTGATTTTATTTATCAATTGCAACCGCAAAAAACTGGATCAATAGGTAGATCAATTAAAACTTCTTAATATTTTAGCAATACTTATTTGTAAATCATACTTTTGATATTATATCATTTACAAATATATTTGTTTAAATAATTATCAATGCCGTTTTTTAATAATCCCATAAAACCTACACAAGCAAAAATTGTTTTATCAATTTTTATGGGCATTGCTTTTGCGGTTATTTTCTTTGTTAGTTTTAATTATATTGATGTAAATACAGATTTAAGAAGCATTTCTTTATTACTCGCTATTTTAATGGTTGTGCTAGTTGGCATTGCATTCCACTTTTTTAAGAATCAATATTCAAACGAGTTGGAAGTCGAAAATTTAAATAACCTCATAAAAGACATTAAACAAAATTTAAACGAAGCTTTAGATACTGCTGATTATAAGTCAATTTATTTGGCAAATATGAGTCATGAGATTAGAACACCTTTAAACACTGTATTAGGCATGCTAAATATGCTAAAGCAGACTAATTTAGATGCCGACCAAAAAGCACAAGTTGAAATTGCCGATTATTCTTCTGAGCATTTATTGCAATTGGTTAACATGATTCTTAATAATTCTAGGGTAGATGATGGCGAAATAGAATTAAATTTAGTAGCAGTAAATTTAAAATCTGATTTATCTAGATTATTTAAAATTTTTGAATATCAAGCTTGGGAAAAAGGCTTAGAATTAGAGTTTAAGTTTTTGTTTGAAGAAAAAAACAAGTTTTATGTTTTAGGCGATTCAGCTAGAATTCAACAAGTACTTATAAACTTAATTAACAACGCTATTAAGTTTACTAATAACGGGAAAATAACAATAATTGTTGACCAAACCGTTGGTATTGATGACGATCAAATCGTTACTTTTTACATTAAAGATACGGGTATAGGTATGCGTTCTTACGAAGTTAAAAGAATTCTTGAATCATCAGGAAAATTAGATACTTCTGAATTTAAAGATTATAGAGGAGGCGGATACGGACTTTCTATTTCCAGAGATTTAGTGAAACTAATGGGAGGAGAGCTTAAAATTGAAAGTAAAGAAAATAAGGGCACAACATTTTACTTTAGCTTACAACTAAAAAAGACATTAAATATTGAAGCAGCAAGCTCAGAAATTAAACCTATACTGCTCAATAAATTTAATGTATTGGTTGCTGAAGATAATAGAATGAATCAGAAAGTGATTAAGTTTTTATTAGAACAACAGGGAGCAGATTGTACCTTTGCTAAAAACGGACTTGAAGCAGTCGAACTGTATAAAATTCTGGATTTTGATATGGTATTTATGGATATTTATATGCCAGATTTAGATGGTTATCAAGCTACTGAAAAAATTAAAAGAAGCAGAAAGTATGCAAAACAGAAGACACCTATAATTGCTGTATCTGCAAGTGCTTTTGATGAAGATATTGAGAATGCAAAAATAGCTGGTATTGACGATTTTCTAGCAAAACCTATTGAGGTAGAAAAGCTAAAAGAGTTACTCACTAAATATGCCTCGGTTGATGAACCAGCTTAGTTATTTTACAGCTATCATACTAATTTCAACATTTACATCTTTTGGTAATCTGGCAACTTCTACCGTTTCGCGTGCTGGTGCATTTACATCATCAAAATAGCTTCCGTATACCTCGTTTATTTGCCCAAAATTATCCATGTCGCTAATAAATATTGAAGACTTTATAACATTATCAAAAGTCATATTAGCAGCCTTAAGAACCGCTTTCATATTTTCCATGACTTGTTTAGTTTCGGTTTTAATATCGTCTAAAACAAGCACTCCTGTTTCAGGACTAAATGCAATTTGCCCTGATGTATACAGTGTGTTTCCGCTTAAAACAGCTTGATTATATGGGCCAATGGGAGCTGGTGCGTTTGGTGTGGTTATAATTTTTTTCATAGAATTAATATTTTTTTCATTTCCTCGAAGTAGGGGATCTCATTATTGTTTGTTTCTCTTTTTGCGAAATCTTTGGGTTTATGGATTCAATGGCATTTATATACATAAAGGACAATAGACTTAATATTGACCAAGTTAATTAAATAAAGAGTAATTATAAAATCAAGTTTACTTAAATAAAAAACTCTCCAAATGGAGAGTTTAAAAATACTCATTAATAAGGATCGCCTGGTGGTGGTGGTGGTTCTTTACATGGTGCATCAATTGTAACAAAATGATTAAAGCCACAATTTCCTCCTGAATTTTGGATATAATAAAACCCCATTAAATTACCGCATTCATTAGTATATTCATAGATTGTAGTCACGACCTCTTCACAAGATTCAAATAGCTTTGATGTATTTTCAGAAGAAGAAGTTGACATGAATAAAAATATACTACAACAAAAAAATAATAATTTTAAATGTCTCATTATGAAAATGGTTTAAATTAATAATGATGCTAAAATAAGAATATTATCATGAAATATGAAATATAAATCAACAAATCAAGTAAATAATACCCTATAAATTTATAAACTCTATAAACAGCAACAATAAACCTTGCCAAGAGGCTTCCATTCCTAAACCAAAACAAAAGGAATAAGTAGTTGATTTACTGCGATAGTTTAATTAGACCTTGAATGCTCAGCAAGATGCTCAACTTAAAGTTACTGAATTAGTAGCAATTGAAAAGAGAGTTAAATGAATTGTATACTTCATTAAAAAAGAGTTATTCTAGGATAGATTAAATTTCTATTTGTGGTAAGTACTACATAGATGCCAATTCATCATTATAAAAATATAAACAATGAATAAATCGAAAAATATATTATTAATTTCCTTAAAGTCGTTGATCGGGTTGTCTACGTTTTTCGTATTTAAGATCTTTTAGAATACTAGATTTAATTCCTATAAAGAAATTCCATGATTTATAAGGGCCAAATGGTGTCCAACTAAAATCCATTTTCCAACTTAATAAATCGCGCCCAAACCGCAGTTGTGTAGGTGTAAAACCTTGCCTTTTTAAGTCGTAACCAGAAGATGCGCCAACAGACCATTTAGGCGATAATTCTATATTACCAGAAAACATAAGTGAGTGCGACGATATTTCATTCTGCCTCGTAGCATTGGCGTAATTTACGGCATACGCTAAACGTAAATCCCAAGGTATTTTGAAGTTATAAAAAACACTGGGCTCTTCATCTTTATTTTTATCATCATCTTTATTAGGTTTAGAAAAATCTTCGGAAACTCCAAATAAATCATCATCTCGTCCGCCGCCTCTTAAGTTTTCTTGTCTCGCACGACCTTTATCTTGGTTGGCATCACCGTCTTTTTTGCCACCACCAGAAAGTGAATAACTCATGGTCATGTTTGCACTAGTTAATCTAAAAAGACTGCCGCCATTATTAATATTAAATTTATTAATTCGTCTATTATTGTTATCTAAGGCATACGGATCTAATGTAGCACCAAAATTAACACTTAACTTATTATCAAATAATTGCGTACCACCACTCATTCTCACTGGACTCCATTGTAACGAATCTCCAGCAAAATTATAAGATGTTGAAAAGTTTAGGTTGTTAAGCAGTATAACTTTTTTAGGCTCGGTGGCTGTACTGTCTTTATCGCGTACTTTGGCTTCAAAATTATTGGCAATAGAAATTCCCATGGAGCTGGAAAAGTTTTTCCCAGGAACTCCAAAAAGGCCTTGTTCAAAGCGAGAGTATTCTAAACGTCTATCATTTTGAAGAATTTCTAAATCGCCAGCGGTTAAACCATCGGCATTAATAACTTCGGCAGTTTCATAATATTTATCAAAAGCAGGGTTAATATTATAACTAATAGACGGACGAATAACATGGCGAATAGCATGTATTTTTGGATTCTCTCCATCTTTTTTAAAGTTAAACATCCCATAAACTGTAGTTCCTAAACTGGTGCTAAAACTATAGGTTCTAAAAGCGTCAAAACCGTTTACCGTTTCAGTTGTAAGATCATCAGTCAAATTATCATAAACCTTATTAATGGTTTTAAAAGTCCACACTTCATTAAAATTTGCAGACGTACTTAAACTAAAATGTTTAAATACTTTAAAATTTGTACTTATAGGAATGGAATGTTGAAAACCAGCTTTCGCATCATCAAACATTTCCTTTTTAAAGAATAAAGAATCTGTAGTTTGAATTCTGTTTTCCCCTCGAACACTATATTGAAAATTTATATTTTGAATGATGCCCTTTTTTGATCCATTTTTAGGAGCAAAAGGAAATATTCTACTCACGTTTCCTTGAAATGTAGGAAGCGTCATATTAATTTGCTCGGTATTTGTATTTTGAGAATGTGTTGCTGTAACACTATAGTTTACAGAGGGTTCGCCTTCAAATGTTTTGGAGTAAGAAACTGATGATGATAATGTATTGTTATATCTATTAGCTAAATTTACTTGATTAGTAGATGTTCGATAATAATTACTACTACCTAAGTTTACTGATGCCGAAAATTTCGAGCTTGGATTTGCTTTACTATCTTGACTGTGCGACCAACGCAAATTATACACAGTAGATTTTCCGTAATCTGGAAAACCACGCTCGCTAGTTATCAAGTTTTCGTATCGGAACCCAACGTTACCTCTAAACTTGTAACGTTTTGAATAGGTGTTTTCTAAGCGAAATCCGTAACTGCCGTTAGTATAATAATCGCCTAAAACCGCTAAATCTACATAATCGTTTATGGCAAAATAATAACCACCGTTTTGTAAAAAATAACCACGATCGTTTTGTTCTCCGAAGCTAGGTATTAAAACGCCAGAAGTTTGTTTTTCAGATTGCGGAAAAAAACCAAAAGGCAAACCAATAGGTGTGGGTACATCGTAAATAAAAAGATTTGCCAAACCGGTTACAATTTTTTTACCAGGAACTACTTTAGCTTTTCTTAATAAAATATAATATTCTGGATCTTCTAAATCTTCAGCAGTGGTGTATTTTCCTCTGTGTATAAAATAAACCGAATCGTTTTCTTTTTTTGTTATTTGGGCAATAACAGTACCACCAGATTGTTCTGTTTTAGAATTGTAAATAAGGGCTTTTTCAGATTTGGTATTAAAAACAATCGAATCTGGTTCAACCACATTACTACCTTGAGTAAATACAGGCGCTTGAGAATAGACTCCAACAGAATCTAAAATACCTTTAGCATAAACGGTGTTGGTGCTATAATCTATAACAATGCTACCAGACTTAATATTAATATCACCATAATCTATTTCTGCATTATTATATAGATATAGTTTTTGCTTTTTTTGATTGAAAGAAGTGTAATCAGTTGCTCTATATTTTACAATATGCTCTAATAATTCTTTTTTGGGTTTAATGGAATCTGTAGAAGTGGAGTCTTGCGCTTTTTCAGATGGCCTCTCAGGTTTTATAAGATCTTTAGCATTAATAACTACACTATCTTTAACAGTTGGTTTAATAACCTTGTCCTGTTTTTTTTGAATATCTTGAGCGAAGCTAAACGTGTTAATAAACACTGTAAAACTTAATGCAAAAAGTATTTTAAAGTTGTTTGTACGCAACGCTTTTAAATGTATTTTTGTAAAAGTATGGCTCGGTTTTTGAATTGCCAAAATTACATATATTTTTCTGTGATAATTTATTATTCAACGGAAAAATTTAAAATTAAATATTTACTCAATGTGATTGAGTAATAAACCGAAATTTTACGCGTTAAAAACACTTATGCAAACGAACAAATTATTAGTTTTCGTATCTTTTATAATAGTATTAACATTTTCATCTTTTATAAATGTTGATAATAATCAAACTAACAATAAATTTGTTGTGGTTTTAGATGCAGGTCATGGTGGAAAAGATCCTGGAAATTTAGGTAATGGTTATAAAGAGAAAGATATAGCTTTAAAAGTTGTTTTAGCCATAGGAAAAGAACTTGAAAAAGATCCAAATATTAAAGTAATTTACACACGTAAAACAGATGTACTTGTCGATTTATTTGTTAGAGGAAAAATAGCTAATAAAGCCAATGCAGATTTGTTTGTTTCGGTACATTGCGATTCACATACTAGTCAAGCTTATGGTGCAGGCACCTTTGTTTTAGGAACACATAGAAATCAAACAAATTTTGAGGTTGCTAAAAAAGAGAATTCAGCAATTTTTCATGAAGAAGATCACGAAAAAAACTATGGTGGTTTCGATCCTAATTCTCCTGAATCTGTTATTAGTATAATGTTAGGGCAAGAAGAATATTTAGATCAAAGTATACATCTAGCAAGCTTAATACAAAAGAATTTTGCTAATAAATTAAAAAGAAAAAACCGAAATGTAAAGCAAGCAGGTTTTATTGTATTGCATCAAACCGTTATGCCTAGTGTGTTGGTTGAGCTTGGGTTTTTAACTAATAAAAAAGAAGGAGCGTATTTAAATTCTAAAAAAGGACAAAGAGAAATGGCTTTGTCTATTAAAGATGCCATCTTAGAATATAAAAAAGCTTTGTATTTAAACGTAAGTGACCTAGCGTATATCGATGACTTACCAGAAACAACAAAACATTCTAAAGAAACCTACGCAGACATTATTTTTAAAGTACAAATTGCGGCAAGCTCCAAAGCTTTAGAAACAAAACCATATAACTTTAAAGGTTTAAACAATGTTTCTAGAGACAAAGAAAATAATTTATATAAATATTATTACGGAGAAACTTCAAATTATAATACCATAAAAAAACTAGAAGAAGAGGCTAAAGCTACTGGTTTTAAAACAGGTTATATAGTAGCATTTAAAGACGGTAAAAAAATATCTTTAACCGAAGCTTTAAAAACAACTGCTAATTAGATTCATTCTTTTTAAATTTATCTTAAATTTGTTTAACTAAACATATTTATTTTGAAATGAGTATAACTAAAAAATAACACTTAGTTATTTGGTTTTTATGCGAATTACATCTTACTTAAATATAGCAATAACAGTTTTAGATGAATATATCAAAAGAAGTTAAAACATCAATATTAGTTCTATCAGGAATTGTCCTATTTATTTTCGGATTCAATTACTTAAAAGGTCAAAATTTACTCGATTCTTCTCGTACATTTTATGCTGTTTATGATAATGTTGAAGGCTTAACAGCATCAACACCAGTTACCATTAATGGTTTAATTGTGGGTAAAGTTATTAGTATAGGTTTTAAAGATGATGTCTCAGGAAAATTACAAGTAAAACTTTTAGTTGATAGCGATTTTCAGTTTTCAAAAAACAGTAGGGCAGAACTGTATGAAACAGGTTTAATAGGAGGTAAAGCTGTTGCCATTGTTCCTGCAAATGATAATGCAGAAAATGCTAAAAGCGATTCGTATTTACAAGGCTCTGTTAAGGCAGGGTTAAGTGAATTGGTAAATCAGAAACTAACACCATTGCAAGGTAAAATTGAAAATATGATGGTTAGTGCTGATAGCTTGCTAAACAATTTAAACCAAGTTTTTGATGCACAAACCAAAGCAAACCTTAAAAAAAGCATAGCTAGTTTAAGTTCTACAATAGATTCATTTAAGAGCACATCATTATCTCTAAATCATACCATTAAAAATAATCAAGGTAAAATTGATAGCGTATTAACTAATGCGGAAAAACTAACTGGAGATTTAGCAAAAATAACAAATACGATTTCAGAATCAGACCTCAAGAAAACTATATCTAATTTAGAAACAACACTTCAAAACTTCGATAAAATTATTGCTAATTTAGAAAAAGGAGAAGGCTCAATGGGTAAATTACTTAAAGATGATGCGCTATATGAAAACTTAGAAGGTGCAACATTACAGTTAGAGCAGTTGTTAGAAGATATGAAACTAAACCCAAAACGTTATGTGCATTTTTCTTTATTTGGAAAAAAAGCAAAGCAATATGATGCCGAGGGCAATGAAATCAAACAGAAAGATTAACGCATATAAAATATGAATTACATATCGAACGTGCTTTTTACAATACTGCTTATAATAGGTGTTGGTTATTTTACAAGAAATGTTAAGAAATTAATTCGAAACATTAAACTTGGGCAAGATGTAGATGTTAGCGATAATAAATCGCAACGCTGGAAAAATATGGCTATGATTGCCTTAGGACAAAGCAAAATGGTACGTCGTCCTATTGCAGGTTTTTTACACGCTGTCGTTTACGTTGGGTTTATAATCATCAATATTGAAGTTTTAGAAATCATTATCGATGGTATATTTGGTACGCACAGAATCGGTTTAAAAGTTTTACCAGAGTCGGTTTATGGCTTTTTAATAGGCGCTTTTGAAGTATTAGGTGTTTTAGTATTTATATCCGTTACTATATTTTGGGTTCGTAGAAACATTATAAAACTAGCTCGTTTTTGGAAAAGCGAAATGACGAGTTGGCCAAAAAACGATGGTAATTTTATTCTATATTTCGAAATGGTATTGATGACTTTATTTTTAGTTATGAACGCTACCGACTTGAATTTTCAAGCTATGAATTCAGGTAATATTATCAGCCAATTTATAGCACCTTGGTTTAGCAGCTTGCCAGAAGGCACTATTCATTTTATAGAAAGAGCTGCTTGGTGGTTACATATTGTTGGCATTTTAATATTCTTAAATTACTTATATTTTTCAAAGCACCTGCATATTTTATTAGCGTTCCCAAATACGTATTATGGGAAATTAACTCCAAAGGGGCAATTAAATAATCTTGAAGCGGTTACCAAAGAGGTGAAATTAATGATGGATCCAGATGCCGATCCTTATGCAGTACCTGAGGACGATGGTGAAGCACCTGCAAAATTTGGTGCAAGCGATGTGCAAGATTTAAGTTGGGTGCAGCTATTAAACGCTTATACCTGTACAGAATGCGGACGATGCACTAGCGAATGTCCCGCCAATCAAACAGGTAAAAAGCTATCGCCTCGAAAAATCATGATGGACACGCGAGATCGTTTAGAAGAAGTTGGTAAAAACATTGATACGAATAAAGGCAAATTTAAACCAGACGAAAAACAGCTTTTAGATAATTATATTACGCGCGAAGAACTTTGGGCATGTACATCGTGTAATGCATGTACAGAAGCTTGTCCGGTAAGCATCGACCCATTATCAATCATTTTAGACATGCGTCGTTATTTGGTTATGGAGCAATCAGCAGCCCCAGTCGAGCTTAATAACATGATGACCAATATAGAAAACAATGGCGCACCATGGCCATACAATCAAATGGATCGATTAAACTGGAAAAACGAATAAATAAATAATTTGGCGTTACCCTAAAAAGGGTCGGGCTTTCGGCAGTCGCTTTTTTTGAAAAAACAAAAAAGAGCTCCAACAAATGCCTCAATCCCTAACGCAACACAAATCACGTTAAACAATGAGCGAATTACTAAAAGTACCAACCATGGCAGAATACATGGCTCAAGGAAAACAACCCGAAGTATTATTTTGGGTAGGCTGTGCAGGTAGTTTTGACGATAGAGCAAAAAAAATAACAAAAGCTTTTGTAAAACTTTTAAACAAAGCTAATGTAGAATTTGCCGTATTAGGAACTGAAGAAAGTTGCACTGGCGATCCAGCAAAACGTTCTGGAAACGAATTTTTATTTCAAATGCAAGCCGTAACAAACATTGAAGTTTTAAACGCTTACGAAGTAAAAAAAATAGTAACTGCTTGTCCACATTGTTTTAATACTATAAAAAATGAATACCCAGAATTGGGCGGAAATTATGAGGTAATGCATCATACTACGTTTTTAAAAACATTGCTTGACGAAGGTCGATTAACCATAGAAGGTGGAAAATTTAAAGGCAAGCGCATTACATTTCACGATCCCTGTTATTTAGGTCGCGCCAATAATGTTTATGAAGCACCACGAGAACTCATTCAAAAATTAGAGGCAGAATTAGTTGAAATGAAAAACTGCCGTCGCAACGGTTTATGCTGTGGAGCAGGAGGAGCACAAATGTTTAAAGAACCTGAAAAAGGCGATAAAGATGTTAATTTAGAGCGTACCGAACAAGCTTTAGATGTAAAACCAGAAATTATAGCAGCAGGTTGTCCATTTTGTAATACGATGATGACTGATGGTGTAAAAGCTAAAGAAAAAGAAGCAGACGTTGAAGTTCTGGATATTGCTGAACTTATTGCTAATGCCCAAGATTTATAAATTTTTGTCATTCCTTCGTAGGGAGGAATCCAATACTTAAATTATTAAATAAAATTGTCATGCTGAGTGTAATCGAAGCATCTCACAAACGATATTAAATAAATGCTAGTAGAATTTAATACATTACCAGAAGAATCACGTGTTTGGATTTACCAAGCAAACCGTTCGTTTACCGAACAAGAGATAGAAGAAATTCAATCTAAATTAAATATTTTTATTGAAAACTGGACGGCTCATGGAAGTGATTTACAAGCAGGTTATACTATAAAATATAAGCGATTTATTGTATTAGGTTTAAACCAAGATTTGAATAAAGCTACAGGTTGTTCTATAGATGCTTCAGTTCATTTTATTCAACAATTAGAAAAAGATTATAATGTCGATTTAATGGATAAAATGAATGTATCTTACAAGCAAGGTGAATATGTTGCGTACAAAACACTCACAGATTTTAGAAAAATGGCAAAAGACAAAGCGGTTTCTAAAAACACTATTGTATTCAATAATTTAGTTAATAATATAGCTGAGTTTAAAGAGAATTGGGAAGTTCCAGCAAGTGAGAGTTGGCATAGTCGATTTGTAAAATAGTTTATTCAGTTTACAATGAAACACATTTTATTTTACCTTTTAACTATAACATCAATACTCAGTTGCAAAACAGACAGCTTTTCTGAAACTGAAAGATATTTTATAACAGATAAGGATGTTTATGAAACAAATGACAATTTTGAATTAACCGTTATTATAGTTCCTAAAAATGAAGAAAAAATAATTAGATTTTATAAGACTTTTTCTAATTTAAGAATCTACTTTTCTATAATAAATAAACAAAAGGGAATTTATAGTGAAAACAATATGCAGTTAAAAAAGTACTTTGTTGAAGGACCAAGTATTTTTGGAAATGATGAGCAATATATTGCTGAACATGTAATATCAAAACAAAACCCATTTAAAAAAACGTTTATTGGAAAAATATCTGAATTAAAAAACAAAATCATAATCGAAATACCAGAATTGAATATAAGGAAAAGCTTTGATAAATCTAAATTTGGTGAGTATTCAGAGATAAGCATCCAAGGCTATTGTACGCCAATTAATGCAAAAAATGGCGCTTTTGAAGAGTTTTTCATTCCAAAAGATATTAAAATACTAATAGAATAAAAAAGTAACTATTTTTTAGTTTTATCTTCTCATCATTATCATTCTGTCTTTTTATTTATGATTTGATTATCTGATTATCAAAAATTAAGATAACCACGTATTATAAGCTAAAAAAACTTTCATATATCAAATAGAATAATGATTTTTACGTCATTCAAGGCAAAAATAAAATTATGGCTAACGAGATTATCTTATTAAATATTTCGGGACAAGATAAACCAGGATTAACATCTAGTTTAACATCAGTTTTAGCACAATATGGTGCTAAAGTGTTAGATATTGGTCAGGCAAATATTCATGATACATTGTCTTTAGGAATACTGTTTGAAATTCAATCTAAGAAAAAATCTGCTGCAGTTTTAAAAGACTTACTTTTTAAGGCTTATGAGTTAGGTATTACCGCTAAATTTACTCCAATCTCGCTAGAAGATTATGAAAAATGGGTGAGTCTTCAAGGTAAAGATCGATATATTGTTACTATTTTAGGAGAAAAACTAGCTGCCGAACAAATATCTGAAGTTACTAAAGTAATTTCAGAAAAAAACTTGAATATAGATTCTATAAAAAGGCTTACAGGGCGACTTTCGCTTGTTGAAGAAGCAGAATACCCTAGAGCTTCTATACAATTATCTATTAGAGGTGAAATTGATAATAAAAACGAGTTTACTGAAAAATTCATGCAAATTTCACACGATTTAGATGTTGATATTGCATTTCAAGAAGATAATATTTATAGAAGAAATAGGCGCTTAGTTTGTTTTGATATGGATTCTACACTTATTCAAACAGAAGTTATTGATGAATTAGCAGAATTAGCAGGAGTAGGAGAAGAGGTAAAAGCTATTACAGAATCTGCAATGAATGGAGAAATAGATTTTAACGAAAGTTTTAAAAGGCGTATGAAGCTTTTAAAAGGATTGAGTGAAGATGTATTGCATGATGTTGCTATTAATCTGCCAATAACAAAAGGCGCACGACGACTTATTGATACTCTTAAAAGCTACGGATTTAAAACTGCTATTTTATCTGGAGGGTTTTCATATTTTGGGCATTATTTACAAAAAGAATTAGGTATAGATTATGTATATGCTAACCAATTAGAAATTAAAGATGGCGTTTTAACTGGTGGTTATCTTGGGGATATTGTTGATGGTAATAAAAAAGCAGAATACCTTAAAGAAATTGCAAAGAAAGAGGGTATAGATATAAGCCAAACTATTGCAGTTGGAGATGGTGCAAACGATTTACAAATGCTTAATCTAGCCGGCTTAGGCATTGCTTTTCATGCTAAACCAAAAGTTAAAGATAATGCGCAAAGTGCTATATCCAGTATAGGGTTAGATGGTGTGTTGTATTTGTTAGGATATCATGACAGGCATATTGATTTAATTGAGTAGTTCATTGTTTAGAAAATTAAAACCGTCTGTTTATAATCTTATTATAATTCTATCTTAAAGTCTTTTTTTCTTCTTTTTAAAAGTATTATTTTGGCATAGTTATTACTATTAATAATATTTAAAATTTATCCATTATATGCGCCACTTCGTTCTCTCATTTCTATCTTTTTTTACAGTTATTTTTGCATTTGGTCAGATATCTTCAAACCCTCTATTGCATGAAGATGTTGAAGGGCAGCAAAAATGGGTTGATAGTGTGTATAATTCGTTAACTCTAAAAGAAAAAGTTGGACAGTTGTATATGATTATGATTTTTTCTAATCAAGATAAAAAAACAAAAAACGCTAATATAAAACTAATTCAAGATCATAAATTGGGTGGTGTTATTTATTCGCTTGGTGGTCCCGTAAAGCAAGCTAAATTAAACAACGAATTACAAGCCATGTCTAAAGTACCTCTTTTAGTTGGTATGGATGCTGAATGGGGTTTAGGAATGCGTTTAGATTCTACCTATTCGTTTCCGTGGAATATGACACTTGGTGCCATAAAAGATAACAATCTTATTAAGCAAACAGGAAAGTATATTGGCGAGCATTGTAAGCGTTTAGGCGTTCATTTTAATTTTGCACCAGTTACAGATATTAACACCAATCCTAAAAACCCAATAATTGGCAATCGCTCATTTGGAGAAGATAGAGATAATGTTACGGCAAAAGCTTTAGTGTTAATGGAAGGTATGCAAGATGCAGGTGTTTTGGCTAATGCAAAGCATTTCCCAGGACATGGCGATACCGATCAAGATTCACATAAAACATTACCATCAGTTAGTTTTAGTGAAAAACGAATAGATTCAATTGAGTTATATCCATATAAAAAATTAATTAAAGAAGGACTTTCTAGTGTTATGGTAGCGCACTTAAATGTGCCTAGTTTAGAAGCACGTTCTGGCTATCCATCATCACTATCAAAACATATAGTTACAGATATTTTAAAAGAGCGTTTAGGCTTTAAAGGATTGATATTCACAGATGCTTTAAATATGAAAGGTGTAGCAGATTATATAGAACCTGCGATTGATGGTAATACATCTGGGAAATTTGCAACAAGTGGCGAAATAGATTTGGCTGCATTTAAAGCTGGTAATGATGTTTTGCTTATTTCTGAAGATGTTCCTGCTGGTATTTCTAAAATTTCAGAAGCTTATGAGAAAGGTGAGATTACTGAAGAACGTTTAGCGCATTCAGTAAAAAAGGTGCTTCAGGCTAAATATAAAGTCGGATTAAATAATTATAAACCTATTGGATTGTATAATTTACATGAAGATTTGAATAGAATTGAAGACGATGTTTTATATGAAGATCTTATTGAAAATGCTATCACCATTGTAAAGAATAAAAACGATTTGTTGCCCATTCGTCAGTTAGAAACTAAAACTATGGCTTACGTGAAATTGGGAGACGATAGTGGTTTTACATTCTTTAATGAACTAAAAAAATACACTAAAGTTCATGCTATTGAAGCTGAAAAATTGGATGAATTAATGAATAAATTACAACCCTACAATACCGTTGTAATTGGTTTGCATCGCTCTAACGAAAGTCCCTGGAAGCCTCATAAATTTACCGATAAAGAATTAGTTTGGTTACACGAAATAGCTAGAACACATGCTGTAATATTAGATGTTTTTGTAAAACCTTATGCTTTATCAGATTTAAAAACTATTGAGAATATTGAAAGTATTGTAGTTAGTTATCAAAATAGTGAGATTGCTCAACAAAAATCAGCACAACTTATATTTGGTGCTTTTGCAGCAAAAGGCACGCTACCTGTTTCTACAGGTGAATTTTTTAAACAAGGTCATGGTATTAACAATTTTTCAATAAAACGATTAGGATATTCTAGTCCAGAACGTGTGGGTATGAATTCATTAAAATTGAGTAAGATAGATTCTGTGGCTCAAATGGCTGTTGATTCTATGATGACTCCGGGAATTCAACTTTTGGTGGCAAGACGCGGTAAAGTTATTTACAATAAAAACTTCGGAAAACACACTTATAAAGGAAAAGAAAAAGTAGCTTTTGATGATGTTTACGATGTCGCTTCATTAACAAAAATTCTAGCCACATTGCCAGTACTTATGCAAATGGTAGAGCAAGGTATAGTATCTTTAAATAGTAAACTTTCAGAAATTTTACCCGAGTATAAAAAATCTAATAAAAAAGATATTACTATTAAACAGATGCTTTCTCATTATGCGAGATTACGCCCCTGGGAACCCTTTTATTATAAAACACTCGATTCGGTTACAAAACGCCCTAGCTCTAAATATTACAGAAAAGTTAAGAGTGATAAATTTAATATTGAAGTCACTAAAGATTTGTTTTTACGTAGTGATTATAAAGATTCTATTCCTGAGATAATTAAAGATTCTGAATTGTTAGACCGATTAAGATATAGATATAGCGATTTTCCTTATTATATTTTAAAGAAATTTATTGAGAAACATTACGACAAAGGCTTAGATGAAATAGTGCAAAATCATTTTTATGAATCTTTAGGAGCAAATTACACGTTATACAATCCGTATCATAAAATAAGTAATAAAAAGATAGTTCCAACTGAGATTGACGATTACTATCGCTATGAAGAAGTACATGGTTTTGTACATGATATGGGTGCTGCAATGCAAAACGGAGTAGGCGGACATGCTGGTGTTTTTAGTAATGCCAATGACGTTGCTAAAATTATGCAAATGTATTTGCAAAAAGGGTTTTATGGCGGTAAACGGTATTTAAAACCTGAAACTATAGATATGTTTAATACTTGTTATTTTTGTGAAAAGGATAATAGAAGAGGCGTTGGTTTCGATAAACCACAATTAGGAGAAGAAGGACCAACTTGTGGTTGTATATCGATGACGAGTTTTGGGCATTCAGGATTTACTGGTACGTATGCTTGGGCCGATCCAGAAGAAGAAATTATTTATGTGTTTTTAGCAAATAGAACATATCCTAAAGCTGGAAAAAACATATTGTTAAAAAAGAATATAAGAACAGATATTCAACGTTTAATTTACGAAGCGATAGAAGAATAAAGAAGATTTAAGAGAAAAGATACAAGAATAAAGAAATTGTTAAAAGAATAAAGAAATTGTTTGATAAAATCGAATAAATATATCAAATCTTTATTCTTGTATCTATTTTCTTTACTCTGAAAATTTAGAATAAATTTTATGAAAATAGGTATTGTTTGTTATCCAACATTTGGTGGTAGTGGTGTAGTTGCAACCGAACTTGGTTTAGAGTTGTCTAAACGAGGACACGAAATACACTTTATCACCTACAACCAACCAGTTAGATTGGAGTTGTTGAGTAACCATGTGCATTATCATGAAGTAAATGTTCCAGAGTACCCTTTATTTCATTATCAACCATACGAGCTTGCTTTATCGAGTAAATTAGTAGATATGGTAAAGCTTCATGGAATTGAAATTTTACATGTACACTATGCAATTCCACATGCTTATGCAGCTTATATGGCTAAAAAAATGTTGATAGAAGAAAACATTTATGTGCCTATTGTTACCACGTTACATGGTACCGATATTACACTTGTTGGTAGTCATCCATTTTATAAACCAGCAGTTACCTTTAGTATAAACAAATCGGATGCTGTAACAGCAGTTTCGCAGAGTTTAAAAGAGGATACATTGCGCTTATTCGATATTAAAAATGAGATTAGCGTAGTGCCTAATTTTATAGATTTAAGTAAGTATAATGATGGATTTACTGACTGTCAACGTGCTATGATGGCAAATGACGATGAAAAAATTATTACTCATATTAGTAATTTACGAGAAGTAAAACGCGTGCAAGATGTTATTACTGTTTTTTACAATATTCAAAAAGAAATGCCAGCAAAATTAATGCTAGTAGGAGAGGGGCCAGAACGCGAGAGAATGGAATGGCGTTGTCAACAATTAGGTATTACAGACAAGGTTGTTTTCTTTGGAAAAAGCAACGAAATAGATAAAATATTATGTTTTAGTGATTTATTTTTGCTGCCATCTCAAACCGAGAGCTTTGGTTTAGCTGCACTAGAAGCTATGGCATCTGGGGTTCCTGTAATATCTAGTAATACAGGAGGGATTCCAGAAGTAAACGTACATGGTGTTTCTGGATTTTTAAGTGATGTTGGTGATGTTGATGATATGACTAAAAATGCATTACATATTTTAAACAATGAAAACCGATTAGAGACCTTTAAAAATAATGCCAGAAAAGAATCCTTAAAATACGATTTACATAATATTGTACCACAATATGAAGCTATTTACGAAGATACTTTGGCTAAATGTTTGGTACTTTAGGATTTTAAAAAAATAGCTAACTTTTCTTATAAAGCCAAGTTTTGTAAAAAGACACATTAATCATCTTTAGGAAATGTAACATGCTGATAAGCACCTAAGTCTGGTGAAGTAGTTCTGTTTATATTTAAAATATCTGTAGGTATTTGGCTTGAAAACAACACGTTGCCTTTATTTATCGCAGCAGATTCATCACCAATAATAAATTGGTTTAATTCTACATCCTTAAAATTTGGATCTTCATTAAATATATTGTTTTCATAAAGATTTGTGTTTTCCAAATTGTAATTATCTCCAGTAAAATTATTGTTATTGTCTTCAAAACGGATTAAACAATTAGTAAACTTAAAGTTAAAAGTAATTGCTGAGTCTTCAATTTCATCTAATAAAATCTCTGGATTATCATTTCCGTAAATAATACAATTATTAAAGTTAGCTTCGGTTAAGTCTGCAAGAATAGCATTGTTATCTTCATCTGTTACAAAATTGTTTAGCAAAACCGATGGAAATTGCCTAAATCCGTTACTCCAATAATTTGCAATGGTGCAATGTGTAAAATTATAAGTTCCTCCTAATGTTCCCGCAAACGATGATTGTCCAGAATTATTTATAACTACGTTTTCTCCAGTTATAGATGTGTTTCTTCCCAAAATCCCAAAATTACTAGAATTGTAAATTTGAGAATTACTAATTTTAAGCTTTTCTGTCGCACCATTTGGGTTACCATCGCTTAAAATACCAACTGTTGCATTTTTAATTGTAGCGTAGTTTATGCTATTGTTTATGCTGCCATCAAACAGCCAGATAGTTCCCCATTGCCCTGGTGTGTTAGAGAAATTTGATTCTAATCGGTCACCTTCAAAAATAACTTCATTTTCTAACAAATTTTGGTCATTACTAAACGAACCATTAGCATTAAGTGTTGCGCCCTCAGAAACGATTAACCCAGAATTAGAATGAAAGTGTAGGCGTGCGCCAGCATTAATGGTTAGTGTTTCTCCATTGGGTACAGCAGCAAAGCCATATATTACATAAGGTTTTTCGTTGGTAAAGGTTAGTTCGGTATTTAAAAGCTCTCGCCCTTGTAATTCAGTTTCAACTAATTCACCTCCAACATTAAGCGTTAATGTCTCAATAACTTTTGTAGTGTTATCTCTGTTAGGGTAAATAAAAACAGCATCTTGTACAAGGGTTACAAGTTCTACTTTTTGAAGATTTGAGTTGGAGTCGAATTCAATTTGATCGGTATATAAATAATTACCATTTGGATTAGAGAAGTTATTAATGTCAATAGTAGTTTCAACAAAAATAAATATACTGTCTTTAGCTAAAATTTGAATGTTCTCGAATGTTTTACCAGAGATACCATCAACATTTAGTCTGTATTCTGAAGTGTTTCCCAAACCAAGTTTTACTGTAGGAATAACAATGTCATCATCACTTTTATTATAAACTTTTAAGTTATAAGTGCTAGAGCCAATGTTAGTAAAAACAGTATCTAAATAAACGGTGTCTTTAGAAAACTCTAGATTTCCTGTACTTGGAGAAAACTCAAAATCTTTGCGGCAAGAACTCCAAAGAATTAAAAAGCTAATAGTAAAAATAAAATAGAGACTACGTTTCATAAAATTGGATAGACTAATATAATTAACGGCAAAAATAAATAAATATACCTTAGCCGTAAAAATATAACTTTTGAATGTATGAAATAGTATATTAAAGGTATTTCACAAAATTAAAAAGTAGTTTAAACAATTATGGGTATTATGGGAAAGAAAAATTATTTGGTTAGATTTGAACAATTTTTAATTTCTATATTGGCTTTGTTAACAGTTATAATAGTATATTTTTAATTCTATATTATTTTGTTCTGTTAATTATTTATAATAATGAAGCCAACCAAAGACCAGAAGGACAAATTCTAAGTATTATTAGATAAATTTTACGGACGCCTTTTTAATCAAAATAAGAATTTAGTATTAAGTAGTTCGTAAAAATAAAGTTAAAAAAACTTCGAAATATGATAATTTAGGAGTTTTTTTATGGTGTAATGGTAAGTTAATAATGAAGATGTATGCGATTTTTTATTATTAAAAAACCATACAAAAACCATACAAAGTATTTGATAATGTAATAAATACAAGGATTTATACTATATTAGTAACGCAACATTAATTGCTTTACAATTGAAAAATATTTTTTGGGTTACAACATTGTTACATTTCTTTTGCCATTTTTTAGTTAAGGCTCAAGAAATACCTCCTATTGAAATATATACTCCAAAATCGTATCAAGCAGGAAATCAAAACTGGTCAATAGCACAATCAAAGGATAAATATATTTATGTTGCAAACAATAAAGGTTTATTAGAGTTTAACGGTGCTAAATGGCGTTTATACCCATCGCCAAACGAAACAATAATACGATCTGTTAGCGTTTTTAATGATGTTATTTATACAGGTTGTAGTAAAGAATTTGGTTATTGGCAAAGAAATGAGTTTGGAGATTTGTATTATACGTCGCTTTCCAAAAATCTACAAATTGAGTTTCTTGAAGAAGAAGAGTTTTGGAATATTGTAGAGCTTGATAATTATATTCTGTTTCAATCTTTAGAAAGAATTTATATATATAACAAGAGTAATACATCTTATTCATTTATTGATTCAGATACAACCATATACAAAATGTTTAAAGTTAATGGAAGTATATATTTTCAAAAAACAAAGGATGGATTGTATAAGATTGAAAATGGTAAGTCAAAGTTAATTTCCAACAATGATGTATTAAAAAACAATTTATTAGTTAATGTTTTTAATTACAAAGGAAAACTTTTAATTGAAACAGAAGCTAATGGTTTTTATGTTTTTAATAACAATAGACTTAATAAATGGGATATTCCAGCAAACAAGTCGCTGCCTCAAAGTGGCGTTTATAGAAGTACACAATTAAGAGACGGAAGCTTTATACTAGGAACAAGATCTAATGGTATTCTGCATTTAACTTCAGAAGGAGAAATCAATTATCACATTAATATTAAAAGTGGTTTAAGTAATAACACAATACATTCCATTTTTGAAGATTCTGAAAATAATATTTGGTTAGCTTTAGATAATGGAGTTAATTGTGTTAATATTAAATCCCCATTTAGTATCTATAATGATAAAGAAGGGAAAATTGGAACAGTTTACGCATCAGCAGTTTATAATAACTATTTGTATTTAGGTACAAACCAAGGTTTGTATTGTAAACCTATCCTTTCTGATGATGAATTTGAATTTATAGAGGGCACCCAAGGACCGGTTAGATGCTTGGTTAAACTTAATAATTCGTTGTTTTGTGGACACGATACAGGTACTTTTATTGTCAATAAGAATATAGCTGAATTGATTATAGACATACAAGGAACATGGAACATTATTCCTATAAAAAATAATGAAAACTTATTACTCCAAGGTAACTATACTGGGCTTAATGTAATAGCTAATGTAAATGGTAAATGGATATTTAGGAATAAAATTGATGGTTTTGATATCTCAAGCAAGTTTTTTGAGCTTTATAATAACAATATTTTTGTAAGCCACGAATCTAAAGGCGTTTATAAAGTTAAAGTAAATGACGATTTTACGAAAGCAGAACAGGTTGAAAAAGATTCAACGCTTAAAAAAGGATTGAATTCTAGTATTATAAAGCATAATGGTAATATATTTTATGCTTATAAAGAAGGTGTTTTTAAATATAATCCATCAAAAAAAAAGTTCTTTAAAGACTCCATTTTAAGTCAGTTATATTCAAAAAAGGAGTATACGTCTGGTAAGCTTATATCAGATAAAGAGAATAATATTCTTTGGGGTTTTTCAAATAAAAATCTAAATTATGTTTCACCTGGCAAGTTAAGTAGCACTCCTAAAGTTAATAAGATTTCTTTTTCTACATTGCTTCCTAAGGGCCTAACAGGTTACGAAAACATTTCTCATCTGCAAAATAACAAACATTTAATAGGAACATCAACAGGGTATCTTGTTTTAGATTTAGGTAAATTAAATGAAAAAACATATAGTATTTTTATTAATTCAATTTCAACCAACGATTTAAAAGATAGTCTTCAAGTTGTAGATAAGTATATTGAAGGAAGCTTTAAAAGCAAGGATAATAATATTGAATTCTCTTATAGTGTTGCAGAATTTGATAAGTATTTAGATACAGAATATCAATATCAGTTAAAAGGTATTTATCCAGAATGGAGTAGTTGGTCTACAAGCTCTAGTATATTATTTAAAAATTTGTCTTATGGTGATTATGTTTTTAACGTTAGAGCAAAAGTTGGCAATAACATAACCAATAATACCGCTACTTATAGTTTTAAAATAGAAAAACCATGGCATCTATCAAACGAGGCTATTGTTATATACATCTTTTTTGTTTTATTATTTACATCATTAATGCATAATTTGTATAAACGTTATTATAGAAAGCAAAGAGAAAAATTAATACAAAAAGCAGAAAGAGAATTAGAGCTAAAAGAGCTTGAAAATCAGCAACAACTTATGCGTTTTAATAATGAAAAGTTAAGACAAGATATTGAAAGTAAAAATCGTGAGTTGGGTATATCGACAATGAGTTTAATAAAAAAGAATGAGTTTTTAAACAGTATAAAAAAGGAGCTCAAAAATGTTTCAGATAATGATAAAAACTTAAAATCTGTTATTAGAATTATTGATAAAAACCTTAATAATACAGATGATTGGAATGTATTTGAGGAAGCATTTAATAATGCAGACAAGGACTTCCTAAAGAAGATTAAAACAATGCATCCTTCACTAACATCTAACGATTTAAGACTTTGTGCTTATCTTAGGTTAAATCTTTCTTCAAAAGAAATAGCACCTCTGCTTAATATTTCACCAAGAAGTGTTGAAGTTAAAAGATACCGATTAAGGAAAAAGATGGACTTGCCTCACGAATCTAGCTTAACAAATTATATTCTAGAAGTATAGGTATTTTGTGTTAACCATACACACCTATACATTACCACAACATTAAGTAAAAATACTGCGTATTGCTTAATAAATAACAAATAAGAATTCGTTAGTAAAACATTAATATTATTGGAATTTTGGCAATAGAACTTATTTTTTTTTGTCATGTATACTTTTTGTTGGGGTGTAAAATACAGATACTTCAATTGTATGAAGTAATTTTATCTAAACTCAAAAAACTAATTCTATGAGACACAATCTCTTTAAAATTCTAACACTACTTTTTATCACTTATTCTAGTGCGCAAAATGTAAGTGTTAGTGGAAATGTACAAGACGATACAAGTTTTCCTATACCAGGAGCTAATGTATTGGTTAAAGGTACAAGTAAGGGAACCGTAACAGATTTTGATGGTAATTTCACCATTAATGATGTTCAAGTTGGTTCAACACTTATTTTTAGTTATGTAGGCTATATAACGCAAGAAGTTGTTGTGGCCAATAGCAATAATCTAAACATTCAATTACAACCAGACATTGCTCAATTAAATGAGGTGATAGTAATTGGTTATGGTACACAAACTAAAAAAGAGATTACAGGAGCAGTTTCTGTAGTCGGATCAGAAACTATTGAAAAGCTTAAACCAACTCGTATTGAGCAAGCATTACAAGGTCAAGTTGCTGGGGTAAATATTACAACTAATTCAGGATCTCCAGGTGGAGGCTCAACAATTAGTATTAGAGGTGTATCTACAAATGGAGACAGTCGTCCTTTAATTTTAGTTGATGGTAACGTTGTTGAAGATTTAAGTGTTGTAAACCCAAATGATATTGAAAGCATGAACATCCTTAAAGATGCTACTGCTGGTATTTATGGGGTTAGAGCAGCAAATGGTGTAATTCTTATAACCACTAAAACTGGACGAAAAGAAATGCCGCTTACAGTCGAGTATAATGCTTATACCGGATTTCAGCAAACAACTCGTAAAATGCCTGTATTAAATGCAACAGAATATGGCGTAATAGTTAATGAAGCTTACGCTGCTGCTGGTAGTACACCACCATTTACTAATTTAGCTGAATTAGGAGTTGGTACTAATTGGCAAGATGAAGTTTTTCAATCTGCTCCAATTCATAGTCATAATATTACGTTTAAAGGCGGTAAAGTAAAATCCTCATATTCTTATAGTGGGTCATTTTTAAAACAAAATGGTATTGTAGGTGGGAGTAAATCCAATTTTACACGTTTTACAAATAGCGCAAGTTATAATTTAGATTTTTTAGAAAATTTTAAATTCAAATCTGGACTTACTTTAACTAGAACAAACAGGCAAAGTCTTCCAGAAAATGCTTTAGGGTCTGTGCTTTTTAACGCCTTAAATATGGCGCCTAATATTTCTGTAAGAGATGAAAACGGAGACTTTTCGTTAGCAGATGGTTTAGGCGGCGAGGTTATTAATCCGCTAGCTCAAATGGCTAATACACATAACAGGAATAAGGTAATGAAGCTTAACGGATTTGCAGGATTATCGTATAACTTTTTAGAGCACTTTACAGCAGAAACAAATATACAGTTTAATTATGCCGAGGTAATAGGTTTTTCTTTCGACCCGATTGATTATTACGGTGTAGGAAAGGTTTTTAATACTGTAAGAAGTGGTGTTTTTGAAGGCTTTAGTATATTTAGAGATTACACATTTGATGGTTTTGTTAAATATGAGAATACATTTAATGACACACACAAGCTTAATGTACTTTTAGGCACATCTATTATAAAAACAACAGGAGAATTTTCTGGTTTTACAGCAAATGATGTTCTTAATAACGACGTAGCTAATGCTAGTGTAGCTCAAGCTTCAAATCAAGAAAATATATATGCTGAGCGTGGTAGTAATCCAACTTTTGATAGTAGATTATTGTCTTATTTTACAAGACTACAATACGATTACAAAGGCAAATATTTATTTTCTGCTGTATTACGTAGAGATGGTTCAACCAAATTTGGACCTGAAAACAAATTCGGTTACTTCCCTTCTGGGTCTATAGGTTGGGTAGCATCAGATGAAAATTTCTTAAAGGATAACAAGTTTTTTGATTTGCTAAAAGTTAGAGCATCTTATGGAATCTTAGGAAATGATAGAATTGGTGATTATAGATTTGTGTCTTTGTTAAATGGTGAAGGAACTTACATCTTTAATGATGAAGAAGTTTTTGGTGTAGCTAGTGGCCCAATTTCAAATCCTTTAATTAAATGGGAAAAACAAAAAACATTAGATATTGGTTTAGATATACGTTTTTTAAATAATAAAGTAGACATAACTACTGATTATTTTAAAAGAAGAACAGAAGATTTATTAGTATCTCCTCAAATATCCGGATTACTTGGTACTGGTGCTCCGCCATTTGTTAATGCAGGTATTGTTGAAAATACAGGTATTGAATTTGCTATTGGTTATTCTGATAACCTAAATGATAACTTTAAATTTAGTATTAAGTACAATGTTACTGCTATAAAAAACGAAGTGGTTTCGGTAAGTGGAGATGACGAATTTCTTGAAGGTGGTGGTTTTGGAATATCCCAACCTGCAATATCTAGAATGGAAGCAGGGTTCCCAATGGGTTATTTTGTAGGATATCAAACAGACGGAATTTTTCAAAATCAAAACGAGATTGATAATGCTGCAGTAACAGATGTTACACCACAACCTGGAGATTTTAAGTTTGTAGATCAAAATGGAGATGGTGTTATCGATTTAGACGATAGAGTAGATTTAGGTAACCCTTTACCAGCAGCTACAATGGGTTTAAATATATCTATAGATTATAAAAATTGGGATTTTGCCGCTTATGCATTTGCCTCGGTAGGAAATGAGATTGTTCGTAATTACGAACGTAATCAGCAATTAGTAAATAAACCAAATTTTTATTTAAACCGTTGGACAGGAGAAGGTACAAGTAATACATCTCCAAGAGTAACTAATGGAGCAACATCAAACACTGTTTTTTCTGATTTTTATGTTGAAGATGGTTCGTTTGTTCGCTTGCAGAATGCTCAAATAGGATATACATTTTCTAGCGATGCTGAAGATCCTACATTCGATAAATTTCGTGTTTACCTATCAGGAAGTAATTTATTTACATTAACTGAATATAGTGGTTACGATCCTACTGCTGGTACAGGTGCGCCAATTGGAGGAGGAATAGATCAAGGTTTTTATCCAACTGCTCGCACAATTTTATTAGGAGTTAACGTAAAATTTTAATTAAGTATTATGAAAAATTTAAAAATTATATATAGTCTATTTGCATTTTTTATCGTGCTTTCTTGCAGTGATGATTTTGTAAATGTAGACTCTGAAGACAGAAATTCTGAAGCCTTTTTTAATACTGAAAAAGATTATCAGGATGCACTAGTTGCAGCTTATGATTATTTGCAAACAACAGCGAAGTTTTATCAATTTGCAGAAATAGCATCAGATAATACTTTATGCGGTGGAGAAAGTGCAATTGACTCACCTTATATTCAACAAATAGATGATATGATTCATTCGGCAGTTGGTCAGAGTGATGGTGGATTAAGAACAATGTGGCAATGGATGTACGAAGCAGTGAACCGTTGTAATTATATTATGGAGTTTCAAGATAAAACTGATTTTCCAAATAAAACAAGTGTTATCGCTCAAACAAGGTTTTTAAGAGCTTACTATAATTTCATATTGGTGAAGTGGTGGGGCGATGTGCCAATGTTGATAGATAAACGTATTCAATTTGGAGACCAATTTGAAATTGATAGAACACCTAAAGCTGAAGTTTATACTTTAATTGAGCAAGATTTAATCTTTGCCGCAGCCAATTTGCCTTATGTGCAAAGCGAAACTGGTAGAGTTACAAAAGGTGCTGCACAAGGCATGTTAGGTAAAGTATATCTATATCAAGATAAATTTCCTGAAGCAGCAACAGTATTAGAAGACTTAATAAATAATGGTCCTCATCGTTTGTTAACATCGGCGGAATATCCTAATCTATTTGAACGCGATTGGGAAAACAATATTGAATCTGTTTTCGAAGTACAATATTCTGATGTTGAAGGTGGGTCTTTCGATTGTTTCCAATGTCTTGAAGGTAACTATTCTGTGTATTTTAATGGCCCAAGAGGCTTTGTTGATGGTGCAGAAAAATTTGATGCTGGTTATAGTTTTAATGTACCAGTTCAAGAAGTTGTTGATGCTTTTGAGCCAGGAGATTTGCGCTTAGAATATTCAATATTAGATATCGAACAATATATAGCAGATAATCCAGGCTCTTCTTATCAAGAAGATGCAGGTTATGAGCAAACAGGTTATTTTAACAGAAAGTATATAGCACGTTTAGGAGATAATAACTTTAGCGATGCTGCACTAACAAATCCTGATAATTACAGAGCTTTAAGATTTGCAGATGTTTTGTTAATGGCTGCAGAAGCTTTAAATAGAGGGAGTATTAGTGATACAAGAGCACAAGGTTATTTAAACCGAGTACGTAATAGAGCTATGTTAGGAGATGTAACAACAACCGGATCTAATTTAACTAACGATATTTATAAAGAACGTCGTGTAGAGTTAGTTGGCGAAGGGCATCGTTTTTTCGATTTAGTAAGAACGGGTAGAGCAGCTCAAGAAATAGACGGATTCCAGACAGGAAAGCATGAACTTTTTCCAATTCCTATTGAAGAGATATTGTTAACAGGTAACCGATGGGATAATAATCCAGGATATTAAAATTAAAAAATTAGATATGAAAACATTAAAATATATAATGAGTTTTGCTTTGGTCTTCTTTATAAGTTGCGCCGAAGATGATAACGATTTAAGTTTTGTTGATAGAATTTCTCAACCAACAAATGTTTCAGCGTTATTTCAAATAACACAAGATAACACAGGGTTGGTTACTATTACACCAAATTCTGACGGAGGTGCGACATACAATATTACGTTTGGAGATAATACCGAAACGCCTGCTATTGTAAAGCAAGGAGGAACTATAGAACATACTTATGCCGAAGGCACTTATACAGTAAATATTGAAGCCGTTGCTCTTAATGGTCTAAAAGCTTTTATTGATCAAGAATTGGTAGTATCCTTTAATGCACCAGAAAATTTAGCGGTAACAATTGAAAATGATGCAGCAATTTCGAAACAAGTTAATGTAACTGCAACAGCAGATTTCGCCATGTCATTTGAAGTAGATTTTGGTGATGGATCAGATGTTGTGCAAGCAAATATTGGTGAAGTTGCTTCACATATTTATCAAGATGCAGGATTGTATACAATAGTTGTTACAGTAATGGGTGGAGCAATTGAGACAACTACATATACTGAAACTGATTTTGAAGTTACTGCTATAGTACAGCCACTTGCTTCTGCTCCTTCACAACCTTTTAGAGCAGTAGAGGATGTTATTTCAATTTTCAGTGGTGATTATGATGATGTTCCTGGAACTGATTTTATTCCATATTGGGGTCAAGTTAATGATGGATATGCTGCTAAAGATGACTTTGATTTAAATGGAGATTTAATGCTTCAATATACTAATTTATCGTATCAAGGAATCCAGATAGGATCCCCTCAAGATGTTTCTAACATGGAAATGCTTCATTTAGATGTTTGGACTGCAGATGATATTAATGCTAAAATATCTCCAATAAGCTCAGGGCCAAATGAATTTGCTTACGATTTAACTTTAACAGCACAACAATGGACTTCTTTTGATATTCCATTGTCATTCTTTACAGATGGAAATCCTTTAGTAGATTTAACAGATCTTATTCAATTCAAATTTGATGGTGTTCCTTCAGGAGCAGGTACAATTTTTGTAGATAATATATATTTCTGGAAAGAGCCATCTGCACAAGGAGGTCCAATTCTTTTTGATGACTTTGAAGGTAACGGGAACATTAGTACTTGGGCTGGTGATGGTGCAGGAATGGATAACGCTTTTGCAAATCCATTTGTTGATGCCAATAACGGTTCAGCAACTGTTTTAGAGTATAACGATACAGGAGGGCAATTTGCTAATGTTCGTTTTGATGCAGCTTCAAACTTTGATTTAACAGGTGGCAATAGTTCATTTACATTAAAAATTTATGTGCCATCTTCTAGTATATCAGGAGCTCAACCAAATCAAATTTCTTTAAAACTTCAAGACGGTACCGTAGCAGAACCATGGGTTTTACAATCAGAAATTATTAAGCCAATTGTATTAGATGTATGGCAAGAGGTTACATTTGATTTTGCTACTGATATAATTGGTGGTCAAGCTGATCCAGTTAATAGAACAGACTTTAACAGAGTTGTATTGCAAGTTAATTCAGAAAACAATAATGATACTGTTGTAGCATATATAGATGATTTTTCTTATGGATTTTTACCAACAGTAGATACAGCTCCGTTTGCAACAGATGATTTTGAAGGAAACGGAACCATTACTACTTGGGCTGGTGATGGTGCTGGAATGGACAACGCATTTGCCAACCCATTTGTTGATGCCAATAACGGTTCGGCAACGGTATTAGAGTATAACGATACAGGAGGGCAATTTGCTAATGTACGTTTTGATGTAACTCCTAATTTTGATTTACAAGCAAAAAGCAAGTTTACATTAAAAATTTATGTACCATCATCAAGTATATCAGGAACTCAACCAAATCAAATTTCTTTAAAACTTCAAGACGGTACCGTAGCAGAACCATGGGTTTTACAAACAGAAATTGTTAAGCCAATTGTATTAGATGCATGGCAAGAGATTTCATTTGATTTTGCAAATGATACCAGTGGTGGTCAAGCTGATCCACTTAGTAGAACAGATTTTAACAGAGTTGTATTGCAGGTTAATTCAGAAAACAATACGGATACTGTTATAGCGTATATAGATGATTTCAATTACCATAATTAAAAAAATAATAAAAGATGAAAAACTTAAAATATAATGCAGGGCTTTTTCTGTTATTAGCTTTGTTAATTAGCGGTTGTCAAGAAGACGATTTTCAAGTGGGAGAGATTATTACACCTTCCAGCATTGAAATTGCTATCGATATTGTTGGAGCAGATGCTACTAATCCTAACGGAGATGGTAGCGGAGAGGTTAACTTAGTCGCTTCTGCTTCTAATGCAATTTCTTATCAATTTGTTTATAATAACAATACAACTTCAGCACCATCTGGTAAACAGACTTACGAGTTTGTTGTGTTAGGATTAAACACATATTCAGTAACAGTTATTGCTTTTGGTACTGGTGGCGCTTCTGCTAGTAAAACAATTGAAATTGAGGTGTTATCATTATATGATGCTCCTGCAGATTTAAAAGAAATGTTACACGCCAACGGTGAACGTGTTTGGAGGATTAAAGCAGAAGGAAAACCTCACTTTGGATTAGGACCTCCTGGAGGTTTTACCCCTGGAGAGTGGTTTTCAGCTGAACCAGACTCTAAAGCAGGTGTTGGGATGTATGATGACAGATATGTTTTTAATGTAGATGGCACTTTTACACACATGACCTCGGGCGATGTTTTTGGACGTGATCCATTAATCAACGAATTAGGTGGCACTGGAGGCGGAACTGTTGATGGCGCCGATATATTAAACTATGGTTTTGATGATTATTCTGAACAATGGACTTTAAGCGCTCCTGGAGGGGTTGAAACAATTAACTTAACAGGAACAGCTTTCATAGGATATTATACAGGCGGAAACCATAAATACAGAATATTTGAACGTTCAGCTAACGAAATGATTTTAAGTACCCTTGATGGAAACGGCGAGTTTGAATGGTGGTTTACATTAGTTCCAGAATAATATTAAGTGTTAATTAAATAGCAAAAGAAGGAGTTTATAATTAAAAATTACTACTCCTTCTTCTGGATATATACACTTCATCTATATAATGAACTCATCTTGACTTTTTGTTTTTAACCGAAAAGGAGTTGGAATTTGTTCAGATGAGACATTTTTTGAAAGGCATAGCATCACTATGCATAAAAAAAGTAACGAAATATGGACGAATTTCAGTCATTTTTTAGGAAATAGAAAAAGTCAAGATGAGTTCAATCATAAGTTTTTAATAGAAATGAAAAAGATTAAGCAAATATGTGTTTTATTAGTATTTTCTTTACTTGCAAGTGTTTTTTATACTTGCTCAAGTTCTGGGGATGATATAGCTGAACCTGAAGTAATTTTACCTTCTAATTTAGTTATAACAATTGATGTTGTTGGTAAAGATGCTGCACATCCAAATGGAGATGGAACTGGAGTAATAAATATTGAAGCCTCAGCAACCAATGCTGTAAAATATGGTTTTAAGTTTGAAAACAATGCTGAGCAGCAAAACACAAATGGTAAATCTCAGTTTACTTATACAAATTTAGGAACAAACACCTACAACTTTACAGTATATGCCTATTCAAGCACTAATAATTCTGTTAATGTTGTTAAATCTGTTACTGTTTTTGTTGAGAGTCAAGTACAAGCAATCATTCCTTCTAATTTATCTATAACTACAAATATTGTAGGAGCCGATACTAATAACCTTTATGGTGATGGTTCTGGAGTTGTAAATTTTATTGCAACAGCAACCGATGCTGTGTCATACGGATTTGTTATTGATAACGAAATAGAGCAACAAAGTACAGACGGAACATATCAATACACTTTTAATAATGTTGAAGGCATTGAGAATCACGAAATAAAAGTATTTGCCTATTCTAGTACTGATGATTCGATAGATACAAATGAAACAGTGCCAGTGGCATTTTATAATGGAGCACTTCCTTTTTGGGCTGATGAATTTTTTGAAAGTGGAGCTCCAAACCCTGAAAATTGGAATTATAATCTTGGTACCGGAACCAACGGTTGGGGAAATAATGAAGAACAAACCTATACTAATAATGCAGAGAATGTGATTGTTGAAGAAGGTTTACTTAAAATAACAGCAAAAAAAGATAATACAGTTGGATATACCTCTGCTCGTATAAAGTCTCAAAGCTTAAAAGAGTTTACCTATGGTACTGTTAAAGTGCGTGCTAAATTACCAGCTGCACAAGGTACATGGCCTGCTATTTGGATGCTAGGTGCAAATTTTGGTTCTGTGGGTTGGCCAGCTTGTGGAGAAATTGATATTATGGAACAAACAGGTGCTAACAAAACCGAATATTTTTCAACATTACATTGGTCCAATAGCGGAAATTATGCGAGTTACGGAACTGATCATCCAAATTACCCTGGAGATAATATTCCAGTTCCAGATGCAACTACATCATTTCGGGTTTATACAATGGAATGGACAGAAACCGCATTAACGTTTTATGTTGATGATGAGTTAGTAAATAAATTTGTAATGGATAATAATTCAAGTCTTCCATTTAATTCAGATTTTTTCTTCATTCTTAATATTGCAATGGGTGGTACTTTAGGAGGAACAATAGATTCTGGGTTTACACAAGATACCATGGAAATAGACTATGTTAGGGTATATAAATAAAGTTATAGTTAATGAATAATACGATTTCAATAGAAGATAAAACAGTTTCAAACCAGACTCAAAATGTAAAGGGTGAATTGGTAAATTTTGATGGTGAAACCTATTATAAGATTTCTAACAGTGATGCTATGCGCCCATTTTTTATGAGTATAGTTAGTGACTCTAATCATTGGATGTTTATATCTAGTAACGGTGGGTTATCAGCAGGAAGAAAAAATTCAGAATCCTCATTATTCCCCTATTATACCGATGATAAAATAACAGAACTTGCCGATATTACTGGTAGCAAAACCATCTTTCAAATTCATATAAAAGGAAAATCTTATGTATGGGAACCTTTTTCTGAAAGACAAACAGGACTTCATCAAATTACCAGAAATATATATAAAAACTGTTATGGAAATAAAGTTGTTTTTGAGGAAGTTAATAAAGATTTAAGGCTAACGTTTAGGTACCAATGGAACTCCAGTAATCAATTTGGTTTTGTTAAGAAATCTACAATTCAAAATAACTCGGATAAAAATATAAACATAACGTGTTTAGATGGATTGCAAAATATTTTACCATCTGGAGTCACTTCAGATATGCAAAACTCGTATAGTAATTTAGTTGATGCTTATAAAAAAAGCGAATTACTATCAGATGTTGGTTTAGGTGTTTTCTCATTAAGTGCTATTATTGTTGATAAAGCAGAGCCAAGTGAAGCCTTAAAAGCAAACACGGTTTGGTCTGTTGGTGTTAAAAATCCAACTTATTTAATATCATCCTCACAACTTAATAATTTCAGAAAAGGATATGAGATACTGCAAGAAGAAGATATTAGGGCTGAAAAAGGTGCATATTTAACAGTTTCAGATTTTGAATTGCAAGCAAATTCAGAAGAAAACTGGATGTTTGTTGCTAATGTAAATCAAAATATTTCAGGAATTACTCAAATTTCCGAACTCATAAAAAATGAAAATAATGTAGTTCATCTTATCGAAAATGATATTGAATTAGGTACAAAAAACCTAATAAAATTAACTGAAGCTTCCGATGGTTTACAATTAACCGAAGATTCATTAATAAATACAAGACACTTTGCAAATACGCTTTTTAATATTATGCGTGGGGGTATTTTTGATGATAATTATAATATAGAAAAACAAGATTTTGTAAAATATATTTTAAAAGCGAATAAAGACGTATTCCATAAAAAACAGAAAACATTAAATGCTTTACCAGAAAATTTTTCGTTAAAGAATATAAAAGATTTTGCAGAAAAAAGTGAAGACAAAGATTTTAAACGTCTTTGTTTTGAGTATTTACCATTAAAATTTAGCAGGAGACATGGCGACCCAAGTAGACCTTGGAACAAGTTTTCAATAAATACCAAAAGTGAAATTGATGGCTCTAAAATTTTAGATTACGAAGGCAATTGGCGCGATATTTTCCAAAATTGGGAAGCGCTTGCACATGCGTATCCAGAATTTATTGAAGGTATGATTCATAAGTTTTTAAACGCCACAACGTTTGAAGGTTATAATCCATACCGAGTTACAAAAGGAGGTTTTGATTGGGAAGTTATTGAAGAAGACGACCCGTGGTCTTACATAGGTTATTGGGGCGATCATCAAATTATATACCTTTTAAAATTCTTAGAATTTATAGAAAAGCATTATCCAAACAGATTAGAAAAACTATTCAATCAAGATATTTTTGTTTATGCCAATGTGCCTTATAAAATTAAGAGCTATCAAGACATTTTATTAAACCCTAAAGACACCATTGATTTTGATTATAAATTAAACACAAAAATCAATGAAAAAAGGCAACAGTTAGGAGCAGATGGGGCATTGCTTACAGACAAAAACGCATCGATATACAAAGTTAATTTAATTGAAAAATTATTAGCAACTGTATTGGCAAAAGTCTCTAATTTTATTCCAGAAGCGGGTATTTGGTTAAACACACAACGACCAGAATGGAACGATGCTAACAACGCTTTAGTTGGCAATGGGGTATCTATGGTAACGCTTTACTATTTAAGACGTTTTTTAGAGTTTTTTGAAAAGGTAATTTCAAACTCAACTACTAAGTCTGTTGAAATTTCAGAAGAATTAAACGTGTTTTTTAACGAAGTTGTTTCAACTTTTGAAAAGAATAAACACATACTTGCTAACGAGATTTCTAACAAAGACAGAAAAACTATTTTAGACGGTTTAGGAAACGCGGGGAGTAATTACAGAAGCACCATTTATAATAATGGTTTTTCAAGCAAAAAAACTACAATCCAAAAAAATGATTTACAAGTATTTTTAAATGTCATCAATAAATATATAGAGCATACAATTAATGCTAACAAACGAGCAGACAATTTATACCATGCCTATAATTTAATGACAGTTGAAAATAATGAAGAAGTTTCTATTTCATACTTGCCCGAAATGTTAGAGGGGCAAGTAGCCGTTTTAAGTTCAGGGTATTTATCGCCAAAAGAAGCATTAAATTTATTAGACGGATTAAAAAATAGCGCATTGTTTAGAGCAGACCAATACAGCTATATTTTATATCCAAATAAAGACTTGCCAAGGTTTGATAAAAAGAATAATATTCCAGATGAAAACGTTGAGAAATCTCAATTATTAAAACAATTAATTGATGATGGAAACACACAGATTATTGAAAAAGATATTTTAGGAAACTTCCATTTCAACGGAAACTTTAATAATGCGAATAGTTTAAAAGAAGCCTTAAGCAATTTATCAGATAAAAAATATAAATCACTTATTGAAAAAGATACACAATTCTTATTAGATATATTTGAAGATGTCTTTAATCATAAAGCTTTTACAGGGCGCTCAGGAACATTTTTTGGGTACGAAGGTTTAGGCTCAATTTATTGGCACATGGTTTCTAAATTATTGTTGGCGGTTCAAGAAAATGTTCTGTTAGCTATTAATACAAATGAAAGTGATGAAATAACAGGGCGACTTTTAGACCACTATTACGAAATTCAAGCAGGTGTTGGAGTGCATAAATCACCAGAATTATATGGCGCATTTCCAACCGACCCGTATTCGCATACGCCAGCAACAAAAGGCGCACAACAACCAGGAATGACAGGACAAGTAAAAGAAGATGTGTTAAGCAGACTTGGAGAATTAGGTGTTTTTGTAAATGATGGAAAACTATTTTTTAACCCACAATTATTACAGAAAAGAGAATTTTTAAAATCACCAAAATCATTCAAATACACAGCTATTAATAAGGAAGTAGAAACAATTGAGTTGGATGCAGATTCATTGTGTTTTACATATTGTCAAATCCCGATTGTATATAAACTTTCAGATAGTCAAGCATTAAAAGCCATGTTAAATGATGGTTTAATTTTAGAATTTGAAAATCTAAAATTAGATACAGAAACAAGTCAGAAAATTTTTAAACGCACGGGAGAGATTAAGCAAATAATAGTGTCGCTAAAAAAATAAGATGATATTAAAAGGTTTACATATTAGCAAAATAATAGCATTACTAACGCTTTTTGTTTTAATAATTGGATGTGTAAATAAAACTAAAAAGGAAACAAAAAATCAAGTGGCAATAGAAAGACAGATAACAGCAAAAGATATTTTAGGCAACCCAGATTATTTGGCTATTTCTTACGGAGGTTACAGGCAAACGTCGAGGGATATTCAGCCCACTATTGAAGAGCTTAAAGATGACATGAAGATTCTTGCCGCTTTGGGTGTTAAAATGTTACGGACGTACAATGTGCAATTGCAACAAGTACCAAACTTATTGAAAGCCATTAGTGAATTGAAAAGTGAAGATTCAAACTTCGAAATATACGTTATGTTAGGGGCGTGGATAGATTGCCAAAATGCGTGGACAGACAAAGCGCCCAATCACGATGTTGAAAGCGAACAAAATGCTGGAGAAATAGATAGAGTTGTAGCATTGGCAAACAAATACCCAGACATTGTAAAGGTAATTGCGGTTGGTAACGAAGCTATGGTACGTTGGGCAACAAGTTATTACGTGCAACCCAGCGTAATTTTAAAATGGGTAAACCATTTACAAGATTTAAAGCAAAAAGGAAAAATTTCTAAAGATATATGGATTACAAGTTCCGATGATTTTGCATCTTGGGGCGGCGGCGATCCAAGTTATCGTACACCAGATTTAGAAAACATAATTAAAGTAGTAGATTATATTTCAATGCATACTTACCCTATGCACAATTCTCATTATAACCCAGAATTCTGGAGGGTTCCTCATAATGAAATTGCGTTATCAGATGCTGAAAAAATTGAAAGAGCGATGCTTCGTGCTAAATTATTTGCTGTTAATCAATACAACGAAGTTTCAAAATACATGAAAAGTCTAGGCGTAAATAAACCTGTGCATATTGGCGAAACAGGTTGGGCTACACTTTCAAATGGGCATTATGGCGCAAACGAATCGAAAGCAGCAGACGAGTATAAGTCTGGTAGATATTATCAACTTATGAGAGATTGGACTAACAAAAACAATATTTCATGTTTTTATTTTGAAGCTTTTGATGAGCAATGGAAAGATGCTAAAAACGCACTAGGTTCAGAAAATCATTTTGGACTTTTTAAACTAAACGGTCAAGCTAAATATGCGCTTTGGGATTTGGTTGATAAAGACATTTTTGAAGGATTAACTAGAAACGGACAACCCATAACAAAAACCTATAACGGCAATAAAAACGCTTTAATGAAAGACGTTTTAGTGCCACCAATAAAAGAATAAAAAAATGAAAAACTACATCGTTTTATTTTTAATATTTTGTGTTTTTACCTCGTGCAAAAATGAGGTTCAAACAGATGTGGTTGTTGTTAACAAACGTCAAATTCTTGTAAACGGTTCACCTTATATTATAAAAGGTATTTGTTATCATCCCGTTCCTAAAGGAAGTAATAAAACAGATTTCAGCACTTTAACTCAAGATTTAGCTTTAATGGTTGAAGCTGGAATTAATACCATTCGCGTTTATGTGCCTATTGATGATAAAGCAGTTTTAGATGACATAGATGCCGCTGGAATTAAAGTGATTATAGGCTTTGGATACGATCAGGATGGCGTTTTTGATATAAAATCGGGAACATGTATCGATTATGTAAACAAGTATAAAAACCATCCATCCATTTTAATGTGGGAATTGGGTAACGAATACAATTATCATCCAGAGTGGTTTGAAGGCGATATGAAAAATTGGTATAAAGCCATGAATGATGCCGCAGCATTAATTCATAAAAACGATTCTAAACATCCAACAACCACAGCACATGGCGAGTTACCAGATGCATTAGCATTATCAATGAGTCCAAATATTGATGTTTGGGGAATGAATGTGTATCGTTGGGATAATCCATCAAATATTTTTACCGAATGGGAAGCTGTTAGCAACAAACCCATGTATTTATCCGAAGCTGGTGGTGATAGCTACATGACCATTTCAAAGGCAGGATTTGAGAAAGGCATAAATGAAAAAGCACAGGCTGCTGCCAATAAAAATATTTTAGATAAAATTTTTGAAAACCAAGAGGTTTGCTCTGGTGTCACCATGTTTTCATTTACAGATGGTTGGTGGAAAGCAGGAAACCCAGACAAGCAAGACATTGGTGGTTGGGCGCCCAACAGTAGTGGCGTACCTTACGATGGATCTCCAAACGAAGAATTTTGGGGAATTGTTGACATTGATAGAAACAAAAAAGAAACATACAGTGTTATAAAAACCAAATACACTCAGTTAAAACAATAAACAAATGAAGCAGCGTAATTACATAATGGTTTTTATGATTACGATATTACTATCAAGTTGTAATACGGAGCATAAAAAGATGAATTTTGAAGTATACGAAACCTCAGCTAGCGGTAATAAATTAACCAGAATTACAGAATTTAAAACAGCTGAAAGTCTAGTTAATATAACTTTAAAACCGGAACAAACGCTTCAAACCATTACAGGTTTTGGTGGTTCTTTTACAGAGTCTTCAGCTTATTTATTAAACAAGTTGAGCAAAAAAAATCGCGATACTATTCTACAGGCTTATTTTGGTGAGGAAGGCGCTCGTTATTCATTAACAAGAACTCACATTAGCTCTTGCGATTTTTCATTAAATAATTACACCTACGCATCAGTTGAAGATGATATGGAGTTAGAAAACTTCTCAATCGATGACGATCGTGATGATTTAATTCCAATGATAAAAGATGCGATGGCAATTTCAAAAGATGGTTTTAAAATTATAGCCTCACCTTGGACAGCGCCACCATGGATGAAAGATAACAAAGCCTATGTTGGCGGAAAATTATTGCCAAAATATTACGATACATTCGCCTTGTTTTTTTCTAAATATATAGACGCTTATAAAGCTGAAGGCATTAATATTTGGGGTTTAACGCCTGTTAATGAACCTCACGGAAATGGTAATAATTGGGAGAGCATGCATTTTACTCCTGAAGAAGAAACAGATTTTGTTCAAAATCATTTAGGACCAAAGCTAGAAGCAGATAATATGGGAGCAGTTAATATTCTTGGTTACGATCAAAATAGAGCAGGCTTAAAAGAATGGGTCGATGTCATGTTTGCTACAGAAGAATCTTCAAAATATTTTGCTGGTACTGCAATCCATTGGTATGAGAGTACTTATGATTATTTCCCTGAGGCTTTACAATATGCACATAACAAAGCACCAAATAAATACTTAATAGAAACCGAAGGCTGTGTCGATTCTCAAGTTCCTGTTTGGCAAGACGATGCTTGGTATTGGAAAAAAGAAGCTACCGATTGGGGTTGGGACTGGGCATCTGAAGAAGATAAACATTTGCATCCTAAATATGCACCAGTAAATAGATATGCTAGAGATATTATTGGTTGTTTAAATAATTGGGTAGATGGTTGGGTAGACTGGAACATGGTATTAGACAGACAAGGTGGTCCAAATTGGTTTGAAAACTGGTGTGTCGCTCCGGTAATTGTAGACCCAGAAAAAGACGAGATATATTTTACACCATTATACTATACCATGTCACATTTTAGCAAGTATATAAGACCAGGTGCCAAAGTGATTTCGCATGAGAATTCAGACGAAACACTTATGGTTACTGCTGCTAAAAACCCAGATGGTTCAATTGCTGTTGTATTATTTAATGAAGGGGATACAGCCAAAAGCTTTGCATTAAATCTTGGTGAAGACACTGTGCATATCAAAATAAGTGAAAAGGCAATTCAAACGATTTTAATACCAACTAAAAGCTCATAATTATGTCAAAAATCAAAACTCCGAAGAGAGATAAAGTCCCTTTTGGACAAAAAATGGCCTTTGGTTCTGGGCACTTAGTACTAAATTTATTACCAGGAGCTTTAGCGGTTTTTATGTTTTTTTTGGTAACGGCTTTTGGAATGGATCCATTTTTAGCGGGTTTGTTGGGTGGCTTGCCTAGAATATTCGATGCGCTTACTGACCCAATAATGGGTTTTATTTCTGATAATACCAAATCAAAATGGGGACGACGACGACCTTATATTTTTATTGGAGCTATTTTTAGCGGTATACTGTTTGCGCTTTTATTCCAAATGAGTGAAGACAATTCAGTCATGTTTAACTTTTGGTATTTCCTATTGATGTCTTTATTGTTTCTTGTTGGAAACACTATGTATGCCACGCCATTAGTAGGTTTAGGATACGAAATGACTTCTGATTATAATGAGCGCACTCGCTTAATGGCATTTGCAAATACTGTTGGACAAATTGCTTGGATGCTTGTACCTTGGTTTTGGGTGGTTATTGCAGACCCTACCGTGTTTCCTTTAAATGAAGAAACATTAAGAACGATTGGAGAAATGGGGCTTTCAGGAGATGAATTACAAAAATTAACCAACGAAAAATTACAAGGGACTGGGGTTCGTAATTTATCTCTAATGGTTGGGTTATTTTGCGCTTTGCTTGGAATTTTACCAGCTCTATTCTGTAAAGGAATTGATGCAGGGAAAATGGAAAATAGAAAAGAAATAGGTCTTAAAACATTATCATCTAGCTTTAAAGAATTATGGGAAGGCATAAAGGAAGTGTTTAAAAACAAACCTTTTATGAAATTGTGTGGGGCAACTTTTTTAGTGTTTAATGGATTTCAAATGGTAGCTTCATTCAGTTTTTTCATCATTGTATTTTACATTTATAATGGAGACTATGGTCTAGCCAGCACGTGGCCAGCTTGGTTTGCTTCACTCACCGCAGTAGTTACTGCCTTTATGGTTATTCCAATTATTTCTCGTATTGCAAATAAATGGGGAAAGCGGAAAGCTTTTATTATTTCAACAGTCATTTCTATTATTGGATATATACTTAAATGGTGGGGCTTTGATAATGCATTAAATGAGCAATTCAATCAGACAAGTTTTGGTAAAGGATTAAACAGTTTTGTAGTATCAATATTTGATGCAATCAATCCTTTTTTAGACAGCATTGGTATGTCATGGTTTAGTATGGATACCAGTCAAGGTGGTCCCTGGCTAATGTTCTTGCCTATTCCACTTATGGCTTTTGGTTTAGGGGGCTTATTTACCTTAATGATGAGTATGACTGCTGATGTTTGTGATTTAGATGAACTTGAAAATGGCATGCCTCGTAAAGAAGGTACTTTTGGTGCCATATACTGGTGGTTTGTAAAGCTAGGGCAGGCAATTTCTTTGGTACTTGGTGGAGCCATATTAAGTTTAGTTGGTTTTGACGAAGGTGCTGTGACTCAAACAGCAGAATCTATGACAAGGTTACGAATAGCTGATATTATTATACCAGCTTCCACGGCTGCTATAGCTGTATGGATTATGTGGAAGTATAACTTAAATGAGGATAGAGCAAGAGGGATAAAGGCAGAATTAGTAAAAAGAAGAGGAGAACTTTAAGCATTTTAAACATTAGAAACCATGTCGTACAGAGCAGATAAAATAATGGCATTATCAGGAGTTAATCTTGATAATAAAACCACAAAGGGATTACAAAATATATTCAATAGAGTATTAAAAAACGGCATGCATGGGTTAGGCTTTAGTCCTTATGAAGAAGGTCAAGAACCAGGGACTCAAGTGACTGAACAGCAGATTAGGCGACGAATGGAAATCATTAAACCTTATACTAAATGGATTCGTTCTTTTTCATGTACCGATGGAAATGAACTTATTCCAGTAATTGCTAAAGAATATGGTATTAAAACCTTAGTTGGTGCTTGGTTAGGTGATGATGCTGAAATAAATAAAAAGGAAATAGCAGGTCTTATTAAACTTGCTAAAGATGGTTATGTTGATATTGCAGCAGTTGGCAATGAAGTAATGTACAGAGGTGATTTAACCGAAGCAGAACTTTTAGATTTTATGCGTCAAGTAAAAGAAGCTATTCCAGATATTCCTATGGGATATGTTGATGCTTATTATGAGTTTACAGATCGTCCAAAAATCACAGAAGTCTGCGATGTTATTTTAGCAAACTGCTATCCGTTTTGGGAAGGTTGCCCTTTGGAATATGCTTTTATTTATATGAAAGAAATGTATAACCAAGTTGTAAAAGCAGTAAATGGTAAAAAAGTAATTATTACAGAAACTGGATGGCCAAATTTAGGATCGAATTGTAAAGGTTCTCAGCCCTCATTTGAAAATGCGATAAAGTACTTTATTAATGCACAACAATGGTCTCAACAAGACAATATAGAGATGTTTTATTTTTCATCTTTTGATGAATCTTGGAAAGTTGGAGCCGAAGGCGATGTTGGAGCTTATTGGGGAATTTGGGATAAAGACGAAAAGCTTAAATACTAGTTGTAATTGTAAAAAAACAAAAAAATATATGACCAAAATAATTAAAGCAAAACCTCTATATAGCGTTTTATTAGTAATTATTTTTGTTGTGTTATCATGCAATAACCCTAAACGCGACCTTTACCCTGAAACACTAATAGGTGGATTAGAATTGCTTTCTTCAGAAAAAACAGGTATAGATTTTAATAATGCCATTAAAGAATCTAAAACGGTAAATCACTTATACTATAATCAGTTATATAGTGGTGCTGGCGTAGCTATTGGAGATATTAATAATGATGGATTGCCAGATATATTCTTTTGTGGTAATCAAGTAAACGATAGATTGTATTTAAATAAAGGTCATTTTCAGTTTGAAGACATTACCAAAAAATCTAGAGTAGCTATAAACCCAGGTTGGTCTTGGGGTGTTACCATGGCAGATGTTAATAACGATGGCTACTTAGATATTTACGTTTGTAGAAATGGCGAATCTATGAAACCCGAAGAGCGAAAAAATCAATTATATATAAACAATCAAGATTTAACATTTACCGAATCTGCTATGCTTTATGGACTAGCTGATGCTGGATTTTCTTCACAAGCCGTTTTTTTTGATATGGATAACGATGGTGATTTAGATTTGTATCAAGTCAATCAACCACCAGATTCTAGACTATTTAAAAGGTATATAAATATCCCAAAAGAGCGTTATAAATTTTATACAGATAAGTTGTATAAAAACGAAAACGGAAAATATGTTGATGCTTCAAATACTACTAAAATTTCTAAAGCACTAGCTTACGGATTAAGTGTAAACGCATCAGATTTTAATAATGATGGTTGGACAGATTTATATGTTGCAAACGATTATGACGAGCCAGATTTTATGTATTACAATAATGGTGACGGAACGTTTACCAACGTTATTAATAATACGCTTAAACACATATCTAGATTTAGTATGGGTACAGATACAGGCGATATTAATAATGATGGGTTTATGGATTTGGTAACCTTAGATATGGCTGCGGAAGATCATTATCGCTCAAAAACTAACATGAGTTCGATGAATGAAGAAGAGTTTAATAAAACGGTTAGCCAAGGGAAACACTATCAATATATGGCGAATACCTTGCAAGTTAATACGGGTGTTGGTACTTTTTTTGATGTTGCAAATATGGCAGGAATTGCTAAAACAGATTGGAGTTGGGGCAGTTTGTTAGTCGATTTGGATAATGATGGTTGGAAAGATTTAATAATATCTAACGGCATAAAAAAAGATATTAGAAATAATGATTTCTTAACAGGTTTACATAAAAAATTAGCAACCGATTCTAAAGATTTTTTTGGAATGACAAAGGATGCACCTTCCGAACCTTTGTCTAATTATGTATATAAAAATAATGGCGAATTAGTTTTTGAAAAAGTTACAAAAGGATGGGGTTTTGATGCCACTAGTTATTCAAGCGGAATGGCTTATGGCGATTTAGATAACGATGGCGATTTAGATGTTGTAATAAATAATATGGAAGCTGAAGCGTTTGTTTATGAAAATAAAGCAACAGGAAATTTTTTAAAAATCAAATGCGAAGGAACGGATGATAATAAATTCGGTTTTGGTGTAAAAGCTACAATACATTATAATAATAAAACGCAAATATCAGAAAACACGGTAACTCGTGGCTATTTTTCTTCAGTTGAACCAGGTATGTTTTTTGGTTTAGGAAAAGATATTTTAATAGATAAAGTTGAGGTGGTATGGCAAGATGGAAAGAAAAATGTTTTTAAAAATGTTGATGCCAATAGAACGTTAATCGCAAAATATTCAAAAGCAGAAAAAGTATTAGAAAATAATAATATCAAAACCAAAGCACTATTTTCAAAGTTAAATGCTTCAAGTATTGGTATGCCTTTTATTCATAAAGAAAATAAATTTGATGATTTTAAAAAGGAAATATTATTGCCTCATAAATTATCTCAAAACGGACCATTTACAACCATTGCCGATGTTAACGGAGATGGTTTAAACGATATATTTGTTGGTGCAGCAGCGGGAGAAAGTGGCGTGCTTTATATTCAAAAAAAACAGAATGGATTGTTCTCTAAAAGTTCTTCACAACCTTGGGAAAATGATAAAAATTCAGAAGATTTGGGCTGTTTATTTATTGATATTGATGGCGATAATGATAAAGACTTATTTATAGCTAGTGGAGGAAGCGAGTTTGCCAGAGGAAATGCAATATTAAAAGATAGACTCTATATAAATAATGGTTTAGGTGAATTTGCAAAACTGGATAAAGCTTTACCCTATATTTACGAAAGTTCACAATGTGTAAAAGCTTCAGATATTGATGCAGATGGCGATTTAGATATATTTGTTGGAGTTAGACTTATACCTGGTAAATACGGATTTCCTGCAAGCAGCTATTTGCTTATTAATGAGAGCGGAATTTATAAAAAAGCACAAAATAGTACAGCTCCAGATTTACAAAATATTGGTATGGTAACCGACGCAGTTTTTACTGATGTTGATAATGATAAAGATGATGATTTAATATTAGTAGGTGAGTGGATGCAAATTACCGTTTTGGAAAATAACAATGGCGAATTTAGTAATATTACTGAAGAACTTGGTTTAGGTGATTCTAGAGGTTTGTGGTGGTCCATTACCACAAGCGATTTAGATAACGATGGTGACGAAGATTATATTATTGGAAACCTAGGAAATAACAACAAATTTAAAGCTTCAAAAGAACATCCATTCAAATTATATGCTAACGATTTTGATAATAACGGAACGAATGATGTCGTACTTTCAAAGTTTTATAAAGACGATTATGTGCCATTAAGAGGGCGAGAATGCACCAGCCAACAAATGCCTTTTGTGGCAGAAAAATTTAAGGATTATCACAGTTTTGCATCCTCAAAATTGTTAGACATTTTGCCTGAAGATAAAGTAGATGATGCCGTTATCTACGAGATAAATAGTTTTGAAAGTATAATTTTAATAAATGATGGTGGTAAACTTATAAGGAAATCACTACCAATACAGGCACAAGTTTCTCCAATAAAAGCATCATTAGTTTTAGATGTTAATGGCGATGGAAATAATGATATTATAACGGTTGGAAATCACTACGGAGTAGAAGTTGAAACAACACGTTACGATGCAGGAATTGGATCGGTATTTTTAGGAGATGGAAACAATAATTTCAGTTATGTAAAACCTTCAGAAAGCGGATTTTATGTGCCGGATGATAGTAGAGATATTAAAATTCTCGAGCAGAGCAATAAAAACTTAATTATTGTAACAAATAACAGTGCTCCATTATCCTTATTTAGTAATAAAAAATAGCTATATATTTTATTCAAAAATTGAGTAACCTTTCTCGTAATCATTCTTTATTCAAGGTAGAGAGAGGTAACAGTTTGATATGTAGTGATATAATTTCAGTTTTTGCCACTACATAACCCATACAAAATAAAGAATTTAATACAATGAAGCTTTTTTAGAAAACATATTGAACCTTAAATCCTTTCATTACAAAGGGTTTTTGATAAGAGTTTAGGAAATATTAATTTTTATTGCATTGTATGCTTTTTGTAGTGTTGTTAAATAAGGGTTTAGCAATAATTCATCTATATATTTATAAATATCACAAATCAGTTTTTTGTTTCACTTCAATAGAAGCATTTATGAATACTGGTTTTGTTACAATATTAATTAATCCTTAAACTAAATTATGATGAAAAAAATTACTTTAATGTTTACCCTTTTAGCAGCCTCATTTGGGTATTCGCAATCACTCCCTTTTGATTTTAGTGATCTTGCTCATTTAATGGGAGGCGACGGAGGAACAGTTACTAGCTTAACAACCGACCCTGATAATATGAGTGATGATGTTATGCAAATTATAGGTGCAACTGCTGCGTGGGATAATGCACAAATAGAGTTTGCAAAGAATGTAGATCTTTCAGACGATGCTAACAATACAATTACCTTTAGAATTAAACCTATTAATAATACAGGTAGTGGAAATCATTTATTAAAATTTGAATTAGGTACTACTGCAGATACCCAATTAGAATTTACCACAACAGGTACTGCTTGGCAAAACATAAGTTTAGATTTTCCTTCGGGATTAGGAAATTATGGTAGAATGGTGATTTTTACAGATGCCGCTGATGCTAATGCTAGTTTTTCAGACACCTATTTAATCGATGATATTGCTGGTGGAACAAATGTAGCACCTCCTGCAGCCCCTGAAGCTTTTTTACCAATAGATTTTAGTGATGCTTATGAATTGTTTAGTGGACAAGATACAGTTACTAGCTTAACAACCGATCCTGATAATGCGAGCGATGATGTTATGCAAATTATAGGTGCAACTGCTGCGTGGGATAATGCACAAATAGAGTTTGCAAAGAATGTAGATCTTTCAGACGATGCTAACAATACAATTACCTTTAGAATTAAACCTATTAATAATACAGGTAGTGGAAATCATTTATTAAAATTTGAATTAGGTACTACTGCAGATACCCAATTAGAATTTACCACAACAGGTACTGCTTGGCAAAACATAAGTTTAGATTTTCCTTCGGGATTAGGAAATTATGGTAGAATGGTGATTTTTACAGATGCCGCTGATGCTAATGCTAGTTTTTCAGATACCTATTTAGTAGACGATTTCGCTGGTGCAACAAATATTGAGCCTTTAGTGCCACCAGCGGCAGCACCTAAACCAACTACTACAGTAGCAAACGTTTTTAATATATACTCAGACACTGGCGGATATACTGGCGGCTTTGATTATGCTGGGGGTTGTTTTGGTGCTCTAGGAGGAGAGCCGGATCTTGATACAAGTGCTGGTACAAATTTAGCATGGGAGTTTGATTTTGGTGCCCAAGGTTTTGGGTGTACAAACTCTTCAACTGTAGACGTTTCTAATATAGGAGGTTCGCCTATTGCTTATGTTAGTTTTCAATATTATACAGATAATGCAAATGATTTTTATATAGATATGATTAGTGGCCCTGGAGGATCAACTGTAGAATCCTTTTACTATATAGGAACTAATCTTGCTGGAGATGCGCCAGCTGAAGACATAGCAATTGTACAGGGATCATGGCAGCATGTTATTATTGATATTTCGGAATTTACTAGCCAGACTTTTGATCCAACCGAATTATTTCAATTCAAATTTGATGTCTATTCAAATCAAGGTCCAGGTACTTTATATATTGATAATGTTATGCTAAGTAGTGTTGCACCTTCTTTAAACACTAAAGATTTCGAGTTAACAGCATTTAAAGCATACCCAAATCCAACGCAAGATAATTGGACGGTAAAGTCTAAAAGTCAGAATATAACATCTATTCAAGTGTATGATATTTTAGGTAAACAGGTATTATCGTTTTTACCTAATTCGAGTGAAGCTAATATTAATGGGATTGATTTAAAAGCAGGATTGTATTTTGCGCAAATAAAAACAAATAATAATTCACAAAGTATAAAACTTGTAAAAAAATAATAACAAGGTTGTACTGCCCTAAGATAAGTCGATTTGTTGTCAATTTATTTTAGAGCGGTACATAATAAAAACCCCAGGTAAATTTATCTATAGACTTTTAGTGGAGTCAAAGGAACAAAAGTTAAACTATTTTGATGTAGACTTAATAGTTTTTTTAATATATTAATACAAATACTAAATAAACACAACTAGATTAGGTAAATTCGTAACAAAAAGTAGAACAAATATTTTAAGACTTTTACGTTTAAAGTTATTAGATAAATATATTTGTTTTTCTTTTTAAAGAAGTGTACTTTTGAAGAAAAGAATGGGACTCCATTCTTTTTTTGAAGATTTAACTAAACCGATTTAGTTTTTGTTTTGAAAAAATTATATTTAAAAGATATCGCTCAAAATTTAGGTCTTTCTAAAACTACAGTTTCTTTTGTTTTAAATGGAAAAGGAGATGAGAATAAGATAAACATTAATACTCAAAATAAAGTTTTGGAGTATGCAAACAAGCATAATTATAAACCAAATCAATTAGCTAGAGGGTTGAGCCGTGGTAAAACAGAAACAATTGGCTTAATTATTCCAAACATTTCAGATACGTTTTATGCCAAAATTGCTGGTAGTATAGAAAAAAGAGCCAAAGAGTTTGGATATACAGTTGTCTTTAGTAGTTCAAATGAAAATGCAGCTGATGAAGAAAAATTGATTCAGTCTATGTTAAATCGTCAAGTGGATGGGTTAATTATTGCATCCACTCAGCAAAATCAAAAAGATATTGAGTTACTTATAAAGATGAATTTTCCATTTATTTTAATTGATAGACATTATCCAGAAATTGAAACTAATTATGTGTTAGTTGATAATTTTGGTAGTGTAAAAAAAGCAACAGAACATTTATTAAATCTAGGGAGGCGAAAAATTGGTTTTATATCATTAAAATCCGATTTAGAAGCTTTAAAACAGCGACTTTTAGGATATCAAGAAGCATTAGTTGAAAATAATATCAAAACAAGTTATATCAAAGAATTAGGTACAGATACGTACAAAGAGGAAATGAAAAAGGCTGTAAGCGAACTAATAAAGTTTCCTAATACTGTAGATGCTATTGTGTTTTCAACGCACTATCTAACGGCTTTGGGAGTTAGAGAACTTAAAAATAATAATATTAAAATACCTAGTGAAGTAGCGATAGTTAGTTTTGATGAATTAAGTGCTTTCGATTTGGTAGATCCTCCAATAACATCCTTAATACAGCCAGTTAATAAAATAGGTGATGCCGCAGTTGAGATTTTATTGAAAGATATAGAAAATAAAAAATGTTCGGTAGATAAAAAAGTAATATTAGAAACAGGATTTATGATTAGAAAATCTTGTGGAACAGTTTAATATTTAGCATTAAACTAAACCGATTTAGTTTTAGTGTTAAAAATAATAGAGAATTAAAATTTGTTAAATATGAATACCTTAAAAAAATGCCTAAAACCATTGTATGGAAAAATTAGTTTAATTATTCTATGCTTGCTTTCCCTAAGTATAGGAGCGACAGAAAAAAATAATATTTCAATCAATAGCGTTAATGGAGTTAAGCCATTGCACGGTGGTGGAGGTCATAGTCATATTTATGAAGTAAATACAAAGTACAATTTATATAGTTTAAGTAAAAATGATATTGAAGGTTATAGTGAGAAAATTTCAGGAAGAGATTATACCTATCAATCTATAAGAGAAGATGTTACCAAGGCATTGATTTCTAGAGCTTCTGACGGGAAATTGGCTTTTGAGGTTTTATTAAACAAAATTCCAGAGAATTACACTAAAAAGGAAGTTTCCTTCTTTTTTTATTCCAATATCGATTTAAATATTAGAGAACCCTTTGATCTATTTATAAACGACAATTTAGCAATTACATTTATAGCAAATGAAGACGGGACTTTAAAAATATTAAATAATCCAGTTAATGCAATTGCTGAATACATTTTAGTAAAAAGAGACGAAAATAAAGATGGTGTAGGTGCTTTTAGGTTAACGGTTCCAACAGAATTAATAGGGAAAGGCAATCAGGCTAAAATGAAAATTTTAGGGCATAAAAAAGGAAGTCGTTCTTGGTTTATGATTTTTAAAACAAATAATGTGCTGGAATGGCTAAAAATTTCTGCAAAAAATGAAGCAGCATTTAGCATTAAACAAAGCGAAAGTGGTTTGCATATAGATGCTCCTGCACATTTTGGAGGAAAGACTGTTTATATAAAAAGTGATGGTAAGACAAGTAAAAAAGCAACATTTAAAACGTATGGTAATTTAGCAAAAGCAACTATTGAAATTGATGCGCCAAAAGAACATTTCAAATTATTTTATGGAGATGATGTTGTTGAGGTAACTTTTGAAAACAAAAACGGAACTTGTACTATATCTGATGTTATTGGAACTTTTTTTTATCATTATAATATTCAAAATAAAGGGAAGTGGACAGCAGAAATAACAAAACTGTACGAGCCTTCATTATTTAATACTTATACAGACTTTTTTGATAAAAAACACGAAGATGGAACAGTTTCAATCGTAAATTCAAGCCACCAAGATATTGCTTGGATGGACAGGCCAGAAGTTTGTATCATTCTTAGAGATACACTTGTATTAACGCCCGTTATAAATGATGCTTTTATAAAAGAAGATTACGGTTTTGATATTGAAGATGGTTTAATGTTGAGAGAATATGTAGATAGACACCCAGAGTCTGTCGATAAAATTACAACACTACTAAATAAAAAACTAATATCGGTTGGAGCCTCTTACAATTGTCCTTATGAAGATATGTATGATGCCGAAGATTTAGTACGTCAGTTTTATTTAGGAAAAAAATGGGTGAAGAAAACGTTTGGCGGCTACGATTCTAAAGTATATTGGAATGTAGATGTTCCTGGAAAAACCATGCAATTTCCACAAATTTTGAAAAAAGCAGGTGTAGATTATATGATTATAAGTCGTCACGGAAAAGGCATGTTTAATTGGGAAAGTCCAGATGGAAGCTCTGTTTTTACTTATTCTTCTGGTCATTATGGTGATGATTTTGTACAACTTTCAAAAGATTTAACAAATAAAATAAAATATGGTGCCGAACAAGTAACCTATTGGAGTCAATATTATAAAGACAGTAAAACAGTAACACCTTTATTGTCTAGTTATGATATGATACCAGCAATAGATTATACCGATTTTGTAAAAGCTTGGAATGGTTTTGAAAAAGTAAAGGATAATAACAATAAGGAAATTCCAGTGTATCTGCCATCTATGGATATAATGACGTCCGATGAGTTTATGCCACTGGCAGAAAAGAACGCAACAAGTATAGAAACCATAAAGGGTGAAAGACCAAATGTATGGGTTTATATTCATGGACCTGCACATCACGAAGCCATTACAGCAAGTAGAGAAGCTTCAAAATTATTACCAGCGGCAGAAAAGTTTTTATCAATAGCCAATACAATGGATCCTGCTAGGGCACCATACCCTTTTAAAGAATTTGATGAAGCTTGGCAAGCAAAAATTTATCCAGATCACGGTTGGGGAGGTCATGATGGTGATATTACAGACGATTTGTTTAAAGCCCAGTTTGTAAAATCTAGAACAATGGGTTCTAAATTATTAAATAAAGGAACCGATTTTATTGCAAATAGAATAAAAACCAAAGAAAGTTTAGGAACACCAGTGGTACTATTTAATAGCCTCTCATGGGAAAGAACAGACCCTGTAACAGTTTCTGTTAATTTTACAAAAGGAAAAGCAAAGAGTTTAAACGTAGTTAATTCAAAAAAAGAAAAAATAGCATCACAAATTGTAAAGGCAGAATACTTTGATGATGGTTCTATAAAAAATGCTGACATTGTTTTTATAGCTAAAAACATCCCTTCAATTGGATATAAAACGTTTTATATCCAACAATCTTTAGAAACACCTAATTCAATAACTAAAAAGGTAAGCACTTCAAACTATGAAAATGAAGCTTATAAAATTTCTTTCGAAAAAGGGGGGATTGCTCAAATTTATGATAAAGAGCTAAAAAGAAATCTTTTTAAAACCGATAAATTTAAAGGAGCAGAAGTTTTTACATTGTATTCTAATGGAAATGGAGCAGGTGAGTTTGGAGATATACAACAACCTTTTATGCAAGATTTCGACAAGGTAAGTACACACAATCCAACTTGGGAAATTGTTACAAACGGTAATGTTTATACTACGTATAGAATTAAACAACCTATTTTACACGCCATTGTACAACAAGATGTCACTATTTATCACGAGCTTAAAAGAGTGCTTTTTGAAACAGAGTTATTAAATTGGGACGGCACGTTGTATCGCGAATTTAGAACCGCTTTTCCAATAGCTATAGATAATGCATTAGTAACGCACGAAGTTCCTTTTGGTTCGGTTAAAGTTGGTCAAGATGAAATTCATACTGCTGGAGATAGATATACAGCACTTTGTAAAGATGTGCATCCAAGAGCCATTATGGATTGGTTTTCTGCTTCAGATGATGATATGACGGTTACATTAAGTTCTTCTGTGGCTGCTGTAGATTGGATTGATCCAACATCCGATAACAGCGATACAGTTTTACAACATTTATTATTAGCCAGTAGAACGTCTTGCCATTGGGAAGGAAATGAGTATTCGCAAGAAGGTAGTCATAGTTACCATAATATCCTTACCTCAAACAAAACAGGAGATGTTTCAGGAAAACAAATGGCTAAACAGCATAACGAACCTTTACACGTAACTGTTTTTCCAGATAAATCTATAAATGCCTTTTTGCCAGAAACGGCAAGTTTTTTCAATATTGATAAAGAAAATGTTATTGTGTCAACAATAAAGAAAGCCGAAGATACCGATGAGTTGGTTATTAGAATGTTCGATACGGAAGGTGAAAATTCTACGGTCGATTTAAAATCATACTTTAAAATTAACAATTTTAAGCAAACAAATATTATCGAAGAGAATCCTGTTCCAGTAAAGGATTTGAAAGTTTCTAAATATGGAATAGAGACATTTACTTTTAAAACTAAAAATTAACCATTTAACTATAATTATGAAACATTCATGATTAGTAGTTTAGTTACACAAAGAAATGATTAAATGGATGCTACATATAACCTATAAAAAATAATAAATATAATCAGATGAAAAAAAGAATCTTTTTTTACACGTTTGTAGCTGCTTTAGGTGGATTGCTATTTGGGTATGATACTGCCGTTATTAATGGAGCACTTCCCTTTTTTACCGATCATTTTCAATTAACAGCATCAATGCAAGGTTGGGCAGTAAGTTCAGCGTTAATTGGTTGTATTGTAGGGGCGTTTTTTATTGGTCGATTAGGCGATAAGTATGGTAGACGAAGTATGCTTAGAGTCATGGCGTTATTCTTTTTAATTTCTGCCATTGGATCTGGTTTGGCAGATAGTTTAACAACGTTTGTAATTTATCGGTTGCTAGGTGGTATCGCTATTGGAGGTGCTTCAGTGCTTTCACCAATGTATATTACTGAAATTGCTCCTCCAAAATATAGAGGACGACTTACAATTACATTTCAACTTTCAATAGTTCTAGGGATTTTAGTAGCATTTTATGCAGATTATTTATTGTTAGATATAGGCGAAAACAACTGGCGTTGGATGTTTGCTTCAGAAGCAATTCCTGCACTATTATTTTTTGGATTGCTATTTTTTGTTGGTAGAAGCCCACGCTGGTTAATAACAAAGGGGAAATTAGCTGAAGCAAGAGAAGTTATTATAAGTGTAAACAACGATGATGATGTTGAAAGTACTTTTGAAGAAATAAAAGAATCTATTGATACCGATGTTGTAGAAAGTAGTAAAATATTACTTCAAAAGCCATATTTTAAATTGGTTATTATAGGTATTCTTATTGGTATGTTCAATCAGTTTACAGGGATAAATATTGTTATGTATTACGCAACCGATATTTTTAGAACCGCTGGGTTTTCAACAGAATCTGCTATTGGTCAAACGGTGTTAATAGGACTAACAAACTTGGTGTTTACACTAATTGCAATGCAATTGATAGATAAAATTGGGCGAAAAATTTTGTTACTTTTTGGATCCATTGGAATGGCACTATTTTTAGGAATCTTTTCATATTTCTTTTTAACAGGAACAATGAATTTTGTTTTGGTAGTATGTTTAATAGGTTTTGTTGCGTTCTTTGCTGCTTCACAAGGAGCCGTAATTTGGGTGTTATTTTCAGAAATGTTCCCAAATAATATCAGGTCAAGAGGTGTGGCTATTGGTACATTCTCGCATTGGTTTTTTAATGGTTTAACAGCGTTTTTATTCCCAATAATAGTTGGATTATTTACTGATGGAAAAGGAACAAGCTACGTTTTTGCTTTCTATGCAATAGCAACATTAGCTAGTTATTTCTTCTATAAAAAATATTTAATTGAAACCAAAGGAAAATCGTTAGAACAAATTGAAAAGGAAGTATTTAAAACGGAAGATAAATAGTTAAAAAAGAATGAGTTTAATTGAAACATATTCAATAATTGAAGAAGGTTATCACCCATTTTTAATACGAGAAGATTGGCAAGTTGCACAACTAAATTATATTGAAGATCAGCATATTAAAAATATTAATAAAATTGAAGTCCACCGTAATACAGATGAAGTTTTTGTTTTATTAAAAGGAAAATCATTTTTAATAACTGTTGATTTAATTAATGGAGAACCTACTTTTAAAGCTGATGTAATGAAACCTCATGTTACCTATAATATTCCTCAAAATGTATGGCATAATATTGTTATGGACAAAGGAAGTGAGGTATTAATTATTGAAAAGACAAATACGCATTTAAATGATGTTGAGTATTTGCATTTAACTGAAAAACAGAAAACTAATTTAAGAGCAACAATTGAAAAAATAACAAAAAAAATATAGAATTATGGCATTGTGGAAAAATGATAAAGAGCTATTTAGTATAGCGAAAAAAGAACTTTTTGTTGCTTTGGTAGGTGATGTTTTAGATAAAATGGGATATTTGCATCAGTTTCTTTCACCAAATATAAAACCTGTTAGAAATGATATGGTTGTTATAGGAAGAGCGATGCCGGTACTGGAAGCTGATGTTTTTGTTGAATCTGCTATTGAAACAAACAATCCTTTAATGAAAAAACCATTTGGGATTATGTTTGAAGCGCTAGATAGCTTAAAAGAAAATGAAGTGTATATCTGTTCTGGTTCTTCACCAAGATATGCTTTGTGGGGAGGGTTAATGAGTACAAGAGCTTTAAAGTTAAAAGCAGAAGGAGCTGTTGTTGATGGTTACTCAAGGGATACCAACGAAATAGAAAAATTAAATTTCCCTACGTTTTCGTTAGGAACTTATGCGCAAGATCAAGGCCCTAGAGGTAAAGTCATTGATTATCGCGTTCCTATTGAGTTCAATGGGATTCCTGTAAATCCGGGAGATGTCGTTTATGGCGATAGAGACGGGGTTTTAATAATTCCAAAAGGTGCCGTAGAAGAAGCTTTTACAGATGCTATAGAGAAAGCACGAGGTGAAAAATTAGTACAGAAAGCCCTAGAAGAAGGCATGAGTACAGTCGATGCTTTTAATAAATTTGGAATTATGTAATTTCAATTAAAAAAAATAGAATGAGTGGAATAAATTTAAAAGGAAAGAAAGCTTTAGTTACGGGTGGTTCTCAAGGGATTGGATCTCAAATTTGTAGAGAGTTGGCTTCACACGGAGCAGATATTTTTATTAACTATTTTACAAATAAAGAAAAAGCGGAAGTTTTAGCTTCAGAAATTAGAGAGACTTATAAAGTAAATGTATATGTTGGTGGTGCAAATGTTTCTAAATCAAATGAGGTTGAAGCTATGTTTCAACTAATGGATAAAGAGTTGAAAGGTATAGATATATTAATAAACAATGCAGGTTCAGAAAGTAATAGCCATATTTTAGATATGGATGAGGTTGAATGGGATCGTGTCAATAATATTAATTTAAAAGGCCCTTTTTTATGCGCACAACAAGCTGGCAGAAGAATGGAAAAGTCTGGTGGAGGCGTTATTATTAATATTTCATCTATTCACGATACCGTTCCAAGAAAAGGATTGGCACATTATTGTACAGCAAAAGGAGGTTTAAAAATGCTGACTAAGTGTTTGTCATTAGAACTTGCAGAAAGTAATATAAGAGTCATTTCTGTGGCTCCTGGAGCAATCGAAACAGAAATGAATCGTAAAGAAATTGCCAATTTTGGTGTCGAAAAATTTGAAGCGTGGATTCCACAGGGGCGAATAGGAAATGTAAAAGATGTGTCGCCTACTATTGCTTTTTTATGTTCAGATATGGCGAGTTATATAACGGGTATTGATATTTATATTGATGGAGGCTATATGCAATCAACCATACCTTACGATCCACGTCCACCTAGAAAAAACAACATTTAATTATTCAAAATAATGGCATTTTTAACTTTTTTTGCAGGCAGTTATACCCAAATGTTAATACCAGAAATTGTTGGTAAGGGAAGTGGGATTTATACCGTTCAGCTAAATAACGAAACAGGTGAGCTAAGTATTTTACACACACTAAAAACTGTGAATCCTAGTTATTTAGTGCTAAGTAAAGATCGAAAGTTTTTATACTGTAATACTGAAGTTGATGCAGCATTCAATCCAAAAGTTCAAGCGTATAAAATAAACGAAAGTTTTTCATTAGAATTTTTAAATGAACAGCCTATTCCGGGAGGATTTCCTTGTCATATAGAAAAATTTAAAAACCATATTTTGGTAGCTTGCTATCAAACAGGAAATATTATTCAGTACACATTAAATGAGTTGGGTAAACTTCAACCATACACTAAAAACCATCAGCATTTTGGTTCCAGTATAAATAAAGACCGTCAGGAAAGTCCACACGCACACCAAGTTGCTGTTCATCCAAACAAAAGTCAAGTTTTTGTTTGTGATTTGGGGATAGATATCATTAAAGCATATCATTTTAAAAAGGAAGTGTTTTTAGCAGATGAGCAAAATGATATTGCCATCACAAAAGGTGGAGGTCCTCGTCATATAGTATTTAATAAAAATGGAAAATATGCCTATGCTATAAACGAATTGTCGGGTGCTATTTCTGTTCTTAAAAATAGTGAAAACAGGTTTGAAGAAATAAATACGTATAACACACTGCCATCAACTTATAAAGGTCTTCCAAGTGCTTCAGCGATAAGAATCCACCCAAATCAAAAGTTTTTATATGCGGCAAACAGAACATTAGATGCTATAACCATTTTTAAAATAAATGAAGATAAATTAGAGGTTACAGATTATCATTATACAAATGGTAAAGAATTACGAGAATTTAATATAACACCAAACGGAAAATGGTTAATTGCTTGCCATCAAAATTCTGATGACACCATAGTTTATCAAATAAAATCAGATGGGAAGTTAACAGAAAGATATAGAACACAAGATTTAAAAACACCCGTTTGCGTTGTTTTTTAAGTTAAGGAAATACAAGTATTAGGAGAATAAAAAGTTTATAAATTTAAGAGTAATATGAAATTAGGGTTTGGATTATATAAGCATATGCTAAATGAAGCACATTATAAATTTTCAAAACAATGCGGTGCCACTCATTTAGTGATTCATTTGGTAGATTATTTCGGGCACGAAAAAAATAATAAAGAAAATGCAAATCAGCCAATAGGAGAAAATGAAGGATGGGGAAAAGCAGGCTCAGCAAATCAAATTTGGACTTTAGAAGAACTTTTAGCTATTAAAAAAGAAATTAATTCTTACGGATTAGAGTTAGAAGCCATTGAAAATTTTGATCCAGCACATTGGCACGATATTTTGTTAGATGGCCCTAAAAAAGAAGCGCAAATAGAAGATTTGAAGCAGTTAATTCGTAATGTAGGAAAAGCAGGAATCCCTGTTTTTGGATATAATTTTTCCTTAGCAGGAGTTGCAGCTCGCGATGTTGGTGAATATGCTAGAGGAGGTGCTGTTTCAGTAGGAATGAACGGTGGAAATGATACTCCAATTCCAAATGGAATGGTTTGGAATATGGTGTATGACGAAAATGCTCCCGAAGGAACAATTCCACGAATTAGTCACGACGAATTATGGAGTAGATTACAGTATTTTTTAAACGAATTAATTCCTGTTGCTGAAGAGGCAGGTGTAAAGTTAGCAGCACATCCAGATGACCCGCCAATGCCTTATGTTAGAAATACACCAAGGTTAGTATATCAGCCAGAGATGTATCAAAAATTAATTGATATGAAACCTAGCAATTCAAATAATTTAGAGTTTTGTTTAGGTTCTATAGCAGAAATGACAGAAGGTGATGTATACGAAGCCACAGATAGTTACAGCAAGCAAGAAAAAATCGCCTACATCCATTTTAGAAATATCGTTGGGAAAGTTCCAAACTATAAAGAAGTTTTTGTAGATGAAGGAGATATAGACATGATGAAAATTTTGAAGATATTAAAGAAAAATAATTTTGAAGGTGTTTTAATTCCGGACCATACACCTCAAATGACTTGTGATGGAGCTTGGTATGCAGGTATGGCATATGCCATGGGTTATATGAAAGGACTCATAAAAATGATTAACAATAATTAGATGTTAAAAAAAACTGAAAAAGTTTGATAAGCAATATGTTTATAAATACTTGGCGAGATTTTTTAACTTTCTCGATGTATATTCCATTTTAACCAATTCTGTTTTAGACTTATTGTATGTGTAGCTATTGTAACACACTTATAATACTATATTTAGACTGTGCATTATTTGTTTTGTTTTTTGCATTTTGATTAGTTTTGTGTTAATTTATTGCAAATATAGAGGAGGTTAAAGAAAATCTAAAACAATTGAGTATGTAGATAGTGCTGTATTTTTGATGTTTTATTCTAAATAATTTAATATTAGCATATCCATAATGAATCTTTCCACATTAGATGTAATTGTTTTCGTGTGTTATTTTTTACTAGTTCTTTCGGTCGGTATAGGAGTTACATTTTTTTTAAAAAGAAAACAATCATCAAAAGATTATTTTTTTGCAGGTAATTCATTGCCTTGGTGGGTTATAGGGTCTTCAGTTATAGCTGCAAATATTTCTGCAGAGCAATTCATTGGAATGACGGGGTCTGGTTATGCCATAGGCTTAGGAATTGCTACTTATGAATGGTTGGGAGCTATTGGTCTATTAATAGTTGCTAAATACTTTTTACCCATCTACTTAAAAAATGGCATTTACACTATGCCAGGGTTTTTAGAAAAACGTTACGATTCTAGATTAAGAATTAGTCTTGCTGTATTTTGGCTATTAGTATATTGGTTTGTTAATTTATCATCTGTCTTTTATTTAGGAGCTTTAGTTTTAGAAGACTTTTTAGGTTTGTCACTAATACAATGGATTTTAGTGTTGGCAGTTTTATCGGCAATATATGCTGTAATTGGAGGTTTAAAAGCCGTAGCCTATACAGATGTTATTCAGGTTATTTTCTTAGTTGCTGGAGGACTTTTAACAACGTTTTTCGTATTAAAGGCTATTAGTAATTCTAACGACATCTTTTTGGGCTTAAAAATGCTTTATGAAAAGGCACCAGAAAAATTTGATTTAATTCTTAGTGAGACCGATCCAAATTACAAGTACTTGCCAGGTATAGGTGTCATATTAGGAGGTCTTTGGGTTGCAAATATTGCATATTTTGGTTGTAACCAATACCTAATTCAACGTTCTCTTGCTGCTAAAAATATTAGAGAGGCACAAAAAGGAATGGCATTTGCAGCATTTTTAAAGCTTTTTATTCCACTAATTGTTGTGCTTCCAGGTATTGCTGCATTTGTTTTACAGGCAGATATTGCTAAACCAGACGAATCTTACCCTTGGTTATTAAACACCTTTATACCTTCAGGTTTTAAAGGGTTAGCATTTGCTGCTTTAATTGCTGCAATTGTGTCATCATTAAGCTCAATGGTAACGAGCGCTTCAACCATTTTTACTTTTGATATTTACAAACCAATTTTCAATAAAAATGTAAAAGATAGCAAGCTAGTTTTTGTAGGTAGAATTATGAGTGCCGTTTCATTAATTATAGCCGTTTTAGTAGCGCCATTATTATCTTCATTAGAGCAGGCCTTTCAATTTATTCAAAACTTTACAGGCATGGTAACACCAGGTATAGTTGTAGTGTTTTTGTTTGGTTTGTTTTGGAAAAAAGCCAGCTCTTTAGGAGCTTTATGGACAGTAATATTAACAATTCCTGTTTCATTATTACTAGATTTACTTATTACAGATTTACCTTTTTTAGATAGAATGGGACTTTCTTTTCTAATTTTATCTGTAGTATTAATTAGTGTTACCTTTTTATTTAAGAAAGATGGTAAAGACATTATAAAAACAAATAAAGGAATCTATAAAACAGATATGATATTTAATGTGGCCTCTATAATTATTTGCGCATTACTTGGTGTTTTATATTATACTTTTTGGTAAAAACTGACAGAATAAATTATGTTATGAAAAAATTTTGGAATAATGATGATGAACTTTTTGCTGCGGCAAAAAAAGAATTGTTTACAGCAGTTGTAGGTGATGCAATGGATAAAATGATGTTATTGCATCAATTTCTTCCGCCAAAAATACAACCATTAAAAGATGAAATGTTTCTTATTGGTCGTGCAATGCCTGTTTTAGAAGCAGATACTTTTGAAGAGCTTAGTCATGGCAGTAATAATCCTTTAATGTCAAAACCTTTTGGCTTAATGCTTGAAGCTTTAGATGATTTAAAAAAGAATGAAGTTTATATTTGTTCAGGCGCTTCCCCGAATTATGCTTTGGTGGGAGAATTAATGATGACTAGAGCAAAAATGTTAGGTGCTGCAGGCGCCGTAGCAAATGGGTACTCTAGAGATACTTTTGGAATGCTAGAATTAGATTTTCCAATATTCTCCTATGGCAATTATGCGCAAGATCAAGGCCCAAGAGGAAAAGTAATAGATTTTAGGGTACCGATTGAAATGGATGGTGTACGTATTAATCCTGGAGATATTATAGTTGGAGATGTAGATGGAGTTTGTGTAGTACCTCAAGAGCAAGAAGAAGAAGTATTTCTTAGAGCCTTTGAAAAAGCTAGGGGAGAAAAAACAGTGTTAAAGGCCATTCAAGAAGGAATGAGTGCAGTAGATGCTTGGAACAAGTATCAAATAATGTAAAAACAGGTTGATTATGAAAAATTTAAGTCTTAAAATAGTATTGTTGTTTTTTATAGCAACGTTTAGCGCTGTACAAGCCCAAACTGGTAATGAGGTTTCAGTTGCATATAACGATAGTGGTAATAATGACAATCAACCTTTCCTGGTTCTTGGTGAAAACTATACGTTCCCCGATGAAAAATTAGGTAATGAAGTTGATAGGTCCTGTAACTTTGGTTCTAAAATTATTTATGCTTTTGATAATATAGATATCAATGCAACATATTCATTAAGAGCCGTTTTTGTTTCAGATAAGGATAGAACAATTAACATTACAGCCGATGGTAATATAATAGGAGAACCAATAAAACTTAGCAAAGGCTCAAGAAAAGAAATTAATCTGCAACTGCCTGCAAAGTCCTATGCTTATAAACAATTAGTTCTTGTTTTTGAATTGGTTTCAGGAATCAGTGTTGTTATTTCAGAACTAGAAATATATTCTTCGAACAAAACTTCACTTACACCGTTTAGTGCTTCAAGGCAAAAAGAATTAATTAAATCAACTTCTTTTGAAATAAAAGAAAAGATTGAGGTTGAAAAGTTTTTACCTCAATATACGCCTAGACCAATAAAAGTTAATAAAGTGTATAATCCTATTTTGACGCTAAATGGTGATTGGAAATTTAATGAAAAACCTGAAGTAGATTTTCATAAAACAAACGCATCTAGCAAATGGAATACCATTAACGTACCTGGAGAATGGGCAATGCAAGGGTATAAAGTAGATTCAGCTGCATTTGCAGGATATGAGAGAAAATTCAATATCCCGACAGATTGGAAAGGTAAACGTGTTAAGCTTCGTTTTGATGGTGTTTCTAGTGAATGTACCGTTTGGATTAACGGTCAAGAAGTCGGTTCGCATATGGGAGGCATGACTGCTTTTGAATTTGACGTTACCAAATACCTAAGAGATGATACCAATAGCGTTTCTTTAAAAGTGCGAAATGAATCTTTAGCAGATATGTTAGGGAGTTTAACGCAATATGCGGCACATCAAATAGGTGGTATAACAAGAAAAGTAACTCTTTTTGCTGTGCCAGAAGTACACTTGTCTGATATAAGAATTGTTACAGATTTAGATGAAAACTATACAAATGCCATATTAAAATTAAAATTAGAGATCACCAATCTTGGAATAACAATCGCTAAAAATAAGTCTTTAAGATTTACACTTCCAGAAGAGAATTTGGTAAAAGAGTTTAACATTCAAAACATAAATGTTGGAGAAACAATCACTAAAATTATTGAAATACCTGTAGAAAATCCTAAAAAATGGACGAATGAAACTCCAAATATGTATGATTTTTATACTGATATTTTAGATGAAAATAATTTATCTGAAAGAGTTGCAAATAGAATAGGTTTTAGAGAGGTAGAATTACGAGGAAGTGAATTGTTAGTAAACGGTGTGTCGGTAAAATTAAGAGGCGTAAATAGACATGAAGTGCACCCGCTTACAGGAAGAGTTCTTAATCAAGAAACTTGGGAAAAAGATATAGAATTATATAATAAAGCAAACTGTAATTACATACGTACATCACATTACCCACCCGGAGAAGAGTTTATAGCACTTTGTAATGAAAAAGGGATGTTTGTTGAGGTAGAAGCACCTATTTGTTGGATAGGACATCACGCTAACAAAAATTGGCTAGAGCTAGATTATAAGGATGAAAAGTATTTCCCATATATGTTACAGGCCAATATGGAAACCATTCAGTTTTATAGAAATCATCCATCAATTATCTTTTGGTCAGCTGCTAATGAGTCTTATTGGAACTATAATTTTGCAAAGCTTATGAAGTATGTTGATGCTGCAGATACCACAAGACCAAATGCTTTTCATGATCAAGGGTACGGAGGGTTTAATAATCAAGGTAGTACGGCTAGTATAGCAAATATTCATTATCCAGGACCTAATGGTTATAAAAAAGCAGCAGACTTTAACAAACCTTTAATCTATGGTGAATATTGCCATTTAAACGTTTATAACCGTAGAGAGCTTATTACAGACCCAGGCGTTCGTAATGATTGGGCAATGGCATTGGCGCCAACTTGGGAAAACATGTATTATACAAAAGGTATTTTAGGTGGTGCTATATGGTCTGGAGTCGATGATATTTTTCAAATGCCTAACGGAGATGCCGTTGGTTATGGCCCTTGGGGTCCAATTGATGGATGGAGAAGAGAAAAACCAGAATATTGGCACGTTAAAAAAGTATATAGCCCAATACGAGTTTTAACAAAGCAGCTAGATGTTCAAAACACATTTAAAGTAGAAATAGAGAACAGGTACTCTTTTATTAACTTAAAATCGGCTAAAGTTGTTTGGTCATACGGTGAAGAAGAAGGTGTGGTTTTTCCGGACATTGAGCCTGGTCAAACTGGGTTTACGAAAATTAGTGTTCAAAATCTTCTTGAAAATGAAAAACTGAATATAAAAGTATACGACCCTAGAGGTTTTTTAACTGATGAATTTGTGATTCCTGTGGGAGAGCAAACCTATAGCGAGGTAGTAAAACAAAAAGCTTCAGTAAAAACTAAGTTTAATGTTACTAAATCTGAAATTACCATTAAAGGAACTGGTTTTGAATGTGTAGTTAGTAAGGTAACAGGGCAAATAATCTCACTTAAAAAGAACAATAGCTTAGTTTTAAATGGTGGACCTTGGTTAATGGCATTGCCTTTAGATGGCGAAGGTTGCGAACCAGATCATGATGCCAATATACCTCCATTTAATGACTTAGCTGCAAACTGGAAAGCCACATCAGTCCAAGCCCAAAAAGAAGGAAGTGACATTAAAGTATCAGTAAAGGGAGCTTACAATGAATTTATTGGAGATTATACTTTAATGATTAATGCTAATGGCGAATTAACAATAGACTATTCATTTACAAGTAAAATTGATGTAAATCCAAGACAATGGGGAATGGTGTTTAACGCGCCAAAGAGCTACAACACGCTATTCTGGAATAGAGAAGGCAGATGGACGTCTTACCCTTCAAAACATATAGGGAGAACTTTTGGTGAAGCACCGATATTTTATGAAGGTGTACCCGATAAAATAAATCCTAGAGAAGAGCCTTTATGGCATTGGAGCATGGATTTTAATAAGTTAGGAAGTAATGATTTTAGGTCTACTAGAAGAAATTTTAATTATGCAGGATTAAAAAATAATAACGGTCAACAAGTAATGGCTATATCAAGTGATGCTACACAGCATTGGCGTTCATGGCTTAATGGTGATGATGTGCAATTTTTAGTTGCTAAATTTGTTACTGCGGGTAATGAGCTGTTTTTAGGAAGTTATTATGAACCAACCAGAGTTCCATTAAAAGTAGGAGATATCATATCTGATGAGATTAAAATTCAGATAAAATGAATTATCTTTCGCGAGCACATTAATATCATTAAACATTTAGAAAATCTAAATTCTAGATCATGACGAAGTAAAGTTGAATTATTAATGGCTGACTATGATAGTCATTTGGGGAAACAATTTTAATATCTCAGGCCAAAAGTTAAGGGTAAAACAAACAAGAAGAAATGATGTTGTTTTTGGAAGAGTAACATTAAATCATTAACCATAAAATAAATAATAGTGAAAATAACCGATGTAAAAGTTTGGCTCGTTGAGGGTGTTAAGTATAATTGGACCTTTTTAAAGATATATACAGATGAAGGTTTAACTGGAGTTGGAGAAGCTACTAATTGGCCAGGGAGCCAAATAGTAGAAGCAGCAGCGAAAGAACTTGGTCAAAGAATTATTGGATTAGATCCAATGAAAATTGATTTTATTTGGACAAAGTTGTATCGAGATATGAACTGGGTAGGGCCTTATGGTGCGAGCATGTGTGCTATTTCTGGTATAGATATGGCGCTGCTCGATTTAAAAGGAAAAAAATTAGGAGTTCCAGCCTATGATCTATTGGGCGGATCATACAGAACCAAAATTCAACTCTACGCCAACTATTGGTTTACAAATGGAGGTCATAATGTTGAAGATTACGCAAAACAAGCCGTTGAGGTAAAAAATGCTGGCTTTACTGGTTTAAAGTTTGACCCGTTTGCCCACACTAATTACTTTTATGGAGAAGATTTAGACACTAACCTATCTCTAACAAAATCACAACAAAATAGAGCATTCGAAGTCAGTAAATCGGTAAGAGAGGCTGTTGGCGAAGACATGGACATTATGATTGAAACCCATGCCATGCTTAATTTTAAGGTAGCAGTTACCATGGCAAAGCGTCTTGCGGAATTAGATATTACTTGGTACGAAGAACCTGCTGGACCAGAAAACCCAAATACTTTAAGAGCCCTTAGAGAACGAATAGATCCAAGCGTATCTATTTGTGTTGGTGAAAGACATTATACAAGACATGGGATAAGACCTATTTTAGAAAAACAAATTTGTGATGTGATTATGCCAGATATTACACGTTGCGGCGGACCATCAGAAATGAAAAGAATGGCAACCATGGCAGAAGCCTATAACGTGCTTGTAGCACCACACAATCCAAATGGGCCTTTATCAACATTAGCATCAGCTCATGTATGCGCTTCTATCCCTAATTTTTTTAGGCAAGAATTTATTTTTAAAGACGTACCTTGGAGAGATACAGTAATTGATCATCCTTTGGATATTCAAAACGGACAATTAATTTTAAGTAAAAGACCAGGATTAGGAGTTGATTTAATTGAAGAAGAAATGGAGAAACATTCAGGGATAAGAGAACATAGAGAAGGCTTTTATATTTAATTAAATAACAGAATTATGCTAGCTATCAATTTAAAAGGAAAAACAGCTCTTGTTACAGGAGTTAGTAGTGGAGTAGGGCTTGGTATAGCAAAAATATTGGCAAGAGCTGGCTGTAATATTTCTGGGTGTGGAACATCTGCTGAAAATTCAGAAGGTGTAGTTACTTTTTTTAAAACAATAAAAGAAGAAGGGACACAAGCTTTGTACACAAAATTAGATATAACTTCTAAGTTGGATCAAGAACTTTTAGTAAACAAAACAATAGCAGCTTTTGAAAAAATTGATATTCTCGTATCCAATGCAGGAGTGAATGTTTTTGAAGGAGCAGAACGTTGTTCTGAAAAACAATGGGACTTTAACATGGACCTAAATTTAAAAGCACATTGGGGGTTAAGTAGGTTATGTAAACCTTATTTAGAATTAAACGGTACTGGTGTTATTGTTTTAATGACTTCAAATCATTCTAATTATACTATACCGGGGTGTTTTCCTTACAATGTTGCTAAAACCGCTATAAAAGGACTAGTGCAATCACTTGCTATAGAATGGGGGCCAAAAATTAGAACCGTAGGAATTGCACCAGGGTTTATTGAAACGCCTGGTAACCAAAAATGGTTTGATAGCTTTCCAGACGCTGAAGCCGAAAGGCAAAAAACAATTGATTTACACCCGGTAAAAAAACTGGGAACAACAGAAGAAGTTGGACAATTTTGTGCATTTTTAGCTTCAGATTTGGCAACTTTTATTACTGGAACTACCTACTTAATAGATGGAGGTAGATCTGCACTCATGCAAGATACTTGATAATAAATACTTAGATATATTCTTATGAAAAGTAATGCGCTTATACTCATTTTATTTATAGCTGTTACAAGCTGTGATTTTTGGAATAAAGAGATTCCTGAAACAACTAATAAGTTAACTACTCAATCCTTAACCTTTAATAAGTTGCCAAAGTCTTGGGACGAGGCAATACCTTTAGGCAATGCGACCATTGGTGCATTGGTATGGAAAAAAAATAACAAACTACGGTTTTCATTAGATCGAGCCGATTTATGGGATTTGCGTCCTATGGAAAATTTAGAATTTGATAAGTGGAATTTTGAATGGGTTAAAACACAATGGGAAAATAATACGTATAAAAATGTACAAGACAAATTTGATGCGCCTTATGACAATTCACCAGCACCATCTAAAATTCCCGCTGCTGCATTAGAGTTTGACATTGAAGCTCTGGGAGAAGTTAAAAGTGTAGAACTAACATTAAAAGATGCATTATGTACTGTGACTTGGAAGAATGGTACAATTCTTAAAACTTTTGTGCACGCTACCAAACCCATAGGTTGGTATGAATTTTCTAATTTAAAATCAGATATAAATCCTAACATTATTGCGCCAGATTATGCCCTAAAGAAAGACTCTGGAGTAGAAAGTCCAGTTACAGGACAAGATTTACGTAGATTAGGTTATCCCAAAGGAGAAGTTTTAGAAAGTGATAATGAAATAACTTACAATCAAAATGGATGGAAAGACTTTAAGTATCAAGTGCATACTGAATGGAAAAAAACTGAGAATAAAATAACAGGAAGCTGGAGTATAAGTTCAGAGAAAAACAAAGATGACAAACAAACAGCTGCGAAAGAATTGGTTTCAGTTGCAACAAAATCAGGTATGGCAAATCAAATGAATTCCCACGAATCTTGGTGGCAGAATTATTGGGAAAAATCATCAGTAACCCTGCCAGATTCCATTTTGCAACGTCAATGGTACTTAGAGATGTACAAATTTGGTGCAGCAGCACGACAAGGGGCACCTCCAATTTCATTACAAAGTGTATGGACTGCAGATAATGGCAAGCTACCACCTTGGAAAGGAGATTACCACCACGATTTAAATACACAGTTAAGCTATTGGCCAGCATATGCTGGAAACCATTTAGATTTAGAACAAGGTTTTTTAGATTGGTTAAACGCTTATAAACCAGTATTTAAAAAATATACTAAGGAATTTTATGATGCTGATGGTATGAATATGCCAGGGGTTACAACCCTTACCGGAGAGCCTATGGGCGGATGGATTCAATATTCTTTTGGACCCACAGTTAGTGCTTGGATTGGTCAGCATTATTATTTGCATTGGAGGTATTCTTTGGATAAAATATTTCTAGAAGAACAAGCTTACCCATGGATAAAAGATGTTGCAGTGTTTTTAGATGAGATTTCGGTGCATGACGAACATAAAAAAAGACGATTACCATTAAGCTCAAGCCCAGAAATAAATGATAATTCAAGAGAAGCTTGGTTTCATGAAATTACTAATTATGATTTAGCGTTAATTCGTTTTACTTTTAGTAAAGCTTCAGAACTTGCTTTGGTTCTCGGTAAAAACGAAGAAGCAGATAAATGGAAAACTATTTTAAGCGAATGGCCAGAATATGCAGTTGATGATACAGGGTTAATGTTTTCTAATAAATTACCGTACAAGGAGTCTCACCGCCATTTTTCTCATTTAATGGCTATACACCCATTAGGTCTTATAGATGTTTCCAATGGTGCTCAAGATCAAGAAATCATTTCGAAAACTATAGAGAACCTTGATAAAGTGGGGTCTGGCTCTTGGGTAGGTTATTCATTTAGTTGGCTGGGGAATTTAAAAGCGCGCGCATTAGATGGGGAAGGTGCCGCTAAGGCCCTTACGGATTTTGCAACATCTTTTTGTTCAACGAATTCTTTCCATGTAAATGGGGATCAGTCAGGAACTGGAAAATCAAATTTCACGTATAGGCCTTTTACCTTAGAAGGGAATTTTGCTTTTGCTTCGGGCATACACGAAATGCTAATTCAAAGCCATACAGGTATCATTAATCTATTTCCTGCAATACCAAATTCATGGGAAACGGTTTCCTTTGAAAATTTAAGAACAGAAGGTGCTTTTCTTATTTCCGTAAAGATGGAAAATAGCAAAGTGAAAGAAGTGAGAATAATTTCAGAAAAAGGAGGGATGTTGAGATTAAAAAATCCTTTTGGTAAAGACAAGTTTACATTAAATGCCAAATTTATAATTCAAGATAATGTTATAGTTATCTCAACTATAGATGGTCAAAAAATTGATTTAATTTTGGAGCATTAAAATGATATAAGAAGCTTTAAGTTTATTCATATAGTTAATTCTATAACTTTTTTGCGTTAGTATAAAATTCAGAAGGTGATACTTTTTTGATAAGACGAAATTGTTTGTTAAAATGAGAAGGGCTATTATATCCACTTAAATAGGCAGCTTCTGTTATGCTATATTTTTCTTCATGGATTAATTTGCAAGCATAACCTATTCTAATTTCATTTAAAAAAGAAGTAAAAGTTTTATTGGTTTTATTTTTAAAATACCTACAAAAAGCAGTCTTGTTCATAGAAGCTTGTTTGGCTGCATCATCTAATGTTATTGGATCTGAAAAATTATCCATTACAAACTCAAAGACACGATTTATTTTTAAATCACTTTTAAATATAGTTTCTTTATATAATGGAGATGCCAATAACTTATATTCATTTGATTTTGATGCAATATGTAAAATTTCTAAAAATAATAAAAGGCGCTCCATACCATTAAGAGATAATAATTTTTTTATTTTTTTTATTAATATTTTTGAAGTTTTATTTATAAAACATATACCCATTTCAGCATTAATAAAGAGCTCTTTTAGTTTTTTTGATTCAGCCAAACTTAAAAAATCAGATCCTAGAAAGCTTGGTGAAAATTGTATTATTATTGAAACACACTTTGTTTTAACTTTATCAATATCCTGTGGAGGATTACTTCTCCATACATGAGGGAGTTTAGATCCTACCAAAATAACATCTCCTTTCGAAAAATTTTCAATAGAATCACCAATATAGCGTTCTCCTTCACCATTCAATATCACTACAAGTTCCAACATTTCATGAAAGTGCCAATTGTCATAAAAATGTGTTCGTTCATCTTTTCTGATATGGAAGGCTTGTTCAATTGATGAATTGATTTTTCTAAAATTTGCTTTCATAGAGGTTAAAAATTAATTTAAGCAAATATAGAGAATGTATTTGATAATAATAAGGAAGTAATACATCAATCCTTGCTATAATTTTGAAAAAGTATTATAAACATTTTATTAATACAGATATAATATCCTATTAAAAGAAGTTGTGATCTCTTTTCTTTATTGAATTAGTATCGAGAGCCTATATAACTATTATAGATAGTGATTCCATGTAGCAATAATATAAAAAGAATTATTTAAAAAACACTTAAAATAAATTTATGATACTAATTAATCAACGAACTAATTAAATAACTAAATATTAACTAAAGTATGAAAACAAATTTACTTAAATTTTTTACTTTGTTAGCTATATTCTCTGTTAGCTTGGGGTATTCCCAGAGTAAGAGTATTAGCGGCAAAGTCGTGTCTTCAGAAGGGCAATTGCCAATACCTGGAGTGAATGTGGTGATCAAAGGCACGCAGAATGGTACCACAACAGATTTTGACGGAAACTTTAACTTGTCAAATGTTTTGTCTAGTGAAATTTTAGTATTCAGTTACATTGGACTGAAAACACTAGAGGTTGAAGTAAATAATCAAACATCTTTTTCTATTTCTATGGAAGAAGATACATCTCAATTAGATGAAATAGTTATTGTAGGTTATGGTACTCAAAAGAAAGAAAATCTAACAGGTTCTATTTCAACAGTTAAACTGGATGAAGCTCAGAACAGACCTATTGCTAATTCTACTCAAGCTTTGGCGGGTAAGGCTGCGGGCGTTACTGTAACGCAAAATTCTGCAAACCCTGGAGAAGATGGAGCAACAATAAGAATTAGGGGAATAGGTACCTTGGGGAATAATAATCCATTAGTACTTATTGATGGTATAAGAGGGAGTCTTGGAAATGTTAATGTGGCAGACATTGAAACGATAACTGTTTTAAAAGATGCTGCTTCTGCTGCTATTTATGGAGCTAGAGCAGCAAATGGTGTGATATTAGTTACAACTAAAACTGGTAAATCGGGTAAAATGACAGTTAATTATAACGGTTATACTGGGATTCAAAAACCTACAAGATTAACAGAATATGTTACTAATTCTGTACAATTCATGGAGTTGCTTAATCAAGCTAAATTTAATGAAGATCCTACTTCTACACCTGAATTTTCTGATGCTGAAATTAATGAATTTAGAAACGGTACGGATCCTTACTTGTATCCAAACACAGATTGGCAAGATTTAATGTACAGAGATGCCAAAATCACAACTCATAACTTAAGTGTAAGAGGAGGTAATGAAAATACAACATATTCTTTTTCATTAGGGCATACAGACCAAGAGGGAATTGTATTAGGCACTAGCACTAAACAGTATACAGCGCGATTAAACTTAGACACTAAAGTGTCTGATAGATTTAATTATTCTATAAAACTATCTGGAAGGCATGACGATGTTAATCAGCCTATTGCTGGAGCTAGTACAGTAATTGGCTGGATTGAAAGAGCTAATCCAATGCAAAGCCCTCGTACGGAAGATGGAAACTATGCGTTTCCTTGGATTGGGTTCCCCAATGCTACACATGCACTTGCTGGAGCTTTGGAGGGAAAAAACCATAATGCATGGGATAACTTATTGGTTAATTTATCTGGAGAGTATGAATTGATTGAAGATTTAAAAGTAAAAAGCTCAATTGGTATAAATACATATCATAATCTACATAAGGTTTTTAGACCTCAAATAGACCTCGTTAATCCTAAAACTTTAACAGTTTCAAATTTGGGTGTAGCAGGAAATCCACTATCAGCTTGGAATGGTTATAATACAGGAAGAACTATAACATTTTTAACAACTTTAAATTATAACAAAACTATTGCTGAAAAGCACAATTTTGGTTTACTTGGAGGTTTTAGTCAAGAAACTACAAAAGCGAATCATCTATCCGCATTAAAAAATGGATTGCCAAGTAATGCACTACAAGAAATTGATGCTGGAGCTGATGACCCTGCAGCTTCTGGATATAGTATTGATTATGGACTTCAATCTTTTTTCGGGAGACTTACTTATGATTTTAATAGTAAATATCTTTTTGAAGCTAATGTAAGATATGATGGTTCTTCAAATTTTGGGCCAGGTAATAAGTGGGGTGTTTTTCCTTCTTTTTCAGCAGGTTGGAATATTTCAAATGAAGATTTCATGACTAATGTTGATTTTATTGACAATTTAAAAATAAGAGCTTCATGGGGACAATTAGGTAATCAAGCTATTGCTCCCAATCAATATAGTTCGATTTATAACTTAGGACGTATTTATTCTTATGGAGGCAGCTTAGTTGGTGGTGCTGCACAAACTAGCCTGCCAAATCCTGATGTAACTTGGGAAACTTCAACGCAAACTGATATTGGGTTAGACATATCATTGTTTAACGGTAAGCTTGATATAGTTGCAGACTATTATTTAAAAGATACTGAAGATATATTAAGAAGCATAAACATTTCTAGTGTAGTTGGAGGCTTATCTCCCCCAACAGTAAATTTAGCTTCTGTTAGAAATAAAGGGTTTGAGTTTTTGGCTGATTATAATAATACTATTGGTGATTTTGAGTATGGTATTAGTGCAAATTTCACTACTATCGATAATGAAGTTACAAAACTACCAACTCCACAAATAGGAGGTATTTCTAGACTTGTTGAAGGTAGTTCTATAAACGAGTTTTATACTATTAGAATGTTAGGCATCTTCCAAAATCAGGCAGAAATTGATGCTCATGGAGCTCAACCTACTGCACAGCCAGGAGATATAAAGTTTGAAGATTTTGATAATAGTGGTGATATTGGTGATGGAGATAGACAAGCTATGGGCAGATCTATACCAAAATTTACGTACGGTTTTAATCTAACTGCTGCTTACAATGGATTTGATTTTTCTATGCTTTGGCAAGGTGTTGAAGGCATAAATGCCATAACAGAAGAAGAGCAAAAACCTTTTTTTAATAGTGCAGGGATTCCAAAATTTTGGGTAGATAATGCTTGGACACCACAGAACCCTAATAATAGTTATCCAAGATTAGTTAGAGCAAGTAATTATGTGAATAATATCTGGAGAAATTCTTCATTCTTAATTCAGGATGCATCCTTTTTAAGATTAAAAAACATTCAATTAGGATATTCTTTACCTAGTAAGGTATTAGATAAAATAAAAATAGCTAAACTAAGAGTTTATGTTAATGCTACTAACCCGATAACAATCACTAAATATAGAGGATTAGATCCTGAAAAAAATCCTTTTGGGGGTAGAGGGTCTTATTCTAATGTTCAAGTATATTCTTTAGGTGTTAACCTTTCACTATAATTAAAAAAAATTGTGTCATTATGAAAACATATATAAAATTTATTTTGGGATTATCCCTTATATTAACCTCCTGTACAAAAGATGTCCTTGAGGTAGCTTCATCTACAAATATTTCATCAGAAACATTTTGGAAAACAGAAGCAGATGCTCGCTTAGCTTTAAATGGTATCTATAGTACTTTATCTGGCTTAGAGCAAAATTATATCTATTATGATGTAATGTCTGATAATGCTTATAACAATTATCCTTGGGAAGGCTATAAAGCAGTTGCAGATGGAACCCATGACGCCCGCGGACCAGGAGTAATTAGTTGGATATGGTCTGCTTGTTTTCAGGGTATTGGAAGGGCTAATGTGTTATTAGATAACATTGATAATGTGGAAGGGTTAGATGAGGACTTTAAAAATTCTTCTAAAGGAGAAGCTTTATTTCTTAGAGCATATTTTTATTTTAAACTAACAGACTTTTATGGTGGAGTTCCTTTGATTTTAGAAAGTCCAAAAATAGAACATTCTGAATTACCTAGAGATACAAAAGATGCTGTAGTAAGTCAAGTTATTACTGATTTAGATCAGGCATTTACTTTATTGCCTTCTAATCAATCAGAAAAGGGTAAAGCAACTAAGGGAGCTGCCAAGGCTTTAAAAGCAAGGGTTTTGTTATATAATAATCGTTGGTCAGAAGCAGCAACTGTAGCTCAAGAAGTAATGGGAATGGGATATTCATTATTCCCTAATTATAGAGACCTTTTTCGTGAGGCAAATGAAAACAATGAAGAAGTTATTTTTGATGTGCAATATAAGTCTCCTGAGCAAGGTAATTTTATAGAACTATACTTAGGTAGTTATACTGTTGGAGGTTGGTCTTCTGTGGTGCCATTACAAAATATGATTGATGAATATAAAATGACAGATGGAATGTCTATAGCAGATTCTCCTTTATATGACCCTGCAAATCCTTACGATAATAGAGATCCAAGATTAAAACAAACGGTTTCCGTACCAGGGGCTACTATTAACGGAATAGTAGGTCATGTGGGTGAATTTGGAGGATATATGTTTAAAAAATACACTGAATATGACGAAACTGGAGTGGTTTCTCCAACGCCTTACCCTACTAGAACAGGTCAAAATGTTATCATAATGAGATTAGCTAGTGTATTACTAACTTACGCTGAAGCTCAAAATGAAGCTGTTGGACCAGATACATCTGTATATAATGCGATTAATGCGATTAGGGCTAGGCCAAGTGTTAATATGCCCCCATTACCATCAGGGTTAACTAAGGAGCAAATGCGTGAAGCAATAAGACATGAGCGTAGAGTTGAGTTGCTTCTTGAAGGGACAAGATATTCAGACATAAGAAGATGGGGTATAGCTGAACAAGTAATGAATGGATTAGTAGATCCAGGTGGTACAAGAACATTTAATCCTAACAGAGATTATTTATTTCCAATTCCAGCTGCAGAGTTTGATATAGAAGGAACGGCATTACAACAAAACCCTAATTATTGATTATTTAGTAACCAAATTTTTTAGAGTTAGTTTTATTTGATAAAAATGAGGTTTGTATTTATACAGCCTCATTTTGTTTACATATTTTGAGGACAATTATTTTATTATGTATATAAATCGCAATTTATTATTGGGGTTCTGTTTGATGATTATATTTTCTTGTAAAAAAGAAGATAATAATAAATCTCCTATTGATAAAAATATTCCTAATTCTCTTTTTACAATTGTTTCTTCTAATATATCTAACATTAATTTTAAAAACGAGTTAAAGGAGTCAACAACTATGAATGGTTTGCTTTACGAATATTTTTATAATGGAGGAGGAGTAGCTGTTGGTGATTTAAATGGTGATGATTTACCTGATATTTATTTTATTTCAAATTTAAAATCAAATAAGCTTTTCTTAAATAAAGGAAATTTGAAGTTTGAAGATGTTACTAAAATTACATTGACTAAAGGTAAATATGGCTTTCCCACTGGAGTAACTATGGTAGATATTAATGCAGATGAGAAATTAGATATTTACATATCTAAATCAGGAAAATTCAATGATCCAAATAAAAGACGGAATGAATTATACATTAATAAAGGAAATAATTCTGATGGAATCCCAATATTTGAGGAGAATGCTAAAGAATATGGATTAGATTTACCACATTTTTCAACCCAAGCATCTTTTTTTGACTATGATAGAGATGGCGATCTAGATATGTTTCTAATTAATCATGGTATTTTATTATATCCAGATGAGGCTATTGAAGAATTAATGAATACCGAGTCAAAATTTCAAGGTGAACGTTTATTTAGAAATGACAATGGTAAATTTACCGATGTAACTACAAACAGTGGTATTATAAATAACTTAATAGGTTATGGTTTAGGGCTGTCAATAGGTGATTTAAATAATGATGGTTGGCCAGATATTTTGGTTGGGCATGATTACTCTGAAAAAGATCATCTTTATTTGAACCAAAAGAATGGAGCTTTTAAAGAAGTCATAAAAGAAACTACAGGACACATCTCTAATTTTTCAATGGGAAATGATATCGCAGATTTTAATAATGATGGTTTATTAGATTTTATTTCTCTTGATATGATGTCTGAACATAACTATGATATTAAAACAAGTATGAGTGGGATGAATCCTGATAGGTTTTATAAACATGTTAACTCAGGATTACATCATCAATATATGTATAATGCTTTGCAAGTTAACAATGGGGTTCATAATAAGTTGCCTAGATTTTCAGATATTGCGCAATTAGCGGGTGTTTCAAGTACAGATTGGAGTTGGGGACCATTATTCTTTGACATGGATAATGATGGATTAAAGGATTTATTTGTTGCTAATGGCATTAAAGGTGATTTTAGAAATAATGATTTTGTAAATTATAGAAAGAAAAAGCAAAAGGAGATATTACAACTAAAAAAAGAAGGAAAAAGCTTCGATCAACAAGCATATGTTAGAGATATTATCTCACATATGCCACAACGAAAAAAGATAAATTATTTTTTTAGAAACAATGGCGACCTTACTTTTAAACATGATAGTTTACAAGGTAAAAATAATATTGCAGTCAATTCTAATGGAGCTGCTTATGCTGATTTTGATAATGATGGAGATTTAGATTTGGTAGTGAATAATTCTGATGATAAATCATTCATTTATAAAAACAACACATCTGAGAAAGGGTTAGGGAACTTTTTGAAAATTAAACTAATAGGATCAGAGTATAATTCTTTAGGTATTGGATCTAGATTGATTGCTAAAGATGAAAACGGTAAACAGATATTAGAGCAATACCTCACTAGAGGGTTTCAGTCTTCTGTTTCCGAAATATTACATTTTGGTTTAGGTAAAAAAAATAATTTAAAAGAGTTACAGGTTATATGGCCAGATGGGAAAATTCAATATGTTAATAATATAAAAGCTAACCAAACAATTACAATAGATTATAAAGATGCTATAGCTAAAGAGTTACATATTGAAAAAACAACACCAATTTTTAAAGATATTACAAAAGATTCTAAAATAAGTTTTAAACATTTTGAGAATGAATTTGATGATTTTGAAAAAGAAAGTTTGTTGCCTCATAAAATGTCAAACTTTGGACCTAGTTTAGCCGTAGGCGATGTTAATAATGATGGGTTAGAAGATTTTTATTTAGGAGGTGCCAAAGGCTATGTAGGCAAATTATATATTCAAACAAGTAATAAAGATTTTGTTGAAAAGACAAGCAAAGTTTGGGATAAAGATATTAATAGTGAAGATATTGGAGCAGAATTATTTGATGTTGATAATGATGGTGATTTAGATTTATATGTTGTAAGCGGAGGAAATGAATTTAAGGAGAATGACATCAGTTTACAAGACAGACTTTATCTAAATGATGGTAAAGGCAACTATATAAAAGCACATGGTGTGTTACCTAAAATGCTAACCAGTGGTTCTGTTGTTAAACCTTGCGATTTCGATGATGATGGCGATACAGATTTATTTGTTGGAGGTAGGTTAATTCCTGGAAAATACCCTTATCCTGCTAAAAGCTATATTTTAGAAAATAAATCTGAGAGCGGAAAATTAATATTTAAAGATGTCACTGAAAAAGTAGCTCCATATTTTAAAGAATTAGGATTAATAACAGATGCTGAATGGGTAGATGTTACTGGGGACAATAAAAAAGACTTAGTTGTAGTTGGAGAGTGGACACCTATTTTAATATTTAAAAATGAAGAAAATAACTTTGTAAATATTACTGCAAGTTCTGGGTTAAATGATAAAACAGGTTGGTGGTATAGTGTAGCTTCTGCAGATATGGATAATGATGGAGATATGGATCTTGTGGTTGGTAATTTAGGTAAAAATTATAAATATAAAGCAAGTGTTGATGCTCCTTTTGGTGTTCACACTACAGATTTCGATAATAATGGAACTTTGGATATTGTTTTATGCTATTATGATTTAGGTAAAAACTACCCTTTGCGTGGGCGATCATGTAGTTCTGCTCAGATGCCTTTTATTAAAAAGAAATTTCCAACTTATAACGATTTTGGTCAAGCAACATTAGTAGATGTTTATGGGGATATTTTAGATAACTCGCTTAAATATTTAGCTACCACATTTGCTTCATGTTATATTGAAAACCTTGGAGATGGCACTTTTAATGTAACTGATTTACCTAATAAGGCTCAGTTTTCTTCTATAAATGATATCATTTTAGATGATATAGATAATGATGGGTTTAAGGATATTATATCTGTCGGTAATTTATATGCTTCCGAAATTGAAACACCAAGAAATGATGCAGGTTACGGTTTGCTACTAAAAGGTAATGGTCAGGAATATTTCACTCCAGTTTCATCAACAGAAAGTGGTCTTTTTATTAGAGGAGATACAAAAATAATGAAACCTATTAAGTTAGGAGATAGTATGGAACGGGGAATAATTTTTGCTAAAAATAATGATTTTATTCAACTTATTAATCTTAATAAATAAGTGGAGTTACTACATTTACTCGGACAGAGTTTTAAGACTGTTTACTTAAAAACATAAAAATAAGAAGAAGTCCATTAAGTTATCAGCGAGAAAGCGTTAAAAAAAATAGCAGATGAACTAGGGGTTCAAGTGCAACGTATTTATAAATAGAGAGCAGTTCAAAAAACAAATCCAACTTCAAAGATTATCCAAAAACCATCACCAGATATTCTTTAAAAGTAAAACAATTGCGCAAAGCACTTAAAGAAAAGGTTAAAACACTGCAATTTCATTACAGTTACTTTAGTTTCTATAAATGTTTTAGGTTTGTTGAATAGCAAACAACCGAAGTAATTTCCATTCGATAAGTAATTTAAGTTGTAACATAGTTTGAGCGACAAAGTATAGTTATCAAGTTCTCCAAGGCGATTTACAAAGTAGAAGTCTAGTATAATAGAAAGCGTTTGTATTCTTCTTTGGGATATAGAACACCATTTATTGAATACCTAAAGCAGCATTATAAATTAGTTTCAGTAGAACAAAAATAGAAGTTACTAAGTTCGACATTTCCTGAAAATCTCTTTTTTGAATAAAGAAAGTAAATGTCGAACGACTAGAATCAAATGATGTTTTAAGGTTTATTTTATTTTGCAGATATACAGTGATTTAGATAATAAAAAAGAGGACAATTTTCAACTAAATTGAAATTGTCCTCTCTAGTGGAGCCGGAGAGAATCGAACTCTCGTCCAAACAAGTAACCAAAGAGCTTTCTACACGTTTATTCTTTTCTTGAGTTTTCGATTATAAGCTGGTTAAAGACAACCCACTTATAACTTATCTTTTTTAGTTTCAAAAAGGCATCAAAGCGCTACCCAATCTATATTGACATTTACGATGCCTCAAAATGGAACGCCGCCAATCAAGGCTTTCCAGAGACATAAAGCTTGTACACCTTGTGTACCTAGGCTAATCTTACTATAAATTCAGATTATGCAGCTAAAGCGTAGTTATTCTCGCCGTTTAAAATTTGGTCTAGCCTTTTACGTGTTTCAATGCCATTACACGACGTGCTTACCATTCAATTAATCTCGCTGTCAAAACCAGTCGACCCCATTATTTTAATGAAATAGTAAATTTTAATTTATGTAATTGAATTAATCCCGAACTTGCTAGTGCTGAATTTATTTCAGTATTTCGGGAACTCATCAAATATAGTAAACTAATTATTTGGGCGTTACCCACTTTTGCTTTTAATGGCAAAAGTGCGTCAGGCTTTCGGCAGTCGCTTTTTTTATGAAAAATAAAAAAGAGCTCCAACAATGCCTCAATCCTTAACGTGGGCAGCAAAGGTATCAAAAAGTTTTAATAACTAAACAGATACATAATTATATATGCAAAATTTATACCAAATTAATATACCATTCACTAGTTGTCAGTTAATAAAAATTTTATCAAATTAGCACAAACAAATTAAACAATGCCTATAAAATTTGCTATTATAAAAGAACGTAAAAATCCACCAGACAGACGCGTCGTGTTTTCACCAGAAAAATTTGCAGAAACCAAAGCAAAATTTCCCCAAGGAGAATTTAAAGTCGAAGCGTCCAATATTCGTGTGTTTCCAGATAATCAATATAAAAACAAAGGATTTGAAGTTTTAAGTGATGTGTCAGATTGCAATGTTTTAATTGGTGTAAAAGAAGTACCCATAGAAAATTTAATACCTAATAAAAAATACTTTTTCTTTTCGCATACCATTAAAAAGCAACCTTATAATCGTAAGCTACTTCAAGCAATTCTTGATAAAAATATTGAGCTTTACGATCACGAAACCATTGTAAATAAAGAAGGTTTTAGATTAATTGGTTTCGGACGTTATGCAGGTTTAGTTGGTGCTTACAATGGGTTTAGAGCTTTGGGATTACGAGATAACTTATTCAACTTGCCAAAAGTAGAAACGCTTGCTGATTTAGACGCTGTTAAAGCAGAATTAGATAAAATTAAGCTTCCAAATATTAAAATTCTACTTTCCGGAACTGGAAAAGTAGCCCATGGTGCAAAAGAAATTTTAGATCATTTAAAAATAAAACAAGTAAGTGACGCTTTGTATTTAACATCAAAATTTACCGAACCTGTATATTGTTTGGTCGATGTTATGGAATACAGCAAACGTAAAGACGGTAAAGTAGGCGATAAGTGGGAATTTTATAAAGATCCAACAGGTTACGAAAGTAATTTTATGCCCTATGCAAAGGAAGCCGACTTTTTTATTGCGGGGCATTTTTATGGTAATAATGCACCATATTTATTTACTAGAGAAGATGCAAAACATCCCGATTTTAATATCAATTTAGTAGCCGATATCTCTTGCGATGTCGATGGTCCAGTTGCATCAACATTGCGTGCTTCAACTATTGCAGAGCCTTTTTACGGATATGATCCACAAACCGAAAGCGAAGTAACATTTAATTCACCAAATGCCATAACCGTTATGGCAGTCGATAATTTGCCATGCGAACTCCCAAAAGATGCTAGTGAAGGTTTTGGCAATATGTTTTTAGAACACGTAATTCCTGCGTTTTTTAATAACGATGCCGATGGTGTTTTAAAACGTGCCAAAATTACAGAAAACGGAAAACTCACTGAACGCTTTGTCTATTTACAAGGTTATGTTGATGGATTAGAATAAATAAATATTGTAAATGTCTAATATTCAAATAAATAAATTATCTTTCAATATTAATAACTAATCAAAATCAAAGTAATTATGAAAATTATGTATTCAATGTTGTGCTTAGCCTTATTAATTGTTGGGTGTAAAGCAGAACCAGACAATTCTGCTAATGAATTATTTGCAAAAAACTCAGAGACAATTTTGAAATCAATTTCAAATTGGGAAAATGAAACACCAGATTACTCAATTTATGCCGAAAATGCTGTGGCTTTAAGCACGCGCTTTGGAGCAGAGGTGGACACAGTAATGGTTCTTAGTGAAGAATCTAAAGCCAGTGATAAAGCATTCTTAGAAAGATTTGATTTTAAATTTTTAAATAATCCACCAGTTTTATTGCCAGGTGTTAATGCAGATACTAAATTGCCAGACGGTTCGGTACGTTATTATGGGGCTTGGGAAGTTACTTTATCAGCTACAGATTCTACCGAGGCTAAATCTGGAATTATTAAATTATATAATTCTTATGATTTTGATGCCAATGGGAAAATTATTTATCAACAAGGTTATGGCGACTACAGTGGTATAATGAATTATTTAAATGAATAATTGATATTTAAAAAATAAAATATAAAACCACCTATTTTTACTTTTTGGTGGTTTTTTAATTCCATATAGTTACTTTAATCTATTTGATTGTTATAAACTTGTTTAAACACCCAATATCCAACACTCAAAAATATTCCAAAGAGTATTGTAAATAACCAAGCTTCCTGATGCGCAAATGGTTTTATAGTTATGTTTATAACATCTACAAATAAATATTTGGGGTTGCTTAAAATCTCCCAAGAATTATAGCGTAAAAACCGCCCTAAATAAATACCAAACCCAGATAGGAAAATGGTTATTGTTATGATGTAGTTTACTTTCTTTTTGATTATGAAAGTTTGTAAAATAGTTTTCATATCGCTAATAGATAAATAGAATAGCACTAAACCATTTAAAGCAAAAGATATTATAACTAAAATATCTAACCATAATAAATGTGTGGTGCTTATTTTTAAATGCAATAAATCGGTTACTATATAAGGTGCATTAGGTAAAAAAAGCAGCCATACACTAAACCAAAGCACCAATACAAATTTATTAAGTTTGGGTACACTTACTAAATATGTGGTTATGACAAAAGGAATGGCTGCTAAAAACAAATTCCATACTAAAAACAAATAGAAGAAAGAGTGTGTTAACTTCATTCTAATCATTAATAAAATGATACTAAATAGCATGGAAACACTAACTAAAGCAAATGTTTTGAATCGGGATAAAAAGAGGTGTTTTATGTAATCCATAGTTTGTAAATTTTATATTCAAAAATTATTATGGTAATAATGCCAAGTGAATATGCAACTAAATCTGATGTGTGAAATGTGCTTCCTAAAATTACTTTCGCTAGGTAATTATCCTGTAAATTAAATAGTTCGAGATAGTTTGTTAACTGTAAAAACTCTATAACGAAGGCAATCATTAAAGCTGAAATAGCAATTTTGAAATGGTGGTCTTTTATGAAGATTTTGAAGAAACAATAGAGTAGAATAACACAGAGAAAATCGCCAAATGTGTATCTTATAAAGCCTGTTTCTAGGAATATAGCTATAAGTGCTTCTGTAATAAAGAGAAGCAAAGCAATTATGAAGTATGTGCTACTGAATCTCATTTTATAAAAAATTTATTAATAAATAGAAGTATATAATGGCGATTGGAATATTTGCTAATACTATGCCTATTGTTTTTAGTATTTCCCACTTATCTGTATTTCCTACTAAGCCAAATAATAAGACTAGGAGTGATATGGTATTAATTATTACTGCGGATATTATGAATATAATGCCTATTTGAATTAGATTATTTGAATTGAAACGGTATAGTTGTAAAGTGAGTAGGATAGTTCCTATTACAAGGCTTAAAACAGCTATGGTTTTACTGGTTGTTATAAAATGTTTCATATAGTTACAATTTGCGTAAGGGATTGCAGTGGATAGCCCATAGCCCGACGAAGGAGGTACGAGGACTTGGAACTAAACATTTATGTTCATGAATTCCAAAATTTATAATAAAGTGTATGAATAAAAGCGCGGCCCCGATTTTTCATCGGGGTAACGCCCAAATAATTAACTAATAAAATTATCCGTTGTTCCAATCTATTTTTCGTGATACAAACATGACGATAGCTAGGATTAGGAATAGCCCAATGCTGCCTACTAAGAGTGCATAATTTTCTAATTGGATGATGACGTAAATGAATGTGTATAAAGCGGTTAATGATAGCCCGATAAATATGGGGAATTTGATGGTTTTAAGGATGGATTTTGAGTAAAGTGTAATGAGGCTGATTACCGAAACGCCAGCAATTAAGTAAGCTTTTAGGAAATTACTATGTTCTGATATGGATACTAATAGCGTGTAAAACATGGTGAGTGCAAGCCCGATCATTAAATACTGAAACGGATGTATATTTATTTTGCTTAGGGTTTGGATTAGGAAAAATACAAGAAAGGTTAAGCCTATAACGAGGAATCCGTATTTGGCGGAGCGTTCACTTTTTTGGTATTCATCAACAGGAATCATAAAATTGACTCCAAATGCAAATTCTTTTAAATCTGGAATGTTATTGAAATGTTCTTGTGAGAACGGGCGATTGAGGTCTAAAATTTTCCATTTGGCATTAAAGCCTTCATCTGTGATTTTATCTTCATTGTATGGTAGGAATTCGCCAAAGAAGTTAGCTGTTTTCCAGTTTGATTTTATTTGTGCTTCGGTACGTTTGCCTGTTGGAATAAAGCGAATTTGTTTGCTTCCTTTGATGTTGAAATCGATATTAAAAGCTAAAGGTTTTTGAAAATTGAGTTGGTCTGCTTTGATGTTCTTTGATTCTAGGGCATGCAAAACAACTTCGTTATACTTATATGTTTTTTTTCCATTGTATTTTGATGTGAGTTGATACGCCGTATTGTTTAGTTTTAAATTAGCTTCGTTTACACCTTTGACGTTAGAGGACTGAATGATGATTTTTGCTTTGTCCCATAGAATGTCCTGGTCTTTGATTTCAATATCACTGAAATCTGGTTTCAGGAAAGCTCCCGTAATATTCATGTTACTATTGTAAACGGCAGTTGTGTAAATACCACGTTTTTTTGTTTCGGGGTTTATGTTGGTACTGATGTTTAAGTTTTCTGAAAAGAAATAGGCGTTGCGAATTTCTTCTATAGTCTCAGTGTATACTTGTTTTGTTTTTTTATCTGTTACTGTTTTTTGTTTGTATGTTTTGTATGGTACTTTTAAAATAGGCCCGTAAATGAGGACTTCGTTTCCCCATTGTTCGTTTATTTCTTCTATAACTTCGGTTTGCCTGAATGAGCGTTCTTGAATTAAATTTTGAATAAAGAACAAGGGGATGAGGAGTACAAAGGTTAAGAAACCTACCATAAGCATTCTTGCTGTGATAGATGTTTTTAGCCAATTTCCGAATTTGTTTTGCTGAGGTTTTTGTGATTCTTCCATGATATATAATTTAAAGTACTTTGAATTACAAAGTAAGTTGATAAAAAAAATGTTATTGTTTATTAATTAATTTTTCGAGGGCGTTTATGTGTTTTTTAAATTCTGCTTTTCCTAATGTTGTAGTAGAGTAGCGGGTGTTAGGTTTTCGTCCAATAAATTGCTTTTCTACTTTAATGTATTCCACTTTTTCTAAGGCTTTGGTATGGCTTGCTAAATTACCATCTGTAGTACCTAAAAGCTCTTTTAACATATTAAAATCGGCATATTCATTCACCATTAGAATGGACATGATGCCTAATCTAATTCTGTGATCGAATGCTTTATTTATGTTGGTTATTATGCTCACTTTTTATAGTTCAAAGTTATTAGTTTAAAGTTACTGAAACTGACAACTATTATTTATCATATTTAAAATGCATCCAAGTACCGTAAATAATATGCATAAACCCAAAGCCTATTACCCAAAGCCAGAATCCGTAACCAGGGAATAGTGCTGCAATAAGCCCTAAGACTATTTGGATAAACCCTAAATACTTGATGTCTCCTATGCTGTATTTAGAAGCGTTTACTAATGCTAATCCATAAAAAATAAGCATTAAGCCTCCTGTATGTCCGTACTTTCCTTGGCTGAGGATAATTAATATATAAAGGCCACCCGCAACTAAAGGAATTAAAAAATTGAATACTAGTCTACGTGAAGTAGCATCCCAAATTTTTGCGCCGTGTTTTTTAGCTTTTCTTGTGGTTAATATTATTCCTGTAACTATACTAAAAAGGGCTACCATTAGTAATATTAATATACATAATCTGAATATTGTTCCATCTAGAATTAAATACCCTCTTACTGAAGTTGTAACTAACCAGTAAGCTATACCTGCACCAATTAATGCATAAATACCAGCAAGTATACCCGATAAACCACTAAGTGAAATAAAACGTGATGATTTATCCATCATGTTTTTAATCTCGCTAATGTCTTTTAAATAATCTTTTGATTCCATTTTAAAGTACTTTGAATTGCAAAGTAAATAAATATTTTTAAATTGCCATCATAATTTTTTGTTAAGTTTAAATAGAATGATTTTTTAATTCCACCTTTAATCCAATAGAAGCTTTTAGATTGTTATATATTATTAAGTGAGAATTCTTTTTATTACTGAACTTTATTTTGGAGAAAAACTGTCCTTCTTTATTCTTTTTTATTTTAAGTTTTTTTACTGAAGAATCGTTTTGATATTTATAGTGTAGAATGTTTCTTTTTGGAATTTTATCAAAAAGCAAGGTTATAATTTTTTTCTCATTTGAAACATAAATTGTACCGTCATGAGTTTTGGAAAGACGAAAATTTGCGTTAAAATAGTCAGAATAAAATATTGGAGTAGAAAAAAAAGTCTTTTTACTTATGGGCTTAGCTAATAATTGCCATTTCTGCTCTACAGGAAAGTGATGATTTATTAATGCTTTTGGGTTTGTAAAAAAGTAAAAATCATTAAATTTTTTTATGAATTTTTTTGTTGATGTATCTTGATAACCAGCAGCCCAAGTTACATCAACTAATTTCCATTCATTATTTACCTTCACAATATTCCACGCATGATCTTTATGTGTTTTATTGGCATCAATATCGCTAATATTAGATTTTGTAACTCCATAGATTACTTTAGATTTAACACCTAATTTTTCACCTAATTTTCTATATAAATGTGCATACCCAAAACAATTTGCTTTTCTAGATTTAAAAACATGATCAACTATTTTTGCTTCTCTTTTTTTTATCGTTCTTAAGCGCTGATATTCAGATTTATAAATTGCTATCATATTATTGTTATATACAACATTATAGTTGTTATTATATACAATATTTAATGCCACCCAAGTAAATGCAGCTCTTGTTTTCTCTTCATCTGTATTAAAATCATTAGAAATTCTAAAACATAGAGCATCAATGTTTTTATAATCTGGATAATTTGATACTTTTTTATCAATGATGTTATAATCTATTCCAAAACTATATAGTGAAATGAATAAGAATAAAATGTAAAAAAATAATCTCATATATTAAATATACATAAATTTGAAGAATGAAACCAGTTGACGAATATTTTATCAACCAAAAAGAACCCTATCAATCTATTATGCTTTATGTGCGTAGTGTTATTTTAGATACGCTACCAGAAGTAGAGGAGCGCTATAGCTATAAAATCCCATTCTATAATATTGGTAAAAAACCAATGATTTATTTGAACATCTTAAAAGGAAAAGATTATGTTGATGTCGCTTTTGTTCAAGGTATTTTATTTGAAAAAGATTTCCCAGTTTTGAAAAATGATAACAAACGGAAGCAAGTACGTTCTATTCAACTAAAATCTATAGAAGATTTAGACCACAAAAATTTTGTAGCGTTATTGCAAGTAGCAGCTCAGCAACTTAAAAAAAGTAAAAGGGCTTGGTTTATTTAGATTGAAAGTTGATTTTGAGTAACTTTTGAGGTTCTCAAAACCTAGCAGGATAATAGCGTTTTTATATGTATTTAAAGGCTATTAATCGTTTTTCTAATGGCAACTAAATTGGTTAATAATCCTTCTAAATTACCCAAATGCAACATATTGGCACCATCACTTTTTGCATTTGCAGGATCGAAATGCGTTTCAATAAATAGTCCATCAACATTATTTACAATACCAGCTCTAGCAATGGTTTCTATCATATCTGGTCGACCACCTGTAACACCTGCACTCTGATTTGGTTGTTGTAACGAGTGTGTTACATCTAAAACGGTTGGAGCAAATTTTCTCATAGTAGGAATACCACGAAAATCTACAATCATATCTTGATAACCAAACATAGTACCTCTATCTGTTATCCACGCTTTATCACTGCCAGCATCTTTTACTTTTTGCACAGCGTGTTTCATAGCTTCTGGACTCATAAATTGCCCTTTTTTTAAATTGACCACTTTCCCGGTTTTGGCTGCGGCAACAACTAAATCGGTTTGACGCACTAAAAAAGCTGGAATTTGTAGTACATCAACATATTGTGCAGCTAAAATGGCATCATTGGTTTCATGAATATCGGTAACCGTAGGCACATCAAACTTCTCAGAAACTTTTGCTAGAATTTCTAATGCTTTTTCGTTCCCAATTCCTGTAAAACTATCTATTCTACTTCTATTTGCTTTTTTAAAACTACCTTTAAAAACGTATGGAATTTCTAATTTATTGGTTATGCTAACTACTCTTTCGGCAATTCTAAAAGCCATGTCTTCACTTTCAATAGCACAAGGGCCACATAAAAGAAAGAAGTTGTTAGCGTGAGTATGCTTTATTTTTGGAATGTCTTGAAGATTCATAAAAATGGTTTCTGCAAATTAAAGCTACAAAGGTACTATTTGTAAACGTAAGTTTTATGTATAAGTTTAATTATCCATTTGTGGTTGCATTAGGGATAGAAACCCTTCGACTACGCTTAGGATAAATTCAATCTTTTTGTCTGGTTTAATAAGGTTTAATAATATGTAATTTAATGAAAAATGAGATACTAAACTTAGTAGAATACTTTGAGATAAAAAGATATAATGAATAGTTAGACCTTTTTGTAAATGAGTTAGTTATACTTCTATCAAAGCTTAAATTTTATAGCTATAAGAGGAAAAGCCCAAATAAAATATAAAATAGCTTAAATATATAAAAAATAAGTACCTTTGCACGCTTAAAATAAGGGAGCGCACATTATGGCTAACATTAAAAACATTGCAATTATTGCACACGTAGATCATGGTAAAACAACTTTGGTTGATAAAATTATGTACCACTGTCAGTTATTTCGTGAGAACGAAAACACAGGCGATTTAATTCTAGATAATAACGATTTAGAGCGCGAACGCGGTATTACTATTACATCTAAAAACGTTTCTGTAATTTATAAAGATACGAAAATTAACATTATAGATACCCCTGGTCACGCCGATTTTGGTGGAGAAGTAGAGCGTGTATTAAACATGGCTGATGGTGTTTTGCTTTTAGTTGATGCTTTTGAAGGGCCGATGCCACAAACGCGTTTTGTATTGCAAAAGGCGATTGATTTAGGCTTGAAACCTTGTGTGGTTGTCAATAAAGTTGATAAAGAAAATTGTACGCCAGATGAGGTACATGAAAAGGTATTCGATTTAATGTTTGAGCTTGGTGCAGAAGAGTGGCAATTAGATTTCCCAACCGTTTACGGTTCGGCAAAAAACAATTGGATGAGTGATGATTGGCAAAATGAAACAGATAATATTGAGCCTTTATTAGATATGGTAATTGCCCATATTCCAGCTCCGAAATTGCCGGTAGGTAATACGCAAATGCTAATTACGTCTTTAGACTTTTCGTCATTTACAGGGCGAATTGCTATTGGACGTTTAACTAGAGGCGAATTAAAAGTAGGACAAAATATTTCGTTAGTAAAACGAGATGGTTCTATTGTGAAAAATAAAATTAAAGAGCTTCATGTTTTTGAAGGACTTGGGCGTTTAAAAGTAGAGGAAGTTCAAACAGGAGATATTTGTGCTATCGTTGGTCTTGAAGGTTTTGAAATTGGTGATACGGTTGCCGATTTTGAAACACCTGAAGGTTTAAAAACCATTGCAATTGATGAGCCTACGATGAGTATGTTGTTTACCATTAACGATTCACCTTTCTTTGGAAAAGATGGGAAGTTTGTAACATCACGTCATATTAAAGACAGATTGAATAAAGAATTAGAAAAGAACTTAGCATTAAGAGTTGAAGAAACCGATAGTGCTGATAAATTTATGGTTTTTGGTCGTGGCGTTTTACACTTATCGGTTTTAATTGAAACCATGCGTCGTGAAGGTTACGAGTTACAAATTGGGCAACCACAAGTAATTATTAAAGAAGTAGATGGTGTAAAATGTGAGCCAGTTGAAGAAATGACTATAGATTTACCAGAAACTGTTTCTGGTAAAGCAATTGAAATGGTAACGCTTCGTAAAGGTGAAATGCTAAGTATGGAGGCGAAAGGTGATAGAATGGTTTGTGAGTTTTTAGTGCCATCTAGAGGCATTATAGGTTTGCGTAATCAATTGTTAACCGCTACAGCTGGTGAAGCCATTATGGCGCACCGTTTTAAAGAATATCAACCCTTAAAAGGAGGTATTCCAGAGCGTCAAAATGGAAGTTTAGTATCTATGGAAAAAGGACAAGCTATTCCTTATTCTATTGATAAATTACAAGATAGGGGTAAGTTTTTTGTTGATCCAGGTGAAGATATTTATGAGGGACAAGTTATAGGAGAAAACTCTCGTGGTGATGATATGACGGTTAACGTAACAAAGACTAAAAAGTTGAGTAATGTACGTTCGTCTGGGGCAGATGATAAGGCTAAAATTGTACCAGCTATAAAATTTAGTTTAGAAGAAGCTTTAGAATACATTCAAAAAGATGAGTATGTTGAGGTTACACCAAACTACTTGCGTTTACGTAAGGTCTTTTTAACAGAAGTTGAACGTAAAAGAAATAAATCAATCTAATTGATTACATTAGTACAAATTCTTTAAAGAGAAATTCTAATAGAATTTCTCTTTTTTTATGGCATTAATATGGAGTTATTAGGCATTACAGCTACAGAATATATTGGCTATTTAGCATCGTTAATGGTGTTAATATCTTTTACAATGAAAAACGTAAAAAAGTTACGTTTTGTAAATATGGCAGGTTGTATTTTATTTATAGTTTATGGTTTTTTAATGCCAACAATAAGGATTGGACTACCAATAATTATTGCAAATGTTGCAATTTTATGTGTTAATTTATATTATTTGTTTTTAAAGCGGGAGTAGAGTGAGTTTCTATAAATCATTATTCTTCAGTTTTTCTTATCTATACTAATATTAAGCTATATACGTTAAATGATTTTGTATATTTGAATCATACAGGAAAGAGACACAATTTTCTTGTATTTATCTAAAATTGCATTAAAAATATTAACCTTTTTAAGAAAAGTAAATTCATATTAATTGAAAAAATTAATAGATTATATAAATAACAATGTTTTAATAAAAATTACCTCGCTAAAAACTGCTGCTATTTTTACAAGAATGATTGCAGGTATATTAACATCAAAAGCTATTGCTGTTTTTATTGGAGCAGAAGGGTTGGCTTTAATTGGTAATTTACGCAATTTTGTTAACTCCATTCAATCGGTTGCAATATTAGGTTTTTATAAAGGAGCGGTAAAGTATATAGCAGAATATAAAGATAATGTTGTTAGGTTAAGTAAAACAATTTCTACGGTTTATTACATTGGCTTTGTTTCTTCAATTTTAGTATCACTTTTATGTTATTTTAATGCGGAAAATATTAATAATGTTATTTTTCCAAATTATAGTAATTATGCTTATGTAATTAAAATATTTGCTATTGTGCTCCCTTTTTATTCATTGAATATGTTTTCGTTTTCAATAATGAATGGCTTTTCAAAGTATAAAATACTAATCATAATAAATATTATTGGTCAAATTTTGGGCGTCTCTATTGCGTTACTTTTAATTTATCAAAATAATATAGATGGGGCTTTAATTTCGGTTGCAATTGCAGAGTCATTAATATTTTTAATCACCTTAGTAGGTATTATAAACCGACGTAGTTTAACGCCACTTATACAAGTAAAGCATATAAGCTTTAGTTATTTTAAACGATTAAGTTCATATTCAGTTATGGCATTATTTTCGGCTGTTTTATTACCCATAGTAGCTTTAGCTATTCGGTCATATATGATTGAGAATATTGGTTATAAAGATGCGGGCTTTTGGGAGGCTATGACGCGGATATCTAAATATTATTTAATGCTCGTTAGCTCCTTAATCGCTCTATATATATTACCTCGATTTTCTGAAATTGATAATGTTAAAACTTTTAGGAAAGAAGTTTTTGGATTTTACAGAACCGTCATACCAATATTGGCTTTAGGTTTGTTATTAATATATTTATTACGACCCTTTATTGTAGCTATTATTTTCTCTGATGAATTTAAACCCGTTGAAGACTTATTTTTATGGCAATTGTTAGGAGATTTTTTAAAGGTCTTATCGTTAGTTATTGCATACCAGTTTTTAGCAAAAAAAATGTTTTGGCACTATATTGTAACTGAGGCATTCTTAATTATAATTTTGTATACAACAAGTGTTTATTTTATTAATATGTTTGGTTTAAAAGGTGCTGTAATTGGTCATTTTGTTAGTTACTTAATGTATTATAGTGTTATTTTATTGATATTTGGAAGCTCTCTTTTTGGAGTGGATAATAATGAAGGCCGTCAAGCTTAAAATGTAATAATTAATGTTAAAACTGATAAGGGAGCAGCTAAAAAGTAGTGTTTTATTTAAAGCTATTTCTTTTAACTCATTAGGTGTTTTAGCGAAATTAATTACTGGATTTGCCATATCTAAATTTATGGCTGTATTTATTGGACCTTCAGGTATGGCCATATCTGGTAACTTATCAAACTTTATGCAATCTTTAGAAAGCTTATCTTCATTAGGGCTTCAAAATGGCATAATTAAATATATAGCAGAATCTAAAGATGATAAGCTTCAATTTAAAAAAGTAGTTTCTGCTGGGTTTTTAATTTCGCTTGGCATAGGTATATTAACATCGTTATTTCTTTTTTTGTTTTCTGACTCATTAAGTCAATTAGTATTTAGTACGCTTAAATATTCTATTTTGTTTAAAACATCGGCGGTAATAATGCCTTTTTATGCTTTGCACATTTTCTTTATAGCCGTTATAAGTGGATTAAAAAAAATTAAAGATTTAGTTATAATTAATATCATAGGATATTTGCTTTCCGCATTATTAATCATTTTTTTAATGAACAGAAACCAGTTAGACGGCGCGTTACTTTCAATTGTATTAACACCCTTAATCCTTTTTTTATCACTTTTAATAAAGTTTAAGTTAGTAAATAAAGTAATTAGAAACATTAGTTTTATTTCAACTTCAAAACCTTATGCATTAAAAATTATATCTTTTTTTTCAATGACTTTGTTTTCAGGAGTTATGTTTCCTTTTATATTTTTGTTAATCAGAAATCATATTATTGATACTGTTGGAGTTACTGAAGCAGGGTATTGGGAAGCTACAAGAAAACTATCTAATTATTATATGCTGTTTGTTTATACATTGTTTAATATATATTTATTGCCAACATTATCAGAAGATGTAAATAACACAAAGTTTAAAAATACGGTTTTAAATTTTTATAAGGGTATATTGCCAATAGTTTTATTGGGTTTTATAACCATTTATTTCCTTAGGTTTTTTATAATAAGAGTTGTTTTTACTGACGAGTTTTTAAGTATGCAAGAATTGTTTGGCTGGCAATTAATTGGAGATTTTTTTAGAATAGTATCGCTTACAATAGCGTATCAATTTTTTGCAAAAAAAATGATACACAAATATTTAATATGCGAAATAATATTGATGTTATTTATTTATTTGTCAAGCATCTATTTAGTAAATTATTTAAGTGTTTTAGGCGCCGTTAAAGCCCATGCTTTTAGCTATATATTTTATACCTTGCTTATGTTTTATGTTTTTAAAAATGAATTATTTAAGAGACATGTTGCTGAATAACAAGAGTAAAAAAAAACTTATCATAGAATTATTATTTTTAATTTCTATAATAATTTCTTCAGCTTTTGAATTAATATTTAGTGAATTTGGGTATCAAAGATTATTAAATTTTACTGAAAATATATTATTTGCATTAATTTTAATAATACCGCTTAGTTTTTTAAATAGTAAAAAACCATGCTTTTTTTATTTCAATATAGTATTTGTCTTTTTTAACATTATATTGTTTTTTGAAACTTCCTACTATTATATTTTTAATGTAGATATATCACCATCTGCTATTTATGTTTTATTAGAAACAAATAAATTTGAAACTAAAGAGTTTCTTTCTTTTTATTTGGATGGATATATAATTGTTTATGGTCTCTTTTTACTTCTGCTAGTTATTATAAGTGTTCTGGCAGACAACAAAAAATTGTTATATGTTAAAAAATCGGCACTTGGTACTAAACCACTAGTGCTAAGTTTAATTATTGTTTTATTTGTTTTAAAAGCTACACCATTAAGGCATCAAAACTTACCTTACTTATTGCTAAAGTCTTTTTATGTAGTGTATTATGAATCTGGTGTTATAAATGCTAGTGCTTATAAAAGTGAAAAAGGAATTTTTAATCACACAGAAACAGCAAATAATAATAAAAAGAAGTTATATGTTGTAATAATAGGGGAGTCCACCACAAGTAATAATATGTCGTTGTATGGTTATAATAGAAAGACAAACCCATTGCTATCAAAACAAGAAGGTTTAAGTGTTTTTAAAGATGTTATAAGCCCGCATGCCGGAACAACAGCCTCCATAACTAAAGCTTTTAGTTTGCAAGATTACGAACAGTCTTCAACAAGCCAAGGTTCCATTATACAGCTTTTAAATGCAGCAAACCACGAAACTTATTGGGTGTCTAACCAAGAGCCTGTTGGGTTTGCCGAAACCGATATTACTAAAGTTATCAAAGCTTGCAAGAATAAAATTTATTTTTCTACCAAAAGCTCTGAAGACACACGGTTATACGATGATGTGATTTTTGATAAATTAGATGAGGTGATTAACAAAAAAGAAAACAACAAAATTCTTTTTATACACTTACAAGGCACTCATATTTATTATAAAAACAGATATCCAGAACGTTTTAATGTTTTTAAAAATAATGTTAACAATAAAATTATATCTAAAGCGCATGATTTTGAAATAATTAATGAATATGATAATGCTGTTTTGTACAACGATTATATCGTTAATACCATAATCCAAAAAATAAAGCACACAAATAACGAAAGCTTTGTGCTTTATTTTTCAGATCATGGTGAAGAAGTTTATCATACCATAAAATTTGTTGGGCACAATGATGATGTTGGCACACTACCAATGTTTCAAATACCTTTTATGCTTTGGCAATCTGAAACCTTTAAAAAAAATAATTCTATTGAAATTGATTTAGATAGGCCGTACATGACAGACGATTTATTTCATAGTATTGCCCATTTATGCGATGTTAGTAACAAGCACGTAAATTTAAAAAAGAGTATTTTTAGTAAATCATTTAAAAAAAGAAAAAGAATTATTTTGAATAATAAAGATTACGATTCGCTATACGTTATTGAAAATAAAAAGAAAAATTAAGGTTTTATGAAGGTGTGTATCGTAACAACTTCTTTAGGGCTTGGAGGAGCAGAAAAGGCTGCTGCAATGCAATCTATCATGCTTACCAAATTGGGTTATCAAGTTCATATCGTCTTAATTTCTAATATCATAGTATTTAACTATAAAGGAATCATTTTTAACCTCGGCGAATTAAAAGACAAAAACAACACGTTTATTGGAAAAATCAAAAGGACATTTTTATTCAGGAAATATTTAAAGGATAATAAATTTGATGCTATAATAGACAACCGATTAAGAAGTAATGAACTATTAAACGAAATAGGGGTTTGTAAGTATGTTTACCGAAACTTTAAAGTTTTATATGTGGTACACAGTGCTTCTTATAAAGAAGAAATCTTAAAAAGCACATATTTAAAAAAATGGTTATTAAGTAAAGCCTTTAAAATAATAACAGTAAGTGAAGGATTGCGCGTGTTTTTAAAACAATTTTATAATAACAATACATTAGTGTGCATTGAAAATGCTGTAGATGTCGAAGCTATAAATTATGTGATAAACCAACCTTTTGAAATACCATATAAATATATTTTATTTTGTGGAAGATTTGATGAAAAATGTAAAAACATTAAATTGTTAATTAGTGCATATAGTAAATCTAAAATTTTCAATAACGGTATCAAATTAATGCTTGTAGGAGAAGGTGACGATAGGGAAATGTATGAGGAATTGGTGGCTAATTTAAACATAGCAAAGTATGTCGAATTTAAGCCATTTACAATCAATCCGTATGTTTATATGAAGCATGCAATAGCAACCGTTTTAACAAGTTTTTATGAAGGATTCCCTTTGGTTTTAGTAGAGTCTTTAGTCTGCGGCACACCCGTTATAGCCATTAATTGCGAAACGGGACCATCAGAAATTATAGTAAATAATGTTAATGGTTTATTATTAGAAACCTACAATGAAGATGAACTAAGTTTTGCTTTACAGAAAATTACAAATGAAAAAGACACTTTAAATAAGTTTAAAGCAAATGCTGTAGAAAGTATTCAAAAATTTAATTTTACAAGCATTTCAGAAAAATGGAAAAATATATTTGAAAACCATTAATGTTTTGATTAAAAAAAGCAGTTATTAATAGGAAAGGGCTGTTAGTAATTTAACTATTTGTAAGAACTCAAGTTAACATGAAAGCTTCTTAAAAAATATTTAAGGCGAAACATAAGTTTTAAAAAAAATGAATTCGTTTGAAGTAAAAAACGTTGTTTCTTATTCAAATTCTGTTTGTCCAAGTTTTTTAAAAAATGTGCTTGCTGCTTTTTATTATTGACTAACTTATATTGAAGTACAATAGAAAATCGATTTAAATCCAAATACTTCTTTAATGACGGGTTGTTTTTGGCAGCTTCTTCATATTTGTCTAAATCTAGAAATTGACGCAAATTCGTGTTGGATTTAGAAACTCTATTGTCTGCATGTAGATTGTATATGGCTGTAACTTGATTATTAAAAGCGACTTTATATTGCAAGGCAATTTGTATCCATAAATCGGTATCTTCACCAGCGCCAAGTGTGATTTTTTCATCAAAGCCCCCAAAGTTTTGCAAAACGTTTTTTGGAACGATCACTGCCGATGTCCAAGCAATACAACTCACAAAACTAGATTCAAAATAATTTTCTACAATACCTACCCAGTTTTTTGGAATGTTTAAATAGTAAGATTCTATTTTTATATTATAATTTCTTTTTTCGTAAGCACTTGCGTACAGTCCACAATTTGGAAAGTTTTCAATCATATATTTTTGTAATTCCAAATGGTTTGATAGCCATAAATCATCCGCATCTAAAAATGCTATGTAGTTGGTAGATGCTTTAGAAATACCAAAATTTCTAGCATGCGAAACGCCTTGATTTTCAATAGTAAAAATAGAAATTCTAGAATCTTCTACTTTGTTAACCTCTTCAACGCTATTATCTGTACTCCCGTCATCAACAATAATAACCTCAAAATCTTGAAAGGTTTGATTTAAAACACTTCTAAGGGTGTCTTCTATATATTTTTCTTTATTATATAAAGGAATTATAACTGAAAAAAAAGGAGCCATTTTAAGTAAGTTTTCGATAAAAAAGAGTGTGTTCTTTAACTATTTTTTATAAATCTTATTATTAGTAGCATAATTAACTTTTACGCTGTACCACCTCATAAACCGCATTGTCATCACATTTTAAGGTTTTACTTGGGTATTTAAGTAACAATGCATAATCGTGAGTTGCCATTAAAATAGTGTTGCCGTTTTTATTAATGTCTTGTAAAACCTCCATGACTTCAACGCTAGTTTGCGGGTCTAAATTTCCAGTAGGTTCATCGGCAAGTATTAATTCTGGGTTATTAAGTAAAGCTCTTGCAATGGCAATACGTTGTTGCTCGCCACCAGAAAGCTCGTGCGGAAACTTAAACCCTTTAGTTTTCATATCCACTTTATTTAATACTTGCTCAACTCGCGTTTCCATGTCGCTTTTATCTTTCCAACCAGTAGCTTTCAAAACAAATAATAAATTATCGTTAACCGTTCTATCTGTCAGTAATTTAAAATCTTGAAAAACGACACCTAATTTTCGTCTTAAAAATGGAATCTCTTTTTCTTTGAGGGTTTTTAGGTTGTAATCTACAATATACCCTTCGCCTTCGGTTAGAGGTAAATCACCATAAAGTGTTTTCATAAAGCTACTTTTTCCAGTGCCTGTTTTACCAATTAAATACACAAAATCACCTTTGTTAATTTCTACATTAACGTTGGCAAGCACCAAACTATCGCCTTGGTAAATTGAAGCGTCTTTTAATTGTAATATGGGATTCGACATAAATAGCAAACGTTTTAAGTTTCGTAAAAGTATTGTTAAAAACACCAAATTCCAAACCTAAAATTCCAAATCTAAATAGGCGTATTTGTTTAAGAGTTCAGTCTTTTTTAATATTTAATAACTCGGTTTATAATTATGGCACGATTATTACGTTATAAGTTTCATATTAAATTATCTTTGATTTTAAATTAAAAAACGAATCGTTAATGACTAAAAATAATATTGTTTCCCTCTTGGTAGCCATAAGTTTTAGTTTCCAAATTATGGCGCAACAGTCTGCCACTTATACAAGTAATTTGGTAGACTATCAAAAAGCTCTTTCACTATTTAATAATCAACAATATCTCGCTGCTCAATCATTGTTTAGAAGTATTAAAAAAGATGCAAAAGAAGACATTTTGCAGTCTGATTGCGCCTATTACATAGCTAATTGTGCGGTAAGACTCAATCAACAATCAGCAGATCAGTTGGTAGAAAATTTTGTAAAAGATTATCCAACAAGTACAAAACGAAATACCGCTTTTGTTGATGTCGCCGATTATTATTTTACAAACGGTAAATATCCACATGCCAGAAAATGGTACGATAAAGTAAATGAAGATGCACTTGCTAAAAAAGAAAAAGAAAAATTCAATTTTAATAATGGATATTCTGCCTTTGCGGTTAAACAATATAAAACCGCTAAAAAATATTTAACACGTGTTGAAAACTCTCAAGAATACGGGGCGCAAGCAAAATATTACATAGGTTTTATGGCTTATGAAGGTGATGATTATGATAAAGCTAATGAGTATTTCGATCAAGTAAGCGACCAAGAACGTTACAAAGAAAAACTGTCTTATTATCAAGCAGATCTTCATTTTAAATTAGGGAAATTTGAAAAAGCTATCGAGTTAGCAAAAGAAAGATTAGAAACTGGTGATGGCGCCGAAGTATCAGAGCTCTCAAAAATTATAGGTGAAAGTTATTTTAATTTAGAACAGTATGCTGAAGCGATTCCGTATTTAACCGAATATAAAGGAAAAAAAGGAAAACGAGATAGAAATGCAAAGTGGAATAATACTGATTTCTACCAATTGGGTTATGCGTATTACAAACAAAAAAATTACGAAAAAGCCATTTCAGAATTCAATAAAATTGTTGGTGGTAACAACGCTATTGCTCAAAATGCCTATTATCATTTAGGTGAAAGCTATATCAATTTAGATAAAAAACAAGAAGCTTTAAATGCCTTTAGATATGCATCGCAAATGAGTTTCGATTTAAAAATTCAAGAAGATGCGTGGTTAAATTATGCTAAAATTAGTTATGAAATTGGTAATCCTTATCAGTCGGCACCGCAAGTTTTAGCAGGTTATTTAGATAAATATCCAGAAACTAATTATAAAGAGGAAGTTGAAACCCTTTTAATTGACTCTTATATTACGTCTAAAAATTATAAAGAAGCACTAAAGTTATTAGAAGGTAAAAAGAGTTTTGAAAATAAGGTTGCGTATCAAAAAGTAGCATTTTATAGAGGTATTGAGTTGTATAATGACACACAATATTTGGAGGCAGAATCTCTTTTCGATCAATCTTTAAGTGAACCAAGAGATCCAAAATATACAGCTAGAGCTACATTTTGGAAAGCCGAAGCGGATTATAATTTAACAAACTATGATGATGCTTTGATTGGTTTTAAGCAATTTGATGCAATAAGCAACGCATCAGAAACACCAGAGTTTTTTAATATCGATTATAATTTAGGATATACTTACTTCAAGCAAAAAAAATACGATCAATCTACTATTTATTTTAATCAGTTTGCATCTCGTAGAGATGTAGATCGTGTAAGAGCAAACGATGCTTATTTAAGATTGGGCGACGGTTATTTTGTATCGAGTCAATATAACAATGCCATAAAAGCTTACGAAAAAGCGATTGAAATGAATGAAATCGATTCAGATTATCCGTTTTTTCAAAAAGCAATTAGTGTGGGTTACATTGGGCAATCTTCAAAAAAAATAAAAGATTTAGAACAGTTTATTGAAACCTATCCGAAATCTAAATTACGTGACGATGCGATGTACGAATTAGGAAATTCATACGTAAAAGCAAACGAAAAAGATAAAGCGATGCAAATGTATAATCGTTTAAGTAGCGAATATAAAATGAGTTCTTTTGTCCCAAAAGCGTTGTTACGTCAAGGTTTGGTATATTATAATGATAGTGAAAATGAACAAGCATTAGGTAAATTTAAAAATGTAGCTAGAGATTATCCGGGAACGCCAGAAGCAATTCAGTCAGTTGCAACAGCACGTTTAATTTATATCGATTTAGGTCGCGTAGATGATTATGCACGTTGGGTAAAAACCTTAGATTATGTTGAGGTTACCGATGCCGATTTAGATAATGCGACTTACGAAGCTGCCGAAAAGCAATATTTAGATAATAATACAGATAAAGCTATCAAGCAATTTAATGGCTATTTAAATGAATTTCCTAACGGACTACATGCTTTACAAGCGCACTTTTACGTCGCTCAGTTATATTACAAAAAAGATTTATTAGCTAACGCAGCACCACATTATAAATATATTGTTGAAGCATCGCAAAGCGAATATACCGAAGAAGCTTTATCGCGTTTATCGCAACATTATTTAGAAAGTAAAAGCTGGAATCAAGCCATTCCGTTATTATTACGATTAGAGCAAGAAGCAAACTTCCCCCAAAACGTGGTATTTGCACAGTCTAATTTAATGAAAGCTAATTATCAATTAGAAAATTATAATGAAGCGGTGTCTTATGCCGAAAAAGTACTAACAAATTCAAAAATTGATAATAAAATTAAAAGTGATGCGCATATTATAATTGCACGTTCTGCTATTAAAACTGGCGATGAGGATCGAGCCAAAACTGCTTATGCTAAAGTAGAAAAAGTTGCTACTGGCGAAATGGCAGCAGAGGCATTGTATTATAATGCTTATTATAAGCATAAAGAAGGTAAGCATGCAGCATCAAATAAATCGGTTCAAAAATTAGCTAAAGATTTTTCAGGCTATAAATATTATAGTGCCAAAGGGTTAGTGCTTATGGCTAAGAATTATTATGCTTTAAATGATGCGTTTCAAGCAACTTACATATTGGAAAGTGTTATTGAAAATTTCGCTGAATTTGATGATGTTGTAACCGAAGCAAAAGAAGAATTACGTCAAATAAAAGCTGAAGAAGCCAAAACAAATTCATCAATCGAAGCCGAAGAAAACTAGAAAAAGTATGCAATTTTCAGTCTCAGTATTCAGTCCCACTGTAACTGAAATTTACAGTTTTTAGAATTGAAATTTAAACAAATATTAGTGAATTCGTGGCGAAAAAATCGTCAATCATAAATCAAAAAAATCAAAACCTATGCGAAAGCACACAAAATATATTTTATTAGCCATTGTAACGTTAAGTGTAACAACTGTTTTCTCCCAAAACAGAAAAAACGATACCATCAATACAGGTGTTATAGATGTAGTAAAACCTTATACACCATCAATTTCTGATGCTTTTAAAGTAAAAGAAATTCCATCGATAGATGATGAAGAAACAGCGACAAAAAAAGAAATTAAGTACAACATTTTTTCATTTCCAGTGGCTTCAACATTTACACCTGCAAAAGGAAAGGCAGCTGTAGTTGAAAAAGCCAAACCTGTTAAATTATATGATAATTATGCCACTTTAGGTTTTGGAACCTATACTACTATTTTAGGAGAAGTGTATTTGAATCATGCTATAAGTAGAACCGAAAGTGTTGGTGGTTATGTTAGTCATCATTCATCACAAGGCGGTATTGAAGGTTTGTCATTTGATGATAATTTTTCAACGACTAAAATTAATGCAAATTATTCAAGTCGATTACGGGATTTAGCGTGGAATGTAGAAGGTGGCTTTCAACAACAAATGTATAATTGGTATGGTGTGCCAGAATCTCAATTAACGCAAGCACAAGCTAATAATATTGAAGTAGAGCATTCGTTTTATAGCGCACATTTTGGAGGTGATATTACATTCGAAAATACTTATATTAATTCTGGAAGTTTCTTTTTTAGACGTTTTGGAGATAATCAAGGTTCAGGTGAAAATAGGTTTATAGCTAAAGCGAAAATCGATATACCAATTAACGGAGAAGAAATTTCAACCGACTTTAAATTCGATTATATAAACGGAACATTCGATAGAAATTATACTTCAAATAATGAATTAAGACACGGTAATTTTCAAATAGGAGTTTCTCCAACATATCAATTAAAAGAAGATGATTTAACGGTTAATTTGGGCGTTTCAGTATCCTATTTAAGAGATTCTGAAACTAAGGAAAACAACATTTATTTATATCCAAATATAACCGCAACGTATAGATTGGTTAACGATGTATTAATTGCTTACGGTGGTATTCAAGGAGAGTTGATTCAAAATTCATATCATGGGTTTGCAACTGAAAATCCGTTTGTATCACCAACTTTAGTAGTTATGCCAACCGATCAACAATACAATGCCTATATTGGTTTAAAAGGAAAGCTATCAAGTAACATGAGTTATAATATAAGCGGGCGATATTTAGCTGATAGGAACAAAGCATTGTTTAGAAATAATGAAATTACCTTAACAAATGAAAATTACACTTACGGAAATTCTTTTGGAATGGTGTATGATGATGTGGATACCTTTGGCGTTGCAGGGGAAATAAACATTGATGTAAACAGAAATTTTAAATTAGGACTGAAAGCTGAATATTTTAAATATACAACAGATACTGAGGCTGAAGCGTGGAATTTGCCAGATGTAAAAGGTTCACTATTTTTGGATTATCAAATAAACGAACATTGGTTTGCAGGAGCCAACCTAATTTATACAGGAGAACGTAAAGATCAGTTTTTCTTAAATGATGGCATGACAGCTACTACGCCATTCACCATGGTTTTAGATAGTTTTTTTGATGCTAATGCACATTTGGGGTATCATATAAATGATAAAATTTCGGTGTTTGCAAAAGCTAATAATATTAATAATAAAGCATATCAGCGTTGGCAAAATTTTCCAGTACAAAGCATTCAGTTTTTAGCTGGTGCTACTTTTAAGTTTGATTTCTAACGTCATTACGAGGAGTGCAACGACGCGGTAATCTTTAAAATTGAAACTTATACTTATATGGAAAAACTACTTTTCATACTATCCTTATCTTTCAATCTTTGCATTTCACAAAGTAAAGTTCAAGTATTAAACCTTTCTGAAGCAGCACTAGAATTAACAAACCAAAAAGTAACTTACGACCCAAGTTATTTTTCAATCGATTATCCAAATGGCGATGTACCAAATGATAAAGGTGTTTGTACCGATGTTATAATTAGAGCATACAGAAAACTGGGTATCGATTTACAAAAGGAAGTCCATGAAGATATGAAGGCTAACTTTAATGTGTATCCTAAAATATGGGGTTTAAAATCTACCGATAAAAATATCGACCACAGACGCGTTCCTAATTTAATGACTTATTTTGAGCGACAAAATGTAGACAAACCCATCACCAAAAATGCAAACGATTATAAACCTGGAGATGTGGTTTGTTGGAATTTAAGAGGAGCAACAACACATATTGGTATTGTGGTTAATAAAAAATCAAAAGATGGTAAACGCAACTTAATTGTCCATAATATTGGTGCAGGTCAGGTTTTAGAGGATTTCTTATTTGATTTTAAAATTATTGGGCATTATCGGTTTAACCTTTAAGCTTAACTCAACCGCGCCAAATAATCAAAATGATCACCTTCTAAAATCAATTCACATTTAAGTCCCACAGAAGTACATACGGTTAGTAGCATATTAAAATCTAAATACAACCATTTCATTGGTAATTCTTTTTCGCCTTTATAACTCAAAAAATAATCGAGTTCACCATAGTAGTTTGCATTCATATCTTGCCAAAAACCACCATCTTCATCTTCGTACATATATTTAATATCCGACGAATCGATTAAAATTTGCCCGTTTGGTTTTAAAAGACATTTTATATGAGATAAGTGTTTTGAAACTTGTGATAACTCTTGAAAAATGCCTGTACCATTCATTAATAATAAAATGGTATCAAACTTATCGGTTTCATCTAAAATATTTTTTATTTCAGCATGTAAAATACCACGTTGTTTCACAACTTTAATAGCACCTTTTGATATATCGATGGCTTTTACTTTTAACCCTTTTTCTTGTAAATACAAACTATGATTTCCTGCACCACATCCCACATCTAAAACCGTACCTTTTACTAATTTAAGCGCTTTTTGTTCCAATTTTGGCATCTCTTTAAAACCGCGAAACAAATAAGGCAGAGGCAATGCATCATCATCAGAAATATTGGTTGAAGTCATAATATCTTCGGTGTAATCTCCGTTTTGATAATCTAATAAAGCGTTCCCGAAAAGGTCTTTCATATTTTACGTCATTGCGAGACTTTTTTAAGTCGTGGCAATCTGTTAGTTAAGTGTTTCAATTTTAAAGATTACTTCAGTCATACTTTCCTCGTTATGACGAAAATAGTATTTTTACACCATGCAAGACATCATAAATAATCTTCCAAAGTTCGCCAAAGATAAGCATAACGAAAACAAAAAATTCTTCGCTAAGCTAAAAAAGAAACCACCTAAAAATTTAGATTATGTCATGCAAGAATTGCACGAAACAGAGTTTGAAAAAACCGATTGCTTAACCTGTGCAAATTGCTGTAAAACCACTGGCCCATTGTTTACAGATAAAGATATTGATAGAATATCGAAACATTTTAAACAAAAACCACAACAATTTATAAATCAGTATTTGCGAATTGACGAGGATAATGATTATGTTTTACAAACTGTTCCGTGTACGTTTTTAGGCACAGATAATTATTGCTCAATTTATGAAGTGCGACCAAAAGCATGCAGGGAATTTCCACATACCGATAGAAAAAAGTTTCAGCAAATTTCTAATCTCACCCTAAAAAATGTAGCGATGTGTCCTGCAGCTTTTAATATTGTTGAGGAAATGAAAAAAAGAGTTAAGCTTTAACTTATAACTTTTCATTATATTTAATATCTAAATTCTTCCTATTGGAAACTTTATTGCAATATTTTGAAACTATTCCTCCGCTACATCGGGGACTAATAATTGTTGGAGGTTTAACTTTTTTCTGGCTTTTAGAAGGTGCGATGCCTTTGTTTAATTTCAATTATAAAAAATGGAAGCATGCCGTTCCCAACATATTTTTTACCATAACTACTATACTTGTTAATTTACCTATGGCATTTCTTTTATTAATGTCTGCAGATTGGGCAATCGCCAATAATTTCGGAATTTTAAATTGGTTACCAGACATGTCTTTGGGATTATATATTCTTTTAGGAGTGTTTTTAATGGATTTTTTCGGAGCCTATTTACCCCATTTAATTGAGCATAAAGTACCACCGTTGTGGATGGTGCATTTGGTACACCATTCCGATCATAAAGTGGATGCTACAACGGCTAACAGACACCATCCCATTGAGAGTATTATTCGTTACACATTTACGTTAATTGGTGTTATAGTTATAGGTGCACCAATTGGAATAGTTATGTTGTATCAGTCCTTATCAATTGTTGCTACACAGTTTAGTCATTCAAATATTAAGCTACCAAAAAAGGTTGACAAGTTAATAAGTTATGTGTTAGTATCTCCAGATATGCACAAGGTGCATCATCACTATAAAATGCCCTATACAGATTCTAATTACGGCAATATCTTTTCGATTTGGGATAGACTGTTAGGTACGTATATGGAATTAGATACAGATAAAATTGTTTATGGAGTTGATGTATTTCCAGATGAAAAAGAAAATAGTAATATTAAAGACTTGTTGAAACAACCGTTTCAAAAATATAGAAAACCAACATCCAAATTAGATGATTAATAAGTCTAGATTTATTTTAATTTTCTTTTTTTGTAATTTTCTTATGAATTGTAACGAATCAAAAACTATAGATATTCAAGGACATCGAGGTTGTCGTGGTTTGATGCCAGAAAATACCATTGAAGCTTTTAAAAAAGCCATCGAATTAGGCGTGCATACTTTAGAGTTAGATGTAGCAGTTTCAAAAAATAATATAGTAGTGGTTTCTCATGAACCGTTTATGAGTAGAACTATTTGTTTGGATGTGGAAGGTATAGAAATACCTAAAAAAGATGATAAAAAATACAATCTATATCAAATGACTTTTGATAGTATTAAGCAATTTGATTGCGGCACAAAACAACACCCTAAGTACCCAAATCAACAAAAAATAAAAACCTATAAACCTTCATTGGATGAGGTTATAAAAATTTCAAAACAGTTAAACTCGAAAATTAGGTTTAATATTGAAATTAAATTTAAGCCAGAATATGAAGGTGTTTTTACACCAAACCCGAAAGTTTTTGTGAGTTTAGTTTTAGATGTTGTTAATAAAAATAACATATTTAATGAAACCAATTTACAGAGTTTCGATTTAAATATTTTAGAAGAAATTAAAAAGCAGTCTCCTAAAATGAAAGTAGCACTTTTGGTTGGTATAGAAGATGATATTTGGAGTAAAATAGCATCGATGAGTTATTTACCAGAAATTGTAAGTCCGTATTACAAACTTTTAGATTCTAAAATCGTTAGAAATTTACAGGCTGAAAACTTTAAAGTCATTCCGTGGACGATCAATAATAAAACTGATATGCAACAGATGATTGATTTTAAAGTAGATGGAATTATTACAGATTACCCAGATAGATTAATCCAAATTATTAATAAATAACAGTCACTTAGAGTGATTCCGATTTTTTTTTATTGGAATTGTACTTCGGCAAGCTCAGCTGAACTATAGAGAAGTTAATCATAAATCAAATACTTCACTCTAATCCTTTTAAAAGCAATTAAATCGCTTTGCCATGTTTCTTTAATAACTTCTTCGCTTAAACCAGCTTCAATTTGTTTTTGAAGTTTTTCAGTTCCAGCATGTTTTGTAAAGCCACTAGTAAGAAAAAATAGAGATTTATCAGTTGTGTTTTTATAAGCTTTTATAATCCATTTAAGTGTCATAATGCCCTTAATTTCTTCATCTTTTAAATCTTCTCCATAACAAAGTTCGTTTTTATGTTTAGGGATTTTAGCACCAAAATTAGTAACAGGCGTATAAGTAAACTTAAGATTTTCTTTGTCTAAAAAGGGTGCGCCATAGCGTTGAAACTGAAATTCCGTACCACGACCAGCATTTACATTTGTGCCCTCAAAAAGCCCTAAACTTGGGTATAGTTTTATAGATTGATCGTTTGGTAAATTTGGCGAAGGCCTTATTGGTAAGCTATAAAAAGTGTTGTGTGTATAATGCTTAACAGGTATGATGACGATATTACATTTTAAATCGTTTTCTAGCCATTTTTCGCCATTTATCATGTGTGCATATTCGCCAATAGTCATACCGTGTACTAACGGAATTGGGTGCATACCTAAAAAACTTTTGTTTTCAATCTCTAGAGTAGGGCCATCAATATAATGTCCATTTGGGTTCGGTCTATCAAATATTATAAGTGGGATTTCTGCTTCAGCGCAAGCTTCCATAACATAGTGCAATGTAGAAATATAGGTGTAAAAGCGAACACCAACATCTTGAATATCAAAAATCATAACATCTAAATCTTCAAGTTGCTGTTTTGATGGCTTTCTGTTTTTTCCGTGAAGTGAAATAAGAGGTAAATTGGTTTTAGTATCAATATCATCTTTAACATGCTCACCTGCATCGGCAGTACCACGAAATCCATGTTCTGGCGCAAATACTTTTTTAATATTAATATTTAAAGCCATTAAAGAATCAACTAAATGCGTGTATTCGTCATTGCGAGCCTGCACTGAGCGCAGTCGAGGTTTGGCAATCTGTTCGTTATCAAGTGCTTCATTTTTAAAAATAACAGAAGTCTGATTCGCAACAACACCAACACGTTTGCCTTTAAGTAATGGTAAATAGTTTTCAGTTTGATTAGCACCAACAATAATTTTTTTGTCATCCTGAACTTGGTTCAGAATCTCATTATGATTAGTACTCGAAGAATCTTTAGATCTCGATTTACTTCCACAAGAAATCATGATTAAAACAAATAATAAAACTGTATTTTTGAAAACATTAAACGACAACATATAAATTGAATTACGAGTTTTTTATAGCTAAACGCATTATTGGCAGTAAAGCGTATAAAAGTAGCATATCGGCTCCAATAATAAAAATTGGTATTGCTGCTATTGCTATTGGTATGGTGGTTATGATGATTGCTATTGCAACTGGCATAGGCTTACAACAAAAAATTCGTGATAAAGTAGTAGCATTTAACGGTCATGTTACTATAACAAATTACGATAGTAATAATTCGCAAGAAAGTGTATTTCCAATATCAAAAAAACAAGAGTTTTATCCAGAGTTTAAATCGGTTGAAGGCATCAGTCATATCCAAGCCGTAGCTACAAAATTTGGGGTTATTCGTACTGAAACCGATTTTGAAGGAGCAGTTTTAAAAGGCGTTGGAAACGATTATAGTTGGAGCTATTTTAAAGAATTTTTAATTGAAGGTAGATTGCCAGATTATAGTGGTAACCGAAACGAAGAAGTTTTAATATCGAAATATTTAGCAAACCGATTGCAGTTTAAATTGGGCGATAAATTTCAAATGATATTTAAAAAAGAAGACCCCAATAAACTCCCAAACATCATCACATACAACATTGTTGGTATTTATAACTCTGGATTTCAAGATTTTGATGCACAATATCTTATTGGGGATATTCGCCATTTACAACGTATCAATAAATGGAAAGACGACCAAATAGGCAGTTTCGAAATTTTTATAAACGATTATAGTGAGTTGCAAAGAAAAGGCATCGAAATTTATCAAAACACACCATCAACATTAAACACCCAAACCATAGTCGATAAGTATTATTCCATTTTAGAATGGATTAAAATTTTCGATAAAAACATATATGGCATCATCGGCATCATGATACTCGTAGCAGGCATTAACATGATAACCGCGCTACTCGTTTTAATATTAGAACGCACCCAAATGATAGGCGTTTTAAAAGCCTTAGGCAGTAACAATTGGAGCATCCGTAAACTATTTATTTATAACGCCTCGTACCTTATTTTTTTAGGATTATTATGGGGTAATATGTTAGGTTTAGGCATCTTATTTGCGCAAAAATACTTCAAAATATTTCCGCTCGATCCAAGCGTGTATTACGTGTCCGAAGCCCCAGTTTACATCAGTTTAAGCTACATCATCTTACTAAATATCGGCACACTCATTCTATGTTTGCTCATGCTTTTAGTGCCCTCGTACATCATAACAAAAATATCGCCAGTAAAAGCCATTCGGTTCGAATAATTAATTTGAGCGTTTTAACACGCTTTCACTACTTAACCTTTTTTGCAGAAAAAGCAAAAAAGATTTCAAACATTTAGCCAGCCGTGAGCACTGTCGAACCGTTCAATCCCTAACGCAAACTTGAATTCATATTAAAATTTTAGTATTAACATTAACTTATAAAAATAGTCGTAGCAAAACCTTAAATTTGCAGCTATGAGACGAGCTTAATTAAAGATTTAAAAATTGACTAAATATTTCAAAGGCGAACACATTTCACCTTTAAAAAAATATAAAACCAGAAATGAAATACGCTAAAAACATACTAGAAACCATTGGGAACACACCACTGGTTAAACTAAATATACTAACAAAAGACTTACCATGTTTGGTTCTGTCAAAATACGAAACCTTTAATCCAGGCAATTCTACAAAAGATAGAATGGCACTAAAAATGATAGAAGATGCCGAAGCCAACGGACGTTTAAAACCAGGCGGTACTATCATTGAAGGCACATCGGGCAATACAGGTATGGGATTAGCTTTAGCGGCTATTGTAAAAGGGTACAAATGCATCTTCGTCATTAGCGATAAACAGTCCAAAGAAAAAATGGATATTTTACGAGCTGTGGGGGCAAAGGTAGTGGTGTGTCCAACAAATGTTGAACCAACTGATCCACGAAGCTATTATTCGGTTTCAAAACGATTGAGCGAAGAAACACCAAACTCTTGGTACGTTAATCAATACGATAACCCAAGTAATGCGGCGGCACATTATGAAAGCACAGGTCCAGAAATATGGCAACAAACCGATGGTAAAATTACGCATTTTGTGGTGGGCGTTGGTACAGGAGGTACCATTTCTGGTGTTGGTAAATATTTAAAAGAGCAAAATCCAAATATTAAAATTTGGGGTGTAGATACTTATGGTTCGGTGTTTAAAAAGTACCATGAAACTGGAGAGTTTGATGAAAATGAAATTTACCCATACATCACCGAAGGTATTGGCGAAGATATTTTACCTGAAAATGTAGATTTTAGCCTTATCAATGGGTTTACCAAAGTAACCGATAAAGATGCCGCTATTTACACGCAAAAACTAGCCAAAGAAGAAGGGATGTTTTTAGGTAATTCGGCAGGTTCTGCTATAAAAGGCGTGTTACAATTAAAGGAACATTTTACAAAAGACGATGTTGTTGTGGTACTATTTCACGATCACGGAAGTCGATACGTTGGTAAGATGTTTAATGATGAATGGATGCGCGAACGCGGATTCATTGAAGACGAAAAAACCACAGCTGAAGATCTTGTTAAAAATACAGAAAATCAAGCCTTGGTAACCGTTAAAACAGAAGAGTTAGTATCGCATGCTATTGAGCGCATGAAAAAATATAAAATATCTCAAATACCAGTTGAAGATTCTACAGGATTTGTTGGTGCTATTGACGAAGCCGATCTGTTACGCATGTTTATTGAAAACAAAGATATTTCAGATTTACCAATAAAAGATGTGATGCATAAACCATTTCCGGTAGTAAGTAAAAACACAGCTATCGAAGATATTTCTAAACTATTTAATAGAGATAATAATGCGGTTTTAGTAAAATTAGAGGATGGTACACATCAAATTATCACGAAGTACGATATTATTAGTGTTTTGTAGTTAAAGGTAAGTTTTAAAGGTTTATTAAATAGTATTGTTCGTCCAGATCTTTGATTTTAAACACTTAACTTTCGGTTTGTTCAGTTTCTTTGGGTTTTTAATTTGTTCCAATTCAGATGGCACAGACTAAAGTTAATAGACAACTAACTTACTCAAAAGTTTTCTTATGCGATGTAATGGAACACTCTTTTTTGCTTGGGTGGTACCTTTGGCGTAAAAGTGTGTGGAATGGTAATTTATAGATTAAACTTCAATGCTTTCTAAAACTTTTTTCTTTTTATAATTTCGTCCGTACCATAGTAAAACTCCAGTTACAGGTAAAGTTGCGGTTAATAAGCTAACCAAAAAAGCAATAATTTTACCTGCGATTCCACCTATTGCCCCAATATGTATGTCATAATTCATTCGTTGAATTTTTTCGGCTATTTTTGCATTTTCGTATTTTCCATATATACTTGGTGTTTCAATTTCCTCTAGCGTGTTTTGGTCAAAAAAGCGAAAATCGGAATCATAGTAAAGATCTTTGCTGTTAGATACTTCAACGTAAATGCTTTCGTCTGCTGTTTGTGGGTAATGCAATTCAAATCCTTTAGCTTCTGGGTTTTCTTTTTGCAGTTTTACAATCAAAAAATCCATTGGAATTGTATTGCCATTTGCTATGTTTTCGCTCTGATTTTCAGGTATAATGAAACGCGCTTCTTTTTCGCCGCCTGTAGATTTGTAAACTACATATTTCAGCCAATTGTAAGACATCATTGAACCTGTAAAAGCCAAAATCAAAGCAAGAGAACAAATGTAAAACCCAATAACAGTATGTAAATCAAAATTTTTGCGTTTCCAACGTGTGGTTTTTTTCCAATCAAATTTTAAGCGTTGTTTTAGGTTTTTCCGTTTTTTAGGTAGCCAAATAATGAAACCAGAAATGATAATGAGAATAAAAATTAAAATGGAAACACCAACAACCTGTTCGCCAATGGTTTTAGGAAGCCAAAGACGCATATGACCTTTTAAAATGAAAGCAAAAAATCCTGAAAAATGGTCATCGACTTGAATTACTTCTCCTGAATATGGATTTAAAAATACACTTTGATAAAATTCAGGTTCTGCATCATAAAAAATAACTTCGATTGCGTCGTCAGCTTTTTTAAATACAGTTCCGTGAACTGTATTATTTGGGAATATTTCTTGTGCTAATTGTTTTGCTTTTGTTGGTGTTAAAATAGGCTTGTTTTGTGGCGTTACCGTTTTGTAATCATCATAGAGACTTTCAATTTCATCTCTAAAAGCCCAACAACAACCGGTTATAGCTACAATAAAAACAACTAAACCTGTCGCTAAACCTAAATATTTGTGTAATTGAAAAATAATTTTTTTAGTGGTCATTATTTTAAATTTATAAAAAAGAGCAACCTTTTAAAAAGTTGCTCCTTAACTTGGACTAATTAAAACTTATATGAAATGTTTGCAAATAAAGCTCTTGGCATTTGAGGATTGATTGTTGTCCAACCCTTATAATACTCTTTGTTAAATGCATTATTTAGCTTTAGACCTATTCTATACTTCTCTGCTTGATAAAAAACTGAAGCGTTTACAATCGTATAACTCGGTAAAATAAAATCGCCTGTTGATGCATAATTTATTGCAAAACGTTCACTTGCTCCGTTAAATCCAAAACCAAGACCAAAACCTTCTAAACTGCCTTCTTGGAATTCATAGTTTGCCCAAAAATTATATAACGTTTCTGGTCCAGCTTCAAGTGGTCTTCTGTTTAAAATTTCTGTATTATCTGATTCAGAAGTTTCACTATCATTATTGCTATAACCTGCTCTGATATTTAAACCTTTAATTGGATTAGCGTTTATTTCAATTTCAAATCCTTTGCTTACAACTTCTCCACCTTGTATTTTGTTGAAAGGTGAAGATGGGTCAGTAATTACACGGTCTTTTACTTTAATATCATAATAGCTAATCGTTGCATTTAGTCTGTTATTAAAAAGATTAGTTTTTATACCAAATTCCATTTGATTTGCCTGTTCTGGGTCAAAGGTTTGTAAAGTTTGCGGACCATCATCAGGATTTCCAACCAATTGAGGTGCAACATTTGTAAAACCATTTTGGTAGTTTCCAAAAACAGATAATTTATCTTTTATGGGTTGATAAACAATTCCGAATTTTGGTGATAAGGTAGTTTGGTCATAATCATCATCAGGATTTGCTAAATCTCCTTCATTATCAAAGCGGTCTAAACGTAAACCAACCATTGCCGAAAGATTATCGGTAATATTTAGCACATCGGACACATACAAACTATATATGTGATATTTTGATTTTACATTACTAACACCTTGCGATGCTAATACTGCATCTACACCAGAAGTTGAAAGTGGAAACGTATCGGTTTCTACATCTGCTGTAAAAGGGTTATCTCCATTTGCACCTCCATTTGGTGTTACATTGCCGTAAAAGGCATATCCTGTGCTATTGTTGGTTTGTGTTTCATTAAAATAGTCAAGACCAATCACAACTCTATTTCTTAATGATGCAATTTTGAAGTCGCCAATAAAGTTTTGTTGAATATCGGTTGTTTGTGTATTGGCATTTTGTTTATTGATAAATCTTGAATATGTATTTGCTTCTAAAATTTCAAAATCAAATAAGTAGGAATAATAGCCTTTTGTTGATGTTGAACTTTTAGAAAGTAAGGTTTGAGATTGCCAAGTATCGGATAATTTATAATCCATTTCAATTCTGTAATTCTGTGTTGGGTTTTGTAAAGTTAAATCGTTGCTTGTAAACGATAACTTGTTATTGTAACCCAATTCATCAAGATTTGAAGCCGCTGTCGGCGCACTTCTGTTTAAGAATAAAAAGGTTGGATTGGTTTGTTCTGCTTGTGTAATTTCTCCATAAAAAGAAAAAGAAAGTCTGTTATTTACTTTATACGATAAAGACGGTGCTACAAAAAAAGATTTTCTAAAACCAGCATCTTGAAAACTTTGCTCAGAAGTGTAAGCTGTATTCAACCTAAAATATAAATTATCTTCTTTACTCAACGCCGTATTAAAATCGCCCACAATTTGATTAAGTCCATAAGTTCCAGAAGTAAAGGATAATTCTCCACCTGTTCCAACATACGGTTTCTTTGTTACAACATTTATTAGCCCACCATAAGAACTTACTGCATTACCAAATAAAGTGGCAGAAGGTCCTTTTAGTACTTCAATACGTTCAATGTTTGCTGGGTTAATTGTTCCGTTTGTTAATCCGGGTAAACCGTTAACTAACTGTGGTTGCACAGAAAAACCACGAAGCGAATAATAACCAGCCCCATCACCACCTCTACCGGTTGAAGACCAAAGCTGTTCAATACCAGTAGCATTTTTTAAGGCATCATCAAAGTTTGTAACTACTTGTGAGTTTAAAAGTTCATTTGTAATTGTGCTATAAACTTGTGTGTTTTCAATATCTTTTAATGGAAGTTTAGAAACATAAGCAGTCTTTTTTCTAGAAAATTTATTACGACGTTCTCCTTTAACAATAACTTCACTCAAAATTTCATTTCCTTCATACAGTGTTATTGTTTCTAATTTTATGTTTTGATTGTTTGTTATAGAGATTGTAACTTCTCTTGTTTTAAAGCCTAAATATGAAACTGAAAGTACGTAATTTCCGTTTTCTAAATTACTGATTTCAAAATCTCCATTTTCGTTAGTTTGTGTTCCTTTTGAAGTATTTTTCAGGTAAACGTTTACTCCTAAAAGCGGTGTTTTATTATTGTCTGTAACAGTTCCTAATATTGTTCCGTTTTGTGCAAATACTAAATGAGTTATAAGAAATAATGTTAAGATTGGTAATAGATTTTTCATTTGTTTTTATTTAGACTTAATATAAATAGTGAATTTTTGACAAATATATATTCGTCTTTTGATATATGCAATTTATTTAGAATAAATCTAAATAATAATTTTTAAGAGATTGATTTTCTGTTATTAGCAGCTTGTTTTTTTATTTTGAAGACGAAAAGTAGCAAAGGCTAAGAAATTATCTCGCAGAGTATTTTTTTTTGCTCTTGCGGGAATTTAGCACTAAATTTTCTGAAAACTTTTTAAGAGAAGAACATTCCAAATAAGCCCTTTTCTACAGGTTTTTGATGTTCTGAATGTGATTTTTATATGGTGAACAACGACTTGATATGTAATAGTTTTAATGTTTTATATCTAATATTAAACAAATTAGCTAATTTGTTTTTACAAAATTAAGTAATTGAAAATCAAAGTAATTATTTAATCTATTTATGTTTTTTCCTAGGTTTACTAGGTTTTGCTAAAGGATTAAAATCTAAGCATAAATCTAAATAACGAGATAAATCAACTTCGGTATCAAAACCACCAGGTGTAACAAAAATATATCCACGCATAGGGCGACCTGTAAAATCCATTGGTAAACAATGTGTATTGTTTATCTCGTTTGCATAAGCTGTTTCACCAATTCTAGCCATAAGCAGACTGTCTCCAAATTTTTTATCGGTATGAATACCACAAAGCATTTTGTTATCAACTTTAAAACACAAACCTCCCATCATTTTTAGTTCGGTAAAGGTTACTTGCTTTTCTTTTAGTAATTGTCGTATTCTGTCAGCTAAAAATTCTTCGTATGCCATTAAGTGGTTTTTAATAGTTACTAATTTAGACTAAAATTATTTTTATATCAATAGATTTTATGAAATTATAAACATTTTTAATAGTTTCACGCATCTTTCTTACATTAATAGTTTTAAACTAACTAATTATATGGAACAACTTAAACAACTAGCTGCCGATTTTTCTAGCGCAGTTTGGGGATTACCTTTACTTATTCTTCTTATTGGTGGTGGATTATATTTATTAATTCGGTCAAAATTTGGAACGTTTCGTTTAATTGGTCATGCTATTCAAGTGCTTCGTGGTAAGTACGACGATCCAAATGATCCTGGACAAATTAGCCATTTTCAAGCTTTAACCACAGCATTGTCTTCTACTATTGGTATGGGGAATATTGCTGGTGTTGCAGTGGCTATTTCTATTGGCGGTCCAGGAGCAGTTTTCTGGATGTGGGTTAGTGCCGTAGTTGGTATGTCGACTAAGTTTTTTACTTCAACTTTAGCTATTATGTTTAGAGGGAAAGATAGTAATGGTGAGTTACAAGGTGGTCCTATGTATTTTATTATGGAAGGTTTGGGGAAATCTTGGAAACCTTTAGCTGTTATGTTTAGTGTTTGTGGTTTGGTTGGTGCTTTGCCCGTTTTTAATGTTAATCAACTCACGCAAGCAGTTAATGATATTTTACTTGCACCTAATGGTGTTGAAGTTGGATTTACTTCTAATTTAATTGTTGGTTTGGTATTAGTTGGCATTACTGCTGTAGTTATTCTAGGTGGTTTAGGGCGTATTAGTAAAACAGCGTCTAAACTTGTGCCCTCAATGGTATTGCTTTATTTTGTTTCTGTTATGATTATTTTGGTTGTAAATATTGAAGTTGTCCCTAAATATTTCGCCATGATTTTTACTGATGCTTTTGCTGCTAATAATTTTAAAGGCGATGCTTTTTTTGGTGGTCTTGTTGGAGGATTGATTTTACTAGGAATTAAGCGTGGTGCGTTTTCAAACGAAGCGGGAATTGGTACGGCGCCTTTAGCTCACGGTGCTGCAAAAACCGATGAGCCTGTTCGCGAAGGTTTAGTGGCTATGCTTGGGCCAGCAATCGACACTTTAATTGTTTGTACACTTACCGCTTTAGCTATTTTAGTAACTGGTGTTTGGGAAACCACTTCAAATAATGGGGTGAGTTTAACAGCATCTGCTTTTGCAGAAGCTATGCCAGGGTTTGGTAAATATTTATTGTTAGTCTGTATTGCAGTGTTTAGTATATCTTCATTGTTTTCGTTTTCATATTATGGTTCAAAATGTTTATCGTTTTTAATTGGCGCAGATAAAATGCATTATTACAATTATTTTTATATCGCGAGTATTATTTTAGGAGCTACAATGACGTTAGATATGATGATAAACCTTATTGATGGTGTATTTGCTTTAATGGCTATTCCAACCATGTTATCTACTATAATATTAGCTCCAAAAGTTGTAAAAGAATTAGCAGCATATAAAGCACGTTTAAAAGAAAATAAATTATGACCAATCAAGAAAAACCCAAAGCATACTGGAAAGAAAACATCAAAATTGTACTCATACTTTTAACCGTTTGGTTTTTGGTGTCTTTTGGGGCTGGTATTATATTCAAAGATGTTTTAAATGACATTAAAATAGGCGGATTTAAACTCGGGTTTTGGTTTGCACAACAAGGCTCGATGTATGTGTTTGTCACCCTTATTTTTATATATGTTAGATTAATGAATAAATTGGATAAAAAATATGGTTATGATGAATAGTTTATTGATAGCAGAACAGATAAGCGTTCAAAATTGGACCTATATTTTAGTTGGCATTACTTTTACTTTATACATTGGTATTGCTATTTGGTCTAGAGCAGGATCTACAAAAGAATTTTATGTTGCTGGTGGAGGTGTTTCACCTTTAGCAAACGGTATGGCGACAGCTGCCGATTGGATGAGTGCTGCCTCTTTTATTTCTATGGCAGGAATTATATCCTTTGCAGGGTACGATGGTGCAGTATATTTGATGGGTTGGACAGGTGGCTATGTTCTACTTGCATTATTGTTAGCACCTTATTTGCGAAAGTTCGGAAAGTTCACGGTACCAGATTTTATAGGTGATAGGTATTATTCAAATACAGCACGTACTGTTGGTGTTTTTTGTGCACTTTTAGTGTCGTTTACTTATGTAGCAGGACAAATGAGAGGCGTAGGATTAGTGTTTTCTCGTTTTTTAGAAGTCGATATTAATACTGGTGTTATTATTGGGATGCTTATTGTTTTGTTTTATGCTGTTTTAGGAGGCATGAAGGGGATTACATATACGCAAGTTGCACAATATTGCGTATTGATATTTGCATTTATGGTGCCTGCTATTTTTATTTCCATTCAAATGACAGGAAACCCCATTCCTCAATTAGGGTTTGGTAGCGAGTTAGCCGATGGTTCTGGAACTTATTTATTAGATAAATTAGATGGATTAAGTACAGAATTAGGTTTTACTGAATATACCGAAGGCTCAAAATCTTTAATCGATGTATTTGCTATTACGTTAGCTTTAATGGTTGGTACAGCGGGATTACCACATGTTATTGTACGCTTCTTCACGGTAAAACGAGTTAAAGATGCTCGTAAATCAGCTGGAATTGCTTTGTTACTTATTGTAATACTTTATACAACGGCACCAGCAGTTGCTGTTTTTGCAAGAACAAATATGATTGAAACCGTTTCAAATCAACCTTATGCAAATGCACCTGAGTGGTTTAAAAAATGGGAGACGACAGGTTTAATCACCTTTACTGATAAGAACAATGATGGACTTATTCAATATGTAGCCGATAAGTCTAAAAATGAATTGGTGGTTGATAATGATATTATGGTATTAGCTAATCCAGAAATTGCACAATTACCAAATTGGGTAATAGCTTTGGTAGCAGCAGGAGCATTAGCAGCTGCATTATCAACAGCTGCAGGATTATTATTAGTTATTTCTTCATCTGTTTCTCATGACTTGATTAAGAAAATGATAAACCCAAAAATATCTGAAAAAGGGGAATTAATAGCGGCTCGTTTATCAGCGGTAGTTGCGGTTTGTGTTGCGGGATATTTTGGGATTAATCCTCCAGGATTTGTTGCAGCAACTGTAGCATTGGCATTCGGTTTAGCAGCGGCCTCATTTTTTCCAGCTATAATTTTAGGCATTTTTTATAAACGCATGAATAAAGAAGGTGCTATTGCTGGTATGGTTGTGGGAATCTTAACCATGCTATTTTATATGCTGAAGTTTAAATTTGACTGGTTTGGTGGTGGAGAAAAGACTGATTGGTGGTTTGGTATTTCACCAGAAGGATTTGGTACGGTAGCTATGGTCCTAAATTTTATAGTATCTATTACAATAATGAAGTTTACACCAGAGCCACCAAAAGATGTTCAAGAGATTGTTGAGAATATTAGAATACCAAGTGGAGCGGGAGAGGCTACGCATTAATTAATTGAGAACAGTTTTGATTATGTGTTTACAAGCCTTACCTTCTTTTTTACAATTATAAAAACAATTACAGACAGTATTCCAAAAATCGAAAACCCAATAAACAATGGTAGTACCGAAGTAGTAACAAAATTACCAATGTAGTTTGCAATAGGTACAGCCATTACCGTAGAAATAAATCCGTTTATTGCGGCTCCAATACCAGCAATATGCCCCAAAGGTTGCATGGCTAAGGCACGTAAATTTCCGAATAAAAAACCGACAGCAAAAAACTGTAGTGCAAAAAATCCTAATAAAATGGCAATACTTGGATTTTCACCAGATGAAAATATAACAACATATAAAACCGAAATAACAGCGTAAGCTATACATGAAACGTAAGCAATTTTCATCATGCCATATTTAACCACAAATCTGCTATTTAAAAATGTTGCTAAACCAACAGAGATAGCTAAACTCGCAAAAATATAAGGAAACATATCTGCTAAATTATATTGCTCTTGAAATATTTGTTGAGAAGTACTTAAATACACCATGAAAGAGCCCGTTATAAAGCCAGATATGAATGTAAATGCTACAGCATCTTTGTGTTTGAAAAACTCTTTTGTACCATCAATAAAAAGATGACTTGTAAATTTAATACGCTTGTCTTTTTCCAATGTTTCTGGTTGTCGTAACCAAAACCAAATCATAATTAAAACTCCAAATATTAAGTTGAAATAAAATACCGATTCCCAGTTGTAAAGATGAATTAAAAACTGACCTAAAGTTGGAGCAACTACCGGAACTAAAATAAAAAACATCACCACAATTGATAATATTTTTGCCATATAATTACCACTGTAAGAATCTCTAATCATAGATATACTTAAGCTTCTAGGAGACGATAACCCGACACCTTGTAGTATGCGTCCAAGTATCATCATTTCAAAACTTTTAGTAGTCACGCAAATAATACTTGCAATTATAAAAACAACAAAGCCAATGTACACAATAGGTTTTCTTCCAAAGCTATCAGATAATGGTCCAAAAATAAGCTGTCCAAAACCCAAACCCAAAAAAATCATGGTAATAAGCAGTTGGTTATTAGCAGGATTTATAACGCCTAAAGCACTTCCTATTTCTGGTAAAGCAGGTAATAAAGCATCAATAGATAAAGCCACGATAGACATTAATGAGGCCATTAAAGCTACAAATTCAAACTTGAAAGTGTTATTGTTTTGCATTAGGCAAAAATAGAGTAATTTTGTAGAGCAAAGTCAAATATCAATGTTATTAACCAATATCAATATTGTTAAATTTTATATTAATAAAGCATGTGTACAGAAACCTTAATAAAAATTTTTAATAGGGATTTAAATAAGTTAAAAATTGAAATTGAGTCTTATAAAGATGAAAAAAACTTATGGGTTTTAAAAGATGATATTAGCAATTCTGCTGGTAACTTATGCTTGCATGTTGTTGGAAATCTTAATCATTTTATTGGTGCAGAATTTGGAAACACAGGCTATATAAGACAAAGAGATTTAGAATTCTCACTAAAAAATGTGCCAAAAACAGATATAGTAAATCAAATAAATGAGGTTAGTTTAATTGTTGAAGAAACTTTAAAAACCTTAAATCCAAACGATTTGCAAAAAGAATATTCACGTCGTGTTTTTGAAGATAAAATGACTACAGAATTTTTCTTAATACATCTAGCTACGCATTTAGCATACCATTTAGGGCAAATAAATTACCATAGACGGTTATTAGATTTATAAGCTGTTTTTGTTTTTATTCAAATCAATTAGGTATTTAAAAACTTACCTTTGTAGCTTAAAGAAAATCTTTTATGTCTTTTAAAAAATTAATTGAACCATTAGCCGATACACTTAACTATAAAGGCTTTAAAGCACCTTTACCACTTCAAAAACAAATCTTATCTAAAATAAAAGGAGGCGCAAGTTTATTTGTAATAGCTCCAGATGGAAGCGGTAAAACTTCAAGTTTAATTATTAGTGTTATTCAGAAATTAAAAAAAGCTGTTGAAGATGCTCCAAGGGCTTTAATTTTTGTAAAAGATAAACAAGCTGCTTTAAATTTAGAATTAGAATTTAATGCCTTTAAACGCGGAACAGACTTAAGAGTGTATTGTGCTTACGATGAGCATGATATAGATATACAGCGTGATGAAATTTACGAAGGTACAGATATAGTAATAGCTACACCTAAGCGCTTAAATAAGTTGTTTTACCTTAACGGAATTAATTTGAATAAGTTGCAAATATGCATTGTTGAAGATGCCGATTTTTTATTTAGAAATAATAATCTTGCTGAAGTTACGCGTACTCCCGAAAGTATAGGTAAATGCCAATATCTTGTTTTTGCATATAAATTTGATAATCGTTTCGAGCGATGGCAAGAATCTTTTATGTATAATGCTCAAATTGTTAAGGCTTAGCTAAGACTTATTTACCTTTTAATGATTTTTGCTTAAAGTTTGCGTAACTGTTAAGTCACTTTTAAATAGTGACTTTGCAAAAAAAACATGAACTTATTTTTAGCCATTTTTGGAGCTCTATTTTCTATTATGAATCCACTCGGAACTGTGCCTGTTTTTGTGGGGTTAACAAAGTATAACACAAAAAAAGAACGTGCAATAACTGCTTTTTGGACAGCTATTGATGTTCTTGCCATTCTACTATTATCTTTTCATGCGGGAAAATATATTCTATCTTTTTTTGGAATAAGTTTAAATGCCTTAAAAATAGCAGGGGGTCTAATTATTGCTTCTTCAGGTTTTGCTTTACTAACAGGTAAATTTAGCGAGCATAAAGGAATGAAACGAGATAGGGTGCAGAAAGATATTCATAGCAGGGAATCTATTTCGTTAACACCATTAGCTATTCCAATGCTTGCTGGCCCAGGTACTATTTCATTATTAATAGCTTACAATCAAGAGTTTCAACTTATAAACGAAATTACTATTATAGTTGCTGCTATGGTATCAGTATCAGTAGTTATCTATTTTATTTTGAAAAGTTCACATTTTATTGTTCGAGTTTTAGGGGCATCTGGTATTAATGCACTTTCAAGAATTATTGGATTCATCATTATAGCTATAGGTATAGAATATATTATATCATCACTAGTAGATATCATCTCAAAATTAAATATAAATTAAGCTATAAAGGGATATTTCCATGTTTACGTTTCGGTGTTTCTACTTTTTTATCCTCTAACATACTAAAAGCTTTAATTAATTTCCGTCTGGTATCTTTTGGTAATATAACTTCATCAATAAAACCGCGTTGAGCAGCTCTATAGGGGTTAGCAAATTTTTCAGCATATTCGGCTTCTTTTTCTGCAAGTTTTTCAATGGGATTATCAGCATGAGCAATTTCTTTTTTAAAGATGATTTCACTGGCACCTTTAGCACCCATAACTGCTATTTCTGCTCCTGGCCATGCAAAATTTAAATCTGCGCCTATATGTTTAGAATTCATTACATCATATGCACCACCATAGGCTTTTCTGGTAATTACTGTTACTCGTGGCACGGTAGCTTCACTTAAAGCATATAACAATTTTGCTCCATGTACAATTATGCCATTCCACTCTTGGTCGGTTCCTGGTAAAAACCCTGGTACATCTACCAAAACAAGTAGTGGAATATTGAAACAGTCACAAAATCGCGTAAAACGTGCTGCTTTCTTTGAGCTTTTAACACCTAAAACACCGGCTAAAAATTGAGGTTGATTAGCTATTATTCCTATGCTTCGTCCAGCTAAACGTGCAAAACCAACAATAATGTTTTCAGCATAATCCTTATGAATTTCATAAAAAGAGTCATTATCAATAATACCAGAAATCACGGCATGCATATCGTAAGGCTTATTTGGATTGTCTGGGACGATATCTGATAATACATCTCTAATCTCATCATTAAATTTAAACTCTAGCTTAGCAGCTGTTTCCGTATTATTTTGAGGTAAATAACTTAACAGCGTTTTTAAATCTTCTAAACATTCAATATCGTTAGCTGAGGTTTTATGAGCTACTCCAGATTTCGATGCATGTGTGTAAGCACCGCCTAACTCTTCACTAGTTACCTCTTCATTAGTTACCGTTTTTACAACATTTGGTCCCGTAACAAACATGTAGCTGGTATTTTCAACCATAATTGTAAAATCTGTCATGGCTGGGGAATACACTGCACCTCCAGCACATGGTCCCATAATAGCAGAGATCTGTGGAATAACGCCTGAGGCTTGTACATTTCTATAAAAAATATCGGCATAACCACCTAAAGAACGCACACCTTCTTGAATACGCGCACCACCAGAATCGTTAAGTCCAATAATAGGCGCGCCAACTTTAACGGCTAAATCCATGATTTTACAAATCTTTTCTGCGTGTGTTTCAGATAAAGCGCCACCAAACACCGTGAAATCTTGGGCATAAACATATACTAATCGCTCATTAACAGTTCCGTAACCTGTAATTACACCATCACCATAATAGATTTCGTTTTCCATCCCAAAATCGGTAGTTCTATGCGTTACTAAAGCTCCGATTTCTTCAAAAGAGCCTTCGTCCATTAAGTAATTCACACGTTCTCTAGCGGTTAGTTTCTTCTTAGCGTGTTGTTTGTCAATACGTTTTTGTCCGCCACCTAAGTGTGCTAACGCGATACGTTCGTTTAACTTATCTATTTTGTTTTGTTTTGAATCCATATTTTATCTTTTGTTGTTGAGTCGTTTGTTGTTGAGCGCGTAGCTCTGAAAACTGCGACTGAAAACTGTGACTAATTTGGCAATCGTAATTGTTTTTGGTCTTTCAAATATTGCTTTAAAGCTATTAGTGCAGCAATTTTTGCTTCATTTTCTGTTTCTTTATGTAAAGCTTCTGGGGAGTAATAATCTTTTACAAAATGCGTATCAAAATTTCCAGAACGAAATGCTTCGTGTTCACAAACATATTTACCAAAAGGTAAGGTGGTTTCTACACCTTCAACATGATAATTCTCAATGGCTTTTATCATGAGTTGAATGGCTTCATCCCTAGTGTTTCCATAGGTAATTAATTTTGAAAGCATCGGGTCGTAATAAATAGGAATATCCATGCCTTCTTCAAAACCATTATCTACTCGAATATTGTCGCCAATTGGGAGTTTGTATACATCTAAATGTCCAACACTTGGTAAGAAATTATTTAAAGGGTCTTCGGCATATACTCGTAATTCTAAAGCATGTCCGCTAATTTTTAAATCGTCTTGTTTTATTTGAAGTGCTTCCCCGCGAGCAACACGAATTTGAAGTTCAACCAAATCAACACCAGAAATTAATTCGGTTACAGGATGTTCTACTTGCAATCTGGTATTCATTTCTAAAAAATAGAAATTGTGGTCTGCATCTAATAAAAATTCAACAGTTCCAGCACCTAAATAATCACAAGATTTTGCTACTTTAATAGCAGCTTCTCCCATTTCATTTCTCAATTTTTGACTTAAAACTGATGATGGTGCTTCTTCAACCACTTTTTGATGGCGACGTTGAATACTGCATTCACGCTCAAAAAAATGTAAAATATTACCATGGCTATCAGCCATAATTTGTATTTCGATATGACGTGGCGAAGTCACATATTTTTCGATAAAAACAGAACCATCACCAAAAGCTGAAGTGGCTTCACTAATAGCACGATTCATTTGCGATTCTAAATCATTTTCTTTTTCAACCACACGCATCCCTTTTCCACCGCCGCCGGCAGATGCTTTTATTAATATTGGGAACCCTATGTCTTTTGCAATAATTTTAGCTTTTTTAATATCCGTAATGGCTTCGTCAATCCCAGGAACCATAGGAATGTTATAGCGTTTTACGGCTTCTTTGGCGGCTAATTTATCGCCCATCATTTGTATGGCTTTTGAACGTGGACCAATAAAAATAATATTGTTTATCTCGCATAATTCAGCAAATTCAGCATTTTCACTTAAAAAACCATACCCAGGGTGAATAGCGTCAACGTTGAGTTGTTTTGCAACTTTAATAATTTTATCGCCTCTTAAATAGGATTTGCTAGATTGAGGCTCGCCAATACAAACCGCTTCGTCTGCAAATTTTACATGTGGTGCATTTCTATCTGCAGTAGAAAAAACGGCAACTGTTTTTATGCCCATTTTTTGAGCCGTTTTCATAACTCGAATGGCTATTTCGCCTCTGTTTGCAATTAGTATTTTTTTCATTCCTCTCCCTAACCCTCTCCAAAGGAGAGGGGATTTTTATTATAATAATTTTAATGCGTAAATAAGTCTTTACTCTTTATTCTATTTTCTTTCATCTTGCTTATTGGAATTCGATTAATAACTGATTTTTTTCTACAGCGTCACCTTTGTTTACCGAAATAGATTTGATAACACCATCTCTAGGAGACGTAATTATGTTTTCCATTTTCATGGCTTCAAGAATAAGCAAGGTGTCATTTTCTTTTACTTCTTGATTTATTTCAACATGTATTTCTAAAATTAAACCAGGCATTGGTGCTTTAACAAAATTCACATGTTTTGTTGAACCTATGGTAAACCCCATGTCTTTTATTAAAATATCTAAATCATTAGAAATAATTATGTTATATGAATTATTGTTAACTTTTACTTGATATGATTTTGAGTTAAAATCTGTTTCAACAATTTCAGAGTTATAAGATTTATTATGCTGAAGAATATGAAATTTAGATTCAGAAACTGGCAAAACATCAAGACTTAAAATATCTTCTTCTTTAATTTCAAAATTAAAAGTATTATTTACATTGGTTTTGAAAATCTTATTCATGAGTATGGAAATTGGTTCATTGTAAATATAATTATAATGAGCTAGAAATCATTTTTTAAAAGTATGAGTTTAGCATATTTTGGCTATGTAAATATATATTATCATAATATATAAATATATGATTTACATCATGTTTGTAATACCAATTACGTTTTGAAATTTGAGTTTATTTGATGACGTTTTATTGCTTTTCTAGATAAAATAATACCAATGAAAAGCGATATAAATGCACTAACCCAAATACCTGGAACAAAATCTATAAATAAGAAGAAATCGTATGCACCATGAAAAATTATAGCCAATAATAAACCTGATAAGTTTAGTATTATTCTATTATTTGAAAATTTGGCTTTTCCCATACAATACCCCATTAAAATACCAAATGTAGCATGAGCAGGTACAGCAGTAAGCGCTCTAAGTAACGCTGTTTGGTAACCTCCTTCTAGTACATAAAAAATATTTTCTGTTGCTGCAAAACCCATAGATACCATAACGGCGTAAATAATGCCATCAAAAGGTTCATTAAATTTCTTATTAGTTTGTGAATAATAGCGAATTATAATGTATTTACTAAACTCTTCAGTAAAACCAACTACAAAAAAAGCTTTTACAAATTGTTCAAACACACTTGTATTATCTGTTAACGGTAATATATAGTCGAACAGATAGTAAATAATAGTAGTAATAAAAACACTTATAATAGCTCCTAATAAAAAATTATAAAAAAGGAAGCGTTTTGGCTCTTTTTCATATTTATCTTTAAAATAGATGTATAGAATGATAATAAAAATGGGAGCAACAGCTAAGAGTAATAAATTCATTTATGAAAGATAATTAAAAGAATTTAGGTAATAGTTTTAATTATATGATGAAAAACAGTTTCGTAGTATGATTTATTTGATGGGACTAAGTGATTGTTATTAGCGTCAATGTTATCAATAAGTTCGTCAAAATCATAAGCTGAAACTAATTTTAAAGCTTCAACTTCTTCTATTTGAGGTGTTAATTCGGAAAGTGAAACTTTTAATTCTGAGATGAATGTGTGATGAAATTCGTTATCAATAATACCACTTTCATAAGTTTGAAAGCACTCAAAAACACCAATTCTATTTAGGTCCTTTTCAGAGACGGACAACCCGATTTCTTCTTTAGTTTCTCTAATAGCAGCTTGTTCTATGGACTCACCAGCATCAATATGCCCAGCTACAGAAACATCCCAAAGTAACGGACAAATTAGCTTTTTTGCTGAACGTTGCGACAGCAAAATTTCACCATTTTTTGTGTAAAACCAAATATGTGCTGTATTATGGTAATAGCCTTTTTGATGGATGATTGATTTTAGTGCAGATTTTCCTGTTGGTTTGCCTTGCTTAGTAACTATATCAATAAATTCATCCATATTAAGCTTTTATAAATGCGAAGCTATACATGCAATTAGTGGTTTGAAATCTTCTGATGTATTGAATAAATGACAAGAAATTCTAATATAATTCCCTCTAAAAGAAACAAAAATATTTTTGTTAAAAAAGTCCTTTTTTAAGGCTTCAATATCTAATTGACTTGGTAATTTAATGCCAAATAAATGATGAGACCTGTAGTTGTCATCTTCAATTTGACAACCTAAAGCTTTTAATGCTTTTACAGCTTCCGCAGAAATATTTTTACAATAATTTTGTATGGATTTTGGCGTCCATTCTAAAACTTGTTTTAAGGCTTCAATTTGCATTTTTACATAAATAAAATTTCCGCTTTCGCCAACCGAATAGCGATTCGCTAAAGGTTTGTATTCTGGTTGATAATTGGTAAGTTCAGTAAAATTTTCACTATGTAATCTGTTAGACCAATTTTCTTCAATAGGGTTTCCGTTATCAAAGTATTCTCCAAAATAGCCATAAGCACAACCATAAGGACCAAAAAGCCATTTGTAACCAGCACAGATAAGCGCATCTGGTTGGATGTCTTTTACAGAAAAGGGTAGGGCACCAACCGATTGCGATCCATCAATAATTAAAAGTGCATGGTGTTGCTTTGCTTTTTTACTAATCGCTTTTAAATCAAATAAACTTCCATTAGACCAATGGATATTTCCCATAGCAATTACAGCAGTATTTTCTGTTATAGCTTCGAGTATATTTTGATTCCAATTTTTTACTCGATCCATTTCATAATTAGGAGCACTTATAGTATTAATTTTAGCATTGTATTTTTTGGCTAACTTTTGCCATGAATAGACATTGCTAGGAAATTGCTCATCAATAATTAAAATTTCATCATTTTCTTTTAAAACAATATTATTTGTAACAGTTGCTATTCCATAAGATACCGAAGGCATCGTTGCAATGCGATTAAAATCATCTGCATCAATTAATTGTGCAAATAATTTTTTAAGCTCAATAACGGGTTCAAAATAATCTGAAATCTTAATTTTATAAGGGTGATTTTTTTGTTTTAAACCTTCTAATCCAGCCTCATAAATAGATTTAAAAGCAGGCGATTGACTCGCAATATTCAAATAAGTTACAGCCTCTGGAATATCAAATAAATGTTTCTGATTTTGCATCAAATAGAGTTTATGTCATATTGAGTGCAGTCGAAACGTTTTTGTAGTTCTCGACTGCTCTCGAACAGACAAATTATTCAAAATAACTAAAAGTCTCGCCGTCTTTTATGTTAAGAAGCGTTTCATAAATTAATTTAATTACGTTTTCAACATCATCTCTATGTACCATTTCTACAGTGGTATGCATGTAGCGTAGTGGTAAAGAAATTAAAGCAGAAGCTACGCCACCATTACTGTAAGCAAAGGCATCAGTATCGGTTCCTGTCGCTCTTGATAATGCAGAACGCTGGAAAGGTATCTTTTTAGCTTCGGCAGTTTCTGTAATTAAATCGCGTAACTTTTGTTGTACAGCAGGCGCATAAGCTACAACAGGTCCTTTACCCAATTCTAAATGACCTTCTTTTTTCTTTTCAATCATTGGTGTTGTGGTATCGTGCGTTACATCGGTAACAATGGCAACGTTCGGTTTAATGGTGTGGGTAATCATTTCTGCACCACGTAAGCCAATTTCTTCTTGAACAGAATTGGTTATATATAAGCCAAAAGGTAAAGTTTTTTTATTTTCCTTAAGTAATCGTGCTACTTCGGCAATCATAAAACCCCCCATGCGATTATCTAAAGCGCGACAAACAAAATTGTCCTTGTTTAGAATATGAAACTCGTCTGGATACGTAATTACACAACCAACATGAATGCCTAGTTTCTCAATTTCTTCTTTTGTTTTACAACCACAATCAATAAAAATGTTATCTGGTTTTGGAGCTTCTTCTTTAGCTTTACTTCTTGTGTGTATTGCAGGCCAGCCAAAAACACCTTTTACAATGCCCTTTTTGGTGTGAATATTTACAATTTTACTCGGTGCTATTTGGTGATCGCTACCACCATTTCTAATCACATAAATTAATCCGTTATCAGAAATATAATTAACATACCACGAAATTTCATCGGCATGCCCTTCAATAACCACCTTGTATTTTGCTTTTGGGTTAATTACACCAACTGCTGTACCGTAAGTATCGGTAATAAATTCATCAACATAAGGTTTTAGGTAATCCATCCAAAGTTTTTGTCCGATCCATTCGTAACCTGTCGGAGCTGCATTGTTTAAATATTTTTCTAAAAAGTCTATCGATTTTTTGTTAAGAATGCTCTTTTTTGCCATGTTTAAAAGTTTTGCACTAAAATAATAATATAAAATGTAAATGATTGATTAAAACTAACTCTTATTATGAAAAGTTTTTGGGCGTTACCCCGAAAAGGAGTTGGGTTTTCCACTATATCTTTTTTCGTCATAGTGAGGAGTTAACGACGTGGCTATCTGTTAAATTTTAGTTATAAAGAAAGTTGTGTTTGTTCTTTTCAAAAAAAGTATGCCGTTGCAATGTCTAACGCACTTATTTGCTAGCTTATGTTTTAAACTAATTACGTTGTTTTGTTTTTGGAATGGTTCGTTTAACGGTTTGCATAAGAACAGTGTGGGATTTGGAAGTTAGTAACTTTCGAATCATGGACTGAGCTTAAACTTATTTATGTTTTGTTTCTTGTCGATTACAAAATAAGAAATAAGTTTGAGCGGATACGGTAAATAAGAAAAACCTTTGGAGTTAAACACAAAGCCCATATTGTTTTATGTGGTGTTGTATGCAGTTATTTTTGTTTAAAATTTATAACCAACACCAATACTTATTCTGTTATCCCGAAAGTTGTTAATAGATCTTTGTCCCTCAAATCCGTGTCTAAAGCGTACGTCAAAAAATATTTTTTTTATTGTTTTATATTCTATACCAATAATTCCATTCCCTTTCTTAATACCAAAAATATCATTTCTTAAAGAAGTTGATAAAACTTGTGTACCAGTATATATTTTAAACTTTTTGTTAAGGTGAAATTTTAACAATACCGGACCTGTTAAATAAAGCTCATTAATAGATTCTCTAAAACCATTATTAAAAAATCTTTCTCTTTTTTCAGACCTTAAGTTTAATTCTAACTGTAAACTCCAATTATCACTAAACTTAAAATCTGACCAAATACCTATATAAGGTAAATTAAGTTTGTAATTTAAACTACTATTGTTAGCTTGAAATTCATAACCAGTACGTAAACCTAATGTCACTTTTTTATCTTTTAATTGTTCAGCATCTGTTTGTGCTTGTAAAGAAAGCATACAAATGAGACATGTAAATAGTAAAATAGTTTTTCTCATAATTTGTTGATTAATTTAATTTTGATTCAAAAATGGGCAAAGACTTACTTATTTATATCAACCACTATTTTACCAACTACAGTACGCTGCTCGAGACTATGAAGAGCTTCTGGTACGTCTTTTAGTGAAATAACTTTTTGTATAGAGGGCTTTATCTTTTTATCAGCAATCATTTCAAGTACTTTTTTTATATTTGTTGTAACCTCAACCTTTTGAGTTAAAGCCATAAATTTCTGACTACCACGACCAAATCGGCCAAGAAATTTTACTTTGAGCATATTGTAAAAATCACCGCCGACTAATACATATTTACCATCTTTCTTTAAAACCTGTTTGTATCGACCTGGACATTCAAAAGATGCAGTATCAAATACCGCATCAAACTCTTTTCCAATTAAGGCTTTGATTGAATCCTTTTTTATATAGTCAATAATCTCATCTGCTCCCCAACTTTTTACTGCCTCAATTTTTTTGGTAGAACAGATAGCTGCTACATATGCGCCCTGAGCTTTTGCTATCTGAATGCCAAAAGATCCCACACCACCTGAAGCACCGTTCACCAGAACTTTATCACCTGGATTGATTGAACAAAGAATCATTCCCATCATTGCAGCTTGGCCAGATATAGGCACTGTACAGGCTTGTTCAAAAGATGCTTCCTCAGGCTTTTTTACCAAGTATTTTGTATTTACAGTGGCATATTCTGCATAGCCTCCTCCAAAGGATTTTCGAATATCGGCTACCACTGCATCATTTACTTGAAAACCCTTAACATTTTGCCCAATGCTTTGAATAGTTCCTGCTATATCCATTCCTAAGATTCTCTTGTTCTTGGAAGGTCTGAACAATCCAAAAACCAACCGAATAATAAAGTAATTAGCTCGCACAATATATCTATCAGCCGCATTAACTGAGGCACATTCAACTTTCACTAAAACTTCATTCTTATTGGGTATAGGGATTTTACAATCTTTTACAAGTTTCACTACTTCTTGAGGGTTGCCATAGTCTCGAAAAATGATAGCACGCATCAATTTTGAATGTTTCATATTCTTTTTGATGCAAACATATTAGCTAATTATGATTCGGTCTTTGCCAGTGGGTTCAATTATCATTCATTGAGGTTCTTTCTGAACTCAGTAGGAGAACAGCCATATTCATTTTTGAACATTCGAGAAAAACTGGATGAATTAATGAATCCACAATCATAGCATATCTCTTGTATAGAGTTCTGAGAAAAAGCTAAATTACTACATGCCTTTTCCAACTTTTTTTGAGTGATGTATTTAGCTGGTGTGCTGTCGTACATTTTGTTGAATTTTCTTTTAAAAGAAGCCATACTATTGTTTGTCGTAGCTGCCAAACGTTGAAGGTTCAATGGTTCATACAAATTAGCCTCAATTACTTTCCTAAATGAAAAAGTTTTATCAGAAAATAGGCGTCTTATAATTAAATTCAAGTGCGAAGACTCTTTAGTTTGCAGGAGGAGCAGAATAATTTCTTTTAACTTGATCGCCAAAATTTCCTCGCTTAGTGCTGTTTTATGTTCAAAAAACTTGGCAACACTCATAAAATAGGCTTTTACTAAGGCCGAAGCGTCTTCTTGAAAACTGTCTTTTTTTAAAGGATAATCCAATTCCTTCCAAAACTTTGGCTTTTCACCATCAAAAACTTTTTGCAGTACGTCTTGATTAAAATGAACAACAATAGTACTTATGTATCCAGTTTCAATTGTTGAGAAACTACGTCCAACTGTTTTACCGCATAACGAAAGAATAATTGTTCCTTTAGTAGCTGAAAATCCTGATCTTGTTACATCTTGATTATCACCTTCTAAAATATAAGCAAAACAAGATTCGGAAGGTAAACTTAATTCTTTCTCAGTGGGAGTAGATAATTCATACCAAGAGAATAGTGGTTTTTCATACAACGTGATTTGATTAAGTTTTTGAGCCATAAAGTTTACGCCTTGTTCTCTGTGATTTTTTTATTTTCTTTCTGTATTATAATGATATAGATTGGCCTATTTCAGTAAAGTCTTGGATTCATCGTTTTAATGTGTGGTAATGTTTTTAAGTATATGAATTCGTTTTAATAATTTATATACTACGTTAAACGAAGTTATCATTTTTTTCTCACAAAATCAAGCGCTTATATAATTTCAAATCTAAGTATTCAGTTTTCAGAAATTCAGTATTTTTGGCATAATAAATGCCCCATTTTTTATAGATGAATTATTTAAAATACATATTCACACTTTTTCCGATTTTGGCTATGGCTCAAATAAGTGATACTGAGCAAGATTCTACTGCTGTGGAGTATATTATTATTGAGGGCGATTCCATACCTCGGACAGCTATAGATTTGGATGAAGTGATGCTTTTGCACAAACTTAAATTTGACAGTAAAAAAGACCGCATTCGATATTTAATTTTACGACGAAAAACCATAAAAGTGTACCCGTATGCAAAAATGGCTGCCGAACGTTTAGATTCTATGAATAAACGTTTGGCAAGTATAGAAAAGAAACGGCATAAAAAAAAGTATGCAAAACGCGTTCAGAAATATATTGAAGGTGAGTTTTCAGACGAATTAAAAAAGCTAACACGCACCGAAGGACAAATATTAGTCAAATTAATCCACCGACAAACCGGTGAAACTGCTTTTAATTTGGTTAAAGAATTACGCAACGGATGGCGGGCATTTTGGTATAATACCACCGCAAGTATGTTCGATATTTCTTTAAAGCGGGAGTTCGATCCGCTTAACGAAAAAGAGGATTATTTAATTGAAGATATTTTACAACGCAACTTTCAAAGTGGTCGTTTAGAAAGGCAAAAATCAAAAATTGAATTCGATTTTTACGATTTAACCAATAAATGGCTAAAACCAACCAAGGCTCAAATTCCTCCACCAGCACAAAACAAGCAATAGTTTATGCGCATCCAAACGCCTTTTGAGGAAAAATTAAACACCATTACGCATGCTATTGGTGCTTTATTTGGCATTGCAGCATTGGTGTTGCTTATTGCTTTTAATACCGAAAAAACGACCTGGAGTTTATTTAGTGTTATTGTTTACGGTATTTCTATTATTGTTTTATTTATGGCGTCAACATTTTATCATGCCGTAAAAGGGGAGAAGCGCAAGCATTATTTTAGAATTGTAGATCATATTAGTATTTATATTTTAATTGCAGGAACCTATACACCTGTTTGTTTAATTGCGTTAGCTGAAACTTTAGGATGGACACTATTTTGGATAGTTTGGGGCATTGCTGCTTTTGGTGTTATTATAAAACTGTTTTTCACAGGACGTTTTGAGGTGTTTTCAACATTACTGTATTTGGTAATGGGCTGGCTTATTGTGTTTGATTTTACAAACCTATCCAACACTATTGGTAGCGATGGTATTTTATTTCTCTTTGCTGGCGGATTATCGTATACGGTTGGTATTGTTTTTTATGCGATTCAAAAAATACCGTACAATCATGTTATTTGGCATTTGTTTGTTTTAGCCGGAGCCATTTGTCATTTTTTTATGATTTTCTTTTATGTAATTTAAAAAGATGCTTAATTTAGATTCTATGATAGAAATTACTCCAGCCAATAAAGCATCCGATTATATTTTAATTGAAGACTTAGCCGATACAATTTGGCGCGAACATTACATACCTATTGTTGGAAAACCACAGATTGATTATATGCTTGACAAATTTCAATCTGCCAAAGCCATCAGCGAACAAATTGAAGAAGAAGGATTTGAATACTTTATATTATTTTTTGATAAAATACCAGCTGGTTACATAGCGGTTAAAAAAGAAAAAGAGCACTTATTTTTAAGTAAAATATATGTACTAAGTTCTTATAGAGGTAAAAAAATTGGGAAAGCCGCCATGTTAAAAACTGAAGAAATGGCTAAAGCCTATCATTTAAAAACCATAAGACTTGGTGTAAATATTAACAATACAAATTCTATTAAAGCTTATGAGAAATTAGGTTTTAAGAAAGTAAAAACGTTTATAACCGATATTGGTAATGGCTTTGTTATGGATGATTTTATTATGGAGAAAAAGGTTTAAATCGAAACCGTCATTACGAGAGGCAAAGCGACATGGTAATTTTTTTAAAATGAAATAGAAATAAAAACTAAATAAATTGCTTCACTACGTTCGCAATGACGATTACCCATCAATAACATCTTTATATTCCTCAAAAAAAGCTTCAAATAAATTCATTTTTTCATTAAAGAATTCCATAACATCACGCCATGTGTTTTTATTATGAATAGAAACTTTTTCATTTAAAGGCACATAAATTCTTGAAATTTCTTTTTGATTTTCTAACAAGTACTCCTCTTCAAAAATAGCATCTGACAAATATTCATCTAATAAAATCGATTTTAAAGCTTGGAGTTTTTCCCAGTATTTAATGCGGTTTTCTAAATCATCTTCAAGATCTAAAGCCACCAAAGCGAATTTAGTATCAAAATGAAATTTAAAAGAGAATCCTTTCAATTTGGTATCATACAAAACCCATTTCCGTGGAAACGATTTCCCGAAACTTGTCCAGAACTCTTGTCGTAATAATCGCGATTCTTCTTTTGAAAACACTACTTCAGTTAAAAGTTAAATTCTTCACTTTGTTCAGAATGACATATTATAATATATTTTTTTTCCAATAGCTAATAGCCAATAGCTAAATTAAGTAAGCCACAACAATACCCAAAATAATGGCAATAAATTTCGATAAATTAAACTTATGCCCTTCGCCACTTTCAAACAAAATGGTAGTAGAAATATGAAAAAATATTCCAATTACAATCGCATTAATTATGTGTGCATAATCTGCAATGGCTTCCCAAGTATTCGAAATAAAAGTTCCCAACGGAGTCATAGCTGCAAAAACGACTAAAAAGCCAGTAATTTGTAATTTGCTAAAATTCGACTGAAATAAAAACATACTAATTAAAGCAGCAATAGGGATTTTATGCACTAAAACGCCATAAAGCATGTCGTTGTGCTCGTGTATAGGGAAACCTTCTAAAAAGCTGTGAATACACAAACTCACAAATAACAACCACGGAAAATTGGTTTCGTCTTTATGAATATGCACATGCCCATGTTCGGCACCTTTAGAGAAGAGTTCTAAAACAATTTGCAACACAATACCACACATAATATACAAACCAGTAAGTTTGGTATCTAAATGGTTGTAAACTTCTGGGAGCAATTCAAAAAGGGTTAGCGCTAATAAAAAAGCACCACTAAAAGAGAGTAGGAGCTTGGTATTCCATGTTTTTTTATACTTGCTAAGACTAGCAATAAGCACCCCTAAAACAACAGCTAATACAGGAAATAAAAATTTATTCATTCTAAAAAATAATAACCCACAACAGTGAGCATAATTAAATATCGATTATTAACAAAAAATCAGCAACAGTGATAATAATTAAATGTCGATTATCGACCTATTTGAAAATCATTATTAAACGCTCCGATGCTTTGGTATTAAATTTATGCAATTTATAATCACCAAAAACATCCAATAAATGTACATTGGCAGCCTCAAACATCACTTCAAAATCATTTAAAGAAAAGGCTTTAACACGCTCCTGAAAATTATAATCGTTGCCATCTGCAATAAACGAAATATCTTTTATAACATATCCGTCTTCCACATAACGCTTTAAATTAAAGGTAATCCCATCAACCGTTTTAACCTCTTCGGGCACTAAATTATCAATAACAAATTCGCTATTCATAAAATCAATTACCCCAAAACCAAAGTCGTTTAAATTGGCAACAATAGCTTTAATCGTGTTTAAATTATCTTCATCTTTTTCAAAATACCCAAAACTAGTAAACAAATTAAAAACCGCATCAAACTGTTTATGGTAAGGTTTACACATGTTGTGTACCTCAAAACGGAGACTATTATTTTCAAACTGTTTCGCAAAATTAATGCTGTTTTCACTCAAATCAACACCCGTAACATCGTAACCAATTTTGTTTAAATACCGTGCGTGTCTGCCTTTGCCGCAAGCCAAATCTAAAATAGTACCACGTTCGGGGATATTCAAATAATTCGTCAACGTATCCATAAACGCATGCGCCTCGGTATCATCCCTATCCTTATATAAAATGTGGTAAAATGGCGTATCAAACCATGACGTAAACCATTTTGTAGTGTTATTATTCATCTGTTTTTTTTGGGGTTACCGCGCTTTGGCGCGGTCAGGCTTTCCGCTATATCTTTTTAAAACGTCATTGCGAGGACGAAGGACGTGGCAATCTGCCAAATTTTAGTTCTCAACAAAATTACTCCAAGTCCGTATTAAAAAGGATGCCGCATCAATCCTTAACCCATTATCTGCAATTGCTAGTTAATTTGTGCAAAATTACGTTATTTTTGCAATCTATTCGACGTAAAAAATGGAAGAAAATTTCAACATGGTTGCCAAAACCTTATTTGGTTTTGAAGAACTACTATCAAAAGAACTCACACAACTCGGTGCACGAGATGTGAAAATAGGGGTGCGTAATGTGGCTTTTTCCGGTGATAAAGGCTTTATGTACAAAGCTAATTTAGCATTGCGTACCGCTGTTAAAATTTTAAAGCCTATACATTCGTTTACCGTAAATAGCGAAAAAGATTTATACGATAAAATCTATGCGATAGATTGGTCGCAATACCTTAAACCTACAGGAACATTGGCAGTCGATGCTACTATACATTCCGATTTGTTTTCGCATTCATTGTACATTGCGCAAAAAACAAAAGATGCGATAGTCGATAAATTTAGAGATACTACTGGCGAGCGACCAAACGTCGATTTAAAATTTCCAGACCTAAAAATAAATGTGCATATCGATAGACGACAATGCACCATTTCGTTAGATTCTTCTGGAGATTCTCTGCATAAACGTGGTTATAAAATGGCGACTAATATCGCACCCATAAACGAGGTTTTAGCAGCAGGATTAATTATGTTATCTGGTTGGGACGGGCAATCCGATTTCATGGACCCTATGTGTGGTTCGGGCACTATGCTTATTGAAGCGGCGATGATAGCCTGTAATATTCCACCAAACCTCATGCGAAAAGAATTTGCCTTTGAGCGTTGGCAAGATTGGGATGTTGAATTATTTGAGAAAATTGAAGAATCATTATTGGGTAAAACACGCGATTTTCATCATAAAATAATAGGTTATGATAAAGCACCAAGTGCGGTAAGTAAAGCTAAAGACAATGTTAAAAACGCTCAATTAGAAGATTTTATAGAAGTTAAGCACGAAGACTTTTTTAAAACCCAAAAAGCTGGCGACGACAAATTACACATGGTATTTAACCCACCGTACGGCGAGCGTTTAAATTTGGATATGGAATCTTTTTATGCAAATATTGGCGATACCCTAAAACAAAATTACCCAGGCACCGATGCTTGGTTTATTACCTCAAACCTTGATGCACTTAAATATGTAGGTTTACGACCATCACGTAAAATACACTTGTTTAACGCCAAACTCGAAGCGCGTTTAGTTAAATATGTGATGTATGAAGGTAGTAAAAAGGGGAAGTATATGAAGTAACACGTCATTGTGAAGGAGGAACGACGTGGCAATTTTTTATATTGAACCGTCATTGCGAACGAAGTGAAGCAATCTCTTAAATTGAAACCTTTAACATTTAAAATAGTTTTGCATTGTGTATTATAGTCAATTATTGGCAGATTGCCACGTCGTGCCTACTCGAAATGACGAACATAATTAGCAAATCACTATACTTCGCCTTCGCTCAGTGCAAGCTAGGAACTCCTTATCAATGACGTAAAAAAAAACTATTTATCCTTTTTATAAAGCGGAATACGATAAGAAATGGTATAACTATAACCCACACCAATACGACTGCTATCGTACGTTTTATTAAATCCAGGGATGTAGATGTTTTGAAAGTTTTCTGGTTCTGTTTCGCTAACTAAACCTTTGAGTTGTACGTTTAAACCCATGTACAAATTATTAAAAATTTCGGCTTTTATACCAAGTATTAGTTCTATCCAAATAGCGGTTAAACCATCAAATTCTTTTGGTGTTGTTGATGCGAATTGTTCGCCCCAATATTGGTTAGTATTATAAACATTAAAACTATTTAATGTTTGAGTAAACGAACTGGCACCAACGCGAAACCCAGTGTAAATCATATTATCCATATCTAACCAATTTTGATATAGATTATAGTCAATTCCACCTTTTAAATAACTTCCTTTAGTTGTTATATTTAAATAATCGGTTACATTGGTTTTTTCTTCAATACCAATTTCACCTGCGATGTATAATTTTTTTTTGATTCTGTAATCGGCTATAATTTCAAAACCTGTATAATCGTCTTCAAGAGCCGTTCTAGCAAGTTTACCAATATCGCCACCTATACGAAGTCCGTACTTTTCTTTAACTTTTAGTGAGTCGTTTAAAGTACTAGGAATGCTATCGTTTTGCGCATTTACAGACACACAAAAAAGTAGCGTAAATATACTACTAATGAAATAAGTTAAAATGTGTTTCTGTTTCATCTTCTACAGATTGAGGGTTATTTACAGGTTGTATTAATTGTATCCAGTTATCGGTATCATTATCAATAGAAACGGTAACATCTTTAAAAATGGTTTTATAACCACAAGCACGCGATACGTAAACTTCTTCTCTGGTGTAGTTTATGGTTATTATATCTTGGTTGCCTTCAGCAAAATCGTCTGAAGTATCATCCGGTGTTCCATTATCGTTTATTGAATAGTCTTGTATAAGTTGATATTGTGTAGTGTCTTCAGTTGTTTTTAAAGGCAAAATAATATTATTGGTTGTAACTACTGCATATCCCGGTAAAACATTTTCATTTTCAACACCAGCAATTAGTAAGCCAAATACATTTTTACTATCATCTTGATTAGTAATATCAAAAGCATCAATAATCAAACTTGGTGTAGTTGGTGTGCTTTCGGGACACAAATCGTCGCGTTCGCAACTTACTGTAATTCCAATTACTAATGCAATAATTGGTAAAAAAAGATATTTAAGATATTTCATTTTCATTTTTTACAAATAAACGAATTAACAAATAAACGTATAAACACGTTAACGTTTTTCAAGCAACACTACATTTTCAACATGAAACGTTTGCGGAAACATATCTACTGCTTGTGTTTTTGTAACTTTATATATATCATCCATTAACGCTAAATCTCTAGCTTGTGTTGCACTATTACAGCTTACATAAACAATTTTTTTAGGCGCGATATTTAATATTTGTTGCACCACGTCTTTATGCATGCCGTCTCGTGGCGGATCGGTGATTATAACATCTGGTTGTCCGTGTGCATTGATAAACTCGGTATTAAAAACGCGTTTCATATCGCCAACAAAGAAATCAACGTTATTAATGTTATTTAATTGTGCATTCTCTTTGGCTGCTGTAATAGCATCTGGTACAGACTCAACACCAATTACTTTGCTCGCTTTTTTGGCGACAAATTGAGCAATGGTTCCTGTACCTGTATATAAATCGTAAACCAGTTCATTTCCTGTTAATCCAGCAAAATTGCGTGTTATTTTGTATAATTCGTATGCTTGGGCGGAATTGGTTTGGTAAAACGATTTGGCATTTATTTTAAAACGCAAACTTTCCATTTCTTCAAAAATATGGTCAGTTCCTCTATAACAAATAACGTCTTGATCGTAAATAGTATCGTTTGCTTTTTCGTTTATAACATACTGTAACGAAGTTATTTGCGGAAAGGTTTCTACAAGAAAATCCAATAATAATTCACGTTTAGTTTTATCTTCTTTAAAAAACTGAATCATAACCATAATATCTCCAGTACTTGAGGTACGAATCATCATTGTTCGCAATAATCCCGTTTGATTTCGGGTGTTGAAAAATTCTAATTTATTATCAATAGCAAATTGCTTTACAGCATTACGAATTGCATTTGATGGATCAGCTTGTAAGTGACATTTTTTAATATCTAAAATTTTATCCCACATGCCTGGGATATGAAATCCTAAAGCATTTTTATCGCCTAAATCTGCATCCGATTGTACTTCTTCAATAGTTAACCAACGCGAATCGCTAAACGAAAACTCCATTTTATTTCTGTAGAAATACTGATTTTTAGTACCTAAAATTGGTGTAACTTCTGGCAACTCAATATGTCCAATACGTGTTAAGTTATTAGTAACTTCTTTTTGTTTATAAAACAGTTGGTGTTCGTAGCCCATATCTTGCCATTTACAGCCGCCACAGGTTCCAAAATGCTCGCAAGCAGGTTCGGTTCTTTTATCAGATAATTTATGAAAAACCGTTGCTTTGCCCTCGTAATAGGCTTTTCGCTTTTTAAAGGTTTGCACATCAACCACATCGCCAGGTACGGCGTTTGGTAAAAAAACCACTTTCCCATCGGGTGCTTTGGCTATGGTTTTTCCTTTTGCACCAGCATCTATTACTTCTACGTTTTCAAAAACTTGTTTTCTTGCTTTTCTTCTAGACATGCTGCAAAAATAATAATAGCAATAAATAAATATGGCTTTATTTCGATTAACTTTAACCGGTTATTAAAATAAGTTGAAAATAAATGAACCTTTTGTAATGTTTACTGTCTTTATAGTATGCAGGTTACAAATGTTCACAAACGAAAAATTAATCAGTCTAAAGTAGAAGTGATTAAGTTATTAAACACATTGTCAACTAAATACGATAAAATTTGGCCTTATGAAAAATGGCCAGCTATTCGTTTTAAAAACGGATTAAAAGTAGGTTCAGAAGGAGGTCATGGCCCAATAAAATATACGGTTGCTAGTATTGATTATAATGGTTGTATCGTCTTCAGTTTTACTAATACAGGGTTTAATGGAAATCATACACTTAAAGTTGAAGAGCTTAGTAATTCTGAAGTTGAGATATCGCATACTATTAAAATGAAAACTTCTGGGGCTGTTATTTTTTATTGGTTATTTATAGTTAAATGGTTACACGATGCCTTAATTGAAGATGCTTTTGATAAATTAGAAAATCAGTTTTCATTAGAAAAAAAAGAAACAAAATATAATTTTTGGGTAAAATTCCTTAGGATGATTAAAAGCAAAAAAAGTAAAACGCATTATAAATTAAATGTGATTGAAAAATGATAAAACCATAGATGCGATGTTGGTAACCCAATACCTTTCTGGAGATGCTAATGCACTTACAGAGTTGGTTAAACGCTGGCACAAACTGTTTTGCGAAAAGGCGTATTGGTTGGTTAAAGATGCCGATGTTGCCAAAGATATTGCTCAGGAAAGTTGGAAAACCATTATAGTCAAGATTGATAAATTGCAAGACCCTAAAAGCTTCGGCGCTTGGGCGTTACGAATTGTTTACACTAAGGCTCTAGATCATATAAATTCGAATAAAAGAACACATAATAATTTAGAACATTACAAATACGAACAAGATATTATGGTTGTTGAAAATGAGACTGATGAATCTTTAAAAAAAGCACTTTTAAAAGCGATTAAAAACTTGGTTGAACACCAACAAACCGTCATTAAATTGTTTTATGTTGAGGACTATTCATTAAAAGAAATTAGCGATATTTTAAATATATCTGTCGGAACTGCTAAATCAAGATTATTTCATGCCAGAGAAAAATTGAAAGACACATTACAAGAAAAACGAAACGATTATTAACATATTTTTGCTAAAGTTTACGTTAAGCGTAGTCTAAATGCGAAAATAAAAAATAAATTAATTATGAAAAATAATATGGAAGACATCGATAAATTAATAAAAGAAACATTAACCCAAGAGGAAGCTAAGTTTTATGACGATTTAGATGAGCAAAATGCACTGCAAATGGTAGGCGGATTATTTAAAGGAAAAAACAAATGGTTGCTAGTTATGATGAATATTATGACTTTAGTTTTTTTTGGATTATTTATTTACTGTTTAATACAATTTTTTAATGTAGAAGAAACTAAAGATTTATTAAAATGGGGGTTAGGAAGCCTTGTATTCTTGCTTGGTGTAAGCATGTTAAAGGTGTTTGCATGGATGCAAATGGACAAGAATGCTATTTTAAGAGAAATGAAACGATTAGAACTACAAGTATCATCTTTATATCATAAAATCAGATAGAATTTTAAAACGCCATAAATATTTATTAATATTGCAATTCCTAGGGATGATTTCTCTCCCACGCTGCTTTTTCGGATTCTTCGAAAGAATAAAGGTACAGAAGGAATGGTTATTTTAGATATCCATTTGTTTGGGTATTAACTTTAAAATTTATTAAAATGGCTGTTTTAGACCACATTTCGTCGCAAGAAGCGATGGCATTAGAAAACAAGTATGGCGCTCAAAATTATCATCCACTTCCTGTAGTATTAAGTAGAGGAGAAGGTGTTTATGTTTGGGACGTAGAAGGTAAGCAATACTACGATTTTTTGTCGGCTTATTCATCTGTAAATCAAGGGCATTGTCACCCAAAAATTGTTGAGGCTTTAACAAAGCAATCGCAAACACTTACATTAACTTCGCGCGCATTTTACAACGATATGCTTGGGAAATACGAAAAGTATGTGACTGAGTATTTTGGTTTCGATAAAGTATTACCAATAAATACAGGAGCAGAAGCTGTTGAAACCGCATTAAAAGTATGCCGAAAATGGGCTTACGAGGTTAAAGGCATTGATACAAATAAAGCAAAAATTATTGTTTGTAAAAACAACTTTCATGGGCGAACAACGACTATTATTTCGTTTTCTAACGATCCTGTAGCTCGTAAAAATTTTGGACCGTTTACTGATGGATTTATTAAAATTGAATACGATAATCTTCAAGCTCTAGAAGATACTTTAGAAAGTAGTTCTGATATTGCTGGATTTTTAGTTGAACCCATTCAAGGTGAAGCGGGAGTTTATGTTCCAAGCGAAGGTTATTTAGCAAAGGCAAAGGCTTTATGCGAAAAATATAACGTGTTATTTATCGCAGACGAAGTACAAACTGGTATTGCCAGAACAGGAAGAATGCTTGCTGTTGATCATGAAAATGTTAAACCAGACATTTTAGTTTTAGGTAAGGCGTTAAGCGGTGGCATTTATCCTGTATCTGCGGTGTTAGCCAATAATGAGATTATGAGTGTTATCAGACCTGGAAATCACGGTAGTACTTATGGCGGAAATCCTGTTGCAGCAGCAGTTGCAATGGCGGCATTAGATGTAGTAAAAGATGAACAACTTACTGAAAATGCTGAACGTTTAGGAATACTATTTAGAGCTGAAATAAATAAATATATCGAGGAAAGTAATATTGTTAATTTAGTTAGAGGAAAAGGGCTTTTAAATGCCATTGTAATTAATGATGATGAAGACAGTGATACCGCTTGGAATATTTGTTTAGCATTACGCGATAACGGTTTGCTTGCAAAACCAACACACGGAAACATTATCCGTTTTGCACCACCTTTAGTAATGACTGAAGCCCAATTATTAGATTGCGTAAGCATCATTACAGAGACCTTAAAAAAGTTTGAAAACTAAATAATATGGAACAAAAATCGGCTTTTGAAAGTTTTGAGCTAGAAGTAAATGATGAGATTAAAGGCTTGTTAAAATAAACATCATCATGGACTTATTTCCTGTCTATACTCGGTTTTATAGGTATAGGACTTATGGTTATTTTTGGAATATTTTTTGGTGCCATAATGAGTTCAAGTGCATTGGGAGATAATAATCCGTATGCAGCTATGGGCTTTTCAATGGGTTATTTTGGACTTATATATGTAGTTATGGCACTCATTTATTTTTTTCCAATTTATTATTTATTCAATTTTTCGAGAAAGATGAAAAGCGCTTTAAGCACCGCTAATAAAGATGATTTTAAATCGGCTTTCACTAATTTAAAATCGCATTATAAATACATGGGTATTTTTACTATTGTAATTATTAGTATTTATGTTTTAATAATTGTTGGCAGTATGTTGTTTGCAGCATCTTCATTTTAAAAAAAATAATATTTATTGTATAAAAAAAGCGACCAAGGTTGTTGAGGAAACTCAAAACATGGTCGCTTTTTTTTTGTTATAGTGAAAATTTTATTGTCCCATCATTTCTTGTATTCTTTCTTGTAAAAGCTCTTGGTCTTGCATAGTGTCCCAACCAAAAGTTGTTACAGCCCATAAAACAAAAAGTAAATATAATGCGCTTAATACAATTCCTATAATAGCTAAAATTTTACCAGTTTTTACATTCTGAAATCCAGTATAGCCTTCTGGATTTTCAGCATAAACTTTAGTGGCTTTGTTTGCTAATACTATAGCTACAATACCAAGTATTAAGCCTATTATACCGTAGCAACAGCATGTTACAATTGATAAGATTCCGAATACTAAAATAAGCGTTGCATTTGGTAGTTTTTGTTGTTCCATGTTTTTGATTTATTTGATTATAAAAGTTTTAATTATAAAATTCCCAATGATAATTGTAACATTAAGAATAGCCAAAATAATAATAATTTTATTAGCGTACTTAAAATTTTTAAATGTATTTATGGCAACTATCACAAAAAGCAGTATTAACGTATATATTGCTGGATACATATAAAAGGCATCAACAAAATTTCCATGACCTATTAAAGATATTGAGCGTTGCATACCGCAACCCATACAATCCACCCCAAAAAGTTTTTTGTTTAAACAGGGCAGCATATAGTCTTCTAAAGCTTGCATTAAAAGTTTAAGTTTTTTCCAAATTTAGACAAAAGTGTGAGTAAATAACAGTTTTTAAAAACTAAATTGATGTTTAATTTTTATTAGAAATTATTACTTTTTTAGTGAAATTTTGATTGTTAGACGAGCTAATTCTAGCGATATAAACACCATCACTCAAAGATTTTGTAGAAAATGTATAGCTGTTTTTTGTTTCTAAAATGTTTTGATTCAATACTTGCTTTCCAGAAACATCAAATAAGTTAAACGATTTTATATTTAAAGCGTTAGGGTTTATAATTTTTAATTCTGAAATGGTATTGTTTTGAAAGATGTTGAAATCATTAAAAATAGTAGTATCAACAGTTAATGATTGACTATTAAAAGTAATCTCAAAACGATTGTTGTATGTGCCTTTTTCTAAAATAATTTCAAAAGCTCCATTTTTAACATCTGTGTAGGTATTATTAACGTTATCATAAACATAAATGTCTACATCTGTTGGTACATCTTTTAATTGGTTAACTTTAATGCTAAAAGGTGTATTGTCATTCTCAGCTTTTAAGCCAAAGGGAATTCTTGTTGTTTCATCATAATTAATAGACTTAATAGTCAGTTCTTGATTTTCTGAAATTAAATAAGCATCAGAATTTAACGAATGAATATTTATACCGTCATAAAATCGATTGTAGGTTATATTATTTGGTGTAGAATTTCGAAAAGCAATTACATTTTCTTTATAAAAAGTATTGTTTACTTTGGTGTGTATCCTAATTTCTGGAATAACTGTTGGGTTTTCTAAAACAGATTTGTAGTCTACTTTATTATGAGACATAATAATAGTTTCTTTTTTTGAATCCTTTTTTTCTTTATTAGATTTTGCAAAGATAGAGCCATCACCTCCAGTAGTAGAATCTTCAATTCTATAAATGCGCATACTGTTTGTAAACTCGAAATTCCCTCCAGAACCATTACTACTTACAACAAAACCTTGACCTACTGCAGCAAAACGCCTTGAGTTGTTAGCGCTATAATCGGTAGTGTTGCCGGTAGTTGTTGTGTTTGTACTACCATCTCCATTATAGCTTTCAAAAGCAGCAGTAGCATAAGTTCCATTATCTGCTAAATTACCAGGTGCACCAGGTGTGTAAATACTATATCCTCCTTCATAACTAGCCAATGTATGAGAATTTTTAGGTTTTTGTTCCCAAAAAAATATTTCTCCACTTAAAACTGTTTGATTTGTGGCGTTAATTAAAAATAATTTTAAGTCTAATGCTGAAGGGTATGGGTTTCCTGTTAAGGTTTCTGCTCTATTTGGTATTCCAGAATTTGGTTCATCGTCGGTACCATCATAAGCACAACTAACCGTAATAGTACCGTTATTTGGTCTGCCTCTAAAATCTAAAACATTATTAGAGTTTGGGCTTCCTTTTAGTGTAAACCCATAGCCAGTAGTAATTGGATTGTTATCGAAAACTTGATTCCAACCAAAATAACCTTCACCATCTATTAGAGTGTATATCCAATAATTTGAAAGTTGAGTAGCTGTACCATTATAAGAAGATGTAAATAAATATGCTGATGATGCAACGTTGGTTAAATCTGTATAATCTGCTGGATCATGCAAACTATTATCACCCTGAAAAGACACGTTTGCTTGCGTTGTACCATCTACACTTATGCCAACTGGAGAACACCAAAAATTATATTCATAAATGCCAGTGGTTTGATTTTGATAAATAGATAACTCACCAGCATCAGAATTTTTAGTATCTGCATTCTGTAAAAGTTGAGCATTACCTCTAAAATAAAGGTTAGATGTAGGAGTTTCAAGTCTAATATCATCATTTACAAATACAACTACGTCTCTTGAGTACAAATAAGTGTCATTTGCAACATATAAATCTTGAGCAAAAGATAGATTTGCAGTTAATAATAATATAATAGTAAATCTTAGGGGCATAAAAATATACTTAGTGTTTAAATAACAAATATAGTTTTTTTTAGTTAAATAGCAATATATCGTCTAAAAGTGTATTTAAACGATATATTGCTATTTAACCAAGAATTATTTATACAAAATCTATTTTTTAGCGTAATTTGGTTGTTTAATTTTAAGTGATTTATTAATGAAATATTTTAATTATATATTGATAGTTTTAGGTGCTATTATAGCTATATATTCAAAAACAGGAACTGATCAAAATCAGTATATTTTAATTGGAGGTATTGTGGTGCTAATGATTGGAATTTATAGAATTTCTAGAAATATTCCCAGTAAAAATATAAATGATGATTCTGTTGATACTAATAAAGAAGATATAATATGATTTTTAAAACTGGAGATGCCGTATTAGTTTTAGATGAAGATTTATCTGGTGTTATAAAAAAAATAAGCGGCGATTCTATTTCAATTGAAACTGAAGATGGTTTTTTGTTAGATTTTAAAGCAGATGAATTGGTTAAAAGTAAGTCTGATAAAGGCATGAAAGATGAATTGTTTTCGCATTCAAGTATTAATGCCGTTATTTCTGAAAAAGAACAACCAAAAAGGAAAGTCACAAAAAAAGTAAAAGCGAAAGATCGTTACGAGCCTACTATGGAGGTAGATTTGCATATTAATCAATTAGTAAGATCTCCAAAAGGGATGAGTAATCATGATATGCTAACCTTACAATTAGATACAGCTAGAAGACAGTTAGAATTCGCCATAAAAAACCGCATTCAAAAAATGGTATTTATCCATGGTGTTGGAGAAGGTGTTTTAAAAATAGAATTAGATTATCTTTTTGGGCGTTACAACAATGTAAAATTCTACGATGCCAATTACCAAAAATATGGTTTAGGAGCTACCGAAGTTTATATTTATCAAAATGTAGCTACTAATTAAAAGCTGGAGTTACAGTTCTTGTTCCTTTTGTTTTGCTATTAGATAACTCACCAAAATCAAGTTCGTCTTGAGATAAAATTTCTATATCAATTCCTTTTAAGTTTAAAATAACAATGTATGTTTGGCTTATCGTATGTTTTCTGTAAACAGTTGCAGGTGGTGTATCTGTATTTGCAACGTCTTTATTTAAATAATCTGCTCCAATATCGTTATTTGTAACATCGTTTATTGGGTTTTGGTCTTGTGTATTTGTTTCTTCATCTCTAGTATCAATACCATCACCATCATCATCTTTATCTAAATAATTTGGTACTCCATCACCATCAGTATCATCATTAGTAAAATCTCCATCCTTATTTAAATCTTCATCTTTAGTAGGCACATTATCACCATCGTCGTCTTCATCAATATAGTTTGGTAAACCATCACCATCTGTATCATCATTCTCTAAATTATCATCACCATTAACATCTTCTAATGCAGCAGGAACGCCATCATTATCATCTTCAGTTAAAGTTGTATTAATTACAGCTTCACAACTGCTATCATAATCATTTATAATATTAATATCTGAAGAGGGAATATCTTTACAAAATAAGTCGGTACCCGTAATTTTAGTATTACTATAAGTTCTGTAATTAAGTGTTCCTGTTTTTGCGGTGGTAAATGTGTTATCATCACCAACTGCTAAAAGATCATCAATTGTTAATGAAGTAATAATAACTGAAAGGGATTCAGATGGGTCACTTTTTGTTTTGTACAGCACTAAACCTTTAACACCTTGGCATGCACTATAATTACCTTCAAAATCTAATTCCACATCGATAATATCACCATCACTACAAGAAGAAAGACAAACAAAACTAAAAGTTAATAAAGTGAAAAATAATTTACGCATGTGTTTGGGTTTTAAAGCAAAAATATAGAATTGTTATTTATAACGTATCATATTGATAATAATTTTATTTCAAGTATTTTTGGCACTTAAAAGTGCATTGAATTATTTTATGCCGTTTTAAGTTGAAAAATAGATTAAACATCCATGACTAAATAATATAGTCACACAGTTAAATTATTATTATGGATGTTACATTCATGCACTTAGCAAAGCCGAAGTGTGACCATAGAGAAATAATAAATATAACACATGAAACCCATATATTTTGATAATGCTGCAACTACCCAAATTCGTGACGAAGTTATTGATAAAATGATTGAAGTAATGAGGGGGAATTACGGAAATGCTTCATCTTCACATAGTTTTGGTAGGTCTTCTAAATCATTAATTGAGAAATCAAGAAAAACAATTGCGAGTTATTTGAATGTATCTGCAGGAGAAATCGTGTTTACTTCTGGAGGAACAGAAGCCGATAATTTGGTACTACAAAGCGCTGTAAGAGACTTAAAAGTGGAGCATATTATTACCTCTAAGATTGAGCATCATGCCATTTTACATACCATTGAACAACTTGAAAAAGAGTACGATTTAACTGTTAGCTATGTAAATATAGATACTAACGGCACCGTAGATTATAACAATTTAGAAATATTGCTTAGCGCTTCAAAAAAAACTTTAGTTAGTTTAATGCATGTTAATAATGAAATAGGAAATATTTTAGATATTAAAAAAGTTGCCGATTTATGTAAAGTTAAAAACGCTTTATTTCATAGCGATACTGTACAATCTGTTGGACATTATAAATTGGATTTACAAGAGATTCAAGTCGATTTTTTAGCTGCAGCAGCACATAAATTCCATGGGCCAAAAGGTGTTGGTTTTGCTTTTATTAGAAGAAACTCAGGTTTAAAACCTTTAATTTTTGGTGGTGAGCAGGAGCGTGGTTTTCGTGCCGGAACCGAAAGTGTTCATAATATTGTTGGTATAGAAGAAGCTTTAAAATTAGCTTATGATAAATTAGATGAAGAATCGGAATATGTAAAATCTTTAAAAACATATTTTATTAAACGGCTAAAATTAAAAATACCTTTAGCAAAATTTAATGGTTATTCTGGTGATATGGAAAAGGGAACTTATACATTGGTAAATGTATGTTTGCCTGTATCTCTAGAAAAAGCAAGTATGTTGTTATTTCAGTTAGATTTAAAAGGAATTGCTTGTTCTAAGGGTAGTGCTTGCCAAAGCGGAAGCACCAAAGGGTCTCATGTGTTATCAGAAATTTTAAATGATGAGGCTATGCAAAAACCATCTATTCGGTTTTCTTTTAGCATTTATAATACTAAACAAGAAATTGATTATGTGGTTGACGTTTTAAGTGAGTTTATTTAAGTGTAAACAAGATAAAATACAATTTTTATAGACCAAAAGTGTTTTTTGTAGGATTAAGTTTTGTTTTGTGGGTATTATTTGTTATTTTGTAAAAAAAACAGCCCGCTAAGCTAAATAATCTACAGTTATGAAAAATAGAATTCTCTTTATTTTAACATCATTATTTTTTCTTATATCCATAGTTTCATTTTCTCAAGTTGGCATTGGAACAACATCTCCAGATGCTTCTTCAGTTTTAGATATTGCATCAACTACGCAAGGTATATTGACACCAAGAATGACAACAGTTCAACGTACTGCAATAACTACTCCAGCTGATGGTTTGTTGGTTTATGATACAGATGAAGGTGCTTTTTATTATTATGAAAGTAGTACATGGAACAAGCTAAAGAAGGAACGAAATAATTATAAACTTATAAAAAATGTTACAGATTTAGCCTCAGAGCTTGCCGCAGGTGGAGGTAGTTCATATTTATTAGATACAGATACCTATTACGAAATTAACGGCACCATAACTCTAGCGGCACCAATAGATTTAAATGACGCTTATATCTCTGGCTTAGATGCAAACGAGGATATTTTAGTTCGTGTAGGGGGTGTTATGTTTTCTGGCAGTAATGGTGGAAGCATAAGAAGCTTAACCTTAACAGCACCTGGAGGAAGTATATTTGCATTAACAGGAAGCGGCACAGAGACACTGGTGTTTCAAAATTGTATTGTGGCTAATTCTGGAAGCGTTGGGTCTATTTCAACCTTTGGTGTAGTTTTTAAGAGTATTATTCAATTGGTTAATAATACAACTGGTGTTACCTACACCAGTATAGGTAATGTATTACTGAGCAATGTGGCTTGGTTTGATACTAATGCTGGTACTTTCGAAACTTATGTGGGTACATTTGATTTAATTGAAAAGGTAACAGGTTTTTGTAAAGTGCCAGCAGGGGCTACTGGTATTGATGTTAGTGCAAACCCTACTGTGGCTCAAGGGTCTTTATTAAACACGCCGTTTTCTGGAGCAGGAATTTATATTGATGGTTATACGGTTGGATCTTACACAGGGTTTAGCTTTAACAACAATTGGTTTGTAAATTGCCCAGGACTCCCGTTAGAAGCCGATTGGAATACTACAGGGTATTATTATATGACCGGAAATACCACGGTTACAAATTTTGTAACTGCAAATACTCCTGTTAAAATTGCAGGAACAACTACTGCAAGTGATTTGTTTAGGACAACATCACCAATTGATAATAGATTGGTATATGATGGTAAAGAAACTCGTGAGTTTGAAGTAATTTGTACAGGGACTGTAGATAATGACGCAAATGCTCCAAATGCAAGAATCTATGAGTTTTCTCTAAGAAAAATACCAAGCGTAGGTGCACCTGTTATCTTGCCTGGGATATCTTCAGAAAGACGATTTTCTAATAATGATATTGGTAATTTTACCTTAATTGGTATTGTGAGTTTAGGTCCTGGAGACGCTATAGAAGTATATGCGTCTGTTAATAATGTTGGAGGTACTCTTAATACTATTGTTACACGATTAAGCGTGGTTTTAAAATAATTTATTTAATTTTTATTTTGAATTTTTATTTCATTCAATAAATCTCTTATTTCCTCTAATAAAACATTTGTTTTTTCATTTGAAGAAATAGATTGAGAGTTGTTTTTTGTGTTACATTGAATGGCTTCGCGTTGCTTTAACACCTGCTCTTTAAAGCCTGAAGAATCAATAATACCAATAAGTTTCATGTCGCTACCTTTGGGATTGCTTTGTCCTGAAGTTTCAATTTTAAGAATACGTAGATCGAGATATTTTAATAACGGATTTTCTATAAACGTTAAATCTTGAATATTTTCTAAAGGAATTGTTTTTTCAACCTTAAACAAGTACACCTTTTTTAAATTCTAAGTGTCGGTTTGTTAATTGGCATTCTAAATTCTCATAAAAACGTCTGCTCATATATTGACCAAGACCCAGAAACCAAACAATTAAAATAGGGATTCCAGCAATAGAAATTAATAAGAAAAAAGAAACGACAAAAAGGATGTACGATTTAATTTTTGGATTAAATTCTGCTTTTTTTATAATATTAGTTTCTGCAGTCATTTTGCTTTAAGATTTTAAATTATAAAAATTAAAGCCCGCTAATGGCTTAAAATTTCATCGTAGTTCGCACATTAAAAACGCGTGGCGTTAAATAATTAGGAATAGCATATTGGCGTTTGCTATATACATCTCTCACCCAAGTATTTGTAATGGAGTTTTGCACATCAAAAATATTAAAAATCTCGACTCCAAAAGATAGTTCTTTAAAAGGTTTTTTCCAACCGCTGTTAAATTGCTTTTTGTCGTCAACGATAACAAATTGAAAACCAACATCTGCACGTTTGTAAGATGGTAATCTGTTTTGGTACTCGTAGGGATTGGCATAACTTGGTGAGCCACCAGGTAAACCTGTATTAAATACCAAATTCAAATACATTTTCATACTCGGAATGTTGGGTACATAATCTTGAAATAAGGCTGCAAACTTTAAACGTTGGTCTGTAGGTCGTGCTATATAACCTCTATTATTTATGTTTTCTTCTGTTTTTAAATACCCAAAGCTAAACCACGATTCGGTTCCAGGAACAAACTCGCCATTCAATCGCATATCCAACCCATAAGCATACGCTTTCGCGGAATTATTGGCGCGATAACGTATACGAACATTCTCTAAAGTATATGGGTTTACATCACTCAAATTTTTATAATAGGCTTCTGTAGTTAACTTAAAAGGTCTATTCCACATTTTAAAACTGTAATCATTACCTAAAACTAAATGAAACGATTTTTGCGCTTTAACGTTGGGTTGAACAACACCATTAGCATTCCGTAATTCTCTGTAAAATGGAGGTTGATAATATAAACCTCCAGCAATTCTAAAGAGCATATCTTTTTCCCAATACGGTTTTATAGCGAATTGCACACGCGGACTAAATACCGTTTGATTTGACTTCTCGACTGTGCTCGAAATGACAGTATTATTATCACTAACCGACCAATTATGAACGCGAATTCCAGCATTATACCAAACATCGCTTGTACCTAAAACGGAACGTTTGCTCCATTGCGCATAAGCTTGCAATCTACTTATTTTGGTGTTATTTGTAGTACGAACATTTTGAAATGGTTCAATAGGATCTTCAAATGGTGTGTAAGGTTGCTCGTTAAAGGCATCAACATGTGGTGGACGAATTGAAAATCCAGCAGAATCGATAACTTCCCATTCTACCAAACGATCACGAATATCTTCATTAGTATATTTTACAGACCATTCAATTCGATTGTCATCAATTTTTAAATCACCTTTATGTTCAATCGTTGTAATTAAAGCGTCTAAATCGTTTCGTCCATGATTTAATTGCCCGCCAATGCCTTCACTAAATTCTACTTCACCCAAATTTTCATCCCCAATATTTGTATTTACTTCACCCAATCGGTATTGCGCTAAAATATCGAAATACTCTTCTTCGGTGGTGTGATAAGTTGATGCAATGGCATGAAGTGTTAAATCATCGTTCGCAAAATATGTGCCTTTAAAAGCGCCAAAAACTGTTTGATACTGGTCTTTTTCTTGGCCTTCGTAAAACACCAATAAAGCTAAAGGATCTGCTAGTGTACCAAAATTGGTTTGTCGCGTTTGCGGTTGGTAACTGTATTTATTTAGTGATGCATTTCCTAGAAAACTTAACTGAAATTTATCAGTAAATTTATAAGTTAAATAGGCTTGTGCATCGGCAAAAGCTGCATCGTAATTAGTTTCAGTTTCTTTAGCGTTTACTAATAAGCCGTTATCTCGATAGCGTAAACCAATAATACTTGAGAATTTGGAATCTTTACTGATATTTTCAACAGAGATACTACCACCTAATAAACTTAAATCGGCATTAATTTCGAATTGATATGGATTTTTATAAGTAATATCTAAAACCGAAGAAAGCTTATCGCCATATTTAGCTTGAAAACCACCAGAAGAAAAATCGATATTCTGAACCAAATCGGTATTTACAAAACTTAAACCTTCCTGTTGCCCCGAGCGAATTAAAAAAGGGCGATAAACTTCTATACCGTTAACATACACTAAGTTTTCATCGTAATTACCGCCACGAACAGAATATTGTGTACTTAATTCATTGTTATTACTAACTCCAGGGAGTGTTAATAGTAAGTTTTCTACACCAGCATTGGCTCCTGGTATTTTTCTAATAGTTTCTGGTTTTAAGGTCGTTATGCCTTCAACGTCTTTTCTGCGTTTTCCAGAAACTACAACAGTAGCAATTTGCTCAATAGTCGTATTCATTACCGGGTTAAACTCATGAGTTTCCCCGTTTTTAAGATTGAAAGTGATGGTGATTTTTTTATATACAAGATGAGAGAACTCTAAGGGAATATCTTGATTTGCAGGAATTTTTAAAGAATAAAATCCGTTTTCATTTGTTTCTGTGCCAACTGAACCAGCCTTAATGTTTACTTTAGAAATAGGTGTATTTTCATCATTTAAAATAACACCTTTTATAGTTGCCGTTTGCGAATACCCTAAAGAAATAAGTAATAAGAATAGAATGCCTGTAAGTGAAAATTTTGAATTCAAAAGCGAGAAAATTTATTTTCTATAAAAGACTGTTTCAAAAGTAGAATTATTTCCAACATTATCGGTAACAATTAGCTTTAAATTATTTTTTGTTTCTGTAATTAATCCGTCATTAAAATCGTGAATTAGCGTTTTTGTTTTATAATCATACTCCATTAAAATCCATATTCCATTTACAGTAGCTCTATAATTTGAAATTCCAGAACCTTTATCATCAATTTTAATTTTTAAATATCTAAAATTACTTAACCACTGTCCTTTTTTAAAATTAATGGGTGTAATGGTTGGTTTGATAGTGTCTGTTGCTAGAGCGAATTCACCTAATGTTCTTGTATAAGTTGTTAATAGATTGCCTTTTCTTTTTGTTGAAGAATACGCAGGGAATTTTTTGTAACCTAATAATCTAGCTATATATAATTTGCTTTTATCTTTATCTGAATAGGCGCTAACATCATAACTAATCGTGAAGCTTTTTTTAGTTGGAATAATGTCTTTGTGCAATAATAAAGTGTCGTTTTTTACATCAAAATCTATGTAAAAATTATCATAAAAGGTGTCTTTGTAAAAATCAACCGAAACTTTTCCTTTTTTTAAATTGGTCGTTTCATTGGTATTAATAAAATAAGGTGTCGTTTTTTTTGGTTCACTTTTAATGGAGTCTATTTTACTTCCTTTAATAGTTACAGTTGCCCAAGTATTATTGTTTTCAAAATCACCAACTTTTATTTTGTAAACCGAATACGTGCTATCTTTTATATGTAAAATACCATCATTTAAAACATCTTTATATAAGCTCAAAGGGTTGTTTTGGTTGAATAGTTTTTGAATACGAGATTTTTTAGTTTTATAATGCTCGTAATCTATAAGTCTATTTAGGTGTTTGGTTTCACTAAAGGAAAAACGCCTAAAATCAAGTTCGAAATTTTTATTACCATTAACAAAGGTTTGAATATTATAAACTCCATTTTTATTGGCTGTTAAATTTTGTCTATCGATGGTTTCAATGCCGAAACCAATTTTACCGAAGGCTTCTATGTTTTCAACAGCATAATCGCCATTTTTTAAAGGGATTAATCGTAGTTCCCTTTTTGAATTTGATTTGTTTATAAAAGAGTTTTCATTTATTGGATAGGCATAAATAGATGATATTATTGGGTTTACAGAATCTTTTATATCAATACCGAACAGCATAGGATTTATGGGGCGTTCAGCTTTATCACGAATTTCAAAATGTAAATGTGGTCCGCCAGAGCCACCAGTGTTTCCGCTTAAAGCAACAATAGCACCTTTTTTAATTTTTAAATCTCCAGCATTAGGAAATAATTCAATTTCGAAAGATTCTTTTTCGTATTGATGCTTTTTTACATAAGCCTCAATATCTGGAGAAAATTTATTCAAATGTGCGTAAACAGTAGTATAACCATTTGGGTGTGTAATGTATAATGCTTTTCCGTAACCGAAATGCGATATTTTAATTCTGCTCACAAAACCACTAGCCGATGCATATACATTTAAGCCCACACGTTGCTGCGTTTTTATATCCAATCCAGAATGAAAATGATTTGAACGTAACTCTGCAAATGTACCAGAGAGCATTAATGTAATATCTAACGGACTTCTAAAATAATCTTGCGGATAGTTATTTTGAGCAATAGAAAAGGATGAGATGAATAAAAAAAGAATGGGGATTAATCGCATAATTTATATGTTACCAATTAAATTTTAAAAATTAGATTTAAGGGTTGTTCTCAATTGTGATTGGTATTAGGCTAAAATATCAATTTGATGTGAATAAGCAAAGCTTTAAACAAAAATCAAGCCAATTGGTCTTGTTACAAGCAATAAGGAAGAATTTGAAATTTTATGAAAAAACAATTGTAATTTAACCTTAGGTATGTTAACTTTGTGAGGTAAGTATTGAAATTTGTAAATGAGTAATATTGAAGATATTGTAGATTCTTTAGAAAACAAAATTAGCAAAGTATTACACAAAGTAGAGCTTTTAAAGCAAGCTAATTTGAAATTGAATGAAGAATTAGAAGCTTCAAAGCAAGAACTTCAAAACCAAAAATTGCATATAGCAACCTGGGAAGAAAAGTACGAAGCTCTTAAAATGGCAAACTCAATACTTGGTAGTGACGATAATAAAAGAGAAACAAAGCTTAAAATAAACGCATTAATTAGAGATATTGACCATTGTATTGCTCAACTTTCAGATTAGTGTAACATAGATTAAATGTCAGAAAAGCTTAAAATAAAGCTCTCAATAGCTAATCGAGTATACCCTTTAACTATTGAAGCTAATCAAGAAGAAGGGTTGCGCAAAGCCGCTAAAAATATTGAGGCTATGATTAAGCAATTTGAACAAAGCTATTCTGTAAGAGATAAGCAAGATGTATTAGCCATGTGTGCTTTACAGTTTGCCTCTCAAGTAGAACAAAAATCTATTGATAAAGCAAATGTAAGTGAACATGTAGAGGAGAAGCTAAAGGCTTTAAATGATTTGCTACAATCGCATTTAATCTCTTAAACGTTCTTTAAAATAAACTAAAAGTTACTGCCTACATTGGTTATTTTTTTTGATAAACTCAACGTTAATTCTTTAAAAAGGGTGAGTTTAAGTTGTAAAAGCATGCTGCCTTAGTCGCAGATCCTTGATCAGCTTGTTAGCCCTAAACTTGTTTTTAAGGAGTTTATACAAAACTTTATACCGGTGTAGGCTTTTTTATATATACTAACCAACAAATACAATGGAAATTAATTCGATAATATTAACAGCAGGAGGCATACTATTAGGGCTTATATTAGGGTTTATTATAGCAAAAATGCTTGAAAAAAACAAAGCCTCTAAGCTAATAAGAGATGCTAAGCGAAGCGCATCTAACATATTAAAAGAAGCCAATACAGAAGGAGAGTCTATTAAAAAAGATAAAATCCTTCAAGCTAAAGAAAAGTTTATAGAACTTAAATCTGAACACGAAAAAGTCATTTTATCTCGTGATAAAAAAATGGCCGAAACCGAAAAACGTATTCGTGATAAAGAGTCTCAAATATCTAGCGAACTTTCAAAAAACAAAAAGCTTAACGAGAATGTTGAAGCTAAACAAAAAGATTACAATCATAGACTTGATGTTTTAGAAAAGAAACAAGTAGAGTTAGATAAACTTCATAAAAGCCAGGTGCAGCAATTAGAAGTTATTTCTAGTTTATCGGCTGAAGAAGCTAAGGAGCAATTAGTAGAATCTTTAAAAGGGGAAGCTAAAAATGATGCTATGGCATACATTCAAAGCTCACTTGAAGAAGCTAAATTAACTGCTGAACAAGATGCTAAGAAAATTATTATAAATACAATACAGCGTATTGGAACTGAAGAGGCTGTAGATAACTGTGTATCCGTATTTAATATAGAGTCAGACGATGTTAAAGGGCGCATCATTGGACGTGAAGGGCGAAATATTCGTGCTATTGAAGCAGCAACAGGTGTAGAAATTATTGTTGATGATACGCCAGAAGCCATCATTTTATCATGTTTCGATTCTGTTCGTAGAGAAATTGCAAGATTATCGCTTCATAAATTAGTAACCGACGGTAGAATTCACCCAGCAAGAATTGAAGAGGTTGTTAAGAAAACACAAAAGCAAATTGAGCAAGAAATTATTGAAGTGGGTAAACGTACGGTTATCGATTTAGGTATTCACAATCTACATCCAGAACTCATAAAAATGGTTGGTAGAATGAAATATCGTTCTTCTTATGGACAAAATCTTTTACAGCACTCGCGAGAAGTGGCTAAACTTTGTGGTGTAATGGCTGCAGAATTAGGTTTAAATCCTAAGTTAGCAAAACGTGCAGGATTGTTACACGATATTGGTAAAGTGCCAGATGCCGAAGCAGATATGGAAACGCCACATGCTATACTTGGTATGCAATGGGCAGAAAAATATGGCGAGAAAGATGAGGTTTGTAATGCTATTGGTGCTCACCATGATGAGGTAGAAATGAAATCATTAATATCTCCCATTATTCAAGTGTGTGATGCTATTTCTGGTGCACGTCCAGGAGCACGTCGTCAAGTTTTAGATAGTTATATACAACGTTTAAAAGATTTGGAAGATATCGCCTTTGGTTTTACGGGTGTTAAAAAAGCTTACGCAATACAAGCAGGTAGAGAACTACGTGTAATTGTTGAAAGTGAAAAAGTAGATGACCAAAAAGCGGCAGATTTATCGTTTAGTATTTCTCAAAAAGTACAGACCGACATGACGTATCCAGGTCAGGTTAAAGTAACCGTTATTAGAGAAACTAGAGCGGTTAATATTGCTAAGTAGCTAATTCCTGTGAAAAACATAGTATTAAAAAGTCCAGCAATAGCTGGATTTTTTAGTTTTACCAACAATCAACGGTTATTTTCGTGGATGATATTTTTCTACAACTTTAGTTAAATGACTTTTATCTAAATGGACATAGATCTCGGTAGTTGTAATGCTTTCGTGACCTAGCATTAATTGAATTGAACGTAAATCGGCGTTATTTTGTAATAAATGTGTCGCAAAAGAATGTCTAAATGTATGTGGAGAAACACTTTTTTTTAATCCAATTTTTTCAGCTAATTGCTTTATGATGGTAAAAATCATAGCTCGTGTTAATTGTTTTCCTCGTCTATTTAAAAACAAGGTGTCTTCAAAACCTGCTTGAATATTAATATGATTACGAACCTCTTTTCTATATAGATTAATATATTTTTGAGTTATAGGAACAATAGGGACAAACCTTTGTTTATCGCCTTTACCAGTGACTTTAATAAAACCTTCATCAAAAAACAAATCAGATAATTTAAGGTTAACCAACTCACTAACGCGCAAACCGCAACCGTATAAAGTTTCTAAAATCGCTCGATTACGTTCGCCTTGTGGTTTGCTTAAATCGATAGCATTTATAAGTTTGTCTATCTCCTCTTCAGATAAAGTATCGGGTAGTTTTCTTCCAATTTTTGGAGATTCAATAAGTTCTAAAGGATTTGTTTCTCTATAATCCTCAAAAATCAAATAGTTAAAAAAACTGCGTAATCCTGAAATTATACGCGATTGAGATCTAGCATTAACAAGTTTTGCTGTTTCATAAATAAACTGCTGAACAACTTCTGAAGTGACAGAAATAGGGGAGAAGCTTATATTGTTTTCTTCTAAAAAACTAATCAACTTTTGGATATCAAGTGAATAGCTATTTATTGAATTTTGAGATAACCCGCGTTCAATCTTTAAATATAGTTGGTAATCTTTAAGTGCGTGTTGCCATTTCATTTGAGGTAAAAATAAGTATAAATATTTATGATAACTTTAAATTAATATTTTTTAATCATTTAATAATCATATCCCTATATGATTATTCTGTTGTTTTTGTAGTTTTTTTCTTGTTTAAAAGATATAGTTATAATATGTTTGTTGATTATTAATCAATTTAAAACTTAAATCTATTATGAAAAAATTATTATTATGTGCTGCTATTATAGTTTTTGGATTTTCCAAAATTAATGCTCAAGAAAATGTTGTAAAGTTTAATCCACTTGCTTTAATTGTTGGCTCGTTTGAAGTCGGTTATGAGAGAGTTTTAAGTGACAATCAGTCTATTCAATTGGATTTAGCTTATGCATCTTTTGATTCTGGTGCTTTTGACTATACAGGTTTTGGAGCTGGCGTACAATATAGGTTTTATCTTCAAAAAGCAAAAGAAGCACCAGTAGGTTGGTTTGCGGGTCCTGTAGCTAGTTATACATCTACTAGTGCTGATAATGATTTTAAAACATCTGTATTTTCAGCTGGAGGAGTAGTTGGGTATCAATGGAATTGGAATCCAATAACATTAGATATTTATGGAGGGCCAGCTTATTATAGTGTTAATGCCGATGATCCAACATTTGATTTTGGATTTGACGGCATAGGAGCAAGAATAGGGCTTTCTCTAGGTTTTGCTTTCTAAAAATAAAATATTGTAAAAAGAACCGAAGTGAAAAGCTTCGGTTTTTTTATGTCTAATTTTTAATATATTTACCTTATGAAAAAACTAATCATCATTAACGGCCCAAACCTTAATCTTTTAGGAAAAAGAGAACCTAATATTTATGGAAGTTTATCTTTTACTGAATTTTTAGATGAGGTTAAAACAAAATACACTAACGTTGAAATTGATTACTTTCAATCGAATATTGAAGGTGAAATAATTGATAAGTTGCACGAAGTAGGTTTTAGTTATAATGGTATTATTTTAAATGCTGCTGCTTATACACATACCTCTGTAGGTATTGGTGATGCTGTTAAAGCTATTGAAACAGCGGTAGTAGAGGTTCATATTTCTAATACATTTAATAGAGAAGAATTTAGGCATCAATCGTTTATATCACCAAATGCTAGAGGTGTAATTCTTGGGTTTGGTTTGCAAAGTTATGAATTGGCTATTCAGAGTTTTTAGAGCTCCGCCTAGCCTCCCCAAATGGGAGAAATGCTTACTTGAATAAATAAAAAATGCGATTCTTAAATATTTAAGAATCGCATTTTTTATAAGAATACTTTTTCAACAGAGTGAAAGTTCCTCCCCTTTGGGGAGGCTAGAAGGTGCTTTTTACAAATGTATCACTTCATCATAGGCATCAGCAACAGCTTCCATAACCGCCTCACTCATTGTTGGATGCGGGTGTACTGTTTTTAATACTTCATGTCCTGTAGTTTCAAGTTTTCTACCTAAAACAGCTTCGGCAATCATATCAGTAACACCAGCGCCAATCATATGGCAACCTAACCATTCGCCATATTTAGCATCAAAAATAACTTTTACAAAACCATCTTTTGCCCCAGAAGCACTTGCTTTTCCAGATGCCGAGAAAGGAAATTTACCAACTTTAATATCTAAGCCTTTGTCTTTAGCTTGCTTTTCGGTTAAACCAACCGATGCAATTTCTGGAGAGCAATAGGTACAACCTGGAATATTTCCGTAATCTAAAGCTTCAACATGTTGCCCTGCAAGTTTTTCAACACATAAAATCCCTTCCGCAGAAGCGACATGTGCTAATGCTTGACCTGGAGTAACATCGCCAATAGCATAATACCCTGGAATGTTAGTTTGGTAAAAATCATTCACTAAAATTTTATCTCTATCAACTACAATACCAACATCTTCTAATCCTATATTTTCAATATTCGATTTAATTCCTACAGCAGAAAGAATAATATCTGCTTCCAGGATGATTTCTTCTCCTTTTTTAGTTTTTACTGTAGCTTTAACGCCATTACCAGATGTGTCTACTTTTGTAACTTCAGATGAAGTCATAATTTTTATACCGCTCTTTTTAAATGAACGCTCTAATTGTTTCGATACATCTTCGTCTTCAACAGGTACTATGTTTGGTAAATATTCAACAATAATTACCTCGGTTCCCATAGAGTTGTAGAAATAAGCAAACTCAACGCCAATAGCACCAGATCCTACTACAATCATTTTTTTAGGTTGCTTAGCTAAGGTCATCGCTTCTCTATATCCAATTACTTTTTTACCATCTTGAGGCAAACTAGGTAATTCGCGAGAGCGTGCTCCAGTAGCTATAATAATATTATCTGCGCTATATTCTTTTCCATCAACATCAATCTTTTTTCCAGGTTTTAATTTTCCAAAACCTTCAATAACATCAATTTTATTTTTCTTCATTAAAAACTGTACGCCTTTACTCATGCCATCTGCTACACCACGGCTTCGTTTTACTACAGCGTCAAAATCTTTATCGTAATCCTTAACAGATAATCCGTAATCGCCAGCATGTTTAAGATATTCAAATACCTGAGCAGATTTTAGTAAGGCTTTAGTAGGGATACAACCCCAATTTAAGCATACACCACCTAAATTTTCTTTTTCAACAATAGCAGTTTTAAAACCCAATTGAGAGGCTCTAATGGCAGTAACATAACCACCAGGACCACTTCCAAGTACAATAATATCGTATTTCATCTGTAAAATTTTAAGTCGTTTTTTTGAAGCTACGAATTTACGAAATCGAATTTGAATAAAGAATTTAGAATCCTATAAATTTACATCTTTAATAGTACCTTTACGCTGCAAGTTTTATTATATGAATATACCTAGAACAAGTTTTCCGAGAATTATTATAATTGGTGGAGGTTTTGCAGGCATTGCATTAGCTAAAAAATTATCAAAACAAGAGGTTCAAGTGGTGTTATTAGATAAGAATAATTATCACAATTTTCAGCCTTTATTATATCAAGTTTCTACTGGTGGATTAGAGCCAGATTCTATTGCATACCCCATTAGAAAGGTGTTAAAGGACTTTCCTAATTTTCATTTTAGATTAGCTAATGTTGACGAGATTGATGCTAAAAATAACACAGTTATTACGAATATTGGTAACTTAAAATTTGATTATTTAGTGGTGGCATCAGGTTCTAAAACTAATTATTTTGGAAATGCCGAAGTTGAAAAGCATAGTATGGCAATGAAAACCATACCACAATCTTTAAACTTAAGAAGTTTAATACTTGAAAATTTTGAAGATGCTCTGTTAACCTCTAATCTTCACGAACGAAATGCGCTAATGAATTTTGTAATTGTTGGTGGTGGACCAACCGGTGTTGAGCTAGCTGGAGCTTTGGCTGAAATAAAAAAAGGCATTCTGCCAAAAGATTACCCAGATTTAGATACGCGTTCGGTGCAAATAAATATCATTCAATCAAGTGATTGTATTTTAAAAGGTATGAGCGATAAAGCGTCTCAAAAGGCTGAAGATTTCTTAGAAAAATTAGGCGTTAATGTATGGAAAAATATAAGAGTTACTAATTATGATGGAAAAACAGTAACTACAAATACCGATTTAATTTTTGAAACGGCAACTGTTATTTGGGCAGCAGGAGTAAAAGGTGCACTTATAAAAGGGTTGGATGCTGCGGATTTTATAACTAGAAGCAACCGACTTTTAGTAAACGAATTTAACCAAGTAAAAGACTATAATCACATTTTTGCAATCGGAGATATTGCCTGTATGGTAACTAATGATTTTCCTGACGGATTACCAATGATGGCACAACCAGCTATTCAACAAGGTAAACAATTGGGTGATAATATGTTGCAATTACTTGAGGGTAAACCCATGAAATCTTTTGTATATAAAGACAAGGGTGTTATGGCAACAATTGGTAGAAATAAAGCGGTTGTAGATTTAAAACGATTTAAATTTCAAGGTATTTTTGCATGGTATGTTTGGATGTTTGTGCATTTGTTTTTTCTTATAGGTTTTAGAAACCGAATGGTTGTATTTATAAATTGGGTATATAATTATGTGCGTTTTGATAGAGAAGCACGTTTAATTATAAGACCTTTTAAAAGAAAGAATTAATTGTATGTAATTAATTTATTAATTTAAATACTATGAAGTAAAGCATTAATTTTCAGTAATTTTAGTTAACTTGTTGAGGTATTAACCAACTAAAATTTTATTAAAAATGAAAAAACATGCGATTATCTTCGTGATGATGTTCTCTGTCATCATGTACTCTCAAAAGAAAAAAAACGGAAAAATTTACAATGAACATCCAGCAATTCAAACCGTAGAAGCAATGCAACAAGCTTTTATAAAAGGTGATACTATTGGTCTTAAAAGTTATTTACATGATGATTTTAAGGCTTTTAATGGGATGAATTCAAACCCTGATGCTAAAGGTACTTCTAAGTCAGTTTTATTGAGGCAATCCATTTTTTGGGTGAATAACGCATCTTATTTGAGTATTGAACGAACAAATGGTGCTTATCCTGATGCTTTGGAGTATGAGGATAATGATAACAAAGATATAATGTGGGTTCAAACATGGGATCAATTAAAAGGGGTACACAACGAAACAGGTGTTAAGTTAAATATGCCTATTCACAGATTGTTTCGAGTTGATAAGGACAACAAAATTTTAACCATGATAACTTATGATGATGGAACTGTTTTTGATGAATTGAGAAGTAGTTTTGTTACCAGAAGTAATGGAACTATATACAATCATCATGACAATATTAACAAGGTAAGGAGGATGATGGCAGCGTTAGAACATAGTGATGTTGATAAGGCTTTTAGTTATTTTACCGAAAAGGCTAGATTTACGAATTTAGACATGAAAGATGATGAATTTAATACTTTAGAACAAGAAATTGAAGGATTTAAGAAGATGCTTGAAAATTGGACTATTGAAAGTATTGATGTAAATGGATATCCTGATTACTTAGAGTATGAATTAGGAGGAGGAAAGCTTGTGCAATCATGGTGGACAGCTAGAATGACTAGAAAATCTGATGGTAAAAAAATTAAACTGCCCCTTATGTTTATTCATGATTTTAATGATGAAGGTGAAATAATAAGCGAAGCTGGATATTATACATTGCAAGCGTTGTCTGCAAAATAAATTTTTAAGTTTAATAAAACTAACTCTTCAAATTAAATTTTGGAGGGTTTTTACTTTTATAAGAATTTATAAATCATCAGTAAAATGACGTTTTCCTTTTTCTTTAGCAAATTTATCTTCATTATATTTTAAAGAATTTCCTTTTGGAATAGATAAAGATTGCCAATCATCACCTTTAATGAGTTTACCTAAAAACACCATTTGCCCAATGTGATAGGAGTAGTGTGCCAATTGTCTATTAATAGCTTCAGTAATGGTGTGTCCTTGGTTTCTAATATAAATAATGCGTTCCAAGTCATCATTTTTTAAAGGGCTAATTGCGTTAAATAAACAAGCCCAACCACTTTCCCATGCAGCTATTAAATCTTCACTGGTTTTAAAAGAATCGATAAATTCTTTATCCCGTTGTCGCCATTCTTTTTCACCATCTTCACTTAAAAAATTGGTCCATCTGCTCAACATATTGCCTGCAACATGCTTTACAATTATAGCAATACTGTTAGAACCTTCGTTACTCTGCCATTGTATATCTTCAAACGTAAGTTGATTTAAAGTTTTATCACCAAGACTTTTATAATATTCAAATTGTTTGATGATGCTTGCTAAATAAGAAGTTTCCATATTGTAAATGTAAATTAGAAAAGAAGAAATTCCAAAACAGCAAATCCTAAATTCAAAAAAACTCGAATAACTTTGGAATTTAGTTTTTTGAATAATGATTTTTAAAGCTTAATTATCAGCAACAAACTTTAAAGCAACTCCATTAATACAGTGTCTTTTTCCAGTTGTGTTTTTTGGGCCATCATTAAAAACATGCCCTAAATGTCCGCCGCAAGTCGCACAATGTGCTTCGGTTCGTGTGTATCCTAAATCATTATCAGTAGAAAAAGCAACATTACCTTTTATTTCTCTATCAAAACTAGGCCAACCTGTACCGGAATCGAATTTATGTTTACTTTTAAATAAAGGCGTATTACATGCTGCGCAATGGTATGTACCTTCTGAATAATTTTTATTTAAATGACTTGAAAATGCACGCTCGGTACCCGCTTCTCGTAAAACATAATATTCCATTTCAGATAATTCAGCTTTCCATTCGCTTTCAGTTTTAGAGACTTTATAAATTTTGGATGCTTCTTCTTTTTGCTTTTGAGCAGAAGAATTACAATTGAAAAATAATATTAAAGTAAATAATGGTATTAATTTATTAATGATCATAGTAAAAAATTTATATGATATGTGTCGGTATCAAACGTTAAACATAACAAATAAAAATAGATTAAAAAGTATAGTATTTAAGGTAAACTTAAAATCAAATGCGTTAATTTTAAATTTCATTATAATTTACTTTTACAATAATGTGACATATAATTAAATTCTGTGTCAAAAATTAAAGGTACAATTTTTGTATTTTTATAGAATATTAAAACCCTATTAAAATGAAACTAAAAAATACTATTATAATATTTGGGATGGCGCTACTAAGTTTTTCATGTGCAGAAAACCCATTTACAGGAAAAAAGACCATGGCTTTAGTGCCAAATTCTCAATTATTCCCAACAGCTTTTGCACAATACGACCAGTTTTTAACAGAAAATAAAGTTGTTACAGGAACAAAAGATGCAGAAATGATAACTCGTGTAGGGCAGCGTATTGCCGTGGCTGCCGAACGTTGGTTAAATGCAAATGGACATCAAGGTTATTTAAAAGATTATAAATGGGAATATAATTTAGTTGATGATAAAACAGTAAATGCTTGGTGTATGCCTGGTGGTAAGATTGTGTTTTATACAGGAATATTACCAATTGCTAAAGGTGAAACAGGAGTCGCTGCTATTATGGGTCATGAAGTTGCACATGCATTAGCAAACCACGGACAACAACGTATGAGTGCTGCTTATTTACAGCAAGGTGTTGCATTAGCCGGAAATATAGCGATTAAAGACGAACAATCTAGAAATGCTTTTAATCAATACTATGGTATTGGTTCTCAGGTTGGTGTTATGCTTCCTTTTAGTAGAGCACATGAAACTGAAGCTGATAAAATCGGATTATATTTAATGGCAGTTGCTGGTTATAATCCAGATGAAGCTGCTGAATTATGGAAACGTATGAAAGCTAATAGTGGCGGACAAGCACCACCAGAGATTTTAAGTACGCACCCATCAAACGATTCTCGTATTGCAAATTTAAAAGCATTAGCACCACAAGCTAAAGCGGAAGCTAAAAAGTTTGGTGTTACCTCGTTTAGATAAAAAATTTATCTTTTTTAAAATATTTGACTATTTTAGGAGCTGCTCATAAAAGGGCAGCTTTTTTTATGAATCAACTAAAAAAAGGAAGTAAAAAACTTCTTAACGCTTGGGCATTTTACGATTGGGCAAATTCTGTCTATACACTTACAATAGCATCATCCATATTTCCTATTTTTTATTCGGCATTATTTCTTTCCGAAATAAAGAATGTGCAAGCTTTCGGGATGGAGTTTAAAAGCACAGCATTAATAACTTTTGTTACAGCATTTACTTTTTTAGTGGTAGCTTTTATGTCTCCGATACTATCTGGTATTGCTGATTATGTAGGGAATAAAAAGAGTTTTTTAAAGTTTTTTTGCTACGTAGGAAGTGCTGGTTGTATAGGTTTATATTGGTTTGATATTTCTCCAGATAGGATTCATTTAAGCTTACTATTCTATTTTATGGGACTTATAGGGTACTGGGGAAGTTTGGTGTTTTATAATTCGTATTTGCCAGATATTGCTTTTGAAGAGCAGCAAGATGCTATCAGTGCGAAAGGATTTTCAATGGGATATATTGGTAGTGTGTTATTACTAATTTTAAATTTAGCTATGACTATGTATCCTGATGTTTTTTCATTAAAGGATAGGCTTGCTGAAAATGGAGAAGTTATAGAGACAGCGGCTCAAGTAGCTATGAGATATTCATTTGTAACTGTTGGTATTTGGTGGGCTTTATTTAGTCAATATTCATTTTATTATTTACCTAAAGGCACTTCTTCTGGTCATAAAGTAACGCGAGCTGTTATTTTTAATGGATTGAAAGAATTGAGATTAGTTTGGAAACAGCTTAAACAAGACTTAAGGTTAAAACGTTATTTGTATGCTTTTTTTGTATTTAGCATGGCTGTACAAACAATCATGTTAATTGCTGTGTATTTTGGCGAAGAGGAAATAGCATGGGGAGGCGATAGTGAAAAAACAATGGGATTAATTGTAAGCATTTTGGTCATACAAATTGTTGCGGTTTTTGGGGCGATATTAACCTCAAGAGCTTCAAAGAAATATGGAAATATTAAAACGCTTATAGCTGTAAATGGTATTTGGATGTGCCTATGTTTTTATGCTTATTTTATGAAAACACCTATACAGTTTTATATAGCAGCCTCAGTAGTTGGTTTGGTAATGGGAGGTATTCAAGCATTAGCAAGATCAACCTATTCTAAGTTTTTGCCAGAAACCGACGATACAACTTCATATTTTAGTTTTTATGATGTTGCTGAAAAAATTGGAATTGTTATTGGTATGATTATTTTCGCAACTATTGACCAGATTACAGGTAGCATGCGAAATGCTATTTTGTTTCTATTTATTTTCTTTTTATTTGGAATCGTTTTATTGTTTAGAGTTCCAAAAGAAGAAACTACTAAAACTGAATCATAACAAAAAAACCACTCATTGAGTGGCTTTTTTGTTTTAAATAAATTACTGAACATTAATTAGTAATACTTCCAGAACCAGCAACCTTAGTATCATTTTTTTCTGGGTTTCCTTTATAGACAATACCACCAGAACCAGCAACTCTAGCTTTTATGCTTTGGTTACTAACTACTTCAGCATCTCCAGAACCAGCTATAGAAACTTCTGTATTGTTTGCTTGTAAATCAAATCCATGAAAATCTCCAGAGCCAGCAACTTTGGCTTCTAAATTATTGGTACTGCCTTTTAATGTAAAATCTCCAGAACCTGCTACAGATCCTTCAATGGATGAAGTTTTAACATTTAACACGATATCACCAGAACCAGCTAAAGCCACATTTAAGTTAGTTGCATTTATTACATCTTTATTCCATAAATCACCAGAACCAGAAAGCGAAACTTTATTAATATCTTCAAACGGAATCGTGATTTTTATGGTTTTGTTTTTACTAAATTTTAAGTTTTTTCCTTTTTTTACCCTTACTTTTAAAACGTTATCTTTTACTTCGGTAACAATATATTCAAGTAAATTTTCTTCACCTTCAATGGTAATGTTTCCTTCGGTGCCGCTTACTAAAATAAAATCCATAGAGCCAGCGCATTTTATAGCGTCGTAACTATCTGTGGCTCTTATAATGGTGGTCATGTTACCATTACCTTTAACGGCCTTCCATTGTCCGTAAGACGTTGTTGCGAAAAGTAAGCTTACAAAAACTAGTAGAGTTTGCTTTTTAATTAATGTTTTCATCTGTTTGATTTTTGATTGTTAATTTTCAGATAATGATACGCTTCCGTAGTCAGATTTAATTTTAATAGTGTTGCCAGAATTGGTACTTCCGTAATGTCCACTATAATATTTACTTGTGCTATTTTCTTTTTTTGTTGAAAATTCTAAACCTTCACTACTTTTTAAAGACGCATAGTCTAAATCAATATCAAAATTAAAATTGTAAGTGGGAGCAAATCCAATTTTAATCCCGGTATAATCTGAATCAATACTTACATTTCCAGCATTTTGAGTCACGTTATTTATTTTGATAGCTCCGTAATCTGCTTTAAGTGTTACGTTTTTAAAGACATCTCCAATTATGGTGGTTAAATAGTCACCGTTTCCAGTAATGTTATTTGCTTTATCTATTTTCATGTTACCGTAATCGCAGTTATAATTTACATCTTCAGCAGTTTCAATTTTTGAATTTGTATAGTCTGCATTTATATTTATGCTATTGGTTTTTGATACTGTAAATTCGCTATAATCCGCATTTATTTTTCCGCTCTTTATGTATTCAAAATAGCAGCCTTTACTGTAGTCAAAATTTATAGAATTGTTATCTGCAAGTAATTCTTTGGTTGTTATTTTACCATAATCACAGTTTAATTTTGCGTGACCTTTAAGTTTATCAACATTAATATTTCCGTAGTCATTATTTAATGAAACACTATTAGTAATAGGAATTTTTATAATGTAATTTATTTTCATGCTTACGTTGTTTTTTCCATTCCAATTCCACCACGATTTAGATTTATTTTTACTGAATTTAGTTTTTGCCGAAACATTTGTTGATGATGCTTCAAAATCTACAGTTATACCATCAAGTTTTTCTTGTACTTTTTCTTCGTTGTTACCAGTGGTAGTAATTGTTATTTCGAATACTACTCTGTTTTCATTCCATGTAATAACATCAATGTTTCCATAGCTGTTATCTACACTTAACAATGCATTTGATGAAACGGAGTATTTTTTATTAATTGTTTTTTTCTTGGTGTATTTACCATCTTTTTCTGTTGCTGCGGTTATAAAAAGTGGCAACATGAATAACACAATTAGTGTTTTAAATTGTAGTACTAGTTTCATTATTTAAGTTTTTAAATTGTTTAATTGTATTAATTTGTTGTAATGCGTTCTGTAATAAATCTATTCTATTTTGAAAATTAGAAATCATAGCGTATATAACACGATTATCATCACCGCTTTCTGCCAAATCAATTTTTAACGATTTATATTCGGTTTCTAAAGCTTTCATTCTTTGCATAGTATCTTCAATTAATGCCCGAGTTTCAGGTGAAGATTCTTTTTCTATTTTGCTTAATTCTTCTGCTATCGTTGTGGCAAAGAAATCTTGAGTTTCTGCCATTTTTGGTGATACACTGGCTAAATCATTAGACATCTCATTTTGTTGATAACCAATAAAAAGCGTGATTAATAAAGCAAAAGAAGCGGCTACACCAATTAGCGGTTTTAATAAACGACGCCTTTGTTTACTATCTTTAGTCAGTTGTAGCGCGCCATTTTTATTCAATTTATTAAGAAACTGTTGCTTGTGATTTGCTGAAGGTTCTTCAACATCAAAATTGTTTTCTAGTCTTTTAAATAATTGATCTAAGCTATCTTTATTCATCTTATTTATTTTAGTCCTAAATCGCTACTTGCAATTTTTGTCTTAAACTTGCTTTAGCTCTCGATATAGTTGTGCGACAGTTGGTATTAGAGATACTCATAATTTCACTTATTTCCTCATAATCATAACCTTCAATAAGGTTTAAGGTTAAAGCAATTCTGTAATTATCTTTTAATGTTTTCATGGTATTTAAAATATCTTGTGCTTTTATGGTTGTAAACTCATAATTACTATCAATACCATCATTACTATCTTCAACTTTATACAAAATATCATCTAAAGGAACTTCGTGTACTTTGTTATTCTTTTTATAATGATAAATGCTATTATTTATTACAATTCGTTTTAACCACGATCCAAATATTTTCACATCTTTAAGACTCTCTAATTTTGTAAACGCCAACAAAAAAGAGTCTTGCATAATATCTTCTGCTTCAAAATTGTTTTTTACAATTCGTAGTGCTGTGTTATACATAGCTTTGTAGTAGCGGTTATAAATTTCCAATTGTGCGGATTGGTTTTTAGCTATACAAAGCTTTACAAGCTGTTCAGTATTTAAATTAGTTGGCGTCAAAAAAACAAATTGTTATAGTATAGATATAATTGTTTTTAGTTTGTTACAGTTTTTATCAAAAAAAATCCCACACTCATAAGATTGTAGGATTTAATTATGTTAATTCTATTTTGAAACTACGATTCTGTAGGCTTTTCAGCCTTATCAATAGTAATTTTAAGTTCTTGTGATTTTTTATCTAAATCGATACTAATTTTATCGCCTTCTTGAACTTGAGAGGATATAATTTCTTCTGCTAAAGCATCTTCAATATATTTTTGAATGGCTCTTTTTAAAGGTCTAGCACCATATTGCTTATCGAAACCTTTATCTGCTATATAATCTTTAGCGCTTTTACTAAGTTTTAAGATATATCCTAAATCTTTAATTCTTAATAGCAGTTTATCTAATTCAATATCAATGATTTTATTGATATCTTCTTTTTCTAAGGCGTTAAAAACTACTACATCGTCAATTCTATTTAAAAATTCAGGAGCGAATGATTTTTTAAGCGCATTTTCAATAATTTTAACTGCATTAGCATCTTCTTGTGCTTTTTGCGAAGCGGTTCCAAAGCCAATACCAGTACCAAAATCTTTAAGTTTACGAGCTCCAATATTAGAAGTCATTATAATAATGGTGTTTCTAAAATCAATTTTTCTGCCTAAGCTATCGGTTAAATAACCATCGTCAAGTACTTGAAGTAGCATGTTAAATACATCTGGATGCGCCTTTTCAATTTCATCTAAAAGAATAACAGCATACGGCTTGCGTCTTACTTTTTCAGTTAATTGTCCACCTTCTTCGTAACCAACGTATCCTGGAGGCGCTCCAATTAATCTCGAAATAGCAAATTTTTCCATGTATTCACTCATGTCTATTCTAACAAGTGAATCTTCACTATCGAATAACTCACGCGACAACACTTTGGCTAACTGTGTTTTACCAACACCAGTTTGACCTAAAAATATAAATGAACCAATTGGTTTATTAGGGTCTTTAAGTCCAGCACGATTACGCTGTATGGCTTTAACCACTTTGGCAACCGCTTCATCTTGACCGATAACCTTACCTTTTATTAGGTTAGGTAGTTCGGCAAGTTTATTAATTTCGGTTTGCGCAATTCTATTTACTGGAATGCCTGTCATCATTGAAACCACATCGGCTACATTGTCTTCTGTAACAATTTCACGGTTTTGCTTGGTTTCTTCTTCCCACTTTTCTTGCGCAACAGCCAATTCTTTTTCTATGCGTTTTTCGTCATCCCTAAGTTTAGCTGCTTCCTCATATTTTTGTTTTTTAACAACAGAATTTTTAGTCTCTTTAACAGTCTCAAGTTGTTTTTCTAGCTCTATGATTTGTTTGGGAACATCAATATTAGTAATATGTACACGCGATCCAGCTTCGTCAAGGGCATCAATAGCTTTGTCTGGTAAGAAACGTTCTGTCATATACCTGTTAGTTAATTTCACACAAGCTTCTATAGCTTCTGGAGTATAATCAACATTATGGTGTTCTTCGTATTTTCCTTTAATATTATTTAAAATTTCTATAGTTTCTTCAACCGTAGTTGGCTCCACTATAACCTTTTGAAAACGACGTTCTAAAGCACCATCTTTTTCGATATACTGTCTGTATTCATCTAAAGTTGTTGCACCAATACACTGAATTTCGCCACGTGCCAACGCTGGTTTAAACATGTTTGAAGCATCTAAGCTACCCGTGGCGCCACCTGCACCAACAATGGTATGAATTTCGTCAATAAAAAGAATGACATCGTCATTTTTTTCAAGCTCGTTCATTACGGCTTTCATACGCTCTTCAAACTGTCCACGATATTTTGTGCCAGCAACCAAGCTTGCTAAATCTAAAGTAACGACGCGTTTATTAAATAAAATACGCGATACTTTTCGTTTTACAATTCTAAGAGCTAGACCTTCTGCAATAGCCGATTTACCAACTCCAGGTTCACCAATTAAAAGCGGATTGTTTTTCTTTCTTCTACTTAATACTTGAGATACGCGTTGTATTTCTTTTTCACGTCCAACAACTGGGTCTAATTTACCCTCGTCTGCCATGGCTGTTAAATCGCGACCAAAATTATCTAGAACAGGTGTTTTAGATTTTTTGTTTGCTTTTCCAGATGGTGCATTAAAAATATTATCCTTTGATGTGTCCTCTGGTGAACCTGTATCATCATCTTGAAAAGATTCAGATTTTGGTTCTATATAATCATTATCGTTAGTAATCATAAGTTTAAATTGTTCTTTAACATTATCGTAATCGACTTTAAGCTTATTTAAAAGCTTAGTAGTAGGGTCGTTCTCATTTCTTAAGATACATAAAAGTAAATGAGCAGTATTTATTGAGGTGCTTTGAAATAGTTTAGCTTCTAAAAACGTGGTCTTTAAAGCACGTTCTGCTTGCCTTGTAAGGTGTAAGTTCTTTTTTTGATTAGAAGCAATATTAATATTGGGGTTTGCAGGACTTAAAATTTCTACTTTACGCCTCAAATGATTCAAATCAACTTCTAAGGCATTTAAAATGTTGATGGCTTTACCATCTCCATCACGCAAAAGCCCAAGCATTAAGTGTTCGGTACCAATAAAATCGTGCCCTAACCTTAGCGCTTCTTCTTTGCTATATGCAATTACATCTTTTACTCTTGGTGAAAAATTATCATCCATAAATAGTTTCCTTTCTGCATTAAAAATACTAAAACATTTTACTTAAGGCAAAAACTGTACCTTAAAATGCTAATTGACGAAAAAAACTTTATAAAATCAAAATTTTAACCCGCATAGTTATTAACTAAAAAAGGATGTGAAATTGTTAATAAAAAACACGAAAAAACATGATTGAAAGCCCTACTATGACTATTGAAAGTTTTATATTAGCATGTTTTGAAAAACTCATAAAAACTTAATTAAAATATTTATGGCAGAAGGAGAAAAGTTGATCCCTATTAATATTGAAGATGAGATGAAATCGGCTTACATTGATTATTCAATGTCGGTCATTGTGTCACGTGCTTTACCAGATGTAAGAGATGGTTTAAAGCCAGTTCACAGACGTGTACTTTATGGTATGCATGAACTAGGTGTTAGAGCAAATACAGCGCATAAAAAATCAGCAAGAATAGTTGGAGAAGTTTTAGGTAAATATCATCCGCATGGAGATACATCTGTTTATGATGCCATGGTACGTATGGCTCAAGAATGGAGTTTGCGTTACATGCTTGTAGATGGACAGGGTAACTTTGGTTCAATTGATGGGGACAGTCCTGCAGCAATGCGTTATACAGAAGCACGTATGCGTAAAATATCTGAGGATATGTTGGCAGATATTGACAAGGAAACTGTAGACCATAAATTGAATTTTGATGATACTCTTCAAGAACCAACAGTTTTACCAACACGTATTCCAGGGCTTTTGGTAAACGGAGCTTCGGGTATTGCAGTAGGAATGGCAACTAATATGCCGCCACATAATTTAACTGAAGTTGTAAACGGAACGATTGCTTATATTGAAAATACCGATATTGAGATTGACGAATTAATACAACATGTTAAAGCTCCAGATTTTCCAACAGGTGGAACTATTTATGGTTACGACGGTGTAAAAGAAGCATTTCATACAGGTCGCGGACGTATTGTAATGCGTGCAAAAGCCATTATTGAAGAAGTACAGGGTAGAGAATGTATCATTGTAACTGAGATTCCGTACCAAGTAAATAAGGCAGACATGATTAAAAAAACTGCCGATTTAGTTAACGAAAAGAAAATGGATGGCATAGCAACCATTCGTGACGAATCTGATAGAAACGGCATGCGCATTGTTTACGTTTTAAAACGTGATGCAATTCCAAATATCGTTCTAAATAAATTATATAAATACACCGCATTACAATCATCTTTTAGTGTCAATAATATTGCATTAGTAAATGGTCGTCCACAATTATTAAACTTAAAAGAACTAATTCATTATTTCGTTGAACATAGACACGAAGTAGTGGTGCGTCGTACAACTTATGAATTACGCAAAGCGGAAGAACGTGCACATATTTTAGAAGGATTAATTATTGCCTCGGATAATATAGACGAAGTTATTGCAATTATTAGAGCATCTTCGAATGCCGATGAAGCTCGCGAAAACTTAATAAAACGTTTCAAACTTTCTGAAATTCAAGCCAAAGCCATAGTTGAAATGCGTTTGCGTCAATTAACAGGTTTAGAGCAAGATAAATTACGTTCTGAGTATGAAGAAATAATGAAAACCATTATCGACTTAAAAGATATTTTAGACAAGAAAGAGCGTCGTATGAATATCATTAAAGGCGAATTGGAAGTGGTTCGAGATAAATATGGTGATGAGCGTCGTTCAATTATTGAATATGCTGGTGGTGATTTAAGTATAGAAGATATGATTCCTAATGAAAAAGTAGTTATTACTATTTCTCATGCAGGATATATTAAACGTACGTCTTTAACAGAATATAAAACACAAAATAGAGGCGGTGTTGGTCAAAAAGCATCAACCACTCGTAACGAAGATTTCTTAGAGCATTTATTTGTTGGTACAAACCACCAATACATGTTATTCTTTACTCAAAAAGGAAAATGTTTCTGGATGCGTGTGTACGAAATACCAGAAGGTAGTAAAACTTCGAAAGGTAGAGCCATTCAAAATCTAATAAATATTGAGCAAGATGATAAAGTGATGGCTTTTATTTGTACTCAAGATTTAAAAGATGAAGATTATATAAATAGTCACTACGTGATTATGGCTACTAAAAAAGGGCAAGTTAAAAAAACGGCTTTAGAGCAATACTCTCGTCCTAGAACAAACGGAATTAATGCTATTACCATTAAAGAAGATGATGTTTTACTAGAAGCCAAGTTAACTACAGGCGAAAGTCAAGTTATGTTGGCATTAAAATCTGGTAAAGCTATCCGTTTTGAAGAAGCTAAAACAAGACCAATGGGTCGTGGAGCATCTGGTGTTCGTGGCATTCGTTTACAAGATGAAAAAACTGATGAAGTTATTGGTATGATAGCAGTTGATGATATGGAAAGCGATATCCTTGTAGTTTCAGAAAATGGTTATGGTAAACGCTCAAGTTTAGAAGATTACAGAATTACCAACAGAGGAGGGAAAGGTGTAAAAACAATTTCTATTACAGAAAAAACTGGTAACTTAGTATCTATAAAAAATGTAACGGATGAAGACGATTTAATGATTATTAACAAATCTGGAATAGCTATTCGTATGGCAGTTCAAGATTTAAGAGTTATGGGAAGAGCTACTCAAGGTGTTAAGTTAATTAACCTAAAAGGAAGTGATTCTATTGCTGCTGTAGCAAAAGTGATGCATGATGATGAAGAGGTAGAAGATGTTGAAACTATTGAAAACATTGGTGATTCTGAAGATGGCACAACTCTTGATAATAATCTAAACGAAAACAATATTGACAATTAACTAAATATTATTAAAATGAAAAAACAATTAATTATAGCTTTGGCTTTTTCAATAAGTGCATTTTCATTTGCACAAAAGAAAGAATTGAAATCTGCAGAGAAAGCTATTAAAGGAAACAACTTTGCAGAAGCAAAAGCGTCTCTAAATCAAGCTAAAGCTTTAATGGCTTCTATGGATGAAAAAAACAAAGCCAAATATTATTATTTATTAGGTCAAGCATTATATGCAAATGGTGCTGGAACTAATCAAGATATTGATAAGGCTTTAGAAAGCTTAGAGAATGTTAAAGGAGCTTATGGGGCAGAAGTTACAGAGTTAAAGCAAACCATGACTAATGATATTTTAACCAAGGGAAATAAAGCCTATGAGGATAAAGATTATTCTTCAGCTTCAAAATATTTTGAACATGCTTACAGAACTTCTACTCAAGACACGTTATTCCTTTATTATGCAGCTGCTACAGCTGTAAATGTTCAAGAATTTGATAGAGCTTTAAAATTATATGAAGAGCTTAAGCAATTAGGGTATACAGGAATACAAAAAGAGTATTTTGCTACTAATGTGGAAACTGGAGAAGAAGAGGTTTTAGACGAAAGTACACGTAATTTATATGTAAAAGCTAAAAGCCATATTAAACCAGGAGAACGATTAACAGAATCTAAGAAAGCTGAAATTGTTAAAAATGTAGCACTTATTTATGTAAGTAATGGTGATAATGAAAAAGCACTAGCCGCTATGAAAGATGCCAGAGCAGAAAGTCCAGACGATATTAATTTATTGCTTTCTGAGGCTAATGTGCATTTTAAAATGGGTAATAAAGATGAGTTTAAAAGGCTATTAGAATTGGCAACTCAAAAGGATCCAAATAATGCTGAATTACAATATAACTTAGGAGTAATTGCTTCTGAATCTGATGATATTGAAGCAGCAAAAAAATATTATGATAAAGCTATAGAATTAGATCCTAGTTATATAAATGCATACATAAATATGGCAGCTTTAATCTTAAACGGAGAACAAGCACTTATTGAAGAAATGAATGGTTTAGGAAGTTCTAAAAAAGATGATTTGCGTTATGATGAATTAAGAGAGCAACGTCAAAATATTTATAGAAGTGCGATACCGTATTTAGATAAAGCACTTGATATTAACTCGAAAAATATTAATGCAGCCAAAACATTAATGAATATTTATAGTGTTTTAGGTGAAACAGATAAATTTAAAGCTATAAAAGAAAAAGTTGACGCTATTGAAGCAGGAAACTAAATTCTATTAGTTAAGAGTATAAAAAAGTCGCTTATAGCGGCTTTTTTTATATCACTTTTTTAATAACTCTTAGTTTATGCGTATGCACTTTTTTATCTACATTATAAATGCCAGAATGATCTAATCTATCAATTCGTACTTTACCATACGCATGTATTATATAATTATCTTTCATTATAATTCCAACATGAGTAATTATACCTTCATTATTATCAAAAAATGCTAAATCTCCTGGTTCACTTTCTTCAATAAAACTTAAAGCTTCACCTTGTGTGGCTTGTTGCGATGCTTCTCTTAATAATTTATAACCATTTAATTTATAAACCATTTGCGTAAATCCAGAGCAATCAATTCCAAATGGTGTTTTTCCTCCCCATAAAAATGGAGCATTTAAATATAAAAATGCGATTTTTATAATGTTGCTTTTTGATAAAATATCTGTAATGAAGTTGCCATCAAACCGATGATTCAAAATTGATAAGCCATTGAGTGAAGACCCTAATGAAATTGAATGTAATTGCTCGTCTTTATCTTGAATAAATTCAACTAAATCTACTAAAAATTTTGGAGTTTCTTGGTTTAAAACTTTGTATTGTTCTTCTGTAATTTCAATGTATTGTTTATTATCTAACCAACCTTCATAATTATCAAATGCAAGTCGAATTTTACTCCAAGATTTGCGCTGTTCTATAATCTTAAAATAATCGCCATATAAAACTTGAGAAGTAAGTTCACTTTTATCAGACGGTTCAAACCTTAAGGAGACAATGCTTAAATTACAAATTCCGTATTGCATTCAAAATTAATTACGTTCAATAACAACAGCAGATGCGCCACCACCACCATTACATATAGCTGCAGCACCAATTTTAGCATTATTTTGTTCTAATACGTTTAATAATGTAATAAGGATTCTAACGCCAGAACAACCAAGCGGATGACCAAGAGAAACTGCGCCACCATTAACATTTACATTGCTATCGTTTAGTCCGAGAATTTTCATATTAGCTAGACCAACAACCGAAAAAGCTTCGTTAAATTCAAAATAATCTACATCATCAATTGTAATTCCAGCTTTATTTAATGCCTTAGGTAAAGCTTTGGCAGGAGCAGTTGTAAACCACTCAGGTTCGTGTGCTGCATCAGCATAACCTGTTATAGTAGCTAAAGGTTTTAATCCTAATTCTTCAGCTTTTTCTTTACTCATTAAAACCATCGCACCAGCACCATCATTTATGGTTGAAGCATTGGCAGCGGTTACTGTGCCTTCTTTTGTAAAAGCAGGTCGTAGCTGTGGTATTTTTTCCATTTTTACATTAGTAAATTCTTCATCTTTACTAACTATTATAGGTTCACCTCTGCGCTGTGGCACTTCAACAGGTATAATTTCATTATCAAACTTCCCAGCTTCCCAAGCTGCTGCAGATCTTGTGTAAGATTGTATGGCAAAAGCATCTTGGTCTTCTCTAGTAAATTTATATTCATTAGCACAAGCATCTGCACAAACACCCATGGCATTTTGGTCGTAAGCATCAACTAATCCATCTTTTTGCATACCATCTATTAGAGAGGTTGGTCCAAATTTTGTACCCGTCCTTGCATATAAATAATGAGGAATTAAACTCATGTTTTCCATTCCGCCAGCAACAATAATATTAGCATCACCAAGGGCAATAGATTGAGCAGCTTGTATAACGGTTTTCATACCAGAAGCACATACTTTATTTATGGTTGTACATGGTACGGTATTAGGTATGCCTGCGTGAATTGCAGCTTGTCTAGCCGGTGCTTGTCCTGTCCCAGCTTGAATCACGTTACCCATTAAAACTTCTTCTACTAGCTCAGGTTTAAGGTTTATTTTGTTTAACGCACCTTTAATGGCAATAGCTCCTAGTTTGGTTGCAGGAATTGTAGATAAAGAACCTAAAAAACTGCCTATTGGTGTTCTAGCAGCCGATACAATAACAACTTCTTTACTCATTTTTTTTATGCTTAAATTTTAATGCAACGAAAATAATCAATTTTTAGTAGAACTTAACAATGATTACTATATTATAAAAAGCAGAAAAAGGCATATAATTTTGTTACATTTGAAAATATTAAAGTGCTAAATGAAAGATTTTATAAATAAGTTTTACCGAAACCATTCTTTAATTTACAAAGGACTATTGTTTATATGCACTACGGTTTTAATCGTGTATTTATTCCCAAAAAGCGGAAAATTTAAATATAATTTTGAAAAAGGGAAACCCTGGCAATCCGAAAATTTATATGCGCCTTTTAATTTTGCCATTAAAAAAACTGATGAAGAAATTGCTACTGAAAAGAAATTAGTTAGAGACAATTCGATATTATATTTTAACCTAGATAATGCTATTGAATCTGAAGTTAAGGATCAATTTGAAACTCAATTTAAAAACTCTTTTTCTGATTCTATTCCAGAATTTGATTTAGATAACTTGTTTAAAACTGGAAATTTAATCATCAAAGAATTATATCGATTTGGTATTTTGAATGAAGATTATAATTTTTCTGATAATAAGGTTATAGCTTTGCTTGATGACCGTGTAGAGAAAGAAAAGGTGTTATTCTCTAATTTAATTAAGCAAGATGAGGTTGTATTGGTTATTGAAAAAGTGCTTTCAAATCAAAATTTGTCTAACTATAAAAACAGCTTCATATCACTTTTTTTCGATTTAGTTGAGCCAAATCTTGTTTTCGATAAATCTACAACCGATAAGGTTTTACAAGAGGAATTTGATAAAATAGCCTATGTAAGAGGTAGTGTTGAAAAAGGAACTTTAATTATTTCTAAAGGAGAAGTTATTGAAGGTGATAAATATCAAAAATTAAAATCGTTACAATCTGAATACGAATCGCAGGTTTGGAATAAATCAAACTATAATTGGATATTGTTTGCTTACACATTGTTGGTTGCTTTAGCCTTATTAATGTTGTTATTATTTCTTCGAAAATATAGACCTGATGTGTTTGAAAACAATACTAAAGTCACCTTTATTTTTTTCAATATTTTTTTAATGGTTTTTATAACAACGTTGGTTGTAAATTACAATTCTAAATATATTTACGTGGTGCCAATTTGTATTCTACCATTAGTTTTTAAAGCCTTTTTCGATGCTCGTTTAGGACTATTTGCACATGTAATTACGGTGTTGTTATTAGGATTTATAGTGCCTAATAGTTATGAGTATATGTTTCTTCAAATAATTGCAGGAATTGTAACTATTTTAACGGTTTCAGAATTGTATAAAAGGGCGAATTTATTTATTTCTGTAGGTCAAATTACTCTAATTTATATCGTGGCATATTTTGCTTTTTTTGTAATACATGAGGGTACTGTTGAAACGATTAAATGGGAAACCTTTATTTGGTTTATACTTTGCGGACTTGCCACTTTATTTGTACAACCATTAATTTATGCTTACGAAAAACTTTTTGGATTAGTATCAGACGTGTCGCTTTTAGAATTGTCTGATACCAATTCAAAATTGCTTAAAGAACTTTCTAATAAAGCACCAGGAACATTTCATCATTCATTAAATGTTGCTAATCTTGCTGAAGCATCTGCTAATGAAATAGGAGCAAATGCCATGTTAATTAGAGTAGGTGCTTTATATCATGATATTGGTAAAATGAAAAACCCGACGTATTTTACCGAAAATCAATCTACAGGAATTAATCCACACGATGAATTATCAGCAAAAGAAAGCGCGAAAATTATAACTGATCACGTTATAAATGGAATTGAAATTGCTAGAAAAAATAATTTACCAGATCGTGTAATAGATTTTATTAGAACACATCATGGGACAAGCGTAGTCTACTATTTTTATAGGAAAGAAAAAGAACTACAAAAAGAAGTCGATAAGTTGGGTTTTAGCTATTCTGGGCCAAAGCCTTTTAGTAAAGAAACGGCTATTTTAATGATGTGTGATAGTGTAGAAGCGGCATCTAAAAGTTTAAAAGAACCAACATCTACAAAGATTGATGCTTTTGTTGAAAATATTATAAACAAACAAATAGAAGAAGAGCAATTTTTAAATGCCAATATTACATTTAAAGAAATTCAGTCGATAAAAAAAGTGCTAAAACACAAGCTTGCAAATATTTACCATTTGCGAATTGAATACCCTGAATAAATTTTACAAAATATTAAATAAAATAGTTGCGTTCTTACAGATGATATGTTACATTTGCATCCGCAATTTTATTGCAAAGTTCATAAAAAAGGAGAGGTGCCTGAGTGGCCGAAAGGAGCGGTTTGCTAAATCGTCGTACCCCAAAAGGGTACCCGGGGTTCGAATCCCCGTCTCTCCGCAATAATAGATAACCAAATCGGGGTGTAGCGTAGCCCGGTTATCGCGCCGCGTTTGGGACGCGGAGGTCGCAGGTTCGAATCCTGCCACCCCGACGAACCTAGTAATAGGTAGCATCAAAACACTGTTAATCGTATGATTATCAGTGTTTTTTGTTTTTACACATTTTATTTGATATTAAATAAAAGCATCTAATCTCAATAAAAAGGTGTGCAAATCGGTGTGCAATTGTTCACTGAAAATGTAGTAACTTTAAAGAACTTTAAGACATAATTTGACTTTCGTATTTACAAATTAATGTTTAATTAAAGTCATTTAAAATGAAAACAAAAAGCACCTTCACGATTATTTTCTTTACAAGAAAATCAAGAAGTAATCCCAATCAAATTTCCATCTATATCCGTATTACCGTAAACGGCAAACGTTCAGAAATGAGTTTAAAACGAAGTATTGAACAAAACCAGTGGGACAATACTAAAAATAGGGGCAGAGGCAATTCAGAAAACGCTAGAATACTAAATGCCTATTTAGATGGGGTTTATAACAAACTACTTCAATGCCATAAAGAACTTATAGAAGAAGATAAGGTGTTGTCCTCCGATGCCATCAAATCCCGATATTTGGGAGAAGATGACAATAGTAAAACCTTAAAAGAACTCATCGCTTATCACAATGGCAATATGGTTCATGTCCTGAAAGCGGGAACAATGAAGAACTATTATACAACGGAGCGCTATTTACAGAAGTTTTTAAGGAAGAAAAAAAGATTAAAAGACATCTATTTGAAACAATTGAACTTTAGGTTCATTACAGACTTTGAACACTACCTAAGAACCTACAAGAACAAGAAAAAGCAATTGATGCTATCCAATAATGGGGTGATGAAACATTTGGAGCGATTCAAAAAAATGATAAACCTAGCCATAAAACTGGAATGGATGCATAAAAATCCATTCAGTCAATTTCAACTAAAATATGATAAATACGATAGAGCGTATTTAAACGAAAGAGAACTGGAATTGTTAGAAAACACAGAATTTAAAATCGAACGCTTACAGAAAATAAAAGATTGCTTTGTGTTTTCGTGTTATACAGGACTATCCTACATTGATGTAAAAGAACTGGCCGAAAGCCATATCATAAAAGGCATAGACAATAATAATTGGATTTACACAAAACGAGAAAAAACAAATGAACAGGTAAAAGTGCCCATACTCCCAAAAGCTTGGGCAATATTAGAAAAGTATAGGGTCGACACAGAACAGAATATTACAATGAATTTGTTGCCCATAAGTTCCAACCAAAAGACTAATGCTTATTTAAAGGAAATTACAAAAGCTTGTGGTATTTATAAAAATATTTCTTTTCATGTCGCTAGGCATACGTTTGCAACAACTGTGATGCTGTCCAATGGCGTGCCTATAGAGACCGTGTCTAAATTGTTAGGACATGCTAAATTATCCACTACACAAATTTACGCTAGGGTAGTGGAAACTAAAATTAGTGAAGATATCAGCAATCTTCTAGAACGCTTTAAACAAAAAGAAGAAAATAAAAGTGCTTAAAAAAACAATTTTAAAGCCTAAAAAGAATTTCCTTTCCATACGCTCCTCAAAAATGACAGGAGTGTATGGAAAGGAAATTTTAAAATTAAAAAACCATGAATACCAATTTTATAGGAATAATTTAGAGCAATCAAAAAAATAAGAGAGCCCACGCGTTGTATATGCTGTTCACATTCAGTGAGTGTTATTATCAACCTCACCTTGCGGGTGTACAAGCACCCTCGTAACCAAATTGGTTAATCTATAATAATTTCAATGCCTGCTTTCTCGGCTTTGTATTTTATTTTGGTCATTAACTCATAATAGCCCCAGTTCCTTAATACAAACGCCTCTTCTTTGGCTATCCCAATCTTGTCTTCCTGATTTAATAGAATGAGTGTTCCTGCCTGATGTTTAATGCAAAAATCGATTAATCTTCTGCTATATACATGAATACGATGGGATACATAATTATTTTCGACTTTGCTGAGTTTGTTCACTGCCTTTAATTTTCTTTTGACTCCTTTGCCCGATTTGGAATAGGTAGCCCCTACCTGTGCTCTTTTAAGGGCTGCCTGTATAGCTAATCTTCTGTGGAGAAACTCTTCCCTGGTGCCGATAGTGAGTCTGGCATTAACGGTTTTAACTACGATGGGATATTCAATAGACAGGGATGCCTCTGCAATCACTTCTGGTCTTAAGGATTGCTTTTCTTTTTCAATTTCAAATATCGGTAGCCAGAATATTTTGCCGTCCTTTAATTTAATATGGGAGGTACATAGCCTGGTTTCTCCCTTTATTACGCGCTCCAATAGTATTCTTTTGTCGGTATAGTCCTTTCCTAAATACGTCTTAAAAGGAATTTGAAATAAACGAAAGCAAAAAGCCCTTTTCTCGTCATTATAAGATAATCCGCTTATGCCCTCCAAACCAAATGGAAAAGCCATATCTCTCCTGAAGTTTTTAAGGGAACGTTCACCTTTCCAGTATTCTGGGCTGTTTTTCTTAAAAGAAGTGATTAAGGTATTATTCAAACTGGACAATATGTTTGTAGGGATTTCACCTTTAAAGCGATTTGATACCACGCGATAAGTGGTATTGATACGGGAGCGCTGCAATATTCCGTGCTCATCTTTTTTTTCATCAGCTAATTTATACTTTATCCCCTCTGACAGATAAAAGAATTCCTTGATCATTTCCTGTACGTAGAGATGGGAAACGATAAGATTGGCAGCTCTAAAACATCGGTTTTGCCACTGATAAAGTTTGTCCAAGGCTTCCTTGCGTTCTTCTTGGGTAGGAAGGTCGACCAATAGCTGAACCTTTCGGGTTAGTTTGAGTGTTGGCTTTTCCATATCAAGCGGATTCTAATTGCTGCCCATGTTTCTGCTGTATGAGTTTATGGGCTATCATAAATTCTTTGTGAACTTCCTTTTCGGAGAGGTTAAGTGCTTTGGCGATGGACGTAAAGGAATATTTCTTTTCACATCGGAGCTTTAATACTCTTGCTTGTTCCTTGGTCATAACATCTTGAACCTTAATTTTAATAGCGGGCGTTTGTTCAGTTTCAAGCGCACTTCCTTGATTAATAATTGTTTTAATATCCTCAATAGCTCGTTTCACTTCATTACTGGTTTCATTAATACTTGTTCCCATAACCTCGGCAATAGCCTTATATTGAAAACCATATTTTAAACAGAGATCAATTAAATGCCTTCTTTCAGCGTTCAATAGAGGTAATACACTTTTGATTCGATTGAAGGTTTTTTGTTCCGATTCCTGATCTTTTAGAGTTTCAGACGCATTTACGGGATCATACCCCACCATATAGTCTTGGTAATTGTCGTAATCTTCTAACGAATGGACATGCCTAAAGAACTTATTTTTAGGTTTACTATAGTATGAAATACACTCTCTTTTCATCACAAACCTTAAAAAATAGAAAATATGCTTAGGTGATTCTACCCTGTCCCTATGAATCCATAATTTTAAAAAAGTATCTTGAACCAAGGATTCAATTACAAAAGGATCTTTGATAAGTTGCTTACCAACCCAAAAGATACGTCTGCTGTATTCAGAATGAATCTGTTCTAAAGCAGAGGGGTCACCATTTTTTAATAATTTAAAGTTACTGTGTGGCATAACAGACCTCGTTTAAATTGATGATAGTTTTCACCATAATGATATTAAATAGCTGATACGAGTTCTTACAGTTTATAAAGAGAAGCTAGCTTTGAAACAGGTTGAGAAGAATGCCTTTTTCTACAAAAAAAGGCGTGGAACTCAACTTACTGCATCAGAGGTACTGGTATACCGAGGAACAATAAGAGAGCCCACACCCATAGGCGTGAGCATCTTACTTATCATCTCGTTCCTTTAAATTACCAGTTTTCTGATACGAGATTCAAAGCGAATGCTTCAAATATTTTATATGAAGAATCGCAAAAATATGTAATCTAAATCAAATATAGTAAAAAGCATTCAATTGGAAATATATTTCCAAAGAATATTCTTGAATAAATGCAACCTTGTCCAAAACAAGTAAATGAATCCAAAGAAAATAAATATCACTTTAAAAGAAATATTGTTAACCATAGGTAGTAAAATTAAAGAAGAAAGAGAAAGACAAGGATATATATTGGAAGATATGGATGCCTTATGTGATATTGATCCAAGTGCGTTTAGCAAAATTGAAAGAGGAGTTTATGATAACATGACTCTAAAGACACTGATTAGAATATCTATTGCATTAAAATTGAAATCTTTTGATGTATTTGGTTTTGAATTTTCTTTAGAACAATTTATTGAAGACTAATATTTCTAATCAAATATTTTATGAGCTTCTGCGGTACTATCTAGAAATTATCCTGTTTTTCTGTTAAAATCATTTTTTATTTTTTATCTCAAACACAAATATCAAATAAATTCCATTCCAGCCCATTCCCACTACATTCCGTAAGCACTACATTTCGGGAAAAGCGCTTCATTAAAAAGGTCTTGAACATGAGTCCAAAATGCAAAAAAACATTTTAGACTAAAGTTCGCTTGATGCAGAATTTCAGTTCCAAATTTTTTGTAATTTCATATTAGACGTTCAAATTCTACTTACTTAAAAAAGCAATACAATAATATATTCATCAATATTCCCGAAATATAAACGTCGCAAAATATTTCTCGAAAAAGGGACGGCATAAAGCCGTTCGTGCCTCACTTTTTATACGTTTCCTTTTCACTCCAAAATTTTGTCTTCCGTTTGGTGTGTGCTCAAATATTGTTTAACTAAAAATTTTAATTATGGAAACAAAATCCAACGGAACAGCAAAAAAAGAAACAGCAACCGTTAAAAAAGACGTTCAAAAGCAATTAACGAAAGAAGCGATTGGACAAACGCAACAAGTCAAACAAGCCATTGTAAGCAAAGCGACCATTGATTTGGTAGAACGCATGCAAAGGTTTGAGAAGTTACGAGGACTGGCAACCCAACGGGAACGTTTGGTGCAGACCTTAAACGAACTCACCAAGTTCAATTACAACCAAGGTGATTCGGCTTCGTTTTACATTCGGGATTCTCATAATTTAGAGTTTAAAACGACCAATACCAATTTGATTAAGTTGGTAACCACGCATTTACAATCGACTTTAGAAGCTCGTAAGCAAGAAATTGAAAATGCTATTATACAGTTTGAACTGTAACCAGATTTTTCAATGAATCATCAAAACCTATTCGAAAGAGTAGGTTTTTTTATGTTTTAATTTTATTGTTGAAATAGAACAACTCTCCAGATGTCGAGTTGTTTCCAGTTCAACAATCCATCATGTCTTTTTTTAATCAATTTTTAAAAAAAACAAAAATGATTAAGCCAAAAAATCAACAATAAAAAATTTATGAATTATTGTATCGGTATATTTCGAATCTGACGCTTCTTTTTTCAATATTTCCAAAAACTATGATTTTTAGCATCAAATTACATCATTTGATACCAAAGGATATTTTTGATTTACTCATAAAATTCATACATTAATAGGACTAGTAATCTAGTAAATAAGCAACTGATTTTTTATCAGTTGTTGGAGGATTTTGTCAGCCTTTTGCTGACAAGATTTGATAAGCAAGAGGGTAACACGCAGAGCGATGTTACGTAATTCATTTGCTCCGCAAGGCCCTGTATTTAAAGGGTTTTGGAAGTTTTAAGATTTGGAGCGTTTTTAAGTTTTTACTAAAAAATGCAGCTAGCCCAGTAAAACCAATAAAATTTTTACTAAAAAATGGATAAAGGACATGAAAAAGAAGCGTTTGTAACTGTAAAAATTAAAGCTGCAACAGCTCAGAAATTTAGAATATTTTGCAAGAACAATGCAGCATCTCAATCTATGAGCTTGCATCAAATGATCCAGTTCTTTGAGATTAATGGGATTGCGCCCGCAGATAATTTGGGAGATTCCATTGCCAAATTGGAGGGTAAAATAAATAAAAGGACCAATGCTATAATTGCAATTATCAAGGACATTGAAAAAAATCAGACCAAACCAACTACTGCCATGTTGTTATCCCTATTCGAAGAAAAAGTAAAACAGGAAAAACCCACATTGGTGGAAAAGAAATTTGCAAAGGTGCAAACTGATAAAGAATTTATAGAGGTCACCGTACCTAAAATTAGATATGAACGATTAGAGTACAACATGAAATCGGTTAAAAAAGATTTTATTTATGTGCTGGATAATGTCAAGGTTGTAAAGAGCAGTTTCGGGAAGGGATATCTAAAATTGGAACTTACTGAGAGTGAACTTGTAAAATTTAGAAGAAGCATAAATAATTATTAAATAAAAAACACCATTTTAATAAGTAGACTGATATTATATGATTCTCAAAATTAAAAGTTAAAGTTGCTCAAGGATAGGTATAGTTACTCCACTACACTTTCGAATATCTTGAAAAGGCACATATTAATTTGCTATTACTTTTCATACAGCATATATGTAATAAAAAAGCACAAGTTAGATAACTTATGCTTAAAACTGCTATTTTTTAATTCAGTTCTTTTTAAGGCAAAAGCGGCTCAAGTTAGTACTTATACCGCTATTACTTATATAGTATGCTACATTCGGTGATTATCACACTTTTTCAATTTTAAACCCCATTTTTTTTACGGCATTAACAATGTCTTCTTCTGAAGTAGACCTAGATTTAACTGAAAGAAATTTTTCAGTACTCTCCAAATCCACATTCCATTTTTCAATTCCTTTTTCATTGTTTAGTTGTGGGCTAACCTTTGACAAGCATCCTGTACAATTAATGTTTGTTTTAAATTTTAAATTTTCCATATGACGTGATTTCTATTTTAATTAATTAACCCGTTGTGCATTATGATTTAAAAGAAAAAAGTTGTCCATCTTACTGATAATCAGTAACTTGTTTTAGCGATAAAACATTAATTATGAACAACTTAAATGCAAATTACGAAAGAATATTGGAAGTATTAAGAAAAATATCAAAAGAGCAGCTTTTAGCTTATCAAAGACGACAACCCAAACTGAGTGATTTGGAGTTGGTAAGCCTAAGCCTTACATCAGAATATATGGGTATAGATAGCGAGAGTAACCTATTTAGACAACTTCCTGATATCATTTCATCAAAAATTAACCGCAGTGTTTATAATCGTAGAAGAAGAAAGTTAGCAAATCATATTGATGCAATACGTTTAAAATTGGCTACTCATTTTAATGAATTTGAAGACTATTTCATTGTAGATAGTATGCCTTTAGAGGTTTGTAAGCTATCAAGAAGTTCTCGTTCAAGAATATGTAAAGAAGCTACTTATGTCTTTCCAGACAAAGGTTATTGTGCTTCTCAAAGTGCTAATTATTATGGGTATAAATTACATGCTATTTGTTCTGTTAGCGGTATTTTTCAGAGTATAGATTTGAGTCCGGCATCTGTTCATGATGTGAATTATCTTAAAGATATTAAAGCACAAATTAGCAATTGCACTTTAATTGGTGATAGAGGTTATTTATCCGCAGAAATTCAACTTAACTTGTTTGATACTTGTAACATAAAGCTAAATACACCGATGAGAAATAATCAAAACAATTACAAAAAACAACCGTACATTTTTAGAAAATCGAGAAAGAGGATAGAAACTTTATTTTCTCAACTGTGTGACCAATTCATGATAAGACGCAACTACGCTAAGTCTTTTGAAGGCTTTAAGACCAGAATAATATCTAAAATAACTTCGCTAACTGTAATTCAATACATTAACAAATTTGTCTTTGATAGAAAAATAAACAATATAAAAATCAGCATTATTTAAAATGCACAACGGGTTAAATGAAGATTATTGTATAACTAAGTTTGTTAGAGCTTTCCTTTTTGATGAAAGCAAATAAATATGCATTAAAGCCACTAAAAGGCCCGGTACAATACCTGCGAGATCAACTGCTAAATGAAATGCGATTATGCCATAGGTAACAGGAACCATCAGTAATAATCCTATAAGACTATACTTTCGAGTTAGTAACAACAGACCTGAAATTACTTCTACAACTCCAACAGTTGGTAATATGAACTTATTTGCCATCAAACCGGTAAAGGCAGCTATTAAATCTTCATCCATGACATGGTTATGAGGAACAAATTCAAAAAATTTATCCAAGCCAAATATTAAGAGACCAATGCCTAATATTAATCTTATTGTGGTATTAATTTTTGTTTTCATGAGTAAAATGTTTTAAGAATTAATAAGCGCAAAGATATTTTGAGATAAAGATGTATCTCTTATGCTTTTTTGTAAATCTTTTGTGATATTTCGCTTAAAGTTTGCTTGATTTTAATCTTAAACTATTTGCGACAACAGAAACAGAACTAAATGCCATAGCGGCACCTGCAATCATAGGATCCAATAGAAATCCGTTAAAAGGATAGAGTATTCCAGCAGCTATTGGAATACCAATTAAATTATAAATAAATGCCCAAAACAGATTCTGACGAATACCTTTAACTGTTTGGGAAGATAGGTTGAACGCTTTTGGAATAGATTCTAAATCTGATGTCATAAGTGTAATTTTGGCAACATCCATTGCAATATCAGATCCGTGCCCCATTGCTATGCTAATATCGGCTTGCGCCAATGCTTGGGAATCATTTATACCATCTCCAACCATAGCGACAATTTGACCTTGGTTCTGTAGGTTTTTAACAAAATTAGCTTTATCAGAAGGTAAAACTTCTCCTTTGTAATCTGTTAACCCAACTTCTTTTGCAATCGATTTAGCAGTTTGGTTGTTATCACCTGTGAGCATATAAACTTTAATGCCTCTATTTAATAATTTGCTGATTGCAGATTTTGATGAAGCTTTTACTTTATCACCAATGGCAATAACAGCGAGAAATTGTTTGTCAGAAGCAAAAAATATAACTGTCTTTGATTTTTCTTGCCATAATTTTGATTTTGCAATTAAAGTCTTGTTAAGTGCTATATTTTTTTCCTGCATTAATTTGAAGTTTCCCACATAGAATTTTTGTTTTTTAAAATCAGTAGCTTCAACCCCCTTTCCTGTAATACTTTCAAAATTATAAAGTTCAATAGGTGAAGTCCCCTTTTCTTTAAATTTTTTCACTACAGCATTTGCTAAAGGGTGTTCAGATTTGGCTTCAATAGACATTAAAATACTGGATAGTTCGTTATGATTTGTATTGTTAGCCCAAGAGAAGTTCGTAATAGTAGGTTTGCCTTCAGTAATAGTTCCTGTTTTGTCTAAAACAAGAGCATTAACCTTATGTCCCAATTCTAAACTTTCTGCATCTTTAATTAAAATATTGTTCTCAGCTCCTTTACCAACTCCAACCATAATTGCAGTTGGTGTAGCTAGTCCAAGGGCACAGGGGCATGCAATTACTAATACCGCAACCGATGTTAGTAAAGCATGTGTAAATGCATCTTCACCGCCATTTATCATCCAAACTGTAAATGTTAAAATGGAGATGCTAATAACTATAGGTACAAAAATTCCAGCTATTTTATCTACTAATTTTTGAACAGGAGCTTTACTGCTTTGCGCTTCTTGTACCATTTTGATAATTTGGGACAGTAAGGTTTCACTACCCACTTTTAGAGCTTCAAATTGAAAATTTCCTTTTTGATTAAGAGTTCCGGCAAATACTTTTTCTCCTTCATTTTTAGCAACAGCAACTGGTTCACCAGTAATCATACTTTCATCTACATACGAATGGCCTGATGTAACTATCCCATCAACCGGAATTTTTTCACCAGGACGAACAACAATAATGTTACCTTTTTGCACAGATGTAATGCGTATTTCTTGCTCTTTGCCATTAACAATAACCTTTAGTGTTTTAGGTTGAAGTCCCATAAGTTTTTTAATAGCTGAAGACGTGTTGGACTTGGCCTTTTCTTCCATTAATTTTCCTAAAGAAATGAAAGTAATAATTACTGTAGCTGCTTCATAATAAACATGAGGATAAATACCTCTAGCATACCAAAAGTCAGAAAAAAGTGTGTTAAATAAACTAAATAAAAAAGCAATACCAGTACTTAAAGCCACTAAGGTATCCATATTAGCTTTTTTATGTTTAGCCTGCTTCCATGCATTTACATAAAAACCTTGACCAAAATAAAATAGAATTGGTAATGATAAGCCTAATGAAATCCATTTACCAGGTATCCATTCCATAAAAAACATTCCAATGATGAATATGGGAAGTGTTAAAATTGCTGACCAAATTGTCCTCAACTTTATATCTTGATAGTGTTTCTGTTGTAATTCAGCTTGTACATGTAGCGGATCATCTACATCTAATATAAGATCATAACCAACACTTTGTAAACTGCTCTGTAAATCTGTCTTTTTTATTGAATTATCATATTCTACTAAAACAGAATTTGATGCAAAATTCACACTTGCTTTTGTAACTCCATTTGTATTTGTCAAAATAGACTCTACACTAGACGCACAGGTAGCACAAGTCATTCCAGTTACAGGATAGGTTTCTATATGTACTTTTTTGCTTTCAGAGACTACTGTATTCATAATTATTATACTATTTAAATTATGATACAAAAGTCGGTAGGTAAGATTAATTATCTGTTATGATTTTCTGTATTGATTTTATAAGATTATGACTAAAGATTGTCCAAATGGTTATGACCTGGTTTTTTTTGTTTCTTAAATTGGGTTGGAGTCATTCCTGTTTCTTTTTTGAATTGAGAAGAAAGATATGCTACACTACTGTAATCCATTTGGAATGCTATTCCTGATAAAGTAAGTTCATCATAAAATATTAACTCCTTTACCTTCTCAATCTTCTGGGATAACACGAATTTTTCAATAGTGACTCCCACTACAGATGAAAATAAACGACTCAAGGAACCATAGTCTTGATGTAATTGGTCACTTAAATAAGATGAATAGTTAATATTTATAGGTTCTTTAGAATAGTGAATGGAATTAATAATTAGGGTTTTTATTTTACCAATTAACTTAGATTTATTGTCCTCTAACAACTCGAATCCTTTTTTAGAAAGTCTTTTATTAAGTTCAACTTTTTGCTCTTTGTTAACTTCTTTTTCAGTAATTACTTCGCCTAATCTAATTGAGCTAATATCTAGATTTAATTTTGTAAAAATATCTTCAACCGACTCAATGCAACGAGGGCAAACCATGTTTTTTATATTGATTGTCTTATTTTTCATTTTCTTTTTATACTTATGTACAAAACTTTTTATTTTGCTTTAAAGATTATTAATATTTTTTAACTCACAAAGGCTCTTTTTGTATTTGTTTTTACTGAGGTGAGTTTTTTAATTTTATAAAATTAGATTTTACGCTCATCCGTCAATAAAATTGAACGATATTAATAACGATTCTAATCCTAAAAGCATTAAAAACACAAGCTAAACATCCTTGGTATTTATCAAATTTAGTCGCCTTTATTAGACTTAATCTTTTTGTTAAAGTATATCTACACAAATGGCTCGATAATCCTTTTGCAAAGGAACAACCACTACCAAATAAAAATACACAAGGGGTTCTTTTTTAAAATTCGAAAATCTAACCACGCCTTATTGTAAACTATATGATCCTATTTTTTTCGACGACGCACCCTGTGTATAGTGAAGTAAGTTGCGCTGAAAGTAAGCGATGAGTTCTTGGTTATCATCATTGTTTATATTATTAAATGCGCTATGGTATTCTTTAGTTAAGGGGGGGTGAAAATATTCTCTTGTTTTCCCTAGCTCATCATAAGTAATCATTTCTACAATTGCAGGAACATCGTTTTTTTTTTTGCTTTTCTAAATTCCATATATCATATTTCTAGGTTAAACTCTGCTAATTATGGTGCCTTCTTAAATGTTTTATTAATCCATTTTGGTCGTACTCAATTGACATTATTTGACTTGAGGTGTTTTCAATAACTTTATCCATGTGAAACGGCTTAACTTTGGCTTTAATGGTAATCTTTATAAAAGCTACATTTTTTCCTAGCATAATGTCATCAATAGATACTATATGATAATATACCTTATTTTGAAGTTTGTCGATCATTCCCTTTCTAAATATTTCTTTATCGGTTATGATTACATTATACTTAATATGCTCATCAATAAAATCATCTGCAAAAAAGGATAAGAAGTAATCTATATCTTTTAAGCCACTGTGTGGTTGTTGCTTTGCACTATAAGCTTTAATAAAAGACTCGGTTTTTTTATGTAAATGAGGGTCTGTGCCATCTTGTGAGGATATACTATTAAGTTCTTTTTTTTGTCCAATTGCATGAAAGCTTATAATTAATGCAGAAACGAGTATTAATGTGTTTTTCATTTAGTTTTTTTATATATGGTGTTAGCAATATGTTTGGTTTCTATAAAACGGATCTTATACTAATTACAAATTGTATTTAATTCCTGATAATCAGATATTGACACGGTTGGGATTTCCTGACTACTTAAAATTTTAATACAGGTTAAATCTGGATTTCTATCCACCCTTAAATCTATTAATTCTTGATTGTTACTTACATCGAGACTGGTAAGCAAATTACTTGAACTATATAGATGTGTTAAACTAGTATTATTTTCAAGATTTATGTTTTGAAGCTTGTTGCCAGAGATTACCAAGGTCTCTAACAATGTATTAGAGCTGAAGTCTACTGTTGTAAGTTGATTAAGTATTATTAGTACATTCTTTAGGTTTAAAGCATCTTTAGTGTTAATAGATTTCAAAAGGTTATGACTAATGAGTAACTCTTCAATAGATTCATTTTTAATACTAATTTCTTCAAAGTTATTAAAGGATAAATTCACCTTTTTCAAATTTGTCGATTTTGATAGCCCATTAATTGAACTAAGTTCATTTGACTGAATATCCAATAAAATCAGGTTTGGGTTGTTGTTAATGTCAATATTGGTAAGATGATTTCCATTAAGAAATAAAGTATCTAACTTAGTGTTAAAGCTTAAATCAACATTTTTAATTTCCTGTCTAGCCGCGGACAATAATGTTATGTTTACAAAGCCCTCAATTCCTGTCAAATCGCTTATTTCACCAAAATTGGCAGAAAGGTTTAAATCCAATAGGCTTACTGCCTCAGCATCTGACTTTAACATTTGTTGGTTAACGATACCGTCTGAATCTATGCCTTGCTCTATTAATTTTGCTTCAAAATGAATATCTGGAATACTCAAATAAATATCATTTATTGGGTTTGGAGTTTCATCGTCACTTGAACATGATACAATGTGAAACAATGCTAGAATAAAAATTGTGTAGGCTTTGTTATTATAGGTAATTTTCATTTTAATGTTTTAATAAGAATATATAAGACGATTTTATAGTTAGAATGTTACAGAAGAATATTAGATTCAATGTTTTCTTTAAAATTATTACTAACGTTTGGTATGTGGAATTCAAAATTATCAGTTTATTACTAAATTTTATGCGAGCTATAATGCTCATGTTTACTACTAATTTGGCTATTTTTTTATACAGTGCTATGCCTTTTTTTAGTTTTTATTTATTCAATTTCTTTAGAATTTATTTCCGCAGAGGAAAAATCTTCCCGTTCAATTGGATTACCGTTTAGCCTTGACATCATTGATATTTGACCAATATGTGTTAAAAAATCTGATAAAGGACCTTGTAATAATTTTTTTGAATAATTCATACTTAATTCATTTTCTAAAAGCACTTTATCCAAGCTTTTTAATTCCGCATTTAATCTGTCAACTTCTAAATTCAAATTTAGTTTTTCAGGCAACCCTTTTTGTGCTCTTTACTCCAAAATAAAAATTGTTGTAGAGCTTAGAACGAAATATTTATAATTTCATTAATACTTCTACTTCCTTTCCCAAGATTAAAATATCCAAAGTAGTCTTTGCATTTTTTATAGATTTTTGAAATCTATAATCTATTGTGGCTATTGTATGTCTTAAATATTCGTTTTTCATTTTTTAAATTTTCACAGCTTTTTCAAAATGGTCTAAGTTGATGCGCCATTATCCAACATTTAGTTATTTCCATTAATAATTCTGGATTGTCGTTTTTATTAGCAAAAAAAGCATAAAATTATAATCCAACGTACTATCTTTTTTTCTCTATTTTGCTTTGACAGACTTCAATAATTTTTTGTTCCATAATCGTTGTGTCTTTCCAAGGCATAGCAATCTGAATTTGGTTCAAATTGCAAGTTAAAAAAGTGTAAACGATGTATCTATAACTCTGTAAAGGATGTTTGTATAACGTACCTAATTAGGCATAACGGCTTGTGGATGAGGCGTAGCGCATTTAAATACGTTGTAGTTTTGGAATATGTACTTAGCCAAATATAAATATTTTGTTTTTTTTTATTTTAAACCCCAAACTTTATATTTGGAGAAACTTTGTAAATGAGCTATAATTTTATTTAGCACTTATTAGCTATGTTCTATACACGTATGTAAGGCGTAATTTTTTATCGTGAATTGTTCTTCAAACCCCAATTTTAAATATAATCCTTTTCCCATATCAGATGATTGTAAGGTAATATAATCACTATTGATTTTAATTGATTTATTTATTAAAAGTTTCATTATTTGTTCAGCATAACCTTTTCTCCTTTGTTCAGGCACAATACCAACAGAGTGAATGCCAGTAACATTATTTGTCGTGTGTAAAATACCTGTTCCAACAGCTTCATTTTGATGATAAGCAATATAATAGTCAGTATTTTTTTGAGATTTGGTTAGCAATACTGGATTGGTGAAATACCCAAAAGATTTAGAAAAAAGGATAGACCATAGTTTTGCGTCCTTTTCAGTAGACACTTTTTTTAAACTTAAAGTTTTTATTTCAGTAAATATGTGAGGTGCTTTTAATGACATTCCTATTTGTTCAAACTTAAGGTTAAATCCATTTTCATCTAACATTTCAAAAGAATTACTATTGTAAATATCCCAATATGGTATAGTTAGGTTTGTAGAAATAGATAATAATTTTTCTTTAGCTAATGCTATTCCGTCTTTGTTAATTTCTTGATTAAACCACAATCTATTGGGCCATTCTGAATGTTCAATTAAACTAAAACTAAAATCCGTTTCAATAAAATATGAATTGAGTGGTTCACTTACTGTTTGCCAAAGAGATGTCAAATTTTGGATATTTGATTTTATACTGTTCATTTTATATTGATTAATACGATTCCTAGAATCATTGATGCTATTCCTATTGTTTTTTTTAACGTTATAGGTTCTAAAGGTAAATTTAACCAACCATAACTTCCTGCAATCACAGCAAAAATTAATTGACCACAAAGCCCAATTGAAATCATCGTAGAAATCCCTAATTTAGGAATGGTATAGTAGTATAAACTTATTCCTATTACACTAAAAAAACCACCCGTAAACCAGAGATAAAAAGGTATCGTTTTTATTTGAAAATTTGTTGGTAGCGATTTGAAATTAAATAGTATAAAAATTAAAGCAAATATAGTACTGCTAAAAAATGCAACCAAACTTGCCAATAAAGGGTTTCTTAATAAAACGCCTAACTGTGCGTTTAACCCTCCCTGCAAAGCTAAAAATACACCACCAATAAAAGCTAAAATTAATAAGCCATAATTATTCATATGTTCACAATTATTTAGGTTTTTGATTCTATTTGTTCATTTATGGTTACGTTTATCCAAGCAAAAGTATAGCCAGTAAATAAGGTAATTCCTAATAATGAAAGTATATTTATATCTATCTTTGAATTTGAACCAAACCAAATAATCATTCCTAAAAAGTAAGCTGGAATATTATTCAAATATTTTAACTTTGAGATATAAAATACACCAATCATAACAAGAAAAACTATGATAGGAAACCCGAATGAAGCTGAAATTTCTGAAAGATAGGTGCCTAGATATTGAATGACCATAGCTATTAAAATTCCAAATATTTGCTGAATAAGGATTATAAATGCAGTTTTAGTTTTTGTGCCAAATAAATAATAGCTTACCCAAGCCATAAATAAAACCCAAGTTGGTAGTCCAAAGTAAGAGGCTATAAAAACGGCTATAGCACCAGTCAAACCCATTGTGAATGCTTGTTTTAATGATTTCATTACGCAAATAGGTTATTGGTGGACTTTCTGACTTTTTTTGTGTTTTGAGAAGAGTCATCATCTGAACGATAACCAATAGTTGCAATTACAGAAGCATTTAGTCCTTGTTTATCGAGGTTTAATATTTTGTTGTATTCTTTAGTTTCAAAACCTTCCATTGGACAAGCATCTATTTTGAGTTCTGCACAAGCGTTCAATAAATTTCCTAAAGCTAGATAGGTTTGATTAGAAGTCCATTTATCTTTTTCAATTTGAGATTTATTTCTAACATCTGCTTTAATAAAATCTGAATAACCTTTTAAGTCAAGAATATTAACTTGTTCTGTTTGAGATTTTAAGACGAAGTATTCGTCTATATGATTTTCTGTAACGACTGAATAATTACAAAAGACAATTAAATGAGAAGCCTCTGTTATTTGATTTTGGCCATAAGAAACTGATTTTAATTTTTCTCTTAATTCTTTATTATCAAGAATAATTACTTTATACAATTGAAGACCATAAGATGATGCCGATAATTGAATAGCCTTCTTTATTTGTTCTAGGTTTTCTAGGGAAACTTTTTTAGAAGGGTTAAATTTTTTAGTAGCGTATCTCCACTCTAAGTTTTCTATTAAATTCATAATATCTTTTTTATATTAATTAATAGTACAAAGATAAATTGAGAAATAGAGTTATGCCTTTACATATGTTGATTTAGGGATTTTTCTTTAGGAGTTTCCTTATTCTACTCAATTGAGTCGGTGTAATTCCTAAATGAGATGCTATATGTAGCTTTTGTATACGTTGGTCAATATTTGGATGTTTTTGAAGTAATTTCAGATATCTTTCCGTAGCGTTTTCCATTACTAAAGAAACTTCTCTTTGTTCTTTTTCAACAATCCAATTATTTTCTAAATAGGCGATATAGAAGTTTTTTAAATCAATATTTTGTTCAATAAACTGTCTGTATTTTTTATAATCAAGGTTTATTAGAGTAGTTTCTTCAAGAGCTTCTAGTGTGAAATTTGAAGAAATATCTAATAGGTATGAAACTGTTGAACCAGCAAAATCTGTTTCGAGGAAAATATTTTTATTGTAGATATTACCATCATAATCAGTTACAAATGCTCTTAAAGCACCTTTACAAACAAAATGTATGCTTTTTGCAATTTGTCCATTTCTTAGTAATATTTCATCTTTTTCTAATTTCTGAAACGTTACTATAGATTCAATTAATGCCCAAGATTCGTTTGAAATTGGAGCATAACTTTCAAATTTTAACTTTAATTCTGAAATGTATTTTTCTTTTGTCAATTGTGAGTTTTTATGCCTTACAACGCTCCCTGTGTATGGCGTAGTGAGGTGCGCCTCACGAAGAGCCATGTTCGCACCTCATTCGCTATACATTATGTTGTGTGTAGTTGCGTGAGGAGTTCACAAAGAACCCTATAAATATACTATAAATTAGCGAGGTGCAATCAACAGGGAGCGTTGAGGGTAATTAGTAGGAAAAGGAGCGTTTGCAAAACGCGGTTTCTACGTACCGCAGGCAATTTCCCTCAACGGTTTGTATATGGTTTGTTGCGAGGATTTTCGTAAGTTGGCTAGAATTAGCAATAAATTATATACGGCTTGGCAACAGTTTTTTACTCTAGTCTTTTTTTAACAGCTCATTCAATGTTTTCTTTGAGTCTTCACTACCTAATTCCACTGCTTTTGTGTAACTCATTAAGGCTTCTTCTTTTTTGTCATATTTTAAGTAAGCTTCACCCAGTGAATCCCATAAATTGCCGTCTTCAGGGAATAACTTTACATTAAGTTTAAATAATTCTAACGCCCAATCAGGTTTGTCCTCTTTTTTTAATCTGCTATATCCTAGTTGGTTAAGAATTGTATTATTACTAAAATCGTAATTAAGATTCATGTTTAAATAAGCTGGTAATTTTTCTGCATTTGAAGATGGATTCGTTTTCATAAATTCATGAATTAATTCATAAATGTTCTTGGAAATTGGTGTTGTGTTATAATTTGAATCAAAAGTCATTTTACCTATTTCTCGGGCAACGTTTTCTGATTCACTTCCTAAAAACGCATTTGTTATATATATAACAACCACATCATCATCTATAAATCTAACAAAATCTGCAAAATACAGCCCATTACTACCATTATGAGCAACGATTTTAGTGTCTCTATTACTTTGAGATATTGCCCAACCATATCCATAAAAAGATGTCATTTTATCATTTTCGGCTACATACGGTGTTTCTTGAACTAGTCTTGTTTTTAATGCTAAAACTACATTGTTTTTTAAAGCAATATGCCATTTATATAAATCTTCAATTGTAGAATGAATGTCACCTTTACCTATGCTATACCAATGTTTATCATTGTAAGGTAGGTGTTGTTGGGTTGTTCCCCAATCTTCCCATTTCTCATCATTTCTATTATAGTAATAGCCATGTGCAATTCTTTCTGTGTTAAAGTTGATGCTTTTATATCCTGTACTTTTCATTTGAGAAGGCACAAACAAATAATCATTTAGAAAAGAACTATACGTTTGTCCTGAAACAGATTCTATTATTGCGGTGAGTATAATATAGTTAGCATTTGCATATTGGTACTTTGTTCCTGGTTTAGATTGTAATTCTGATTCAAAAAATTCTTTTAAAAACTGTTCTTTACTTGCTTCATTGTATCTAAATCCTCCAGTCCTATTAGAAATTCCTGACGTATGCGTTAATAATTGATGAATAGTTATATCCCTTTTGTCAATAGATGCTTGAACAAAATATGAGCCTATTTTATCTGATGTGTTAATTTTTCCTTGTTCTACCAGTTTTAAAATAGCTGATGCTGTAAATTGTTTAGTTACAGAACCAATATTAAAAACTGTTGATGGCGAGTTGGGTATTTTATTTTCCCTATCTGCCCATCCATATCCTTTAGATAAAATAATTTCTCCCTTTTTAGAAACTAAAACAGCTCCAGAAAAGCCATTTGTTACGCTTGACTCCAAATATGAATCAATTTTATTGAAGAGCTCATTATTAGTATTTTGAGAAAAAGAGCTTAATGTTGTAAAAGTTATGCAAGTGAAAAATAATGCTTTAATAGATAAATTCATTTTATGATTGTTTGATTGATGATGAATAAGTCAACTTATTTGCTATAATGTTACAATTTTTTTCAAATTGTTGCCATCTACCTGCTAAACTGCGTTTTAATGCAGTTTAGGTGATGTTGTACTCTCGTTCTTTAAATTAATTAAAACGTTTCCTGTTTTCTGTCCTTTAATTACATATTCGTATGCTTTGGATATATCGTCTAAGAAATATTCTCGGTCAATTACTGGCCTGAATATTTCTGTCCTCAAATGATTACTGATATAAGGTATTGTTTTCTGCTTGTTATAAGGTATAGGAAATATTACTTTCTTACTTAAAATTGAAGTCAATAGTGGATAAAAAATATTTTGGGAATAAGGCCCTAACTCAGAAGAAATATAAATACCTTTTTCTTTCAATATTAATTTACACTTTCCAAATGTGCTTTTCCCAACCGTATCAAACACAAAATCATATTTATCATTGCTATCTGTAAAGTCTTCTTTGGTATAGTCATAAATCTTGTCAGCGCCTAAAGATTGCATTAGTTTTGTGTTTTTAGTATTACAGGTCACTGTTATTTTGACATCATATTGTCTTGCAAATTGTAGGAGAGCAGAACCAATCCCCCCAGTAGCACCATTTATTAGAATACTCTGTCCTGATTCGATATTTACTTTATGAATGAAAGAGTATGCGTAATGTGCCCCTTCCAAACTTGCAGCTGCTTGTTTATAATCAATGTTTTCTGGAATAGGGAACACGTTTTCTACTGTTGTTGTTAAATATTCGGCTTGGGAATCGGCTCCTGTGTCGATAAAACCAAATACCTTATCTCCAACATTAAATGATTTTACATTCTTTCCTGTTGTTATCACTTCTCCTGCAAAATCTGTCCCCAGTATAGTTTTTCTTGGTCTTAATAACCCTAAGACAAAACGCATAATAAATGGTTTGGCTGTAAGGTTTGCACAATCTGTCCTGTTGACAGTAGTAGCATAAACTCTAATTAATACTTCATCGCCTTTAGGAATTGGCTCTTTAATCTGCTCAATTTTGATTTGACTAGGTGAACCATATTTTATTCGTATTGAGGCTTTCATTTTTTAATGTTCATTTTACAATGGAGTACAATGTTCGCGTATGATTTGTGCGACCTAGAATCCGCAGGATTTTTGATTGCTGCAAATCAGATGATTAAAGATATAAATTTTAATTTAAGTAGGAGGTTAGCATTAATTATACACGTCTTGTTGTAGGTAGTTTTTTCTTTTCTTCTTTCGATATAATCCAATTATTAATCCAATGAGTCCAATTAAAAGACACGATACACCCCAAAATATAATATCATATTTGTCAATTAATAATCTGTAAGTAAATGTGAAAAGGAATAGAATTAACCCAATTATTTGCCAAAAGCAATCTTTTTCTAACCTAATACTTTTATCAATATTTGGTGTTAAATTGAATAGGATTTTAATTTCGTTCCATTCCCAAATAATGAGCATTAAATTTGCTATTAACATAAGCCCAGTTACAACTGGTGTATAAGCAAAATAATAGGACAAAGTTATTATGAAAATATTTATAATAATTGGAAGGTTCATTAATGCTCCAAGTTTAGAAAACTTTTGAGTCATTAAGAAAAAGCCTGCTATTAATTGACCTATTCCAATGAATTCCCAATACAATCCAGATTGGTACATAGTTTCAAAAAAATGCAAAGCACTATTTATTGGGCTTAATTCACCACTTTCAGATGTAAAACGTTTTCCTTTTATTTTTATTAAACTAGCAAATACAAATGCTCCTCCAATTAAATATCTTGTGTAAATGATGAAAATTTGAGGTAAGACTTTTTCTTTAATTCTATTCATTAGGGTTGTTCTTTTAGTTTTACAAAAAGATAGACATAATTAAAGATTTATAATATCTCGTGTAATTCTATTTTATGTAGACGAATAGAACTGAATTTTGTTACTTAAAATTACCTACAACATGTGTTCGTGTATGATTATGTTGCGGGAAATCGGCTACGATTTCCAGAAGAAATACTAAATTAATTAATTCCGAGGGATTTCCGATGAGGAAATTCAGAAGTAATTAATTATACACGTCTTTGTTGTACTTAGTTATTCTATAGAACCGAGAGCTTATTTCTTATGTCTACTAATAATTTCAACAATATTTCCTTCGGGATCTATAACTTGTAATAAATCAACTCCAAGATTATCATCTTTAAATATTCTGCCTGCATTTATATTTTTACTCTTTAAACAAGCTTTTAATGTTACTAGGTTTGCATCTGTATAGAATCCAAATTTCATGAAACCACTCCATTGTTCAGAGTTAGAACCTTGCTTAAGTTCACTTTTTGTAAGTACATCATTTCTGAAAAATATTTCAACAACAAATTCACCTTTTTTCATCAAAACACCTGTTGCACTTCCGTCAGAGAATGCAAATTCTTTAACAATTTCTAACCCAAAAGTATTTTTATACCAATTTCCAAGTTCGCTATTTTTATGTGTGGTAAAAGCGATAAAGCTTGGTTCAAGGTGAACTTTGTCCAAGCAATTATTGAGCTCCTTTTTTTGTCCAGTTACATTAAAACTAATAATTAATGCAGAAATGAGTATTAGTGTGTTTTTCATTTTTTTTTTAATTAAAAAGTATAACCTATATGAAATGTTGCGAACATTGTAATGGGAGCAATATCATACTCAAAGGTTCCCAAAATATTATTGCCTGATATTTTTGAGTAATAGCCTATTCCTGCCCAAGGTTTAATATATAGGCTGTTCTTAAATGGCTTTATGGTATAACCAAAATATCCCATAGCAAGAATATTGGTGAATTTTTCGCTCCCAACAAGGTTGTCGTTCTGAATTTTAAATTCTTGAATTCCAATTTGAGTTCCTATAAACCATTTATGATTAACTTCCGTGAAATGGTGTTCTCCAAACAAACTATATCCTTTATTTATTCTAACATCCCATCCCTTATTTTTGTTATTGTTGTTAAAATTTACAAGAGCATCTGGCATATTCATAGCGTATGTTCCAAAACCGACTAAAAGATGTTCACAACCCTTTGGTTGTAATCGAAAGTGTACACCATATCCATTAAATGCAAAAGTAGCTGGGTCAATTTCGATACTAAATTGTGTTTTATCATTTGTACTTACATCTTGTGCTGATGATTGAAGGTTAAAGGCAATAGCCAAAATAGTTGTTAAGATTATTGTTTTTAAATGTTTCATTTTTTTTTAATTGCTATACAGTATATTTATTATATTTAGTTTCGATAAAAAAAATTAATTGTCCATTTCAATTAACACTTCATTTATCGTTTTTTGATTCAATATGTTTTTCATTTGTTTTTCTGCATTATCTAATAAATTTGAAATTGATTTTTGCGCATTGTTAGGTCTTTTCCCTTCTGCCATAATGTTAAATGAAGTTTGAAATAAAGGTTTTCCTGTTTCCATCGCATTTAGAACATCCAGTATGGTTATTTGTGAAGGTTTTTTCATTAACCTAATGCCACCTTGTTTTCCTTCTTTGGTTTCAATGATTCCAACAATTGAAAGGTTCTGTAAAATTTTTACTAATGTTGGTTTTGGAATATTAAGTATTTCTGATATGGATTTTGTTGAAAGAAATTCATATTGCCCTTGTCTAATTTTATCAGATATAAAAATAACAACTAGAACTGCTTTAGAAAATGACAATGAATAACTCATACTTGATATACTTTATATTTCGTATACAAATGTATGGAAGTTTTTTCATTACTGCAATTATTTTAAAAAAAAATCGAAATGTAGGTTATGTTTTTTTCATAAATTTTAATGGTTTTGAGAATAAAAAAGTTCAAATGTATGTTAAAACTTTGAATTACAACTTTATACATTTGAACTTTTTCACTATCTATTCAACAATGCATCCTGTATTATTCTTTCTTCAGTTTAGATAAAACTTCTTCTGCATTTTTATTCTTATAATCTAATTCCAAGGCTTTTTTATATGCTTTTATTGCCTGTTCTTTAAAGCTCATTTTCAATAAACATTCTCCAAGACTATCAAACGCATTAGTGCTTTTAGGGTAGGACATTGTAATATATTTGAAGACCTTTAGTGCATCCTCATTTTTATCTTGTTTTAAGAGCTGATATCCGAATGTTGTTATGCTATTTTCATAAAAATCATCTATCAAATATTTTGAAGTAGGATTCTCGAGTAGCGCAATTATTTCATCAACGTTTTTGCCTTCGATATATAGTTGTTTCATTGTTTTTGGTAGAGGCATTCCATAAAGTATGTTTCTAATTTCTTGTTTTGGCATTGTTCTGTTATAATGATTTTGTAATATGATTACGGTTTTATCATTATCTAAATTTCTTTCAATGTAAGAGACGTAACCAGGCCAACCACCACTATGTCTTGCGATTTTACCAAAAGGCTCTGTTTCTAATACACGCCAACCAAAAGCGTGTTTTGTTAAAGTTCCATCATTTAAAGTTCCGTTATTAAAAATGTCTTCCATGCTTTTTTTAGATACTAATGTATTGGAATATAGTGCTCTATCCCATTTTAATAAGTCAATTGTTGTAGAATTTATACTTCCGTCACCTACAATACCATCTAACCATATTACAAATTTCGTTCTATCAAAATCATTTGGTAATATATATTTACCATCTACATAAATATAACCCGAAGCATAATTGTTGATTTTTCGAGGCGAAAGAATTCGGTTATACACAAAAGTTCTAGTCATTTTGAGTGGTTTAAAAATAGTAGCGTCCAAAAAGTTGGCATAAGTTTGTCCCGATGCTCTTTCAATAATTGTAGCGAGTAATACATAACCTGTATTACTATATTCTACCTTTGTGTTTGGCTCAAAAAGACCATTTGGATTTAGTTCTTTTAGTGTTTTGATTACATCCTTGTTAGTAGCAATTTTGTTTTTATTCCAAGTAGTATTCATTAACGACATATAATCCGGAAGACCTCCTGTATGGTTTATTAAATTCCTAATTGTTATATTATCATAATTGGATAATTCAGGGAGGTGTTTTGTTATTTTATCATCAATCTTCAATTTTCCTTGTTCCTTCAATATCATTATTGCCATTGCTGTAAAAGGTTTGGTACTAGATGCTAATTCAAATATTGAATTCTCATTCAGTTTTTCTTTGCTATCTTCATTGGCAAGCCCGAATGATTTCTTGTAAATGATATTACCTTTTTCTGCTATGAGTATATTTCCATTAAATTTATTTGTACTATATAGATTTGAAAAGATGCTATCTATTTTTTGAATTCTATCTTGGCTGAAAACTGCTAAGGAAAGCATTAATAGAAGTAAGGTCGTTGTTGATTTAATTGATTTCATAATATTTATTTTTTTAAGTTTTTGATTTAATTATAATTTGTGTATTGTTTAATGTACTCATTGCTTTTAATTTTATATTCGATGCAAACATATAGTTACTCTTTCTGCTACTCAATTAAAGATGACAAAGGGGGTGAAAATGATGTTACATTATCAAATAATTGTACTCAACTGTGTTTGTCCAAAAAAAGAGTTTGTTTGTGTGAATTTTCATAGTGTATATCCAATTAGTTGCGAATACCAGATAACATATATATTTTTGAAGTATGATTCAGGTTTTAAAAAAAAGAAAGAAAATAGCATTTAGAGTATTAATCTTAATGGTGTTTTTTTATGTTACGTTATTAGTAGACGGTTTAATGAATCTTCTAGATAACCCAATAACATTGATTCTTTTAATGATATTTTGGATTGGTCTTATCTTTGTCTTGATTCCTTCTTTTATTAAAAAGTATTGGAAATTAGTTGTATTTATTTATGGTCCAATTCTTTTATATTTTCTTTATTTAAGGCTGTTTTCAGGGGGATTAGAAGCTTATTTGAAGATTAGAGGAGACTTTCCTTTTTATTTATTCCTTTTACCAATTCCTCCATTGTTTTTGGTTTGGGCTTTTGAGCAATGGAAATGGCTTCAAAACTTAAAAGCCGAAAAGTCTAAAACAGAATTGTCATTATTAAAATCTCAGATAAATCCACATTTTTTCTTTAACACATTAAATAATCTATACGCGCTGACAATTAAAAATTCTAAGCATGCGCCAGAAGTTATTTTAAAACTGTCCGATATGATGCGCTATGCTATTTATGAAGGAAAAAAAGAGTTCGTTCTATTAAAAGATGAAGTTACTTATTTAGAAAGTTATATAGAATTGCACAGAATAAGGTATCATAAAAGCGTATCCATAAAATTTGATTATTGCATTGAGGATGGAGATACAATTGCACCTTTATTATTTATAATTTTATTAGAAAATGCTTTAAAACATGGTGTTGAAAAACTGACTGAAGATGCTTTTGTAAAGATGAATTTGAAAAGTTCAGAATCCGAAATACATTTTTCAATTGAAAATAATTTTGATCCAAAAGAAATAAGCTTGGAAAAAGGAATTGGATTAACTAATTTGAAGCAGCGTTTGTCTTTAACTTATCCAAAGAGACACCAATTAGTTATAAATGAAAATACTAACACCTATAGAGTTGATTTAAAAATCACGAGATATGTTTAAATATATTATTATTGATGATGAGCCTTTAGCACATGATATTATTCAAGAATTTTGTAGTTTGTTGCCTCATTTACAGCTAGAAAAAAGTTGCTACAACGCCATGGAGGCTCTGCAGTTTTTAAATGAAAACACAATAGATTTCATGTTTTTAGATATTAATATGCCTAAACTTAAAGGTTTAGATTTTCTAAAAACATTAACAAATCCACCCAAAACTATTATTACAACTGCTTATAGAGAACATGCATTAGAAGGTTATGAATTAAGCGTTTCTGACTATTTATTAAAACCATTCAGTTTTGATCGTTTGGTTAAAGCAGTGAATAAAGTTACAGAAACAACAGCTATTCAAAACAATAAAATCGAAACAGCTCCTAATTCAAATTCAGTTTCAAAGCGTTTTTTTTTAAAAGGAGATAAAAAATACCATCAAATAGATACTGAAGGTATTTTATTTATTGAGGCTTATGGCAACTATGCAAAAGTGTATTTAAAAGGTGAGATGATTTTAAGTCATGAAAAAATCTCATTTTTTGAAGAGTTCCTTCCACAAATTAATTTTTTAAGAGTGCACAAATCATTTATAGTTGCTAAAAACAAAATCAAACAAATTGAGGGTAATCGAATTTTAATTAACGAGCATAAAATACCGATTGGTCAAACCTATAAAGGAAATGTAAACAAACTGTTCTAGTATTGAATCATCCGTTTTTATAAAATTCTGATTTCTCGAACTATAAATTATATAGGTTTTTTTGTTCAAAATGTTTTAGAACGTGTTTGTATGATTTATGTGGTTAAAAGTGCTATTCACTCTCCACCGTTGCGGAAAGGTAATTAGTTCGCGTGAATTTCCGTGGGGAAATTCCGCAAGCAATTTTATACACGTCTTTGTTAGCCTTTGTTTTTTCTATTTACTAAATTCAGTCAGCGGAATAATAGCAGGATTAAATTCAATTCCTAAATCTCTTATTGCAGCATCGTTTTTATAGGTTATACGAGCATTTCCATTTGGTTTTTCGTTATTCAGCATTCTGGAAATATCAGAGACTTTCCAACTTTCGCTACTTAATAAATAATTTTTTCCGTGTAAGCCTTTTTTGGTACAAGCACTATAAATTCCATTAGCTACGTCTTTAACATCCACCATAGCAAATTCAATGTCATTGTCATAAAACATTTGTATAAATGGATTGGGAGCTATTTTATTCTTAAATAAGAACTGTAAACCTGAAGAAGTTGAATCTTCTCTATTGGATAAGGATTTTCCCATTACTCCAGTAGGTGAAACAGTTGTTATTTCAAAATCTATATTCGGATATTCGTTTATAAACTTTTCTACTGTCTGGTTTGCAATAAATTTGGCTTGTGCATAAGGATGACTTTCTTCACTCATAAATGGAGCATCATTTTCATCTATTGAATCTTTAGGACTCTTATTGCCAGGAGGTAATGGAAAATTTGTATTGAATGCAGCAACAGATGCAATAAAAACTACTTTTTCAATCGTTGGTATTTCATTAATTACTTCAATAAAGTTCTCTGTTCCTTTAATCGTTGGGTCAAATAATTCAGTTTTTGGGTCTTTAACATCTAATTGAAAAGGTGTTCCACCATGAACAACTATATCACATCCTTTAATGAATTCTTTTAGTTGATTTTTGTTTTCTACTTTTAGAGGAAGAATTTCTAGATTTTGAGAATTCTGTAATTCTTTCAAATGGTTATATTTCTCTGTCTTGGAAATATCAGTAGCAGATACTTTAACCTTAAATCCTTCTTGTAAAAATTTCTTTGTGGTATGACTTCCAATGAAGCCTGAGCCACCAATAATTCCAACTGTTTTCATATTTTCTATTTTTTGATTAGTTATGTTTTTCTAAATAAAGGCTAACTTAGTTATATGGATTATTGAATAATCTATAATGTTCTAAAATAGATGAATAACAATACTTTTTACCATGCATTACATTCTTATTATTTCGATTGTAAGGTACATGAGCTAATATACTTAACTTTCCTATAAACTGCCAAAAGGATTTTTAATATCTATTAAATTAGCAGATAAGACATGAGTGTAAGTTATACTTGTTTTTGGGCTGATATGCACTAATAGGAGTTTAAACGGAGAATGTTAGTAAAACACAATTATTCTAGAACAATGCATAATGTAATTTTCATTAATATTTATATAATTTGTATCTTTATAATATCAAAGAAGAGCAAATTATATCTTTGAAGTTCTTATAATGATTTTAGTGTGCAAATAGGTGTGCATAATTATAGAAATAGCTTAATCGACTGTTTATCAGTGTTATAAAAAAAGGTAGTTAAGTCTGCCACCCCGACAAAAATTAATACAAAAGAAAACTAAAACCTTGTAAATTGTATGATTTATAAGGTTTTATGGTTTTTTGACTATCATAATGATTGAATTAATATAGTTTAATTCGGTTTACAGTTTTAAAACACAAAAAGTGTGAACTAATATTTCAGTTTTTGCCAGAGTGACCGTAAACGGCAAATGCTCAGAAATGAATTTAAAATGAGTTGTCCATAATAAGAAAATAGGAAGAACATGGACTTTCATATAAAACTAGCCTAAACGTTTTTATACCTTTTTGATTACACAGAGGAAATGGAGTAACTATATTTGATTGGACAGAATTTTAAGATTATAAATTTTGATTGTATATTTCTAATTCAACAATTATTTTGAATAATAACTTGAAATTATCCAATAATTATTGATATTTACCATATGTTCTATTCTATAATATAAGAATATAAAAACTGACTTTGCATAATAAACAAATTATAATAGTTGTAAAACATATAATTCATTGAACATTTTTCAAATTATCGGGTGGTTTGGTGCTGCGTCATATTTAATATCATATTTTTTATTAAGTATTAATAAGCTTAAGGCAAACAGTATCACATATCAACTTATGAATGTAATAGGAGGAATATGTCTTGTTATTAGTGCATATGATACGAAAGATAAACCTAATTTATTTACCAATTTTGTTTGGATGTGTATTGGTTTAGCAACAATAATTTCAATTTTAAAAAGAAGAAGATAATTTTTTTAGATTTTAAAATTCAGCATATTTATAGCTGCTTTTTTATAGTGTGTTATTTTATTAGTATATTCAATATCAGTAACATCAAAAAGGGATAAATAGTAATAAGCGCCTTCAACCAACACAAAAATAAGTTCTGCTGTTTCTTTTGGGTCTTTTACATCTACAACGTTGTCTCTTTTCGCATTTGCTATTACTTCTGTTAAAAAGAACCTTAAAGAGTCATGTAAATCTTTAAAGGCTTTTTTTATTTTTTCATCTCTAAAAATTAGTGTGAAACTACTATAAAAAACACCATCGTCAATTAAATTATTCCAATCTCTTGAAAATAAATTATCTATTGTTTTTTTAAGTTTAATTTCACTATTATTAATATCGTTAGTTATGTATAGAGATTTATAATTCTCTAGAATATAGTTTATAAGACCAAATATTAATTCATCTTTAGATTCAAAATAGTGTAGTATTAAGCTAGTGTTAATACTCATGTGTTTTGCTACTTTTGCTATAGAGGTATTCTCTAAACCTTCTTGTTTTGCTACCACATAAAAGGCTTCTATAATTTCTTTTTGTCTAACTGTTTTTAAACTTTTTCTACCCATAATGCAAACATAGTTAATAATTATTTAACAAAAATAAGACATTAATTTTAAATTGACTGCTTGTTCAATCAAAATATTTTTATACTTTAGCACCAACTAATTAACTCAGTCTAAAATTAATTTTAAAAGAAAGCGAATGAAAACATTAAACTTTTTGACTTTTGTGTGTAAAAGAACAAAGGGTTACATCGTAAAGAGAGAACAGTATTCTGGTAATTTTTTACTATTACTGCTGATATTTATGATTAATCAAAGTGTATTTGCACAAGAAAGTATTGTAACAGGAACTGTTGTTGATACGGAAACACAACAACCACTTCCGGGAGCAACAGTATTATTAAAAGGAACATCAAATGGGGTATCTACCGATTTTGATGGAAAATTCTCTTTAAAAATTACATCACCTGATGCCGTATTAGTGGTATCATATGTTGGTTATCAAACTAAAGAGGTTCAAGTTGGAAATCAAGAAAAAATTGTTATCAATTTAGAGATTGATTCAAGCACATTAGATGAAGTTGTTGTTATAGGCTATGGTACTCAAAAAAAAGTAAACTTAAGTGGGGCTGTAGAAGTTGTTGATATGGATATTATAGAAGATAGGCCTATAGCTAATGTTTCACAAGGTCTTCAAGGTGCAGTTTCTAACTTAAACATCACATTTGGAAATGGAGCTCCTGGCGGCACTGCAAATGTTAATATTCGAGGGATAACATCTTTAAACGGAGGGTCTCCTTTAATATTAATAGACGGTGTTCCTTCATCTTCTAGTGATCTTACGCGTATGAATCCTAATGATATAGCCTCCATATCTATATTAAAAGATGCGTCTTCTGCAGCTATTTATGGAGCAAGAGCTGCTTTTGGTGTGGTATTGGTAACCACAAAAGAAGGTGGTAGAAATAAAATTCAATATTCGAATACTTTTATTTGGGGGACACCTACAGTCACTCCAAAACCTATTACTGATCCCTATATTTTTTCAAGATTATTAGATATTTCAACAAGTAATACACCATGGAATTATGTAAGCTATAATGACGATTGGTATGCTTGGGCAAAAGCAAGATCAGAAGATTCTTCTGTACCAAGTGTTCGACTAGATCCTAATAACCCAAATAGGTATCAATATATGGGTAATACTAACTGGAATGACTATTTTTTTAATAAATATTCGTTTTCACAAAATCACAATATATCTATTAGCGGAAAAAGAGCGTTTGGAACCACTAATGCTGGTGATGAAACCTTAATTGATCAAGGCATTAGTTATTATCTTTCAGCTAGTCATACTTTAGAAAATGGATTAAATAGGTTAGTGACTGATAATTGGGAACGTAATACTTTAAGATCAAAGATTACAGTGGAGCCTTATGCTTGGATGGATTTTGAGAACAACACCTTCTTAACATTATCAAATAGAAAGAATCCACGATATAGCTTGACTAATGTATACAATTTGAGACCAACTGAGGTTGTGAAAAATCCAGACGGTTCTTGGGCCGATAACCCTGCAGGTAGAGCAGCTGCAGAAATGATAGATGGGGGTAAACAGCGTTTTAAACAAACGGGAATACAAACCACAAATAGATTACATTTTTATCTTTTAGATAAAGATTTAACAATTACTGCAGAACACACCTTTAAAAAAGATTTTAATAGGTATCATTCAGATCGTACTAATTATAGAGTTAGCGATGGTCCTAATTCTTTTAGAGATATAAATGTTACTGACTGGGCTTATGAAACTCAAGCTATAAACACCTATAATGTATTTAATATTTATGGAACCTATGCAAAAACAATAGGCAAACATTATATTAGCGCAACTACAGGTTTTAATAAAGAAACGAGTGAATACAACTGGTTTTCAGCACAAAGAAATGGATTAATATCTAGAGATTTACCATACTTAACTTTAGCTACTGGAGATCAGGAAGTAGGGTATAATTTTTCTGATTGGGCTGTAACAGGACTTTTTAATAGAGTTAATTATATCTATAATGAACGCTATATTTTTGAGGTAAATACAAGGTATGACGGATCGTCTAGATTTCCAAAACAAAATCGTTATGGGTTTTTTCCAGGAATGTCTGCAGCATGGTTAGTAAGTAAAGAATTAGGAGAAAATGTTACCGATGTAATGAATCACTTAAAGATTAGGTATTCTTATGGTTCTTTAGGTAATCAAAGTGTTAGTAATTATGGGTATATAAATTCGTTAGGGCAAGGTGAATCCAGCTATTTGATTGATGGGGATTATCCAAAAATAGTAAGAGGTCCTGGTTTAGGTGTAGACCCAAATAATTATACATGGGAACGCGTTACTTCTTCAAACTTTGGTGTTGATGCTAGCTTTTTTAATAATATGCTCTCCTTTACTTTTGAAATGTTTACCAGAGATACTAAAGATATGCTGGTTCCAAGTAAAGAACTTCCTGCTGTATTAGGAACTTCTCCTCCAGTTCAAAATGCAGCCGATTTACAGACTAAAGGATGGGAGCTTTCTTTTGGATATAAAGATGAATTTAAAGTAGGAGGAAGCCCTTTTAATTTAGAATTAGCAGCAAGGTTATGGGATAATAAAACAAAGATTACTCGATTTGACAATGAAGGACAACTTTTCTCGCAATGGAGAGAAGGACAAGATGTAGGAGAAATATGGGGGCTAGAAAATGATGGATTTTTTAAAGATGAAGATGAAATTGCAACATTAGATCAATCTGCTATTGTGCCTTGGGGAGCTATAGCTGTGGTTCCTGGATGGCCAAAATATGTCGATCAAGATGGAGATGGGAAAATAGAGCGAGGGCAGTCTGCAATTGATCCTAAAGATTTAAAATTAATTGGTAATAGCCAACCTAGATATCAGTTTGGGTTTAATATGTATGCTGCATGGAAAGGTTTTGATGTTAGCTGTTTTGTTCAAGGTATTGGAAAAAAAGATTATTACCCAAGGCATTATTTGTATTGGGGGCCATACCAGCAACCCTATGCCAATGTGTATCCACACTTATTAGATTTTTATCGAGCGACTGGAGATAGTGATGCATTAAGAGCTCAACATTCACAATCATATATTGATGCTGGATTAGCCGATGCTAATACCGATGCTGAGTTCCCTGTGTTACAATCTTGGTTAGCGGACAATAACTTTGGTGCTGGATTAGATATTTCTCAAACCAAATACATGAAAAGTGCAGCCTATTTAAGATTAAAGAATATTTCAATAGGTTATTCTTTACCACACAAAATACTTGATAAAATGAAGATTTCTAATTTACGCGTTTTCGTTACGGGTGAAAATATTGCTGAATGGTCTTCTATCAAAAAAATTGTAGATCCAGAAGCTACTGGAAATAGTGGTTATGCATACCCTTTTCATCGTAAATTATCAGTTGGTATGAATGTTACATTCTAAATTAATAAAAAATACACAATGAAAACAATAAATAAAATACTAGTATTATTATCAATTACTATGCTTCTTATAGCTTGTAATGATGATTTTTTAGATACAGTTCCTCAAGATGAAATTTCTACAGAAAACTTTTTTAATACGGCGAGTGATTTACAACTGTATATAGATGGGCTTCATTCATTAGCTGGATACGGTACATTTTTAGGAGACCAGGGTACAGATGATGTAGCAACTACAGGAGCTGTAGAATTAAAAAATATTATGATTGGTTCTCCAAGTGCGGAAAATATCAATTCTGGGTGGAACTGGAGTCGACTTAGACAAATTAACTTTTTCTTAGAAAATTTTGGAAAGGCAGATATAGATGACGCTACTAAAAAGCATTTTGAGGGTGTAGCCAAATTCCATAGAGCAGATTTTTATTATGCAAAAGTAAGACGATTTTCAGATGTACCATATTATTCGAAAACCCTTGGTGCAAACGATGAAGATTTGTATAAACCAAGAGATCCCCGTGCTATGGTTGTGGATAGTATTTTTAAAGATATACAATTTGCTGCACAATATATAAAAGAAGAAGCTGCGGGTACAGAAAAAATAAGTAAATGGGCAGCATTACATTTACTTTCTAGAATGGCTTTGCATGAAGGAACTTACAGAAAGTACCACCCAGAGTTAGGCTTAGAAAGTACAGCTAATACTTTTCTACAGATGTCTGCTGATGCTGCTAAACAACTGATGGATTCTGGAAAGTTTAATATATACAATACGGGTAGCCCAAATTCAGATTATGGTTCGTTATTTAATTCTGATAATCAAACAAGTAACCCTGAAGCTATTTTAGTAAATATTTACGATGTAGAAAAAGAAAAAACTAGTGGTAATAGTACTGTTTTTGGTGATTACGAGCAAAGTGCTACCAAGTCATTATTAAATAATTATTTAATGCAAGATGGTACTAGGTTTAGTGATCAGCCAGGATCTGATACATTTACTTATATACAGGAATTTCAGAATAGAGACCCAAGAATGTCACAAACTTTTGTTTACCCAGGTTGGATTAGAAGAAACGAACCTGCGCCTTATATTCCAGAATTTAATAGAAACTTTACAGGGTATTTTCAAACTAAAGGTTATAATAACTCTAGTACTAATGAAAATCAAGGTAACGATTTAATCGTAATGCGATATGCAGAAACCCTATTAATTTACGCTGAAGCAAAAGCTGAACTTGGCATATTAACACAAGAAGATCTTGATAATAGTATTAACAAGTTGAGATCAAGAGTTGGTTTGCCTAATTTAAATATGGCTACAGCAAACGCAGATATTGATCCCTTATTTGAAACTGATTATCCAAATGTTTCTGGAGCAAACAAAGGTGTGATTTATGAAATAAGAAGAGAGCGAAGAGCAGAACTGGCATTAGAATCATTTAGGCTTTATGACTTACACAGGTGGTACGCAGGTAAAGTATTAGAGAAAAACCCTATTGGTATGTATTTCCCTGGCTTGGGTAAATATGATATGACTGGAGATGGCGTAGAAGATATTAGTATTATTGATAGTGGAGATGATATTCCTTCTCCTAAAGAACAAAATTCGTTAGGGGTAAATCTTATATATTATAAGGCTGGAGTTTTTGGAGACCCAGCAGCAAGCATTTATTTATCTAATGGAACATCAGGTTATATGGTTGCAAATACAGACATAAGAACCTTTGAAGAACCTAAGTATTATTATCGTCCAATACCAGCACATCAGGTAGCTTTGAATCCTCAATTGTCTCAAATAATGGGTTGGTAAAACTTGTTTAAGTTCAAAAATTTAAACACAAAAACAGATATACAATGAAAATTTTAAAATCAATATTATACATAACCATAGTCTTGTTAAGCTTAGGCTGTGAAGAAGAACCACAACTTTACGATTTTGAGAGATATAAGTTTGTTTCTTTCATTAGTGAAGAAATTTCGACTTTAGAAAATGCGGGTACACAAGAGATATTTTTAAGATACGATGGCAGTGTCTTAAAAGAGGATTTTTCGGTTACCCTTAGTATAACAGGAACTGCTCAAGAAGGCGTTGATTATAATGTCGATTCGAAAACAGTTTTATTTAAAGCGGGTGAAATAAAATCAGAACCGTTTAGCATTGAGATTATTGACAATCTGTTAGATGGTACTGAAGATTTAAATCTAGAAATTTCGATTGAAAGTGTGAGTAATCCAAATATCGATATTGGTGTTGGGGTTGTAAACCAGTCTAATAAATCTATTGTCCTTACATTAGTTGATGATGAATGTCCAGAGGATATAGATATTTTTGCAACAGATTTAATTAATGAAAAGGATAAAACTATTAGTGCTTCAATTAACGGAAATGTCTTATCGCTTACAGGCAATTTAATAAATTATGGAGCATTTCCAAATGCCAATTTAGAAATTACTTTAACACCCGTTGTTGCTGGAGCTAAAATAGGCAGTGTAACTTTTGATGACTTCGATGCTGGTTTAGCTAATGATGGTTACCAATATCAATTCAGACTAGCAGAGGAAGGTGTCTACGAGGTTTGTACTGGTAAAATAAATGTAAAATTTTGGGTATATTATCTATCTGGTGGAACTACTGGTAACTGGGTATATTGGTATGCAGTAAATACAGAACTTACAATACCATAAAATAGTAATTAGTTTAAGTTAGTTTTAGTTTTTAAGGGAGATAAAAGTTCGTCTCCCTTTTTTTATAACGAGAAATGAAAAAGGAGATGAGATCATTAATTTTTACTACTATATTAATAGCAACAAGCTATTGTTGTAATTCTAAAATAACTCAGGAAAAAGAAACAGAACAGCAGATAATTCCTGAGATTACTTTTAATGGAACTTTAAAAGTCCTAACACTTAATACGTGGCAAGAAGGGACTTCTGTTAATGGAGGCTTTGAAGCAATTGTAGAAGTGATTCTACTATCTGAAGCCGATGTTGTTACGCTTAGTGAAATCCGAAATTATAATGATACTGTATTCAGTAATCGATTGGTAAATGCGTTAGAGCTCAAGGGAGAAGCATATTATTCTTTCAACTCTGGAAAGTCACCTATTATTTTATCAAAATTCCCTATTACATCTAAACCAGCAATTAATTCGTCTTCCTTTACAAAAGCCATTATAAAATTAGACGAAAAAACTAAGGTAGCAGTATATGCGGCACACTTAGATTATACCCATTATGCGTGTTATTTACCTAGAGGCTACGACGGTATAACATGGGAAAAGCTACCTGAACCAATACTAGATGTTCATAAAATATTAGAACAAAACAAAGCTTCAAGGCGTGATGAGGCTATTAATCTTTTTGTAAATGATGCTGCCAAAGAACAGCAAAATGGTAATATAGTGCTGTTGGCGGGTGATTTTAATGAGCCCTCACATTTAGACTGGATTGAAGCAACCAAAGATTTGTTTGACCATAACGGTACCATTGTACCATGGCATAGTAGTGTGACTTTGCAACAAAATAAGTATTTGGATGCGTATCGAGTAAAATACCCTAATCCAGTTACACATCCTGGGTTTACTTGGGCTGCTTATAATATTAATGTAGAATTGTCTAAATTAGTATGGACTCCCGAGGCAGATGATAGAGATCGTATTGATTTTATATATTATCACAAAAACGAACGTTTAGCTTTGAAAGATATCATTATTGTTGGCCCATCTGAAAGTATTGTTAGAGGAAATGGAGTTCAAGACAATACATTGTTTGATACATTTTTAAAACCTCAAGGGATATGGCCTACGGATCATAAAGGCGTATTGGCTACATTTAAGATTAAATAAACATGATAAAAAAAAACATTTATCTATTAGTTGTATTCATAGCTTGCTTTAGCTATGCTCAAAAAAAAGACACCAAAGTTCTTTTTGTAATTGTAGATGGTATTCCAGCAGATGTCATTGAAAAGGTATATACCCCTAATTTAGATAAGATAGCAAGGGAGGGAGGTTATACACGAGCCTATGTAGGAGGAGAAAAAGACAAATACTCTCAAACCCCTACTATCTCCGCAGTGGGATATAATAGTTTGCTTACTGGTACTTGGGCCAATAAACATAACGTTTGGGGGAATAGTATTAAAAAACCAAATTATAATTATTGGACTATTTTTAGAATGGCAAAAGCGTATCGTCCTGAGCTAAAAACGGCTATATTTTCTACTTGGCTGGATAACAGAACAAAACTTGTTGGAGATGGTCTTTCTGAAACAGGCCATATTAAATTGGATTATGTTTTCGATGGGTATGAGCATGATACTATTAACTTTCCGCATGATAAAAAGGCTATGTATATTCATAAAATTGATGAGCATGTAGTAGAAAAAGCCTCAGATTGTATAAAAGAAAATGCACCAGATTTATCTTGGATATATTTAGAATATACAGATGATATGGGACATCGGTTTGGTGATAGTGATCAATTCCATGATGCCGTTAAAATAGCAGACAAGCAGATAGGTAAAGTTTGGAAAGCCATTAACTACAGGCGTAAACAGTTTAATGAAAGTTGGGAAATATTTATTACTACAGATCATGGACGTGATAAGGAAACAGGACAGGGACATGGCGGACAAAGTGAAAGAGAGCGTCTTACTTGGATTGTTACAAACGCTAAAAATTTGAATGGTTATTTTAAAACAAAAGAACCAGGAATTGTTGATATTATGCCAACCATGATGCGCACTTTAAATATTGAACCTAAAAAAGAACAACTTTGGGAAATTGATGGTGTGCCATTAACCGGCAAGATTTCCTTGTCCAATGCAAAGGCTACTAATAGTGAGTCTAAATTATATATCACTTGGGATGTAATAGATTCAAAAGGAAAAGTGAAAATTTGGGTGTCAACAGAAAATGACTTTAATACAGGAGGAACTGATGCTTATAAATTATTAAAAAAGGCAGACATAAAAAAAGGGCAAGCTACTATTGATGTATCAAAATTACCATCAAATTTTTATAAAATAGTTTTAGAAGCCAATCATAATACAATAAATACTTGGGTAGTTATAAAATAATTTAGCATAAAACTTAATGTCTATTTTTAAAAACTAAAAATATGAAAGAGAAAAAAGAATTTAACGAAAAAAGAAGATTAGCTCTTAAAAAAATTGGTGCTACTGTGGGAGCATTAGCAATATCACCTATAGTACTTTCTCAAGAAAATGGTGTAAATAAGAAGCGTAAACCGCTTTTAAAAGTTGCCCATATCACAGATATTCATATTTCTCATGAAAACGATGCTCCTAATCGTTTTAAAAAGTGTTTAGCTGAAATAAAAAAGCACAAAGTAGATTTTTTTCTAAATGGGGGAGATACTATTATGGCAGCCGATTATAATAATATTACAAGAGAAAGTGTTATTAATCAGTGGCGTATTTGGGAGAAACTCCGTTCAGAGTTTGATGAATATAAAATATATAGTTGTCTAGGAAATCATGACATGTGGTGGGCTGCACCAGATAAAAATGATGCTATGTACGGTAAAAATTATGTAATCGAAAAGCTAGGCATGCCAAAGAGATATTATAGCTTCAAAAAAGAGGATTGGTATTTTATTGTTTTAGATAGTAATAATAAAAATGCAGGTGCATTGGATGATGAACAGCGTGTATGGTTAGAAAAAGAATTAACAGACATGCCTAAGGGTGCTTCAGTGTTGGTTATGACTCATTACCCAATTTTAGGAGTTAGCACAATCCCGTATGGTGGTAGTCATACAGATAGCAAATACATCACTAAATTGTTTTATAAACATCAAGACAAGCATATACATTGCATTAGCGGGCATATGCATCTATTAGATAATGCGGTTTATAACCATGTAAATTATTATTGCAATGGTTCCATGAGTGGTTTTTGGTGGGGTGAAGGCGATCAGGATTCTGCTGAAAAATGTTGGTATCATGAAACACCTCCAGGATATACAATTATTGAGTTATTTGATGATGGTAGTATGAAAAATACATATTATCCGCATTCATATTAAGAAAATAGTTGCATTGTTTCAATAAATAAAGGCTTTAAAAATAAACTAGCAATATGTTAATGATTAAAAAAATAACTTACTACAGTGTAGTTACTTGTTTTATTCTTTTTGCGATTTCTTGTAAAGTACAATCGGTAAACGCTGAGGATAATGCGCCAATGGTTTTACAAGGGCCCGCTTGGGCAGCAGCTTGGCAACAGAAAGCAGGTGAATATAAAGCTTTATGTTATCAAGCATATAATTTAGCACATATGCAATTGGACTTTTTAATGAGAGAACCATCGGAAAAACCATATGCTATTATTACAGATATTGATGAAACTGTATTGGACAACAGTCCGTATCAAGTACATCTAGCTTTACAGAATGCTGAGTATAGCGATGCTTCTTGGATAGAATGGACGGCTAAAGTAGATTGTGATACGATTCCTGGAGCATTGTCTTTTCTTCGTTATGCAAAAAGTAAAGGGGTTTCTGTTTTTTACATCACCAATCGTTTAGAAGAAGAAAGAAATCAGACTTTAAAAGATTTAAAACGCTGGGGATTCCCTGATACCATAGATAATCATTTGACCATGAAAACAGATTCCTCAAGCAAGGAATTACGCAGAAAAAAAGTGTCTGATGAATATAATGTTCTTTTATTAATGGGAGATAACTTAGGTGACTTTAGTACTGTTTTTGATAAAAAATCTGTGAAAGAGCGTAATCATCAAGTTCAAGATCATGCAGCAATGTTTGGAACTAAATTTATTGTATTTCCAAACGTAATGTATGGACATTGGGACGGAGCTATATATGATTACAAATATGACTTGTCACCAAATGAGAAGGAGAAAATGATCATGCAGTCATTAAAAAAATATTAAAGCCCCACAAATAGTCAAGCTATTCCACAATAGATATGTATAATAACTGATAAATACAAATGATGTATTTTCACCATTTAATTTAATTAATTATGAGACAACTCATGCTCCTTTTTGCTTTAACTTTTGTTTATACTAGCTGTAAAGCACAAGAGCAACCATTTACATTTAAAGTAATGGCGTGGAATATTTTACATGGAGGTAATGATATTCCGAATGGTCAAGAAAATGTAATTGCCATTATAAAAGAAATAGATCCAGATATCATATTAATGGTAGAGACTTATGGCTCTGGTAAAGTAATAGCTAATGCTTTGGGTTATAATTTTCATTTAATTGCACCAGAAGGCACTGCTTTAGATAATAAGGGCACTAACCTATCTATTTTTTCAAAGTTTTCGTTCGGTGATCGAATAGATACAAATTACCCCTTCTATCTTGGAGGTAGAGAAGTTATACTAAATAATAAAAAAATACGTGTTTTTTCCAATTGGTTCCACTATTTACCATGGGAAGACGCACCAGAAAAGATGGGCAAAACAGTAGAAGAGCTTCTAATATGGGAAAAAACAGAGACGAAATATGAGATGATACAAAAGGTATTGCCATATATAGAAAAATATGCCGCAGAAACAGAGTCGACACCTATGATTTTTGGAGGGGATATGAATAGTATGTCACATCTAGATTGGGGCGAAAACACTAAATCTATACACAATAATTTAGTTGTGCCTTGGTACTCAACGAAAGTATTGGAAGATATGGGCTTGATAGATACCTATAGAACATTAAACTCTAACCCCAGTACGCATTCAGGTATTACGTGGCATACAAAAGGCAAAAATGATGCACATAGAATTGATTATATATATTATAAAGGGCCAGTCATAGAAGCAATTAAATCAGACTTTTATAAGGTGTTTTTTAATGAGCCCTTTCATATTAATGATAAAGAAATAATGTATCCTTCAGACCATGGTATTGTAGTCACTACATTTAAGTTTTCTGAAAGGGAATAAGATAAATACCTTATAGAATTAAGTAAGCAATACAATAATTAATAGAAACAAAAAGCATGAAACAGATTAAATTGTTTTACAATGGCATAGCATTATTTCTATTTATAGGAATACAATTTTTACAGGCACAAACTCTGGATACCGTTATAGAGAATCTAAGTTATAGAAATAAATAAACTTCCTGCAAGAGCTTCATTTTATGCTTTTTAAACTAAAAAATAGTACTTGGGAATAATATTTATTAAGCTTCAAGCTATTTGTTTTTAAATGGTATTTGGAAACTTAATTGGGTAAAAGGTTCAAAATTAAGAGCTCAGGATTTTTGAACTTGTAACAAAAAGTGGGACAAATTTTCTAAGACCTATGCCACATTTTTAATTTGAGATAAAAATGGATTGTGATTTCCTGTTTAGAATGTATATTTGTTCTAACCAATATTAATTACAATTAATTAGGAGTGCTTTTTAGAGTCATTGTTTTTATTTATTTATTTATTCTTTCATGTGCTTCACCTGATAGAAATGATATTGTTTTTGAAGATTTTGAAAAGGGAACTTTTGAAAATTGGAATACGCAAGGAAATTCATTTCAAACGCCTGTACACATAGACTCTATTGATAAATCTTTCAAAAATGCACATGGCAAATTTATTGCGTTTTCAAATTCAGTAGGTGTTGGTGAAAGCATTTCTCAAGGAAAATTGGTTTCAGAAAAGTTTACAATCCAAAGGAAGTATATTAATTTTTTAATTTCTGGAGGTAACCATACTGTTAGAGAGTGTGTAAACTTAATAATAGATAATAAAATTGTAAAAACAGCCACAGGTAAAAATGATTTTACATTTAGAAGAATTTCATGGGATGTAAGTGAGTATGAAGGTAAAGAATGCGTGATTGAAATTGTAGATGCAATAACACCAAATTTTAATAAAAACACAGTTGAATATATTTGTGCAGATTATTTTGTATTTAGTGATAATACACACAAAAGAGAAGTTGTTTTTGAAGATTTTGAAAGTGGCACTTATAATAATTGGATAGTAAAAGGGGATGCTTTTGAAGTGCCAAGGAATAGAACCAATGTATATTATCCAATCTCAGCTAATGGTTTTAATGGACAATATTTTGCATTTTCATTCGGTAGAAAGCATGATAAAAAAAAGGGTAAATTAATATCCAATGAGTTTACAATAAATCACGATTTTATCAGGCTATTAGTTGGTGGGGGCAATCATAAGTATAAAACCTGTATTAATTTAGTGGTGAATGATAGAATTGTGCATTCTGCTACTGGTGAAAATGACGGTGTATTAAGAACAAAAACCTGGGATGTTAAAACGTACATAGGGCAACAAGCAACTATTAAAATTATAGATGATTACTCTGAAAGTTGGGGGCATATTATGGTAGATGATATTGTGTTTTATGATGAAGATAAAACGTTTGTATACCTTCTTTTTATAGTGGGGATTTGCTTGTTGTTTTTTATAGCATATCGATTTTTTAAATACAGAAATCGAGCCACTATAAAAAATGATATTAATTCTGAAGAACAAATAAGACTTGATCAAATTAAACTTCAAATTAAAACTTCTGAAGGCTATTTGAATCCTGACTATTCAATTAAAAGATTTATAAAAGAATTTCAGTATAGCGAAAAAGAAATCGATGAATTGTTTGAGAAATCAGAGAACATTTCTTTTTTAAACTACATCAATTACTTACGAGTAGAAGCTTTTAAAAAACAGTTGAAAAATCCAAAAAATGATGCGTTTACCATGATTTCAATTGCTGAACAATGTGGCTTTAAATCTAAAACATCTTTCTACCGCATCTTTAAATCGGTTACTAATATTACACCTTCAGAGTATAAAAAGCAGCTTAAATAATTACTTCGTTTTTTGTCTACTTAAGTATTATTCCCTAAAACAAGGCTTTGGGATATCCCAAACCAATGTTTGGGATAAGTTAGTTGTATAAAAAAAATATTTTTTAAATCGAGTTTGTAGATTTATACAAATAAAATATTGAGTATATAGTTTTATTTGTAGCTATACTTTTTAGAAAATTTAAATTTTTAGTTTTATGAACAACAATATGGAAGACCAAAATTGTGATCCAAGCACGGGGTGTTGCGATTCAGAAAAAAAAGAAATTATTGAAGTTAAAGTAGAAAATACAGAAGCGTGTAATATTAACTCGGGATGTTGCAGCCCAACTTCAGGAATTGAGAATGAGAATAAATCTGAAGATGGCGTGCAAAGACGAGATTTCATGAAAGTAATGGGACTCGGTTTAGGAAGTTTAACCCTTATGGGATTAAGTCATCCATTAAGTGCAACAGGAATTCTCCAAGATGGTTATCAAATACCTGTCAATAAAAATTTAGATTCAGCTTGGGTACAATCATTATTTGAACGCGGAACCCCAGAAATCTATACAGGAAAAGATTTAGTTTATATTGGGATGCCTGTTGGAGGAATTTGCGCTGGTCAAGTGTATTTGGGAGGTGACGGTAAATTGTGGTTGTGGGATATTTTCAATGAACAGAAAGAAGGTGTTATTGATGCTACATATCATTTGAATGGACGAAAAGTAAGAGCTCGTGATGGTAGTAATTATATAGTGCCAATAACACAAGAATATCCTTTCGATCAAGGTTTTGCTATAAAAATTGAACAAGGAAATACTAAATGGAAAAAACGATTAGATTATAAAGGTTTTAAAGATATTACCTTTAAAGGACAATACCCTGTAGGTGAAGTAATATATAAAGACAAAGGCTGTCCTGTAAAAGTAGTATTAAAAGCATATTCCCCTTTTATTCCGTTGGAAGTAGATGCTTCAAATTACCCTGCAACAGTAATGCATTACACCATTTGCAATACTGGTGATGCCACTGTAAATTGTGAGTTGTCAGGCTGGTTAGAAAATGCAGCATTTAATCATTCAGGAGTAGAAACAGAAATACAATTAAAAAATAGTATTGTAGACAGTAAGAAAAGTAAGTCTTTATTTTGTGAAGCTGTTTTAGATCAAGATGCTTCAGAACTAGATTTTCAATTTGAAAAGAAAAGAGATAATGGAAATATGTGTTTAACGTTGTTAGGAGAAGATACAACCGCAACAGCACAAGAAGAATACTATTCAGAAACTTTCTTTCCAAGTGAACATCAGCAAAATAAGTTGGCTACTGAGCCTTTCGGAGTGAGTTTACGTGGTGGTATAAGTAAATCAGTGACTTTAAAACCGGGAGAAAGTAAAGAAGTATCATTTGTAATTAGTTGGTATTTTCCAAATTTAAGTGCCGATGGTGATCGTTTTAAAGGGCGCTCATACAGTAAACGTTTTAAAAATGCTTTTGAAGTTTCAGAGGATATAGCTCAAAAATTTGATAGACTTCATACAAAAACACTCGCATTTACCGATGTGTTCTATAATAAATCAAGCTTACCTTATTGGTTTCTAAACCGAACTTTTGCTAACACTTCAATTTTAGCAACCGAAACCTGTTACCTATTAGAAGATGGTCGTTTTTGGGCTTGGGAAGGCATTGGTTGTTGCGGAGGAACCTGTACCCACGTTTGGCATTATGCACAAGCTATGGGACGCGTGTTTCCTGAATTAGAGCGGAACCTTAGAGAACAAACAGATTTTAAGGTTATAGAAGCGAATGGGAAAATAGACTTTAGAGGAGGTAGGGCTAATCGTGATGCTGCCGATGGACAGGCAGGCATTGTTTTAAGATCGTATCGCGAGCATCAAATGACAGCAGATAATACCTTTTTAAAGACCAATTGGAAGCATATTAAATTGACATTACAATACCTAATTGATATGGATGCTGAAGATGGTGATGCGAATGGGATGATTTTTGGCGAACAGCACAATACTTTAGATGCCGAATGGTATGGTAACATTCCTGTTATTATATCGCTATATCTTGCCGCATTAAAAGCAGGTTATCAAATGGCAATTGAAATGGGAGATACAAACTTTTCTAAAAGGTGTAAAACCATTTTGAAAAAAGGAGAAAAAAATATTGAAACCTTATTTAATGGTGAGTATTTTGTTCAAAATGAAGACCCTAAACATAAAGATGCTATCGGTATTGGTTCAGGTTGCTATATAGATCAAGTATTTGGTCAGAGTTGGGCGTTTCAATTAGGATTGGGACGACTTTATAACGAAGAAATGATTCAAAATTCTTTAGATGCTCTTTGGAAATATAATTTTGTACCTAATATGGGTGAATTTAGAAAATCGTTACCAGAAAAATTGGCAGGTCGCCCGTATGCCATTGATGATGATGCAGGATTGGTTATGTGCACTTGGCCAAAAGGAGGAAAAAAAGATGATTGGGAAAAACACTGGCAATTTGGATACTTTAACGAATGTATGACTGGATTTGAATACGAAGCTGCAGGACATATGGTTTGGGAAGGTAAAATTGAAGAGGGGTTAGTCATTACAAGAGCCATTCACGACCGCTACCACGCAGGAAAACGAAATCCATATAATGAGGTAGAATGCAGTGATCATTATGCCAGAGCTATGGCAAGTTATGGTGTGTATTTAGCTGCTTGTGGTTTTGAATATCACGGACCTAAAAAGCAATTAGCATTTGCACCTAAATTACAACCTGAAAATTTTGAAGCTGGTTTTATAGCTGCCGAAGGTTGGGGAACGTATACACAAACGCAAAGCGAAAGTAAACAATATGCATCTATTGAATTAGCCTCAGGAAGTTTAGCGCTTAAAGAATTAAGTTTAGAAATTCCTAAAGGAAAAAAACTTAAAAAAGCTGCGCTATATTTAAATGGAAAACGAGTAAAAAATACTTATGTAACAAATGCTTCTAAAGTAATAATTAAATTCAAAACAATAGAAATTATTGAAAGAGAAAGATTTAGTATTGAAATTAAATATGTTTAAATCAAAATCAATTTTTTTCAAAAGTTGTACGCTCATTGTGGTATTTGCCTTTTATAGTATGGTCTTTTCACAAACTGACCATTGACCAGTTTTAAAAATCTATGACCAAGCTCATTTAAGAGAGTTAAAAATGCCTGTTGGAGGTATTGGAACTGGAACGGTGTCTATAACTGGTACTGGAGCATTTAGTGATTGGGAAATTATGAATAGCCCTGCAAAAGGGGGTAATCCAAGTGTAGGTGATCGATTAAAAAGAGCACGTTTTTTTCAATATATGTTCAATTTAAAATTTTAATAAAACGTTAAAATAAATAGAAAATCATAAAACAATGATGAAGATAGTTATAGTGTTTGCTTTAGGAGTTTTAGCATCCCAAATGAATGCACAAAATGGAAATGCTGAAATTTATTCAGGAGAGCAATTGAAGTATATTGGTATGCCAGTTGGAGGTATTAATACTGGGCAAGTATATTTAGGTGGTGATGGTCAATTATGGTATTGGGATATTTTTAATATACAACGAATTCAACCTGGAGGTCCTGGAGATAAGTTTTATATCAACCCGATGACTCAAGACAAACAGTTTGATCAGGGTTTTGCGGTTCGTATTAAAAAATTATTGCCAACAACGATTACACCTATTGCTAAACCATTAAACAGTGATGGTTTTTCTAACATCACATTTAGAGGAGAGTATCCAATGGGAAAAGTGACTTATAAAGATTCAGGTTTTCCAGTTTCAGTAGTTTTAAATTCATATTCACCATTTATTCCAACTGCTCATGAATCGTCTGATTTCCCAGCTGTAGTAATGGAATATACTCTGACTAATGATTCAGATACTAAAGTAGCCGTTGAACTATTTGGATGGCTTCAAAATATGGCGAATTTTAAAATGGCTAGTTCAGCTAGTGGAAAAGCTGTAAATAAAATTATAAAATCGGGTAATGCACTTCAATTGTTTGCTTCATCGAATGTAACTAATGATGCAAGTAAAGATTTACCAGATTATGGAAATATGTCTTTAACGCTTTTAGAAGGAGAAAATGCTTGGGGGGTACCAACCTCGCCTAGAGATATTAACTATAATTTAGTTGAAGTATATAAGTCAAATAAAGATTTGGCTGAAGTAAAATTAGGAAATAAATTGACTGGCGTTATTGGAAAAGAAGTTATATTAGAATCAGGAGAAAGTAAAACGCTAACTTTTGTACTGTCTTGGTATTTTCCAAACGTTCATCGTAAAGAAAGTGGTTTTCACAATTTAAAAAACAAGGAGAATTTAAGGCATTATTACAGTAAAAAGTTTACATCATCCGCAGATGTTACAAATAAAATTGCAGCAAATACAACTAAATATTTAGAAACTACAAAACAGTGGAATAAAACATGGTATGATGCATCATTACCTGCTTGGTTTTTAGATAGGGTCTTTATAAATACGAGCATTTTAGCAACGACGTCCTGTTACCGTTTAGATGATTTAACCGATGATCCAGATAATGAAAATCGTTTTTATACTATGGAAGGTGTGTATTTAGGAGAAGGAACGTGTACTCATGTATTTCATTATGAGCAAGCAATGGGTAGGGTATTTCCAAATTTGGCAAGACAATTAAGAACACAAATAGATTACGGTTTGTCTTTTAAAGAAAATGGAATTATTGGTTATAGAGGAGAATTTAGTAGTTTGGGAAGACAGTTTGGTCAGAAAGCTAGTGGATATGCTGTAGATGGACAAGCAGGAACCATTTTAAGAGCCTATAGAGAACACACAACTTCTTCTGATAAGAATTATCTAAAGGCATATTGGTCAAGAATTAAGAAAAGTATAGAGTATATGATTGCTCATGATGCAGAAAAATCAGTAAAGCCAGATGGTGTTTTAGAAGGTATTCAGTACAATACCTTAGATAAAGAGTGGTATGGTAAAAATGCATGGCATAGTAGCTTGTACAATGCTGCTTTACAAGCAGGTGCTGCTATGGCAATAGAAATGGGAGATAAAAAGTTCGCAAAAAAATGTGAAGCTATTACTAAATTGGGTAAGCTAAACATTACCAATCAACTATTTAATGGTGAATACTTTATTAATATCCCAGATCCTAATAATTCGGAAAATCCTAATACAGGTATTGGTTGTCACATAGATCAAGTACTAGGGCAATCTTGGACAATTCAAGCAGGATTACCACGAATATTACCTAAAAGAGAAACAGTTAGTGCTTTAAAATCAATTTACAAATATAATTTTCAAAAGGATATTGGGAAGTATTTGGATACAGCTACTATTAAAAATTTTCGTTTTTATGCGTTACCAGGAGAAGCAGGAACCATTATGTGTACCTTTCCTAAAGGTTTAGCATTAGAATCTAAAGGCACAAAAGCTGCTGAATGGGATAATTTAGTAGTAGGGTATTTTAGTGAGTGTATGACTGGGTTTACCTATCAAGCAGCGGGTCATATGATTGCTGAAGGATTGGTGGATGAGGGGATGACTATGATAAAAGCTATTCATAATCGTTATCAGCCTCAAAAAAGAAACCCATATAATGAAATAGAGTATGGTAATCATTACACCAGAGCGATGTCTAGTTATGGCACTTTTATTGCTGTTTCTGGGTTTACACTAAACGAACCTAACGGAAAAATTGGGTTTTCGCCAAAAATTAACCCAGAAGATTTTAAATCGGCATTTATTACTGGAAATAGCTGGGGAACTTTTAGTCAAAAAATTAAAAAGAGTAGAGTAGAAGCTAGTTTAGAAATAGCTTATGGTAAATTAATACTGCAAGAGATTAGTTTAGATGAATTGTTGAGTGCTAAACATTCAATAGCAACCGTAAATGGTGAAAAAGTAAACTCAAGACTAAAAAAAAATAGCAATAAAGTAATTGTGTCTTTTAAATCTATTACGCTTTCAAAAGGTGATAAAGTAAAGATTGAAATTAAATAATAATATAGATATAGTGTAACTATGTATATTCAGACAGAATTTTAAGACTTGTAATAAAAAATAAAAATTTTAGGATAATGTAACGAGTATATAGTACTTAAAGCTTTTATAGAAGAAAAATTTCCAAATTTTGCATTAAAATGGATACCTGCTTTAAATGAAGAGGGTATTTCTGATTGGTTATATACGCTTAATAAAGATACAAATACAGGAACTCGAATTACCGAAGTAGATTACGGTATTTATGCTAAGGGAGAAGCACTTATGGGATGGTATAATACAACCTTTGTAGTATCTCATAAAGATTATTATTACATCTATTGTACAAACTCAAGTGAGATTAACCAACTCAAGCTTCCAAGAAAAATAAGAGTATAATAGATAGGTTTAGTATTTTAGATTAAAGTTATAAGTCCACTTTGCATGGAGCATTAATCAAAAATTAAACTATAACTTTTTTGTTAAATTTAAACAATAAAAACAAAAAAGGAATTATTTTTTCTTTTGCTTTTTTTCGAAGAATAGAAAAAGCCTTAACCATTTGTTTTTCAACAGTATTAACAGAAACGTTTTGGTATTCTGCTATTTCAATATATGTAAGTCCGTCTTTTTTACTTAATAAAAAGGTCTCTTTACATTTAGTTGGTAATTGTTCTATTTCTTTTTCTATAAGAGATATTAGTCGTTTTGTTTCATCTTCATTTTGTATTTCAATAAATGAATCTATATTTTCAATATATTTTTTTTCTAATGAGCTAACAGCAATTTCTTTTCTATACTGGTCTATAAATTCATTATAAACAGATTTATATAAATAATTTTTAATTGATAAATTGATATTTAATTTTTCACGTTGCTGCCACATTTTAACAATAACATTTTGTACAATGTCTTCAGATTTAAAGTCATTTCTCGCTAGGTTACTAGCATAATCACATAGCTTATCATAATAAAGTTCTACCAAATATTTATACGAGTTTGGATTTCCCCTTTTGAGATGTTTAATAAGCTTTTTCTGATCAGAAAACTTTTTTTTCATTTAGAATAAAGAATAAAATATTAAGCAAATTTAATTTTTTTTTAGAATAAATGGTGGTATAGCAATTTTAGTTTCGTTATAGTAATATAAATGTCCTGAAAAAAAATGAATTCTAAGATTGAAAAGTCAATTATAAAGTTTTTAGCAAAAGAAGCTAATCTTGCAGAACTTCGAGAATTGGAGTTGTGGATTAATAACCCAAAAAATGAAGATTTATTTTATGAATTTATAAAGACAAATGTTTTTATAAATAAGATTATGAGCAAGTATGACAAAAAACGTGCGAAAGAAAATATAGTACGTCGTATAAAACAAGAGAGAAGCTTTTTTAATAAAAAGGCTAAATCTAATAGTTTAATTAAATATGTTGCTGCGGCTATATTGGTTGGAGTTTTAGCAACAAGTTACATTTTTAAAGATAATTTGTTTAATGGTCAACAGGAAAGCATGCCAGTTATTACAGCAAACCATAACATTAAAGTAGGAACAGACAAGGCAACCTTAACATTAGGAGATGGTACAACTGTAACATTAGAAAAAGGAAAAATGTTTCAAAGCAACAATATAAGAAGTACAGGAGACCAATTAGTTTATAATAAGGTTTCCAACAATAAAAAGGAAGATATAAAATATAACTACTTAACGATTCCAAGAGGGGGACAATACTTTGTAAAACTATCTGATGGAACTCAAGTATGGCTAAACTCTCAATCACAACTTAAATTCCCTGAAGTTTTTATTGAAGGAGAGCCACGTAAGGTAGAACTAGTTTATGGGGAAGCTTATTTTGATGTAAGTCCAAGTACAGAACATAAGGGGGATAATTTTTTAGTACTAAACCAGAATCAAGAAATAGAAGTATTAGGTACAGAGTTTAATATTAAGGCTTATAAAGATGAAACTAATATCTATACAACTTTAGTTGAAGGTAAAGTAGTTGTGAATTTTAATGGAATGAAACAAAATTTAACTCCTAGTCAACAATCAAATATTAATACTATAAATAATAATATTTCAATCTATAATGTTGATGTTGAAAGTGTTGTTTCATGGAAAAATGGACTTTTTACTTTTAAAGGAAAGGCATTAAAAGATATTATGAAAGTTATATCTAGATGGTATGATGTCGATATAATTTTCTTAGATAAGAATTTAGAGTCACTAAAGTTTAAAGGTGTTTTGAGTAAAAGCCAAACAATTGAAGAAATTTTATCTATTATGAAATCAAGTACTATTAGCGATTACGAAATTAAGAATAAAACCATAATATTAAAATAAACAGATCATTCATTTTATTAGTTAAGTAATAAAATTTGGATAGCCATAAAAAAGTGGCTAAAATTAATCATTAAAACTATATATGCCTATGAGATAAAATAAACATACAAAAATAAAAGGAGGATAAAGTTTAACTGGCAAAAGTATCACTCTATCCCCTTTATTGTCATTATCAATTAATTAAAAAGTTTTAACTAACTAATAACTAACAAATTTATGAAAATTAAACTAATTAATATCTGTTTTCTAATTAAAAACAGACTTTTAATGATCATTATGAGAACACTCATTTTCTTATTCTGTACAACGATTTTTGCTTTAAATTCTAATAATATAATATCTCAAAATTCAAAAATTAAAATAAAAGAAGATAAAATATTAACAGTTGATGAGGTTTTTGACCTTATTATGGAGCAAACAGACTATAAATTCTTTTATGAAGAAGGTATATTTAAAGGTTACCCCAAGGTAGAAGTAAGTAAAGGGACAATTAAGATCAATAAATTACTAGACCAAAGTTTATCATTAAGTAATCTTAAAATTACTGTAACTGATAATAATAACATAGTTATAAAGGAGAAACCTAGAAGTATTATTGCTAACCAGCAAAAACACAGTGTTACAGGTGTAATAAATGATATATCTGGTCAGCCACTTATAGGGGCTAACATTCTTGAAAAGGGAACAACCAATGGAACACAAACAGATTTTGATGGAAGATTTTCGATTGAAGTTGAAAATGCTAATGTTACACTTATTGTTTCTTATTTAGGATATTCAACACAGGAAATTGAATTAAATAGTCAAACATCTCTTGAAATTATACTTCAAGAAGATGCATCGTCATTAGACGAAGTAGTGATTGTTGGTTATGGTACTCAGAAAAAAGTAAACCTTACTGGGGCTGTAGGAACAATTAAAGGTGAAGCATTAGAAAACAAACCTGTTGTTAACGTACAAGAACTATTAATAGGGAAAGTTCCAGGATTAAACATTAGTAATAACTCTGGTCAACCAGGAAGTGGAGCTACTTTAAATGTTCGTGGTACTTCTACTATTGGAGGTAGCTCAGGAGTTCTTGTTATAGTTGACGGTGTACCTGGTAATATATTTACTATAAACCCTAATGATATTGAAAATATCTCGGTGCTTAAAGATGCCGCATCTGCTGCCATTTATGGTGCTAGAGCTGCTAACGGAGTGATTTTAGTTACTACTAAAAAGGCTAAGGGTAATCAAGCATTAAGAGTAGATCTTACTACAAGTATAGGGGTGCAAAACCCGCAACACCGAATAGATTTTGTAGGAGCAAAAGATTTTATGAATCTCTATAATCTTGCTAGAAGAAACGATGGAGCAACTGATGATTTCTACGGATCTGACGATTTTGCTGCTTTAGAAAATGGATTACTGCCTAATCATCAATGGAACAGGGAGTTATTTAAGAGAGGAGAACTTATACAAAATAATTATTTAGCTTTTTCAGGAAATAGTGATCGTTTTTCATATAGAACAGCCATTGGATATGACAAGCAGTCAGGTTCATTACCTAGGGATAAATACAAACGTTTGGTAGTACACCCAAAATTTACATATAAGATAACAGATTGGATTTCCCTTGATGCTAATATACAATACACCAAAACTAATATAGAAAGACCAGAAGATGCTGGTACTCAAATTTCAAATTCACAGCGTATTTCGCCTATTACTCCTATTTTTACACCAGCTGGCAATTATTGGGGTCCTGGAGGTGTTCCTGGAGCTAATCCAATAGCGCGAATTAATCAAGGAGGCCTAGATACTCAAGAGTTTAAAGAGTTGTCGACTATCTTAACGGCAACGATAACTCCAGTAAAAAACTGGAATATCATTCCTTTGTATTCACATTATAACACACAGAGATATACTCATAACTATGATAAGCCCATTACTTTGTATAATGATGATGAAACTATTTTTAGTCAAGGGGTATTGAATAATGTAAATCTTCAAAACGCCTTCAGTAATAGTAGTACTGAAATATTGCAACTGTCAACTGATTATTCTCTTACACTAGGTGACGATCATGAGTTTAAATTTTTTGGTGTAGTATCTCAAGAAGTAAAGAAGGGGAACGATTTTTCTGCCTCTCGATTGAATCCTGCATTTGAAAATATATATGTATTAGATGTTGGGTTGGGTGTCAAAGATAATTCAGGTTTTGCTTATAACGAATCCCTTGCTTCAGTTGCTGGAAGGCTTAATTATAATTATAAAGGAAAATACCTCTTCGAAGCCGTTGTAAGGCATGATGGTTCATCTCGTTTTTTAGACGGTCATCAGTGGGGTACATATCCTGGGTTTTCTGCAGGATGGAATGTAGCAGAAGAGAATTTTATGAAGGATAAACTTGATTTTATATCTCAATTTAAGATAAGAGGTTCTTGGGGTCAATTAGGAGATGCTCTAAAAATTAGTCGTTACGAGACTAGAAATATTCTCAATTTTAATGCTGGATTATATGGCTTTAATGGAAACCTTGTGGGTGGAGCCACGGCAGATGCTTCTTTTATTCCTAGTCTAAGTTGGGAACGATCTACTAAGACCAATTTAGGACTTGATATTGGACTGTTTAAGAATAAAATAACCATGTCGGTTGATGTTTTTAGAGATCTAAGAGATCAAATCTTATATAGAGAACCTATAGAAGTAGAAAATGGTGTTACTGCACCTTTTACTAATACTTTAGAAATGGAGAACAAAGGTTTTGAATTCATAATAAATTATAGAGAAACCTTAGGTGATTTTGGCTTTAATGTTGATTTTAATGTAGCTCATTCCAAAAATGAAGTGCTTAATCTTAGAGGGTCTGGACCTTGGATAGATGGATCAAGATATACAGAGGTGGGAGGTTCACTTGAATTGCCTTATGGTTTGCAATCTGATGGACTTTTCCAAAGTCAAGACGATATCGACAATAGTGCTACACAGATAAATGTAAAACCGGGTAACATCAAATATGTAGATCAACTTACGGTAGATACGAATAATGATGGGATTCCTGACGAAGCAGATGGTGTAATTAATGGTGATGACCGAGTTATATTGAATGATAAAAATGCATTCGTTTACGGTTTTAACCTAGGGTTTAATTATAAAAACTTAAGCCTTACGGCCAATTTTTATGGCAGAAATAATGTTAAAAGGTATATAAATAATTATGAGGGTTGGGCGTTTTTTCTATCAAATAACGCTAGACCAATGCATTTAGATAGTTGGACAGAAAACAACCTAGATGCCACTCATCCAAGGATAAGTCTTAATACAACTTCAAATGACACACAATATTCCGACTATTGGTTGCGTAAAGCAAATTATTTAAAACTACAAAGCCTTTCATTAGCGTATAAATTACCTAAGGAATTGATAGATGTATTGAATATTGATAATGCTACGGTTTCTCTAATAGGGCAAAATCTAGCGATGTTTACCAAATACCCTGGTTTTGATCCTGAGGGGGGAGGTTACCCATTACCTAGAACCATAACTATGAGTCTTCAATTAAACTTTTAATGCTAAGAAAAATGAAAAATATACATACAAAAATTATACTGATTTGTTTGGTGGCATTTACGTCTTGCTCAGACGTATTAGATCAGCCACCATTACATGCACCAGACGAATCATTGTTCTGGACTTCTGAAGTAGATGCAGAAAAAGCATTGGTAGCTCTATATCCTTATTTACCCAATGATACTTCATGGTGGGCAGAGTGTATAAGCGATAATGCCATCATGACGAATGCTTGGGGAGAAGGAGGAATGGGTCAAATAAGTCAAGGGGACTTAACACCTACGACTGGGTATTTAAGTAATGGTTTTCATGGCCAGTACAAATACGATCATATTAGGAATATTCTTTATTTTTTAGAGAATATTCAGAATATTGAAGGAACTGATAGGTTAGATGATATGGAAGGTCAAGCTAGATTTATCTTGGCAATGAAGTATTTTACGATGTCTAGATATTGGGGAGATATTGTTCTTTTTAAGGAAAGACCAGCGACTTTGGAAGAAGTAGATGTAGCTACCAGAGCTCCTCAAAAAGAAGTTTTTGAATATATAATAGAAAATCTAGATAAGGCTATTTCACTTTTGAGTGATGTACATGATAAGTCTGGAATCATAACACAAGATGCTGCAATAATGCTAAAGACCGATGTGTTGATGTGGATGGCGTCTATGGAAGATTTTAGAAGTACCAGTATTTCTGATAAAAGCAGTGTGCAACTATGGGGGGAGGCAGCCAGTACCATTGAGACTCTTATAAATAAGGGAAGGTACAGTTTGCATCCAGATTTGGTTAGCTTATTCCAAAGCTATACAAACAATAGTGATAACGAAACTGTTTTAGCACGCCAATATGTTGAGGAAGAGATTACTAATTTTATCAATATTTTAGGATTGCCAGGAGGCACTAGTTTACGTGGTGGTGGCTGGGCATCATTCAGCGCACCTAGAAATTTAGTAGACGAGTATGAGGTTACAGATGGTATGGATATTAAGGATTCTCCTTTATATGATATTACTGATCCTTTTATAAATAGAGATAAAAGATTAACGTCTTGGTTCTTACTTCCAGGGGTTGATGTGTTACGACAAGATGGGTCTTTCACTCCTTTTGATTCTCACCCTGACAATGGTAATCGTGAAGCTGTTGGAGGCGAAGGCGGCGGCGGAAGAAGTGGTTATTGGTGTATAAAACATGTTGAGATGGATAACAATCTTTGGTTCGGTCATCAAAATTGGATTATTTATAGATATGGTGAAGCCTTATTAATGTTAGCAGAGGCTCTTAATGAGTCCGACCCTTCTAATTCAAGTATAGTTTGGGCTATGAACCAAATACGTGATAGAGCAGAGTTACCTGGCGTAGATGCATTATTGGGTAATCAAGCGGCAATGCGTGATGCCATTAGGCATGAAAGACGTATGGAATTGGTGAACGAAGGAAAACGTTATTGGGATATTATGCGTTGGAAAACAGCACATATAGTATTAAACCCACCAACTGGATTTGTGTACGGTATCAATAAATCTTTGGACGATTATACTAATAGACAGGGTGATTGGACTGTAGAAAAAATTGTTGCAGAACCAAATAGGTTTGAGGATCATTTTTATTTCTGGCCTATACCTCAATCAGTTATAGATAAGAATCCTAATATTACTCAAAACCCTGGGTACTAAAAATTAATATAATCAATGAAAAGAGGAGGTTTAAATTTATTTAAAACCTCCTCTTTATAAAATTATTTTATTATTCAAATTTTATGAGTATAGAAATTTAATAACCCTTATCTAATATATTCTTGCCTAAATCTTATTAAAATATACGCCATAATAATAGTGGGATATAATATCCATAAGATTTAATACTAATTTTAAAGAACAAAATAAATTTACTACAATGCTACGAAGAATATTTTTGTCTCTTTTCCTCATTACCGTTTTACTTTCATGTGAAAAGAAAGAACAAGCTAATACTACACTAACTGATAGTTTAAGTTTTACTAGCTTAGACAAAACAGTTACTAATGTAAAGTTTTCAAATACTATTGCAGATGTACCTCAACTTAATTATTACAATTTTCCATACATGTACAATGGCGCAGGAGTTGCAGTTGGAGATATTAATAATGATGGATTACAAGATGTTTACTTTGTAGGAAATATGGTTAATAATGCCTTATATTTAAATAAAGGTAACTTTCAATTTGAAGATATTACAAATAAAGCCAAGGTATCTGGTCGTGAAAATTTAAGATGGTCCAATGGTGTTACTATGGTCGATATAAATAATGATGGATGGCTTGATATTTATATTTGCTCTTCTGGACCTTTTAAAACAAGGCGTAATCTACTTTATATTAACAATGGAGATTTAACTTTTACTGAAAAAGCTCAAGCATTTGGACTTGATGATAATGGCTATTCTACACAAAGTGTTTTTTTTGATTATGATAGAGATGGTGATTTAGATGTATACATAGGAACCTATGTGCCTACAGCCTTAGAAGCAACTAACGAATATTATGTAGAAAAATTAAAAACCCCACTTGAAGATGAAAAAGACAAATTATATAGAAATGATGGGAATAATCATTTCACAGACGTAACTGAAGAAGCTGGAGTTACCAACTTTGGATTAACACTTAATCTATCTGTTTCCGATTTTAATAATGATGGATGGTTAGACATATATGTTTCTAACGATTTTAATTCTCCCGACTTTATGTATTATAATAATGGAAATGGAACATTTACAAATAAACTAAATACAACCGTTAACCATACAGCCAACTTTGGCATGGGAACCGATGCTGCAGATATAAATAACGATGGGTTTATCGACTTAGTTCAACTAGATATGGGCAGCGATAACAATAAAGAACGAAAAACAAATATGTCTGGAATGGCTCCAGAGAAATTTTACGATGCTGTTAATAAGGGGTTGCACCATCAATACATGAAAAACAACCTGCAATTAAATAATGGTAACGGAACTTTTAGTGAAATAGGTGAGTTAGCAGGAATAGCTTACACAAATTGGAGTTGGGCAGCTTTGCTATGCGACCTAAACAATGATGGTTGGAAAGATCTGTTTATAAGTAACGGTATTAGAAGAAATGTAAACCACAATGACTTTAATAATTATGATAGATTATTACAGCAAAAAGGGGTATTACATGCAGACAATCGTCACCTTATATTAGATAAAATGCCTATAAAAAAACATGATAATTATGTGTTTGTTAATAAAGGTGATTTAACGTTTGAAAAAGGGAATAAAGACTGGGGGCTTAGCTATGAAGGCTATACACAAGGAAGTGCCTATGTTGATTTAGATAATGATGGCGATTTAGATATGGTAACGAATAATTTGAATGATGTTGCCTCTATCTTTAGAAATAATGCCATAGATAGCTTTCCAAATAATAACTTCCTGAAAATTAAATTAAAGGGTACAAGCGATAATTACTTTGGCGTAGGAACTAAAGTTAAAATAGTAAAAGGTAAAACAAAGATTTATCAAGAAATGTTGCCAACACGAGGGTATTTGTCATCCGTAGAACCCATTTTACATTTTGGCTTAGGAAACATAAAAAAAATAGATACACTAGAGGTCATTTGGCCTAATGGACTAAAACAATATGAACTAGATATTAGTACAAATAAATTAATTGAAGTTGTTCAAAATAAAACAGATAGCACAGAATTAATAGCAGAAAAACAAATATTAAAAACTCAGAAAACAATATTTACCAATAAAACAAAGATTTCTCAAATAAACTATATGCATCAAGAAAACAGTTATAATGATTATGAAAAAGAAATTTTGTTACCACATAGAATGTCTCAGCACGGACCAGCTTTATCTGTTGGAGATATAAACGGAGATAAACTTGATGATTTTTATATTGGTGGAGCTAAAGGTTTTTCTGGGCAGTTTTTTCTTCAAAATCCAGACGCAACATTTAGTAAACATTTTTCGGAAGTTATAAAAAATGACAGTCATCATGAAGATGTAGCTTCATTGTTATTTGATGCAGATAATGATGGCGATTTAGATATTTACATAGTTAGTGGAGGTAATGAAGAGCCTAAAGACTCTAAATATTATCAAGATAGATTATATACTAATGATGGTACAGGTAATTTTGAAAGAGTACTAACCAATTTTCCCGAAATTTTAGTTAGCGGTGCTAAAGTAAAAGCAGCAGATTACGATCACGATGGCGATTTAGATTTGTTTATTGCTGGCAGACAAATACCTGGTAAATATCCATACCCAACAAGTAGTTATTTGTTACAGAATAATAGTAAAAATGACGTTGTTAGTTTTGTAGATGTTACTAATGAAAAAGCAGCGATGTTAAAAGAAATTGGAATGGTAACAGATATGGTATGGACCGATTTCAATGGCGATAATAAAGTAGATATTATAACTGTGGGAGAGTGGATGCCTATTAAATTGTTAAAAAATAATGGCAATATTTTTGAAGATGTTACGACTAACTATGGGTTTGAAAATCAAACAGGATGGTGGTATAGCGTCATTACAGAAGATATGGATAATGACGGCGATCAAGACATTATAGCAGGAAACTTAGGTCTGAATTATAAATACAAAGCTTCTAAAAAAGAACCTTTTGAAGTTTATAGCAAAGATTTTGATGAAAACGGGAAAAACGATATTGTATTAAGTTATTATGAAGAAGGTAACCTATTTCCATTAAGAGGTAGACAATGTAGCTCAGACCAAATGCCATATATAAAAAAGAAATTTAAAAACTATGAAGCTTTTAGTAACGCTACAATTATAGATGTTTTAGGGCAAAATAAAATAGAAAGTTCTTTACACTATCAAGCAAATACATTTGCAACTACCTATTATAGAAACGATGGAGATACCTTTACAGCTATGCCTTTAAATATAGAAGCTCAAATCTCCTCTGTTAACTGCATTTACACAGAAGATTTTAATAAAGATGGACTTAAGGATATTGTTTTAGCAGGAAATTTATATGAATCGGAAGTAGAGACACCTAGAAATGATGCAAGTTTTGGTGTTTTTCTTAAAAATGAAGGAGCAAATAAATTTTCAGATGTATCACCTATAACTAGTGGATTGATGCTACGAGGAGAAACAAGAGGTTTAAAACATATAGAGTTGGCTGATGGTAACAGCGCTTTTATAGCAGTAAAAAATGAAGGAGAAATACAATTGTATAGCTATTAAATTTTTAAAGATACTCAGATAATATATGTTTGAAAATAAATAGATTAAATAAAACAATGTAGTTCGAAAAAATAATTCATTATCAAGAAGTGTTTTTTTAAGCCTATTTTTGGTAGCATCCACACAGTATAAGATTTATAGTATAAGCCTTAAAATAGAATGATCGTATAAAATAATTACAAATTAAATAAAACCATGAAAACAATTTTGAATAGGTCATTAAAAACTTTAACTCTAGCATTTTTTATTATAGCATTAATAGCATGCAAAAACAATAAAAAAACTCAAGAAATTCAATCTCAAGAAGAAACAGCAATTACGGGACCATTTCAAGAAGATGTTGATTTTATAAAAACCTACGAGAAAGATCTCATAGTACTAGAGTCAGGGAACAGTATGGTAGCAGTTGCACCTAGGTTACAAGGTCGCATCATGACGAGTTCTGCAAATGGTATGGAAGGAAAAAGTTATGGTTGGATAAATAAGGCACATTACGAGTTGGGAGAAATCAATCCGCAAATTAATGTTTATGGAGGAGAAGAACGTTTTTGGTTAGGACCAGAAGGCGGACAATATTCTATCTTTTTTGAAAACGGCGAAGATTTTACTTTTGATAAATGGGAAACCCCAAGACTAATCGATTTGGAGCCTTTTGATATTGTAGAACAATCAGAAAGCAAGGTATCCTTTACTAAATCAGCTTCACTAACAAATTATTCAGGGTTTACATTCGATATGCAGATTGATAGGACAGTAAGTGTTATTTCTCAAGATGAAACTTTATCCACTTTAGGAATATCTTCTATAGATGGTCTTAAAAGTGTAGGGTATAAAACTGAAAATCATTTAAAGAATGTAGGCGAAAAAGCATGGAAAAAAGAAAGCGGATTACTTTCAATATGGATGCTAGGGATGTTTAAACATTCAGAAACAACTACGGTAGTTATTCCTTATACAATCAATGATGAAAAAGTAGTTAATGTTTACGAATCATTTGGGAAACTGTCTGATGAACGTTTAATTGAGAAAGAAAACGTAGCGTATTTTAAAGCAGATGGTAAATACAGAAGTAAAATAGGTTTAGCACCACAACAAGCAAAAGATGTTTTAGGAAGCTAAGATGCCGAAAATGAAATACTTACCATAGTAAAATATAACAAACCAAATGATGTGACAGATTATGTGAATTCTAAGTGGGAAATACAAGAAAAACCTTTTGCCGGTGATGTTGTTAATTCGTATAACGATGGACCTGTAGATGGAGGAAAACCCTTAGGACCTTTTTATGAATTAGAAACATCATCGCCAGCAGCAGCTTTAGCACCAAACGAAACCATAACTCATATACAATATACCTTCCATATTGAAGGAGATAAAGCTAAACTTGATGTTATAGCTCAGGAAACTTTAGGTGTTTCTTTGAAAACCATATCTCAAATTTTTGAAAAATAATTATACAAAAACAACTTAAAAAGACTTTGTTTTAACTTTTTAATAGTTTTCTTAAAATTAGATTTTTAAAACAGATAAAAGAGTTGTACAAATGTAGTGCAATATCTTAAATAAAAAAAAGACAATTCGTTCAAAATCAAATGGTTGTATTTTGTTTTACGGAGAAAGAGGAACTATACATAATTTAATTTTTCTAGGCTACCATCTTTTGAATGGTAGAATGATTAGCTTTAACAGCTCTAATAGCTAAAAGTTCTTCGACATCTAGATAGTTTAGCGTGAATCTTAGTTTGAAATAGACAGCTTGTTTGATTATAATAGGAGGGTAGCAGGTGGTGTTTGGGCAAAATTGAACGTCATTTAAATGCCAGAATAGGTCGTTTTAAGGTGCTGCCACCTTTTACCTCTTGAAGAATATTTGAATGTTGAAACACTACCGCCGCGATTAGAAAAATCATAATTTTTGTGGTTATAGCGCACCCAAAAATCAATGAGGGTTATCGTGATAATGTCACCTGATAATGCTATCGGCTGAATAGAAATGACCCGTTTTCCTGTTCTTAAACTGCGCTTGTATTTCTTATCATAGATATCAATATATTTGATTTTGTAGGCGTCTATATATTTAGGAAGATAGCGAGTAGGGACTTCATTTGCGATGAAATTAAAAGACTGTATTTCATGAATGATGATATCTTTTGAGCGGATCTCTTTTTGCGCATTGATGTGGTTTTCAATCGCTATTGAATAGAGTTTTTTTAAATCCTTCCCGTTTGTTTGAGAAAAGCTGATAGCAAAAGATAGTAGAAAAAGCGCAAATATGGATTTCTTCATGAGCCTAAATTTACAACTTAATCACCAAACCAACCAACAAAAGCTTTGCAGCGTCCAGTCTCTTTATCTTCTTGTGCTTGTTTTCTTTTCATGCAGGCAAAGGTCAAGTTTTGTGAAAAATGTTTAAGAGAAAACTCAAGTGATGCAGCAAGAAATTCTCCACCTAAATTACCTATGACACGTATTTCGCAGAGACTACCTTTGGACATGGTATCAATAACATTTTTACCAACTTTAGGAGATTGTAGTCCTTTTTCTGCTTTCGTATAACGTCCTTCATATATCTTTTTACCATCGACAAAGATTTGAAAGATGTCCTTTACGATGTCATCACTCATATGTGCATAACAATCAAATGACATCTCATTTTTAGAATTTCCTTTAAAAGTGATTTTATACGCTTTATTTCCTTTTTTGATTTTGAGCATTTTGGCTTCCATTGAGAAGTAACCAGACATCCAAGTTAAGTCCCACCCATCTTTTTCCAGTCTATCGCTGCAAGACGGTAAGTCTTTTTGAAGCCAAGATACGATTTGACCACGTTTGTTTTCTTTGGCGATGGCTAAAGGCGAAATGACTCGATCACCCTCTTTTTTACATAGATGGGGGTTTGCTTTAATGGCGAGCAAATATGTAACGTTCACTGCATGACCTTTGCTCGATGCTATAAACAAAGCCGTAGAGCCATCTGTTTTTTGATGATCTATTTTTGCTCCAGTATCAAGCAACGCTCTTAAATTTTTGAAATGCCCGTTTTCAGCGGCGATATAGAGCGGTGATGTCTTGGTTTTATTATCATAGATGTTGGGGTCGGCCCCAGCCTCTAAAAGTTCTTTTATAATGTCATTCTCTTTCATGACGGTGGCGATGAATAATGGTGTTAGTCCGCGTGTTGTTGCTTTATTTACATTTGCTTTGGCTTTTATAAGAGCTTTGACCATTTCGATGTTTTTCTTTTGAGCGGCGTAAAATAGCGGTGTCCCTCCTGATTTTGGATGGAGAATATTTGGTCTCGCAGATGCTTCCAACAGAATACGAACACCTTGCGTAGAATTAGCGAGAACGGCCATGAAGAGAGGGGATGTTCCATAGCTATTTCTGAGGTTCACATCTGCGCCTTTTTTAATTAAAATAGAGATGAGATTTTCCTCTCCAACCTTATATTTTTCAGACAATAATTTAAGCGAAGCTGTCGCTTCTTCTGGTGTTTTTACATTTGCAAAAGGTTCGCCACTTTGAGCAGAAATATTTAAAAAGCTTATGATTGCGAAAAATTGCAACAGATATTTAATGGATTTATTCATCTAGATTTAATGATTATTAGCCTCTACGTATACAGACCTGTTTAGTGTCTACAATTATTGTTTAGTTTATTGCGAGCAGCTTGTTGCATTTTTTGTTGCCCCATCTGATTTACAAGCTGAAAATCATTAAGAGAAAAACTAGCGGAACATTTAAATTTTAAATCATTTTCATAAACAGTTTTGTTCGACGCTTTTGCCGTCCAAAATTCAATCTTGAGTGTTTTGCCTTTATATAGTCTTTCGAGCATTTTTTTATTGTTGAAGGTTTTACTATAACCATCAAAAATCTTTGCTCCATCAACAAACAACTTGATTTTCTTGTATTTGTCCCAAGTATTTGAAGTATAGAGGCGCATTTCTCCACTCCTATACACCCAAAGAGAAAACCTTTGATTTAAAGAGCAGTCTGTATCTTTTATAGTCCTAATAATTTCGTATTTCTTATCATTCCAAATTACACTCCAATCATCTTTTTTCATACGTCCAGAACAAAGAGGCGTGTTTAATTTGGATTGTAGAAGTAATTTTGTAATAGCTGAATGTTTGTTCTTTCTGGCGATCATCATTGGAGTCATTGGAGTAACTACGTTCTTAATTCTTTTACCCAATTCTCGATTTGCTTTTGCGTCTAGTAGCGATTTTACGATATCGGCATATCCAAAACTAGATGCTATATACAAGGCAGTCGTACCATCAGGTGATTGATAATCAACCTTTGCACCTGCTTTTAAAAGCTTTTGAACAAGAGGGAGGTTATTTTTTTCGGTAGCCAAATGCAGGGGTGATTTTTTCTCATTGTTAGATAAATTAACATCCGCACCTAACTCAATTAGTTTATTGATGTTTTTTGCCAAATACGATGGGTCAAATTTTATAGCTCGTGCCAATGGGGTTTCACCGTTTAAGATTTGTAGGTTAATATCTGCTCCTGCTTTGAGTAATAGTTCTGCTAAAACAAAATCTTTTTTGATAATCGCCGAATGTAAGGGCGATGGGGTTTTCGAATTGCTTATGTTTGGGTCAGCGCCAGCTTTAATCAATTTGGCCATCATTACAGGCGACCCCCACAAAGCAGAAGCATAAAGTGGTGTAAATCCATCTCCATTTTTAAAATTAACATCAGCCTTCGCATTCAAAAACAAATCAAATATTTGAATATTCTTATTTTTAACACCATGTCTAATAGCCAATGTTAATGGAGTGTCATAAGACTTAGGAATAATAATATCTGTTTTTGCTCCTGCATCTAAAAGGACTTTAACACCCTGTGTGGAATTAGCAAAAACCATGGACACAAGAGGCGTCACATTATCCTTATTAACCACATTCACATCTGCACCTTTGTTAATTAGAATAGGCAAAAGCTTTTCATCACCAGCCTTAAAGTTTTCTGAGATTAATTTGAGATAAATTGTCGCATCTTTTGATGTTTTTATTTTGGCAAAGGGATCATTTTGAGCGAATATGCTTGAAAAATGGATAATCGCTAAAATTAAAAGGAAGTATTTTATTTTCATATTCATTATGTGATGCTTCGATTTTTAATATTCAAACTGAGAGACAATGAATTTATACCCCATAGTGATTTTAAGTAGTTCAACCAGATTCTCTTATTCTTTGTAAATAGCATTATAAAATCCTTTAAATACATTATCTAGAAGGGCGGCATTTTGATAATGCATACTGACATGATGCAAAAGGGGGTTGTCTGGATTGTTGGGGTTTTTAGTCAAAATAGGTTGTACCACTGTTGCATTTCCACATTCTGTATAACTTTGGAATGTTCCCTGCCCTGCATATGTATCAATTATTTCGCTCCAAGGTTTGTAATGAATAATAGCGTTACCTCCATTTTCACTTCGGCTTCTAAGACCATTAATCATGTCATACACCTTTTTAGGGAAATCATCTGCTAATGTGGAGAGTTTGTTACATGGTGATGTCTTAGGTTGCATTTTCTTCCAAGTTGACCGTGCTGCCTTTAAATCACCAATATCGATGCTGTGACCTTTCTCTTTTTTATAGACCAAAAACGCTCCCGATTGATACAGAATATGCCCTTTATTCTCCATTAAGGCATGAAAATCTGCATAGGAGACCTGAACGGGATTGATGTTCGGATGTCTTAATTGGAGGGGTGACGGCTGATATCCTAAATAGGTATTAATACGATAGACAGTCAAATTATTAGGGTCTTTTAAATCGCCAGCCGCTTTTGTATAAACGTCAAGATTTATGACTATATCTTCACGAGAATACGATTTAGAAGCAAGCGATGAGGTTATTTTTGGTGCTATATTACGTATAGAGTGCGCCGCGTATCTAAAATAGCTTGCTTGTCCATTTTTTAAATACTCTTTCGTACGCACGAAATTGGAATCAGCACTTCCAAGCCAAACGACTTCGCCTCCCTGAGCCTCTATGGATTTCTTGACTTGCGCTAATGTTTGGCCAAGCTCAATGCCAAGAAAGTTTACCGTGTTCTCTGCTTGGGCTTCGCTTATAGGTGTAAAATTCGTTCGTGATGATTGGCCTCTTCTTTGAGCGTTTATAGATTGACTGAGTATAGCTGTGACGACACAGAGCGTTGTAAAAATTCCTTTCATAGATGTTGGATTAGTTAAAATGGTTTAAAATCTTCATATGTTATCAGCTCAAATATAGAGAAAGAATAACGTCATAAATAGCGTGCTGCATATAGCAATTACTTTAATTTTTAGAGAGGTTTAAATTCATGCTCTTGCTCTTTTATTTATTAGCGTATTTTCCTTCTGAATAACTCGCTACAATACTGCTATTAGGTGTTTTACAATTATTAGGGTAATCAAAAAAGTATATACAATCTGGCAAACCATTTACAAAAGTTACTTTTACTGATCCTTTTGCATTACCTCCAAAACCTTTGTAAATATAATTTGCTTTTATAGTTCTTGGTCTTCCTTTATTATCTTTTGAAAGTACAGATAAGCCAGAAATACTCCCAGAATTATAACGATTAAAAGCCCAGGTTTTTGCTTGATTTGCAACTAGGTCATTGACTAACTTATTAAAATTTTGCGACCCTAACGGCCCTCCTGATATTTTCATGATGGCATATTTACTACTACCCTTCATGCGTATTCCAGACTTATCAAGGGCAAATAGTTTAAGGTTTTCTTCAAACCGTCTTACACCTTGGCTATTGCATTGGTTTAATGTGAAAAATTTAGACATATCGTTATTCAGCCCTTTTCTTCTATGCATTAAGTCCACAGAATTTCCCATAGCATTTTGGTCTGTTATCATTCCAAAAAAAATAGACAGCCCGTTTGCTTTATGTATTTTTTCAATTTCTATTTTGGCATTGTATAAATCTGGTCTTGCAAAAAGACCAGTGCCATCCCATCTGTACTTTATGCAATCTCTTCTAATTTCTTGCCCATAGCCATTATACCCTACTTCTTCTTTGGCACAAACCAGCTCCATAATTTCAACTTTATTAGTAGGTAAATAATTTGAACATTTAGCACCATAGGTTCTTAAATATTGCTCAAAAATCATTAGAAAATTTGGGTCATCTCTTTTCATTTTAATGTTTTCAAAATGCCCTCTAAAAATGTAGTCATAGAATTCAGCATAGTATAATCCATCTATATTCAGCTCAATGTTTTGAGGAGTCTCTACTGGTTTTGAATCTACTCTTGAAAAAGATGATATTATTAAAAATAAAAAAAGGAGAATGGTAAACTTAAATTTCATGTTTTCTAGGTTTATATGGGTTTTTGGCTCGCTTTGGCTTGTTTTTTATATCTATGTTTCAAAATCTGAAAACCAATAATAAAGGGCAGAACAATCCAAAGAGAATACCCCATTAAATAATCAAAAAAAGAAATACTATATTTTGGCAAAGGATTAGGTAAATGACCTTGTTCTTGAAATTCTTTAATTTGTTTTTCATCTAATGGATAATAAGAACCATAGCCTTTTTTGATTCCTAAGACATAGCCATCATCTTTAAAATAAACTCCAAAGAATAGAAATAATGCAGAAGTCTTATAGGCTAAATACAAGTCTTCACCTTTAGAGCCTTTTAAGTATACGTCTTGTATTTTTTTTATTGTTTCTTGTTTGCCAAACAAACCTCTTTTCACAAGAAAAGTAGTATTTGGAATTGTTATAAAAAATGTAATAAATAAGAGTAATGTTTTCATGTCATGTAATAAGGGTTATTTTTAGTTCATTCAAGTCATTTTTAAAAAAAACAACCAGTATAAATTTAATTATTTAAGCCTATCTCTTTTTCATAGAATTGGTATTCGGAAAGGATGAATTGGTAAGTGGTAAAACTGTCCAATATTATTTCTATTCATTTAATAAAAAAGTGATTTTCAAAAGTATTACATTTATGACGTGATAAAAATTAAGATAATATTCATTACCTTCTTCTTGTTTCAAACTACTTTGGCACAAGAAAAAGACTCTATATCCACTCTGTTAGATTTTCATATAAAGCGTGATACGATAAGAAGTAAACACCTAATAAACGCATCAAATCATTTTACTTATAGTAATCCCGAAAGGGCTTTAAGGTATATAAATGAAGGGCTTTTAATTGCTAATGACAAGAACTGGGAGCAAGGGATGGCCTTAGCCCTAAATCAAAAAGGGATTATCTATTATACGATGGCAGATAACCTAAAAGCTTTAGATTTCTTTTTAAAAACATTGCGAATATCTGAGAAAATAGGTAATCAAAATTTGGTACTTAACTCATATAACAATCTTGCCAATATTTATGCCGATATGAAAGATTTTGACAAGGCATTAAATGACTATACCAATTGTTTAAATATCTCAATCCAACGAAAAGATACGATTAATCAAATTCGAGCGTATAACAATATAGGGAATGTTTATAGTGAAACAAATAAGGTAGATAAATCTCTTGGCTATTTTGATAAAGCATTGGCTCTAGCTAAAGAATTAGATAATACTTTTTTTGTCGCGGCAATTATCAATAATAAAGGGTTGGCTTATAAAAGAAAAAGAGATTATCAGAATTCCCTAATGTATTATTCTGAAGCCCTAAAGCTTTCAGATAAAATTGATAATAAATACATTAAGGCATCTGCACTAAATAGTTTAGGAAAAGTATCGGTACTACAAAATAAATATATTCAAGCACAAAATTATGCAAAAAAAGCATTAGATGTTTCTAAAAAAATAGATGCAGTTGAATGGCAAGCAGACTCTTGGCTTGTCCTAAATCAAGTCTATGAAAACGATAAAGACTATGCGAAATCTTTATCTGCTTATAAAAAACACATCCAATTAAGAGATAGTGTCACCTCTGAGGAGAAAAAAGCTGAACTTACTAAAAAAGATATGCAGTACGAGCTTGATAAACAGGATACTATTTCCAAGACAGAAATAAATCGCCAATCATACATCAAGAATACTGCCATTGGCATTGGAAGTTTTGTACTAGTATTTTTTATAATTGGATATTTCTTATACAAACGAAAACGTGATGCAGAGCAGCAAAGAAAGGCTGCTGAGTTTAAAACGAAAATGGCAGAAACCGAATTAATAGCTTTGCGTTCTCAAATGAATCCTCATTTTATTTTTAATTCCTTAAACTCCATAAGTAACTATTTGGGTAATCACGATGTTAAAAAAGCCGATGAATATTTAGGAAAGTTTTCAAAATTAACACGTGCAATTCTGGAAAATTCTGAAAATAAATGGATTTTACTAAAAGATGATTTAGAACTTTTAAAACTATATATCGAGATAGAATCGCTCCGCTTAAAAAACAAACTTAACTTCAAAATCAATATTGAAAAAACAATTGATGTTGAGAATACATTGATTCCTCCTCTTATTTTACAGCCATTCATAGAAAATAGTATTTGGCACGGTATTTCCAAAAAAGAAACAGACGGAACAGTATTGATTGAAATAAACAACGTAAATGGGAAGCTTGTTTGTGCTATTGAAGATGACGGCGTAGGAAGAAATGGTTCTAAACAAAATTTAAGCAACCAAAATTCAATGGGGTTAAAAATCACCAATCAAAGATTAGATATAATCAATAAAACGACTGATACTAAAGGAACTATTAACTACATAGATAAGAAAGATGGTTTGAGAGTGGAGCTTTCATTGCCACTTGAACTTAAATTTTAAATTGAATGTTAAAAACAATATTAGTTGATGATGAAAAACACTGTATAGAGAAGTTACAGTCATTATTAATAGATTATTCTAGTGTTATACAGGTTGTCGCAGTTTGCTCTACCGTAGAGATTGCTAAAAACCGTATCGAAACACTTAATCCGGACTTAGTTTTTTTAGATGTTCAGTTACATGAAAAAACAGCATTCGATTTACTGAAATCGATTAAAAATATTGAATTTCATATCATATTTACTACAGCTTATGATAAGTATGCCATAGAAGCTATAAAGTTTAGTGCATTTGATTATTTATTAAAGCCAATTGACAATAAAGAACTTGGTGAAACTCTAAAAAGATTAAACAATTCTATTGAAACAAGTTCTTTTTTAAAAACAAACGCCTTACTTCACAACACTTCTAAAGAAAAGAACGAAAAGATAATTATAGTGACAGAAAGAGAAACTTATTTTTTAAATGTTGCAGATATTATTCGTTGCGAAGCAGATGGGACATACACAAAAATATTTTTGTTGAAGGGTAAAAGCATCTTAACGTCTAAAACGCTAAAGTATTATGATGAGTTATTAAATACTAATAGTTTTTTTAGGATACATCAATCTCACCTTATAAATACTGCATATATCAAAAAGTATATTAAAGGAGCAAATGCATCTGTAATTATGATAGATAAATGCGAAATACCTATAGCCAAAAGAAGAAAAGAAGATTTTTTGAAACTGATTAATATGATTTAGATTTTTTAGTTTTATTTCTATTTAATCCATCATCAACAGCTTCTTCTTCTCCCGAGGTGAGAAAATCAAGTGCTATCCCATTCAGCACATTTTCTTCCATTTCGTAAAAACATCATTTCAGAAAAAGAGCTTCATTACTAAAGCCTTGGACATAATCTACACTTTTGGTTCTTCATTCCGTTAACCCTTTCTGCTGCTCTGGAAAGGTAAATTTGTCCTAAGTGGACTTGCAACAAAAAAGTGAAATACCCGATAAAAAAAAGCCCTACTAATTGTAGTAGAGCTTCCTAGCGGAGAAAGAGGGATTCGAACCCCCGGAGGTGTGACCCTCAACAGTTTTCAAGACTGCCGCATTCGACCACTCTGCCATTTCTCCTAGAGTGCCTCATCAGGTATTCCCTGAATGCGGGTGCAAATATAGAACCCTTTTTATTTCTTTCAAATAAAATATCTACTTTTTTAAAAATAAATTTTATCTCGCTTTGTATAAGTTTAATTTATCTAGCTTCATAGTAAAAAGAAAATTTCAAACCTTATTTTTGCACCTAAAGTAAAGTATTGTAAAAAAGAATGGACACTATAAAACAATTACAATGGCGCTACGCCACTAAAAAGTTTGATACAAATAAAAAATTATCCAAAGAAAAATTAAACATTATAAAGCAAGCTTTTAATTTAACAGCAACATCCTTTGGTTTACAAACCATAAGTTTGGTAATAGTTGAAAATAAAGACTTACGTGCGACTTTAGTGCCTCATTCATACAACCAAAAACAAGTTTTAGATGCTTCACATTTATTAGTAATTTGCATTCAAGGTAACATTGAAAATACCGATGTAAACAATTATTATAAAAATATAAAAACGATACGCAATACCCCAGATAGTATATTAGAACCATACAGAAAAGACCTCGAACACAAGATGCACAACATGTCCATAAAACAGCGCCAACAATGGTCTACAAACCAGGCCTACATTGCCTTAGGTAATTTAATGACAATTTGCGCCATAGAAAATATAGATTCTTGTCCAATGGAAGGCTTTGTTTCAAAAAAATACGACAGTATACTAAAATTAAAAGACAACGGATTAAAATCAGTGTTGCTATTACCAGTAGGTTACCGAGCGAAAGACGATATGTTTTCAACCTTTAAAAAAGTAAGAAAATCCATTAAAGAAACTATAATAGAAATATAATAAACATTTGGGCGTTACCACAAGGGTCGGGCTTTCAGCAGTCGCTTTTTTGTGTTGCATAGGTGCAACAACACAAAAAGAGCTTCAACAAAGCCTCAATCCCTTACGCAAAAGCAACGTCTCAATGCAACAACATAAAAAAATACATTATGCCAGGATTTGAATTATTTGGAGATTTAGAACGAAACGAAGTTAACGATGTTTTAAAAAGCGGTGTGCTTATGCGCTATGGATTTGATGGTATGCGAAACGGCCATTGGAAAGCAAAGGAGTTAGAAAAAGAATTACAAAACACGTTTCAATCCAAACATGTACAATTAGTATCTAGCGGTACCGCAGCAGTATCTGTGGCATTAGCATCTGCAGGAGTTGGGGCAGGAGATGAAGTAATTATGCCAACCTTTACTTTTGTGGCAAGTTTCGAGGCCATTATGATGTTGGGTGCAATTCCAATATTAGTAGATATTGATGACACTTTAGGCTTAAACCCAGAAGCTGTTGAACAAGCCATCACCGCAAAAACAAAAGCCATTATGGTGGTTCAAATGTGCGGAAGTATGGCAAATATGGATGCGTTGCAATCCATTTCAAACAAACACAATATACTATTAGTTGAAGATGCTTGCCAAGCCATTGGCGGTACTTATAACGGAAAACCATTAGGCAGCATAGGCGATTTAGGTTGTTTTTCATTCGATTTTGTTAAAACCATAACCTGTGGTGAAGGTGGTGCCGTTATAACAAACAAGAAAGAGTATTACTTAAATGCCGACCATTACAGCGATCACGGTCACGATCATATTGGTAATGATAGAGGCGCAGAAACCCATCCGTTTTTAGGCTATAATTTTCGTATTTCAGAATTGCACGCAGCTGTTGGTTTAGCCCAAGTAAAACGATTACCAGAATTTTTAGAAATTCAAAAAAGAAACTACACCATTTTACGCGATGCTTTATCGCAAATTCCAGAAGTAACTTTTAGAACCGTTCCAGAAGGTGGAGAAGAAAGTTATGCTTTTTTAAATTTCTTTTTACCAGATTTAGAAATTGCCAACAACGTTTCAAAAGCATTTAATGAAAATGGAGTAGATGCCTGTTGGAATTATTATAATAACAATTGGCATTATATTAGAAAATGGAATCATCTTAAAGATTTAAAATCACTCTATTCAATTTCTGAGGAAGTAAAACAAGGTTTAGAATATCTTCAAACAAAAACATTCGAAGAATCAGATCATTATGTTTCTAGAAATATATCGTGTTTAATTAAACTGTCTTGGACGGAAGATGAGGTCAGAAATAGAGCTTCAAAAATGGTTGAAATAATAAAAAGTATTATATAATTTTAATACTTTACATATTCAACAATCTCTAAACCATAGCCAATTAAACCCACACGTTTAGTTTGCTCGGTATTAGAAACTAGACTCAATTTATGAATATTTAAGTCATGAAGAATTTGGGCACCAATACCAAAATCTCGAGTATCCATATTAATTTTTGGAGCTTTGGATATTTTATTAGGTCTCTGATTTTCCTTCAAAAAAGACAAACGTTTCAGAATATTCATAGATTGAGATTCTTGATTTATAAATAGAATAGCACCTTTACCATTACTATTTATAAGCTTAAACATATTGTCTAATTGCTTGTCTACATTATTTGTAAGTGTACCAAGAATATCATTATTAATCAGTGTAGAATTAATCCTAGTAAGTACAGGTTCGTTATCTTTCCATTGTCCTTTTGTTAAAGCAATATGGACTTGATTATTAGTGGTTTGTTGGTATGCTCTTAAACGAAAACTTCCAAAACGAGTTTCTATTTCAAAATCTTCTTTTTTATCTATTAAAGAGTCGTGTTGCATTCTGTAAGCAACTAAATCTTCAATAGAAACAATCTTTAGATTTTGCTTTTTGGCCACTTCCATAAGCTGTGGTAAACGCGCCATGGTGCCATCTTCATTCATTATTTCAACAATAACGCCAGCAGGCTTTAAACCAGCCAAACGCGCAAAATCTATGGCTGCTTCAGTATGCCCTGTGCGTCGTAAAACACCACCTTCTTTGGCTACTAACGGAAATATATGTCCTGGTCTCCCTAATTCAAATGGTTTCGTATTTGGATCTATTAAAGCCTTTACCGTTTTAGCTCTATCACTAGCCGAAATACCAGTAGTAACTCCATTACCTCTTAAATCTACCGATACTGTAAATGCCGTTTCCATAGGGTCGGTGTTATTGCGAACCATCATATTGAGTTCAAGCTCTTTGCACCTATTTTCTGTAAGTGGCGTACATATAAGTCCTCTTCCGTGGGTTGCCATAAAATTTATCATTTGTGGCGTAACCTTATCGGCGGCGGCTACAAAATCGCCTTCGTTTTCACGGTTTTCATCATCAACAACAATAATAACTTTTCCATTTCTTATATCGTCTATCGCTTCGTGGATGGTATTTAGTTTAAATTCCGAAGTTTTATTTGTTGTCATAGGTTCTAAAATCATAGTACAAAGATATTGCTTATTTTAAACTATCTAAACAATTTTGTTTTAAGTCCTCATTAATTTTTACATTTAAAAAAGGATAAACTATTATGTATAAGGGCATACCAATTATTAAAAACATAATGTTTGGCATCTTTTCTTTTTTATTAATATGGCTGTAAAAATGGTTTAAATTAAAAAGGGATTTTATATAGTAAATAATGTATAAAAATAAAGCAACGGTACTAAGTTGAATTGATGCTGACTGTAACGAAGGCATCTTATTGTTTTTAAATACAAAGAATAATACTAGTAAAATAACGCCTATACTATACAACACAATAGCGAATTTTGAATGTATTTTGTAGTTAGCTGAAATGGTTTTAGAGTCATCAAATGTTTTACTAATTGATACATTATTGCTTCTTAATTCATCTATTTTAGTACCTCTTGAATTTAGAATTTTTATAGCTTCATATCTTACGTTTTCATGATGCCCAAGCGTTTCATAATTATTAATTGCATCAATAAGTTTCTCATCTGTATATGTTGAAAGAAATTTATAATTAACACTGTTTTTAGCTTTAATATTGAATATTTTTTTCAGTGGTTCTATAATATTCCCAACTTCAAATAAGCCTTTATCTTCTGTAGCTCTTTTAGTTAAAAATACACCCAATGGAAACATAACAAGTGTAGAAAACCAACTGGCAAGTATAGGGTTAAAATCACCACTTTTTGCACTATTTATGGCAAAAATACCAATAAAATGATAGGCTAAAAATAGCACGATGGCTATTACCATTGGCAAACCAATACCACCTTTACGTATTAAAGCACCAAGTGGTGCACCAACGAAAAATAGAATAACACATGCAAAACCAAGGGCTAGTTTTTCGTGAAAAGAAACAATGTGTTTATTATAATTACTTTTAGCTAATTTTTGTTCAACTTCTTTAGATTCAATAATTTGTTTCGTGCTTTTAATGTTCCTTAACGCTAAATCGAGAAGTTGTGATTTGTTTTTAGTTTCAAATAAATCTAATATTTCTCCACTATAAATAGAACTACTTGTAGGTTTTGACTTAGATTTTGGTATATCTACATTTTTTAATCTAGTAATATTGGTGCGTTGATATAAATTTTTAGAAAGTGTCTTGTGTGCTGCATTTCGTTTTTGAGTAAGCGAATCAATAGTGTAGTTTAACTCGCTTAAATTAAGCATGTTGTATTTATCTGAATACGATTTATCATCAATATCAACATTGTCATTTATTTGCGATAAGTCAATATTAATGGTATATTTTTCAAATGTACTTTTGGCAAAAGGGCTCTTATTTCTTTCTTTTAAATTTTTACGATAAATGTCATTGTAATAATTTCCATCAGATAAAATAAGTTTTAAAACATTTGATGTTTCTTTACCAACAAGCTCTCCAGAAACAGATTTTATAGTGGTTGCGTTTGATCTTTTATCAGTACCCTTAATATGAATAACAACATCATTAAGAAATTGCCCTTTATCTCCACTTTTACTTGCAAATTTTATGTTGTAATCTCCAACATCGTTAAACTGTCCTTCGGCTAAAAGCATCGCAGGCTTAAGTTTCGCAATGTTTTTTCGTAAGTTAAGCGAGTTGTATTCTGCCCACGGAATTACGTTATTAGAAAACATAAATGTAGTAAAGCCTAAAAGAACTATGAATACGCTAAGTCCAGACATGGCACGTTGCAGAGAAATTCCTGTTGATTTCATAGCTGCAAACTCATAATTCTCAGCAAAACTACCAAACACCATAATAGAGGATAATAATATGGTGAGTGGTATAACTAATGGAATTAGCTTTGGCATAAAATACGCCAGAAACTTAAAAACCACAACCATATCTAAATCTTTGCCAGCAAGCTCTTTTATATAAAGCCAAATGGTTTGCAAAACAAAAATCAGCAAAAGAATTACAAATACGCTGAGAAAAGTTTTAAGATATGTAGTTAGTATGTAACGGTCAAGAATTTTCACAAAAGTTACCTAATCTAGTTTATTGATGTAATAATCTTTGTATTTATTAGCATCAAAGGTAAATAAGGTTTTTGATAAAGGTTCGTTTGTTTTAAAAGAATTAACAGTAAGCGTTGTTTTTGTTCCGTTTTTACCAATTTGAATTAGGTTGTAAATGTGTTTTGTTTGTTTATCAATGCCTAAAAGAATGTGCTTAATTTCAGAGTTTGAATCAATTGGTGTTAATTTAACGTATTGTACTTTTCTGCCTTTTATATTTTGTTCTATATCCATGGAGTATGTATAACCATCTTCATAAAACGATAGCATTTTACTTGGAGTTATATTATCTTCTTCACCAGTATTATCAGATGAAATGGTAACTTCTTCATCTCCTGGACTAATACTATACATGGTTTTGCCATCAAAAAGACGCGTAATTCCAAGAATGTTTAATCTGTATTTCTCACCTTGCATTACCACATCGCCACGGGTTTCTTGTTTTATGTTTTCAGAAGTATTTTCAAGCACATATTTAAAGTCTAGTGAAATATTCTCATAGCTTTTTACTTTTGCAGAAACGTCTTGTAATAATGATTTTCCTTTGTTTTGAGAAAAGGCGCTAACTGAAAGTGTAATTAATAATATGCTAATAATTTTTTTCATCTTTTTAACTTTGCCAATTGCCCATTATGGGCTTTAATTATAATTCATTTTCTAAATGCTGATCAAGAGCAATTAAATCTGTCACCAAAACCTGTCTGGCTTTGCTGCCTTCAAAAGGACCAACAATACCTGCAGCTTCTAATTGATCAATTATTCTGCCCGCTCTATTGTATCCCAATTTTAATTTTCGTTGTAGTAAAGATGCAGAACCTTGTTGCGCTGTAACAATAACAATAGCAGCATCTTTAAACAGTTTATCTCGGTCAGATATATCTATATCAAGACTTGTGCCACTTTCCTCACCAATATATTCTGGTAATTGGTAGGCTTCTGGATATGCTTTTTGTGAACCAATATATTCGGTTATTTTTTCTACTTCTGGCGTATCAACAAAAGCACATTGTACACGAATTACATCGTTACCTTGTGTAAATAACATATCGCCACGACCAATAAGTTGGTCTGCTCCAGAGCCATCTAAAATGGTTCGCGAATCTATTTTACTGGTTACTCTAAAAGCAATACGAGCTGGGAAATTGGCTTTAATAATACCCGTAATCACATTAACTGACGGACGCTGCGTTGCAATAATTAAGTGTATGCCAATGGCACGCGCTAATTGTGCTAAACGTGCAATAGGTGTCTCCACCTCTTTACCAGCAGTCATTATTAAATCTGCAAACTCATCGACTACTAAAACTATGTATGGTAAAAATTGATGCCCATCATTCGGGTTTAATTTTCGTGCTTTAAACTTAGCATTGTATTCGGCTATATTTCTACATAATGCATTTTTAAGCAATTCGTAGCGATTATCCATTTCAATACATAATGAGTTCAATGTATTGATTACCTTAGTGTTATCTGTGATAATCGCGTCTTCACTATCTGGTAATTTTGCTAAATAATGACGTTCAATTTTATTAAAAAGTGTAAGCTCTACTTTTTTAGGATCGACTAAAATAAACTTAACTTCAGCAGGATGTTTCTTATATAAAAGTGATGTTAAAACCGCATTTAAACCAACCGATTTTCCTTGTCCAGTGGCACCAGCCATAAGTAAGTGCGGCATTTTTGCAAGATCGACAACAAAGGTTTCGTTGCTAATGGTTTTACCCAAAGCAATTGGTAATTGCATTTCGGAGGTTTGAAACTTTTTTGAAGCAATTACCGAACGCATAGAAACTATGGTTGAATTCTTATTGGGTACTTCAATACCAATAGTTCCTTTTCCTGGAATGGGCGCAATAATACGAATACCAAGTGCGGAAAGCGATAAAGCAATATCGTCTTCTAAATTCTTGATTTTTGAAATACGCACTCCAGCTTCTGGTACAATTTCGTAAAGTGTTACTGTTGGTCCTATAGTCGCTTTTATACTGGCAATGCCAATTTTGTAATTGCTTAAAGTTTCAACAATTTTATTTTTGTTTTCCTCAAGTTCTTCTTGATTGATAGTAATGCCTTCGGTACCGTATTTTTTTAGAAGATCGAGTGGCGGAAATTGATAGTTACTTAACTCTAAAGTAGGGTCGAATTGTCCAAAATCTTCAACTAGTTTATTGGCTAAATTATCGGTTTCGGATTGTTCTTCGGCTACAGTTTCAACCTTCATTTCTAAATCTGATTCTTCTTCTTCCTCGGTTACTTTTACTTCCAAAGGTGTTGCGGTTTCAGGTTTAGTTTCTTTTTTTACAGTAGGGTTTTTGTTTTCTAAAGGAATATCAAAAGCCGTTTTAATAGCTTTAGCTTCTTCAGATAAATTATTATCTAAAGGAATAGAAAACTCCTCATTCGCTTGAGAAAATTCATCTTTTATGTCTTTTTTAGCAGATGTGAAAAGTTTTGCAATACTTTGAAATGTGACTTTGAAACGAATGGCTAAATAGGAGATTAAACCAAATAAAAGTAGGAGTGAAGTCCCGATTTTCCCAATGTAATCTTGCAGAAACGTATTTATCTCAAAACCTATAGTTCCTCCGAGAATGTCATTTTTATCGCCAAAAAATCCAAAAAGAACAGACAGCCAAATAATAATTAAAATACCCCAAAACCAATGTTGGCGTAATTTTGCTTTGGCAATATCCATTAAAACATATACACCTGAAAGAAATACTAATCCAGAAAATATAAAAGATGCTACACCAAAGCCACGTTGGATAAATAAGTCGCTTAACCAAGCACCACTTTTGCTTAACCAATTTTGAGTTTCAGCTTCGCGCGATGTGAAATTTGATAAACTACTTTGGTCTGCTTCTCCAGTAAAGAAAAACGAAATAAAAGCAATGCATAACAATAAACCCAAAATAACTAAGAAACTACCTAATACCAGTTTTTGCTGACTAGATAGCTTTAAATTAGGCTTTTTAATTTTTCGTTTTGGTGCTTTGTTAGTCTTTGTTTTTTTCTTCGCCATATTTACTTTCCGCGAAAGCGTAAATCTTTTAATTTTAAAATTGAGTTGTAAAAACAACTCGACAAAAATACAAATTACTAACGTTTATCCTAAGGGTAATCGTATATTAAAAATCTTAGGAAGGTAAATTATAAAGCCAATTATAATAGCAAAAATACTAGCAATAAAAACTGCACCAGCAGCAATATCTTTTATTAACCCTATTTTTTTATGATATTCTGGATGCATAAAATCTGCTATTGCTTCAATAGCTGTATTAATGCCTTCTATACTCATAACCATACCAATGGCTAAACATTGCACAATCCATTCGCTAGTTGAAATATTTAATATGAATCCTAAAATAGTTACAATAATGGCTATAAAAAACTGTATTTTTATACTAGCCTCTGTTTTTAAAAGTAATATTGCACCTTTAAAAGCATAACCCACACTTTTTAAGCGATTAACTAAAAAAGAGTCTTTTTTACTCATCCAATAACGCCTCTAATGCCGCTTTATAGTTTGGTTCGTCAACTGTTTCACTTACTTGTTCGGTGTACTTAACGTTATGATTTTCATCTAATACCACAACGCAACGCGAATGTAAAGCTTCTAAGGGTCCATCAATAAAGTTCAAACCATATGCCTTTCCAAAACTTCCATCTTTGTAATCCGATAAACTAATCACATTCTCTAAACCTTCTGCACCACAAAAGCGTGCATGGGCAAATGGTAAATCGTGTGATATGCAAAGTACTTTTGTGTTTTCTAATTCGCTTGCTTCTCTATTAAATTCTCTAACAGATTGTGCGCAGGTTCCAGTATCCACACTCGGAAAAATGTTTAATACTAATTTATGACCTGTATAATTGCTTAAGCTTTTTGTAGATAAATCTGCAGCTGTTAGTAAAAAATCTGGAGCTTTTGTTCCTGATTTTGGTAAATTTCCAGATGTATTTATTGCGTTTCCTTTTAACGTAACTGTTGCCATTTTGTTTATTTATTAAATTAGAATTTAAAAATATGAATATTTAATCTTTTAACACTTATCATTATTAAAATTATTTCAACAAAAAACGCTTTATCTTTTTAATAGACAAAGCGTTTTTAATGTATTATTAATCTATGATTAAGTATCAATAGAACCTAAAACACGTTTCATAAAACTATTTAAAGCTTCCTTTTTAGGTGTGCCATCTTTTATCATTTTATTGACTTCAATAGCGCCATACATATTTGATATTAGCTCGCCAATAACATCTAATTCTTCATCTTTTATAGAAGGAACTTCTGTTAGAGCCTCTAAGGTTTCAATAGTTTCTATTACAAAATCTTCATCGTTGTCTTCAATGAATTGTATAAGGTGTTTAATTACTGGTAACTTCATTTACTAATTCTTTTAAAATTTCAAATTTGTTAGTTTGAACTTGATTTACGAAAGTTCCATTTTTAAATGTAGCAAATGTTGGTAAATTATCGACTGTTGCTAATTTTCTAGATTCTGGAAATTTTTCAGCATCTGCAATAACAAATAAAATAGATTCATTTTCTGAAGCTAGCTTTTTAAATTTGGGTTTCATTATTCGACAGTTACCACACCAAGTTGCAGAGTATTGCACAACTACAGTATTGTTACTAGAAATGATGTCGCCTAAATTATCTTGTTCTAATTCTTGAATCATAACTTTACTTTATCATTAATGAGAAGCTAAATATTTAGCAGTTCCTTTAGCATTTGGTGCCATAGCATCCTTACCTTCTTCCCAGTTAGCTGGACAAACTTCGCCTTTTTCTTGAACGTGTGTTAACGCATCAATTAAACGAATGTATTCACCAACATTTCTTCCTAATGGCATATTGTTAATACTTTCGTGTTGTACAACGCCATCTTCGTCAATTACATAAGTTGCACGATAGGTTACATTGTCGCCTTCAACTTGTACCGTTCCTGATTCTTCGTCGTAAGTTTCATTTGTTATATCTAAAATACCTAAAATACTTGAAAGATTTCTATTGCTATCAGCTAAAATAGGATAAGTAACACCTTCAATTCCACCATTATCTTTTGCTGTACTTAACCAAGCAAAATGAACTTCTGGCGTATCACAAGATGCTCCAATAACAATGGTGTTACGCTTTTTAAATTCTGGTAATGCCGCTTGAAAGGCATGTAATTCGGTTGGACATACAAATGTAAAATCTTTTGGATACCAAAATAATACTACTTTTTTCTTGTTGTTAATGGCTTCTTCAAGAACATTTACTTTAAATGTGTCGCCCATTTCGTTCATGGCGTCTACGTTTAAATCTGGAAATTTTTTACCTACAAATGACATGTGAATTTTATATTTTAATTGTTAATAATTTCTTTAATACAAAGATAACACACCACTTAAATTTTTCGATAGAAATAAAATTTTAATTTTTTATCCACTAATAGATTTAAACTATCATTAATAATAAAACCAATAATTATTTGCTATTTAAATATAGCTGCCTAATTTTAATATTTAAAGCTGCAAAAAGAAGTGTTGTAAAAGGACTTAGCCAATTGAAAATGGCATAAACAAAATACTCAGCAACACCAACACCTAATACACCAGATTGGTACGCACCACAGGTGTTCCAAGGAATAAGAACCGAAGTTACAGTTCCAGAATCTTCAAGAGTTCTGCTTAAATTTTCTGGAGCTAAGCCTTTGTCTTCATAAGCTTTTTTAAACATTTTTCCAGGAATCACAATGGCTAAATATTGATCAGAAGCAATAGCATTTAATCCTAAGCAGCTAATCACAGTAGTAGCAAATAACCCAAAAACAGTATTGGCTACCGATAATAATGCTTTAGTAATTCGAGCTAATGCGCCAATAGCATCCATAATGCCACCAAATACCATAGCACAGGCTATTAAAAATATGGTCCAAAGCATACCATTCATTCCGCCAGAAGAGAATAGTTCATTCAGCTTTTCATTTTCAGTTGTTATTTGTGTATCAGTTAAAATTGATATGATAATCGCATTTAACTTAGAATCATTTAGGCTGCTTAGTATTTCTGATTGAAATATAAATGCAAATATTCCTGCTAATATTACACCGGTTGTAAGTGCAATTAATGGTTTCGTTTTTAAAAGAATTAATACGATTACAGCCGCAGGAACTAAAAATAACCACGGAGAAATATTGAAAGTTGTATCTATTGTGTCTAATAAATTACTAATATCTGCACTTCCAGATGTTTCAATATTCATACTTATAATACTAAAAGCAACAAGTGTGATTATAATTGTGGGTACTGTTGTAATTGTCATATACTTTATATGAGTAAATAAATCTGTTCCAGCCATCGCAGGAGCAAGGTTTGTAGTATCACTTAAAGGCGACATTTTATCACCAAAATAGGCGCCAGAAATTACAGCACCAGCAATCATGCCTGGGTTTATACCTAATGCAGTTCCAATGCCAACTAATGCAATGCCAACAGTTGCAGATGTTGTCCACGAACTACCAGTTGCAATAGATATTATTGCTGCAATAATAACCGATGCAGGTAAAAATATGTCAGGACTTAACACTTGTAATCCATAATATACCATAGCTGGAATTACACCACTAACTAACCATGTTCCTGCTAATGCACCCACTAAAAAAAGTATCATTATTGGTACAAAAACACTTTTTAAGTTTTCCCAGATTTCGATTTGCATTCTGCTAAAAGATACTTTGTTAAAGGCTCCAACAATGGCGGAAACAAAACCACCAATTAGTAAAATAATTTGATTAGTATAAGCTCCAAACCATTCTTGGTCTTCAACAAAAAAAATGTTATAGGCTAGCATGCCCATTAATACTATAACTGGAATTAAAGCTTCTTTGAAGTTTAATTCTTTGTTTTCAATAATATTTTGCTTGTCTGCCTTAAACTCAGAAATATTGTCGCCGTCTTGCATATAATTATTTTTTAGTCTCGTAATGTTACGATTTTCAAAGGATGTATGCAAATAGAAATAGTTCTGTACTTTTGCACTTGATTATTTAAAACTGAATAGATTCATTAACTCAAATTGTTTTAGGAACTATTGGAGGAACTTTTTAGGTGAAATGAATTCAAAAACTTCAGTATTTAGCTTATTGCTTTACAAAAAGAATAACAGATTAAATATGAAACCTTTTGAACCTAAAGTTGATGATTTTAGTAGTGTTTTGACCTCACTTTGGGAACGATTAAAAGGAATGTAGGCTATTGAGTTATATCAATTATTATAGGTTTTAAGCCACTAAAAAAGAATTCAACGGCAATCACCATAACTATTAAACCCATTAATCTCATCATAACGTTTATTCCAGTTTCACCCAAAACTTTAATTATTCTCGAAGAGCTGTAAAGTATTAAATAAGTAAGTATAATAACTATAAGAACAGCGAAAATTAGAACACCTTTTTTTTCAATAGTATTTGCATCTTCCATCATTACTATAGCATTCGTTAAAGCTCCTGGGCCACATATCATAGGAATAGCCAAAGGAGTTACAGAAATGTCGTTTACATAGGTTTTGATTTCAGAATCTTTCAATTTAACTTTTCCTAATCTAGCTTGTAGCATATCCATCCCCATTAAGAAAAAAATAACGCCACCAACTATTCGAAAACTATTTACAGATATTCCAAAAAAATTAAATAGCAATTGCCCAGAAAAAGCAAAAATTATTATAGTAATAAAAGAAACAATTGATGCTTTTTTTGCGGTTCTGGTTCTATGGCTTTGATCTAAATCGGCTGTCATCGTCATAAAGATAGGCATGGTTCCAAAAGGATTTATTAATGTAAAAAACGATGTAAATGATAAAATTCCAAAAGCTATGATGTCACTCATTTTGTTGAATTTAAAAGGTTTGTTTTAACAAAAGGAATGCTTTATTTTAAGATTTGTAATTGTATCATACAATCACGCATCATTTTATAAGTGCGCTCAACATCGGCATCTAACCCAATAGAAAAGCGAATTAACCCATCGCTTAAACCCATTTTCTTTTGTTCATCTTCAGGAATTTCAGAAGAGGTAGAGCTTCCCGGAGCAGAAAATAGTGTTTTGTAAAACCCAAGGCTTACGGCTAAGTATCCTAAGTTTTTCTCTTGCATCATTTCCATAAGTTCGTTGGCTTTTTCTAATGTTCCAACATCAATGGTTAGCATGCCTCCAAATCCGTATTTTTCATTCATCATGGATTTGAATAATTCATGAGAAGGATGTGATTTTAAACCTGGATAAACCGTTTTTAAACCATCAGTTTCAAATTTTTCAGCTAAAAAAGAAGCATTAAAACTATGTTGTTGCATGCGAATATGTAAAGTTCTTAAATTTTTCAACACCGAAGCGGCTCTTAAGCTATCCATAGTAGAACCCAAAAGCATTGAGGCACCATTGTTTACATTTCGTAAATCGTTAATAAATTCTTGAGTACCACAAACCACTCCTCCAACCGTATCGCTAGAACCGTTAATAAATTTTGTTAAACTGTGAATTACAATATCTGCACCTAAAACTACAGGAGATATTGATAATGGAGAAAACGTATTATCAACTACTAATTTTAAATTATGTTTTTTAGCCAAGGCTGCTAAACCTTTAATATCGGCAATTTCTAAGAGCGGATTGCTAACCGATTCGCAATACAAAACCTTAGTATTTTTTGTAATGGCTGCTTCAACAATATCTAATTTTGTTATATTAACAAACGATGTTTCAATATTAAAACGTGGCGTAAAATTTTTTAGAAAAGCATAAGTTCCTCCGTAGATAGTTCTGCTTGAAACGATATGGTCACCTGCGCCACAAAGTTGTAATAAAACTGGTGTGATTGCACCCATTCCTGAGGCTGAAACATTTGCGGTTTCTGTACCTTCCATGGCTGCTAAAGCTTCGCCTAAATATAGATTTGAAGGTGATGAATGGCGCGAATATAAATAGCAACCATCTGCATTTCCTTCAAAAGTATCAAACATGGTTTTTGCAGATAAAAATGTATAAGTAGATGAGTCAGATATAGAAGGGTTAACGCCTCCGAATTCACCGAAATATTGTAAATCTTGAATGTTATTTGCGGGTTTAAAAGCCATAGTTATTGAGTTTGGTTATTTAGACAAAACTCAATCTATTTAGATTATAAAACAATATTACATTTGTAATTTAGAAAATAAATCTAATTTAATGATTAAAAATAGATCTAAAATTTACAAACTAATGATTATTTGGTATCTTTATGAAAATTTTTCGATTATGGTTTTTGATGATATAGACAAAAGGCTCTTATTTTACTTGCAAGAAGACAGCAAGCAAACCAATAAAGCGCTTTCAAATAAATTAAACCTATCAGTTACTGCGGTTTACGAACGTATTAAAAAGCTTGAAAAAGGAGGGTGTATTAATAAATATGTTGCGCTTGTTAACAAAGAAAAAATCGATAAATCTTTTGTGGCGTTTTGTCATATAAAATTAGAAAAGCATAGTCAGGATTTTGTGGTTAGTTTTGAAAAAGAAGTCAACCGATTAACTGAGGTATTAGAGTGTTATCATATTAGTGGTGATTACGACTATTTACTAAAAGTATTGGTAAAAGACATGACGGCTTTTAGAGAATTCATGGTAAAAAAACTAACAACAATCAATCATATTGGTAGTACACATAGTATGTTCGTTATTAATGAAGTGAAGCATACTACAGCAATTAATATGTAACAAATTGTATGTTTAGTAACTATAAGTTTTGTTATAAGCTATTAGGCATGAGTAACTTGTTTAGGTTTCCTACTTAATTTATCCATGAGTTTTCATTTTAATATATATAATCCTACTTTAATTAAATCTTTTTACTATTTTAGACCAGCTACTATTAACAATTAAAACAGAACTAACGCATGAAAAGATTAAGCTACATTATTTTAGGATTTCTTTTAGGTGCTTTTGCAACGTATTATTTTTGTCCAAGAGATTTATGCGAAGACATTGTAGATGTTGAAATTATTAAACCAAAAGGTGTTATAGCACCAGGACAAGCTAAAAAGCTAAATGATAATTGGACAGAATACAGAGAAGCTGCTGTAGATTCTGCGGCTAAAAAACAAGGAAGAAATAAAGACGATCGTTCTACTTGGTGGTCTTTAAACGATATTGAAAATTACATAGCTTACTCAAAGCATGTAACTGATAGCTTAAAGTATGACATGACAGGTATTCGTTTATATTTAGGCGTTTATGGAGATAATGCAGGACAAACTAAAAAGAATTTAACGACTATGTTTTTGGTGCCAACTGTTAAGAAAGGTAAGGCAAACGCTAGTATGAATCCGTTTAACTTTAGTTTTCAAAATAATGGAGATTGTCCTGAATGCCCTCCTTTAAATGATGGACAAGGAGGAGGCTCAGGTTATCCTAAATAGTTTGTGGAAGAATTTCTATTAAATAACTATGGAATAATAACACACTCTGTTGAAGCCATGGCAGCTATAACGGGTGTGTTTTTGTTTAAACTATACAAAAATACTGAAGTAAAGTATTTTATTTACTTTTTAGTTTATCTAACGATTTGTGATTTTTTTGGACAATATAAAAATTATGTTGACAATGGGTTTCTTAATTTTTTAAAAAAAACGATTTTCGCAACAAACCATTGGTGGTCAACATCTTATTGGAAAGTTGGAGCTATACTTTTTTTTGTATTTTATTACTCAAAAATATTAAAAACAGTTCAGTTTAAAAATATAATTAAGATAAGCGGTTATGCTTTTTTCTTTTTTTCTGTAATTTATATTGCTCTTAATTGGGGTAAGTTTTTTAATACATTTTTCCCAATCATAAGTATTCTAGGTGCTATTATTATATTTTTATGCTCGGTGTTTTATTTTATTGAAGTCTTACAAAGCGATAAAATATTAACCTTTTATAAGTCTATAAATTTCTATATAAGTTTTGCAATATTTATTTGGTGGTTAATTATTACACCTTTAGTGTTTTATGATATATACCATTCAAATGATGATTGGAATTTTATTTTCTTAAAATGGCAAATCTATCTATTTGCAAATATTTTTATGTACTCAACCTTTACATTTGCTTTAATTTATTGTAAACCTGATTCTAAAAATGAATAACTATTTAAATATATTTTTAACCCAAACTAAGCCTGTTTCTACAGCTTCTGAACGCTATTTGCTAATATATATGATTATGGTATTAATCATTATTACGGCTTTAGTTGTTGTGTTTTTTGTGGTCTTTCAAAGACGAAAAAACAAGTTGCTCATGGATAGGATTAAGCAGCAACAAGCTTTTGAAGAAGAAATTGCATTGGCTCAAACTGAAAGCCAAGAGCAAACATTAAAAAACATTGGTTGGGAGTTACACGATAATGTAGGACAGTTATTGGCTTTTGCAAGTATGCAGTTAAGTATTTTAAAAACTCAAGTTACTGATGATGTAAAGGATAAATTTAAAGATACCTCTGATGCACTTAAAGAGAGTTTAAAAGAAGTACGCTCGCTTTCAAAAACATTAAATAATGAGGTAGTGCTAAACATCGGTTTTGAAAAATCTATTAGTAATGAATTAGATCGTTTAAAAAGGATGAAATTTGCTTCTGCTCAACTTAAAATTAAAGGAAATAAAGTTGATTTTAGAAATAGAAAGCACGAAATTATTATTTTTAGAATATTACAAGAATTTTTATCAAACTCGGTTAAGTATTCTGATGCTAAAAACCTCAAAATCATTTTAGAGTATAAACCAAATACTTTAATAATTACTGCATCAGATGACGGAAAAGGCTTTGATATAACTACTATTGAAAAAGGTTCAGGTTTAATAAATATGCAGAGTAGAGCGGCCTTAATTAATGCTGAATTAGATTTGTATTCAAAATCAAACGAGGGTGTAACATTAACTTTAAGCTATCCAATTTAGTAATTACGAAAGCCATTTAAAAAGAATTTTCAATAGTTTTAATTTGCCTCTGTATGGCGCATATCTAAGAGGTGGGTCAAACCAATTTCCTCGTTTTATAATAGCTTTATTATGCGAAAACGTATCGAAACCAAATTTGCCGTGATAAGCTCCTATGCCACTAGATCCAATGCCTCCAAACGGTAAATTAGAGTTGCCGTAATGAATTAAAGTGTCGTTAATTACACCACCGCCAAAACAAAATTTTTCAATAGTATTTTTAATAAAAAATTTATTTTTTGAAAACACATAAAGCGATAACGGTTTTTCAAAATGCCATATTATTGATTCAATATCGCTTTCAGTTTCATAAGAAAGAACAGGTAAAATTGGTCCGAAAATTTCATCTTTCATCACATTGCTGTCTAAATCTGGCTCATCAATAAGCGTTGGCGCTATGTATAATTCTTTTTCATCAAAGTCACCACCGTGTGCAATATTTACATCATTTAGTAGGTTGGTTAATCTTAAAAAGTTTTTATGATTAATTATCCTAGGGTAATCCTCAGAATTTTTAACATCACCATAAGCTTTAGTTATTTCATGCTTCAAATTATTTATCAAATCATTTTTTATTGAAGCTTTTACAATTAAGTAGTCTGGAGCAATACAGGTTTGTCCGCCATTAAAGAATTTACCCCAAACCAAACGTTTAGCCGTAAGCTTTAAATTTATGGTGTCATCTATAATGCAAGGTGATTTGCCACCCAATTCTAAAGTTACAGGTGTTAAATGTTTTGCTGCAGCTTTAGCCACAATTTTTCCAACAGATACACTTCCAGTAAAAAAAATATAATCCCAATGCTGTTTTAAAAGTTCAGTAGAAACAGGGATACCGCCTTGAATAACTGTGGCCATCTCTTCTGGAAATATGTTTTTCACAATATCTGCTATCAGTTGTGATGTATTTGGTGTGAGCTCACTAGGTTTTAAAACTACGGTGTTACCTGCGGCAATTGCTATTATTAAAGGGTTTATAGCGAGTTGAAACGGGTAATTCCAAGGGCCAATAATAAGTACGGTGCCGTAGGGGGATTTATAAATATAATCTTTGGATGGAAATAATAACAAAGACGATTTTACCCGTTCTGGTTTACTCCATGTTTTAAGATTTTTTATTGCTAAATTAATTTCAGTTATTATTAATCCATTTTCACTTAAAAAAGCTTCAAACGAGGACTTTTTAAAATCTTTATATATAGCACCAAAAATATCTTGCTCACGCGCTATAATTTCTTGTTTTAGTTTTTTAAGCAAATTTATTCTTAAAGAAATGCCTTTAGTTTTTTGTGCTTTAAAAAAGGCTTTTTGAGCAGAAATTATATTAGGAATAGTATTCAATGTCGTTTTTTATAAAGATACTAAATTAAGCTAAGCAAGCCTTCCAAACCGAATCTTTAGGTAGTGGAGCAGTTATATGAATTGTTTTTTTAGAAACAGGATGAATAAATTGAATCTCTCTAGCATGCAGATGGATACCAGCATCTTTATTACTTCTGTCAAATCCGTATTTTAAATCGCCTTTAATGGGGCAGCCCATAGTTGATAACTGACTTCGTATTTGATGATGTCTCCCAGTTTCTAAATTGATTTCTAATAAAAAATAGTTATCGAGTTTCTTTATTGCTTTATAGTGAAGAATCGCCTTTTTACTATCGGCTACTTCTTTATTATAAGCATAAGATTTATTATTCTTAGGATTTTTTTTTAGCCAATTAATGAGTGTGTCTTCAGCTTTTTGTGGTTCGTTTTTAACAACAGCCCAATAAGTTTTACTAATATTCTTTGAAACAAATAACTTATTAAGTCGCGGTAAAACTTTGCTTGTTTTTGCAAAAATTACGAGGCCAGAAGTTGGTCTGTCTAATCGATGCACAGTGCCTAAATACACATTTCCTAGCTTATTGTATTTATCTTTTATATAGTCTTTTACAACGTCGCTTAATGGCTTATCTCCAGTTTTGTCGCCTTGAACAATATCACCAACACGTTTGTTGATGATGATGATGTGATTGTCTTCGTAAAGCACATTAAGATTTGATTTATTGGAAAGAATTTTTTCTGACACGAATTCTATAATTTTGTTTGTCTCCCAAAGACGTTAAGACGTAAATTTTTTAAGCGTTTGAGTAAGACTGAATACTGAGACTGTGAACTTAATACTGTTCATTGTCATTAGGGAAATCCTGTGTTTTTACATTATCAACATATTGCGAAATAGCACTAGTCATGTCTTCATATAAATTCATATATCTTCGTAAAAAACGTGGATTGAATTCATGTGTCATTCCCAACATATCGTGTAACACTAAAACTTGACCATCAACACCGTTTCCAGCTCCAATTCCAATAATAGGAATGCTAACGCTTTCGGCAACTTGTTTAGCAAGTTTAGCAGGGATTTTTTCAAGCACAATAGCGAAACAGCCTATTTTTTCAAGCATTTTAGCATCTTCAATTAAATCTTCTGCTTCTTGCTCTTCTTTTGCTCTAACCGTATATGTCCCAAACTTATATATAGATTGAGGTGTTAATCCTAAATGTCCCATCACAGGAATTCCAGCATTTAATATTCGTTTTATCGATTCTTTTATTTCGCGTCCGCCTTCCATTTTTACTGAATGCGCACCACTTTCTTTCATAATTCTAATTGCCGAACGAAGTGCTTCTTTTGGATCACTTTGGTAACTTCCAAAAGGTAAATCTACTACTACTAGACATCTATCAATGGCTCTAATTACAGATGATGCATGATATATCATTTGGTCTAAAGTAATTGGCAACGTGGTTTCGTGTCCAGCCATTACATTACTAGCTGAATCCCCAACAAGAATAACGTCAATGCCTGCACCATCTACAATTTTTGCCATAGTATAATCGTAAGCCGTTAGCATCGATATTTTTTCACCATTGGCTTTCATATCAACCAATGTTTTAACGGTAATGCGTTTGTATTCTTTTTTTGCTGTAGACATTTTTAGTTTCTTATTTTGATAGAATGTAAAAATAGTAAATTAAGTATTATACCAAGTGATATTTATCTCGCAAAGACAGCAAATTGAAAAAGAGCATATTGCATAAGACAGAATACAAAAGAAGAACTGTGAGTTTTTAAGAACTTGAGTAAGCTTGAAAACAGAACCTAACAATCTGTTAAATAAACTCCAACGGCTAAACCACCCTCTGAGGTTTCCTTATATTTAGAATGCATATCTTTTGCTGTTTCCCACATCGTATTTACTACTTTATCCAATGGTACTTTTACATTTTCAGGATTTGTATCCAATGCTAGTTCTGCTGCATTTATAGCTTTTATAGCACCCATAGCATTGCGTTCTATGCAAGGTATTTGAACCAATCCACCAATAGGATCGCAGGTTAGCCCTAGGTGATGTTCCATAGCAATTTCTGCGGCTACTAAAACCTGTTCTGGTGTGCCACCAAGCAATTCGGTTAATGCACCTGCAGCCATAGCCGACGATACCCCTATCTCTGCTTGACAACCACCCATGGCAGCACTAATGGTTGCCCCTTTTTTAAAAATACTTCCGATTTCACCAGCAACTAATAAAAAACGCTTGATATCTTCAAAATTTCCATCATGGTTCTCAATAACTAAATAATACATAAGAACAGCAGGAATAACACCAGCACTTCCGTTGGTTGGTGCTGTAACTACACGACCTAAAGCAGCATTAACTTCGTTGACTGCCAAAGCAAAACAACTTACCCATTTTATAATTTGTCTAAATTTAACTTCGGTATCTCTTATAGAGTAAATCCATTCTACAGGATTATTATATGGTCTTTCGCCTTTTAAATTTTGATGTATATCGTAAGCGCGTCGTCTTACATTTAAACCTCCAGGAAGGTTTCCTTCTGTATGGCAACCTATGTACATGCATTCTAGCATAGTGTCCCAAATGCGTTGTAGTTCGCTATCAATATCTTCTTCTGAGCGAATAGATTTTTCATTTTCTAAAACAACTTGAGAAATAGGCAAATTCAAATTTTTACAAAACTGTAAAAGCTCTGTGCCTTTATCAATAGGATATGGAAAAGTGCATTTTATTTCAAAGTTTCGTTTATGATTTGTACGTTCTTCTTTTACAACAAATCCACCGCCAATAGAGTAGAAGGTTGATTTTGATTTCCGTCCATTAATAATAGCTGTAAAAGTCATTCCGTTAGAATGAAATGGCAAAAACTTTCTATTGAAAACAATATCAGTTTCTGTGTTAAATACTAAAGATTTTTCACCATTAAAAAGTAATGTTTTGGTGTTTTTAATGGCAGCAACTGTTTTATCGATATCTGCCGTTGGAATAGTTTCTGGATTAGCACCACTTAAACCTAGCATTACAGCATAATCTGTGGCATGACCCTTTCCTGTTAATGATAGTGAACCGTATAAATCTACAGAAATAGTTTCAACTTTATCAAACTTATTTGCTGTTTTTAACTCTTTAATCCAACGTTCGGCAGCGCGCCAAGGACCAAGTGTGTGTGAACTTGAAGGGCCAACACCAATCTTTAGCATATCGAAAACAGAAATACATTCCATAATTACTCAATCGTTATAGTTTGGCAAATATAAATTGTTTTGCAAGCAATTATATTTTTTTTGACACGAATTTCATTAATTATCTTGAATGATTTAATCTTGTTGTTATTATACTAAGATTCGCAGAGTTTAGGTGTTCCCCGCTCTAATTAGATAGCGTCCAGAACATAAAAAATGAAGAAAGACTGTTTGCTAGCGACTGTTGACTGAAAATCTGACACTGTGTCAGCATTTTTTAGTTGGCATAAAGATTGACTTATACAAACCGAATTAAAAAATGAACATTCAACACAAATAAAAATATTATGAGTAAAATTATTGGAATCGATTTAGGAACAACCAACTCTTGCGTTTCTGTAATGGAAGGTAACGAACCTGTTGTAATCCCAAACGCAGAAGGTAAACGTACTACACCATCGGTAATCGCTTTTGTTGAAGGAGGTGAAATTAAAGTTGGTGATCCAGCAAAACGTCAAGCAGTTACAAACCCAACAAAAACCGTTTATTCTATTAAACGTTTTATGGGAAATAAATATTCTGAATCTAAAAAAGAAGCAGAACGCGTACCATATAAAGTGGTTAAAGGTGATAACGATACACCACGTGTAGATATTGATGGTCGTTTATATACGCCACAAGAATTATCGGCTATGATTCTTCAAAAAATGAAGAAAACTGCTGAAGATTATTTAGGAACATCAGTAAGCGAAGCAGTAATTACTGTACCAGCTTATTTTAACGATGCACAACGTCAAGCTACTAAAGAAGCTGGTGAGATTGCAGGTTTAAAAGTTCGTAGAATTATAAACGAACCAACTGCAGCTGCATTAGCTTACGGTATGGACAAAAAAGGAACAGACCAAAAAATAGTGGTTTTTGACTTTGGTGGAGGAACGCATGATGTATCTATCCTAGAATTAGGTGATGGTGTATTTGAAGTACTGTCTACAGATGGAGATACACACCTGGGTGGTGATGATGTTGATGAAAAAATAATCAACTGGTTAGCAGACGAGTTTAAGGCAGAAGAGTCTATGGATTTACGTCAAGACCCAATGTCTTTACAACGTTTAAAAGAAGCTGCTGAAAAAGCTAAGATTGAGTTATCATCTTCAGAGCAAACAGAAATTAACTTGCCATATATTACGGCTACTGCAAGTGGACCAAAGCACTTAGTGCGTACACTAACACGTTCTAAATTTGAGCAATTAATTGACGATTTAGTAAAAAGAACAATTGAACCTTGTCAAACGGCATTAAAAGCTGCTGGCTTGTCAATTAAAGATATTGATGAAGTTATTTTAGTAGGTGGTTCTACACGTATTCCTGCGGTACAAAAGGCGGTTGAGAAGTTCTTCGGAAAAACACCAAGTAAAGGTGTAAATCCTGATGAAGTTGTTTCTTTAGGTGCTGGAATTCAAGGAGGTGTTTTAACAGGAGATGTTAAAGATGTACTACTTTTAGATGTAACACCTTTATCCCTTGGTATTGAAACTATGGGTAATGTAATGACAAAGCTTATTGAAGCGAATACAACGATTCCTACCAAGAAATCGCAAGTGTTCTCTACAGCAGCAGATAATCAGCCTTCTGTAGAAATTCATGTATTACAAGGAGAAAGAGCGATGGCTGCCGATAATAAAACTATTGGACGTTTTCACTTAGATGGTATTCCACCAGCAAGACGTGGCACACCACAAATTGAAGTAACTTTTGATATTGATGCTAACGGAATTATTCACGTAACAGCAACAGATAAAGCGACTAATAAAACACAAGATATTCGTATTGAAGCATCTTCTGGTTTAACTGAAGAAGAAATTCAAAAAATGAAAGCAGATGCTGAAGCTAATGCTGAAGCAGATAAAAAAGCAGTAGAAAGTGCTCAAAAATTAAATGAAGCAGATTCTATGATTTTCCAAACGGAAAAACAATTAGAAGAGTTTGGTGATAAATTATCTGATGATAAAAAACAACCAATCGTTGAAGCTTTAGAAGAATTGAAAAAAGCATACGAAACTAAAGATTTAGATGTTATTACTCCTGCTTTAGATAAAATAAACGAAGCTTGGAAAGTAGCTTCTGAAGAAATGTACAAAGCGCAAGCTGAAGCACAACAAGGAGCAGGAGAAGCACCAGGACCAGATGCTAGCCAAAACGGACAAGCAGAAGGAAGCGATGTGGAAGACGTAGACTTCGAAGAAGTCAAGTAGCCTGTCCTAAGCGAAGTCGAAGGGTAGACTTTGAAGAAGTTAAATAAAAAGCTAGAAGTTATAAAAACGCAATCAAATTAATGATTGCGTTTTTTTTATATGCGTTTTCTTACTAATATTGCTACTTGTTAAACAAACTTTAAAACATGAGAAAATTAAGCATTCTTTTTATAATGTTGACTGTTATATTTACATCCTGTAATACTGAAAGTGTTGATGTACTTATTAATTCTGAAGATATAGTTGGAATTTGGAAAGGAATAACTTTAGATTATAATGGAAAAACAGTGACTAATGCTCAAGGTCAAATTATAAATGCTGATTTTATAGGTGAAGCATATGATATGAATTATACGCTTACTTTCAATGAAAGCCCAAACATTATAGTTTCTGAAGGTAGTTATAGTATTAAATTAACAACTACAGTTTTAGGACAAACATCAACTCAAGATTTGGAAAATATTGAATTTTTAGAAGCAGAAACCTGGATTAAAAATAACAATACACTTACAGTTTCAGGAGGAGGTAAATCTTATGATTATAAAATTATTGAACTAACAGAAAATGAACTTAAACTATCAGTATCAACAGAAGAAGACTTATCGCAGCAAGGAGTAAGTATTTTAACTACAGTAAATGCAATTATGTCGTTTAATAAACAATAAGTATATTGTTTTTAGTTTTAAATGATGCCAATTCAGATTAAAAATACTTTATGGTAGATATGTATTAAGTTGAAAACTAACACTCCTTTTTCAGCATAAAGAAAGAACCTTATCTAAAATATTTCTGTAGATATTTATATCACATGTTGTTTTATTATGCGTGCATAATATTTGTTATATTTGTTAAACTAATTTCAAATCATGGCAACTAAACTCACACAACTTTTAAATATTAAGTATCCAATAATACAAGCACCTATGTTTTTAGTATCGAATGTTGCTATGGTAACCGAGGCAATGAAAGGTGGTATTGCGGGATGTATTCCTGCACTTAATTACCGAACGCTTGATGAATTACGTGCCGCAATAAAAGAATTACACCACAACAAAGTAGAAGGCGGTTCATTTGGATTTAATTTAATTGTAAATAAATCCAATCTAAAATATAAAGAGCAATTACGTGTGCTTTGTGAAGAAGGCTGCGATTTTATTATCACGTCTTTAGGTAGTCCAGAAGAAACCATAAATCAAGCCCATAAAGTAGGTATAAAAGTATTTTGCGATGTGGTCGATTTAAAGTTTGCAAAAAAAGTTGAAGTCCTAGGCGCAGATGCTGTTATTGCAGTTAATAACGAAGCAGGTGGACACCGAGGTAATGTAACACCAGAAAACCTAATAAAAGAGTTAGTGGCTAATTGTGATATTCCAATAATTTCAGCAGGTGGCGTTGGTTGTAAAGCAGATATTGATAAAATGCTGAGTTACGGAGCTGAAGGTGTTTCGGTAGGAAGTCCTTTTATAGCTTCTATTGAAGCTAGCGTTACAGACGAATACAAACAAGCTTGTGTAGAATATGGTGCTCAAGATATTATAATGACTGAGCGTATTTCAGGTACACCATGTACAGTAATAAATACACCTTATGTTCAAAAAATAGGAACCAAACAAACATGGTTAGAATCAGTTTTAAATAAAAACAAAAAGCTTAAAAAGTGGGTTAAAATGATTCGGTTTTCAATTGGAATGAACGCTACAAAAAATGCAGCAACCAAAGCAACTTATAAAACAGTTTGGGTTGCAGGACCGAGTATTGAGCACACAACAGAAATTTTACCAACTAAAGATATTATTAATCGCTTGATTAATTAGGTTTAAAATTTAAAGATTATTTTGATAAGAGTATAATATTATATACTTAAATTGCTTTTTATGAAGAAAATTCTAACAGCTTTTATCTTACTTTTTATTATTATCATAGGTTTAATCTATTGGTCGGTTTCAAGTACTGACAAGGAATTCGAACGAGGAAAACTCATAAATATTGACAACATCGAGTTGATAAATTTTAAAGATTATGATTCAGTTTTAATAGCAGCCAGTATGCTTTATGAGGGAGAAAATATCAAAGAATTTATACAAGGAGAACAATATAGAGAAGCTTGGTCAACACCAATAAAAGCGCCTGTTGTTTTTCTTGACACACTTTTTGGGGGTATGACTATAATAAAAGAAGGAGGAGGTAAACAAACACACTCATTAAAACTTAAGTCTCCTAATGGCATCATGTATACTTTACGAAGTGTTAATAAGGATCCAAAGCCTCTAATTCCAGAATTTCTAAGAGTATTGGGCCTTGAAAACATTGTTGTTGATGGTATCTCTGCTCAGCATCCTTATGGTGCTATACTAGCTGCAAAACTTGCGGAATCTTCTATGGTTATTCATACTAATCCCAAATTAGTCTTTATTCCAAAACAAAAGCTATTAGGAGAATTTAATGCTAAATACGGAAACCGCTTATTTTTATTAGAATACGAATCTGATAGCGAAAAAAACTGGACATCTCTTGAGAATATCATTAAGATTATTGATACTAAGGACTTGCAGAAGCTTAAATTTGGTAACCCTAAAAATGTAATGATAAATAAGAAAGCATTGGTGCGTTCTCGATTATTTGACCTTTTAATTGGTGATTGGGATAGACATACAAAACAATGGGGATGGGCTATTCAAAAGAATGAAGGTCAATATTTAGCATTTCCAATAGCAGCAGATCGAGACAATGCATTTTTTAATATAGAGGGTGTTATTCCATCTTTAATAGCAAATGAAAACATAGAGCCCATGCTACGACCATTTGAAAGAGATATAGATTTTTTACCAGGTCTTGTTTATCCTTTTGATAGGTATTTTTTACTTCAAACGCCTAAGGCTATCTTTATTGAGGAAGCAAAATACTTGCAGAACAAATTAACCAATCAGGTTATTGATAATTCTTTACGTGTTTGGAATAAAGCAATTTCTAATCTTGATGGAAAGGAAATTACAGAGAAAATAAAAAGCCGTAGAGATAGCTTAGTTCATTATGCCGTAGAATTTAAAAAAGTAATAGATGAGCGTGGAGAACTTAACGAGGCTTTAAAAGGGTCTGAGGATACACAAATTTCACATTCACTAATGAGGTGTTTCGAATGCCAATAAAATAAAAGAGACGTTTGTTACCTAAAAATAGTATTAACCACTTAGTTAATTAACCAAAGCAATTTTAGCATTTCTTTTGTTTTTTCCAACAAACAAACTAATAGTTGCACTTGCTGTTAAACCACCTAATGTAGTAGCTCCCCATTCTCCTGTGTCGAATTTGTTATTTTCTTTACCGCTATCATAAACTTCTTTTGCAAGACCAGCTAGGGTAGAAGCACCCAAACTATACCAAAAGGCTTTCTTTTTATTCTTTGTAGTAGTGTATACTATGGTGTAGGCTGTTGCCGATATTAAAGCACCAGCACCAAAATGTAACTTATCGTCCGTAGAAATAGTTTGTGCTTTACATAAGCCTGTAAAAGATAATGCTAAAATTATAATAAATGCCTTCATATTTAATTGGTATTTGGTTACTTAGGTATAATTGTAAGTAATATTTACTGTAGCACTAATAAATATTTGATGAAATACCTTTTTATTTGATTATTGGGCATAATTTGAATTAAATTTACTAATTAATTGAATATTATTGAGCTATGAAGATTACTGCAGAAACGCAACTTCGAACGTTATATGGTTACCCTAGCGGAAGAGCAAAAGATAAAGTGTTTTCTAGACTAGATAAACATGCCATTAATTTTATAGAAAAGTCGCCTTTTTTGATATTATCTTCGTCAAATAAAGAAGGAAAGCATGATGCATCACCAAGAGGAGGAGCATCAGGTTTTGTAAAAGTAATTAGTGATTCAGAAATTATTATTCCAGATGCCAAAGGCAATAATAGAATGGATAGTTTATCAAATATTATTGAAACTGGAAACATGGGTTTAATATTTTTAATTCCTGGAGTCGATGAAACTTTACGTATTAATGGTAGCGCATATTTATCAACAAACAAAAATCATATAAACTTATTTACTTCGGAACAAAATCTACCAAAAAGCTGTATTGTTATTACTGTTGAAGAAGTGTTTTTGCATTGTGCCAAGGCCTTTATGCGCTCCAAATTATGGGATGAGTCTTCTAAGATTAATCGTGACGAATTTCCAACTATGGGGCAAATACTTAAAGATCAGTTAGGTTCTAAAGAAGCACCAGAAACTCGTAAAGCTATGGAAGAACGATATCAAAAAGATTTATAGAATTTGTTTCCAAACCTTCAAAAGAATATCTTTGATTTATTATTATAAAGGTTTAGCATTTGCTAGTTAAAAAGGAATTGTGTTAAAATCACAAGCTGTCGCGCAACTGTAAGTAATATTAATTACAAGCCAGATACTTACTTTATAATAGACAAACTGTGCTTTCGCGATTAAAGCTAAGTCAAGACATTTTTACTTAATCATTAAAATTGTTTTAATAATTAATGTCTTGCTTCTTTATATCACTGCACCAAAAAAGAAGTTATGAAAACCAAAGAAAGATTTTTAAGAGGACCTTTGTTATGTTGGGATATTTATGCAATGTACTTAACAGAACAGACTACCAACTTTAATAGAGAGACAGAATTAGATACTTTAAAAGCCTTTAAAGAAAAATTCAATTGGTCATTAAATATTGAAAAATTATTTACAGACAAGGACTTTGAAGCACTAATACTTACAGATAATAATCAACACATTCAATGGGTAAATAAGGGGTTTACTAAAATGACAGGTTACCCTGCTAATTATGCTAAAGGTAAAAAGCCTAATTTTTTACAAGGTGAAGGTTCTTCAGAACAAACAAAAAGGAGTATTAGGAAAAACTTGAATAACGGAAAACAATTTAAAGAACAAATTATAAACTATAAAAAGGATGGTACACCATATAATTGCGAAATAGAAATCTTTCCAATTAAAGATAATAATGATAAAACCATCCATCATTTGGCTATAGAAAAGGAAATTGGAATGTAAAACAGCGTTATTTAAAGCTTCAATTTATAACCTTTTTTCTCCATCCAACCAGTAAAAATAACAACTAGTAAAGCAAAAATAAAAGACCCAATAAGTCCTACAATCCCTGTATTTAAAAATTCATCAAACCTTATTCCTGTTATGTTTCTTAATGGATATACAAAATAAGGAACCATATAGCAAGTAAGTGTTGCAGTACCGGCAGGAGCGATAATTTTAGCCCAATTTGTTTGCTTTTTAATATCGGCAATAAAGTATAAAATTGCAAAAGATATAAAACCAATACCAGAGCATATGGCTAACCACGATGGTGTACCTTGTAATTTAGAAATACCCCAAATAGGTCGTGTTAATAACCCGTAACTTATAAATATAATTCCAACAATTATAAGTGTTATAAATATCCACTTGCTATGATTTGCAGATAATTTTTTATAAAGCATTGTTGCAACAATTCCCGCTGAGGTTAATGCTGGAATAGTACCACCATAAATTACAGATAAGAAGCTTAAATTTTTATTAAGAGGCGGTAATAAATCCATTTGCCCAAAAACGGCAAGCGCATTAAATATAAGAAGTAGCGCTAGCATAATGTATAAGTTTCCTTTTGAAAAAACATACACCAAAGCATTTACTAAATATGCCCAACCAATAAGTCCTAAAATACCCCACCAATGGGTTTTCATGCCAATATCACCATTAGCCCCACCTTTATAAATAAAAGCCAGATATATAAGAATTAAAATACCGATGCCTTGTAAAATAGGATGCCATTTTTTTGGTATGGGGCTTTTTTTCCAATGCATCCAAATGAGTACAACTGCTAATGCCATAAGCATACACCACCAATATTTTCCAACACCTAAACTTTCATGAGCACTTTCATAATTCACCATAAAAACACCAATTATTAAAAGCGATACAGACCTAATTATGATATGTTTAGAAATAGAAATTGAGCTATCTCCTTTATTTTGTCGCTGCTTTATGGCGAAAGGGATACTAAGACCAACAATAAATAAAAAGAGCGGAAAAATAACATCCGAAAATCCTAAATAATCTTCTGATGCAGATGCGTGTTGTAACCATTTTGGCACACCAGTAAGTGTCCAGAAATCGTTTACCCATATCATTAAAACCATAGTTAATGCTCTAAGTATATCTATAGATGCTATTCTTCTTCTATTCATATTTTTGATAAATAAGTCTCTAAAGTAAGGTTTTTAATCAAAAGTATACTTGTAAGACTACTTAATAGGAATATAAAATTCTGTTTTAAGTTTTTCTTCTGCCACACGTTCTGGGTGACTTATGTAGCGTTCTCTAACAGGTTCATCACGTAATTCATAATCAGTGTTTAAAAACCATTCGTTAAAAATATAATTATAAACATCTGCAAAATATTTGTAAGATCCTTGGTATAAAAACACAGCAAATTTCCCGCCTTTTAAAATTTTCACACCAATATCTCCAATAGGTTTAGCGTCTTTATGTATTATTAAACACGCATCGTATCTAATTTTATCTTCGTCGGTTACTTTTGGGTCGTCATACGGTAACCCAAAATGCTGAATACCTTTTGTAAATAATTTTTGGGCTTTTACTTGTTCCCATAGCTTTTTCCATGCACCCATATAATCTAACGTTTGGTAAGCTCCCTGCATTCTGTAATACAAGCATTGTTTGTCTTCAATATCTTGAATTTTTGGTTTTTTAATACTTAATGTGGCATTCATAATGTTTGATTTTTTAAAATTGAATAATTTATTTTTTCGATACTCTGTAGGCGATATTCCAAAATGAATTTTAAAAGCTTTTGATAATGATGATGGTGTTTCAAAACCAACATTATAGGCAATGGCTTCAATGTTTAAAGTGGAGTATCGAATCATTTTTGCAGCTGTTTCTAGTCGCGTTCTAGAAATGTATGCGCCAATGGGTTCGCCTAAAAGAGCCCTACTAATACGATGAAAATGAAACGGTGAAAAATGTGAGATCTCAGCAAGCGTTTTTACGTCAATTTTACTATCTAAATTATTATTAATGTACTCAATAATTACGTTTAATTTCTCGTCGTAAAAGGCTTTGTTACTTTGTTTTTGTTTCATTGTTATGTATTAGTATCACAAATGTATTTGCAAACTAATATAAACACTTTTCCAATCTTGCTCACTTTTATTTTTAATCATAAAATTTTAGTAAAACAAGCTAAATTGGTATAAGCTTTAATCAAAATTCAATAAATCTTTTCATAAATTTGAACTATGGAAGATATGATATTTTATGATAGGCTGCAGTTTGCATTTACTATCACGTTCCACTACATTTTCCCTCAGTTAACCATGGGTTTATCGTTAATTATAGTTTTTCTAAAAGGGCTGTATTTAAGAAAAAAAGTAGAAAAGTATAACGAGGCTGCAAAGTTCTTAATGAGAATTTTTGCGATTAATTTCACCATGGGTGTGATAACAGGAATTCCTATGGAATTTCAATTTGGTACTAATTGGGCAAAGTTTTCAGAACTTACAGGAGGTATTATAGGTCAAACCTTGGCCATGGAAGGCATGTTTTCCTTTTTCTTGGAATCTTCTTTTTTAGCGCTCTTTATTTTTGGTGAAAAACTAATGGGGCAAAAATTACATTTTCTTACAGGGTTTTTAGTGTTTTTGGGCTCTTGGGCAAGTGGCTGGTTTATATTGGCTACTAACGCATGGATGCAACACCCAGTTGGTTATGAAGTTTTAGAGAATGGTAAATACGTATTAGAAAATTTTTCAGCATTATTTACTAATCCTTGGTTATTGCCCGCTTTTTTACATAACCAATTGGCATCAGTAGTAACGTCATCGTTTGTTGTATCTAGCATTGGAGCGTTCTATATTTTGAGACAAAAAAATATTGAGTACGGAAAACTGTTTTTAAAAACGGGCGTTATTTTTGGCCTTATTTCTAGTTTGCTAGTTGCATTTCCAACTGGCGATTGGAACGCTAAAAATGTTGCAAAATACCAACCCGCTTCATTTGCTGCTATGGAAGGCATTTTTGAAACTGAAGAAGCAGGAGCCGAAATAGTACTCATAGGGCAACCAAATATGGTTGAAAAAAAGTTAGATAATAAAATAGCTGTGCCAAATATTCTTAGTTTTTTAACCTATCAAGAATGGGATAAACAAATAGTAGGTATGGATCATTTTGAAGCAGATGAATTGCCCGATAATATTCCAGCACTTTATTATTCGTATCATATCATGGTTGGTTTGGGTACTATTTTCATAGGTATTATGGGTTTGGCAGGATTCTTTTTATGGCGAAAAAAATTATATAATATTAAGCCCTTACTGTGGACTATTATGTTTTTAGTCCCGTTCCCATATATTGCTAATATTACAGGTTGGTATGTAGCCGAATTAGGAAGACAACCTTATTTGGTTTATGGTTTATTAAAAACAGCAGACGGCGTATCGCCAACGGTATCTTCAGGAAATACATTATTTACATTACTAGGTTTTGTTGCACTGTATATGCTTCTTGGTTTACTATTTTTAGTACTCGTTGGAAAAGCCATTCATCAGGGGCCAAAACATCAAACACATTAAATTATGGAAATATTTTGGTTTTTAATTATAGCAGTTGTTTTAGCTATGTTTTTTGTGTTGGATGGTTATGATTTTGGCACAGGTATTATCCATCTGTTTTTTGCGAAATCAGAAAAAGATAAAGAAGTTATTGCTAAGTCTGCAGGATTGTTTTGGGATTCAAACGAAGTTTGGTTAGTTGCAGCTGGCGGTATGTTATTTATGGCATTTCCAACTTTTTATGCATCGGTATTTAGCGGATTTTACCTGCCATTAATTATTGTATTATGGTTAATTATTTTTCGAGCTATAGGCTTAGAGTTTAGAAGTCAATTTAATTATCAAATGTGGAAAGATATTTGGGATAAATCCTTTGGAGTTTCTAGCTTAATGTTAGCACTGTTTTTTGGTATTGCATTAGGTAATATTGTTAGAGGTGTTAATTTAGGAGGAGTAAAAGATGGTATTTCAACTTACGAAGCACATTTCTTTTTCTTGCCCTTATGGAATTCAAGTTTTAGTCCATTAACAGCGCACCCTGGAGTTATCGATTGGTTCACTATTATTATTGGTTTGATAAGTGTCGTTACACTAGCTATTCATGGGGCAAATTGGGTTATTATAAAAACCAATTCATCTATAAACGCGAAACTAAAAAAAGTTATATTCAAGTTAAATTGTGTGTTATTAGTGCTCACTATTGTATCTGTAATATGTTGGCAAATAGTAAATCCAAATGCGCTAAATAATTTTGCTAAAAAATGGTATTTATTAATTTTTCCTTTAATTTATATTACAGGATTAACGGGATTATTTTTTATACATAAATTTAAGAAAGACGGATATGGCTTTGTATGTTCAACACTATTAATAGTAGGTGGTATTTCATCATCATTAGCCTCTTTATTCCCAGTTTTATTGCCCTCTGTAAATGAGGTAAACGAACCACTGTCTATTTACAATACAGCGGCTTCAGACTATGGTTTATCGGTAGCTATGGGTTGGGGTATTATTGGTTTTATTCTTCTTTTTGTATATATGATTGTTCAAAAAAGAATAATGGGAGGTAAGATTGACCATATGGATTATGGTCATTAAAACTTTAAGTTTATGACTGATACCTTAATTTCTTTAATTAGTGTTTTTATTGGTATCCTAGGAGGGCTTAGCTTTGGTTTTCTTTTTAAAAACTATTCTTCTGGCGTTATAGGTAATACAATTGCTGGCGTTTTTGGCAGTATTCTTTTCATTAAGGTCTTTGAGCGCTTAGGGTTTAATCCACAAGAAATAATGCAATCAGGCAGTGCAAATGTGTTACTGTTTATTATTAATATGTTGGTGTCTTTTTTTGGAGGTGCTATGGCGGTATTTTTAAGTCATAAACTGAGAACTAAATTTAATAAGTAACCTTTAGCAAAGGCGAAATAATTTTAAGTTAACAGTTAAACACTTTTCAGTTTTTGGAACGTGTTATTGTTGCTATAAAAATTACGTATATGTATATATTGATTTTCCGATAATAAAATTCTAACTTGCTTATCGGTGGATATAAACTATTGAAATGGATTTATATTCCAATTGTTAGGTATATTTAAAACTAGATAACAAATTGATTAACGCATACGAATACTTTAAAAATCATCCAAAATTCAACAAGCTTGTTGGTGATGATTTTTTATTCGTAGAATATAAATGTCCTATCAATATTGAAGAATATCAATTGTGGATAGAGAGCCATTTAATCACCTATGTCATTAGCGGTAAAAAAGACTGGATTACATCTAAAAAAACACATACATTAAATGCTGGAGATGCGCTTTTTGTTAGAAAAGGTGTGTACACGACAAAACAATATTTAGAGAACGATTATTGCGTAATGCTCTTTTTTATCAATGATAAATTCATAAAGAGGTTTCTTGTTGATAATCCATTTTTTACTAGAGAACTAAATGTTAAGGAAGAACAGAATCCTATTATTCCTATTAATACGAATGATTCATTCGAAACATTAATAAAAAGTATTTTTCATTATTTAAAACAAGGAGACGAAATTCCACGTAGTCTTGTAGAAATCAAGTTTAAAGAGCTTTTATTCAATTTAGTGCTCAATACCAAAAACAAAGAACTTTTAAATTTTTTCAATTCAATACCAGAAAGTAGTAAGGCTACTATTGAAAATGTAATGTTAGAAAATTTTAAATACAATTTAAAAACTGAAGATTTTGCTAAACTATGTGGCAAAAGTTTATCCTCATTTAAAAGAGGTTTTAAAGAAAACTTTAACGTTACACCAGGTAAATGGTTACGAAATAAAAGATTAGAACATGCAAAATCATTACTATTGGGTACAGATTTAACCATAAACGAAGTATGCTACGATTGCGGATTCAAAAATAATTCACACTTTATTCAAGTCTTTAAACAAAAGTATAAATTATCTCCCAACCAATATAAAACACAGAATTCACATAATTAATAGCTCTCCAAGTCATTTGGTCTTTAAAACACATTATTTGGACTTTTAAGAAATATTGAAAGAGATTTTAAATCTAACCTTTGCATCATTAGTTAATTGAAAAAAATTAATGATATGCTAAGTCAATATTTTTCAACAAGGAACCTTAAATCCACAAAAAGTGGTTCTGTAATTCATCAAAGACATTTAATTCTTCACGAAAAATATAAAAAAGATTCTGCATTAGCATGGATTACTGATGCTTCGGAAGTTATTGGCACTAATCTACAAGACCCATTCAGAATATCAGTTCTTATCAATGATATTATGAAAGTTCCGTTTAAAATTGGGGTTCATAGTGCTGTTGGTGGCGACCATGATTTTCCAAATCCAGGAGGTTTACTATGTGCTTCTTTAGCTTCTTGTTTTGAAAGTACCATTAGAATGATTGCCAATAAATTGGGAATAACACTCTTAGAAACCAAAATAAAAGCAACCGCTCAAATTGATGTAAGAGGTACCTTAATGATTGACAAATCAATTCCTGTTGAGTTTCAATCCATGCACATCGATGCATTAATTATTGCTGAGAATTCAAATGAAAAGCTCTTAAATACTTTGATACGAGGAGCAAAACATAGCTGTATTATTTATCAAACCATAAAACAAGGTATTCCAATTACTTGAATGTTCACTTTAAAATTAATAACCAAAAAAATAAATCATGAAAAAATCTATCATCTTTCTTTATGGAATAGTTGCCTATTTAGTTTTTCTAATTGCCTTTTTATATGCGATTGGATTCATAGGTAATATTTTAGTACCAAAAACAATAGATTCTGGTACAGAAACATCATTAGGGTCAGCAATATCAATCAATCTTATTTTATTAAGTGTATTTGCCTTACAACACAGCATAATGGCAAGGCCTGCATTTAAAAAATGGTTTACGACGATTATTAGTCCAGAAATGGAGCGTAGCACCTATATACTTTTATCGAGTTTAGCACTATTATTGATTTACTGGCAATGGCAACCCATAACAACCGTAGTTTGGGAGGCCGAAAATAATGTTGTTGTTATTTTTCTAACAGGAATGTTTTTTCTTGGGTGGCTAATCGTATTGCTATCAACATTTATGATTAACCATTTCGAGCTTTTCGGTCTGGCACAGATTTATGATAATTTTAAAAATAAACAAACTCCAAATCCAAAATTCCAAGCTAATTATTTATATAGTATTGTTAGACATCCTATCATGTTAGGGTTTCTCATTGCTTTTTGGTTTACTCCGGTAATGACGGTTGGTCATCTATTGTTTAGTGTAATAACTACATTATACATTTTAATTGCTGTAAAGTATTTAGAAGAAAAAGACCTTCGTAAAGCTATAGGAGAAAAATACGCAACATATCAAAAAGAAGTGCCAATGGTTATACCTTTCACCAAAATCAAAAAATCTGTTGATAAATAATCTTGAATCTAGATTAAGCCTAATGTCTCTGAGGTGCATAAGCGTACTTATAGAAAACCCAAAAACACTTTTTAATGTTGCATCTAATTTATTAATTTAAATCATTTTCGCTAATTCACTTATTTTGAGTATTTTAGTTTCATACATTTCCTTAAGTAAATAATTTTGGCATCTTAATATTAACCAATTAAATATATAATAATGAAGACAAAATTAGCATTTACATGTATTATGATTTTCGGATTTTTAATTATTGGATGTAAGCAGAAAGAGCAAAGCCCAGTAATAGAAGAAGTGAAAATTGACATTATTAACGATGAATTTCCTGAAGCAAAGCAGGAAGTAATGGAAACCTTTGGAGCCATTGCACAAAGCATTAAAGATGGAGATATTGATAAGTTAATTTCTTATCATGCTTACGGACCTAAGTTTACCGAATTTAAAAACGGAAAACCTCGTAATGATGGAAAGGCCAATGAAACATATGAGCGAAATGTGTTTGGTTCTGTAACAGAAGTGGTGAAATTTGATGCAAACGATTTACAAATTGCAGTGTACGGTAATGTGGCCAATGTAACCTTTCATTCCGATTTTCATCTTAAATTTGGTGAAGACCTCGTTGTAGTAAATGACCAAATTACTTTATTATTTGTTAAAACTAATAGTGGATGGAAAATGGTTCATGAACACCATTCTCCTTTAAAAAAAGAAGAAGCTAAATAGCTTTCTATAAATATAGAAATAAGTAATAGCGATTTGAATTAAAGTTCAAGTCGCTATTTTAAAATTATTCATTATAAAATAACAATCACAAAAACGTATTAAAAATTGTTTGTTTTATTTCTGTCCATTCCTCTTTCAAAATCCCATAACAGCAAGTGTTCCGTTTAAAACCATCAAACATTAGGGTGTCTTTTCGTAAAATACCTTCAAGCGTTGCACCTAGTTTTTCAACGGCGCGTCTAGATTTTATGTTGCGCTCGTCTATTCTAAATTCTACTTTATCAAATTCTAAAACTTCGAAAGCATATTGTAGCATTAAAAACTTCATGTTTTTATTCAATCCACTACCTTGAAACTCGTATCCAATCCATGTCCAACCAATATGTAACACCTTATTTTGCCAATTAATAAGTCCAAATCGTGTGCTGCCAGCATAGGTATTAGTTTGTTTATCGAATACTATAAACGGGATGATAGTTTTATGATAATAACCATCAACAGCAGTTTGCACGTAGTTTTTTAAATCGCCTGCGGTATCAATTTTACTAGGTGAGTATTGTATTAAATGAGGTTGTTGCGCGATAGGTGTTAAGTGTTTGTAATTACTTAAATCTAAAAGAGTGAGTTTTACGCGGTTGTTTTCTAGTGTTGGTGCCTTCATTGTTTATATGTTACTGCGAATCAGGCTTTTTTTTGCATGATGTGGTAATATATTTATTATTTCATTTTAATTATAAAAGCGAGTTTTTTAATGAGATTGCTACGTCATGCTTCCTCGCAATGACGTTCAGTTTAAACTAACCCATTAATTAATTCAACATTAACTTCATGTTTACCATCAAACATAATAACATTCAAATTTTCTTTAAATAAAAGTTGCGCTTTTTTTGTTTCTAATTGAAATCGTTCTTCAGTTAAATATTCATCATTTGTACCACAAATCAAACTTATTTTGGCGTTTAAAAAGCTAAAATTTTCAATATTTAATTCTTTAGGAATGCCACCAGAATGTAATACCAATTGTGCACATTGTAATTGGCGTTTTGCAACGTAACGCATAGCCACGCTAACACCTTGCGAATATCCGAATACAATTAAATTAACATCATCAGGAATGTTTTCCGCTTTAAAAATAGCATCAAAATTTTGCATCACATTTTCGGTTTCTTTTATTGTGTTTTCTTTGGTCAACCAACTAGCACCAACGTGTTTAAATTCAGATTTTAAGTAATATTTACTTGCTGCTTGTGGTGCAATAATATAATTTGCGTCTGCATTTAATCCTTTAAAATATTTTAAAAAATAGCGACTTAAGTATCCCATGCCATGACAAACAAACCACACATTTTTAGTCGATTTTGAAAGCGTATTTAGAGTAGAATAGGTATTGATTATGGTGTATGATATTTCTTTTTCTTGTGAATTCATTTACACTTATGTTTTGTACTTTTGTTAGCGATTTTAAAAATACACTATTCTATGCAATTGTCTAAAGAAGCCGTTTTATTTAAAGCCAATAAAGCTTGTAAAAATACTTTAATGGAAACCTTAGAAATTGAGGTTATAGATTTTGGAGATAATTTTTTAGTAGCTAGAATGCCTGTAAACTCAAGAGTTTATCAGCCTGACGGCGTGCTACATGGTGGAGCAACAGCAGCTTTAGCCGAAAGCGTTGGGAGTTTTGCATCGCATATTTTTATAGATACTGAGAAATTTTTTGTCCGCGGTATTGAAATTACAGCTAATCATTTAAAAAGCGTTACAGAAGGTTTTGTTTATGCTAAAGCAACTTTTTTGCATAGAGGAAGAACCACACAATTATTAGATATTAGAGTGACTGACGATGCCGATAATTTAATTTCTATTTGTAGACTGTCAACCATTTCGTTACCCAAAAAGAAATAGTTAATGACTTTGGATGATTTTTTTAATCGTATTGAAACACATTATAGTAGCAAGCTTCCTTTTGTGGTTTATAGAAAGCCTAATGAAGATGTTGTAAAAGTGTTGCTACAAGAAACAAACGATTTATATTTTACAAAAGATTTTACCGAGCAAGGTTTTGTGTTTTCACCTTTTGATGATACTCAAGATTCAGTTTTAATACCAGTTGAAACTTCGGAAATCATTTCTATTTTAGAGCTATTTGTCATTCCTGAGGAGGGAGGAATCCACTCGAATAGTAATTTAGTTCCAATTGAAACTGAATCAAAAAAAAATCACATCATCCTCATAAAAAAAGGAGTTAAAGCCATTAAAAACAATGAATTTAAGAAGGTTGTTTTATCTCGACAGGAGACTATTAGCAGTTCTGAGTTAAATCCCATTTCAATTTTTAAAAAACTTTTAAATACTTACAAATCTGCATTTGTGTATTGCTGGTATCACCCCAAAGTAGGGTTGTGGTTAGGTGCTACTCCAGAAACGTTGATTAAAATAGAAGGTAAGCAGTTTTCTATTATGGCATTGGCTGGTACGCAAGATTATAAAGGCACGTTGGATGTGGTTTGGAAAGATAAAGAAAAAGACGAGCAACATATTGTTACAAATTTTATTATAAAAAGTTTAAAACCTTTAGTTGAAAACATAAAAGTCTCAGAAACAGAAACCGTAAAAGCTGGTAATTTACTACATTTAAAAACTATGATTTCGGCACGATTGCAATCCAATTCAAACTTAAAAGATATTATTTCGTTATTGCATCCAACACCTGCGGTTTGTGGATTTCCAAAGTTAGAAGCAAAACAATTCATTTTAAAACACGAAAACTATAATCGTGAGTTTTATACTGGTTTTTTGGGAGAATTAAATTTTGAAACAAAAAAAGCACCACGGTCTGGAAAACGTAATATTGAAAATAGAGCTTACGCTATAAACAAAAAAAGTACCCAGTTGTATGTTAATTTACGCTGTATGCAATTAAAAAATTATGAAGCCATTATTTACGTTGGTGGTGGTATTACCGAAAGCTCTAATGCAGAAAGTGAATGGAAAGAAACGGTTTCAAAATCACAAACTATTAAGCGGGTTCTTTAAATTCACAAATGCTTTTAATTAAAAATATTCGTGTATTAGTGGTACAAATTTCCACTTAGGTTTTGTACTTTTGAAACAATGAAATACCCAAAAATTCTGCTTGCGCAAACCGTTATTCAGCTTTGTAAAACTAAAGGCATAAAGCATATTATAATTTCTCCAGGTAGCAGAAATGCACCTTTAACTATTGGTTTTTCTAATGACGATTACTTTAAGTGTTACAGTATTGTAGATGAGCGTTGTGCTGCTTTTTTTGCTTTAGGCATCTCACAACAATTAAAAGAGCCAACTGCTGTGTTGTGTACTTCGGGTAGTGCGTTGTTAAATTATTATCCCGCCGTAGCAGAAGCTTTTTATAGCGATGTGCCTTTGGTGGTTTTATCGGCGGATAGACCAAAACACTTAATAGATATTGGTGATGGACAAACCATTAATCAGAAAAATGTATTTGAAAACCATATTTTATATTCTGCTAATCTAAAGTTGGATATAAATGAAGAAAATGAGGTAGAAGAGGAGTTGCCTATTTTTAAAAATTTAGAGAATAAGTTAGAAACCTTATTGGGTTTAAAACAAGGCATTCAAGAGTATAATGAAGCTGAAATTAATAAAGCTATAAATATGGCGTCTTCAAAAAGCGGCCCCGTGCATATTAACATTCCGTTTGATGAACCGTTGTATGACATGGTAGATGTGCTATCGGTTAATCCGAAGCCTATTACTATTGAAAAGAAAACTTTAGAAGTTGAAGAACCTATTTTAGAATCATGTATTAATGATTGGAATTTGGCTTCAAAAAAAATGGTGTTGGTTGGTGTGAATCAACCAAACACAATAGAACAAAAATGGTTAGATGTTTTAGCGAAAGACGATAGTGTAATTGTTTTTACCGAAACCACGTCGAATATACATAACAATGAGTTTTTCCCGAGTATCGATAAGCTAATTGCACCTTTAAAAGATAAAGATTTTATAAACCTTCAACCAGACATTTTATTAACTTTTGGTGGATTAATTGTATCAAAAAAGATAAAGGCATTTCTACGAAAGTATAAGCCAAAGCAGCATTGGCATATTGATTTGAATAAAGCAAACGATACCTTTTTTAGTTTAAATCAATCCATTCAAACCACACCGAGTTACTTTTTTTCTAAATTTTTACCAAAAGTAAAAACACAAGAAAGTGATTATAAACCGAATTGGAATATTGTAAAATCAATTAGACATAATAAGCACAAAGCCTATTTGAAAGCTATCGATTTTAGTGATCTAAAAGCTTTTGAAATTATCTTAAGCGCTATTCCTAACGACACTATCCTACAGTTAGGAAACAGCTCAACAGTGCGTTATGCACAATTATTCGATTTGAATAAAACTATAGAAGTATTTTGTAATCGCGGAACAAGTGGAATTGATGGAAGTACAAGTACTGCTATTGGTTGTGCAGTTGCAAACACAAAACAAACTACTTTAATTTCTGGTGACCTAAGTTTTATTTACGATAGCAACGCATTATGGAACAGCTATATACCTAATAACTTTAGAATTATTATTATTAATAATCAAGGTGGTGGTATTTTTAGAATCCTTCCAGGACATAAAAACACTGAGAATTTCGATACTTATTTTGAAACTAAGCATCAATTAACAGCAGAATATTTATGCAAAATGTATGGTTTTGAGTATGCTGGTGTTTCAAATGAATTAGATTTAAATAACAAATTGTATTCATTTTACTCAGAAAGTCATCAGCCAAAATTAATAGAAATCTTTACTCCAAAAGATTTAAACGATGAAATTTTACTTCAATATTTCAAATCTATTAGTTAATTAAAGTGACTTTATGTGATTATACGTGTCTAAAAAATAGTTATCTTTAAAAACGTATTTTACAAACACATTAAAAACTATTTAATTATGAGCAAAAGAGACGAACTTATTGCAAAATATGCTGCAGATTTAAAAGACAAGTGCGGTGTTAATGCAGACATGGATTTATTAACTAAAGTTACTATTGGTTGTGGACCATCAATTTATAATGCAGATTCTGCAACAGTTTCTGGATCAGACGAATCAGAATTGGCAACAGTTAAAAATAATTTCTTAATTAAAAAATTAGGATTAAAAGATGGCGCAGATTTAGATAAAGGCATTCAAGCTGTTATGGATAAATATGGTCAATCTAACAGAAATAAATACAGAGCGGTAGTTTATTACTTGCTTACTAAACATTTTAAAAAAGAATCTGTTTATTAATATTTGCAGAATTATATATTATAAAAGCGTTACAAAATTGTAACGCTTTTTCTTTGCCTAAATTTATTTTAGGATCTTTTTAACGGAAAATATTATTTATCAATAGTTTTGTCACCATCAATTAAATAATCTTTCCTTAATATCATTACCTTTGTCGCATGATACATTTAGGACAAATAAATACCTTAGAAATACTTCGTGAAACTGATCATGGTGTGTATTTAATTGATGATGAAGAAAACGAAGTGTTATTGCCAAACAGATATGTTCCTGAAGCTTTTAAAATTTGGGATAAGATTGATGTTTTTGTGTATTTGGATAATGAAGAACGTCCTGTAGCTTCAACAGATTTTCCTTATATCAAAAGAGGCGATTTTGCCTTACTACGCTGTAATCAAGTAACAGATTATGGTGCTTTTTTAGATTGGGGATTGGTTAAAGAGTTGTTTTGTCCGTTTAAAGAACAAGCCTTTAAAATGAAACCAGGCGGTTGGTATTTGGTGCATTGCTATTTAGATGAAAAGACCGATAGGTTAGTAGCATCAAGTAAAACCAATCGGTTTTTAGATAACAGAGAACTTACGGTTGCTGAGTTTGATGAAGTCGATTTAATAGTGTCGCACCCATCAGACATTGGTATGAATGTGATTGTAAATAAAGCACATTTAGGTTTAATTTATAAAGATCAAATTTTTAAAGATATTAGTGTTGGCGACAAACTAAAAGGTATTGTTAAAAAAATTCGCCCAGGAAATAAATTAGATATTACTTTGGGGCAAATAGGCTACAGGAACATAGAGCCTAATGCTGAGCGAATTTTACAGGAGTTACAAGACAATAGTGGTTATATAAATCTTACCGATAAGTCTAACCCTGAAGCGATAAAAGATCAGCTGCAAATGAGTAAAAAGAATTTTAAAAAATCTGTTGGTTCTTTATATAAACAGAAACTTATTGAGATAAAATCTGATGGTATTTATTTAGTTTAGAGAAAAGCACGTATTGTTTTTTATTTTGTCATGAACATTATTTATGGCGTCTTTTATACTGTCGTAACTAATATTATCAGAAAGACAGAAACTGTTTTCTATGTCCGCATTCATTTTGCCAGCAAGGTTGTAACTAACTACTGCGTAAGTACATAAGTTTTTAACTTTTCCTCTAAATAAATCTGCATCTAAAAGTTTTACAGAGTAAGAGTTAATACGGTTTGCAATAACACCAAAAGGTTTTTCAGACCCAAAGTAAGCGTTTATTTCATCAAAAATTTCTGTAGAATTATTTATATCTACATGCACACCTTCGTTAAATTCAATCACAGCTATATGATTAAAAAAGAATATATCTCCTAAATCTTTTTTTACAGATTTCATGATGTGATTTGAAAAATCAGAGTCAATAATTTTCATGTTGTTGTAAATCTTTTTCTCGTTGCTCTAGTTGGATTAAAATACTTACTGTTCTGCTTTACTGCAACTTAGGCGCTTAAAAACTTATTAAGCCACATTTATAAAAACAGGCTTGCAAATATACTATGCATACATAATATATTCGTAACTAAAATTATATTTACACATTAAGTAGTGTTTTGATATTAACTATAATAATACTGTTGATATTTCATTTTTAAGTTGCTTTTACTTTAGTAAAAATCGATTATAGTAATCATTTTAGAAACAACAAAATTAACTGTGTTTGTTATTTTGAAAGAAATAACTTTCGCTGAAACATTAGGTTTCTACTTTTTATTATTTAAATTAAGAATTTTGCAGTTATAATATAATAAACACTCTGTATCAAAAATAGCAAAGCATTTTACTATTTTTGCTTCATGATAAATCAAGATACTATAGTGGCACTAGCTACACCTTCTGGTGCGGGAGCTATTGCTGTTATTCGACTTTCTGGGAACGATGCTATTAGTATTGCCGAAAAACAATTCAAATCGGTTTCTGGTAAAATAATAAGCAAGCAAGCTACACACACCATTCATTTAGGGCATATTATTGACGGCCATAGAACTATTGATGAAGTGCTATTATCTATTTTTAAAAATCCAAGTTCCTATACAGGTGAGCATGTAGTTGAAATTTCGTGTCATGGTTCTAATTATATTCAGCAAGAAATTATTCAATTGTTTTTAAGACAAGGTTGCAGAATGGCTACCGCTGGCGAATTTACATTACGCGCTTTTTTAAATGGCAAGTTAGATTTATCGCAAGCTGAAGCTGTAGCAGATTTAATTTCAAGTGATAATGAAGCTTCTCATCAAATAGCAATGCAGCAAATGCGAGGTGGTTTTTCATCTGAAATCGCAAAACTTCGTGAAGAACTTTTAAATTTCGCATCTTTAATAGAATTAGAGCTTGATTTTGCCGAAGAAGATGTTGAATTTGCTGATAGAACACAGTTTAAAGATCTAACTGAACGTATTATGTTTGTGCTTAAACGTCTCTTGGATTCGTTTGCTGTTGGGAATGTTATAAAGAATGGTATTCCTGTTGCGATAGTAGGAGAACCTAATGTAGGGAAATCTACACTTCTAAATGCTTTATTAAATGAGGAACGTGCCATTGTAAGTGAAATTGCAGGAACTACTAGAGATACTATTGAGGATGAAATTTCTATTGGAGGTATTGGTTTTAGGTTTATAGACACTGCTGGAATAAGAGATACTAAAGATGTAGTTGAAAGTATAGGCATTAAAAAAACCTTTGAAAAAATAGAACAAGCTCAAGTTGTTATCTACCTTTTCGATGCATCAGAATCAGATAGTTTTGATAGCGTTCAACGCGAAATTGAGAAAATTAAAAATAGATACCCTCAAAAAACCATTCTTATTATTGCTAATAAAGTAGATATACTAGTTACTGATACAAAACAGAAACTAAATAAAACTTTGAGTAATGTTAATAATTCTCTTTATGTTTTATTGTCAGCAAAACAAGGAGTGGGAGTAGACGAGTTAAAAGCCAAACTTTTAAGTTTTGTAAACACAGGAGTTTTAAGAAATAATGATACAATAGTTACTAATTCACGACATTATGATTCCCTTTTAAAAGCTTTTGAAGAAATTCAAAAAGTAAAACACGGATTAGACTCTGGCTTATCTGGAGATTTGTTGGCTATAGATATTCGTCAAGCACTTTATCACTTTGGCGAAATCACAGGAGAAATCACAAACGATGATTTGTTAGGTAATATATTTGCTAATTTTTGTATCGGAAAGTAGCGGTTCCCGATATTTAGTATAATATACCACTAAAATACATCATGAGATGAATTAAATGTAGTTGCACAAAACTCACCCAAAACTCTTCAACAATATATAAGCCTGTAAATAATATGTATTGGTTTTAAAATTCTTTTTCTTTTCAAAATGAAGATTAATAATTTCTCCAAATTTAGTTTGTTGTTCAAGGAGATGGATTAGTTTTAATATTGAATTATAATTTCCTTCAATAGTAAATTGATAGGTTTTAATTGTTAAATCATGACTGATAGAAATATGGGGTTCTAAAAAACTAACTACTCTTAATTTATTACTATCAGCATAAGTGTTTACAGTTTTTAAAAGATTGTTTTGAATTGAACCTCCTTTAATTTGATATTTGCTTAAAAGCGAATTATAATATTTTTGCTTTTGCATTAGAAGAGACAATTGCTTAGGTGTATTTTTAAATAATTCTTCTTCTTGTATTAAACTATTATAATCTTTTTTTAAAGCTATTGTTTTAGAAATAGCCAATTGATAGCATAACGTTAGAATGATAATAAACCCAGCAACTAATAGTATGTTTTTAGATTTATGTGTCATGGTGTTATGCTAATTTTAATGCTGAAATTAGAAGCTGTTGTTTTAGAATTACCATAAGTTTCTACAGTTACTTTACCAATCCAATCCATATTTTCTAAAAGTGAAATCCACTCAGAATATTGTGTGCTATTATTAGATTTACCTGAGACTGTAAGTACATTGTTTTTTAGAAAAATGGGGTTATCCTCTTTAATACGTTTTTCTAGAGGTTGGTAGTTTATTTCAGAAAGTATAATAGAATTTGGTAGGCTTTGTATTATATTATTTATATAAAAAGAACTTTTAGAAATACTGCTTTTAAGCATGTCATCTGTCATTTTTTGAGCTTTATTTACAGATTCATTAAGCTTAATGATGCGTTCCTTAGAGGTTTGATTTAGTTGAGAGGTTTCATCTAGTACATCTACTTTTTCAAAATAGTAGTTAAAAAAAATAAAATTGATTGATAATATGCATAGAATGAAAAGAAGTCCAATTTTTAAAAACTGATTAAAAAAGCGAATCTGTTTGTAAATGTTTAAGAGTGCACTCTTTTTGTCTTGATAATTTATAGAAGGTGTGAAATTATTCAAGATGCTAGATAAAGCACTAGATAAGGATAGAATGTAAGCATTAGAAATATTTAATCCGTTAATATTATAATGCTCTTCCTTACCACATTCAACAAAATCAATTGTTTTAATTAAGTTGTTATCTGTTAATATACTTGCATTTGAAGTAAAAATAGAAGTACTTTCAATATAACTAATCGTATTTGATAAAATGGTGTTTCCTAGTGAAAATGAAATGATATGAATGTTACTATCATGATATTCTTTAATGAGTTGCTCTACATATTCTTTTCTACAAATGGAAACAAAGCTAATGTTGCCTTGGTTAATAATTTCATAATAAAACTCAGAAATATTAATATTCGGAAAAGCTTTATTTACTAAATTTAAACCGTTTATTTGTTCTGCTTTTAAAGATTTTGTTAATACTTGTTCATCATTGATTACTAAAAAAACATGTTGATTTTTTGGTAGTTTGTCAGCTGTATTTTTAATGCTTTTTGACGAAAAATGATCTTCAATATCAATTTCTTTTTTTGCTTTTTTTAAAATAGTGATATATGTAATACCCTCACCTTTTTTTGAAGTATGTTCGATACCACAATAACGGTTTCCATATTGAAGAAAAGGTAGTAAGTTTTGTAACATTAGTAGATAATAGTTGGTTTTATAAAAACGGTTAGTTTTGCTTTTGACGCTTCACGCTTACGCGAACTAAATAGCCATTTTATTACTGGAATTCTTGCCAAAAATGGGACACCAGAACCCGAATCATTTTTTATTTGTTCTTCTAAACCACCAAGTACTACAATATCTTGATCTTGAACTCGAATAATAGAGCTAAACTCGCGAGAGCTTATATCTGGTGGTGCATTTTCATCGATGCGCTTTCCAAAGCTGGATTGTATGACAAAAATATCTAAAGTGACTTGTCCATCTCCAGATACTAAGGGCTTTATGGTGAGCCCTAATTCGGCATCAATAGGTTCGTAGTTAGTAATTTCTGATGTTTGCGGATTGTCTGTTCCGTAAATATTACGTTGTGTAACGGTGTAATAAGATGTTTCTCCATTAGAAAAAGTCGCTCTATGCCCATTTAAAGTAGAAAGTTTTGGTGTAGACTTAATTTTTAAATTTCCATTACTTTCCATCGCTTTTACCGTGGCAAAAAAGTTAGGCACTACTTTTCCTAAATTTAAGCGGTCAAACCCGTTAAAACCATTAATGACTCTATTAATGGTTTTTGCCCCTAATGTTAAATCTGTTTTTGGAAATATATCGCCCTTAGTTTTTGTTGGTTCATCGCCAATACCCCAAGTAACACCTGTTTCAATAGTATTGTTTTTATTAACCTCTACAAACATAACCTCTATTAATACTACAGGCACTGTTTTGTCTATATAGTTTATAAAATCCTTAAGACGTTCAATTTTAGCACTAGAACCAGTAACATACAAGCTATTAAGTTCCTGATCAACTTTAATATCTAAGTCTTGAGCAATTTCATCAGGAATAATCTCGTCAATAGTTTGTGAAACACCACTAGTAGAATTTGCACTATTAGAATTTAACGAATTCGTTTGTGTTCTGTTTCTATTTAAGCCTGAGTTATTAGGTTGGTTATTATAATTTGAGTTACTATTATAATTTTGATTAATACCAGAATTGTAACTGTTACCATAATTATTCCCATAATTGCTTCGCCCCACAGTTCTACTTCGTCCGCTGCCTCCAGAAGGATCTGATAATAACTCTACAGAACGATGCATTAAATGAATCACTTCAACTTTGCGAACACTTAATTGGTTTTCAGTTCCAAAGTAATAGATGTTTTCTTCTTTTTTGAACGTAAAAGCTTCTGTTGAATTTGACACGATTGGATTTCCATTTGGTGTATTATTACGGCTACTATTGTTTTGAACTGTAGTGTTAGGTAATGGATTTGCATTGGAAGTTTGAGATTCAAAAATCTTTATTAATAATTCATCAAATGAAATGGATTTAGCTTTAAATGTCACATTTCCAGCTTTGTCTAATGGGCTCGCGGTAAATACATTAAGATTTAACTCGTTTCCAATATCATTTATAATAGACTTTATAGGGGTATTATTAAAATTTACTTGTAATAGTTTATTTTCTGAATCTAAAACCTTAAAATTATCTTGTTGACCATGTTTTAATCTTGAATTTAATTGGTTTGAATCTGCTGATGCACTATGGTCTTCAAACACATAAAAATCATCTTTAGTTTTTTCAACAAATAAATTATTGGATAGTGCCAGTTTATCCATCGCAGCATCAAAAGCAGTGTTTTTTGTATAGAATGTTATGGTTTTATTTTCCAACCCAGGAGCGAATACTAAATTTTTAGCACTTTCGTTCATAATACGTTTAAATACATCGTACAGTTTGTCATTTTTGGCATCTATACTTATTGAGTTGTTTTCTGGATTATAGGCAATAGGAATAATACGCTCCTCAGGTACTTCAACCGGAGAGGTGTATTTTTTTATAGATAGAATACTCCCTGTAAAGTCAATAGTTAAACCATATTCTTTACATAAAAACACTAATAAATCTGAAACCGTAACATTAGAGAAATTATTATTAGATATTGAGATTTGGCTAAGCTCTTGTGAGATATTAATATTAACTTTATGAGCGTTTGATATAGCCAAAATAAAATTAGATAGCGTTATGTTGCTAACACTTATTTCTGTTTTGGCTTGTTCTTTTAATCCTGAGTTTTCTACAGAAAGTAGTTCTAACTGATTTTTGATGGTATTAATACGCTGATCTTCATTTTGTGAAAACAGGATAATGGGCATAAAACAAAGTAAAATAAGCAGTATTTTTTTCATTCAAAGGATGTATTTGTACTCTAATTATATTTAGAGTTTAATTCGAATTTTATTATTCTTTAATTTTTAAAAGCAGTGCCATTTGCTCTTCCAATAACTTGATGCGTTTCTGTTGTTTTTTAAGCTCATTATTTTCTTGCTCTAAAGAGTTAATCCGTTTCTCTTGATTGATGGTATAAAGTGTTAACTCTTCAATTTTTTCAAGCAATTTTAAGTTCATTTCTTTAAGCAGAAGCCCATTAGCTTCCATTTCTTTTGCAGATGGAATATTAGGTAAATGTCCTTCTTTTGTAATGTAGTTTTCTACCTCGTTTAAAGTTTTTAAATCGTAATCTTTATAAAACACATAATCGGGTGCCACAGCACCTAGTAAATCTACTTTAACCTCGTTAGTGTGTATATTGCCTTTTACTGCTAGTTTTGCGTCTGGGGTTGTTGTGCCGATGCCGACATTATTAGAAAAATAAATAGGCCATCTAGT
>NZ_KN525716.1:3670120-3834765 GCF_000789235.1 Wocania ichthyoenteri Th78
GAAGTGTCCGAGGGATAATATTTATAGAACCACCTTGGTCGTATGCCATCGTGGACACATACATTGATATATCTGTCAATCTATTATTACCTAATCCCCCTGAAATCCTTACTAAACCAGCTTTGTTTCCCATACCTTCAATAATTCTATACCATCCATCGCCATTAGAAAGTGTAACTGTTGTTGTAGTTTGTGAAAAGACTGTGTTTCCTATGATAAAGAGGCATATATAAATAATTGTTTTCATATTTTTTAATATTAATTTTTAGATTTTAGTAAAACTTCAATTTTTTGTAATCTTTCTTCTAAAACTTCAACTTTAGAAGCCTGCTTTTTTAATGTGTTTATTTCTTTTTCTTGCTGTATCGTATAAAGCATCAATTCTTCAATTTTTTCAAGCAATTTTAAGTTCATTTCTTTAAGAAGAAGCCCATTAGCTTCCATCTCTTTTGCAGAAGGAATATTAGGTAAATGTCCTTCTTTTGTAATGTAGTTTTCTACCTCGTTTAAAGTTTTTAAATCGTAATCTTTATAAAACACATAATCGGGTGCCACGGCTCCTAATAAATCTACTTTTACTTCGTTGGAATGGATGCTACCTTTTACGGCAAGTTTTGCGTCTGGGGTTGTGGTACCAATGCCCACACGACCGTTTTCATTAATTCTCATGCCAAGGTTAGCTCCAACTATAAAGTCTAAGTTCTCAGATACACCACCACTGTTAGGTGTTGTTTTAATTACTGAGTTCCACTGTGAATCAGACAACCGTATAGCAGCTCCATTAGCAGTAGATGGGTTATGAATATTCAATATTTGATTGGTACTTCCATCTCCTTTTACATATAATTTATTTGTTGGATTTGAGGTGCCGACACCTATGTTTCCAGTAGAAGTAATCGTCATAACATCAGACCACGTTGCTGTACTATGTCTTGCTTGAAAGTTTAATAAGGTTTGCCCGCCAGGATCCGAATTAATAATTCGATGCCCAAATCCAGATCCCCAATCAGATGAGTTCCAAGTAATGGCTTTATTGACATAATTATTTGCATTTAAATTATCAAATGTTGTGGTTTGTGCATTAATGTGTATGGCAACAAATAAACAAAGGCTAATAATAAGTGATATTTTTTTCATGTTTTTAATATTTAAGAATCATTATGGTCTAATCAATTAATAAGGCATATACTTCTTCAACCGAAGTAATACCTAGTTTCACCAAATTAATGGCATTGTGTTTTAAGGTTGAGATGTGATGTTCTTCTAAATAATTATCAATTTCTAAATCGTTGTTTTTTATATGTGGTATAAGTGCTTTTGTAATGGGTATAATTTCATAGATGGCTTTTCTACCAGTATAGCCTGTATGATAACATGCTGAACACCCTTTAGCAATAAAGTGCTTGGTTAAGTCTTTTGGAATATTAAAATGCTCAGGAAAAATAGATTTAGAAACTAGGGCTTCTTCTTTGCAAGTATTACAGAGTTTTCTAACTAAACGTTGTGCAATACTTACATTTAGAGTACTCGCAATTAAAAAAGGTGGAATTCCCATATCTATTAATCTGGAAATGGTTGCCCAAGCAGAATTTGTATGTATAGTAGACAAAACCAAATGCCCAGTTAGAGCAGCTCGAATAGCCATATTTGCGGTTTTTACATCGCGTATTTCTCCCACCATAATAATATCTGGGTCTTGGCGCAAAAAAGTACGTAAGGCACTCGCAAAATCTAAACCAATATTTTCTTTTAGCTGTACTTGATTGATGCCTTCAAGGGTATATTCAATGGGGTCTTCAATAGTTACTATGTTGGTTTTATCGTCATTTAAAAGTTTTAAAGTAGCATATAACGTTGTTGTTTTTCCAGATCCTGTCGGCCCAGAAATAAGCACAATGCCATTTGGGTTTTTAATGGCTTCTTCATAGATTTTTAATTCTTGTACTGTAAAACCTAAATCGTCAATATCAATATGATTGGCATCTTTACTTAAAATACGTAATACTATTTTTTCGCCATGAAGCGTAGGTAGGCTAGACACACGAATATCAAACTCGTCGCTTTGCGATTTCACAGTAATACGTCCATCTTGAGGTAATCGCTTTTCTGATATATCTAAACTTGCTTTAATTTTAAGTTTGTTTATAATAATAGGGTATTCAGATAAATTGATAACAAAATGTTCTTTTAGTTTACCATCAATACGAAACCGCACTCTACATTTATGCTCATAGGGTTCAAAATGAATATCACTACTACCAATATTTTTTGCAGACATCAATATTTTTTCTAAAAAATCATTAGTATAATGTAAATCTTCTGTTTGGTTTAAATCCTGTTTTCTAAAATTATTAGTTAAATACAGTTGGATATTTTCTGTAGATTCAGAAATCAATTCAATTTGTTTTCCAAAAACAACTCGTAGTTCTTTTTTTAGATTTTCAGATGGTACATCAGATTTAAAAGTGAGCGTTCCGTTTTGTGCTTCAATAGGAATAATGTTATAGTGATACGCCTGCTCGCTACTTAAAAGCTGCAATAAATTTGTTGGTATGCTGTAGTTGTTGTTCATAATCTATTAAACATTATAAACAATATTTACAAAGCCAACCCAATGAAACAGATAACTCGTTAAAAAAAACAAACTCATATAACCCGCTAAAGGGACGGTAACCGTTTTTTGAGATTTGTTAAGTATAAGATGTAACACCAAGGAAAAAATAAGGGCGCTGATAAATAGGATTATAAATGATCCCGTTGAAAAAGAAACAGATATAGCTAAAAATAATAATAAGTCACCCAGACCTAGAGTGTTTAAAAACTTGGTTTTAAGTTTAAGTTTTGCATATAAATAGATTATTAATGTTAGTGCTACTAAAAAAGTCAAATTCATTAGTATGGAAACCAGAAATAATTCAGAAAGTGTATTTTGATAAAATAGGATACCTCCTAAAACTCCAATAATGGGAAATAGGAACCAATACACTTGTTGTTCTTTATAATCTTGAAGAAAAACCAAAGCGAAAGCTATAATTAATATAAGTTTTATAAATATCATTTAATCTTTTATAATTTGTTTTGGTGTGCCATTTTCATCAATTTCCCAAACATTAAAAATACCATCGCCATCAAAATCGGTAATAGCAGTTGCTTTGGCTTTAAAACTATTATTGGTAGCTGCTAAAATTTCGTAGCTATAATTGCTCGTCCCATTTTCTTGTACTGTTTTTGGAGCCTCAAAATCTATTTCACTTAATTCATTACTGTATTTAGAATACATATATCTATAAGTAGTTTGCGAGTTGTATATAAACTTTAACTGTGTTTGGGCCTCAACACTTTTGGTTTTACTTATTAATGGCATTAAATTAGGTAAAGCCAAGAGTAATAGTATACCAATAATAACAAGTACAATTAGTACTTCTTGCAAATTGTATGCTGGTAGTTTTTTTAATACGTGTTTATTGTTTTTAGACATATCCTTTTTCTTTAGCTATTTGAATGAGTTTCTTATCGCCTTGATCTTCTATATTAAATATTTCTTTTAGATGTCTTTTTCTGCGTTCTATACCACTTTTAGAAAGGTTAACAAAATTTGGCAAATCTTTGTTTTTTGTTCCTTTTGATATTTCGTGCAATAAAATCCTATCTGTAGAATCTAACACAAAATCATCTGCAATATGTTTACGTATTAAAGTCAAAATACTGGGACTGTAAAAAGGAGGATTTGTCAAAACACGGTTAATAGCATGAACAAGTCCTTTATAATCAATATCGCTTTTAATTAAAAATCCTTCTGGATTAACCGTTTTTAAAACATTATTAAGTCTATAGTTGTCATTATTAGAGGTATAAATAATGATTTTAACATGTGGAAAATATTTCCGCAGTTTCAAACCTAAATCTTCTCCAGATAGTATATTTTTTTCCTTTGATTTAGGAATATTGATGTCTAATAAAGCTAAATCGAATGGCCTACTTAATATGGCTTTTTCAATTTTATTCATAGCTGAATCGCAGTTAAGGGTTGGGTGTAATTTAAAATTCCAATCACCATTTGAATTGCTGAGTTGTTGAAAAATATCTTTAAGTAAGCCAACTATAATAGGTTCATCTTCAGCTATTAGGACATTAATAATATTGCTCATAGTTGAATAGATTTCATGATGTTAAATGTTCAAGCTAAAAGTATGTATTATGTAGGATTTTAGAGAAAGCTATTTGCTTACTTTTATTACGGGTTTTCCATAATAATACTTGAATTAAAACTTTACAAACCCGAACCACTATAATACAACACTAAAGCTTTATAAAAATTTTAGCTTGAGTAGGCAAAAAGCTTATTTTGAGTAAGCTTTTTGCTTACTAATTCCAATAGAATAGCTTACTCCAAAAACAATTCTCCTTTCTAATTTTATTGCATCATAATTTTTTAGTTCAAACATTCATTTAATCTGAATCCAAATGAAAACATCTTTAACATTTTTAATTTTAATCATTTTATCTATCAATATAGTTTTTGGGCAAGAACAAGAATCGCCTGCGCTACCAGTTATCACAACGCATTCTCCCAATGCAGCAAGTTTAGGTCAATATGGTGAGTATCCAATAGATTTTAGTACTGGAGTACCAAAAATTGAAATACCACTTTACACCATTAAGAGTGGAGATTTGGAGCTTCCAATATCGCTATCGTATCATGCTAGTGGCATTAAAGTAGATCAGGAGGCCTCGTTTGTAGGTTTAGGCTGGATATTAAATGCCGGAGGTGTTATAAATAGGATAATAAAAGATAAGCTTGATGATAGCAATGCACTTCCCTTTCCGGGTTTCTCGACAAGAGGAGATGACTTACCCGATTATAACTCTTATACCGATGATTTACCCTACGGCACTATTGGAAATGACCCTACCTATCAGGATGAAGATATTAGAACAAACTATAAGATGGATAAAGAACCTGATGTTTATAGTATAAGCTGCAGTAATTTGTCTGGTCAGTTTTGCTTAAACAATGATTTGAATTATACGAGCATGAATTATGAGCCTTATAAATATGAAGTAGATATTAATAATAAGTTAATTGTCATAACCAATGAAAAAGGAGAAGTCTATCGATTTGGAACAAGCCTAAGCAATGAAGAAGCTTTTGAGTCTACTGGAGTTGGTACCAGCACACGAGATGAAAAAAATGCTCCAGACTGGAGCGGTATGCTAAATGATTTACCATATGATTCTAGCTGGCATTTAACGGAAATTATATCAGCAAATAAACAGGACACGATATCATTCAAATATAAAACAGCAAGTTATTTCAATAACAAAATTTCTAGTGAAAGCAGATATGTTTTAGCAGATAGAAGCCTTGTGATAGTTGATGATAGAGGAAAGAATTACGACAGTCATATTCAAAATTATGTAGCATCATCAATTAACAATGTTAGAGTACTGGATAAAATTTTATTTAAGAACGGTTCTATAGAGTTTAGTTCAAATACAGACAGGTTGGATGTGGGAGCTAATTATCCAAGAATAACAAGCTTAACCGTATTTGATTTATTTGGGCAACAAATAGAGAAGATTGCGTTTAAAAACAATGATTATTTTAATAGAACGGGTATTGGAAGCACGAGTTTTCCCTCATTGATAATTACTGACTATAAGAGAAAAAGTTTAAAGCTTAACGCCGTTGAGTTTTACGATAAATATAATTCCTTCGTAAAGGATTATAAATTTGAATATGATTTAACTCCATTACCCCCTGTTAATACAAATTCACAGGATATTTGGGGATATTACAATGGTCAAAATAACACGACAATAATCCCAGAAACTTTTTATATCGATCGATCTAATAAACCAGTCTACGCTGGAGGAAACAGAGAATCTGATATAAATTATATGAAGGCTGGTATTTTAAACAAGGTTATATTCCCTACAGGAGGTTATACAAACTTTGACTATGAGTCTAACTATTATTTGTCTCAGGAGCAGTTGGAAGGCAAAAAGCCGACAACAAAATCCATTAGTTTGGCGGCTATTAATCGTTCTACATCTTGTCCTCAGGAGTTTTTTGAAGGGGTTCCGGTTAATAATACATTAGAGTTTACGGTTACGGAAGAGTTAGCCAATAATGGTGTTGAACTGGGTAAGCTAACCATTATGTTTTCCGATTATGATATCTTAAATAATGGGAACTATATGACGTATAGATTTACCGACTTAAGTCCAAGTGAACCCGTTGAATATTTCTTTGAGCACTTGCCAGAAAACAAAGAGAGCAATGCCGTGTTTACACAGTACGTATCTATAAATCAAGGACATACATACAGATTGGAAGCAATGACCAATGGTGTTACAGGCTCTTCCATGAGCATATGTAATAGTCCCTGGATTGAGTCTACATTGACCTACGATTATTTACTACCTGCTACTTCTCAAGAAATTATTCCCACACAGGCAGGTGGATTAAGGATAAATACAATAACCAACTACAATTCGGATAATCTTCCAGTAACAAAGAAAAAGTATTCCTATGGTGACTCGTTTTACGGTCCCAATGCGATTGGTGTCGGAACCCTAATTACAGATCCTTCAAAAAACTTCTATTATTATCCCTTGTTATATTATACTTATGTCGCCAAATTTCATGACGAAGTGTCCGAGGCTGCTTTAGAAAATACTTTGTGGTTTATTTCCTCTAGTAATATAGAACTGGGTACTAATAATGGAAATCCAGTCGACTATAATAAAGTTACGGAGTTTACAACCTCTTACTTAAATAATAGCTTAACAAATGGTAAGACCGAATATTATTATTCTCAAACCGATCGTAGTGTAGATATGAGCTGGTCGACAGCTAACCGACCTTATAATAGGTACATATTCCCTGCCTGGAAAAAAAGTAATCTTCAAAAAACCATTCAATATAAGCAGAAAGAGGACCTAAGTTACGAACCCGTCCGAAGTACGGAGTACACCTATACAGATTTTCCAGAACAGCGTATTAAAACGGTAAAAGTAATAGAAAGAGAACCAGACAAATATAGATCTTCTCATTACATCCCACATGATAATAACCCTAATAGGTTTTATTATTATAATTCGTATGTCTCAACTGGGAAAAGAATTCTAAATAGTGAAATTACGAAAGAATATGAAAATGGTCTTGAAACATTAGCTATAACAAAAAATTATTTCTACAATAATCTAGCGCATATAAAGCCCACGGGGATTACATCAACAAATAGCAAGGGAGACCTGCTAAGAACAAATATCGCATATCCGCAAGATATAGATGCGGGTGTTCGAACAGCAGCTGAACAAGCTTTGATTTCAAATCATCAATTGGCTGTTCCAATAAAAACAAAAACCTTTAAAAAAGAGGTGGGTAATCCCGAAGAATTGTTATCAATCCAATATACTAATTTTAAAGATTGGGATGTTGACTTAGGTCTTTCTACAAACACAAATATTATACTACCAGAAAACATTCAAGTCTCTAAGGGCTCAGGAGCTTTAGACAACAGGATTGAATATCACAAGTATTATGATGATGGCAATGTTCAAGAAGTTAGCAAAACAGATGGCACTCATATTGTGTATTTGTGGGGTTATAACGAGGAATATCCAATTGCCAAAATAGAAAATGCAACATTCTCTCAAGTAGAATCTGCAATCGCAACATTACACCTTAATTATGATACCCTTGAAGAAATACAAGCTAGATCTGATTTAGATAACGATAGGACTATCGGCACTTCTGGTAATGAGGGTGCTTTGCGTACTGCTTTAAATGATTTAAGAAACGCATTACCTAACGCAATGCTTACTACCTACACTTTTGATCCTTTAGTAGGGGTTACAAGCATTACAGGCTCCAAAGGCTATACCATCTATTACGAATATGATGATGCAAATCGTTTAAAAATGGTAAAAGATGCAGATGGTAAGATAGTAAGCGAAAACAAATATCATTATAAGAGTCAATAAATTCAAATTAAGTCATTGAGTTTTTTAACGTTCAATCATTAAAACACATTAAACCATGAGTTATTTATATAAAATTATTACGCTAAGCCTATTCATTTACACAATACAATTATCTGCACAAACACCTCAATTTGATTATACACTAACAAGTGATAAGCTTAGTGTTCTGGAAAAAACACAGCTTTTTAGTTCTACACTAATAAAAGTAGGTAATACATTGAAATGGGTACAGCACGTTAAAGGAACAAATAACACAATTACTTATCCTATTACTAAAATAGCCGGAGGTTGGAATATGAATTCATCTACAGGAAATCTTAGCTATACCTTATATAAAGAAGGCTTTAAAACATCTTTTAATTTAACTAGAATGGAAGGTGGTGTTTTAAAAGCTGTTATGAGTATTAAGCAAGGACAATCCCCTGAATTATTATACACGTTTAATATAACAAATATAACTTACCCTTAATACAATAGTTATGATACAGAATTTCAACCTTGATAAAAAGAATATCCTAATAAGTCTAATTCTACTTTTGGGAAGTTTTACCTTGTCTCATGCTCAAATAACAGGTTCAACTAGCGTACAAGCTAACAGCACGCATACCTATCAATTTAATAATGGGCAAAGCCAGTATCCCAATAATTGGATTATATCTGGAGGAACATTATTGAGCTCATGGAAAAGCGGGTCTACCTATTATGTTTCAGCTAAATGGGATGGAGGTATGAGTAACGGAACTGTAGTGTTTACATCTACAAATAATTATTTATATGTTTCAATAGCCTCATCAGCGCCATCTACACCTTCTACACCAACTATACAAAGTACCAACTGTGGAAACACTGTTTTGGCTAGAGGAAACCCTCCAAGTGGTGTAACTTGGTATTGGCAAAGCAGTAGTTCAGGCACAAGTACAAGCAATTCTAGTTCTACAATTACAAAAACTACTGGTAGCACGCAATATTTAAGAGCTAGAAATTCTTCAGGAACATGGAGTAGTTCTTCAAGTAGTAAGAGCTACAGCATTAATGCTATTCCCGCCGTTCCAAGTGCTCCAACTGTGGTTAATGATTGTGGTAATGCGGTATTAACCAAGGGGAGCTCACCAAGTGGCATTACCTGGTACTGGCAAAGTAGTTCTAGTGGCACTAGTACAAGTAATTCAATGACAACAATTAGTAGAACTACGGGCACAGTATATTACCTAAGAGCCAGAAATAACTCAACGGGCTGTTGGAGTTCAGCACGAACAATCAATTATACAATTAATAGTGTACCAGGAACCCCGAGTACCCCAACCATAACGAATAATTGTGGTAGCACCATATTAACCAGAGGGAGTCACCCAAGCGGACAGACTTTATACTGGCAAAGCAGTAGTGGTGGTACTAGTACAGGCAACTCGGGTAGTACAGTAACTCGAACCAGTGGTACAGTATATTACCTAAGAGCCAGAAATAACTCAACGGGCTGTTGGAGTTCAGCACGAACAATCAATTATACAATTAATAGTGTACCAGGAACCCCGAGTACCCCAACCATAACGAATAATTGTGGTAGCACCATATTAACCAGAGGGAGTCACCCAAGCGGACAGACTTTATACTGGCAAAGCAGTAGTGGTGGTACTAGTACAGGCAACTCGGGTAGTACAGTAACTCGAACCAGTGGTACAGTATATTACCTAAGAGCCAGAAATAACTCAACGGGTTGTTGGAGTTCAGCACGAACAATCAATTATACAATTAATAGTGTACCAGGAACCCCGAGTACCCCAACCATAACGAATAATTGCGGTAGCACCATATTAACCAGAGGGAGTCACCCAAGCGGACAGACTTTATACTGGCAAAGCAGTAGTGGTGGTACTAGTACAGGCAACTCGGGTAGTACAGTAACTCGAACCAGTGGTACAGTATATTACCTAAGAGCCAGAAATAACTCAACGGGTTGTTGGAGTTCAGCACGAACAATCAATTATACAATTAATAGTGTACCAGGAACCCCGAGTACCCCAACCATAACGAATAATTGCGGTAGCACCATATTAACCAGAGGGAGTCACCCAAGCGGACAGACTTTATACTGGCAAAGCAGTAGTGGTGGTACTAGTACAGGCAACTCGGGTAGTACAGTAACTCGAACCAGTGGTACAGTATATTACCTAAGAGCCAGAAATAACTCAACGGGTTGTTGGAGTTCAGCACGAACAATCAATTATACAATTAATAGTGTACCAGGAACCCCGAGTACCCCAACCATAACGAATAATTGCGGTAGCACCATATTAACCAGAGGGAGTCACCCAAGCGGACAGACTTTATACTGGCAAAGCAGTAGTGGTGGTACTAGTACAGGCAACTCGGGTAGTACAGTAACTCGAACCAGTGGTACAGTATATTACCTAAGAGCCAGAAATAACTCAACGGGTTGTTGGAGTTCAGCACGAACAATCAATTATACTGTAACACAACCAAGTACTTGGTATGCTGATTCAGATGGTGATGGCTATGGAAACGCCAGTGTTAATTCAAGTGCTTGCAGTCAACCTCCAAACTATGTAAGCAATAATTATGATTATGATGACACCACTACCAACATTACTAACATTGCCCCTCAAAATTTTTACCTAGATAGTGACGGTGATGGGTTTGGAGATCCTAACAACAGTGTTTACTATAGTGTCATGCCATCAGGCTATGTTGCAAATAATAATGATTTATGTCCTAACGAATCGGGTACAAATAATGGTTGCGATTATACACCTTCAACATTATCCGATGAAAATTATGTGTATACAAGAGTATATCAAGATCCTATGAGTAATGCATCTGAAATAAATCAAGATTCTGATATTATAGAAAGTATTACTTATTTTGATGGATTAGGCAGACCCATGCAAAACATAGGTATAAAGGCTGCTCCTGATAGAAAGGATATCATTACACATGTAGGTTATGATGATTTTGGAAGACAAGATAAAGACTGGTTGCCTTACCATGAATCCACTGGAAGTGTAGGAAGCTATCGAGGCGATAAGAGTTTAGTAACACAACAGTACTATCAAGCAAATTATGCTGATGACTTTCCGACTATTATTAACGCACAAGATATCAATGCCTATTCCCAAAAAGGTTTAGAAGAATCACCACTAAACCGTGTGTTACAACAAGCTGCTCCAGGAGAAGATTGGAAACTCGGTAACACTCACGAAATAGAGTTTAATTATCAAAGTAACACGCATGATGCTTTAAACCCTACAGACGCTTCAAAAGATAATGTAAAATTATTTAAAGTTAGTTTAACTTTAACATATACACCTACTTTAGTAGACGGTGGCTATTATACAGAACACACCTTGTACAAAACTATTACTAAGGATGAGAACCATAGTGGGACTTTAAAGGATCATACCACCGAAGAATTTAAAGACAAACAAGGGCGGGTATTACTAAAAAGAACATACAACAACGAGGTTAAGCATGATACATATTATGTATATGACGATTATGGTAATTTAACCTACGTACTACCTCCTTTAATGAATGCAAGTACGGCTAGTTTAACTACTATAAATACCCAGATAAACGATTTAGGCTATCAATATAAATATGATAGCAGAAATAGGTTGGTGGAAAAAAGAATACCAGGAAAAGACTGGGAATATATTGTATATGATAATTTAGATAGACCCGTATTAACACAAGATGCCAATTTACGAGTTGATGATAAATGGTTATTTACAAAATATGATGCATTTGGGAGAGTAGCCTATACGGGTATTCATACCAATACTTCGTATACTAACAGAACCAGTATGCAAAGTAACTTTAACACTCAGAATAATACACCCGAAGAACTGTATGAATCTAAAGATAATAATGGTACAGGCTACGATAATTCGTATTATACTAATGCTAATTTCCCAAATACCAGCATAGAGTTGCATACAGTAAACTATTATGATGATTATAATTTTGACAAAGCCAGTTTAGTTTTACCAAGTTCTGTTTTTGGTAAAACAGTAGTTAATTATAACGACACCAATAAAACAAAAACTAAAGGATTGGCAACAGGTAGTAGAGTTCGTGTTTTAAATGTTAGTCCAGCAAAGTGGATAACCACGGTAACAGGTTACAATGTAAAGGGTCAGCCTCTTTATGTGTCTAGTTATAATGCCTATTTAGAAACTACAGATGTTGTTAAGAGTGAACTTGATTTTGTTGGGAAAGTTACAAAAACGGTAACCAACCATACCAAAGGAGCAACCGCAGTAACAACAGAAGATTTGTTTACTTATGATCATGTAGGGCGGTTAAAAAAGCAAACACAAGAGTTAAACAACACCGATGTGCTAGAAGTTATTGTAGAAAATACCTATGATAATTTGGGGCAATTAACCAGTAAAGCTGTTGGTGGTAAAACCACACAAGGTAGGCTACAAGATGTAGAGTACACCTATAATATACGTGGTTGGTTAAAACAAATAAACAACCCTGCAGTATTAGGTAATGACCTGTTTAGTTTTAAACTAAATTACAATACGATCGATTATCATGCACCAAACACTGAAAAAGAACTCTATAATGGCAACATCTCTGAAACCGAGTGGAAAACAAAAAACTCAGACCAAGGTTTAAAATGGTATAAGTATAGTTATGATGCTTTAAATCGAATTACAAGTGGTTTGGCAAACTCAAGCAATTACAATTTAACTTCGGTTAGTTATGATAAAAATGGAAATATAAATAATCTAGTAAGGCAAGGCGTAAGAGCTATGAGTGGCAGTACTGTTACTAGTTATGGCGAAATGGATAATTTAACCTATACCTATCAATCTAATAGTAACAAACTATTAAAGGTTACAGATGCAGCCACACTAGATCAGTATGGGTTTATTGATGATGCAGAAAATACAGCACAAGACCTTATTAATGACTATACCTATGATGATAATGGTAATATGCTTTCAGACCAAAATAAAGGCATTACAAGCATTACTTACAACCATTTAAATTTACCAACAGATATTTCGATAAACGGTAATGGGAATGTGGGGACAATTTCGTACATTTACGATGCCACTGGAGTAAAGCTTAAAAAGATTGTGAGTACAGGAAGTAATACATTATATGCAGGTAATTATGTTTACCAAGAAACTTCGGGCAATGAAGTTTTAAAATTCTTTAACCATCCTGAAGGATATATAGAGCCTAAAGATGAAAATAACTTATCTCTTAGTTATAATTATGTATACCAATACAAAGACCATTTGGGTAATATTAGGTTGAGTTATAAAGACAATAACGGCACCCTTGAAATACTAGAAGAAAACAACTACTACCCCTTTGGTATGAAGCATAAAGGTTACAACAACGTAGTAAACTCAACCAATCCAGCTTTAAAGTATAAATTCGGTGGTAAAGAGTACCAAGATGAACTAGGTCTTGGCTGGTATGATATTACTGCTAGAAACTATGACCCAGCTTTAGGGAGATGGATGAATTTAGACCCTTTAGCTGAAATGATGAGGAGACATAGTCCGTATAATTATGCGTTTGATAATCCAATTTATTTTATTGACCCTGATGGGATGATGCCTTTTGGACCTGGAGACCCACCACCAGGAACTCCCGACCCAGTTGGATGGTTGAAAGAACAAGGAAAATCCTTTTTGTCATGGGTAGGCTCTGGAATTGACGCTGTAGGAGGTGCTATTAGTGATGCTGGAGACGCAGTGGCAGATTTCTTTCATAATGATGGAGAAAGTTTTAATGCTCCATCTGGTAGTCCAAGTAGAGACTCTAGTGGCGGTGGAGGAATTTCTTTTACAAGTAAAGATGGAGCTTCTGGAGACCAATCTTTAATAACAAAAGGAGACGCATCAACTGAACAAATAAATGTTGATGGTATAAAAACCATTGCAAGTATTGTTAAAAAAGCACCAAATGGAGCAAATAAGGGCAGGCCAATGTCTACAAATAATAATGCTTCCACAGCTAATACAGCTGTTAAAAATGTTAAAGCAGGAATGGGACTTAGCAAAAATGCTGTCTCTATAGCGGAAAAAGTTGATGCAGCAACAAGTAGTGGCGGTTCAATGAGTACGACAAATACAACTGGAGAAGTTTCTACTCAATCTGCAACCACTAGAACTTGGATAACTGCTTCTGACGGTAGTGCTTATAATTTGGTAATAGCAAACCATGAGTCTACTGAAAAAGCAAAAACAGATTCTATAATAAAAGTAAACAAAGGAACTACCGTCAATGAAACAAAAATAGATTCAGTGACTATTGATTATCACCAATAAAGATTAACATGAAAAAAAATATTTTACTTTTTGTAATACTAACTTTTATTTTTCTCTTGTCTTGTAATGAAAAAGTAACAACTGAGTTTTACGAGAATGGAAATAAATTTAAAAAATATCATAAAAAAGACGGTAAGTATGAAGGAATTTATGAAGAGTATTATCCTGATGGAAACCTAAAAGTTAAGAAGGTTTTTGAAAATGGAGTTGAAAGGGATTCTATAATTTATTATAATAATAATTCCTCTTCTAGCATTATGAAAATTGAATATTTATCAGTTATAGATTCTGTCAAGCAAAAATATTTTCATGAAAATGGAAATTTAAAAAAGGAAGGTTTTGTGAATTTGAACAGAAATGCAATTGGAAAATGGGTATTTTATAATGATAAGAAAGAAATAAGTGCTGTTAGAGAATATAAAAATATTTCTGGCAAAGAGTATTTAAATCAAGAATGGGCATTGAACCCTAGAGGAGACACATTGTACTATCAAAGTAATTTTTTTAATTTTTATAGCTCTAGTGACACCATCTATTTGAATGAACCATTTAAAGGGATAGTACGAGTAGACTGCCCCTTATTTAAAGATAAAGAATCTGAGATATATATACTATTACCACATATAATAGGTAATCTTAATTCTGATTTTTCTAATGAACATAGAATAAAGTTAGATACATTTTATAGTTTAAAAAAGGATATTAAAAATCAAAAATGGTTCTCTAATGAACAAGCTAAATATCCGTATATAGCTGCTTTTGGTAAAAAAAGCCTGAAAAAAGGTAAGAATATTATTAGAGGGATTATTTTGGAGTCTTATTTTGATAAAAATAAATCTGTTGATATAATGCATCGTAAATATTTTGAAAAAGAAATTTTTGTTAAAGATAGTATAGGTAGTGTTCCAAATTTAAAAGAAAACCAAACATAGCGTAATCCCCTAGCTGTTCCCTAGGGTAATGGATTAAATTAGTGGGTAATTAATTTTTTTAATTTAACTCATTAAGAATCAATAAAATAAAATCAATTTTAAAACTAAAACAGGTGTGCTTATGGGCTACTTGTTTTGGTTTAAGCTCCGTAAAGCTTTTAAAATTAACGACCTAAACACCCTTATGGGTTAAAATAGTGGGTGTTTTTTTAAAATTTGCTTACTAAGAGTAAGCTTTTAGCTTCTTCATACTCTAAAAAAAACGAATACTTTTATACCAAAAAGAAAGTAAGCGTGTTTTGAATTGTAAAAAGTGCAAAAATAAATGTATAAAAAATGGCTTTCAAATAAATGCAAAGCAACGTTTTTATTGTAAATACTGCAAAATAAGTTTACAATGTACTTATGCTTATAAAGCTTATAATTTGTCAACAAACTATCAGGTTTATTGTTTACTAATAAATAGTTGTGGTATTAACGATATTTCAAGAATATTAAACATAGCCAGAAATACAGTTAAACGGCGTATATTTCTTTTATCAAAACACATAAGAATTCCTCTAAACAACACCTATAATGAAAGTTACGAAATAGATGAGATGCACGTTAAAGTTTTGGGTATGGGCAAGCATTGCTATATAAGTTATGCTATTAATAGAAAAACAAAAGCGGTTATTAACTTTTGCATTGGTGGTAAATCTGCTGTACAATTAGCAAAGGTTGTTAACCCTGTATTGTTATTACATCCAAAACGCATATACACAGAAAAGCTTGCATCATACAAAAGAATAATTCCAGAACATATTCATAAAACTGGTAAATCGTTAACAAACCATATAGAACGTTACCATCTTACTTTACGTACACATTTAAAATGTTTATCAAGAAAAACAATTTGTTACTCTAAAAGCATCAAGAGTTTAGAAGCTATATTACGGTTGTATTTTTTTGGGCATACTTTAAATTTAAGAGGCTAGTAATTGACATTGAGAGCATGAATAATTTATGAGATATTTCTTATATTAGCATACTATAATTTTACAATGACAAAAGAAAATTATTTTTTTATTTTTTTAATAATCTCTAGTCAACTTATAGCTCAAAAAGAGGCTAACATTTGGTATTTTGGAGACCATGCAGGCTTAGATTTTAATAGTGGTACTCCAGTAGCTTTATTAGATGGGCAATTATCAACTATGGAAGGTTGTGCCACAATTTCTGATAATAATGGAAGCTTGTTATTTTATACAGATGGGATAACAGTATGGGATAAAAGCCATAATGTTATGCTTAATGGTAATGGTTTGTTGGGGAGTGATGATAGTACACAATCGGCTTTAATTGTTCCTAAACCAAATTCAAAAGAAGTATTTTATATTTTTACTGTAGATTCTCAAGCAGGAAATAATGGGTTACACTATTCTGAAGTAAATTTAACCCTAAATGGAGGTTTGGGAGGCATAACAGCAAACAAAAATATAAATTTATTAACTAGAAGCACTGAACAAATTACAGCAGTAGTTCATGGTAACGGATCAGATTATTGGGTGGTATGTCACCCCTGGGATAGTAATAAGTTTAATTCTTTTCTTATAACAGATTTAGGAGTAAATCTAACACCAGTTGAAAGTGTAACGCCTTTAATGATTACATGGCCTCCTGGATCAGACGGTACCAATGCTTCAGTAGGTCAATTAAAAGTGTCTCCAGATGGCACTAAATTAGGTGTTGTTAATGTAACTATTGGAACTCACGTTGCAGATTTTGATAACCAAACAGGGAAAGTGAGCAATATGATACAAATCTCTACCAGACCTATAGATTATGGGCTTGAATTTTCCCCTTCAAGTAAATTAATGTATGTAACATCTCAATTAGGTAATACCATTGATGGAATTCATTCTCTTTTTCAATATAATGTTGAGGCGTTCGATATAGCATCATCAGAAATACTTATAGCCAGAGAGTTTGGCTTAGGGTATGCTTTACAGTTGGCTACTAATAAAAAAATTTATGCTGCATTAGGTGGCTCTGGTTATTTAGGAAGTATTGAAAGCCCCAATATTATTGGAACAGGCTGTAATTTTATTTTTCAATCTGTAAATTTAAATGGAAGACTAGAACTTGCAGGACTTCCACCATTTATTCAATCTTTTTTTAACATCAGTACTTTTGACCTTGAAAACACCTGCTTTGGGGATGCTACAAAATTTACATTAAACGACACTGTTGATTCTGTTGTTTGGGATTTTGGCGACCCAACATCTGGAGTAAATAATACATCCACAGATTTAGAACCAACACATGTATTTTCTAACCTAGGAACTTATCAGGTAAGTGTTACAGCTACCGTTGGTGCAGAAACTGATACGGAAACTGAAATTATAACCATTTATGAACAGCCTGTAGCAACAAAACCTCACGATATTTTATTATGCGATTTAGTTGGAGATATTACTTTTGATCTTGTTAGCCATAACATATTTGTCCTTAATGGTCTAGACCCAAATGTTTTTGGAGTAAATTATTATGAAGGGATGACAAACTATACCAATGGAATTAAAATAGATATCCCTGAAGGTTATACAAATGCTTCAAGTTTTTTTACGCAAGAAATTATAGCCGAAGTTTATAACAAACAAAATCCAGAGTGTACAGATATTACAGATTTTAACATTGGAATATATAAAACACCACAATTAGAATCATCAGCAAACCTTTTAAGCTTAACACAATGTGATGATTCTAATTCAGGGTCAGATACTGATGGAATAGCTGAATTTGATTTAACACAACAAGAACAGTATTTATTGCTTAACGGGGTCGCCTCAGAGGTGCATTATAATTACTTTACAGATGCAGCTTCAACTCAACCAATTGCATCACCAAATTCTTTTATAAACACACAAAACCCGCAAACTATATATGTTGAAGGTGTTAGTAATATAAATAATCAATGTAAAACAAGCACCTCATTTATAGTTGAAGTTTTGGAATTGCCAACTATAACTCCAATGGTAGAACTGAAACAATGTGATGAGGACTTAGATGGGTTTTTTAGTGCGTTTAATTTAAATGAAGTTATAAACGAAATAACAAGTAATACAGCTAATGAAACTGTTACTTTTTATGAATCTCTGGCAGATGCAGAACAAAATAACAATGTTATAACTAACCCTAAAACATACTCTAATCAAACTTCAAGTTCAGACACTGTTTGGGTTAGGGTAGAAAACATTAATGGCTGTTTTAGGACTTCTCAAGTTAATTTAACGGTAACCACAACACAAATACCAAGTACATTTATTAGGGAATTTTATGCCTGTGATGATGATACTGATGGAGTTTCAAATTTTGATTTTAGTAGTGTGCATTCTGAAATAGAAGCTATGTTCCCTATAGGTCAGGAATTAATTATTGCTTATTATAGAAATGAAGCAGATGCTTTGGCAGAAGAAAACAAAATTGATGATATAACAAATTACAGAAATATTGCCTATCCAAATACACAACAAATTTATGTTAGAGTAGATAGTAAAGTAGATAACGATTGCTTAGGTTTAGGTGCACATATTAATTTGTATGTAGAGACGCAACCCATAGCAAACTCAGTAGTCATTGAAAGGGAATGTGACTATGATCTAGATGGAATATATTCTTTTGACACATCACAAGTTGAAACACAATTGCTTAGCGGGCAATCATTATCAGAGGTTACAGTAACATATTTTGATGAGAATAATAATTCATTAACAAGTCCATTACCAAATCCGTTTTTAACAGCAAGTCAAACAATTACTATAAGAGTAACAAATAATAATGTTAGTGATGGAAGCTGTTTTGATGAAACCACTTTAGAATTTATTGTAGATGCTCAACCTCTAGCTAATCCAGTTGCAAATCAAGTAGCTTGTGATGATGGAATAGATGATACTGATGGATTTTATGAATTCGATACCTCTTTAATTGAAAATACTATATTAAATGGCCAAACAGGAATGGAAGTACATTATTATGATAATTTAGGAGCAGAACTTCCAAGTCCGTTGCCAAATCCATTCAATACAAGCACCCAATCGATTAGAGTAGAAGTTGTAAACCCAATAAACCCAACATGTACAGATACTACTAATATTGAATTTATAGTTAATCCGTTACCTGATTTTACTGTAGAAACACCGCAGATAGTTTGTTCTTCAGATCCTACATTTACTGTAGTTTTAGACCCTGAAGAAAAAAATACTAATGAAATGTTTAATTATGAATGGGTTTATGAAGACGGAACACTATTATCTAAAGCTTCTACTTTAACAGTATCTACACCTGGAACATATTCGGTTACTTTAACAAAAACAGATGGTACCGATTGCTCCAGAACTAGAGATATATTTGTTAATGCTTCAGAGCTAGCCAAAATAACTTATAATGATATTACAGTTGTTGATGCTTCAACAAATAATACCATTACAATCAACTTGAATAATATAGGGCAAGGAGATTATGAGTTTGCTTTGGATGATGCCTTTTCATTTTATCAAGATGCACCACTGTTTGAAAATGTGAGCGCTGGTATACATACTCTCTATATAAGAGATAAAAAAGGATGTGGCACAAGTTCTATTGACATATCTGTTATTGGCTTTCCAAAATACTTTACACCAAATGGTGATGGAGTTCATGATTTCTGGCAAATTGAAGGTGTTAGTAATAGTTTTCAATCTAACAGTGATATATTTATTTATAATCGTTATGGAAAACTATTAAAACAAATAAGCCCTAATTCAAAAGGGTGGGATGGCACTTTTAATGGAAACATGCTACCTGTAGATGATTATTGGTTTAGTGTAAGTTTAGAAGACGGAAGAATTTTTAAAGGGCATTTCGCTTTGAAACGATAATAAAAAGCAAAAAGCTTACTATTAGTAAGCTTTTTGCTTACTCCTAATTTTTTAAAAACAAGTATTTTTATTCTTTAATAATAGTATTAAAAAATGAATAAAAGTATTTGCTTTATCTTTTGTGGTTTGTGCCTGTTTTTTAATTGTAAAACCATAAACCTATCTCAAACTTCGCAAACCAATACCACACAACCTGTATCTTTAGGAAGCATTGGAACAGGAAAAGATTTTATACTACAAAAAGGCTTTAATAATACTGCTGTACCAAGCTATAAAGCACCTATTAAACTGGCTATAAAAGTTAAAGGTTTTAATAAACAAAGCTTTAAAAGCTTTACAAAAGCAAAAGCTGTACAATCAGCGAATGTTAGCATTAACTATATAGATTCTGTAGCTAATAAACCAAAGTACATACAATTACAAATAGCGGATAAAGTAAGTTTAATTAAACAGCTTAATGGCAAAGAGAATACTCAGGAGAAACGGTATTTAAGCCATAATCCTTATGCCAAAATTTTAACCAGTATAACTATCGCATTCAGCCAAAAAGACATCCAACGTATTACTAGTGCCGATGCCGTTTTTTTAATTGAAAATAGCTTAAAAACGTATGCTTTACAGTTGCATAAAACTAAAGGAGATAAAGAAATTATTGCTTTTAACGAAGGCGTGGTTTTTGAGTATCAAGCCTCTAATAGCTGCTGGCAAGAAAACTCTAGACACAATTTTGATATTGTTGATTTGGTGAGCGCATTAAATGATTGTCCAAAAAAAACATATCGCTCTCCAAAACGAGCTAAAAAGAAGATTAACTATTTTAAACTTTAGGATTATGAAGCGCATTTCCATACTTTTTGTTATACTTTTAAGTGCTATAGCCTGCGATGATATTATTGAGGTTGAAGATATTAGTGATAAAACAGTACAAATTCTTGCACCAACAAATGGCGCTATTTTAGATACGCTTACTACCACTTTTACTTGGGACGCCTTAGAAGCTGCTGAAAGCTATCATTTACAAGTAGTAACTCCAAGTTTTGAAAATGCCAACCAAATTGTTGCGGATACACTTTTAGTAAAAACGAGCTTTAGTAAGTTATTACCAATTAACACTTATGAGTGGCGTATTCGCGCTGAAAATGCAGCTTATAAAACAAGCTATACCAAACAAAGTTTTACCATTGAAGACTAAAACAAAAACATATACACTATTAACATTGGTGTTAGGCATTTGGGGGGTAATAGGATATAAAATTTTATCTGCCGTTAATCCAACATCTCCTGAGTTTGTAGAACAAAATTTGGACGTATCCTTTAATCCAAAAGCTAGAAAAGAAACAGATACATTTTCAATAAAACCAGTTAACAGAGATCCCTTTTTAGGAACACTTTTAATAAAGAAAAAAACAATTACCAAAAACCCAAAACACAAAACCACTGTAGTTTGGAAACCCATCATTTATCACGGAAACGTATCAAATCAAAACGGCAAAACAAAAGTGTTTATCATCTCTATTGATGGTCAACAACACTTAATAAAACCAGGGCAAGTAATTAATGAAGTAAAATTAATTAAAGGAAATAGCAAAAGTGTATTGTTAAGCTATAAAGGTGTTAGAAAAAACATTTCTAAATCATGATTTTTTAAACACCTTTGAATTTGTTCAAGAATAATTTATTGCAAAAGTCATAAACCATTTTGAAGCACATTTTTAAATATCTAAACCTCGATTATCGAGTTAAGGCAGGAGCGTTACAATTTACTATGTTTATTGGGGTTGTAATTGCTTTACTATTAGCAGCATTTATTATTTTAATACACACATATAAAACTTTTAAAGTTCAAACAGATTTTCTTAAAGAATCTATTGAGAATTCAGATAAAGGCATAAACTACGCTTTACAAAATAAGCTTCAATTAAACGATACCACTTTAATTAATTTACAAGATGAAGATTTTAAAACTTTAAAAGTACATCGTAATTTTTGGGGCGTTTTTGAAAAAGTTATAGCTGTTTCTAATATAAAAAATAAAACATTTAAGAAAATAGCTTTGGTTGGAGCCTCTCAACCCGATGCTAATCGAACAGCACTTTATTTAGAAGAACAAAATAGGCCTTTAGTAGTTGTTGGGAATACAAAAATTCAAGGCGATGTGTATTTACCAAAGCAAGGCGTTAGAACTGGGAATATTTCTGGGCATTCATATTATGGAAATCAACTTATCTATGGTAATGCTAAAACAAGTCAATCTTTGCCGAAACTTCAGAATGAAATATTAAATCAAATTGCAACTATTAATAAAGTATATAGAAATATAGATGAAAATCAGTTTTTAGATTTAAGTATTAAAAGAACATATTTAAATTCATTTTACAAACCATTACAAGTTATATATAGTAGAGAAACAATTGTTCTTTCAGAAGTATTATTAACAGGACATATTTTAGTGCAATCTGAAACCAAAATTATAGTTGATGGGGCTTCAAAGTTAAAAGATGTGGTTTTGGTCGCTCCAATAATTCAGATTAAAAATAATGTAGAGGGTGCCTTTCAGGCTTTTGCTACTAAGGAAATTAGGGTAGGAAGTCGTTGTAAGTTGAACTACCCAACCGCCTTAATTTTGAATGAAGAAAAAATTGTGACTAATTCAAATACGAGCAACAATTTAGAAAACATTCCTTTTATTAAAATCAATAAGGATTCTAAAATAAAAGGAATCGTTGCTTATTTAGGGGGAATTAAAAATTATAAAACTCAAATACTAATTGATGAAAAGGCAACTATAATTGGAGAAGTGTATTGTAATAGAAACTTAGAACTATTAGGAAACGTTTATGGCAGTGTTTTTACTTCGGGTTTTGTGGCTAATCAATCTGGCTCAGTATATCAAAATCACATTTATAATGGGACAATAATCGTTAATAATTTGTCAGAAGAGTATGTAGGATTGCCTTTTAAAAACTCCAAAAAAGATGTTGCAAAATGGTTGTATTAAAAACAGTAAGTCGCCTTCGATTAAGCTTGAGAAACATTCATAAGGGAAAGGTGTTAAAAATTTCGAAACAAACTTTGGAACATTTAAATCTCGATTATCGAGTAAGGGCATCAACCTTAATGGAAACACTGGTAGCTACAGTTTTAATTGTTGTCGTTTTTATGATGGCAAGTATGATATTAAATAATTTATTTTCAAATAGTATTAAAAGTAATACAAGAGACGTGGAAGCATATTTAAGCGAACTTAATTACTTATACCTTAATGATAAATTGAGTTTGCCTTATTATGATGATTATAAACAGTGGGAAATATCTATTGTTGCTGATAAAAATAATACACAAAATATAATATTATTTGAAGCTAAGAACTCTAAAACAAATCAAAATATTTTAAAAGAAATTATTGCAAACTAAACATAAAATACAAGCTTTTACACTTAGCGAAATGATTGTTGTTATTATTTTGACCAGTATTGTAGTTGGTATGGCTTTTTCTGTATTAACCTTAGTTCAAAAACATATGTCTGGTATCCAAAATAATTTTAATAAAAACACAGAGCTTAATATACTCGAACAATCATTATGGTTAGACTTTAATAGATATTCTGAAATTGAATATAATGTGATTAATGATGAACTAATTTTTACTTCTGATGTAAAAACTACTACTTATAAATTCACAACTGACTATATAATTAAAGAGTTAGATACATTTAATATATCAACAGATAATAAATTACTCTTTTTTGATGGTGACAAAGCAACCAATGGGAGAGTAGATGCTATAAAATTTGAAACCTCAAAAACATTTCAAAACCAACCAGTGTTTGTTTTTAAACAAAATGATGCTAACCAATTTATGAACTAATGGCTTTTCATTTAGATAACATAGCAAAACAAGCACCAACAAAAAAAGAAACTAACAATAATCTTTCTTTTTTAAAGAGGGAAATCATATTTTTTAAAAACACCTTTTCAAATAAAACAAAAGAAGATTTTTATACCGAGTTGGGTGTTTTGTTAAAAGCTGGAGTGTCGTTAAAAGAAGGTTTAGAGCTTATTGAAAATTCTCAGAAGAAAAAACAAAATAAAGATGTTTTAAATAAGATAGGGCTAGACGTAGTATCTGGACAAAGTCTTTCAGATGCTTTAAGTAAAAATGATCAATTTACAAGTTATGAGTATTACTCCATAAAGATAGGCGAAGAAACTGGAACATTAGCTCGAGTTAGTGAGCAGTTAGGGAGTTTCTTTTCTAGAAAGAATGAACAACGAAGAAACTTGATTAGTGCATTAACTTACCCAGTTATTATATTAAGCACAGCGGTTTTGGTAGTGGTATTTATGCTAAACTATGTTGTGCCCATGTTTCAAGATATTTTTAAACAGCAAGGTGTAGAATTGCCTACTATTACTAAATTTATAATTAAAGTGTCTGAGTTTATGCAAAGCTATGGGTTAATATTGCTTTTTATAATAATAGCTATTATTGCCTCACAATCGTTTTTAAATAAAAAGAAACGCTTTAAGCAGTTAAAAGATAAGTTTATATTAAAGCTTCCGTTTATAGGTAACTTTGTTAAAACAGTGTATTTATCACAATTTACCCAAGCTGTTTCTTTACTTACAGCTTCAAAAGTTCCAGTAGTAAATAGTATTCAATTAGTTAAGCAAATGATTAATTTTTACCCACTTCAGCATGCTTTAGAAATTGTTGAACAACACATTTTAAAAGGAGAATTACTTAGTAAAAGTTTAAGCCAACATAATCTATTTGATGATAAAATGATAGCGCTTGTTAAAGTCGCTGAAGAAACCAATCAAACCGAATTTATTTTTGATAGATTGAATATGCAATATAACACGCAAGTACAACAACAATCTAAAATGTTATCGACCATTATGGAGCCTTTTATAATCTTAATTGTTGGAGTATTGGTTGGCGTGATTTTAATTGCGATGTATTTGCCAATGTTTAAATTGAGTAGTGTAATGGGGTGAAATTCTTTCCCTACTCCAGAACCTATACGTATTACACCAGTGATATCTAGGGCTTGTTTTTTTAAGAGAGTCTAGGGCTGCTAAAAGGGTAACTTACTTTTCTTAAGTGTATTTTTATTCGAGTTTATTCTTTTTATGAATACTAATTAGTATAAGGGGAACCTTGAATTATTATATTTTTATGATTATTGTATAGTTTTTATGCCTTATGAGTTTAAATACTTATATATAAAGAATAGTTGCTTTATGTATCGGGAAGTAGTGTGAATCTACGAAAGCATCTTACTTAATATAAATTAACTATAATAATTTATTTATTGTGATTGAAATTATGTATGGAAAGTTACTTAACTTAATAAAATTATAAAAAAATCGACAAAACGCTTGTTTTTTTCGATTAATTACATAAATTTGTCCTTTCAACCCTTAAATCTTCGACATGAAAATCAGAATTATTTTAATAAGCTTCAGCTTTTTCTTAGTTACAAACATTGGTTTTGCTCAGAAAAATAAAGCTGCAAAAAGTATTATTAGCGACAAAGTTTCTATAAAAAAATATCATACTAAAGAAGATCTTGACCGTATGCAAAAAGGACAGTTACTAGATTTATACGTTGAGCGTATAGAGAGCCTTGTTAAATTGTTGCCATATATTGCATTTGCAACTAAGCCAGGGGTGACTATGACCACTTTAGGTATTCCAAACGATAAAGACAACAGATCTGCACTTGATGAACAATTTGAAGCTACTGAAAGTTTTCTTGAAACAAATGGGGAATTTCAAAGGCGAATTTTGCCTTATTCAGATACAAGTAATCTCATCGCTGCGATTTTGTTTTACGAAGAAACAATGAAATCATTACATGAATATAGTGAGTTTCATTAGCGATTCATTTTGATAGTATATTAGTTTTTTGTTTTATAATTTATGCAGGAACAAAGTAAATATGTGAATATCATATTTATTTTGTTCTTTTTTATTTAATTAAGTGTAATAAATTCTATTTAGATTGAATGCATTTGTCTTATTAATATGTATTTCATCGATAAAATTATATATTAAAAGTTGTCAAAAATCGCATTTAATCGAAATAATTGGTATTTCATGGATTTTTTATTATATATTTGAGCGTTGTATAATAGAAAATATTATTTGTTTTTTCAACATAAAAAATTAATCATGAAAAACTTTACTAAAATACTTTGGGTATTTCTTTTAATTACAGGAAATATTTTTGGTCAACAGGAAAAGGGAATTACAGGTACTGATAATTGGCTGCACAATTGGACGGAGTTTAAACCTAATACGGTAGACTACGGAGAGCCTACTCAAATATTAGCAGGTAACATAACTAAAGACACAAAGCTGTCTAAACGTAATATATACTTATTATCTGGAAATGTTTTTGTAACAGATAGTACAACACTCACTATAGAACCAGGAACAGTTATAATTGGCGATTATGAGTCTAAAGCATCACTTACTATTTCTAAAGGCTCTAAAATAATTGCCGAAGGTTTAGAAACTGATCCTATTATTTTTACCTCAAACAGAAGCGTTAAAAGAGCAGGCGATTGGGGCGGAATAATAATTCTTGGTGATGCGCCAACTACAAAGTTTGGAAGCGGTTCTGTAGCATCTTTTTATGGAAAACTTAATGCCACAATTTTTGAAAATTCTAACTACGGAGGCGAAAACTTAGCGAGTAATTCTGGTGTTTTAAAGTATGTTAGAATTGAATATGCAGGAAAAAGAATTAAAAATGCTGGATATTTTAATGGTCTTTTATTGGCTAGTGTAGGTAACGAAACCATATTAGAAAATATAATGGTTAGCCATTGTGCTGGTAATTCTTTTGAAATATTAGGAGGTGAGGTTTACTTAAACAAAGTTGTTTCATACAAAGCAAATAGTAACGATTTTAAGTTTAATTATGGTACACAATCTAGCTTATCAAACTCTTTAGCAATTCGATCTCCTTACGTTTCAAGTAGAAACGGTGCTAGATGCTTACAGATTAATTCTTATGATAATAAAGATGAAGTAGATTTTACTAAAAAAGGAACCTTGGTCGTAGCAAAAAATATAACCTTGATTACTGATAGTGATAATTTAAAATCTGATATACAACAAGGGTTGGTAAAAGAAGCCGTTTATGTTGGTCATAATGCTTCGCTTGAAATGATTAAAAGTGTTATTTCAGGTTTTAACCCTGCGGTTTTATTTGAAGATAAAATTAGAGTAAATCAGGAAAATTTAGAAAAAATCAAGTTTACCGATATGTATTTTAACAATTGTAATGGAAATATTTTTGTTGAAAATAATATGAATAATGAAGATTTAGAAAATTGGTATGGTAACTCAGCCTTTTTTAACGTGTACTCTAAGAGTAATAATTCTGAGACCTTTATTGATTTGAAAAACCAAAGAAAACCAGATTATAGATTAAGAATTAATAAAATAATAGCTTCAAATGAAGTGGATCCGGACTTAAAAAGATTAGACGATTAAGAAGTGAATCTGTTTTTAGTTTGATAGAACTTAAGCGTATCCTGTTTCTTCATAAACTTTGGAATTATTTATTTTTATTTAGCCAACAATGATAAAACAGATAGTTTAAAATTCTAGAACGTGAACGATAATTGTTTCTCTTCTAAAGAAAATAATATCAAATGAAGAATTTTACTATTACTTACATTGTTGCTTTTTTAATGGTTTCAGTAACTGAAGCTATTGATGCGCAAGTGGTAATTAGCACACCAAGTTTAGGTTTTAGTCAAGCTTGTGCTAGTGCTTCATTTAATACATATAATATTACGTTTTCTTTTTCTCCAGAAGGAAATTTAAGCTCAACCAATCAATTTATAATTGAACTTTCAGATGAAACAGGTAGTTTTTCAAACTCTACCGTAGTTTATACATCAAGCCAAGGTTCAGTAACAACATCACCAGCAACTTTAAGCTTCTCGTTGCCTACAGATACTTCTGGCGAATCTTATAAAGTTAGAGTAAAAAGTACAGCACCAGTTGCTACAAGTACAGGGTCTGTTGCTTTTCCAGCATATTACAAAATTCAAGATACACCATTTTCAATAAATAATTTAATTGAAACAGGCGTGTATTGCTCAGGTGGTAGTTATTTGTTAACTATTGATAATCCAGGAACAGGCGATAACGATTCGCCATTGCAATATCCCTCACTTACGTTTAATTGGTTTAAAGAAACCAGTCCAACAACATCTGTTTTTGTGGCTACAGGAAATACGCTATCAGTCAATCAATCAGGAACATATTTTGCCGAAACTAATTATGGGTCGTGTACATCTAATTCGTTTTCTAATCGTGTTACGGTTAGCGAGTCTACAACAACCGGAACATCTTCTATTAGTTCTAGTTTGGGTAATCCGTATTGTGCAAGTCAAGGCTCTACAACTTTAAGTGCTATAAATGGGGTGAGTTATCAATGGTATAAAGATGGTGTTGAAATTTCTGGAGCTACAAATCAAATGTACGCTACTAATGAGTCTGGAGAATTTTCAGTGGATATTGATTTAGGCGATTGTAGTACGAGTGCTAAAATAGATTTAGATGGTACAGGTTTTATAAGTGAAATTGATGTAGATGTGGAAGGTGTTAATATAATTGATGATGGTGAAACTTTGACTGCTACTGTTACTACAACTGCTAATGCTCCTGAGTTTAAATGGTATTTAAATGATGTATTAATTACTGGAGCCACAGGAAATAGTTACGAAGTTACAGAAACTGGTAATTACAAAGTTGTTATTACTCAAACTGTTGGGTGTGCATCAACCAAAGAATTTCAGTTTACAGTAAGTTCTGCTTTTCCAAACGTTGCTAATATTCCAAATTTAATAAGCCCTAATGGCGATGGTATAAATGACACTTGGGTTATTCCACAAGAATATGTAAATGGTTCAAATACATCTGTAACCATATTAAGCTCTCAAGGAAAAATAATACTTCAAACGAACGATTACCTAAATAATTGGCCAGAAAACCAATTAGATTTTAAATCTGTTAACCCTGTTTATTATTACATTATTACAACTCAAGATAATAAAACTAAAAAAGGCTCAATAACAGTCGTTAAATAGAATGAAAAAAATACTATTGCATATAGTTTTATTTTTCTGTATTACACAACTTTTCTATGCTCAAGAAGATGGTGTTGTAGCCCTTGATTTGCCTACAAGAAATTCTTTAAAATTTAATAAGTACACTATCAACCCAACATTTAGTTTTGTAAGAGAGCAGAATAGATATATAACGTTTTATAATAAAAGACAATGGGTACAATTTGATGATGCGCCGTTAACTTACTTAGCTAGTTATGCAGGTAGGTTTAGAGAAAACATGGGTATTGGTGTTGGCGTGTTTCAACAAGATTATGGCGTATTAACTACTTTTGGAGGTGTTTTAAATTTTGCTTACAATGCTGTTCTTAACACAGATAGCAATTTAACCTTTGGAATGAATCTTGGGTTTTATAAAAGCGGCATAAACGAAGGTAGAGTCAATACAAACTTTCCAGATCCATCGTTAGAAAATATTCCTTCAAATTCAATAATTACGGTGAACCCAGGTATAAACTACGGAACAGCATTTTTCGATTTTGGTGTTTCTGTAAATAATGCGGTTTCCTATAATTTACAAACATCTGAAATTATTGAAGATAATCCTGAACAAAGCATTCAAGGGCATTTAATGTACACTGGCTATTTGAGTAGTCGAGGTTTTTTTGATGAAAGTAAATTTTCAGGTTTACTAAGGTCAGAATTCAAAAAAGACCAAACTGTTATTTCAGGACTTGTTATGTTAAATGTACCCAAAGGAATTTGGGCACAAGCCGGTTATAATAGTATATATGGTATTTCAGGAGGATTGGGTTTAAATATTACGACTCAAATTGCAATTGAATACAACTATGAAAAAGCAATAGGTGATTTATCAACTTTCGGAAATTCACATGAAATTACATTAGCATATAAATTCAAGAATAGAGAACGATATAGTTATAGTGGTGATGATGATGAACAAGCACTTTTAACTACTAAAAAGAAGAAAAGAGTATTAGCTAAAAATAGTACTACACCAAAGCTTAGTGCTGAAGAAAGACGAATTGCAAAAGAAGAAGCTCAAGCTAGAATTGAAGCAAGACGATTAGTAGCACAAACTAAAGTAGAAGAAAGAAAATTAGCAGCCCAACAATCACAAGAAAAGACAGAGCCAGAAATTCAAGCAAAAACTACAGCAGAAGAAACCAGAATTAGATTAGAAGAAACTAAAAAAGCCGAGGCTGAAAAAGAAAGTGAAGAAGAAAGATTAAAGCAAGGTGAAGCAGCAAGAATTGAGGCACAGAAAAAAGCAGAAACACAAAGATTAAAACTAGAAGAAGCTACTAAAATTAAAGCAGCAACTGAAGCTAAAGAACGTGCAGAGGAGCAAGCCAAAATTAAATTAGCAGAAGAAAAAGCTAAGGTTGATGCTGAAGCACAAGTTAAAGCAGTAGAGGAAGCTGAGCGTAAACGAATTGAAGAGGCTAAGGCAAAAGCTGATGAAGAAGATAATATAGAAATGGTAGAATTGGACGGTGTGCTGGTTCCTGTGGCTAAAGATAAAACCACAAGGGAGATGAACAGCCTAACAAAATTAACAACAGATGCTAAAATAGAACAGCAAAAACTATTAGTAAAACTAAGCGAAACGGTTGCTAATAGAAATCAAGATCTAAAAGATTTAAAAGAAGAAAACGATTTAAGTGAACGTGGTATTTACAAAGCACCAAAACCATTTAAAAGTGTGACAGCAGAAAATGCCATTTTAGAATCTTTAAAAGTTGAAATTGATAATGTCATTTTATCTCAAAATGAAAAAATAAAAGAGTTAGAGAATTTATATACCGAAAGACTTAAAAAAAATAGTGATGAGAATGATGCAACCAATGCATTCTATTCTAAAACTATTCAAGATTTAAAAACAGAGCAAGTACAGGCTTTAAGTACAAAAGAAAACTTATTATCAACATTAGAAATCATTAAAGTAGCTACGGAGGTTGAAAGAAAACGAAGAATTAAGCGTGCTGCATACGACAATGAAGAAGATCGATATTTAAAAGATAGAGCAGCATTAAATCAAATAAAACAATTTACGCCTGTAGCATCAGAACCATTAACATCAGAAGATTTTGACTCTGGAGAAGAGCAGAGTAGTAACATACAAATTGTTAAGGATGTAAAAAATACTGAAAGTGGGTTTTATGTTGTAATTGCAGTACATAGTGATGTTGCTAAAAGAGATGAGTTTTTAAGAAAAGCTGTAGCTGCGGGACAAGCAAATATAGATTTCTTCTTTGATGTTAATACTAGTAAATATTATATCTACTATCAAAAATTTAATGATATTGAATCTGCCAGAAATGCTATGGAATTAAAAGGAAGCAAGCCATATAATAATAAAATGTCTGCAGTTAAAGTAGAGAATTAATAGATAATAATTAAAACCGCTATAGTTTTTTAGTTCACTTAATTAGAGCTCGTGCTTCATATTTTTTATAGAAGCTTAAATTCTTTCAAGATTAATAATTCTTTTTCGTAGATATAATTATTGTATTTAAAAGATTACAAAATTAAAATTATTTTAAGTTTAAAGTAGTAATTCAACGATTAACTGCTCAAATTATTGTGTCTATTCATAACAGTTACAAAAAAATTCACGATATTTATACCGTTTAAAATCATTAAAATAAGATAAAATACTTTTAAAGTACTAATAAGCTTACCTTAATTGATTTTAAATAGTTAGAAATATTTCTTTTTTAAATGCCCCAAATAAAAAAGAAATGCAAAAACTAATCGACTATGAAAAAAACTACTTATGTAAACATTGGACTTTTTGTTTTGATGTCATTATTATGTTTCAGTAGTATGGCTCAAAATTTAATTCCTTTTTCACCAAGATACGATCAAGCTATTAAGGGTGATATACTTTTAATAGGAAACAGTAATGTGGGTTTGCATGTTTCAGACCCGTATAATGGGAATGATACAAATGATAGAGTAAATGCAGCGGTTTATGTTGATATTGATGGCGATGCTACTACATTCAATTCTAGTAGTGCAGATTTAGATGTGCCAGACGATGTTACTTGTTATCAAATAGTTTATGCAGGTTTATATTGGAGTGCAGTTGTTAATGGGGCAGAACCTATTTCTGATATTAAATTTAAAGTTCCAGGTGGAGCATATGTAGATATTACGGGTACTCAAATTTATTTTCAAAATGCTGCAAATAATAATAACTCGAACACTTATGCCTATTACCATGATGTAACAAATATGGTAACTGCTTTAACAAATCCAGAAGGCACTTATTCGGTAGCAAATATTTCATCGCTTATAGGGCCTAAGCCAAACTCAGAAGGACTTTCTGCTGGTTGGTCACTTTTTGTTGTATACGAAGATCCAAATTTGCCAAGTAAATACATAACATCTTTTGATGGTTTTACAAAAATTACTAGTACTATAAATGAAACCTTTCCCGTTTCAGGATTTACCACTATACCTACAGGTCCAGTTCGTGCTAAATTTGCTTTTAGTACAATTGAAGGTGACCGACGATATACAGGCGATTATTTAAGGCTTAACGGTACTACTATAGATGCCACAAATAATGCGGGTACAGTAATTCGCCCTGGAAATAATTTTTTCAATAGTACGGTATCTTATATAGACCCTGTAACTAATACACCAGAGCTTTTTACAACCAGAACTCCAGATGGTTCAAACACTTTAGGATTCGATGCTGGTATTATTAATATTCCTAATGCAGGTAATACTCTAATACCTAATAGTGCTACTTCGGCGACTATTAGTTTAGGAAGCAATTTAGATATTTACTATTATTATTTTAGTGCTTTCGCGATAGAAATTATTGCACCAAATATAGTATTAACGAAAATTGTTGAAGATGAAATAGGAAACGATATTGGTGGTCAGTTAGTAAACCTTGGCGATGAATTAAATTATGTTATTGGTTTTCAAAATACAGGAAATGATGACACTAGAAATCTTACTATAAGAGATGTACTTCCTATAAATATAGTTTTTAATTATCCAACAGATTTAGGAGTTTTACCCCCAGGTGTAACCGTACAAAGTTACGATCCAACAACTAGAGAAATCATTTTTAGTGTTGATAATTCTGTTGTTGAAGAAAATGATCCTGTACAAGAAATTCGTATTAAAGTAACCGTTGTACAAACCTGTAGTTTGTTAAATGATGCTTGTGATAATATAATTAGTAATCAGGCATTTGCGACTTATAACGGAACGTTAAATCCAACATTTACTATATCAGATGACCCTAGTTATAATACCAACGCAGGCTGTTTATTAAATACATCTGCTACTAATTTTTTAGCCGATATAGATTGTACGTTTACTGAAGAAGTTATACTTTGTGGTGCAAGTACGGTACTTACAGCTGGTGATGGTTACGATTCATATTCATGGTCTACAAGCCCAACAGGAACTCCAGTTATTGGTACAACACAATCTATAACTGTTACCACAACAGGAACTTATTATGTACGTAATACAGCAATAGCACCTTGCCAATCTATCAATCAAGAATTTGAAGTCATTACTTTTGGTGCTGGTGTTACAAACCCATTAATTCCGTTTGCAGATCAGGTTGTTGTTTGTCCGAATGATGGTAAAGAATTGCCTAACTTCTTTTTATGTGGTGCAGGCGACACAAGAAATATTCAAACCAATATTACAGATACATCTTCTATAATTTGGGAAAAATTAGATGAAACAAGTTGTGCAGCTGTTACAGATCAAGATTGTGCCAATGAAGATTCTGGATGTACTTGGAATCAAGTTGAAACAGGTCCCAACTATTTAATAGATACGGCAGGTCAATATAGATTAACATTAAATTATACAGGTGGTTGTTTTAATCAGTTTTATTTTAATGTGTACACTAATTTACTAGTTCCAACGGTAACATCAAGAGACATTTATTGTACAACTCCAGGAGAAATAACTGTAGGCGGTGTACCAAGTGGTTACGAGTATAGTATTGATGGCACTAACTATCAAACAAGTAATGTGTTTTCAATTACTAATCCAAATATCTATAGTGTTTATGTGAGACAAATTGGTGTTTCTCCAAACCCTTGTATATTTTCAGTACCAGATGTTCAAATACGAGAACGCGATTTTACGGTTTCAACCATTATAACTCAACCTTATTGTAATGGCGATTTAGGTAGTGTGGTATTAGCAGCAAATGATGTGCGTCCGCAATATTTCTTTTCAATTTATGATGGTGCCACTTTAGTAAATAGTGTAGGACCTATAAATGATAATAACTACACGTTTTCAAATCTAAACCCAGGAACTTATACTGTAAATGTATCAACAGAAGATGGTTGTGCATATACTGGAGATATTGAAATTATTACTCCCACTTTATTAGAAGCTACTGCCGCATTAACACAGCCATTAACTTGTACAGATGGTGAGATTACAGTATACCCAGTAGGAGGGACTCCACCGTACTTTTACTTTATAAATAGTACAACGGTTTTTCAAAGTACACCAACAATTTCAGTAACAACAGCAGGCGTTTATAACATTACTGTTGTAGATTCAAATAACTGTTCTGCAGATACATCAATTACTGTTGATGCTACACCTGCACCAGATTTTAGTGTTACTAAAACGGATATTTTATGTTCTGATGATGTTAATAGTGGTTCAATAAACATTAATGTTACAAACCCTAACGGCAATAGTTTACGATATAGTATTGATAACGGTGCAACGTTTACTAATTCACCAGTTTTCACAGGGCTAACTGCTGGCGATTATGATGTTGTTGTTGAGTACACTTTTGGTACAGACGTATGTTTATCAACACCACAACTTTTAACTATTATAGCATCAACTGCTATTTCAGGAACTGCAACATTAACAACACCATATACTTGTACAACTAATGGCGTGATAACAGTTTCAGGAGTTTCTGGCGGAAATCCACCATATAGCTTTAGTCTTGATGGTTTTACTTTTCAAGGCGGAACGACTTTTTCAGGATTGATCGATGGCACTTACACAGTTACTATTAGAGATGCTAATAATTGTACGTTTGTTACAGCACCAATTACTATAGATCCATTAAATCCACCAACAGATTTAGCATTTAGCAATCCACCATTAAGTTGCCCGACAATTACTACCGATGTAACCATTAGTACTACTGGCGGCACATTACCTTTAGAATATCAAATAATAGCACCAGCAGCTTCGGCAACAGTATACCAGTCCTCTAATGTGTTTACTGGACTAACACCAGATACTTATACATTTCAAGTAAGAGACGTAAACAATTGTGTATATAGTGAGTCTTATACTATTGCACCATTGCCACCAGTTGTTGTAAGCACAGTTCTGACTAAAGATTTAGATTGTACGGTATCACCCGATGCTGTGATTACTGGAACAATCTCAAGTGGTGTTGCACCGTATACTTATGCCGTTTCATTTAACGGAGGAGCTTATAGCTCATTAGGAGCAACAGGTTCACCGTTTACTTATACAACTGCAATTGATGGCACATATCAATTTCAAATAACAGATGCCAACGGGTGTACTGCTGAATCTACGGTTCAAACAATTAATGCAATTACATTGCCTGAAATTATTTCTGTTGTCCAAACACAGCCGATTTTATGTAATGGTGATTCAAACGCAGCCATTCAAATAACCATTAATAATACTGTAGGGACACCAGCTTTCAATATTAATGTGAATAACGATACTACAGGAACAGATTATGGTACACAAACAAGTAGTTTGCCAGCAGGTACTTATACTATTACTTTAACCGATTCAAAATCTTGTACAGATACAGAAACCATTATAATTGCAGAACCTAATCCTATTACTTTCGATTTAACCAAAGTAGATATTACTTGTAATAATCCAGGAGGTTCAAGTTTAGGTTCAATTACTGTTGAAAATGTTTTAGGAGGAACTGCGCCTTTTACCTATTATATTACAAATAATTTTGGAGATGTTATTCCGGGTAATCCTTATTCAGCAGTCTCTAATGAAAATCATACCTTTAATATTATCAATTTTGGTACCTACACTGTAAATGTAGTTGATGCCAATGGTTGTAGTTTATCTCAGCAAATAGTTATTGCATCTCCACCATCAGATTTACTTATTAATGTTAATACAGCTGTGCCTGATTGTACAAATGGGGGTACAGCTACAGTACAAGCCATTTCTGTTGTAGGTAGTGGTAGCTACGAATTTGCCATTTTAGAATTTAATACGTCACCTTATGCACTGGCAACATCATATTTACCTCCAGATCCTTTACCAGTGGGTAACACAGACACGAGGACATTTACAAACTTAACGCCAAGTGTTATTTATACTTTTGTGGTACACGACCTTGTTACAGATTGTTACTATGTAAAATCTGCAGATGCGGCCATAGACCCAGCTTCAACTTTAACATCAACGGTTGCGCCAAATAATGTAGCGTGTGTTGGCGAAAACAATGGTAGTGTAACCTTTACTATTGATAATTTTGATAGCACTACAACTTCAGTTGATTATACTATTTACAGGGCTTTTACAAATGTGTTAGTAGATGGTCCAACGAATTTACCTGTTACTTTTGGTGTCCCAGAAACTGTTACAACACCATCACCCGGAACATTATCAGTTGGGCAATATTATATTGTTTTTACTGAAAATGGAATTGGTTCTTTTAATGGATGTGAGTCTGCATCGACAATTTTTGAAATTAATGAATCGTCAATAGATTTAGATATTACTGCGACAGTAGATAAAAACGCCAACTGTAACCCTAATTCAGGAATAATTAGTGCCATAGCTACAAATGGTACGTCACCATATTTATATCAAATTACAACATCGGTAGTACCACCTTTAGCAACAGATCCTTCATGGGCAACTGCAAGTACTTTTAATGTAAATACGAACAGTTATTATGTACATGTTAAAGATGCTAATGGTTGTATAAAATCGACTCCAGTTTTAGTGTTACCAGCAGATCCAGAGCCAGTAATTACAGCAACAGTTAACAATCAATGTACAGTAGCGGAAGGTAACTTTGAAATCGATGTTGCGTTAACAACTGCAGGAATTTCACCATATAGTTATAGTATAAATGGTGGTGCATTTCAAACACGTACCGCACCATTCTCAATATCAAATTTAGCGTCAGGGACACATACTATTGAAGTACAAGATGCAAACGGTTGTGGTAATTTAGTGTCTGTAACTATTGAAGCACCTATTGATTTGATTCCAACAGTAACAGCATTAGCAACTTGTAATGATGATGATGGTGAAATAACAATAACAGGGTCTGGAGGAACAGGAACTTATACTTATGCTATTAGTCCTAGTCCAGCTTCAATCAGTTTAAGTGGAAATGTGTTTTCAGGTGTTCCTTCTGGTACATATACCGTTACAATTACAGATGCTACAACTTTATGTTCTGCCAATGCAACTATTGTTGTTCAATCAGAAACACTTCCAACGGTTACAACAACGCCAACAGCAGTAACATGTTTTGGTGATAATGATGGATCGTTTGAATTGAATGTAAATGGATATTCTGGGGCATATACTTATGAAGTATTTGATAGTGCAAACGCTTCAGTTTTTGGTATTGTAGTAGCTAATACATCTACAAATCCTGAAATAGTAACAGGTTTATTAGCTGGCAGTTATACAATAGTTATTACAGAAACAGCTAGTCCATTTTGTTCAAATACAGGAAGCGTAATAATTCCTTCACCAGCTGATGCATTAATGGTTGTAGCAACCGAAACATCTAATGTAACATGTGATAATAATAGTGGAACGATTACAGCAGTTGCAAGTGGTGGCTGGGGAACATATGAATATGAATTAACTGGAGCAGCAACAGTAGCATATTCTCCAAACGGTACCTTTACCAATTTATCAGCAGGAGTTTATACGGTTAATGTTAGAGATGCTGGTGGATGTATAGCATCAGATGGAGCAACATTAGTTATTCCATCACCAATTACAGCCACGGTTACAGCAAATACGCCTTTATTGTCATGTTTTGGTGATACAAACGGAAACATAACAGTAAGTGCTACTAGTGGAGGACAAGGAAGTAACTATTCATATACATTGGATATGATTTCTCCAACAGTAAGCACATCTGGTCCGCAATCATCAAATGTATTCAATGATTTAGCAGCAGGAACTTACAATGTAACTGTTACTGATGGCTATAATTGTACATTTACTTCAACTAATGTGGTTATTACAGAGCCAACTCCAATCCAAGCAAGTTTAGTGGCTGCAACAACATCAACATGTACAACAGATGCCACATTGACATTAAGTGCAACTGGAGGAACTGGAACTTATGAATATAGTAGTTCTGCATCTTTTGCAACAGTTTTAGGTTCTTTTGCGTCATCTACAACAATTACTGGTGCAACTCCAGGAACATATATGTATTATGTTAGGGATGCTAATGGTTGTGTATCGTCTGTTTCAAACGAAATCACAATTGATCCATTACCTACATTAATGGTTAATTTAGATACTACAAATGCTTCAATTAATTGTGCAGGTGATAGTACAGGTGTAATTATCGCTACAGCAGAAGGTGGTTTAGGCAGCTACATATATACTTTACAAGATGGAACAGGAACTGATATTACTCCAGCACCAGTACAAAGTAGTCCAGGTGTATTTACCGATTTACCTGTAGGTACTTACCAAGTGCAGGTTGATAGTGGAGATTGTTTGTCAATAAGTGCGCAAACCACTATTACAGAACCTGCTTTACCTCTAACAGCTAGCTTTACAGTAACTGATGTTACTTGTACTGGAAGTAATGACGGTATTATGGAAATTACAGCTTCAGGTGGAACAGGTGTTATAAAATATGCTATTTCTCCTCAATTGAATCAGTTTTTTGATTCACCTATTTTTGAAGATTTGGCTCCAGGAACTTATCAGGCTATTGCTCAAGATGAATTAGGCTGTTTTGTTATTTTAGATTTCACTATTGCACAACCTATACCTATAACACTAACTATTGTTCCAAATTCCATTATTTCTGAGGTTTGTAATGGCGATTTAGATGGTGAATTTAGTATTGAAATATCTGGAGGAACTTTACCATATAGCGTAAGTTTAGATGATATTAATGGAACATATACTACAGGAACATTAACACAAACTCAGTTTGATTTTACAGGATTAGCTGGAGGCGACCACATAGTTTATGTTCGTGATGCACAAGGTTGTGAATCTGAATGGAACATCACTTTTCCACCATCAGTATTAATAGATCCAATGGTTGCTGTTGACTATGGATGTACAAATAATTTATCAACCAATACGGTTACTGTAACGGTTGACGCTAGTGTAAACCCATCAGATTTAGATTATTCGTTAAACGGCGGTGTATATCAAACAAGTAATATATTTATAGATGTGCCACCAGGATTGAATCATTTTATAGATGTAAGACATACAAATGGCTGTATCCAAAGAACCGATACTTTTGATATTGTGGCTTACGATCCTTTAACATTGGTTTTAGAAGAAAGTACTACTTTAAACGAAATTGTTGCGACAGCTTCAGGGGGAACAGGCGATTACGAGTTTACATTAAATGGTGTGTCTTATGGAAGCACCAATACATTCCTTATTTATGCTTCTGGCGATTATACCGTTACGGTAACAGATAGTAATGGTTGTTTTGCTAGTGCAACACGATATTTTGAATATATTGATGTTTGTATTCCTAATTATTTTACACCTAATGATGATGGTGTTTTAGATGGCTGGGGACCAGGTTGTACTGACCAATACAGAGATATGACCTTTGATATTTTTGATAGATACGGGCGTAAAATAGCAACCCTACGTGTAGGACAAAAATGGGATGGAAAATACAATAATAAAGAGCTTCCTACTGGTGATTATTGGTATGTAGTAAAATTAAATGATAATCTGGACGATCGTGAGTTTGTTGGACATTTTACACTGTACAGATAAAACCCTCAAAAAATTTAAAAATGAAAAAACTAATCATATATATATATATTCTAATAGTAACATGTAGTTATAGTCAAGAATTGAATTTACCTGTATTTACCCAGTATTTGGCAGATAATGAATTTGTTATATCTCCAGCTTATGCAGGTATTGGCGATAATTTAAAAATTAGAGCTAACGGATTAACACAATGGGTAGGTATAAAAGGAGCTCCAGATAATCAGTCAATTTATGGTGATTTTAGAATTGCAGATCGTTCTGGTATTGGTCTGTCTTTTTATAATGATAGAAATGGAAATACTATTCAAACAGGTGCTAAATTCTCTTTCTCACATCATCTTGTTTTAGATTATTATTCAAAACAATATTTATCGTTCGGTATTTCATACAACCTAAATAATTTCAGAATAGATATAAATAATTTCAATACAGGTTATGAAAACCCAATAATTGACCCTTTTGTTACAGACGATAGGAGAACTTCAAATAATAATTTTGATATTAGTGCACTTTATAGAAACAAAGGTTTCTTCTTAAGTTTCAATGCTAATAACATTTTAGACAAAAACATTGATAAAGATATTAGAAAGTTAGAACCTAGTTTAATTTCTAATTATCAAATATATTCTGGATATACTTTTAGAGGTCCTAAAAAAAGTGGTTTAGAATATGAGCCTTCTGTCTTTTATCAATTATTTAGTAGTGATAAACGCTCTGCAACCGACTTTAATTTCAAGTTTAGAAAATATAACAAGAATGATGATTATTATTGGGCAGGGGTATCTTACCGTTTTCTTAACGACCAGTTTTTTAAACCTCTTAATGTAGGACCAATGGCTGGATTTAAAAAAAGACAGTTTTATTTTGGTTATGCTTATCAAGTAACTATTAACGATTTGTCAAGATTTAATTCAGGAACGCATGTAGTTACTATTGGGATTGATTTTTTACAAGGTATTAGTAATTGCCCATGTACGCAAAGTGCGGTTCGTAAGTCGTTTTAATGAATGAAATTATAATCGTTAAAGTTAAAATATTCAACAGATTTTATATCGCCTTTAATTGAAACGGCACCAATATAATTTTGATGAGGTGAAAAAGTAAACAGTTTCCAAGTGTTTTTTTCTGCCTCATCCCATTTAGTTTCTAATAATTCTGTTTTCTTACCTGAATTTATACAAACTGAAAACGAATCTAACGGAAATGTAAGCCCTAAAGATTTAGCTTTTATGAATGATTCTTTACGTGTCCAACATCTATAAAAAGAGTTAACATGTTTTTCTTTAGGTAACTTTTTTAAAGTATCAATTTCTGCTTTTGAAAAGTAATTTGAAGCTATGTCTAAAACATCAAAATTATCTTTAATTTTTTCTATATCTGCACCAATATCATAGTTTAAAACAAATGCTAAAACAGCCATATCACCAGAATGAGATATATTAAATTTTAAGTTTGAATTAAAATCAAATTCAGGTTTTCCATATTCACCATATTCAAATACAATTTTTTTAGCGCATATATTCAGATACTGAGCGCTTAAAATTCGTAACACCCCACGCGATATTATAAATTGATTTTCATCTTTTTTAAAACGAAACCTTGAAGCTTTCTCTTTTTCACTAACAGAAAGTAAGCTTAAAAAGAAAGATATATTATTTAATTGTTGGCTAAAATTTACTTGCCATAGATGTGCTAGATTAGAGGTTAAAGGTTTAATTTTTGTTGATGGTGACATGGTATTAATTATCTTGAATCATAACTTTATCTATCTTTTTAGCCAATAAATCTGCATGTGGTGAGCTAAATAGTTGGTGATGAACACCTTCAGTATATAATACATTAATATCTCGTTCAGTTATACTTTTCCAGGCATCTATATAGGTTGGGTTTAATTTTTTGTCTGGTTTTTCGGTTAAAATTAAATTTGTAATACCAGGATGTTTCTTATCCCACATGTATAATTTGTAAATACGAATTAAGTTTTGCTTAACTTTTTCAAGATTTTTTTTGTTTGATGAAGCAAATAACTGAATAACTATTGGTTCTAAAAAGCGCTCATAATTATTAGAAACCATTAGTCTTATAGCACTAATAGGATTATTTGTAAGGCGCTTAAAAAATCCAGAAAGGCGCATTTTTATTCGTGTAGGATCTGTAAAATCTTCTTGTTTAATAATACTATCTATAACTATAAGGTTTGTTTTGTCTCCTTTCTTTTCAAAAATATCAGCAATTTCAATCCCAACTGCAGGACTAAAGCAATATACTAACAAATTATAAGGTCCTTTAGGTTGAATATCTTTTATCTCTTTGGCGTAGTCTTTCGCCATCTCTTCGATGCTTTTGTGCATTTTTTCATTTCTGTTTATACCAGATGGTTGTATAGCATAAACAGGCGTTTCGCTATTTAAAGCGTTTGCAATTGGATTAAAGAAAAATACATAACCACCGCCACCGTGAATACAGAACAAAGGCTTTTTGTTTCCTTTAGCTTTTATAGGCACAACATAATTCCAAGCTGCAACATTTTCATCATCGATAATATATTTTGATAAAGCTTCGATACTTGGGTGTTCAAGTAGAGTGATGGGAGAAATTTTTACTTTTAGGTTTTTATCAATTAACGAAAACATTTTTATAGCTAATAAAGATTTTCCGCCTATTTCAAAAAAATTATCGGTAATGCATATATTATTTTTATTAAGAAGGCTTTCCCAAATTTGCAGTAAAGCTAATTGCGTTTTGTTTTTTGGACTAACAATTTGATTTATAGTTTTAGTTTTTTCTGAAACTTTATTTACTATATTGGAATTTATAGGTGTTATACTTTCCAATAAATCTTCAATTGAAAGGGATTGGTTATTATGAAGCAGATTAATTATTTCTTCAAATCTATTTAAAAACCAATGATTTATTTCGTTTGAAAAAAGCAGTGAATCACTAAATAAATAAATTTCAATTGATGTTCCAGTTTTTACGGTTAATGTTAACGGATAGGTTGTTGTAATTCCGCTTTTTGAGCTATGTACATTAATATTTCCTGCTTTTATATCGTCCCAAGGGTAATTTTCAAAAATAAAAAGGCTGTCAAAAATATTTTCAGAAGTATTTTCAATCCATTCTGTTATTTCTCCTGTGGTAAACTGCTCATAATTTCTAGCTTCTAACTGCTGTAGTTGTATGTTTTTTAGCCAACTTTTAATACTTAAATTATAATCAATTAAACTTCTTAATGGAAGCACATTGGCAAACATACCAGCTAATAATTCAATATTTGGAAAAGAACCCGATCTGCCAGAAACGGTATTACCATAAGTTATATCTTTAGAGTGTGAATACTTCGATATAATTAAAGACCATAGCCCTTGAAATAAGGTGTTTAAAGTAACCTGATTAGTTTTTGCTAAGTCTTGAGCCTTTTGGCTAGTCTCAGGTGATAAATTTATACGGTTTTGTGTGGTAGTATCTAATTGTAATTGATTTTTATTAAATAAAAAAGGTTTTTCAAAGCCCTTGAATGTGTCAATCCAGAATTTTTTTGCCTTATTTACATCGGTTTTTTTTAACCAATTAATATAGGATTTGTATGAGGGAATAGGTTCTAATAAAGCAGTTCTATTATTAAATAATGCATCATAAAATATAAAAACATCTTTTAAAATAATGCTAGAAGACCAGCCATCTAGTAGTAAATGATGACAACACCAAACCAAATAATGAGAGTCTTCTTTTGTTTTTATTAAGCTAATTTTTGTTAATGGATTTTTTTGAAAATTAAGACCAACATTTTTGTTATTAGCTTTAAATGCCTCTAATTTTTGTTGCTGTGTAGTATCGGTTTCATTTGTCCAATCTAAAATAGTCCAATCTGTAGTAGTATTTGGTTTTACAAGCTGTATAGGTTTTTTAATTTTTTCCCAATGTACAGAGGTTCTTAAAATAGAGTGTCTTTTAATAGCTAAATCCCAAGATTGTTTTAATAAATCAATATTTAAATTTCCATCTAAAGTGCATTGTACATTTAAAAATCCTTGATCATCTTTTGCTGTTAAGTGATGGAAGAGTACCCCTTGCTGCATTGTAGTAAGGGGGTAAATAGCTTCAATTTTTGATTTTTCCATGGAATCATCACGCATAGTTTTTTCTTTTCTAAGCAATATAATACATGTTTTTATAAATAAGAAGATATTTTTTTTGCATCATAGCTTTTATAAATTTCATGTGTAGCTTTCATTTTTTCATAAAAACTAGTATTGTTTATAATGGTTTTTATTTTTGAATGAATGTCTACTGAGGATTCTAAATCTTTATCACCCATCAGTCCTAAGCCATGATATGCAATTCTTGCAGCGTTCCCGTTTTGATCAAATTTTTTCCCAGAATAAATTAGCATAGGCACTTTATTACTTATGCATTCATTTATAGTATGAATACCGCCATGATTTATACTACAATCTATTTTGCTTAAAAGATAGAGTTGAGGTACCCATTTAAAAACATGGACATTATTTGGTGAATTTTTAAAAGTATCAGCACTTAATTTTCCTCCAAGAGATATAATGAGTTCCCAGTTTTCTTCATTTTTAACGGCATCAATTACTTTTCTAACAAAGCTAGTATCTCCAGATTCTGCCATTGTAGTTATTGAACAATAAATGAGTTTTTTATTAAAATGAGTTTTTGATTCTATGATGGTTTTCAATGCATCTGGAATGTCTAAACCTTTAAAGTTACTATCAGACACCATAGGGCCAATATATGACAGGTTTTTAGGTTTAGAATGTGAAAATTCTAACTCTGGTAATGACATAGATAATATGGGTATATCTCTATGAATAAATACCGATGGAAAGTTTCTTGATATTAATGATTTTCTAGATAAACCTATGTGCTGTGCATACTTTTTTAATACTGATCTTCGACTGTTTTTAAGGGTGGTTTTATTTAATAATGCTCGTCCAAAAATCTTCAATTTTAAAAACAGCCAAGCATATAATATGCCTGCAGTACTTCCTTTTAATCCTTTTTTAGGAATTATACTTGTGCATATTGGAGGCAGGTTAAAACGCATTCTACTACAAAAAAACTGACTAATTAATTTAATAGGAATGTTTAGTTTAATACTTGTAAAAATAAGCTCGTGTAGTTCCTCGTCAATAAGTATAAAGTCTGGTTTTAAGTTATTCAGAATCTTTTCATATTTATAAAAATTTAGTTCTTTTTTGCCTTTATAATATTGATTCTTTAGATGCGTGAAATGGTACAAAAAACCATTAGGTTTTAAAAAAGAAAAGTCATAATTAATTTCTGGTAATTGAATATAATTAACCTCATGCTTTTCAATTTTTTCTTTAATGTCGATAGGACAGAGGTAAGTTACTTTATAGCCTTCTGCCTTAAGTTTAGATACTAATTTTAGGCTAGCATTAGTAATACCAACCATACCAGAAGTTATAATAGCTATGTGTTGCATCGTATTAAAGTTCTAAATCGTTTAATAGATTATCTAAATCTTCTTGGTCTAGGTCAACATCTTCAAAATCTGATGGTGTATATTTTACAGTTTCTGCATTTATACAATGTGCTACAATGCTTTTTAGCGATTCATTAAAGTTATCAATAAAAGCTTTTATAGTCTCTGTTTTATGAACTTGACTTGAATAGATACAATTTATTCCTAAAACGCCATCTTTAATTAAAGCATTAATCTCTAGGTAATAATGCCTTTCGCTAAAAGGATGCCTCGTGTTTTTTGACTGAAATTCTATATTGTTTTCTCCTGTGGTTTGCTTTCCTAAAAAGTTAAATACAATTTCTGGATATTCTGCTTGCCCTAAAGATGAAGTTAAATAACGTAAAATACCATAGCTCATGCCGCCATTAGGGATTTCCCGCATTTGCTCTTTGGTTGCAATAATTTTTGAAGCTATATCTGTGGTCGATTCAAAATTAAATGTTTTAGGAAAAAATGCTGTAAACCAACCTACTGTATTCGATAAATCTATAGCTGTGTTTATTGTTTCTCGACCATGCCGTTCCAAAGCTAAACTAACATTTTTATTGTTTGTCCAGTGGCTTAAAGTATCAACCAAAGCTGTTAATAGCAATTCATCTATTTTTGTATTGTAAATATTATTAGCCTTATTAATAAGGTTGTTGGTTACTGTTTTGTCAACTTCAAAATAAATGTCGCTAATATCTTTTTCTAGTATAGGGAAATCACCTTTAAAGTCTTTAGGCAAAACAGTTTTAGTTGTTATTTGATCGTTCCAAAAATCAATCTCATTTTTTATGTTTTTTGAGTTTGATAACTCTAATAAGTGATTACTCCAAGTTTTAAAAGATGCAGTTTTAGTATTTCGATTAGTGAATTTATTGTTATGAATTACCTCAGTATAAGCATTCAAAATAATTTGCCACGAAACAAAATCTATAATTAAATGATGTGATAAGAATATGATAAAATTTTTAGAAACATCTCCAGTTTCAAAATAAATACATTTAAAAAGATTTCCTTCTTCAAGGGTCTTATTTTCTTGTATATCCTTTAAAATAGTTTCAGTTTTTGAATTGTAGTTTGCTAAATCTACGTTTGAAATATTAACAACAATAAAAGCTTCAATTTTATCTGGACTTAAAACTTTAGCTTTCCATTTATTTTCATTTAGGTAAAAACTTGAGCGTAGCGCATCGTGAGTTTTTATAATGTAATTGGTTGTTTCATGTAAAATATTTTTATTGAAAGCTTTTGGTAAATCTTTTATTCTGAATATTTGATTCCAATATTGTGGTGCTGTTTTATGTGTTTCGAAAAACCATTCTTGAATTGGTGTTAACGACACTTCACCTAAAACCATAGCTTCCTCTACAATACTTGTTTCGTTTTCTAATGACACAAACATGGCTAGTTCTGAAATTGTTTGATGTTCAAATAGTAGGTTAGGAGCAATAACTAAGCCTGATTTTCGTGCCTTTGCAATAATTTGAATACTTAAAATAGAATCGCCACCAATTTCGAAAAAATTATCTGTTATACTTAATGATTTAATGTTTAGAATGTCTTCCCAAATATCGAGCAACTTTTGTTCTATGTCATTATTAGGCTTTATTATTTGATTAGTGTCTTTGGCTTTTGAAATGACTTTTATACTACTAAGCGATTTTTTATCAATTTTCCCATTAGGAAGAAGTGGTATCTCCTCAATTAAAACAAAATTACTAGGAATCATGTAGTCTGGTAGCGCTTCTTTAAGCTGAAGTTTTAATTGATTTTCATCAAACAAACCATCTGGTTTTACATAAGCAATAAGCTGTTTTGGTTTTCCTTCATCTTGCTTTACAATAACAACAGATTGCTCAACTAAATCACTTTTATTTATTGTGCTTTCAATGTCGTCTAATTCAACACGATATCCTCTAATTTTTATTTGTTGGTCTAATCTTCCTAAAAACTCAATAGCTCCATCATTTCTATATTTTGCTAAATCTCCCGTTTTATATAGCTTTTCTTTTATATTAAAAGGATTTTCAATAAAGACTTTATTAGTTAATTCTGGTCTGTTTAAATAGCCTTTTGAGAGTCCATAGCCACCAATATAAATTTCGCCTGAGGTTCCAAAAGGGACTTTGTTTTTATTATCATCTAATAGATAAACTTGTGCATTAGCAACAGGTTTCCCTATAGGAATTTGAATTTTGTTTAAATCTGCAGTTTCAATTTTATGTGCAATACACCAAACCGAAGCTTCTGTTGGGCCGTATTCGTTATATAGAGAAACGTTTGGTAAGGTTTTAAAATGAATGTTGCAAACCGATTTCGAGCAAGCCTCTCCAGCAACTATAGCTGTTGTTAAGCTTTCAAGTTTTTTTGTTTCAACATTTTCTAAAATAATATTATATAATGAAGGAAGCATCAGTGTGTGGCTAACATTATGTTGTTGTACAATATTTGCAATTTTTTCAATGTCTTGTTCAATACGTTTTTCTGAAATTACTAAATTTCCACCTGTGCATAATGTCCAGAAAACACCTGCTTTTGAGCTATCAAAAGAAATGGATGACATGAGTAAAAAAGCAGAAGGATTTTCATTATAAAAATCTAATCTACTAGCTGTAGAATTAATTATATTTTTGTGTGTAATAGGAACACCTTTTGGTTTTCCGGTAGTACCAGATGTATAAATTATGTATGCTAAATCGGTTTCTTTTACTAAAGGTAATTGAATAATGTCATTACTTTGTGATTTATCAATTTCATCAATCAAAATTGAGTTTATATCAATTTCTTCAAAAAGAGTAGAAAGGGAGCTTTGCGAAATAATAATGTTTACTTTGGCATCATTTAGTATAAAATTAATACGCTGATTTGGATATTCGGGATCAATTGGTAAATAAGCACAACCCGCTTTTAAAATGCCCAACATGCCAATAATCATATCTAAAGAGCGCTCAATACATAAGCCTACAACTTCGTTTTTGGTTGACTTTTTTAAGACCTCTTGTGCAATTCGATTAGATTTTTCATTCAATTTTTTATATGAAATTGAATTGTCGCCAAATGTTACAGCTAGATTATTTGGGCATTTTAATGCTACATCTTCAATTATTGAATGTATACTTTCAAAACCTTTAAAAACATTTTTATGTGCTACATTGTTTAAAACAAGTAGCTTTTCATCAGCTTCAATTAAAGCAGGAATACTATCAATTGTTTTATTTGAATGATATACAATATATTCTAGTATGTGCTTTAAATGTTGTTGAAATCTATTAATAGTTTCTTCTTCAAATAAATCGGTTGCATATTCAAATGTAGAACTTAATTCTCCTTTGTTTTCTGTAATAAATAATGTTAAATCAAACTTGGACACATTAGGGCTATATTCAAAACTATTAACTAACTTTAAATTATTTCCAAATGATGGTAATTCTGGTTTTGAAGCATACACAAACATAACTTGGAAAAGCGGATTTACAGCTAAAGACCTTTGAATGTTTAACTCTTTTACTAAAGTATCAAATGGTATGTCTTTATTAGAAAGTGCTTTCATAGACATAGCATTTACTTCTTTTATAAACTGCGCTATTGAAAGTGATTTTTTTACTAATGTTCTAAAGACCACTGTGTCTATAAAAAGCCCAAAAACAGACTCTAAACTTTCAATATCTCTGTTTGACACTGGTGATCCAATTAAGATATCTTCTTGATTGCTAAACTTTTGAAGTAAGATATAATATGCAGATAAAAATAAAGTGAAAGGTGTAATTTCTAATTTTTTTGCAACATCTAAAATATCTGTTGATATCGACTTTGAAAAATTTATAGTATGAGTTTTTCCTTTAAAGGAAGGAGAAATTGGACGTGTAAAATCTGTAGGTAAATTTAAAAACGGAATTTCGCCAGCAAGTTTGTTTTTCCAATATATCTTTTGACTTTCATAAGTCTGTTTTTGGTTTTGCCAATAAGCATAATCTTTAAAACTTATAGAATTTAAGTCTGTTTTTATTTGTAAATTATTAATTAGTGCTCTATAATTATTAGCTAACTCTTGTTTTAAAATATTCATTGACCATTGATCAGAAATGATATGATGCAAAGTTATAAATAGAACGTATTTGTTTTGAGTAATTTTTAAAACAGAGGCTTTAATTAATGGTCCGGAAGCCAAATTAAAGTTAAAATTAGCCTGTTTATCAATAAACGTTTTAGATTTAGATTCTGCTTCATTTTCAAGATAGTTGCTAAAATCTTTTTCTTTAATATTTAAAGTATATGAATTATTAAATTTTAAAACCGATTTTCCTTTTTTAGTTGGATAATAGGATTTTAAAATTTCATGTTTTTCGAAAATTAAGATTAAACTCTTCTTTAAAATTTCAATATTAATATTTCCTTCAAACTTATAGCATTGAGATAAGTTATAGAAAGTGTTTTTTGGGTATAATTGTTGTAAAAACCAAAGTCGCTTTTGAGACTTAGATAAATTATAAAAACCATTATTATCTGGAGCTTTTACTATCTCAAAAGAATCATTTGCTTTTTTTGATTTTTTTTTCCATCTATCTAATATAGATGCCTTTTTAAAATCTTTTTCCACAAGAAATTTATTGAATTATTCTTTAACTATTTTAAGCCTAACCATACTGCAAATTCATACAGTTTCCATTTTATATACTCATCTGGATAGAAATCAACATCAAATGCTCGTTCTATAAACCAGTATAAAGAAATTATAATTAGTAAAATAGATGTAAAAACTAAAAGCTTAGGGTAGAGTTTGAGTTTTCTTATTAAATATAATACGGGAAAGATGCAAATTATGATAACAAGTTGACCTATTTCAACACCTATATTAAAACCTAAAAGAGATAGGGTTAAAAACTCTCCTGTTAAACCTAGATCACTTAAAACACTGGCAAAACCAAAACCATGAAATAAACCAAAAATAAAAGCAATAACCCAATCTTTCATTTTAAAAATGGGCTTAATATTATGAAACGCTGCAAGACCAATTGAAAAAGCAATAAGAGACTCAACTATTCTAGATGGTAGCATTACAATTTCTAAAGAAGCAAGTGTTAATGTAATAGTATGTGCAATTGTAAAAAAGGTAATTACTTTTATGATATAAATAAAAGCAGCCTTAAATGTCATAACTGGTTCCCAACCATAGATGCTATATGCATTGTTACTGTTTTTACGTCTTCTAACTACTGATGGTAATATAAGTGCTAATAAAAAAAGAATATGATCAATACCAATCCATATATGCCAAACACCTTGTTTTATCATGGCAATAAACCCCGTAAATAAATTAGCTTCGCTAAGGTTTAAGTCTCCAATGGTGTCATTTGGACCAAAGTCTAGTACGATATTAGCTTCTTCGTTTATAACACCAGCTTTCCAATTATATTCTATAATTAAAAACCCTTTATGATCATTATCTTGTTCAAAACCTATATTATAATATACTTTTAAGTGTTCTGGTAAAACCTTTGTATTAGATAAGTCAAATTTGAATAGAATATAATTTCCAGAAACAATATCAATAACATCCAAATCTTTAAAAATAATGTCATGCTTATTTATTTCAGAGCTAAATCCAGCGTTTTTAAGAATGTATGCTTGAATTTGGTTAGCATAAGGTTTTACGTCTTCTACCGTTGCGTTTTTGGGTAAATTTAAATTGAATATTTTATTTAATTCTTTAACATTTATTTCATAGCGTCCTTCTATACCATTATTTTCATAAACTCTAACATAAACATAACTTTGGTTAGGAGAGTGTGAATAACTTGATATAGAAATCATTAAAAAAAACGCAAAGAGGCATTTGGATAGTAAGTTTTTCATTTTTTCTTATTTCATTAAATTCATTGAATATTCCTTTTAGTTCAAGATAAAAAACGATGAATTCTATTATTTAATTTTTTTTCAATGATATTAATAAAATTATAGATGCTAGTAATTATTGATTTATATGCTCGGTTTATTCGTTAAAGTGCAAAATTTTTTTCAATTTTTGAATATTATGAAAAATAAGTGTTAAAAAACAAAAGTTAATCGATTTAAAAAGTTTCCTAACGATTGTTTTTGATTAATACTAATTATTAAAGTTTATTGCTACTGATTGAGAAAAAAGTTATTGCTAAACTATTAGGTATTCAATACTTAATAAAAAAAGAGAAATTGATATATAATTTAGTACAAATAATAGGGAATTCTGCAAAAAAGTTTCCTCTTAAAGAGGCGTTTAGATATTTAGATGAATCTATAACATATTCAGATTTAGATATTAAAACAAATCAGCTAGCGAGTCACTTACTAAGCTTAGATGTAAAGAAAGGAGATCGTGTAGGTGTTCTTATGCATAGATGTTTAGAAACTTCAATTGCTATTTATGGTATTTTAAAATCTGGTGCAGCTTATGTGCCAATAGATCCTTTTGTGCCAAATGAGCGTGTAAAGTTTCTAATTAATGACTGCGGAATAAAGCATCTAGTTACTACCCCAAAACAAGAAAAAAAAATAAAAAAAATTTTAATTGATGATTTTTGTTTGTTCAATGTCGTTGGCATTTCAAAAAATAATGTTGTTAACTCTGTAAGTTGGGAAGACATCTACCAAATTTCTTTAAAAAAGTATAAGGCTATAAATATTTTAGCCGAAGATTTAGCGTATATTCTTTATACGTCTGGCAGTACAGGAACACCAAAAGGTATAATGCATACGCACTATAGCGGGTTAGCATTTGCTAAATTAGTTGTAGACCTTTACGACTTCAAGCCAACAGATAAAGTGGTTAATATAGCTCCTTTACATTTTGATGTTTCCTTATTAGGCTATTTTTCTGCACCATTATCAAGTGCAACAACAGTTATAGTTTCTGATGCCCATCTAAAATTCCCAACGAGTTTAGCGCAATTAATGGAAAAGGAGCAATTAACAATTTGGTATTCTGTACCATTAGTATTAATTCAGCTTCTACTTAAAGGTGGTATTGAAAATAAAGACTTCTCTAGTTTAAGGTGGGTTTTGTTTGCAGGAGAAGTATTTGTAACCAAACAACTAAAAGCATTAATGCAGTTATGGACAAATACAGAATTCAGCAATATTTATGGTCCAACAGAATTAAACCAATGCACTTACTATAATTTAAGTGAGCCACCAAAAAATGATAATCCAATTCCAATTGGAACTACGTGGAAGAATACTGAATATAAGATTTTAGATAGTAAAGACGAAGAAGTTGAACATGGTAAAGAAGGACTTCTAGTAGTAAGATCTGCTACCATGATGAAAGGGTATTGGAACAATACACCTCTCACCGAATCATCTTTATATAAAGAAAAAATTGCTCCAGGGTTTGAGTATATATATTATAGAACAGGTGATTTGGTTAAGCTAAATAAAAATAACGAATTATTGTTTTTAGGAAGAAAAGATAGACAAATAAAGTTTAGAGGTTATCGTATTGAAATAGATGAAATTGAAAACATATTGATAAAAAATGAAGCGGTCATTGAAGTTGCAGTGGTACTAACAGAAAGCAGTAATAATAAAGAAAAAGAGCTTTCGGCGACAGTACTATTGCATAAAGACATGCATATTAGTTTAGAAGATTTAAAAACACATTGTAAAAAGCATTTACCAATATATGCGGTACCAACCAATATATTGATATTAAAAACATTTCCTAGAACAAGCTCAGGAAAAATAGATAGAAAAAAAATTGAAAAGATAATTGAGAATGCATAGTATGGAACAAACCATTATCAAATATATAGAACAAGAGTTTGCAAGTGAAGATATAGAAGATTCGTTGGAAGCAACAGATGAGCTTTTAGATAGTGGTATTTTAGATTCTATGGCAATGATAAGGCTTATAACCTTTGTTGAAGAAACTTATAATATAAAAGTAGCTCCTGAAGATATGATTATTGAAAACTTTATGACAGTAAAAGATATAAGTATATTCATCATGAGTAAGTTGAGATTAGGAAAGGAGAGTGGCTAGTATGGAGAACAAGTATACTAAATTAACTCAAAACCAAAAACTACTGTGGCTTGGACAGGAATTAAATCCTGATTCACCTATGTACAATATGGTGATGTCTTATGAAATTAAAGATGCCATTTCCTTACCTAAATTTAGAATTGCTTTTCAAAAATTAGTAGAGAAAAGTGATGTACTTCGATCCGTTTTTTATATACAAGAAGGAGAACCTATTCAGAGATATCTTTCTAAAGTTGATTACGAAGTTGAATTTAAAGATTTTTCCAATCAACAAAATCCCAAAAAAGCATATAAAACATGGGAAAAAGAAAGGGCACATAATCAGTTTAATCTAGAAAAATGTGCATTTGATTCTGTTCTTATTAAGCTTTCTGAACATCTTTATGTTTGGTATTTTAATCAATATCATTTAATTTCTGATGGTTGGAGTACTTCGCTTATTTTTTCTAAAATGTCTGACTATTATGCAAAAGCATTAGAAAATAAGTTAGAAAATTTAGAAGAACTTCCATCATATAATGAGTATGTAACTAATAGTCAAAAAGTAAAAACTGGAGATAACTATAAAGAGGCTTTAAAGTATTGGGGGGAAAAACTAAAAAACTTCCCTTCACCTCCATCATTTTATTACCAAAAAGATGTTTCTTTCAATACGGCTTCAGACCGATTAAATATAAAACTTGGAAAAGAGCGTTCAAATAAAATACGACAATTAGCAAATGAGAAAGGTGTTAGGGTTTGGACTCTAGATTTAACACTTTATAATATATTTTTAACAACACTTTTTGCTTTTTTAAATAGGGTTACTGGTCAAGAGTATTTAGTAATAGGTTCTCCTGTGCATAACAGAACTTCAAAAAAAATCAAGAATACCATTGGTTTCTTTATTGAAACGTTTCCATTACTAGTTGAAGTGGATGAAGAGGATACTTTTATGTCTTTATTGCAAAAAGTTCAATTGGAAAGCAACAGTTTTCTTAAATATGCACAAGCAGGAGCATCTACTGCCGATTTAAATAGAGGGTTTAATGTACTCTTTAATTATATAAATAATATAAATCCTAAATTTAATGATGCTCCAGTTACAACATCTTGGGTACACCCTGGACATCATGACCCAAGACATCATCTTCGTTTACATGTTCATGATTTTGATAACTCCGGTGAAATACAATTATATTTTGATTTTAATACCAACGTATTTAATACTCAAAAGCAAAAAGTAGTTTCTCAACATTTCTTAAAACTTTTAGATGCTTTTATTGAAAATCACAATCAGCAAATTAATTCTGTAAACTTAATAACAGATGTTGAAGTTTCAACAATAGAAGATTGGAATAATACAACTGTTGAATATCCTAAAAATGAAACTTTACTTTCTAAGTTTGAAGCTCAAGTTTTAAAAATACCAAATCTGAAAGCCCTTGTATTTGAGGAAGAATTAGTTACATACAAGGTGTTAAATGAAAAATCTAATCAAGTAGCACGTTTTTTAACCCAAAAAGGAATTCAAAAAAATGATATTGTAATTGTAAGTCTTGATAGATCATTAGAAATGATGTTTTGTATCTACGGAATTATAAAATCTGGAGCAGCATATTTACCAGTGGCTACAGATATCCCTTCGGAGCGATTAAAGTTTATAATAAACGATGCAAAAGCAAAAATTTTATTTTATAATCATGATAGCATAGACGGTGATGTTTTAAAAAGTATTGATTGTTTTTATTATGAAACAATTAAAGAGCAAATAGATTTGCTAGATAGTACTTCAAACAATATAAAAATACTCCCAGATGATTTGGCTTATGTTATATACACATCAGGAAGTACAGGAAAACCAAAAGGTGTTTTATGCCATCACGAGGGAATTTGTAATCGTCTGAATTGGATGAATAGCAAATATCCAATTTCTATTGATGACACTTTTATTCAGAAAACGCCAATCACGTTTGATGTTTCATTATGGGAATTGTTTTGGCCAACTCAAGAGGGGGCAACTTTAGTTATAGAATCACCAGAAGGGCATAAAAACCCAGATAAATTAATTGAGACAATTAAAAATTATCGAGTTACCAATATTCATTTTGTTCCTTCAATGTTGAATGTGTTTATTCAAACTAATGAAATTGAAAATTGTAATAGTCTTAATAGAATTTTTTGTAGCGGAGAAGTACTTTCTGTGCCTATAGTAGAAAAGACATATAATAAATTAGATGTTGAAATTTATAATCTATATGGGCCAACAGAAGCGTCTGTAGATGTAACTAGTTGGTATTGTAAAAAAGAAGATCTTTTTGATGGAATTTTAATTGGTAAACCAGTTGCAAATACCCAGCTACATATTTTGGATAAAAACTTAAATCAATTGCCAATTGGATTAAAAGGTGAGCTGTATATTGCTGGAAAACAAGTAGCAAAAGGATATTTAAACAGAGAACGGCTAACTAATGAGCGATTTGTGAAAAATATATTTTCTGATGCGCCTAACGCAAAAATGTACAAAACAGGTGATTTGGCAAGGTATAGAGCAGATGGAGAGATTGAATACCATGGTAGAATTGATAATCAAATTAAAATTAGAGGATTAAGAATAGAACTTGGCGAAATTGAGAATAATATTGAAAGACTACCTGAGATATCTCAGGCTATAGTTTCTGTTGATAAACAAGATAACTTAGTAGCATATTATACTGGAGAAAAAATTGAGGGCTTTGAGTTAATAACTACATTAAAGCTGCAACTTCCAGAATATATGATTCCACAATCTTATATGCACTTAGAGCAGTTTGAACTCTTATCTAGCGGTAAAGTTAATAGAAGAAAGTTACCCGAGTATAATAGTCTAACAATAGTGCAAGAGACAGGTATTAAGTTAGGTCCTAAAAACGAAATAGAAGAAATTATTCTAAATGTTTGGAAAGAGGTTCTAGGTATAGACAAAATTGGAGTGAATGAAAATTTTATTAGAATAGGTGGTAATTCTTTAAGTGCAATATCTATTACATCAAGGATAAAAAGAGCTTTAGAATTAGAGTTGCTTATCACTGATGTGTTTAATTATCCTACAATTAGAGTCTATGCTAATTATGTAGAACAAATGATTACTAAATTATTAAATGAATAATATATAAATATTAAAACCGCAACTATTTAAACTTCGTAAGTACTAATTAGAAGAATAAAATTATTGATACTGTTTGTATCAAAAAATGGAAAAACTAAAAATACATATAATAAAATTTACAGCTATAGTAATAAGCGTTATGTATGTACTTATGCCAATACACAAAGAGGCTAAAAGGGTTTTGCATAGTATTTCGCATTTTATAGAAATGCCCAATGCTATATTATCACACAATCAAAATGAAAATTTGGATTATAAAGTTAAAACACCAACTATAACGTATCATGAACATAAAATACTAGATATATTAGATGTTTTTGCAGAAGTAAATAATGACACCGAAGACTCAAACAAACCAAGTTTAGTTGATAGTAAAATTGACAAACATTTTCATTCATCAAAATATAAAGAGCAAAAATTAATTACATCTAAATCATTAGCTGTTATAGATAGTTACACAGAAAAGGTAAAAGCCCTTTTTTATAGAAAAATAAAAGTTCCACCAAAAACATCAAATATGCAGCTATCATAAAAACGATTAGTTACAAGCTATGTAATTATTTCAGATGCTGTATTACAACACAATCCATTCCTTTATTTAATAAAAATTGCACATACTTTACTTTGGCTATTTGTTTTAGTAATGTATGATTATAAAATTAAAAAAAATGAAAAAACATATACTTTTATATATGCTTTTAGCTGTTTTTAGCAGTGTAAAAGCTCACGAATTAAGTGGTGTTATTATTTCAGAAGATAATAATAAGCCATTGCAAGGTGTTGGTGTTTATAATAAAACTACTGGAGCTTATACGTATACTAATGTTTCTGGGTATTTTGAATTAGATGATATTTCGGTAAACGATATTATTTATTTTTATCAATTAGGTTACGAAAATCAAGAACTTGTAATTGTAGAAAAACACTTAGATAGCGAAGTTAATATTATTTTAGAAATATCTTCAGCGTCTTTAGATCAAGTATTAATCGTTTCAAAAGTAAACGTACTAAGTAATTTTGTTAATGTCGATTTAAAAACAAGTCCAGTAAAATCATCGCAAGAAATTCTTAGAAAAATCCCTGGGCTAATCATAGGTCAACATGCAGGCGGAGGTAAGGCAGAACAAATATTTTTAAGAGGTTTTGATATTGATCATGGAACAGACATTGCTATAGATGTTGATGGTATGCCAGTTAATATGGTGTCTCATGCACATGGTCAAGGTTATGCCGATATGCACTTTATTATACCAGAAACCATTAATAATATTGACTTTGCAAAAGGTGCATATTATGCAGATAAAGGCAATTTTAACACTGCTGGTTATGTAGATATTAATACAAAAAAAACAATTAATAATAATATTGTTTCGGTTGAAGCTGGTCAGTTTAATACGTTAAGAGCATTAAGTATGCTAAAAATTGTAGACGAAGATAAGAGTAAAGCATACATTGCATCTGAGCTTATGTTATCAGATGGTGTTTTTGAATCGCCACAAAACTTTAATCGTATTAATGTTATGGGGCGATATAATTTTAATAACTACGAAGATCAAGAATTTAACATGGCTATTTCACATTTTCAAAGCAAATGGGATGCTTCAGGGCAAATACCTGTTCGTGCAGTTGAAAACGGACTAATAGGCCGTTTTGGGGCAATTGATGATACTGAAGGCGGGAATACCAGTAGAAGCAACTTTTGGATAAAACATAATAAGCAATTGGATGAACATTCTACAATAAAATCATCGGCTTACCTTTCAAAATACGATTTCGAATTATTTTCAAACTTTACGTTCTTTTTGGAAGACCCTGTAAATGGCGATCAAATTCATCAAAAAGAAGACAGAACAATTATTGGGGCGAAAACAACTTACGAGCATTCGTTCCATCTAGAAGATCATGATGCGCAGTTAAAATACGAATTAGGTGTTGGTTTTAGATACGACGATGTAAATGATGTCCAGTTATCAAGAACTTTAAATAGGCAAACTATTTTAGAAAGACTAGCTTTTGGTAACATTGATGAGTTAAATGGATTTGCTTTCGCGAATTTAACATACAAAAAGAATAAATGGACGTTCAATCCAGGTTTACGTTTAGATTATTTTAACTTTGATTACGAAAATTTACTAACAACGACTTATGAGAATAAAAGCGAAAACAAAGTATTGGTAAGCCCAAAACTAAATATAATTTATGCAGCATCACCAAAACTACAATGGTTTGCAAAAACGGGGTTAGGCTATCATTCAAACGATGCGAGAGTTGTTACTGCAAACAACGGCAAGAAAGTATTACCAACTGCTTATGGAACTGATCTAGGTGTTATAATGAAACCTATGAATCGATTGGTAATTAATGCGGCATTATGGAGTTTGTTTTTACAACAAGAATTTGTTTATGTTGGCGATGCAGGTATTGTTGAACCTAGCGGAAAAACTAAACGTTATGGCTTTGATTTTGGTTTACGATATCAATTAGCAGATTGGTTATTTTTTAATACCGATGTTAATTATACTTATGCAAGAAGTAGCGAAGACCCAAGTGGACAAAATTACATTCCTCTTGCACCAGATTTAACATCCTCAGGTAATATAAGCTTTAGAGACTTAAGCAATTTTTCAGGCGGATTGAGTTATAGGTATATTAAGGATCGACCAGCAAACGAAGATAGTTCTATTGTAGCTGAAGGGTATTTTATAACAGATTTGAATGTAAATTATCAGTATAAAAACTGGACATTTGGTTTAATAGTTGAAAATTTGTTTGATAGCGAATGGAACGAAACTCAATTTGCAACAGAAAGCAGATTATTTAACGAACCAGATGCTGTTGAAGAAATTCATTTTACACCAGGAAGTCCATTCTTTTTAAGAGGAAAAATATCTGTTAGATTTTAAATAACCTTAAATTTTTTAAATAAAAATGCACCTAATTTTGGTGCGTTTTTATTTAACTCCAAGTTTTTTTAAGAAATCTAATAAAGTTTTCGCTCATAATATTCTCAATATCTTCTTTTGAATATCCTTTTTTTGATAACATTTCTGGAATTTTTTGAAGGTCAGCAATAGTGTCTAAATCGCTGGGAGATTGTTCTTTACCAAAAGCACCGTCTAAATCTGTACCAATTCCAACATGTAGAGAATTTCCTGAAAGCTGACAAATATGGTCTATATTATCAATCATTTGATTTAAAGTAACACCCATACTTTCTGGTGTAGATTTTCCTCTTACCCAATTAGGAACCATCATCCACGCATCTAAGGCAACACCAATTACAGCATTTCTATTAACTAGTTCAATAATCTGATTATCCGAATATTGTCGATTATGATTTACAAATTTTCTACAGTTATTATGGCTTGCCCAAACTGGGCCATCATAAGCTTTCATGGTTTCCCAAAAGCTAATATCACATAAATGTGTTGCATCTAGAATTAAATTTAGCTCTTTAATTTTTTTTAGTAATTCTTTTCCTTTAATACCAATACCACCAACCGAATCGGTGCCATGTGCATATGTGCCAGGGCCATAATGAGCAGGTCCAATAGCGCGTAATCCTTGTTTGTATGATTTTTCTAAATAATCAATAGAAACAATAGAGTCAGCACCTTCTAAACTTAAAATATATCCAATAGGTTTTTTATTAGAACTAGTTTTCCATAAACTTAAATGGTTATTTAATTGTTCCAAATTGGTAACTTGTGTCATTTCACCAATATCTTCCATAGCTTTGTACCAAGCTAATTGACCTTGTGTTTGTGCCCATGCTTGTTGAGGCGAGTTCCAACCAGGTAAAGCACTTCCTTTTTTTACGTATCTAGCAATTTGAGTTGCAACACATAGGCCAATATTTCCTTTTCGCATAGCATCTAAAGAGACTGTGTTTTTTGCTCTGTCTGGTTTATCAGTCATTCCTATTTCACTACGTCTTATGTCTTCAACAGTCCAAGTTAAATCTCGGTTCCATTCTAAAGCATTCATTGCAAGATCTAAATGAGCATCTAGTATAAACATTTTTTATGTTTTATTTATATGGTTATTTTATAATCTCTTGCAACTACTTGCCAAGAGCCATTAATTTTACCGTTTAAAATTGTAATTACTTCATTGTATTTACTTACTGTTGGGCATATATGCATAGGAATTGCATAACAAACATCTCCTATTGAATATTTATTAGATGCGTTAAACTCTAAAACTAAATGTTCCTCGCTATGGCTAATTTGTTTGCAACCATTAATATTTAAAATTTTCATTCTAGGGAATGTCATTTCAGCAGCAACAGCTTTATGTCCTATATCTAAGCAAATAATATTTTCTTTGGGCTTGCTAATAATGCTCCCTAGTAAAACAGCTGCTGGGAGAAATGGTAAATCTTTAAAGGTGTTTTTATAGCCTTGATCCCATAGCAAAGGTGTGCCAGGGCTAACTTCAACTTCCTTTCTTTTTGCATGAATAGGAAAACATGGAGTGCCTCCAGCAACAATTACTGGTGCTTTATACCCTGAGTTTTCTATATCTTTTTTTAAATTAGAAACTACTTTAAAAGCGTCATTACATGCCTTTTCGCGTAAGTTTAAATCGGAGTCTTTAATATGCCCGTCGTAAACATGCAAGCCTTTGGCTATTAAATTAGAGTTTGAAGCGATGTCTTGGTATAATTTTAATGCTTCTACTTTGTCAGAAATTCCCGTTCTGTTCATACCATTATTAATATCTAACCATAACGGAATAATCATGCTTTTTTCTGAAGCTATTTTTGAAATTTTTTCAACTGTTTCATAATTATCTGTAATGGATGAAAACTCTGAATTTGGATATTTTTCTATTAACCGAAAAAATCTGTAGATATTAACTCCAACAGGTTGTATGGCTAAAAGAATATCCTTGACTTTGCACATAGCCAAAAGTTCTGCTTCTGCAATGGTAGCACACTTAAACTTTGTAATTCCATATTTTAATTGCAGTTTTATAATTTCTGCGATTTTATGGGTTTTTATATGCGGACGCAAATATTCTGTACCACCAGCAATCTTAATCATGGTTTGAATATTTTTTTCTATCCTTTCTGGATAAACCAAAAGGGTAGGCGTAATTAAATGTTCAGTATTGCTAATTTTATACCAATCTGGATTTTGCATAGTTTAATATAATTCAAACATAACTTCTACTTCCACAGGAATTCCATCAGGAAGCATCATACCTACTGCGCTTCTTACACCAATTCCATGTTCCTCTCCAAAAACATCTGCCATAAGTTCGCTAAAACCATTTATAACATAAGGATGATTGATAAAATTTGGTGTACAGTTTACCATACCTAAAACTTTAACGACTCTTTTAATTTTGTCTAAACTCCCAAAATGAGTGACTATTGATGAAAGTACAGTTAAACCAACTTGTCTTGCAGCCATTTTTGCTTCTTCATCACTAATATTATCTCCCGCCCGACCTTGCATAAGACTGCCATTAATATTTACAGGCCCATGGCCTGAAACATATAAAAATTTATCTACAACTAATAAGGGTTTGTATACACCTGCTGGTTTGGGTGCAGGCGGAAATTCTAATTCTAATGCTTTTACTTTTTCTGATGGTAACATATTTATATAAATGTATTTAATGTTAAAACGCCAATTAATCCCATTATTCCTACAGTAGTTTCCATAACGCTCCATGTAGAAAGTGTTTCTTTAACTGTAAGGTTAAAGTACTCTTTAAACATCCAAAAGCCGCCATCGTTTACATGTGATAGCATTAAACTTCCAGAGCCTATAGCTAGAACCATTAATTCTGGACTAACACCTGTACTAGATATTAAAGGGAGTACAATACCTGCGGCAGTTAATCCTGCTACAGTTGCAGACCCTACACAAACTCGAATTACTGTAGCAATTAGCCAACCAAGTATTAAAGGCGATAAGCTTGAATCTTTTAATAAATGGCCAATATAATCGCTTACGCCGCTATCTATTAAAATTTGTTTTAAAGCCCCAGCTCCAGCTATAATTAAAAGTACCATAGTAATACTTGAAACTGCATTCGATATAGATTTCATTAATTCAGGCATTTTTTTACCTCTAGCTAGACCTAAAGTATAAATGCCTACTAAAACAGATATAAGCATTGCAATGGCTGGATTACCAATAAAGTTGACTATTGTTTTTAACAATCCTTCGTCTAAAAATTGATTGAAAATTGTGGAAAAAGCAATTAAAATAACTGGAAGTAGTGCTGTAAAGATGCTAATACCAATTCCTGGCATTTCTTCATCTTTTAAAATAACAGGATTGTAAAATTCTTTTAAAGGTGTTGCTTTTATATTTTTTATTGTTCTAGAAAATAATGGTCCCGCAATAATTATAGCCGGTATAGCAATTATAATTCCATAGAGTAAAGTTTTACCAATATCTGCTTTAAACATTACTGTAATAGCAGTAGGAGCTGGGTGAGGAGGAAGAAACCCATGAGTTACAGATAAAGAAGCAAGCATAGGTAAACCCACATAAATTAAAGGTAACCCTGTAGCAGCGGCAACAGTAAAAACCAATGGAATTAATATTACAAAACCAACAGAATAAAACATAGGAATACCTACAATAAATCCTGCTAAAACCACGGCCCATTGAATATATTTTATACCAAATGAAGCAACAAGTTTTGATGTAATTCTTTGTGCTGCTCCACTATCGGCAACTAGTTTACCTAGCATTGCCCCTAAACCTAGAATCATAACCAAAAACCCAAGAGTGTTTCCAATTCCTGTTTGGATAGATTGAGTAATTTGTTCTAGATCCATGCCTTGTAGAATACCTACAAAAAGACAGACTATAATAAATGAAATAAAAGCATTAAGTTTAGATACAGCTATTAAAAAAAACAATAGAACTATTCCAAGAATAACGATGGTTAAAGTCATATACAAGAATTTGCTTGATATTAATTAATAATTGCAGCTAATTTTTTTGCTAAAAATTATTAACCTACTCTATACATAGGTATTAAAAAAATTATATAGTAAAGTAATAAATTTAATGTTATTAATATTAAATTATTTCTACAGTCAGTAGGAAACTATCGCTAAACAGAAGGTTTTAGCTTATCTATATGATAGTTATAATGTGTAGTAAAAGAAAAGTAATTTAAGCAGATGGAATAAATGACTATTGTTTTTCAATAATTTCAACCTCAAACAATTTATCCCAACGTTTACCAGTCACAAATATGGTTTTAGTTTTTGGGTTGTAAGCAATACCATTTAAAACATCTAGTTTTTCGTGTTGGGTTACTTTTTTCTTCAAAGGAGAAAAATCGATAACAGCAATTACAGCACCGTTTTTAGGGTTTATAACTGCAACACCACCTCTTTGATAAATGTTAGCGTAAATTTTTCCGTTTATCCATTCCAATTCATTTATACGTCCAATTTTACCTTTATTTGTAAACACTTGAATATAATCTTGTTCAATCAATGTTTCTGGATTTAAAAGCCATATTTTTTCGGTGCCATCACTTTTATAAATCGTATTGTCATCATTACATAGCCCCCAACCTTCTTTACTGTTACCATATTTAAAGCTACTTAGTTTATCAAACGTATTTACATCATAAACAAAACCAATGCCTTCTTGCCAAGTGAGTTGGTAAATTTTATTATTTAAAATTGTTACGCCTTCACCAAAATATTCATCAGCTAAGTTTATGTTTTTTACAACCTCACCAGTTTTATAATCAAGCTTTCTAAGTTTCGATTCTCTGTACTGGCCGGTACTTTCGTAAATAGTATCATTAAAAAACTCAATACCTTGAGTGTAAGATGTTATATCGTGCGGATATTCATTAATAATATTATACTTATAAACTTTAGGAGCTTCGTTATTTAAAATAGTAATATTTGTATTTGCAGTTTGCTTTTCATTATTAAAATAAACAGTAGCTTCAACAGTATATTTTCCTAATTTATGATTATTTAATGAGAAGCTTTCGTTAACCTTTTTTCCGTTTAAAGTGTATAAAACAGAATCTATAGTGTGATTTTTTTTGTTTTCTAAAGAAAGATTTAAATTTTCAGATATAGAAATATTACCTTTTTCAGCATTAGTTTTAATAGAGAAATCACTTTTTTTCTGACTAGAATTTGAGCCACAAGAAATAATAAATAAACTTAAAAATATGATTGTGAGAGCTTTGAATGTATTCATTTAGTACTAAAAATTTTCAGCAAGATATTTATTTAAAAACAGTTTAAAAAATTATTGTGAAAATTTTAAAAGGTTGTATCTTTGCAGCTGGCAAGTCCTACACAACCAGCTCCTGTTGAATCCTCCAGGGCGGGAACGCAGCAAAGGTAAATGGTCGTAGCGGTGTGATGTAGGTAGCTTGCCTTTTTTTATGCGCTAAATTTAAGGTTTCTTATCATTTCATTTTTGTAATTTGGTGCTTTATTATTGTAATTTTAATTTTTATGTCTAAAGTTGTTTTAATAACAGGCGGTTCTTCAGGAATAGGGAAATCTGTGGGCGAATTTTTAACCCAAAAAGGCTTTACAGTTTACGGCACAAGCAGAAATCCAGAGAACTATAAAAACAGTAAATTTTCTATACTTCAATTAGATGTTAAAAAAAATGAAACCATTAAAAAAACCGTAAGTGAAATCATTGAAGCTGAAGGAAAACTAGATGTATTAATTAACAACGCCGGAGCAGGCATTACAGGACCCATAGAAGAAATTCCAGATTCTGAAATTAAAGCCAATTTTGACACTAATTTTTTTGGACCTATAAACGTTATAAAAGCTGTTTTACCACAAATGCGCAAACAGCAATCAGGTTTAATAATTAATATAACATCTATAGCGGGTTATATGGGCTTACCGTATCGTGGTGTTTATAGTGCTAGCAAAGGCGCTTTAGAGCTTTTAACCGAAGCTTTTAGGATGGAGTTAAAAGAGTTTAATATTAGTATGACTAATGTGGCACCAGGTGATTTTGCTACCAATATAGCTGCTGGTCGTTATCATGCGCCGCTTATAGATGATTCACCATATAAAAAACCATACGGCGATACTTTAAAGTTAATGGATGAACATGTCGATTCTGGTAGTAATCCTAACTTAATGGCAGAAGCGATTTATAAAATCATCAATACCAAAAATCCAAAAGTGCATTATAAAGTAGGGGAGTTTATGCAGAAATTTTCTATTGTGCTTAAAAGAATACTTCCTGATAAAGTTTATGAAAAATTGTTGATGAATCATTATAAGCTTTAATGTTTTTTTTGGCATATTAGTTGATATTGATTGTTTTAAAATCTTTCATCATGAAATATCACATGAAACAATCAATACGCATCATTCTTTTATTTTCTTTTTTTACGATCAGTAGTTGCGAAAATGTTATAGACTGTATTATTAATGTACGCCCAGTATTATCTGATAAAAGATTAGCTATTGGGGGTGTTAATCAATTCTATTCAGAAATAATTTCGGCAGAAATTAAAAACGAACCGCGAGACAATGCTTACGAATATTATTATGACATTCGTGGAGATATCCCTGAAGGTTTAGGGGTAACTATAGATTACAGAGATATTTTTATTGAAGGCACGCCAACAAAAGCTGGACGATATACGTTTACGGTACACTTAGATGTCGACCCACCAAATGGGTATTATTATGATGAAGATGGTAACGAAAGGTACGATGATTCGTTATGTAGCGATAGTACTTCAAGAACTTATACTATTGCCATTAAATAGCAGTTTATAGCATACTCAATTGTTAATATTTTTTAATTAAAAAATAATTTTTGAAGGATTATAAAGTTGTAAATTTGCAGCGCGTTAAGGATAGTAGTGGCATCCTTTTTTACTTTTTGTAAAAAGATATAGCAATAGCCTGATTTGAACGACTTTTTAGGAGAGAGCAACGCCCAAAGTATAAAACACAACTTAAATATATACGAATGAAATTTTTTATTGACACAGCAAATCTAAATCAGATAAAAGAAGCGCAAGACCTTGGTGTACTTGATGGCGTTACAACAAACCCATCGTTAATGGCTAAAGAAGGTATTACGGGACACGATAACATTTTAAAACACTATGTTGATATTTGTAATATTGTTGATGGTGATGTAAGTGCCGAAGTTATTTCGACAGATTTTGAAGGGATGGTTAGAGAAGGTGAAGCTTTAGCTGAATTACACGATCAAATAGTTGTAAAGTTACCAATGATTAAAGATGGTGTAAAGGCTTGTAAATATTTTGCAGAAAAAGGCATTAGAACAAATGTAACATTAGTGTTTTCTGTTGGTCAAGCATTATTAGCAGCAAAAGCGGGAGCTACTTATGTGTCGCCATTTATTGGTCGTTTGGATGATATTTCTACAGATGGATTAAACTTAATTGCAGAAATTAGACATATTTACGATAACTATAATTTTGATACTCAAATTTTAGCAGCTTCTGTTCGTCATACGATGCATGTTATTGACTGTGCTAAGTTAGGTGCCGATGTTATGACAGGACCACTAAGTTCTATTGAAGGGTTGTTAAAGCATCCTTTAACCGATATTGGTTTGGCTAAGTTTTTAGAAGATTATAAAAAAGGAAACTAAATATATTCGGTTTCAGGTATAAAAAAAGCCTCAACTATTATTAAGTTGAGGCTTTTTTTATGATTATTTTTTTTATCTATTTATTAAGCCTAAAAGCTGTTCCTCAAAATTTCTAGCAAAAATATTAGTTTTGCTGTTTACTATTTTATGGTTTTTATCTATCAGAAAAGCTTTAGTCATGGGGTAAATGGCTAAATTTTCTTTTGATGCTTCTGGGTTTTTAAATTGGTATTGGTTTTTTAGCGAAAAGCTATTTCGTTTTAATGCATTTAATGCTGAGTTTAATCCGTAGTCATCAACATTAATAACCACAAATTTCACTTCTGGATATTTAGTACTTAGCTCATAAATTTTATGCTGACTTTCTTTAAAATGGTCATAATACGTTTGCGACCAAAAACAAATTACGGTCGGTGAATTTATAATAGCACCAACACTTGTCTCAGAATTATTAGTGTCTATAAGTTTTATTTCTGGAAATGAAGAACCAATTTTTAAGTTATTTAAAGCATTGGCATAACGCGTAATCATTTCTTTTCCTTTGCTATTAGAGCTTACACTTGTATAATATTTTAGAATACTATTATTATTTTTTTCATTTTTACTTTTGTTTAAAAAACTTATTGTGTAATGATGAAGCAAGTCTTCTTTTATTTGATTATCGGTTACTAAACTATCAATAAGTGCAAGTCTGTCTAAATTATAGCATACATCTGAACTTTTAAAATGATTGTCTTTAGAGTGTTTATAATGCTCGGTGAGCGCTATGTTGTTAAAGTTCCATCGTAAAAAAGTGTTGTAAATAAAGTAATCTTTAAGAAATGTATCGTTGTAATTTATGTTTTTTCTGTAGCTATAAAAGTCTTTTGGTAACGAGTCTAAAATATCATTTTTATTATGGCCATAATGTACAAACGGATAAATTTCTTTATTAAAATAGTAGTTATACTCTATGTTGGCTTGTGCAATTTTATTGAACAGCTCAGAGGTATCGTATTTGTTTTTAAATTTTTTAAGTTTTTTTAATTTAATCTTTTTTAAAGAGTCTACTTGTTTTTGATATGCTTCTGCGCTTAATTGACAGTATTTAAAAATCTTTTTTTCTTCTATTTCATTTTTTAAAAACTCATCAATTAAGTAATTGTTCTTTTTTGCACCCTCTCCAGTATAAACTAACGATTCGTCAAATTCTAAAGTGTTTAATCTAAACATAATGCTGTCCTTTGGTTCTAATAAAATCATTTGGAATTCGCCGCCATGTTTAAAGCTATAGAGTCCAGCTTGTAAATTATTTATTTTATAAATAAATCTATTATTACCATCTAATTTAATAGTATCAATAGTACTGTTAGATTTAGATAGCACAACAAAATTATTGTTTGCATTAATAATTTCACCGCCTATAAAAGCATAATCACCATTACTTTGGGTGTTATCCTTTTTACAACCTATTAGTATGATTGCAATAAGTAGTGTGTAATAGTATGATTTCATAGTCCCCCTTCAAAAAATGTTTTAGCATAAATGCTATTTATAACAAAAATATGGCTTGTATTTATAAAGTGCTGTTAAGGCGTTGTTAAATATTAGTTTGTAAATGGTTTTCTAATATCTAAATACTAGATAAAATAAGTAAATGATGTTTCGTCTTACGGTTTGAATTTTATACTTTTGCAAAAAAATTATCAAGATTATGTTATCAGTTTCTAACTTATCAGTTCAATTCGGAAAGCGCGTACTTTTTGATGAAGTAAATACCACTTTTAATAATGGTAATTGCTACGGTATTATTGGCGCAAATGGTTCTGGAAAGTCTACGTTTTTAAAGATTATTTCTGGAAAACAAGACCCAACTTCTGGCCACGTGTCTTTAGAAGCTGGTAAGCGTATGTCTGTACTAGAGCAAAATCATAATTTATATGATGAGCATACCGTTTTAGAAACGATTTTAATGGGTAACAAGCCATTATATAAAATTAAAACTGAAATTGATGCGCTTTATGCAGATTATACTGATGAAAATGCTGAAAAAATTGGAGAACTTCAAGTGAAATTTGAAGAAATGGATGGATGGAATGCAGATAGTAACGCAGCTTCTATGTTATCAAATTTGGGTATTAAAGAAGAATTTCATTATACCCTAATGGCAGATTTAGATGGTAAACAAAAAGTGCGTGTGCTATTAGCGCAGGCTTTATTTGGAAATCCAGATGTGTTGATTATGGATGAGCCGACCAACGACTTGGATTACGAGACTATTTCTTGGTTAGAAAATTTCTTAGCTAATTACGATAATTGTGTTATTGTTGTATCTCACGATAGACACTTTTTAGACGCTGTTTGTACACATATTTCTGATATTGATTTTGGAAAAATAAATCACTTTTCTGGTAACTATACGTTTTGGTACGAGTCGTCTCAATTAGCAGCAAGACAACATGCGCAACAAAACAAAAAGGCTGAAGAGAAGAAAAAAGAATTAGAAGAATTTATTCGTCGTTTTTCTGCCAACGTTGCAAAAAGTAAACAAGCTACCAGTAGAAAAAAAATGATTGAAAAATTAAATATTGGAGATATTAGACGTACTAGTCGTCGTTATCCTGCGATTATTTTTGAACGCGATAGAGAAGCAGGTGATCAAATATTAAATATACAAGGTTTAGCAGCTTCAATTGATGGTGAAACTCTTTTTAAGGATATTGATCTTAATTTAAACAAAGGCGATAAAGTGGTCGTTTTTTCGAGAGATTCTAGAGCTACAACAGCCTTTTATCAAATATTAAATAATAAAGAAAAAGCCGATGCTGGTAAATTTGCTTGGGGTGTTACAACCACACAATCATATCTACCACTAGATAATAGTGAGTTTTTTAATAACGATTTAACGTTGATTGATTGGTTACGCCAATGGGCTCAAACCGAAGAAGAGCGAGAAGAAGTTAATATCCGTGGGTTTCTTGGAAAAATGATTTTTAGTGGTGAAGAGGCTTTTAAAAAATCGTCTGTATTATCTGGAGGCGAAAAAGTACGTTGTATGTTATCAAGAATGATGATGACAAGAGCAAACGTATTGCAATTAGATGAACCTACAAACCATTTAGATTTAGAGAGTATTACGGCATTTAATAATTCACTTAAAAACTTTAAAGGCACTGTACTTTTTACAACACACGATCATGAGTTTGCACAAACCGTAGCGAATAGAGTGGTGGAGTTAACTCCAAGTGGTGTTATTGATAGATATACAACGTTTGATGAATATATGCAAGATTCTAAAATTAAAGAATTGCGTAATAAAATGTATGCGGTAACGGTTTAATTAATACTATTATTACGAGGAGCTTTTGCGACGTGGTAATCTTTTTAAATTGAAACGGTGCTTATGCTTTTAAACTAGCATTAATAGTTTCAACAATCACAATAGCTTTATCAAGTTCATCTTTGTGAACATATAATTCTTGTTGACCTTGTATAGACGCTCCAAAGCCAGCTAATCGTCCAGATTCTGATTCATCTTTAATAACTGCTGTTACATTAATATTTTCAAGTTCTGAAAGTATACGTTGTACAGTAATAAAATTGCCAGTAAAAATTTTTATATAATTAGAATCATGCATAGCGATAGGTTTAAACGTTACTTATAAATATACGAAATTTTTGGTTAATATAAAAAGAAGATTTTACAAGTCATTAGATTAAAATGTTCCAACAAAACCTATCTTTTTTTTGCTAAAAGTAAAATTCCAAGAAATTTGTTTTTCTTTTTTAGTATAATCGTATGCCTTTGTTTTAAATAGAAATTTATCTATTGAATCCACTACAACGATGCTTAAAACTGTAGCAATTCCTACATCGGTTAACCAATGTGCGCCAGCAAAAAGTCTAGAAACAGGGGCAATGGCACCCAAAGAGTAAACACTAATTTTAGACCATGTATTATCAAACTGCTTTGCTATGGCATGTGCCATTGTTACGGATAAAACGGTATGACCTGAAGGAAATGAATGAAATTTAGCTTTATTAGACCAGAACCTAAATTCATTACTATCATATCCGTTTTCTGGTCGTGCTCTACCAAAAGCAGTTTTACTTAAACTTTGAATAATACCACTAGTAAAAGACGACGAAATAATTAAAACACTAGTTTTTCTTAGTTTTTCATTTTTTGTAAATAAACCAAATCCATAAAGTGATGCATTAGCAATAAAATATACTTGCGGACTTCCAAAACGAGTGCCAACTTCTTGAAATGAATTGGGAACATGAGGTTCGTTACGCACAAAAAAAGCACTTGATTCATCATCAACAGTAGACAATGCAAAAGCACCAATAATTACAGTTCCTAAAGTTTTGAAATCCTTTTTTTTCCAATGAAGAGGTCTTGTAAACGAATAGCCAACACCTTTGATGCTCTGTTTTAAATCGTAAATTGCCAATCTTCCAATAGAAAGAGTATCATAAGCATTATTTATTTTTGTTATATTTTTTTGTGCACTCAACTTAAAAGCAAACAAAATAACAACAATAAAAATAAAGCTATTTTTTAATTTCAAAATTACCTTAATTCTGCTCCAAGTTGTTTTTCGAAATTTGCTTGTAGCTTGTTCATGATTTTATCAATCTGTTTATCAGTAAGTGTTTTGTTTTCGTCTTGTAAAGTAAAGCTAACCGCATAACTCTTTTTACCTTTTGGTAAGTTTTTACCTTGATATACATCGAATAAGTTAACACTTTTAAGCAATTGCTTTTCACTCTGCTTAGCAAGTTTATAAATAGATTCAAAAGTTACAGCATCATCTAAAAGTAATGCAAAATCTCGACGTACTTCTGGGTATTTCGAAATAGCTTTAAACGTGATTTTATGACGTTTTACAATATCTAAAATGGCATCCCAATTAAAATCAGCAAACAACACATCTTGAGAAATATCAAAATGTTTTAAGATTGATTTTTTTACTAATCCAAAATCTACCAATTTGGTTTTACCAAAATTTAAGCTTAAACCTTCACTAAACAAATCATTTTTTATGGGCGATTCATTAAATCTAGAAACACCTAAGCGATCTAACAACGTAATAATACTTCCTTTTAGGAAAAAGAAATCACTCTTTTTAGAGGCAACCTGCCAACTTTCTTTATTTTGATTTCCGGTTGCGAAAAGTGTTAAATGCTTGTTTTCTGCTCTTGTATCGCTATAATGATGATAGGTTTTTCCAAATTCGAAAAACTTTAAATCTTGTCGCTTTCTATTTATATTATGTGAAATGGATTCTAAACCAGAGAATAATAAAGATTGACGCAATACTGATAAATCGTTACTTAAAGGATTTAACATTGTAATATTATGTTCATCCTTTAATTGTTCGCTTAGCGCAATGTAATTAGGATTGGTTAGCGAGTTTGAAAGTATTTCGTAAAACCCCTGAGCCGCTAATTGATTACCAACGATATTCTGAATTTTATGGTCTTCGAAACGAGACGTACTAGAAATTGAAGCATTTAGTTTTTCGGTGGTTTTTATGTTGTTATAGCCATAAACTCGTAAAATTTCCTCAATAATATCAGCTTCGCGTTGCACATCGTTTCTGTATGCGGGAACGGTTAAACCTAATCCTGTTTCAGTAACATTATTTACTTTAATATCTAGGGATGTTAAAATACGTTTAATGATTTCTTTAGGAATTTCTTCACCAATTAATTTCTTTGCATTATCGAAACTTAAACGCACTTGAAAGTCTTCGATTTTATTTGGATAAATATCAATTAAATCACTAGTAATTTCTCCGCCAGCTAATTCTTGAATTAATAAGGCTGCACGTTTTAAAGCATATTCTGTAATATTTGGGTCGATACCACGCTCAAATCTAAATGATGCATCTGTATTTAAACCATGGCGTTTAGCCGTTTTGCGTACACTAATAGGGTTAAAATAGGCACTTTCTAAAAATATACTTGTTGTACTTTCGGTAACGCCAGAATCCATACCACCAAAAACACCAGCGATACACATGGGTTTTTCAGCATCACAAATCATTAAATCATCTTCGTGTAATTCACGTTCAATACCATCTAAAGTTGTAAACTTAGTTCCAGCTTTTAGAGTTTTAATTTCAATTTTATTACCAGAAATTTTTACAGCATCAAAAGCATGAAGCGGTTGCCCTAATTCGTGTAGTACATAATTAGTGGCATCAACAATATTATTAATCGGGCTTAAACCAATAGCCTTTAGACGATGTTGCAACCATGTTGGGGATTCAGCAACCTTTATTCCAGAAATAGTAACACCGCAATAACGAGGTGCTAAATCTTTATTTTTAACATCAATATCAATCTTTAAAGTACGGTTATCTGTATGAAAAGCACTAACCGATGGTGTAATAAATTCTAGGTTAATATCTTTTTGTACTAATCCTGCTTTTAAATCGCGAGCTGTACCAAGATGGCTCATCGCATCTGCTCTATTTGGAGTTAATCCAATTTCAAAAACTTGATCGTTTTCAATATCAAAAATATCTTCAGCAGGTGTTCCTACTTTTACGGCATCATCTAAAACCATAATACCGTCGTGAGATTTTCCTAGACCTAGTTCATCTTCAGCACAAATCATGCCGTGGCTTTCTTCACCACGAATTTTACCTTTTTTAATCGTCCAGCTTTCACCGTCTTCAGTATATAAAGTGGTTCCGATAGTCGCAACAGGTACTTTTTGTCCAGCTGCAACGTTTGGCGCACCACAAACAATTTGTAAAGGGGCATCTCCGCCAATATTAACCGTAGTAATTTTTAGTTTATCTGCGTTTGGGTGTTTAATACAAGTTAATACCTCACCAATAACAACGCCTTCTAATCCACCTTTTACAGATTGGTAACTCTCAACACCTTCAACTTCTAATCCTAAATCTGTAAGTAGCTCGCTAGTTTGCTCTGGCGTCCAATCAATTTTAATAAATTGTTTCAACCAGTTATATGAAATCTTCATAAATCAATTAATATGTGATGCGCAAAGATAAAATATTGATGTTACCAATCAAACAAAGCGTTACTATTTATGAGAGCAAAAAATTAATTAATAATTGGTGTGTTTCTTTAATATAAAACTGTGCTTATTAGCTTACCAAATAATTTTTTAAATTAATTTCTATATTTTAAGAATATATTAGATACTTCATAAAAAAAAGCGCCTAATTAGGCGCTTTTTCAAAATGTTATAAATTTCTTTTTAGAATTGGTAACGAATACCTAAAGCAATATCAAAATCTAAATCATTATTATCATACAAATCATCGCCAAAACCAATTTCTGGTCTAAAATCTAGTGATAACAATAATGGGATATCAAAATTATATTCAATACCTATATCACCAGCAGCAAAAACAAACGTATCGGTAATATCTTTTTGTCCAGGAACATTAACGCTGAATGATCCTAAGCCACCACCAACACCGGCATACCAGTTAAAACCACCATCTAAATCCCAAACCCATTGGTATAACCCAGCAAGTTTAAAACCATCGTAATTTTTGCCATCACGCCAACCTAAATCTAATTCTAAACGATTGTTCTCACCTAAAGCATGTTGATACGAAATTTCTGCACCAAAACCATCACTATCGCCTAAGCGAAGCCCAATAGCATTTTTAGAGATGTCTTGTGCGCTTGCAGCAAATGTAAAACCTAATACGGCAACTGATAATAAAAATAATTTTTTCATAAGTTTAAAGTTTTTGTTTCATTAATAATATACGAGCTATTGTAAAAAATAGATCATTTTAATATTCGGTTTACTTTTGCAAAAATAACGCCAAAATTGTAATTATATTTAGCTTCTTTTTAGATTTAAAATAATATTTATTAAAAACATGAGCTTAACATCACATTTACAGGCTTTAAAGAGAAATCTTTCTGGTGAGTTTTTTTTATGATGACTTAATAAAATCGATATACGCTACAGATGCGTCTGTTTATAGAATGTTGCCCTTGGCTGTAGCATACTTTCAATTTCAAATAAAAGTTTAGGTAAACAATTTAAAAAATTTAAAAATCAAATAGTTAAAGAAAAAATTATTAAAACTATTTATTTTTTTAATGATGAATTTACCAATCATTTAGACACACTGATTGGTGTGGATGCTATACAGCTTTTAAAGGCACTAAATTATTACGAAGTTAAATTAATTAATCATGCTGAATCTGGTCGTTCCTTTTTATCAAAAGGCTTATTAAAACAAGCTAAAGATTTTGCTAATAAAAATGTTGAAATTTTTAAAAATAAAGTTTCAGAAGATACGCCACTTATCGGCATTGAACCTTCAGCGATTTTTACCTTCAAAGACGAATATTTAAAATTAGCAGACAATAAAACTTCTGCGGAAGCGATAGCAAAACACACGTTTTTAATTGAGAAATTTATTCAAAAAGAAATAGACTTGGGAAATATAACTTCTAATCAATTCACTTTAGAAGAAAAAACCATAAAATTCCACGGACATTGTCATCAAAAAGCGATGAGCAACCAATTATTGAGTTTTGCAGTTTTAAATTTACCTAAAAAATACAAAGTCACTATTTATCTCTAGTGGATGCTGTGGTATGGCTGGAAGTTTTGGCTACGAAAAAGAACATTACGAAGTGAGCATGCAAGTAGGCGAACAAACCTTATTTCCTGCCGTTAGAAAAGCTTCAGAAAGCACTGTTATTTCCGCAAGCGGGACAAGTCGCAGACACCAAATAAAAGAAGGTATACAACGCGATGCAAAACACCCAATTACCATTTTAAGAGAGGCATTGGTTTAGTTTTTTTCATGCGGTTGAATAATAGTGATTGCTGCAATTAAATCTTTAATTTCCATGTTTTCAAAATCTTCATCAACGACAAAAGGTGCAAGTTTATCTTTATTGTAATTATATATTTTCCAGCGTTTAAACTGATATTCTAAAGCTGTAAAGTTCTCAACCCAATCACCAGAATTTAGGTATATGGTTTTTCCGTGTTTATTCTCTTTATATTCCATTTTTGGCTGGTGTATGTGTCCGCAAATCACATAATCATAGTCATTTTCAATGGCTAAATCAGAGATTACTTTTTCATAATCATTAATATATTTAACAGCCCCTTTTACTCCATTTTTTATCTTTTTAGAAAGCGAGTATCGTTCTTTGCCACGTTTTTCTAAATACCAATTTATAAGTCTATTAAGTAGTGTTAACAAGTCGTAGCCATAACTACCAAGTTTGGCAAGCCATTTTGCATTTTGAATGGAAACATCAAAAACATCACCATGAAAGAACCATGCTTTTTTTCCGTGAAGATTTAATACAAGTTTATCTACAATTGAGATTTTACCAATAGTAGTACCACTAAACTTACGTAGCATCTCGTCATGATTTCCAGTAATATAAGTAATTTCAACACCATTGGCAGCCATGTCCATGATTTTTTTTATGATCTTTAAGTGTGGTTTTGGGAAGTATCGTTTGTTAAATTGCCAAATATCTATAATGTCACCATTTAGAATTAATTTTTTTGGCTCAATACTGCTTAAGTAGGTTAGTAATTGTTTTGCATGACAACCGTAAGTGCCTAAATGCACATCAGAGATTACAGCAATTTCTATTTTACGTTTAATTTTCAAAAGAGTTGTTTTTTATTGTTATAAATTAAAGGAACTATTATTATGTAATCATTAACTTATAATTATTTAAGTATAAGCATATTGTTAAATAATTATTGTATTCAATTCTGGTAATTTATTAGTCTTTCTCTGATTTCATTTCCGTATCTCTAATAATAGATTTATTTTAGCATCAAAATTTAACTATGGCAGGTAATTCTTTCGGAAAATTATTCAACTTAACAACATATGGTGAATCTCATGGACCAGCTTTAGGTGGTGTTATAGACGGTTGTCCGTCTGGAATTGAATTAGATTTGGATGCTATACAAAATGAGCTTGATAGACGTAAACCTGGGCAATCTGCAATTGTAACTCAGCGTAAAGAACCAGATACCGTTAAATTTCATTCAGGAATTTTTGAAGGAAAAACAACTGGAACTTCCATAGGTTTTGTTATAGAAAACACCAATCAGAAATCTCACGATTATACACATATAAAGGATAGTTATCGTCCAAGTCATGCCGATTATGTGTACGATAAAAAATATGGTTTTAGAGATTACCGTGGTGGTGGACGAAGTTCTGCACGAGAAACAGCATGTCGTGTGGTTGCAGGTGCTATAGCAAAGCAAATGCTAAAAGGTATCGAAATAACGGCTTATGTTTCTGGGGTTGGAACCATGAAATTGGGTAAACTATATAATGAAATAGACCTCACTAAAGTAGAATCTAATATTGTACGTTGCCCAGACGAAGCTATGGCTGCAAACATGGAAACTTATATTAAAGAAGTGCGCAGTAAAGGTGATACCGTTGGAGGTATTGTAAGTTGCGTTATAAAAAATGTGCCTGTTGGTTTAGGCGAGCCTGTATTCGATAAATTGCATGCAGAACTAGGTAAAGCTATGCTTTCAATAAACGCAGTAAAAGGCTTTGAGTATGGCAGTGGATTTCACGGAAGTACTATGTATGGTAGTGACCATAACGATGCATTTAATACAGACGGTACTACAAAAACCAATTTTTCTGGCGGTATTCAAGGAGGTATTAGCAATGGCATGGATATTTATTTTAACGTTGCTTTTAAACCGGTAGCAACGCTTATCCAGGAGTACGAAACTATCGACAAAGAAGGTAAAGTAGTCCAAATGCACGGTAAAGGACGTCACGATCCCTGTGTTGTACCTAGGGCTGTTCCTATTGTAGAGGCTATGGCAGCTTTGGTTTTAGCTGATTTTTATTTAATTAACAAAATTTATAGCTAGAAGCTGTTACCCGCTTGTAATTTATCCTGAGCAAAGTCGAAGTGCTATATTCTTTTTAAAAAACAACGTCAATACTATTAGGTATGACTTATCAATCTTCTAAAGTTTAGTTTCAAGCAAGACTTACATCTTTTTTAGATTTTAAAAAGATTGATGCTTCAACCGTAATAAACTAGCCATAAAAATACGTTTTTATAGAAAAGGTAAATGTCTTTTGTAGAGCTATTAAATTAACTCTTTCAGATTAATACTCGATGTGTTTAGACGTTGATGATTTTTAAAATTATTTATATTTATAAATAAATTAAAATACACTAAGTATGATAAAATTTCTAAAGGAATTAATTAATAAATTAAGAGGTTTATTGGGGAAGTATGATGTTACATTTCCATACGTTATAGCTATCATATTAGCTTTAATTGTAGTAATAGGAGGGATAAATATATTCGTTGAGTTAACCGATACATTATCAACTGAGCAATTAAGTAATTATGATGATAAAATTACCGATTATATAATCTCTTTTCGATCCCCAATATTGACTGATTACTTTACTATTGTAACACAACTAGGTGGCTTATATGGCTATATAGTTGTGGTTTTTATAAGTGCTTTTATATCTCTAGTTGTGTTTAGAAAATGGAAATATATGGTTCAAATTACTTTCGTGTTAGCACTTTCCGCATTATCTAATTTAGTCTTAAAACGTTTTATTAATAGAGCAAGACCAGAAATTGAACACTTAGTAACTGTTGAGACGTTAAGTTATCCTAGTGGTCATGCCATGGCAGCAATGGCTTTTTATGGCTTTCTCATATATTTATTTTACAAATTTAAAATGCATAAACTTATAAAATATTCGGTTATCTTTTTGTTAACGATATTAATCTTTAGCATAGGAATTAGCAGAATATATTTGGGGGTGCATTTCCCTTCAGATGTTGCTGGCGGCTTTATTGCTGGTGCTATATGGGTTATTTTTTGCGTTATTCTTTTTAATATCATTGAAGTATTTAGACGTGACCCAAAAACACCAGGAGGCGTTGAAAAAATGGATGCTATTGAAGATTAGATTATATACTATAAAAATACTTATCTTGTCTCAAATTATTTATGAAATTAATATTTAACTAACTAAATATCCCTCTCTATGGAGAGGTTAGAAGGCAAATGAAAAAACTAGCATTACATTGGAAAATTATTATAGGAATGGTTTTAGGGATCATTTTCGGCTTTATTATGAACACTCTTGATGGCGGAAAAGGTTTTGTAACCAATTGGATTGCTCCTTTTGGAACGATCTTTATTAATCTTTTAAAACTCATAGCTGTGCCTTTAATTTTGGCGTCGTTAATTAAGGGAATTTCAGATTTAAAAGATATTTCTAAAATAAAATCTATGGGTTTGCGTACCATTGGTATTTATATTGGTACAACTTTAGTAGCTATAATTATTGGTTTAAGCATTGTAAACCTTGTAAAGCCAGGAACAGGAATGCCTACTGATACAATAGAAAAAATAAAAACAACGTACCAAGGAAATGCAGATGTCATGATTGGTAAAGCAAAAGCTACTAAAGATGCAGGACCACTTCAACCTTTAGTAGATATTTTTCCAAGCAATATATTTACAGCTTTAGGTGAAGCTAAAATGCTTCAAGTTATATTCTTCGCGTTGTTTGTTGGTATTTGTTTACTATTAATACCTGAAAAAAAAGCAAAGCCATTAGTTAAGTTTTTTGATTCATTAAACGAAGTGGTTATGAAAATGGTAGATTTAATTATGCTATTTGCACCATATGCTGTTTTTGCTCTATTAGCAAATGTTATTATTGCTTTCGACGATACAGAAATTCTAGTTAAACTACTTTGGTATGCCCTTTGCGTAGTTGGGGGGTTATTATTAATGATAGGGTTCTATCTTATTTTAATAAAATTTGTTGTTAAAAAATCACCACTGTGGTTTTTAAAAGAATTAAGTCCAGCTCAATTATTAGCTTTTTCAACCAGTAGTAGTGCGGCAACCTTACCAGTAACTATGGAACGTGTTGAGGAACACTTGGGTGTAGACAAAGAAGTGTCTGGTTTTGTATTACCAGTCGGGGCAACTGTAAATATGGATGGAACAAGTTTATATCAAGGTATCGCTGCGGTATTTATTATGCAAGTTATTTGGCCGGAAGGTTTAACATTTACCAACCAATTAGTTATTATCGCTACAGCATTATTGGCCTCTATTGGTAGTGCCGCAGTACCAAGTGCGGGTATGGTTATGTTGGTTATTGTGTTAGAATCTATTGGGTTTCCAGCAGAATTATTACCAATTGGTTTAGCATTAATTTTTGCGGTAGACCGCCCATTAGATATGTGTAGAACAGTGGTAAATGTAACTGGAGATGCTACGGTTTCAATGATGGTAGCAAAATCATTAGATAAACTACACGATCCAAAACCAAAAGAATGGGACGATAATTATGAGGCAGTAAAGTGAAAATTCTTTATTTTTATATTCAATCAAAAACAGTAAAAAATGAACGTTTGTTTTATAATGTATCCGTGGAAGGAAATTGATCCAGAAAACGATACGAGTTTAGCTTTGATTAAAGAATGTGTTAAAAGAGGTCATGGTGTAGCTATGTGTACACCAGCCAATTTAACAATTAGAAACAGTGTAACCACAGCAAATTGTACTGTTATTGGTAGAATGGAAAAAACTCCAACATCGTTAAAATCGTTTTATAACAAGGCTAAATTGCGAGAAGAAATGTTACCGCTTGCTGGTTTTGATGTAATTTTCTTCAGAGCAAACCCACCATTGGACCCTATTATGCTTAATTTTTTAGATTCGGTTAAAGACGATGTTTTTATAATGAATTCTTTAGAAGGCATGCGAGAAGCTAATAATAAGCTATACACGGCTGCTTTTGGTGATGCTCATAGCAATATTATTCCAGCAACTCATGTATCTAAAAGTAAAAACTATTTAATCAAACAAATAAAAGAATCAAAAGCGGATAAAATGATTCTTAAACCGCTTAATGGCTTTGGCGGTTCAGGAGTTATTCTTATTGAAAAATCAGCAATGAGTAATATTAATTCCTTATTAGATTTTTATATAACAAGTGGCGATGGGTCTTCAAATTATGTCATTCTTCAAGATTATATTGAAGGCGCAGACGAAGGCGATGTTCGTATTTTAATACTAAATGGCGAGCCAGTTGGTGCTATGAAACGAGTTCCAGGAAAAGAAGATCACCGTTCTAATGTTTCTGCTGGAGGCAGCGTGCAAAAGCATACTTTAACTAAAACAGAAAAAGCGCTCTGTAAACAAATTGGACCTAAATTAGTAAACGACGGATTGTATTTTGTTGGTATTGATGTGATAGGAGGAAAACTAGTCGAGGTTAATGTTATGTCTCCTGGAGGTATTACCTATATCAATAAAGTTTATAAGCTAAAAATAAAGGTGGAAGAAAAAGTAATCGACTTTTTAGAAATGAAAGTTTTAGATAAACTTCAAGCTTTTGATAGACGTACTAGGCTAAGAAAAACGGTGCAAGACGCTTAATAAATTAATAATATTTTTTACGTCGAAATGAGACACGATTTAAACATTTCATAATCAGATAGTATTTAATAAATGAGTTCTTATATAAGCTTAACATCTCCAACGGTTTCTGTAAAATGGCTTCATGATAATTTGAAAGCGGAAAATCTAGTTGTTTTAGATGGCACAATTGTCAAGTCATTTGATCCTTCGCAAAAACAAATACCAAATGCGCGTTATTTCGATATAAAAAATAAATTTAGTGATGTATCAAACCCCTTTCCAAGTGCATTTCCTTCTGCAACTCAATTTCAAAAAGAAGCAAGAGTTTTAGGAATCAATAAAAATAGTGCTGTTGTAGTTTATGATGATAAAGGCATATATTCCAGTGCACGTGTTTGGTGGTTATTTAAGGCTTTTGGTTTTAATAATGTTGCGGTTTTAAATGGTGGTTTTCCTGAATGGTTAAAAGCAGGATATTCAACAGAACCAATAAAAAACTACTCGGTTAAAGCAGGCGATTTTGTTGCAAAACTTAAACCAGAATATATGCGATTTTTTGATGATGTAAATAAAGCTTCAAAAGCAAATACGCATAAAATAATTGATGCACGTTCTGTCGCTCGATTTAATTGTTTAGAGCCTGAACCTCGTGAAGGGTTAAGAATGGGAACCATTCCAAATTCTCAAAACATACCTTTTAAGAGTTTATTGAATAAAGAAGGGTTACTGAAACCTGAAGCCGAATTAAAATCCATTTTTTCAGAAATTATTAATGAGGGAGATGATGTTATCTTCTCATGTGGTTCTGGTATAACGGCTTGTGTTTTAGCTTTGGGAGCAGAAATTTCTGGGTATAAAAATATTTCGGTTTACGATGGCTCTTGGACAGAATGGGGAAGTTTAGTTGAAGATTAAAAGATGCAAAAACTCTCAATAAAAGATATAATCAGTAAAATTAGTAACAAAGAAACCTTTGAAGCAGTATCTTCAGATTATTCGTTCACTATTAAAATAGATAAATATGTTCCGTATGCTTGTGCTGCGATTCACGACGGACATCAATTTAGAAAAGAACTTTGGGATAATTGCATACATACCGAATACGAACGTTGGTACGAAGAAGACCCAGAAACTAAAAATATGGTTAAATCGCACCCCATTGTTATTGCAGGTTGCGACTCACGTTTTGAATACGATTTAAACCGTACACCAGAAGATGCTGTTTTCGATACCGCTTGGGGAAAGCAATTATGGTATAAACCACTTTCTGATAATATGAAAGATAAAAGCTTACGAAAGCATACCAATTTTTATAAAGTGGTGCATACTTTAATTGCGGTTTTAGAATCTAAATTCGGATTTTGCACCGTTTACGATATACATAGTTATAATTGGAAACGCTGGGATAGGGAAGTGCCGACATGGAATTTAGGTACTAGTAATGTAGATAATAATCGTTTTGGAGAAGCTATTGAAAGTTGGAGGAGAAGCTTGTCTGAAATTAAATTCCCTAACGCTATAAAATCGACTTCAAAAATTAATGATACGTTTCAAGGTAATGGTTATTTTTTAAAATATATAACTAATAATTTTAAAAACACCTTCGTTTTAGCAACTGAAATTGCCAAAGTGTATTGCGATGAATATGATTATATTATTTACCCTGAAGTTGTAAAAGCTGTCGAATCTGAGTTAATAAAACGCATACCCGAACACGCATTAATTACGTACAATACCTTTAAATGATTAGAATTAAATATGAAGACAGAAAACAATGTAACGACTAAATCACTTTTAGATATTGATAAAAGTATAGATATGCTTGTTAAGCGAATTGAGTTGCTTAGTTTTGTTAATCCTATAAATATAGAAGAAGAGAAAGCGCGTTTTTTTTCATCAAAATACTTAACAGACCCTGTTTTTAAATACCCAGAAATAAACTTCGATAAGTTTAAACTACATCGAGAATTATTTACGCAACAATTAGAGCTTATTGAAGATGAAGAAATCAGAGATTTATATGAAGATATAATTTATACCTATTCAGGTTTAATTCAATGTATAGAGAATATAGGTAGTGGGAAGAAATTTTATTACGATAGTTTGCATTGTTTTGGTACTCCTACTGAGATTGATGTAGAAAACGCTAAATATATTCTTCATTTTGAAGATGAAGATAAAGATTCTCCAGCGTTTATACCAAAATATAGTGCCGTAGAAGCTGAGTCTTTTTTTAGAACCTACTCTGTGCAATATGATTTTACGTATCATATAAAACATTCAGATAAAATTTCGGCAATAGCCATGGTTTTAAACAATTTAAAAGTATTGGTTTTAAATACGAATCACAAGTATTCAGATAATGAAATTGCTGTGCTTACCAATCATGAAATAGGGGTGCATATGGTAACGACTATGAATGGTTTATTGCATCCCTTAAAAATATTTTCTCATGGATTCCCAAATAATGAAGAAACCCAAGAGGGTCTAGCAGTTTTTGCAGAATATATGAGTAATAATTTAACAGTAACGCGTTTAAAAGAGTTAGCGTATCGTGTTATTGCAGTAAATAGTTTAGCTAAAGGTTATTCGTTTTCAAAAACGTTTAGATTGCTCCATAATCAGTATGATTTAGATAGAGAAACAGCTTATTATATAACCGTTCGGGTACATAGGGGTGGTGGGTTTACTAAAGATTATTTATATTTAACAGGACTTAAAAAGATATACGATTATTATCATGCAAGCAAAGATTTAAGCTTATTATTAACGGGTAAAGTATCTTTAGAATATGCTGATGAAATAGAATCGCTTATTAAAAAAGGATTGGCTGTTCCTGCAAAACATATTACCGATGCTTACGCAAAAAATAGTAATACCAACAAAACAGTAGATTTTATTCTTAAAAATTTAAAGTAGAAACGCATAGTCTTAATTATAAAAAAGGGAATACCGACATTTTAACCTTGCGAAAATTTAACCAGTCATTTAAACTATATTAATTGGTATTTGCCAGCTTCCCTTTTTAATTTGTTTTGTAAAATGAATACACAAATACAATTTCTATTCAAATTAAGGTATATAAACACAAGGTTATTTGTCTAAAAACATCAAATTTTAAGAGGAATTCAAAAACATGCTCGTAGAACAAATTCGATAAGTGCTAAAAACTATAATTTTATATTAGTTAAGAATAAGACATTTAAGGTACTCTCAAAAAAACACTTCTCTGATATTAAATTCTGGAAGAAATTTAACTTGAAGAAGTGATTATATGCGTAAATTATAAACCAAAAACTCAAAATAGAAGCAAACTATTTTTGTGCGATTTTTAAGTATTTAATTCTGGAAAAAGGAAAACTTAAAGCTACTATTTAAAATTTGCTTTTAAATAGTAGCTTTAAGTACTTTTAGGTTTTTAATTACAGATGGGTTTACACCAAACTCTTTTTTAAAAGTTTTACTAAAATGCCCTAAATCTTCAAAACCAGCTTGAAGGTATATGTCACTAACCGAATTATTGGGGTCTTTTAATAAATCGTAAGCTAATTGTAGGCGTTTTTTCAATACCCATTTATGAGGCGTTTCATTAAAAATAAGTTTAAACTCTCTTTCAAAAGTAGATAAACTTCTCCCAGATAGTTCTGCTAACTCTTTTAAAGATGTTTTCAACATGAAATTAAGGTTCATAAATAAATACAAATCGGCTCTTTCGGCTAAAGAGAATTCTTTAAAAAGTATAGCTAGTTTATGATTTGAATCTATAATAGCTCTTAAAGATTGTACTATATTTGCTTCTAATTCTATAGTGTCTATATGTTGTTTGTTGTCTACAGCAGTTTTAATATTTGTGATAATATTATGTAATCTTTGGGTTGGTGCTAGTTCTAAAATACGTTCACCTATGGGTTGTAGGTCTTTTTCAAATTTAAAATTTGCAATAACGTTTCTTAAAAACTTATCGGGCATTATAAATGTATATGTTTTTGCTTGTCCTTCTTCTTTAGTAAATCGTTTAGATACTTTTGCATGAAGATGCTTTCTTACTAAAATAAAACTTCCTTTGTTGTATCGATGTAGTTTGTTATCTAGTTCAATTTCTACAACTCCTTGTTCAACAAAAAAAAGGAAACTATAAGGTTGATAATATTCGTTAACAATGCATTCATCTTCTTCAAAATGCGCTTCACAAGAAGCGGCTATTTCTAAATTTTCACATTCAATTAGTTTGTAGCCTTTTTTTAGATCTTTGAATTCCATATGTAGAGGGATAGTTTTATGCTACTAAGGTAAAAAGTTAGATAGATTTTTCTAAATATTTAAGAAAAAAAAGCTGAATAACTTTTTAGGTTGTTATTCAGCTTTTTATGATTTTTAAAATTTAAATGATTATGGTTTTGGTCCAATCAACATCCAACGTAGAGTAGCTAATGTTGGACTGCCATTTTGTTTTACATTAAAAGAAATTTGGTTTGTTGAAGTTATATTGGCGTGCGAAACAAATACACCAGTATTGTTCTGGTCTGCCATTATAGTGGCAGTAAGTGATGATCCCGTAGCACTGCCCATCTCATACACAGAAAGTTGAGCACTACCGTTAACAGTTAACATCCCCCATTGCATGCGTACATCGCCTATATCAATATATCGAATCTCCTCTGTTGGATGCTTTACCATTGCATTAACAGTATTATCCATTAAAGCTTTTACACTTTCTGCACTTGGTACGTTACTACTAGAAGCCGTAGCAAAAGTATCGTCGTCTATTACGGTGGTTAAAGAAGGGTCTAATACTGTTTTTTGGGCTTTGATACCAACAATTCTAAAATTAGCTGTACCACTACAATGTACTGTTAGACTTGTACCGGATGCATTTATATCTGCATGAAGATAGTATACTGTGTCCGCATAAATTAAAATCCTTTTACCTGCCATGTTTGATACTAATATCGTACCATGAACAGCGTGTAAATTAGAAGCTATATCCCAATTATCTGTTTCAAGTCTAATGTATTCATAATCACTTACATTGGCTGGAATGGCAATACTTGTTCCATTGCCACCAGTGGCACTTGCAAGAACTACCTCTACGTCTTCTGTAGCTCCGCCACTTTGCCATTCTGGAGCTGTTGCTCCATTGTTCATTACTAAAGATTGGTTGGCTGTACCTTTTGGTAAACGCACCCAGTCAGTCCCATTAAAATATGCCATATCTCCTGCAGTTTCACCACTTAACGAAATATCGGTGCCATCTATGGCATTGTCTGTAATGGTAAGTGTGCCATCGTTTGCTAAAGTGGCATCGCCGCTTAAGGCAACTGATGTAGCAACATTACTGCTATTACCTACCAGTAGGTTGGCATTTGTCAAGGTTTTATCAAGTTTAGAGTCTTGTAATGTTTTACCTTGTTCGGCAGAAAGGGCGTCGGTTGTACCACCTGTAGTAAGGTCGTTTATTATAGTGGTATTAGAATCATCTACATATTTTTTTGTAGCTGGCTCATAATCAGCATCAGGTGTAAACGCATTAGTATTGTCAAGTTCTAATACGTTCGCTTTTGCTGCTTTACTATTTTCTAATGTTTTACCTTGTTCGGCAGAAAGCGCATCGGTTGTACCACCTGTAGTAAGGTCGTTAATTATAGCGGTGTTTACCTTAGTATCTACTAAATCTTTTAATACTTTTCCTTGAGCCGCAGATAATGCTTCCGTAGTACTTGTAGAAGTAAGGTTATTGATTATGGTTACTGTTGCATCTGAACCGTCAGCCCCATCATTCCCAGGAATCCCTTGTGGCCCTTGCGCACCAGTTGCGCCAACTAAACTTGCTAAAAACTCGGCTTCCGTTCCTGTATTACCTGCCGCTAACCATATTTGATAAGCAGAATCACCATCAGAACCATCACTTCCGTTTGCGCCATCAGCACCGTCATTCCCAGAAATCCCTTGTGGCCCTTGGGCACCAGTTGCGCCAACTAAACTTGCTAAAAACTCGGCTTCCGTTCCCGTATTGCCTGCTGCTAACCATATTTGATAAGCAGAATCACCATCAGAACCATCACTTCCGTTTGCGCCATCAGCACCGTCATTCCCAGAAATCCCTTGTGGCCCTTGCACACCAGTTGCACCAACTAAACTTGCCAAAAACTCGACTTCCGTTCCCGTATTGCCTGCAGCCAACCATATTTGGTATGCCGAGTCTCCATCTGCACCATCAGCTCCGTTTGTACCATCATTTCCCGGTATACCTTGAATACCCTGAGGACCAGGTGTTGAGCTTCCAGAATTTGCTGCGTACAGCGCATAAGGAACACTGGCTAGTTGGCTGGTTCCAGTGATATTGTAACTTGTACCACCGGTAGGATCTATTTCAGTTTTTATGAAATAGGTGTTATTGGCCCAATCTATGGTTGAGAAATTACCACTAACTAAAGTTCCTATACCAATTTCTATACTGAATAAACCATTAGCATTGGTTGTAGGTGTTTGGGTTTCGGCGTAAACTACAGTGCCGGATGCACTGCCTTGTAAAATACTAATCTGTACACCAACATTTTGGTCAGCTAAAATCATGTCGCTGGAGTTTCTAACAATAGCTTGATAGTTCATTTTTTGTGGGGTTTGTGCAAATAGGCTTATTGTACACAAAAACAAGATGGATAATAGGTATAATTTTTTCATTGGGTTAATTTTTAATGATTTTAAAGGTTTTAATTGTGTTATTATAATTGTTTATCGCTAATAGATAAGTAGCCATAGGTAAATGGTCTATATCAATTTTAGTGATGTTGCCTGTTACTTCTCCACTAGTCATTAATACACCTAAAAGATTAAATAGTTTATAGGACAGTTTGCTCTTTTCTATACCACTTACTCTTAAATTTAGGGTTGATGAGGAAGGGTTGGGATAGGTGGAAACATTAAGGTTGTTTGCTGTATCTACAATAGACAATGTTTCGGATTCAAAATAAAATTGAATACCCTGGTAAGCAAAGCCATTGGTTCCTGTTAATGTAGCCTGTACGGTTTGCCCAACAGAATAACTTGCGGAACCACCAGTGTCCGAGGCATCACTACCAGAGGTAAGAACTACTTCTTGAGCCTGTGCTGTGCCAAATAAAGAAAAGCATATAGCGAGTGCTATTATAACCTTTAACTTAGGTTTGGCTAATTTTTGTTTAATAGGGGTGTTTTTCATCATATAAAAAAGTTTTGAGTAAATGTTTATAGGGAAATAATATAACTGCTATAACGCTCGAATGTGCTGAGCTTTGATAGAGCATAAAAGCTTGGAAATGGTATCTGAAAAATATACGCTTGTATGAAACGTAAGAACCTACATAACGAGATAAACAAAAGTTATAAAAAATATGATTTAGTAAACAACCAATATTGACATTGGTAAAGGGGATAATAACTAAAAAGTTAGTTTTTTTTGATAAATAGGATGTCATATATACCGCTTTTGGCTATATGACTAGTAGTAATTTTCGCAACACAAATATAGAATTGATTTTGATAAAACAAAAAATTTATCTAATAAATATACTTTTTATCGATTAAAAAAATATTTAATCGTCTGAAATAAAAATTGAATACTTGTTTAGTTAATCTAACGAAAATATTATTTACGTATTCTTAAAATTAGAAAATTAGATATTAAACTCATTTATAATTTTGACAATAAAGGGAAATCATCATGAAATAATCAAAAAAAACCTCTGTCATTATTTTATGATGCAGAATTATTTGTTATTTCGACATGATAAATGTTTAAATTACTCTAAAAACCTATTTTTTAATTCAGGCGTAGGAATCATGCAGCTTTCTTTTTTGCCATACCATTTATATCTATTTTTTGCAATGTAATCATAAACCCAATTGCGTATAAACGGAGGAATAATAAAAAATACACTTATTAAATTTTGAGGAAATCCAAGTTTGTTAGCTATTTTTAAAGCAGCAGTACTTTTATAATCTATTCCTTTTTCTGGAGAATAAAGCAATATAGAATCTGTTTTTGAAGTATCTATTTTGAATTCTTTAATTACTTCTTTACCAACTTCACTTTGTAAAGCAGTAAATATAAAAATATTCTTTTTATCATGATTTATCACATACTGAACACTGCTGTTGCAAAGGTTACAAATGCCGTCAAACAGTATTAGTTTTTTATGTTTTGGTAGGTCTATCATTTTTACTTAACATTTATAAGTGCTTACTTTGTACCAGCTTCAACAAGCTCCAATTGTTCAATGCTTACATTAGTTGTAAAGATTCCGTAATTTACAACCGCTTTATTTTTTTCAATTTTATCAATGCTGCCAATAGCACGTCCATCTTCCATCCTAACGCGATCGCCTACTTTTAGTGTAGGTTTTGGTTTAGGTGATTCAATAGCTTTTTGTTTTGCTACCTTTTTCTTTTTTCTAATAACGTTTACTTTCTTTTCTGCTTCCTGTTTTACTTGTTTTTCTTTAGCCTTTATTACTTTTTTTGCTTTCGCGGAAACTCTTTTACGTTTAGAATTTTCAATTTGAACCAATTTGAATAGTTCATCCATTAAAACCTTTTTTTGCTTATTTTCAAAATACTTTTCGGCAATGTCGTTTAGTTTTTGTCCTAAATAAATAAGGCGTTGGTTGCTATCGTATAGCTCTTGATAGCTTTCTAGCTTCTTTTGAATTTTTGCATTAATTTCTTCTAATTTATCGGCTTCTTCAATCTTCTTTTTTTCATTAAGTTTTAAAGATTGCCCTGTCTTTTCAAGTTTTGAGCGTTCTTTTTGAAGCTTTGCAATAGTAGCATCAAAACGTATTTTGCTGCGTTCAATTTTCTTTTTTGCACGATTTATTAAACTGTACGGAATACCATTTTTTTGTGCGACTTCAAATGTGAAGCTACTTCCGGCTTGACCGATAACGAGTTTAAAAAGCGGTTCTAAGCTGCGTTCATCAAATAGCATATTCGCATTCAGCATAAACGGCAATTCATTTGCTAATATTTTTAAATTAGAATAATGTGTTGTAATAATACCGAAAGCTTCGCGATGATAAAATTCTTCTAAAAAAGTTTCAGCCAAAGCACCTCCCAATTCTGGGTCGCTTCCCGTGCCAAACTCATCAATTAAAAAAAGCGTGTTTCTATTACACTTTTTTAAAAAATAATTCATTTGTTTTAAGCGATAGCTGTATGTGCTTAAATGATTTTCAATGGATTGATTATCTCCAATATCGCTTAAAATCCTATCAAATAGACAAACATGACTACGTTCATGCACAGGAATTAACATACCACTTTGCAGCATAACTTGTAATAAGCCAACGGTTTTTAAGGTGATGCTTTTTCCGCCAGCATTGGGACCAGAAATAACAATAATTCTGCTGTCTTCTTTTAATTGTATGCTTTGAGGAAATGTAGTTTCTTTCTTTTCTAAATTGTTTAAATAGAGTAATGGGTGATACGCATCTCGCAAAAACATACTTCTAGCTTCTGAAATTTCTGGAAGAATACCGTTCATGGATTTAGCATATTTCGCTTTAGCTGAAATCACGTCAATATCAATCAAAAAGGTTTGGTAATCTTCTAATAGTTTTAAAAATGGACGAATGTAATTTGTAACTTCTTTTAAAATTCTAATAATTTCTTCCTGTTCTTCGTATTCTAAATTATTGAGCTCGCGTGAATGTTGTAAAGTGGTTTCAGGCTCAATGTATATAATACTGCCTGTTTTGCTGCCGCCCATAATGACGCCTTTAACCTTACGCCTGTACATGGCTTTTACGGCTAACACACGTTTGTTGTCGACTACAGATTCTCGAATATCATCCAAATATTCAAGATTGTAATATGTGTTTAAAGCCGATGAAAAACTAGCATTTATTTTGCCTTTTATTTTGTTAACGGCTTGACGTAAATCAAAAAGTAATGTAGATGCATTATCTTTTATGTCTCCAAAACGGTCAACAATAGCATCTACTTTCTCGATAATAACTTTAGTAACTTCTATATGCGAAGCATATGCGTTTAAATTTGGATAGTATTCTTCAAACTTTTTTAAATAGGTAACTATTTCATTGGTTGTTAACGAAATTGAGACCAATTTTTTTAAGCTGTGTACTTCTAAATATGTGTTTTCTATTCGTAAAAGCTTAATTTCTTTAGCTATGGTATCAAAACCATGATTAGGAATGCGATTATCGTTATAAAAAGATGATAAATATTCATTGGTTAGTTGTAGCACTATTTGTAGCTCTTCTTTTTTCCTATATGGTGAAATCTGAAGTGCTCTATCGTTTCCTAGAGGCGTTACGCAATGTTCGCTAACTTGCTGTAAAACTGTATGAAATTCTAAATCTTGTAATGTCTTTTCGTGAATGTGTATCATTCTTATTTTTATAAAAGGCTAGCAAAGTTAAACATTCTCTTTGAGATGTTTTGTGTTGCTAAACTCTTCTTAATAAATAGTTAATTAACAGTTTTGCAATCTTCTTTAACAAAACGCTAACACTTGCGGTTACGATTTGTATATACCTTGAGGTACAAACTAAATACAATCAAAAATGAAAAACAACAAACTTACCACATTTTGTATGCTACTGATGCTAACTTTTAGTTTCAGTACATTTGCTCAATTAAACACACCACGTGGTAGTCAGCAAGCTACTATATCGCAACGCATAGGTGTTTCGGATGTTTCAATAACGTATTCAAGACCAAGTGTAAACGGTCGAAAAGTTTGGGGAAAATTGGTGCCTTATGGTATGAATAACCTTGGCTTTGGTACGTCTACCGCTGCACCATGGCGTGCTGGTGCTAATGAAAATACAACTATTACGTTTACACATAATGCTAAAGTTGAAGGAAATCCTATAAAAGCGGGAACTTACGGCTTACATTTTGAAGTGAAAGCAGACGATACCGCAACACTTATTTTATCACACGATGCTGAAGCTTGGGGTAGTTATTTCTATGATAAAAGTAAAGATGCCTTACGAGCAGAAATTAAAACGATTACTGTCCCGCACCATGAATTATTGACTTTTGAATTTAATAATGTTGCTGCTAATTCTGCAACAGCGACTTTAGCTTGGGAGAAAAAAGGCTTTCCCATTAATGTATCTTTTGATGTTACAGATATTGTGTTGAACGATTTTAGAACTAAATTTAAAGGTCAAGATGGATTTCAGCGTCAAAATTGGGAACAAGCGGCTCGTTTTTCTTTAGGCAATGGCGGAGATTTAAATGAAGCTTTAAAATGGATTGATGGCGCTATAGCGGGCAATTTTTACAGTCAAAAAACATTTAATAATCTAGCGATTAAAGGGCAGATACTTAATAAATTAGGAAGAGCAGATGAGTATGCTGTATTAATGGACGAAGCTTCAGCCATGGCTAATACAAATCAATTAAACACATTAGGTTACCAAATGATGGGTATAAAGGATTTTAACAGAGCCTTAGAATATTTTAAATTGAATGTTGAGAATAATCCAAAAAATGCTAATGTTTATGATAGTTTGGGTGAATGTTATAAGAATATGGGAGATAAAAAGAATGCTATAAAAAACTTTAAAAAATCACTATCACTTAATCCGCCTGCTAATGTTAAAGCTAATTCTGAAAAACATTTGAAAGAATTAGGCGTTATATAAAAGATCATCAATCAAACTACAATCAGTTTTTAAAGGCTCAATCTTATGGATTGAGCTTTTTTATCCATGAATAGTTTCAGACTTTCCATATTTTTTAATAATTTCACTTTCAAAATTTACAAGTTCTTTCCAACGTTTATCAACATCAATTTCTTTTCCGTATTTGCGCGCAAAACCAATAAAAGTTGTGTAATGTCCAGCTTCGCTAATCATTAAATCGTGATAAAATCTTGAAAGTTCAGGGTCTTTTATTTCTTTTGAAAGTAACTTAAAACGCTCGCAACTTCTAGCTTCAATCATGGCAGAAAACAATAATCTATCTACCATAGATTGCAATCTGTTTCCGCCTTTATTCATAAATTTATAAAGTTCGTTTACATAGCTGTCTTTGCGCTCTCTACCTAATTTGTAGCCTCGTTTCTTTATAATATCATGTACCATTTTAAAGTGTTCTAATTCTTCTTGAGCCAAAAGCAGTAAATCGGTAACTAAGTCGGTATATTCAGAATTTAAAGTAATAATTGTTATCGCATTTGTCGCCGCTTTTTGTTCACACCAGGCATGATCGGTTAATATTTCTTCTAGATTTGATTCTGCAATGTTTACCCAACGCGGATCAGTTTCTAGTTTTAAATGAAGCACATAAATTGTTTGTTTAATGTGAAAGTAATATTTGTTTGTAATTTAACTAATATAATTCCAAATATTCTTATACTTTCCTAATTGTTTATAGGTATCAAGCAATACACTATGCTCTTGTTTAGAAAGCGCAGGGTCGTTTTGAAGAACCTTTTTTGCATAAAATCTAGCGCTTTGTAAAATATTGTTATCCTTAATAATATCTGCAATTTTTAAGTTTAGTACACCGCTTTGTTGAGTACCCATAATATCTCCTGGACCGCGTAAACGTAAATCTACTTCGGCAATTTCAAAGCCATCATTAGTTCTTGTCATGGTTTCTAAACGCGTTTTGCTATCGCTACTCAATTTATGACTCGTCATTAGTATGCAATAACTCTGTTCTGCACCACGACCAACGCGACCACGTAATTGGTGTAATTGAGATAATCCAAAACGTTCTGCGCTTTCAATAATCATCACCGAAGCATTAGGTACGTTAACCCCAACTTCAATAACCGTTGTGGCTACCATAATTTGAGTTTCACCTTTAATAAAACGTTGCATTTCGTAATCTTTGTCCGCAGGTTTCATTTTTCCGTGAACTATAGATATTTGATATTTTGGCATGGGGAAATCTCTAGAAATACTCTCGTAGCCATCCATCAAATCTTTATAGTCCATAGCGGAACTTTCTTTAATTAACGGATAAACAATATAAATTTGTCTGCCTTTATCAATTTCATCGCGAATAAATTTAAAAACATTAAGTCGGTTTTTGTCGTAACGGTGCACTGTTTTTATCGCCTTCCTTCCTGGTGGTAATTCATCAATTACAGAGATGTCTAAATCGCCATAAACAGACATCGCTAATGTTCTAGGAATTGGTGTTGCAGTCATCACTAAAACGTGTGGAGGAGAGGTGTTTTTTTTCCATAATTTTGATCGTTGTGCTACTCCAAACCGGTGTTGTTCATCAATTATTGCGAGTCCTAAATTCTTAAATTTCACCTTGTCTTCGAGTAGAGCGTGTGTACCAATTAGTATTTGTAATTCACCATTTTCTAAAGATTCATGAATTTTTTTTCGTTCTGAAGTTTTGGTTGAGCCTGTTAATAGTTTTATGTTGATATTCAAATTATTACACAACTCACTTAATCCGTTATAGTGTTGGACTGACAAAATTTCAGTCGGCGCCATCAAACAGGCTTGAAAACCGTTGTCAAGTGCTATTAACATTGACATGAGTGCGACTATAGTTTTGCCAGAACCTACATCGCCTTGCAACAACCGATTCATTTGGGCATTACTCCCTAAGTCGGCACGAATTTCTTTTAAAACACGTTTCTGTGCGTTGGTTAATTCGAAGGGTAAATGGCTTGAAAAAAAGGTGTTAAAATAGTCGCCCACCTTTTCAAAAGAAAAGCCTTTTATTTTTGATTTATGAATGAGGTTTTTTAAAATGAGTTGCAACTGAATATAGAATAATTCTTCAAATTTTAATCGATATTGTGCCTTAGAAAGTAGCTCTTGATGCTTCGGAAAATGAACATTAAAAAGAGCGTTTTTTTTTGAAATCAATTTTAATTCTGAAAGTAAATTTTCCGATAAGGTTTCTGTAAACTTTCCGCCAGCTTCAATAAATAATTGCTGCATGATTTTACTCATCACGCGGTTACTAATGCCTTTATTGGATAATTTTTCGGTAGACGGATAAATAGCCTGCATCCCCGAACTTAGGTTTTTTTCGTGGTCTTCCAACAACTCTAAATCGGGGTGAGCCATATTAAATTTACCACTAAACCAATTGGTTTTGCCAAAAGCGACATAGGGTTTATTCAGTTTTAAATTTTCTCGAATCCATTTTTGCCCTCTAAACCAAACGAGTTCCATTGTGTCACTGTCATCTTGAAAGGTTGCTACCAAACGTTTCCCCCGTTTTTGCGCCACTTCTTTAAAACCTGTTATTTTGCCAATAATTTGCACATCAGCATTATTACGCTGCAATTGATTGACTTTATAATACTGCGTTCTATCAATATATCTATTTGGAAACAAGTTGATTAAATCTTGATAGGTATGAATACCCAATTCCTTGCGTAATAAATCAGCACGATTTGGGCCAACGCCTTTTAAATAATCTATGGGAGTTTGAAGGTTAACAGACATAAAAGCGAATTTAATTAATTATCACGAAAGTGGGAATCTTATCAAGTTGTTACTTTTCAGATTCTTATTAAAAGTTGTATTTTGGTATGATCGTTATTATAACTTATTTATGAAATATTTTTCAGTCTTTTTCTTTCTCACCTTAATTTCTTTTTCTCAACAAACGGATTATGTTGATTTTAAAACGGCTAAAGCTGAAATTGGTTTTTGGGATTTAAAGAATAAAGAACTTAAGGGACTTGTTACTTATGAATTTGAAATTTTAAAAGATGTCGATTCTGTTTTTATAGATGCTAAAGATTTTGACAGCATTAAATATAAATTAAATGAACAGTTTGAAGATAGCTTATACAACGGAAAACAACTGATTATAAAACATCCTTTTAAAGCTAATAGTAAGCATAAAATTGATGTTATTTGGGAAACAAGTCCCAAAAAAGCCTTGTATTTTATTGATTGGGCAAATGAAAATGGTGATTTCGAGAACCTCAATCAACAAGGAGGGCAGGTCTGGACCCAAGGTCAAGGCAAATACACAAGTAATTGGTTGCCGAGTATTGATGATATGAATGATAAAATTGAATTCGATTTATCCATAACATTTGATAAGGATTACGAAATTATCACCAACGGGAAATTAACAGATAAACAAATCAATGCATCAACAACCACCTGGTACTACGACATGCAAAAACCCATGTCTAGCTATTTAGTCGCATTAGCTATTGGTAAATACAAAAAAAAAGTAGAATACTCAAAAAGTGGAATTCCTTTAGAAATGTATTATTACCCAGAGGATTCATTAAAAGTAGAGCCTACTTATCGCTACACGAAACAAATGTTTGATTTTTTAGAAGAAGAAATTGGTGTGCCATATCCGTGGCAAAACTACAAACAAGTGCCTGTAAAAGATTTTTTGTATGCAGGCATGGAAAATACAGGAACAACTATTTTTGCAGATTCTTTTGTTATAGATTCTATTGGGTTTGTAGATAAAAACTATGTTAATGTCAATGCTCACGAATTAGCGCACCAATGGTTTGGTAATTTGGTAACTGCAAAATCTGGCACGCATCATTGGTTGCAAGAAGGTTTTGCAACCTATTACGCCTTATTAGCAGAACGCGATATTTTTGGAGACGATTATTACTATTGGCGATTATATGAATATGCTCAAGAACTATTAGAACAAGATAAAGCAGGAGGAAGCACTTCGCTTTTAAACCCTAAATCGAGTAGTACCACGTTTTATAAAAAAGGTGCTTGGGTGTTGCATATTTTAAGAGAGCGAGTAGGAGATAGGGTTTTTAAAAAAGCGGTTAAAACTTATTTAAAGAAGTATCAATTTAAGAATGTTGAAACTAATGACTTTATAAATGAGGTTGAAAAGGCTAGTGGGCAGAATTTAGATGAGTTCGTTGAAATTTGGCTTAAAAGTAGCAACCTTAATTACAGTGAAATTAAGAAGAATTTACAATTAAATTCAATGTCTATTAATCAATACCTAAATAATGATTGTAAAGTAATGCCAGAAGCGTGTAAAATCTTTTTATTAGATAATAGTAGTAGTTTTTTTAAAGAAAAAGTTATTAATGATTTAGGAAATAACATTTCAAAATCTACATTTTTCATAAAAGATATTAAGTCTCGTCAAGCTATTGCTAAAACGATGCGTGAAATTCCTTTAGAATTAAAAGTTGATTATGAATCTTTGCTAGATGATAAATCATATATAACTACTGAAGTTGCATTATTTAATTTATGGAATAATTTTCCAAAAAATCAAAATAAATACCTCAATAAAACAAAAGGGATTATTGGTTTTAATGATAAGAATGTAAGAACGCTTTGGTTAACATTAGCTTTAATTAGTGATGATTTTGAGCCAGAGAATAGCGAACTTTATTTTAATGAATTAGTTAATTATACTAGCTCTAAGTACGGTTTTGAAGTTAGAATGAATGCTTTTAGTTATTTAGCATGGATTCAATCTTGCGGAGATGTTTGTCAAGAAAATTTAAAACAAGCTACAACCCATCACAATTGGCGATTTTCAAAATTTGCAAAAGAGTTATTGAAAAATACTGCTGATAAAAACTAGAATAAAATGATGTTTTGTCATTCTGAATTTATTTCAGAATCACATAGTATGTAAATTAGTAAATAACATCAGTTTTTATGTGACCCTGAAACAAGTTCATTGTGACGTAATCACTTTCTCCGTTCTGTATTAGTTGGGTTTCTACATATTAAGCAATCTGCTAAATAGGTTATTGAAATTTCGTAAACGCCATCGGTTCTTCCAATTTTGGAAGTATTAAAATCATAAGAAAATCCAAAACGAAAGCGCTCTAATTCTAGCCCAATAAATGCATTTATAGAAGTTAATAAATGACTATTCATATTATTTTTAGCGGGATTTGTAACTGCCATAGCACCTAACATGAGTTTTTCTAACTTTACAGTTGTGCCCACATCCAATCGATTATACTCGCCTTGTTGCATATAATTAAGTGAAATAAGCATATCGTTATAATCAAAATATGGGAACTTATAATTGGCATGTAAGGAGTAAAAAATATCTAAGGGTACATTACCATTTTCTACAAATGAAATGTTAGGTTTGTTTAAGTGTTTAATGGAAGCACCTAGCCATAAATCGGTGTCATTTCGCGTGTTTTTTTTGTCGAATACAAAGCCAGCGGTAAAATCGAAAAACGTGATGTTTCGGTTGGCATTCATTGCAAAAATATCTGATGATATAGGGTTTATTGTTCCAGCACCAATATTAATCTGGTCGGCTAAAACTAAGTTTCTAAAATTAAAGGATTTTGTGCCAAAACCAACTTCAACTGCGGGTCTAAAATACCAATCGTTGGCTAATTTAACATGATAAGAATAGTTAACATTTCCTTGTAAATGATTATAATTGGTATTGTTTTCGTGCTGATTTAAAATACTAAAACCAAGACCACCAACATTTTCTATCCAAGTGTTAAAAAAGGCATATTCGGTATCTACCCTTAAATCTAGACTAGGCCATTGTGTTCTGTGAATAAGTCCAAAATAAGTAGCATCTTCAAAACCTGAAAACCCTGGATTTATAGTTTCGGGAACTTGAAAATATTGCGTAAATACTGGATCTTGAGCGTTTGATTTTAAATAAATACAACTGATAATTATTATAGATAGTATCTTTATTTTCATTTTTTTGATTACTTAATTAATACAAAGGCACCTTCTGAGGTAATGGTTTTTCCATAAAACGTGTCACCAGAAAATGTGTAATAATAATTACCGTTTTCGGCTTCGGAATCTTTAATTTTTCCATTCCATCCTTTTAAATTTTCACCAACTTCAGAATAGATTAAACTTCCCCAAGTATCGTAAATATCTAATTTCATATTACTCAATGCTATAAATGAAGGATTGAAAAAATCGTTAAGTCCATCGTTATTTGGTGTGAACGCGTTAGGCATCATTAGTGCGTAACCTTTTTCAATATTTAATGTGATTACTTTAGTGTACACACATCCGAAAGGGTAGGTTACGGTTTGTGTTGCAACGTAAGTGCCGATAGTTAAATAGGTATGTGTTGGATTTTCTTCACTTGAAAAATTACCATCTCCAAAATCCCAAGACACACTTATATAATCACCAATAGAAGTGTTTGTAAATTGAATGGGGTCTTCAATAGAATAAAAACCATAAGTGCTAAACCCTGTGGAGTTTTGAGTAAAATCGGCATCGCCCAAAACTGGGATTTCAACATTGTGAGAGTAGCTTGTGGTGCAACCAAAACTATCAGTAACATCAACAATTACTAAGCCGTCTTGATTGGTATTCATTATTTCGTTGTTTACACCGCTAATAGTTCCGCTAGACCAATTGATTTGATACGGCGGTATACCACCAGTTACATTAGCTACAAAAGATTGATTGACATACCGTGTTTCGCAATCGAAATCGGTTATAGTTTCAACCGAAATCTCAAGAGGATCGAATCTATTAATCGTCCAACTATCTGAAATTGTACAACCATTTGTATCTGTAACGGTAAGGGTGTAATCTCCTGGAGGCGTATTTGTTAAATCCTCTGTATTTGCGCCATTAGACCATGAATAAGTAAGAGGAAGTGTACCACCAGTAACGACTGCGTTTATTGCGCCGCTATTGGCGTCATCGCAATCTAAAGCATCGGTTGTGGTTGCCGATAACTCTAAAGCATCTGGTTCAATTATAGTAAAGGTTTCAGTAATAGCACAAGGTGTGCCATCGGTAATAGTTACAGTGTATGTGCCAGGGCCAATGTTGTTTCTTTCTAGGCCAGCAGTGGCATCATCATCCCAAACTAAAGTCACAGGGTTGATGCCTCCAACAAGATTTAAACTAATGCTGGCATCATTTTCGCCGAAGCACGACACATTATTTACAACAGGGTTTATGGTAAAAATAGGTGCTTCGTCAATAATAATAGTAGCTTGTTTTTCACAATTTGTATCGTCTGTAACTGTAATCGTGTAGGTGCCAGCAGATAGATTGCTTTGAATATTCCCTGAGCCTAAATTACTCCAAGCTATTGTGTAAGGTGGGTTTCCTCCAGAAATATTATTGATAGTGATAGACGCATTATTGTCACCATAACACTCAATTTCGGTGGTAGTATAATCGATTATGATTTCATCAGATTGATCTAAAATAACTTCTAAATCATCAGTACAGCCAGATTTGTCGGTAACTACTAAGTTATATGTACCAGCAATTAAATTTGAAATGTTTTGAGAGGTACTTGTAAATCCATTTGGTCCTGTCCATGCATAATTATAGTCGAAAACGCCTGCTGAAACCTCAATAGGCCTGCCACCAACAACATCAATATTGATAGCACCTGTGGCATCTCCAAAACAAATAATATCAGTTTGATTGATTAAACTAGCTTGAAGCAAATTGGGTTCAATAATAGAGAAATTTTCAACTATAGGTGTACAATTGTTAGCATCGGTTACGGTTATTTGATAGTCACCTGGACCTAAATTTGATAAATCTTCGGTAGTATCAAAAGGATTTCCATTTCGTGTCCAATTATAAGTATATGGCGTTGTACCTCCAGAAATATTAATATCAATTTCGCCATCATTTGCACCAAAACAGGAGATCGTTTCTGGGTCGAAATTAATATTGCTAAAAATCAGTTCATCAGGTTCTAAAATGGTAAAAGTATCTGTAAATGGGCAACCGCCGTCGTCATTAATCACCACGGTATAATCACCTGGTTCTAAATTAGAAATATCTTCATTGGTACTAGTAAATCCGTTTGGCCCAGTCCAAGAAATTTGATACGGATTTCCTGTTGTAAAAGGCACGCCACCAGTTATTGAAATGTCAAGAGAACCGTTGTTAGCTAAATAACAATCGCTGTTTATTTGATTGGTTGTAATGCTTATTGAAGGGTTAACGGTTATGTTGATGGTAAAATCCGCGCCAGCACAAATACCAGAAATAGGTGTAACGGTATAGGTTACAGTTGCTGGATTTGTGGTATTGTTTGTTAATGTTTGACTAATATCTGATTGCGGTGTGCTTTCGTTTGAAGCTCCCGTAATTGAACCAACAGGATTAATAGTTGGTGTTGTCCATGTGTATAATGTTCCAGTGGGTACAATATCTCCTGTGGATGAATCAGGAATAATTTGAAAGCTTACGCCACTACAAATCGTTATCGCTTTATCTGAAATATTTGGTGTTTGATTAATTGTAATTTCTGCAGTTTGTGAGTTGATTTCAGTACAACCACCAGCGGAAAATGTAACGATACAATAATAATAAATCGTTCCAATATTCGTTGAAGGTGGATTGTAAGTTGCGTTAGTTTCGCCAGTAATAGCAGCTCCTGTTAAGTTATCATTAATTGTGTTAGAATACCATTGATATGTTGGTGTTCCCACGCCATTGGCAACTGCAACTGACAACGTATTTAAACTTTCACCAAAACAAATGGTTTCTGAAATGGGTTGTGCAGTAAAGTTAGGCGCTGCATTAACTGTAACCAAAGCTGTGTCGCTTATAACGCTACACCCAGGATCTGGCTGCGTAATCACACAGTAATAATATATGTTTCCAATAGTAGTGGTCGGCGGTGTAAAAATACTATTTGTTGCTCCAGTAATTAAAGTACCTCCAACATTAGAGTTTGTGGTGTTAGAATACCATTGATAATTGTAAACAGTTCCTAATCCGCCACTAGTAACAACCTCTAAATTTTGAGGTGTTGTTCCTTGACATAATTCTTGAGAGACTAGTGGTTGTGATGTAATAGTGGGGTCATCAGCTACTACAATTTCAGCAACTTCACTAGTTATAGCATTACACCCATTTCCGCTTGAAGAAATCTCAACATAGTAATAATAGTTTCCAACAGTATTAAAAGTAGGCGGGGTATAATTTACGTTTGTTGCACCTGTAATGATTACTCCTCCAGTATTAGAATTTGTAGTGTTAGAATACCATTGATATGTTATTGTACCTGTGCCTCCAGAATGTACAACCGATAAAGCTGAATTGATATCGCCGCCAACACATAAACTTTGGGTTGCTATAGGTTGTATGTCAATTTGAAGTCCATCAACAATCTCAATACGAGCGGTGTTAGAAGTGATTTCATTACAACCAATTCCTGTTGGGAAAGAAACCACGCAGTAATAATATATAATGCCTGTTGGATTATTTGGCGGCGTGTAAGTAGTTGCTGTTTCTCCAGTTATAATCGTGCCTGTCGTATTATCATCAACGGTATTGCTGTACCATTGATAGGTTGGAGTTCCTGCCCCAGTGACGCTAACCGATAACGAATTTAAAGCACCGTTTAAACAAATGGTTTCTGGTTGCGGTTGACTTGTGAATTCTGGTGCTGGATCTACAGTAATTACAACATTCACCGAGTTACCTGTACAGCCGTTTGTTGTTGGAGTGATGGTAAAAGTTACGTCTTCAGAAGTGTTATTTGAATTAAAAATAGTTTGAATAGGAATGATACTCGTGTTCCCAGAAGCAATAAACCCTGTTATTCCAGTTGGTGCAGTTGCTGTCCACGAGTATGTTGTGTTTGATAAATTTGAAGTTAAAACAACTTCGGCAGTATCGGTTCCAGAGCAAATGGTTTGCGTTAAATCGGTATTCGTAATCGTCGGAATTGGATTTACTGAAAAATCTTCATTTACCGTTGTCGTTCCGCAGCTATTTGTTATGCTGAAAGTAACTTGGTAATCTCCTGGTGTTGCGTACGTAATTGTACCAGGATCTAAAGTGCTTGAAGTTGCTGGACTTCCGCCAGGGAAATTCCAACTGTAAGTTATAGTTTCGGAAGCTGGCGCACAATCCTCAACAACCGCAATAGGATTAAATGATGCTGTTTCACAAAAATCCGAAATACTATTTATAGTCGCCGTTGGTGGTTGTTTAACTTCAATAGTTTCAGAAATAGAATTGCTACCACAAGAATTTGTTATGGTTTGTGTTAGGGTGTAAGTTCCAGCGGTTACAAAGCTTATGGATGGAGTTGCTGAGGTTTCATCTGTTCCGTTAGTAAAACTCCAATTTGGAGGTGTTGTTCCGCAAAAACCAGAAGCATAAGTTACTTCCCATAAATATTCCTCAGTACCGCAACTTAAACTTAAATCGGTATTATTGGTTACTTGAACATCTAAAGGCGAACATCCGTTATTCGTATTTAAAGTAAAGCTCGGTATTAACTCAGGTTCAATACAAATATTTTTAATTACTGTATTTGTTACACCACAAGAATTTTCAGCATATAACGAAACTGTGTAAGTTCCGGGCGCTGTATAAATATGACTTGGATCTCTTAATGTTGATGTAGATCCATCCCCAAAATCCCAATAATAACCATCGTTAATGCTACAATTATTGCTATATCCATCTAGTGATGTATTGTCGAATTGCACTGAAGTATTCACACAGCTAATAGGCGGGTCTTCAAAATCAACTTCTGGTTTTCTTAAAATAATGATAGGGCCAGCGGTTAAATTGGTTTGTCCACACGAAGTGGTAATATTTAAAAAAACAGTATAACTAAATGGACAACTCGTTTCTGTATATGTATGTGGAATTGGGAAATTTTGAGAATTTACAGGGTCTGCGGCATTAAAGTATGTTGATGCTTCTAATTGAGATTGTGTGTAGCTTTCAGTGTTTCCATCGCCAAAATCAATAAAGTAATTGGTGTCCGGAGGGTTTGTGCCCCAAGAGCCAATTGCAAACTCAAGAGGAGAAACAGGTGTACATAAATTTACTGTATTCCCTGGATTTACAATAGACCCAGTGGGGTTGCTGGAGTTTTTAATCAAATAAGTAACAGTATTATCACAATTGCTTCCAATTCCTGTTATGTCCATGTTAAAAGAGCCTAATTGTGTGTAAGTATGTGTAGCTGGAAATGTAACATTAGTTTCAATGGTGCTTCCGTCGCCCCAATCAACAGTATAAGAATTTATACAAGTGGCAGAAACGTTGTCAATGCCAACATTAATAGTATATGATGGATCAGTAGTATTATTACCGCAATTATTAAAGGGGTCAAACTGATTGTCGATATCGCGAAATTCCAATCTTGGTTTTTCTTCAACTAAAATAGATTTGGTAACTGAGTTAGTACAACCATTTGAATCTGTAACTGTTAGTGTTACACTAACATTTTGAGAACCACAACCCACAATATCAAATTCGTGTGTTGGGTTTGCAACTGTTGATGTATTCCCATCACCAAAACTCCAATTATAAGTAAAAGGGGCACTTCCGGTAATATTAGATACAAAATCAACAGATGTTCCAGCGCATGTGCCAGCATTGTTAAAAGTAAAATCTATAATAGGTTCGGTTACCGTTACAGTAGCAGTTCCGCTTTCATTGGTTGAATCTCCAGTACTATCGCTTACCGAAATAAGTTCGTAAACAAAAGTTCCAATAGTATTGGTACTAGCAGATAGATTTATCGAATTGTTACCCCCCGTGGTTGTAATGGTTTGATTAGGGCCACCATTTAGCATATAGGTAAATGTGTAAGGCGTTGTACCGCCAGATCCTGTAAATGTTATTTGTGGCTGGGGTGTTTCGTCTTTACAAACTTCTGTTGTACCAGAAATAGTTGCCGATGGCGGTAATAATTTATCCGAAGTATTTAAGGTAATTGAACTTTGTTGGTTACTAGGTTTCTCCTTTTCGTTAAATGCAAAAATAGAGATGGTAATTATAAAAAATGATAATGTACCCAGAAAATAATTTTTTCTCATTTAAGTTAATTGAGTTAATAGCTGTGACTAAAATAAATATTCTTTTTTATGAAGTATCATCTTTAATCAACATAAATCTATTTTTTCTATAAAAGACCCATTATCGGGGATGTAATTTTTTTCAGACCTATTTTGGTTTATTAATTAACTTTTTTATTAGTTGTTGTTTATATTTACAATAAAAAGTATAATGAGAGCATTAGTAATTTCTGGAGGAGGTAGCAAAGGTGCTTATGCAGGTGGTGTTGCACAATATTTAATTCAAGAAGAAGGTGTGAATTACGATATGTTTTTAGGCACATCTACAGGAGGTTTGTTGGTGCCTCATTTGGCAGCTGGTGAAATTGATAAAATTCATCAGGTATTTACTAATGTTAATCAAAGCAATATATTTAGTGTCAATCCATTTGTACTGCGTAAAAAAGGAGATAGAGAATTTGTTTCTATAGACTTTATTAACACCTTTTGGCAGTTTGTTAAAATGAAAAGAACGTTTGGTGAAAGTAAATCATTAAGAAGACATATAAAGAAGCATTTCACTATTGAAGAGTATAATTTAATTAAAGAAACTAAGGACGATGTTGTTGTTACCGTTTCTAATCTTTCTAAAAATCGTGTAGAATATAAATCGATAAAGGATTTTAGTTATGATGAATTTTGCGATTGGATATGGATTTCATGTAATTATATACCATTTATGTCTTTGGTGAAAAAGGATGGTTTTGAATATGCTGATGGCGGTTTAGGCTGCGTAGTTCCTATTAGAGAAGCTATCCTAAGAGGTGCAACCGAAGTGGATGCTATAATTCTAGAATCCGAAAATATGGCTTATAATAAAGTTTTGGGAAAAAACCCTTTTTCATTAATGATTAATTTATTTGGCCATTTACTTGACCAAGTAGAACGTAATGATATTGTTATAGGAAAATTGGCTGCAAAAAATAAAAATGTAAAACTTAATCTATATTATACGCCATCAAAACTTACTGAAAATTCATTGATTTTTAATAAAAAGCTAATGACTAAATGGTGGCAACAAGGGTATTACTACGCTAAACAAAAGTCTGAAGAAGCACGTTCAAATGAGTTAAGAATGGATGATGATTTACCACAAGTCTGAAACCTCTTCTTTTATAAAAGATAATGCAGCATCGCTTGGTGCTCTGCGTTCCATCATTTCAGTTAAAACAACCTCTCTTAGTTTATTGGCTGTATCTGTTTTTTCAAGTAAGCTTGCTTTTCTTATCAATTGAATGGTCGCATTTTTTGCTGCCGAAATAATGCTCCAACACTTTTCGCTAACATATATTTGTTGTGCTAAATTATGTTCCATTTCTTGTTCAATATTCTGTATAAGTAATCTTTCGTAATCTTCTTTATTTGAAGATATTGGAACAACTCTAATCATTAACTTGTTGGGTGATATTCTTTCTAAAAATAAGGCAAGTCTTTCATAAGCTTGAAGACGTAAAGGCATTGATGAAACTTGTAAATCTTTTTTTAACAAAAAGCGTCTTCTACCAGCTTCATTTTTAGTGTGTTCTTTAAAAAAGTAATAAGCAATAAGTCCTACAATTAATGAGGGAATTGCGAATAAAAATAAATCTATAATGCGATCTGAGTCCATAAAAGTTTGACTGGTTTTGTGTTATTTTAATTATTTAAAAAATCAAAAGTAATATTTGTTAATGTTTTTACACCTAAAAGCATACCGCTTTCATCAATTTTAAAATCGGGTGTATGGTGTGGAAACGCATTTTTATTTCCAGGTGTCATTCCTCCTAAAAAGAAATATAATCCAGGCACTACTTCCTGAAAATATGAAAAATCTTCACCCCCAGTAACAGCTTTCGTTAAAACTACGTTTTCTTTACCTGCTACTTTCTCAAACGTTGGTAACATTTGTGTAACCAAATCTGGATCGTTATAGGTAATCGTTGTGTTTTCTTGAAACTCTATTGAAGCTTCACCTCCATAGGCTTTTGCAATGGTTTCAGTCATTTCAGTCATACGTTTAAAAATGAGTTTTTTCATGTCTAAATCTAATGTTCTTATTGTTCCAATAAGTTCAGCACTTTCAGGAATAATATTAAATCGTACACCACTTGTTATTTTACCAACCGTTATTACAGCAGGTTCTACTAACAAATTAGATTCTCGACTAATGATGCTTTGATAGCCATCAATAATTTTAGCAGAAATATAAATTGGATCAACGCCATTCCAGGGCGCAGAACCATGTGTTTGTTTGCCTTTTACGTTAACTACAAAACGCTCAACACCAGCCATAATGCCTCCAGATTTATATTCTATTTTGCCAACTTCTGTATCCGAACTAATATGCAATCCAAAAATAGCATCTACTTTTGGGTTTTCTAAAACTCCTTCTTTTATCATCAGTTTAGCACCCCCTTCTTCTCCTGGAGGAGGACCTTCTTCTGCGGGTTGAAAAATAAACTTTACAGTGCCTCTTATTTTGTCTTTATTTTTAGATAAAATCTCTGCAACACCCATTAAAATGGCAATGTGAGTATCGTGTCCACAGGCATGCATCACACCCGTTTCGGTATTTAAAAAAGTAGCTTTTATTTTAGACTTAAATGGTAAATCATTACGTTCTGTAACAGGAAGTGCATCAATATCGGCACGTAAAGCAACTACTTTTCCTGGACTGTTACCTTTTAAAATGGCAACAACTCCAGTATGCGCAACACCAGTTTTAACTTCTAAACCCAAAGATTTTAAATGTCTAGTAATGGTTTCAGCAGTTTTAAACTCTCTGTTTGAAAGTTCTGGGTTTTCATGGAAATGTCGTCGCCATTCAATCACTTTTTCTTCAATATCAATAAATTGTTGTTCTAGATTATCTTGACTATATACATTAATTATTCCAAAGCATGTAAATAAAAATATAAGATATTTCATAATAATGATTAAATTTTTGAAGTCTAAAGATATTCAAATTTTAATAAAAGCTGCCGAAGCTGTTAATTGTTTATAATTATTAATAATTCGCCTTAATTAAAAGTATAACATTGGTTATTTTCACGTCTTAAAATGAAAATGATTTGGAGAAGTATTTAAGTCAGCTAAATGATGCACAATTAGAACCTACGATTCAAATTGAAGGACCAATGATAGTTATTGCTGGTGCAGGTTCTGGTAAAACACGTGTGTTAACTTACCGTATTGCTTATATGATGAGTAAAGGAATTGACCCTTTTAATATCTTATCGCTCACATTTACCAATAAAGCAGCACGAGAAATGAAAGAACGTATTGCATCTATTGTTGGAGCAAGTGAAGCGAAAAATTTATGGATGGGAACATTCCACTCTGTATTTGCAAAAATTTTGCGTATTGAAGCTGATAGATTGGGGTATCCTAGTAATTTCACCATTTATGATACGCAAGATTCTGATAGGTTGATTGCGTCTATTATTAAGGAAATGAGCCTTGATAAAGACATTTATAAATATAAGCAAGTACGCTCTAGAATTTCATCGTATAAAAATAGTTTGATTACGGTGCATGCGTATTTTCAAAATCCAGAATTAAAGGAAGCCGATACTATGGCTCGCCGACCAAGAATGGGTGATATTTATAAAGCATATGTTGAGCGTTGTTTTAAAGCAGGTGCGATGGATTTTGATGATTTGTTATTGAAAACCAATGAGCTTTTAACGCGTTTTCCTGAAGTTTTAGCAAAATACCAAAACCGATTTAAATACATTCTAGTTGATGAGTATCAAGATACTAACCATTCGCAATATTTAATTGTGAGAGCCTTGGCTGATAAGTTTCAAAATATATGTGTAGTGGGTGATGATGCACAAAGTATTTATGCCTTCCGTGGTGCAAATATTAATAATATTTTAAATTTTCAGAAAGACTACGATGATGTGAAGCTATTTCGATTAGAACAAAATTATCGTTCAACAAAAAACATTGTAAACGCAGCAAATTCTATTATCGATAAAAACCAAACGAAGCTTGATAAAATTGTTTGGACGGCTAATGATGAAGGCGAACAAATAAAAGTAAATCGTTCATTAACCGATGGAGACGAAGGGCGTTATGTAGCAAGTACCATTTGGGAAAACAAAATGAATCACCAATTAAATAATAGTGATTTTGCTATATTATATCGTACCAATGCGCAGTCAAGAGCTATTGAAGATGCGTTGAGAAAGCGAGATATTAAATATCGAATTTATGGTGGATTATCATTTTATCAACGTAAAGAAATAAAAGATGTTCTCTCGTATTTACGGCTTATTATTAATCCAGCCGATGAAGAAGCTTTAAAGCGCGTTATTAATTTTCCGCCTCGTGGTATCGGGCAAACAACAGTTGATAAACTTATAGTATCTGCAAATGGATACAACCGAACCATTTTTGAAGTGATGAAACACATCGATAAAACCGATGTAAAAGTTAATTCGGGTACAAAAACTAAACTTCAAGATTTCGTTACACTTATAGAAAGTTTTCAGGTATTAAATCAGACTGCCGATGTTTTTGAATTGGCAGAACATGTTACCCGAACCAGTGGTTTAATTCGAGAATTCAATAAAGATGGAACTCCAGAAGGTGTTACTAGAATGGAAAATATCGAGGAACTTTTAAACGGAATGAAAGATTTTGTTGAGGGTCAAAAAGAAATTGCTGATACCACTGGTAATTTAGCTGAATTTTTAGAAGATGTTGCATTAGCAACAGATTTAGATGCCGATAAAGGAGATGCAGACCACGTCGCTTTAATGACCATACATTTAGCAAAAGGATTGGAGTTTCCGTACGTTTTTATTGTTGGTTTAGAAGAAGATTTGTTTCCAAGTGCCATGAGTATGAACACACGTAGCGAACTAGAGGAGGAGCGACGCTTGTTTTATGTAGCACTAACACGAGCAGAAAAGCAGGCTTATTTAACTTATGCTTTATCGCGTTACCGTTGGGGAAAATTGATTGATTCTGAACCTAGTCGTTTTATTGAAGAAATAGACGAGCAGTATTTAGATATAGTTACACCTATTGAAGAACGCCGCTTTAACCCCATGCTTGATGCCGCTATTTTTGGAGACACACCCTCTGTAACAAGCAAAAGAGCAGATTCTAATACGATTAGATTTAAACCAGCTAAACAAGCGGTGTTAAAAAAAGGTAGTAAGCCGAAGTCAGAACCAGCTAAATTTCAAGTTACCACACCAAAAAACTTAAAGCCTGTTGTTAAATCTACTGGCAATACTAATTTATTTGATAGTAAATTGGTTGTTGGTAATATTGTAAAACACATTCGGTTTGGCACAGGAGAAGTTATGAAAATAGAAGGTAAAGGTGCTGACGTTAAAGCCGAAATTAATTTTCAACATGGTGGCGTTAAAAAATTATTGTTGCGCTTTGCTAAGTTGGAGGTTGTTGGGTAGATTAGGTTTTGGGTCTTGGGTATTCAATCCTAAAGATGTGTCTCTATAAAAGCCTTCAATTTAATCCAAGTATCAATTAATTCTAACCCAATCCAACCATGACCAGCATTTGGGTATAAGGTAAACTCATGTGTAACACCTAAACTTTCCAATTTATCCCGCATATCGGTACCTTGTGTTGTTGGTATTAAAGGGTCTTGTCCGCCATAAAACAAAATAGTTGGAGGTGATGTAGCTGTAGCTTGGTGATATGGGCTTACTTCTTCTAAAAAAGAGGTCGTTGCGTCTATTCCAAATAAATCTATTAGCTCTTGTACATCAGGATTTGTATTGTTTAAATACGCAGAATCTGTAAAATTTGTTGGACCAACAATGCTGCAAACCATATTTACTTTGTTTGTTGTATTAAAAGCATAACTCCAAAGTAGCGATAAATGTGCACCGGCACTTGTACCAATAAATCCAATGGCTTCAGAAATTGTGTATTTTGTTTTATTATCCTTTAAATAGTTGATAATTGTAGTAATATCATCTGTTTGCATAGGATAAGGTTTCGTGTTCTCATCGGCTAATCTGTAATTAATATTTACAATAGCTAAGTCTGAGAAATCTTGACGTATTAAATCTTTTATAGGATTCATTTCAGATTTATCGCCAGCAGACCATCCGCCACCGTGGACTAAAACCATCACTTTAGTATTATTAGTTCTATTAGCTGGTAAATACAAATCAAAATTTTGATTAACATCTTGTCCGTAAGAAATATTTAATTCTTGATAGAATTTTGATGGATCTAAAATGGTAATAAAATCTTCATCTGCTTTTTCTTTTGAGCAATTGAAAAAAGTAATAAGTACAACAAAAACTAAGAAAGTAGATTTAAGTGCTTTCATTTTAAAAATAATATTTACTTTGTAAACGAAATTACAAGATAGTTATTATGGCTGAGTTTATAAGAATATATGAAGAAAATCCCAATCCGAAAGCGATTGAAAAGGTGGTTGCTATTCTTAAGCGTGGCGGTGTAATTATTTATCCAACCGATTCTGTTTATGGTTTAGGTTGCGATATTACTAATCTTAAAGCTTTAGAACGTGTTGCAAAAATTAAGCAAGTAAAACTTGAAAAAGCAAATTTCTCATTTGTTTGTCACGATTTAAGCAACTTAAGTGATTATGTTAAACAAATAGACACATCTACATTTAAAATTTTAAAACGCGCGCTTCCTGGGCCATATACCTTTATACTTCCTGGCGGAAAATCATTACCAAACCCATTTAAGAAACGTAAAACCGTTGGTATTCGTGTGCCTAATAATAACATCGCTTTAGATATTGTTAAGCAGTTAGGAAATCCCATTATATCAACATCTATACATGATGAAGATGAAGTTTTAGAATATACCACCGATCCTGAATTGATTTTAGAAAAATGGAGTAACTTAGTAGATTTGGTAATTGATGGCGGCTATGGAGATAATGAAGCTTCTACTGTTATAGATTTATCTGAAGACGAACCCATTATTATTAGAGAAGGAAAAGGAAGTTTAGAGATTTTTTAAATGCCTTTTTTTAACAAAAATATATTTATTAAAGACGATTTTTCACTAAAATATTTTAACTAAACAACACTATATGAATTTAGCAGAAATAAGTAGCGACATTCCTTTATTTGCCAACGACACCATTATTTTTGGCATTTTAGCAATAACACTGGCACTTATATTTTACACATCCAGTTTATCTCGATTTTCAAAATTTTACAGTATTATTCCTGCCCTTTTATTATGCTATTTTATTCCGTCTATATTAAGTTCTGTTGGATTAATTGCAGACAAATGGATTGATGTTTCAGCAACCATAAAACACTTACAATCGCTTTACGGGAATTTAGATGAAGTTACTAATTTAGAGACTTTAAAAGCATATACTGCGGCAAATAAAATAAACCCATCGGAGTACTCTCAGTTTATTGGTGGCAGTAAATTGTATTATGTGTCTTCTCGATTTTTATTACCAGCATCATTGGTGCTTTTAACCATGAGTATCGATTTAAAAGGCGTATTTAAGTTGGGTTCAAAAGCCTTAATTATGTTTTTAACAGCTACCGTTGGTGTAATGATTGGCGGTCCAATAGCTATTTTGTTTTTTAAGTTTGTAGCACCAGATATTTTAGTTGCAGTTGAAGGTACCGAATTATGGAAAGGTTTATCTACCGTGGCAGGAAGTTGGATTGGTGGTGGCGCCAATCAATTAGCTATGAAAGAGCAATGGGAAGTTAGCGATAGCCTGTTTAGTATTATGGCAGTAGTTGATGTTTTAGTAGCCGAAGTTTGGATGATATTTTTGCTACTTGGTGTTGCTAAATCTGATAAAATAGACAAGTATTTTAAGGCTGATAATTCATCAATTACCACACTTAAGAATAAGATGGAAAAGTTTAGCTTAGAAACCGCTAGAGTACCATCGTTTAACGATTTAATGATACTTTTAGGAATTGGTTTTGGAGTAACTTCAATAGGTCATATTGTAGGTGATAATTTAAGTGTTTGGATAAAAGAAAATGCACCATTTTTGGTTGATTTCGGACTTGGAAGCTCATTTTTCTGGCTCATTATTACAGCAACAACTGTTGGTGTTATTCTATCGTTTACTAAAATGAAAAGTTACGAAGGCGCCGGAGCGAGTAAAATAGGTACTGTTTTTATTTACATACTAGTGGCAGCGATAGGTATGAAAATGAATTTGAATGCCATTGTAGAAAATATAAGTTTATTCGCTATTGGATTTGTTTGGATGATTATTCACGTCGGTTTACTATTTATCGTTGCAAAAATTATAAAAGCACCATATTTCTTTTTAGCTGTTGGCTCTAAAGCTAATATTGGTGGTGCTGCATCTGCGCCTGTGGTGGCTGGTGCTTTCCACCCATCGTTAGCGCCAGTTGGTGTTTTGCTGGCGGTTTTAGGCTACGCTTTAGGTACTTATGCTGCTTTTGCTTGTGCTTTAATGATGAAGTGGGTGAGTTGATTTTATAAATACTTATTACGGTAGTTTATTTGTTCTTAATAACTGAATTACTCCTGAGTTTAGTTGAAAATCTATATCAGATATATAGTAATTAATACTATTATTTTCGAAAATATGTCTTATGTTAATAACACTATTGCACACATTCTTATAATAGTCTAATAGTTCTAAATCTTCAGGGTTTACCATAGTTTTTTGCACCAATTTAAATAATCTGTGGATTCGTCTAGGTCTGCTAATGCCCTAAATACTAATATGAAGTTTAGAATGTAGTTGTTTTTCTCTAAGTCATTGTACTCATCATCAATATAAATAGTAAATAAATCATCTCTTATTTTTAATTCTATAGGAAATATATTTTCGTAAAAAGTAATTCTTGAGTGTTTTCTAAAACTAATATTATTTTTGGATATTAGTTTCTGTATAGCCTTTAATTCTGGGTAATTTTCTAGATTCATTTTACTTTATTTAATTATATTAATTTCAGTATTAATAACTTATAAAGTATTGATATTATATTTTTTAGTAAATTAATAAAATATTTTAAAATTAATTAGGACTATTATGCAGAATAAAATAAAAAATAGCTTTAAGCTTTTAATATGTTTTTTTTTCTCTTTTACGGTATTTGGTCAACCACAAAAACCAATTGTTAACGATCCAAATTTGTTTACAAATAGTGAACTAACTAATATATTAAAACAAATTGAGAAGGCTCCAATATTACACCCAGACTGTATTTCAAATAAATGTGAAGAGGTTATTAAGTATCATAAAGCCATATACGGTTTGTATAGTGAACTTAGTATTTACAGTGTTTATTTAGTACGTTATCAAGAACAGTATAGAGATACATGGATAAATTATGTAAATCAAACAATTGCTAATGAAAATTTGCGAGCAGAAATGGAATATACACTTGCTTGGAAAACAGCTTTAGCAGATTTTTCAGCATATTTTCTTGACCTTTCTAATTTATATAGTTCAATAAAATCTGGTAAACATATTGACCCTTCAGTTGTTTCAAGTCTTTTAAAAAGATATTATAAGAATTTAAAAGATTTATATGATACCATAGCTAAAATTGATGAAACGGTTAAAAAATTTGCTGATTTGCCTAAGGTAAATAATAATCTTACTGAATATATTGAAACATGGAAAAGTGTTTCATCGGTACTTAAAAATGGTTTAAAAATTTTAAAGGATGGAATTACATTATATCAAAGTCTAGATAGGCCTCAAGGATTATCACCAGCAGATTTACTTAAAGAAAGACGCGGGCGTATAACCAATATAGGGACAGCGATAGCATCATTATTACAGATTTATGCTAAATATGAAAGAAAGCAGATGCAAGACGCCATAGATGATTTAAAAAAGGTGCTTAAAGCTAATGAAGATATGCAAACGCATACGTATTCTAAACATGTCTATTTGTCTGGGTTAATTAATCATCTTGAAGATGCAGAATTAGCATTAACAAAAAGAAAAGCGGGCTTGTATGTTATAAATTATCGGTGTAATAAAAACAATTTTGAACTAGAAAAACTAGATGATTATCAAATGAGTTTTGCTAAAGGATTAGCTGTTCATAAAGCAGTAATAGAAAACATTATGTCAACATTTAAAGATTCTTATAGTTTGATAGCGCCTTGTAAAGAAAGACAATATCAATTTATAGTTTTAGATGGAGCTGGTAAACGTTATGAAAGTTACATAAAAATCATTAGAAAAAAGGATGGTAAAGCATTGTACGAACAACCAACTTATATAAGAGGGCAATCTGCTGAATTTACTTTATTACCTGATTTTTATACTTTAGAAATTTACGAAGGTACTGGAAGCGATGCCGCAAGAGTTTCTGCTCTTACCATTAATGATTTTGAAATTGAAGGTAATGAAGAGTCTGAAATAACATTAAGACCATTTGGACGTGTTGATTTAGAAGTAGTAGATAAATCTGGTAAATCATCAATTTTTGATTATAAATTTGTCAATGATGAGAATCAGATAATTCAAAGAGGGTTAACTACTGATAAAGTTTTAATTGATTTACCCGTTAACCAAGTTATTAACCTTAACATAAGTCATGGGTTATATGGAGAAAAAAAGAAAGATGTTTTTGTAAGTCCAGATCACATAAATAAACTTCGATTTGTTTATGAAGATAAAAAATTCGTAAATTCTGAGGTTCCAAATTTATCAGGTACTTGGATAGCTACGAATGCTTATTGTGGCGATGAAAACTCACAAATAGCGATTAAAATAAATCATCGTGGAAATTATATTACGGCTAAAAAAATATCCGAATCACTTAAAAAAGATTGTGTTCCTTATGGTTACAACTATTTTGAAGGAGAAGTTAAAATGGCTGAAGGTAAAATTAAGCACAGCGCAGTAAGTGTTGGTCACCTCAATTCTGATGGTACATTCATAAAATCTGATAAATTATCAATTGGAAAAATTGATAGTAATTATAAAATAATTAATGAAATTAAGATTGAAGTAGGTGGTCTTACATATCATAGAGTTTTTGAATAATGTCTAGTCCTAAATAATCGATACAGATTAATAAAGGATTAAATTTATAAATTAAACCTGAACAATATTACTATTGTTCAGGTTTTTTGATTTATATCGTTTTGGTTTTAAAGTGTTTTGTTGATGCATTTGTATTGGAGTTAACATGTTGTTAGACCAATGCGGTCTTTTTTTATTGTAAATTTTTATTGCATTTTTAATTAAAATGATCCTTAGCTTTAAATCCACATTGTGTTTCGCTATACCAAATTCTTGTTTTAAAATACCATTTATACGTTCTGCGATAGCATTTTCATAAGGATCATATTGTTCAGTCATACTTGGTTTTATAAAGTTATCTTTTAGTTTTTCTTGATAGTCATCAGAACAGTATTGTAAACCTCTATCAGAATGATGAATCAAACCTTTTTGTTTATATTTTCTGTTTTTAATAGCCATTTCCAAAGCTAATATAGAACCAGATGCATTTAAACTGTTAGATACATTATACCCTACAATCTTCTTAGAATAAGCATCTGTAACCAAAGCGAGATAAGATGGATTTTTTCTGTTTCCTGTGTATGTGATATCACTAACCCAAACTTGTTCTGGTTTTTTAATTTCTAAAGTACTTATTAAGTTTTTGTGTTTTCTAAAACGATGATGTGAGTCTGTTGTAACATGATAACTTCGTTTTGGTTTTATAAGTAAATGGTTTGCTCTTAGTATTCTAAAGAGTTTATCTCTACCAATATTTAAAGCTGTTAATTGTGTTTTCAGTATATGATAAAGCTTTCGAGTTCCAAGATTTGGCATGGATATGCGAACGGATTGCACTAGTGCTATTACTTTTTGGGCAACACTTTGTTTTTGTCTTTTGGATTGTATCGACCTATAGTAAACCTGTCTATCAATCCCGAGTAAATAACAGGTAGAAACTACTGTTTCTTTGTGGGCTTCTTTGAAGCGGTCAATAACTCGGGATTGTAATTTTTTCTAACATCAATATTATATTCCTTTTCGACCATATCAACCATCATATCAAAAAGAATCACTTTTTTATCTGCGCGTTCTGCTAGATATTCAGCTCTTGCTTTCTGCTTTTCTAATAGTTTTACTTGCTGTTCTAATTCTAAAATACGTTGCTCGGGAGTTGTAGACATACTGGTGGAGATTTGTTCTTGCCAGTCAAAGTTACCATATTTTTTTAACCATCTGGTAATGGTCGAACCAGCTTGAATGCCATATTTGTCACGTGCTTGGCTTCTAGTTAGAAATCCTTGCTCTATTTCTTGGACAACTTCTAGTTTAAAAGAAAGGGAGTAATCTTTTTGGGTACGCTTAACGTAACCTGTGTTTTCTGATGTTTTCATTACACTAAAGTTTTAGTGTATCGCTATTTCAGGACGGGACATAACGATATAAAAAAAGCTCAACTGAAAAGTTGAGCTTTTTAAATTATAATTGAGAGCTAATTAATTATTACCAGCTTCTAAGTTTTTCATTTCTTTTTCAATCATGTCGTAAAACTGATCAATTTTAGGTAGCACAACAACACGTGTACGTCTATTTTTTGCTCTGTTTTCTGCAGTATCATTATCAACTAAAGGTACGTAAGAACTACGTCCAGCAGCAATTAATTGTCCTGGGTTTACACCAAGCTCCTGCAATACACGAATGATAGATGTAGAACGTTTAACACTTAAATCCCAGTTATCTAAAAGCACCCCTTTTTGGTACGATTTACTATCTGTATGACCTTCAATCATAGCTTCAAATTCTGGTTTACTATTTATAACTTTAGCAACTTTGGCTAAAACTTCTTTAGCTCTAGTAGTTACGTTGTAGCTTCCACTTTGGAATAATAATTTATCGGCAATTGAGATAAACACAACACCTTTTTCTACGTTTACTTCAATATCTGGGTCGTTAATACCAACTTCGCGCTTTAGGCTAGTTACCAACGCCAATGTTACACTATCTTTTTTGGTAAGTGCATCTTGTAAACGAGTAATTTTAAGTTCTTTTTCTTTAATGCTTTCAAGTGTTTTTTCTATGCTACTTGCTCCTTTAGCAGATAAAACTTGAAGGTTGTCATTGTTTTTACGTAAATCTACAATTTGTTCTTCTAAAGCAGTGGCTCTAGCAGTTACTGCTGCTCTGTCTTCTAAACATGAGTTTAATTTAACGGTTGCAGAATTTAACAAATCTTGAGTCTCCTTTTGTTTTGCTTGTAAGTCTGTGAATTGCTTTTTCGATACGCATGAGCTTAGTAGAAAAATAGCAGATAAGCTAAGTAATAAAACTTTTTTCATAATTAATAATGGATTAAATTTCCTGTTTTTGTTGATTACGCAAAAGTATATAAAAAACCGATGATTGCGGCATTGTTAACAAAACTTTTGCTAACTATTTATAAACTTTCATAATTGTTTTTCTTATTTACGAAATATTCAAACACTATGGATGTTTTTTGGTAATATTTTATGGATTGATTTAATGTTTTTCGTTGTTTTAGCAAATAACTTAAATGTCTATAATAGCTAAAATGTGCTTTAACAATGGCAATAGTGTGTTTAAATTTTAATTCGAATAAAAATTTAATACCTGCTATACTATCTAAAATTAATCGTGTAAGTATTAAAAAGAAAATGTTGCCTTTTGCATTTTTTGTTAAGGCGAATAAACTATTTCTAAAATTAAGAAAGGTTTTTTTAGGATTGGTATTATTAAGTGTTGCGCCACCAACATGATAAATTGAAGAAGCTCCAACATATTTTATATTATAACCTAAATTTTTTGCACGCCAGCATAAATCTATTTCTTCCATGTGAGCAAAAAAAGCTTCATCAAATCCGTTTAATTCTTTAAAAGCGTGACTTCTAATAAATAAGCATGCACCTGAAGCCCAAAATATTTCTGAAACATCATTATATTGATTATTATCTTTTTCAATGGTATTAAAAATTCGTCCACGGCAATACGGATACCCAAATTTATCTATAAAACCACCAGCAGCACCAGCATATTCAAAATAATCTTTCTTTTTATAATCCAATAATTTTGGTTGAATTATGGCTGTATTTGATTCTGCTTTAAAGGTTTCTATAATAGGAGTCAGCCAATTTTTTGAAACTTCAACATCGCTATTCAACAAGCAAAATACATCAGCGTCAATGTCTTTTAGTGCCTCGTTATTACCTTTAGCATAACCACCATTTTCTTTATTTTGAATAATTTTAATTGAAGGGTAAGTGCTTTTTATAAAAGAAACCGAATCATCATTCGAGGCATTATCGGCGATGTAAACCTCAGCTTCGTTAGAAGAATGCTCAATAACCGAAGGTAAAAACTGTTCCAATAGTTTTCTTCCGTTCCAATTTAATATGACGACTGCTACTTTCAATTTAAATATTTATATTAGTTTTACTGTGACTGTTTACTATATTTTGGAATATCTTTTAAAAATTGATAGCGTTCATTTTTAAAATCCATTTGGCAATAATAATGATTTAATCCGTTTGTTACCATTAAATAACTAGCGTTAAGCACCAAATTATATTGTGCAATTTGATCGAAGGTATTTTGGTTAACAGTAATAGTGGGCGATTTACACTCAACAATTAGATGAATACTTCCGTTTGAATTATAAATTACAATATCGTATCGCTTCTTTAAACCGTTAACAATGAGTTCTTTTTCAACGTTTATTAAAGATTTTGGATATCCTTTTACTTCCATTAAATATTGAACACAATGTTGGCGTACCCATTCTTCGGGTTGTAAAATCACAAATTTTTTGCGAATACTATCGAAAATAGAAATTTTATTTTCGCTACTTTTGAAACGAAACGAATATGTAGGGAAATTAAGTTTTTGCACTACACAAATTTGGTGATTTTTTTTCAATGGACGAAGTCAAACAATTAGTAACCGATATAAAAAACAAAAATTTAAAGCCTATTTACTTTTTAATGGGTGAGGAGCCTTATTATATTGATAAAATTTCAGATTTTATTGAAGACAATGTGCTTTTAGAAGAGGAAAAGGGATTTAATCAAATGGTTTTATACGGACGTGATGTATCCATAGATGATATTGTGGGGAATGCAAAGCGTTACCCCATGATGGCAGAACGACAGGTTGTTATTGTAAAAGAAGCCCAGGATTTATCACGTACTATCGAAAAATTGGTTTCGTATGCAGAAAACCCACAACCTACAACCGTTTTAGTTTTTAATTATAAATATAAAAAGATTGACAAACGTAAAGCTTTATATAAAACGTTAAAGAAAACAGGAATAGTTTACGAAAGTAAAAAGCTTTATGAAAATCAAGTAGCCGATTGGATTCGTCGTGTTTTATCACCAAAAAACTATACCATCTCTCCAAAAGCAGCACAAATGCTGGTTGAGTTTTTAGGAACGGATTTAAGTAAAATTAATAATGAATTAGAGAAGCTTCAAATTATATTGCCCTCTGGTAGCCAAATAACACCAGAAGTTATTGAAGAAAATATAGGTATTAGTAAGGATTTTAATAATTTCGAATTACGAAAAGCCATTGGCGAAAAAAATGCAGTTAAAGCGCATCAAATAATTAACTATTTTGCTGAAAACCCTAAGGATAACCCTATGGTAGTAACAGTGTCTTTATTATTCAATTTCTTTTCGCAACTGCTTCACTTTCATGGTTTAAAAGATAAATCGCCACGTAGTGTAGCATCGGCTTTAAAAGTAAACCCTTATTTTGTTAACGAATATATTACTGCTGCAAGAAACTATCCTATGCGAAACGTAAGTGCCATTGTTTCTGTATTACGTGAGTTTGATGTTAAAAGTAAGGGTGTTGGTAGTAATGCAGTCCCTCAAGGGGATTTATTGAAGGAATTATTGGTTAGAATTTTATCTTAAATTTTATATATAAACAGAAACTGTTAAAACGAGCATGGTAAACAATAACAAAATAATTACTAATGGCATCACAAATTTCAGCCATTTGTTATAGCCAACTTTTACAATTGCTAATGATGCTAAAATTAATCCTGTTGGATTTATAAATGCGAATAAACCCATACCGTATTGATAGGCGTTTACAATCATTTCTCGTCCTATACCAACACCATCAGCCAAAGGAGACATTATAGGCATTGTTAATACTGCCATACCTGAAGATGAAGGAATAAAGAATGATAACCCGCCATAAATATATAACATCGCATTGATAAATATGCCTTTATTCATACCATTTGTAGCATTACTAGCATAGTACAAAAGCGTATCGCTAATTTGTCCATCATTCATAATTATGGTAACGCCTCTAGCAATTCCTATAATTATTGCTACACCTAACAAATCTCCAGCGCCTTTTACAAAAACATCAACAAAATGGTGCTCTTTTATTTTTCCAATAACACCTATAGCAATTGCCCCTACTAAAAAGACTACAGTCATTTCTATAAACCACCATTCTAATTGAGAAACGCCATATATCATAACGATAAAGCACGAGATAAAAATGAAAAGAATAAAACGTAATCGAGTGGTTAATTTTAAAGTAGCGTTTGTAGTGCTTCCAAAATGTTTTTCAATGTCTTCTTTTTGATCATAAATAATAGACTTTGTTGGATCTTTTTTTACGCGCTGCGCATACCTTATAATATATAGAATACAAATAATTGTTCCTAAGCTTAACATAACAAATCTTCCAGTAATTCCCGTTGTCCAATTAATACCAGCAGCATCTGATGCAATAATAGCACTAAAAGGATTAGTTGTAGAACACATAGTACCAATAGTTGAACCAATATAAATACAAGCCAATGGAACTATAGCATCATATTTAGCCGCTAAAAATATTGGTATAAGTATGGGGTAGAAGGCTATAGTTTCTTCAGCTAAACCAAATGTAGTACCTCCAGCAGCTATTAGCCCAGTAACTAGAATAATTAAGATGTATTCATTGCCTTTTAATGTTTCTGCTAACCAAGAAATACCGGCATCAAAAGCACCTGTATAATTTATAATACCAATTAAACCACCAATAATTAATACTAAAAAAATAATATCAGCACCTTCTATTATTCCTTTTATGGGCGATTTTATAAATGCAGTTACACCTTGCGGAGACGCTTTAACTTCTTTATAAGTATTAGGAATACTTATAGGTTTCCAAATATCACCATTTGTGAATTTATCTAATGGAATTTTAATTTCAAGATCATCTAAAGTTTCTTGAGTAGCAGCTAATATTACAATTTTGCTCAAACTTGTTTTGGTAAACGTGCTTTCAGCTTTGTTATATGCTAAAGAATCGTATTTTCCTGAAGGAACTAACCATGTTAAAATAGCAACTAAACCAGCAATTATAAGAAGTATGGTTTGGGCGGTTGGAAATTTTATTTTTTTCAATCCTGTTTATTTTATTTAGACGAAAGATAGTAATATTTTAGTGTTTTATAGAAATATTAAAAAATGAATGTAGACATACACGAAAGTTGGAAACCTCATTTACAAGGAGAATTTGATAAGCCTTATTTTAAGAATTTAGCTAATTTTGTAAAAACTGAATATAAAACACAAACTTGTTTCCCTCCTGGAAACCAAATTTTTAATGCATTCAATCATTGTCATTTTGAAGATGTTAAAGTTGTAATAATTGGTCAAGATCCATACCATGGAGCTGGTCAAGCCAATGGTCTGTGTTTTTCTGTCAATGATGATATGGCACACCCACCATCATTGATTAATATTTTTAAAGAGATAGAGACAGATTTAGGAATTCCATATCCTAAAAGCGGTAATTTATTACGCTGGGCTAATCAAGGGGTTTTATTATTAAATGCGACATTAACAGTTAGAGCTCATCAAGCTGGTAGTCATCAAAAAAAGGGATGGGAAAATTTTACCGATGCGGTAATAAAAATAATAAGTGATAAAAAGGAAAGTGTTGTTTTTTTACTTTGGGGAGGTTTTGCAAAACAAAAAGTAAAATTAATTAATAAGGGAAAGCATCATGTATTAGAATCAGGACACCCATCTCCTTTAAGTGCTAATAGGGGGTATTGGTTTGGTAACAAACATTTTAGCAAAGCAAACTTGCTTTTGGAGCAAAAGGGCAAAAAAAAAATTGCTTGGTAAAAATCAAGTATACTATTAACTACCAGTAGGCGCAAGCTTTTCAGATTCTTGCTCTAAAGCAATAGTTGGTCTAAAAACTATTGGCTTTTTGGTTGCTTTTGGCGTTCTATTTATCTTATTACTGCTAAACTTTAGCAATAAAAAATTGATGACGACTAATGTAGAAATTGAAATTGTAATTGTTAACAACATAGAATTTGGGGTTAATTCATCGGCAAAATACAAAAAAATAAGTTTAAATGCTAATTTTGACGATTAAATTATAATTATAGGCAAAAATAATAAATAAAAGACTACAAAACAATACGTACTTCTACTTATTTTTTAAAATATTTTTATCCCAAGAAATTTAATTCAATATTGTTTCAGGAACAACATCTTTATGTACCATTATAGAAATTGTTTTTAATCTAAAATATGCTTCACTCATATAAACGTATCCATCGTTAGCGACACGTTCAGAATTTTTACCCCAAGAATTTTTTACTTTATAATAAGTAGTTCCATTTTGGTCTTTAAGCATACCTGTTATGTGCATCAAATGGTCATCAGTAGTATTATAATTTTCAAACTCTTGTTGTCTTAAGGTTTGTGTAATATTTTTTTCTGGTAATACCTTTATTAAGGCATCTAGTTTACTATTCTCATCGTTTGGTATAACTGCTAAACCATATTTTGATGAAAATGTCTTTTCGCTTACATCGCAATCTAGCTCAATACTATAACCTGCTTTTAAAGCTTCATTTGTAATATTAACCAAATCATCTAATTTAACATTAAAAAAAGAACCATTAGAAAAATTATCTGGAATGTTTAATATAAAATTTGAATTGTAGGGTTCATGGGAAAACGATGTGATACTTATGTAATCTTTCGGGTTAATCTTTGTCATTTCTAAAAATGATTTGGGAGTATACTGTACACCATCATAATTAAAAGTTGATATATTTTTGCCAAGATAAATATCTAGAACACTTTCGGTTACCTGTTTCCACTTTGGCGATAGTTGACGACCAGGATTATCTATATAAACATCTAATAATCCTTTTAAAACAGCTATCATTTCTGAGTGATTGTGTCTTGACACATTGGCTTCTAAGCCAGAATAGGCATCGTTTGGTACTAAACCATAATCGGCAACACTATTAATAACATCGTGTGCTAATCCACCTTCGCTAAATTGAGCTTTTCCTTGTCGCATCATATAATTCCATGCTTTTTTAGGGTAAGTATTGCGAACGGTGTACATTTCAGACAAATCAATTTTTTTACCTGTAATGCGTATTATTTCACTTTCTAAAAATGATGAAGTCGAAAAGCTCCAGCATGTTCCTGTGCTTCCTTGGCTAATAACATCGGTAGTTTCTAAATCTATTATAGTTTCAAATTCGTAAGATTGAGAAAAACTTACAAGGGAAACAAAAGCTAAAATGAAAATTGAAATACTATTTTTCATGATGAAATAAGTGTTTTAATGAAATAAAATTTATTTTTGACTAAAATATAAAAAATGGAGGAAGCAAAATGGGTAACTGTTAAAGAATATCGAGATATTACCTATAAAAAATGTAATGGTGTTGCAAGAATAGCTTTTAATAGACCAAATGTTAGAAATGCCTTTAGACCCAAAACAACAAGTGAGCTTTATGATGCTTTTTATGATGCTAATGAAGATATTAATATAGGAGTTGTTTTATTATCTGCCGAAGGACCATCAACCAAAGATGGCATTTGGAGTTTTTGCTCAGGTGGCGACCAAAAAGCAAGAGGGCATCAAGGATATGTTGGAGAAGATGGGTACCATCGATTAAATATTTTAGAAGTACAACGGCTCATTCGTTTTATGCCAAAAGCAGTTATTGCTGTGGTTCCTGGTTGGGCAGTTGGAGGTGGGCATAGTTTACATGTCGTTTGCGATTTAACTTTAGCTAGTAAAGAACATGCCATTTTTAAACAAACTGATGCCGATGTAACGAGTTTTGATGGGGGTTATGGTTCTGCTTATTTAGCAAAAATGGTTGGGCAGAAAAAAGCACGTGAAATTTTCTTTTTGGGCAGAAACTATTCTGCGCAAGAAGCTTATGATATGGGAATGGTTAATGCTGTAATTCCACATGATGAATTAGAAGATACAGCTTATGAATGGGCGCAAGAAATATTGGCAAAATCGCCTACGTCTATTAAAATGTTAAAATTCGCTATGAATTTAACGGATGATGGCATGGTAGGACAGCAAGTATTTGCTGGTGAAGCAACACGTTTAGCATATATGACAGATGAAGCTATTGAAGGTAGAAATGCTTTCCTCGAAAAACGTAAACCTAACTTTGTAAAAAAATGGATTCCGTAAATGAAAAATATGTCTCTTTGGATTTCTACAATGCGTTTAAGAACGCTACCGTTATCAATTTCTGGAATTATTTTGGCATCTTGTTTAGCAGAGTACAATGGGTATTTTAATTGGACAATATGCGTTCTTGCTATTTTAACGACACTGAGTTTACAAATATTATCTAACCTAGCAAACGATTATGGTGATGGTGTTAAAGGTACAGATAACAACAATAGAATAGGCCCAGAGCGTGCTATACAAAGTGGTAAAATTTCTCCAGATGAAATGTTTAGTGCTATAAGAATTAATATTTTAATTTCTATAGGATTGGCTTTTGCTCTTATATTTTCAGCCTTTGGAGTTAAACACTTTTTGCTTACAATGCTTTTCTTTGTTTTAGGTGTTGCTTGTATAGTTGCAGCAATTCGTTATACCATGGGAAGTAATGCTTATGGATATAGAGGGTTAGGCGATATTTTTGTATTTATTTTTTTTGGATTAGTTAGTGTTATAGGCTGCTATGTCTTGTTTGCTAAAACCATTGATCATGTTGTGTTTTTGCCCGCATGTACTATAGGCTTGTTGAGTATGGGTGTTTTAAATTTGAATAATATGCGCGATATTGTTTCAGATGAAAAATCAAACAAAATGACTTTTGCTGTAAAACTTGGTCAAAATAAAGTAAAAGTATATCACACTGTACTTATTGGTTTAGCCATAGTTTTATCAGCTTTATTTGGCATATTATATTACACATCTCCTTATAATTTAATTTTTGTAGTTGCTTATATTCCTTTAATTATTCATTTAATCAAAGTGAATAAAAACTCAGTTCCAAAATCATTAGATTCAGAATTAAAAAAATTAGCATTAACAACTGTGTTTCTAGCAATTCTAATGGGTATAGGGCATTTATTATAGTTTTTTTTGTATTTTTCTAAATAAATAAAAGCACATGAAAATTACATTTTACGGTCACGCTAGTTTAGGTATTCAAATAGAAGATACACATATTTTAGTTGATCCTTTTATTACAGGAAATCCTAAAGCTTCACATATAGATATTAATAATCTTAAAGCAGATTATATTTTAGTAACGCATGCGCATCAAGATCATATTTTAGATGTTGAAGCTATTGTAAAACGCACCGATGCGGTTATCATTTCTAATTATGAAATTGTGACGCATTTTGGAAATTTAGGTTTAGAAGGGCACCCCATGAATCATGGAGGAACTTGGGACTTTGAATTCGGGAGTGTTAAATACGTCAATGCTATTCATACATCATCGTTTCCAGATGGTAGTTATGGTGGGCAACCTGGTGGTTTTGTAATTGAAGGTGAACATAAAAATATTTACATAGCTGGCGATACGGCTTTAACTTTTGATATGAAGTTGATTCCGCTTCAAACCAAATTAGATTTAGCCATTTTACCAATAGGCGATAATTTCACCATGGGAATTGATGATGCTATTTTAGCTAGCGATTTTGTGGAATGTGATAAAATTTTAGGTTGTCATTTTGATACCTTTGGCTACATTGAAATAGACCACGAAGTAGCCAAACGCAAGTTTTTCGAAAAAGACAAAGATTTAATGCTTCTGGAAATTGGCGAAAGTTTAGAGTTATAAATGACAAGAGCCACCTATCACAAATACGTTTTAAATTTTAAACAACCCAGTGGAACATCGCGTGGTGTTTTAAAAACCAAAGAAACTTGGTTTATTGTAATTGAGCACAACGGGAAAAAAGGCATTGGAGAATGTGGTATTTTCCGAGATTTGAGTATTGACGATGTGCCGCATTACGAAGACATATTAAAATGGACATGTGTAAATATTCATTTAGGGTTAGCGGTATTGTTGGATGAGTTGAATAAATTTCCCAGCATTCAACTTGGATTAGAAACGGCGTATAAATCTTTAGAAAGTGAAAATAAATTCGAATTATTTCCATCCGATTTTACTAACAATAAAGCTTCAATTTCTATAAACGGACTCATATGGATGGGGTCTGAAAACTTTATGAAGCAACAAATAAAAGATAAAATTTCAGCAGGATTCAATTGTATAAAAATGAAAATTGGAGCGATTGATTTTCAAACAGAAATTAATCTTATAAAATCTATTCGAAAAGAATTTTCATCAAAAGATATAGAATTGCGTGTGGATGCCAATGGTGCTTTTTCAAAAGATGATGCTTTAGAAAAACTGAAAATATTATCAGAACTCGATTTACATTCCATCGAGCAACCTATAAAACAAGGTCAAGTTGAAACTATGGCAAAACTATGTGAAGCTACACCGTTACCCATTGCTTTAGATGAAGAATTAATAGGTGTATTTTCTGTAACAAAAAAAGAGGAATTGCTACAAACCATAAATCCACAATACATTATTTTAAAACCGAGTTTAGTTGGTGGATTTAAAGGAAGTGATGAGTGGATTACAATAGCAGAAAACCAAAATATTGGATGGTGGATTACCAGTGCTTTAGAAAGTAATATAGGACTTAATGCTATTGCACAATACACGTTTAAAAAACAAAGCAGCTTACCTCAAGGACTTGGTACAGGCGCATTATTTACTAATAATTTTGATAGCCCATTGCAAGTAAAAAATGGTACATTGCAATATAATAATAGTGTTAATTGGAAATTTAATTTATGATGGATTACATACAACAAGTTTATAAAGGTAAGCGCGAATTATGGATGTTTATTTTAACAAGTGTTTTAATATCTGGAATTTTTGTTCTAAATTTTATAGCGTTCTTGTTTACTTCGCCAGAGGATATGGATGCTGCTTATGAAATGATGAAATCTATTCCTGCAAACCTATCATTAATTATAAATTTGGCACCATTTGCAATTTTGCTAATTTTACTATTTATTTTTGTGAAATTCGTTCATCAAAGAAGTATTTTATCACTCACAACAGCAAGAAAAAAAGTAGATTGGAAACGCATAGTATTCTCATTTTTGCTAATTGTAGTTATTACACTCATAACATTTGGTATTTCTTACTATTTAGATCCTTCTTTAATAGAATTACAATTTGATGGAAAGAAGTTTACAATACTTTTAATAATTAGCTTATTACTTTTTCCGTTTCAAATCGGACTCGAAGAATATTTGTTTAGAGGTTATTTTATGCAACATATAGGCGATTTAGTTAAAAACAGATGGTTTCCATTGCTATTTACTTCTATCTTTTTTGGTGTAGCACATAGTGCAAATCCAGAAGTAGCAGAAATAGGTTTAGTAACTATGGTATTTTATATAGGAACAGGATTGCTTTTAGGAATTATGACGCTTATGGACGATGGTTTAGAATTGGCTTTAGGATTTCATTTAGGAAATAATTTACTTGCTGCATTATTAATCACTTCAGATTGGTCTGCTTTACAAACCGATGCTATTTTTAGATATACAGCAGAAGAAGCGAATACAACATCACTAGAAATCATTATCCCCGTTTTAATTGTTTATCCAATAATATTGTTTATCCTATCAAAAAAATATAATTGGACAAATTGGAGAGATAAATTATTAGGTAAGGTAGTCGAGCCACCAAAAGAAAACTATAAAATTTTAGAAGACATCGGAAATCGTGATTCCCAGTTATAACAAAGTCCATTTAAAGTTTAAACTCAATAAGGTTCATTATTCGTATGGCGACCTTATAGAAGTCGCCTATAGTTTTGTAAAAGAAGGCTTACCGCACGAACAAATTATTGGTGGTTTTTTACTCGATTGGTTAGATGAAAAAGATTTTATAAATGTAAATACTTCGGGTTCTACAGGTAAACCCAAATGCATCAAAATTAAAAAGCAAGCTATGGTAAATTCTGCCGTAGCTACAGGAGATTTTTTTAATTTAAAACCAGGAGATTCTGCTTTGCATTGTTTACCAACACATTTTATCGCTGGTAAAATGATGTTGGTTAGAGCTATTGCTTTAGGCTTAGAATTAGATGTGATTGAACCAACTTCTAAACTAAATTTCGATTCTAAAAAACCATATATGTTTTGTGCCATGGTGCCATTACAGCTTCAAAATGTAATAAATAAATGTGATAATATAAGAACAATTATAGTTGGAGGTGCAGCGGTTTCAAATGTATTAAAATCAGATATTCAGAATATAAAATCTAATGTTTACGAAACTTACGGAATGACAGAAACTGTAACGCATGTTGCCGTAAAAAAACTAAATAATTTTCGTCATGCTGAACTTGTTTCAGCATCTCACTTCAAAACATTACCTAATATTTCAATTTCTCAAGACGAACGGGATTGTTTAGCTATTGATGCACCAAAACTTACAAAAAAAACAATAATAACAAATGATATAGTAAAGCTACATTCTGAAAACGAATTTGAATGGTTAGGGCGATATGATAATATTATAAATTCTGGTGGCGTTAAGTTATGTCCCGAGCAAATTGAAGCTAAACTTCAAAATAAAATAAAACAACGTTTTTTTATTACTTCTGAAAAGGAAGACCTTTTAGGAGAACAACTTGTTTTGGTTGTAGAAGGCAATTCAAATATAATAGATAATGCATTATTTTCAGATTTAGAAAAATTTGAAAAGCCTAAAATTGTTTACAGTATTAATCAATTTATCGAAACTTCTTCAGGCAAAATTCAACGTAAAAAAACTTTAAAGCATATAAAAGTTCAAAATTAATTGTAACATTGCCAACATTTAATCTACTAATAATAAAATTTTAATAATGAGTTTTATAAAGCGCGTACTATCTACCGTTACAGGAATTTTTGTGTTCCTTTTTATTTGTTTTGGACTATTGATTGTAATAGGATTATTAGCAGGTTCATCGTCAGATGAAAAGATTACAGTCAGAGATAATTCTGTATTAGACCTTAAGTTAGATTTTCAGATAAAAGATTACGCAGGAAAAACTGTTTTTAAACAGTATGATTTTTTAAATGAAAACAGAAAAGATGGCCTTTTTAATGTTATTGATGCCATAAAATATGCCGCGACAGATAATAAAATTAAAGGCATATCAATAGATAATAATTTTATTCAAGCAGGTTTCTCTCAAACTAAAGCCATTAGAGACGCTCTTTTAGAATTTAAAAAATCTAATAAATTTATTGTGGCCTACGCCGATATTTATACTCAAAAAGACTATTACTTAAGTTCTGTTGCCGATACTATTTATATGAATCCTGCTGGAATGATGGAGTTTAATGGTTTGTCTACAGAACGTTTATACTTTAAAGATTTTCAAGAAAAATCTGGACTTAAAATGGAAGTGATTCGTTTAGGTAAATATAAAAGTGCTGTTGAGCCTTTCTTAGAAAATGAAATGAGTGCTAATAACCGCGAGCAAATTGAAGGGTATTTGAATGGTATCTGGAATGCCGTTAAAAAAGAAATTTCGGTAAGCAGAGATATATCTGTCGAAAGGTTAAACACCATTGCAGATAGTTTACTATCTAGGACTGCACCTTTAGCGCAATCGTCTAAAATGATTGATAAAATTGCCTATTATGATGAGTATCAAAATGGCTTAAGGCATGCGATTAATGTTGAAGCGTCAAAAAAAATAAAGACCATTTCTATAAGAGATTATGCGGTGTATACTGCAAATAAAATAAAAACGAAAACGAGCAGTAACAAAATAGCAGTTATTTATGCTGAAGGCGAAATTATATATGGAGAAGGTGATGAAGAGTATGTTGGTCAAGGTGCCATGAATCGCTCATTAAAAGACGCTAGAGAAGACGATAAAGTTAAAGCAGTGGTTATTCGTGTTAATTCTCCAGGAGGGAATGCTTTAGCGAGCGAACTTATTTGGCGCGAAATAGAATTAACTAAAAAAGTAAAGCCTGTTATTGTATCAATGGGAGACCTTGCTGCTTCTGGCGGATATTATATTGCTTGTAATGCTGATAAAATTATAGCAGAACCAACAACTATTACGGGGAGCATTGGTGTTTTTGGAATGTTACCAAATGTAAAAGGACTTGCTGATAAATGGGGAATAAATGCAGAACAAGTAACAACTAACAAAAATTCTATTCTATACAGTCTTTTTGAACCGATGAACGAAGGACAAGAAGCTTATATAAAAGAAAGCATTAATGATATTTATGAGTTGTTTACAAATAGAGTTGCTACTGGCAGAAATATGACACAAGAGGATGTAAAAGCGATTGCTCAAGGTCGTGTGTGGACTGGTGTTGATGCTTTGAATAATGGTTTAGTTGATGAACTTGGAGGTTTAGATATTGCACTTGAATATGCAGCACAAGCAGCAGAAATTGAAGATTATAAAATAAAAGAATTACCTGTTTTTGAAAAAGACCTTGAAAAAATATTACAAAGTTTTGGTTTAGTAAAAACAAAGGAAGATATTTTAAAAGAAGAATTAGGAGAAGCTAATTACAAAATAATAAGAGAAATAAGATTGATGTCTCGACGAAAAGGTATTCAGTTGTTGTTTCCTTTTAATATCGAAATTAAATAAACAGTTTATAAATTAATTATTTGAAAGGCTAAGTTTTTACTTACCCTTTTTTGATTTTATAGTTAACTCACTCAAAAGTACACTTTACTCATTGTTGGTTTTTTAATATATAGTTTGATTATAGCTTTATGCTAAACTTTAAAAAAACTTTGGAAAACCAAATGAAACTAAAGACATTAAAATTATAAGATTAACCAAAACAAAAGACAAGCAGATTGTGGCTAAATTGGAAGTTTAGTTTAAAAGAAAAAGAGCGACCATTTGGTCGCTCTGTATTTACTAAACCTGCATAACACCCAAATTAAATTTTTTCTCAATAGGAGCATGGTTTGCTGCTTCTATACCCATGCTAATCCATTTTCGGGTATCTAACGGATCAATGATTCCATCAGTCCAAATTCTGGCAGCCGCATAATATGGCGATACTTGGTTGTCGTATCTATCTTTTATTTTTTTGTAAAGTGCGTCTTCTTTTTCTTTTGTGAATTTTTCACCTTGTTTTTCTAACGATGCTTTTTCTATTTGTAATAATACTTTGGCAGCAGAATTCCCGCTCATAACGGCAAGTTCTGCACTTGGCCATGCCACAATCAATCGTGGGTCGTATGCTTTCCCACACATGGCATAATTTCCAGCACCATAAGAATTACCGATAATAATTGTGAATTTTGGTACCACTGAATTACTAACCGCATTTACCATTTTCGCACCATCTTTTATAATGCCTCCGTGTTCAGATTTACTTCCAACCATAAAACCAGTAACATCTTGCAGAAAAACTAATGGAATTTTCTTCTGGTTGCAATTGGCAATAAACCGTGTGGCTTTATCAGCACTATCGTTATAAATAACGCCACCAAATTGCATTTCACCCTTTTTAGTTTTAACTAGTTTGCGTTGATTAGCAACAACACCTACTGCCCAACCATCAATACGGGCGTAGCAGGTTATTATGGTTTGTCCGTAGCCAGCTTTATATTCATCGTATTCCGAATTATCAACCAATCGCTTAATAATGTCATACATATCATATTGATCAGCTCTCGATTTTGGCACAATGCCATAGATATCTTCAGGATTTTCTTTTGGTTTTTTTGCTTCATTTCGATTAAAACCTGCTTTATCATAATCCCCAATTTTATCTATAATGTTTTTAATGGTATCTAAAGCATCAGCATCATTTTTGGCTTTATAGTCTGTAACTCCAGAAATTTCACAATGGGTTGTCGCACCACCTAACGTTTCATTATCAATAGTTTCACCAATGGCTGCTTTTACCAAATAGCTACCCGCAAGAAAAATACTTCCTGTTTTATCAACAATCAATGCTTCGTCACTCATAATTGGTAAATAGGCTCCACCAGCAACACAACTACCCATAACCGCTGCAATTTGAGTAATACCCATACTACTCATAATAGCATTGTTTCTAAAAATACGTCCAAAATGTTCTTTATCTGGAAAAATTTCGTCTTGCATAGGTAAATACACGCCAGCAGAATCTACCAAATAAATAATAGGAAGTTTGTTTTCAATAGCTATTTCTTGAGCTCTTAAATTCTTTTTTCCAGTAATAGGAAACCATGCACCAGCTTTTACAGTAGCATCATTTGCCACAACAATACATTGCTTGCCCTTGATATAACCCATTTTAACAATCACGCCACCAGACGGACAACCACCGTGTTCTGCATACATATTTTCTCCAGCAAAAGTAGCAATTTCAATAGATTTTGCTTTAGTATCTAAAAGATAATCAATACGCTCCCTAGCTGTCATTTTCCCTTTTGCACGATGTTTTTCAATACGAGCTTTTCCTCCACCAAGACTTACTTTTGCTAGTCTTTTGTTTAATTCGGAAAGTAGAAGTTTATTATGATCTTCATTTTTATTGAAGTTGATGTCCATGAATTATTTTGTTTGATGCTAATGTACAAAAGTTTCAAATTTTATATCGAGTTTGTTAATGAATTCATAAAATAAATAACATGGAAATATATTCCTAGGAATATAAAATTATGTTTTTTATATTTGTATAATAATTGAAAACATTAAATATGAAAAATATAATTGCCTTTGCAGGAAGTAATAGTAAAAACTCTATAAACAAGCAGTTAGTAAAATATGTGTCAAGCCTAGTTGAAGAAACACCTGTGAATATTTTAGATTTAAACGATTTTGAATTACCACTTTTTGGAGTTGATTTAGAGAATGAAAAAGGGATACCAGAGTCTGCTCATCATTTCTTAAAATTGATAAAAGAATCAGATGGCATTGTTTTATCGTTAGCCGAACATAACGGTGCTTACTCTGCAGCTTTTAAAAATATATTCGATTGGATGTCTAGAATAGAAGGAAAAACTTTTTACGGTAAACCTATGTTATTAATGGCGACATCGCCTGGAGCAAGAGGTGGAGCGTCAGTTTTAGAAATAGCAAAAGACCGTTTTCCTAGGCATGATGCTAACATTATTAAAACCTTTTCGTTGCCATCATTTTATGATAATTTTTTAGATGGAAATATTGTTAATGAAGAATTGAATTTAGAATTAAAAAACAATGTTAAAGTGTTTCAAAATTCTTTATAGTTATGGATGTAAAACAATTTGATGATGGAAAAAGGGGGAGGTTCTACATGGAAATTAATGGTGCACAAGAAGCTAAAATAACATATACTTATGTAGGAAAAGATAAGATTATAATAGATCATACAGAGGTAAGCGATAAATTAAGAGGACAAAGTGTAGGCTATAAATTAGTAAAAATTGCAGTGGATTTTGCGAGGATTAATAGTATTAAAATTATTCCTCTATGTCCGTTTGCAACTGCAGTATTTAAAAAGAAACAAGATGATTATAACGATGTGCTTTCTTAATTAAAAAATGATTATAAATGGGAGATATTTCTAAAGACGTTAACTCAAAGTTTAAAAACAATAAAGTTAAAGCACTAATTAATATTATGTTTACTGCAAACTGGATTACGGCTCATCAAAATACTTTTTTTAAGCCTTTTGGTATTTCTCCACAACAGTATAATATTTTAAGGATTTTGCGTGGCACAGATAAACCATTAAAAGTTCAAACCATTAAAGACCGTATGATTGATAGGGCTCCAAATGCTACACGATTAATGGATAAACTTTGTGCGAAACAATTAATTGAGCGTATACCTTGTCCTAGCGACAGACGTGTTGTACATATCCAAATAATGAAAGAAGGTCTAACGCTTTTGCAGAAAATTTCAAAAGATTTGAATACTGATTTGTTAGAACATTTAACAGAACAAGAAGCACAGCAATTAAGTGATTTACTCGATAAAATACGTTAATCTGTTTTTCAAGCAAATAGCTTCAAAAAATAAGGCGAAGCGATTTTATGAATATAAGATCAATACAATTTCTTTTAACCTTTTTCGATGAAAGAAATAAAAATGATAAATCTTTTTACTATTTCCCCATTATAGATCATACGCTATGAACACGTAAACAGAGATTAAGGTTCTCCTCACGGGATTATCAAATGGGTAAAATAGGATTTCTTTCAACGAGTTAATAAAAAGCATCCTTTAAAAGGTGCTTTTTTATGTAAAATAGCGATATTTGCTTTTAGACTAACCATCAAAAAAAATCAATTATGGCAATGAATAAAAATACAGTCCTAGCTTGGGCTACCACAATTATGATTATAGTAGGATTAGCATTAATAGCTTTGGGCGCATTTAGATACGATGATGTTGCAGGCTGGGGGTTTGCAGCAGTAGGCATTGGTTTTTTTGCTATTGCATGGGTATTTAACGCTTTAAAGGGTAGAGTATAATTGACTTAATAACTTAACAATTACAACAAACAAAAATGAACGACGATAAGAAGATAATTTTCTCAATGACTGGTGTAACCAAGACATTTCCTAGTGCAAATACACCCGTTTTAAAAAATATATATTTAAGTTTTTTTTACGGAGCAAAAATTGGAATTCTAGGTTTAAACGGTTCCGGTAAATCAACTTTGCTAAAAATTATTGCAGGTGTAGATAAAAACTACCAAGGTGATGTGGTGTTTTCTCAAGACTATTCGGTTGGTTATTTAGAACAAGAACCAAAGCTTGATGAAGATAAAACAGTTATGGAAATTGTACGCGAAGGTGCAGCAGAAACCGTTGCTATACTTGATGAATATAATAAAATTAATGACCAATTTGGATTAGAGGAAGTATATTCTGATGCAGACAAAATGGAAAAATTGATGAACCGCCAAGCGGAGCTTCAAGATCAAATTGATGCTACAAATGCTTGGGAATTAGATACCAAGCTAGAAATTGCCATGGATGCTTTGCGTACACCAGATGGCGATAAAAAAATCTCTGTTTTATCTGGAGGAGAACGTCGTCGTGTAGCACTATGTCGCTTGCTTTTACAAGAACCAGATGTACTATTATTAGATGAGCCTACCAACCATTTAGATGCCGAATCTGTACATTGGTTAGAACACCATTTAGCTCAATATAAAGGTACCGTAATTGCGGTAACGCACGATAGGTATTTTTTAGATAATGTTGCTGGATGGATTCTCGAACTCGACAGAGGAGAGGGTATCCCATGGAAAGGAAATTATTCATCTTGGCTAGATCAAAAATCTAAGCGAATGGCACAAGAAGGAAAAGTAGCATCTAAACGACAAAAAACATTAGAGCGCGAGTTAGAATGGGTACGTCAAGGTGCTAAAGGTCGTCAAACCAAGCAAAAGGCACGTTTGAAGAATTACGATAAGCTCATGAGTCAAGACCAAAAAAAATTGGATGAAAAGCTTGAAATCTATATTCCAAATGGACCAAGATTAGGAACTAATGTTATTGAGGCAGTTGGAGTTAGTAAAGGTTATGATGATAAATTGCTTTACGAAGATTTAAATTTCAATCTACCACAAGCAGGAATTGTTGGTGTTATTGGACCAAACGGAGCTGGTAAGACTACTATTTTCAGAATGATTATGGGAGAAGAAACTCCAGATAAGGGTGAGTTTAAAGTAGGCGATACTGCTAAAATTGCCTATGTCGATCAAAGCCATTCAAATATTAATCCAGAAAAAACGATATGGCAAAACTTTAGCGATGAGCAAGAATTAGTTATGATGGGAGGAAAGCAAGTAAATTCCCGTGCATATTTAAGTCGTTTTAACTTTTCAGGAAGTGAACAAAATAAAGCAGTAAAACTGCTTTCTGGAGGAGAGCGTAACCGTTTGCATTTAGCTATGACACTTAAAGAAGAAGGTAATGTGCTACTTTTAGATGAGCCTACTAATGATCTTGATGTAAATACGTTACGAGCTTTAGAAGAAGGTTTAGAAAATTTTGCAGGCTGCGCAGTTGTTATTAGTCACGACCGTTGGTTTTTAGATAGAATATGTACACATATTTTAGCTTTTGAAGGTGATTCTCAAGTGTATTTCTTTGAAGGAAGTTTTTCTGATTATGAAGAAAATAAAAAGAAACGTCTTGGAGGAGATTTGATGCCGAAACGAATTAAGTACAAGAAATTGATAAGATAATTACTAAAACTAAAAAGCCTGCTAGAGCAGGCTTTTTAAGTATACAGATATCATTATAATTTAACTGCCACCATACATATGGCCATCAGTAAAATCTTTATAGGGTTTTTCTTTTTCATCTTCAATAGTAGTATTCATACTATTTAATCGATCATTTTCTTTTTTAAGTAAATAAGATTTTCTAACACCAAGTATCAATAAAAAAGAAAAAATAACAACAACAATAATTAATACGGTTACAACATCAATTTGATTGATTAACAGTATACACGGTAATGTGAGAGGTTTGTAGTTTAGAAGCATAGTCAGTGCTTTATTTGAGTTAATAGCTATTCAAATATACTGTTTTTTTACTAACTATTATTAATAATAGTTGTACCCTTCCTATTTAAGATGATTAAACCCTACTACAAACTCAGATATACATTCTATTCTCATTAAAAACAATTTTGATATAAACTCTAAAAAGCAAATTATTATAATTAATGTAACATTTTATTAATTTTTTACACCAATAATTTAAGCAGTATAAATTTTAAAATTGATATTTTTTAACGAAATTGCTTGTCCGTAAAATTGTTCAACCTTAAATATAATATATAACATGTCAGATGATTTTGATTTATTAGAAACCTCTTCAAACGAAAAAACCGAAAAAGTAGATGTTAACTGGGGAAAAGCCATTGACACTATGAAATCTAAATTATCTCAAGAAGATGATCCAGAAGTTCGTCAAAAAATATTAAATGCCACTTTGGATGATGTGGTGCATATGGCCGAAAAAGACAGAACGACACTTTTAGATGCGATTAAAGATTTGACTGATTATCAAGATGAAGTAGGTATTATTTTTGAAAAATTCTCGTCATTAAATGCTACAGAACAAAAAGTAATAGACGATGCTCAAAAAGGGTTAGAGCGCGCGCGAATTGAATTAGAGGATGCTAAAAACAAACCTGATACTTGGTGGAATAATCTTTGGGGACGTAAAAGCAAAATTAAAAAAGAGGAAGAAGAATTTAAAGCTGCTGAAAAAGTACGTGCTGGAGCTGATAATAAAGCCAAGGCGATGTTTCAAGAGCGTATAGAAAGCGCCGATGTTCAAACACTTTTAAGTGAATTATCTTATAAAAGTCAAGCTGCAGTTTCTCGTTTAAAAAATAGAGAAATAGAAATAAAAGAAGTTGAAGAAAAGCTTAAAGATGCTATTGTTGAAGCATCTAAAAATCATACAAAAGCTTTAGAGAAAAAGAAAGAGGTTGAAGAAAAACTAGAAGAACAATATGCGCTTTTAAAACAGGCACGACAAGAGCTTGAAGATATTGCTGATAAACAATCTGCTGAATACGCAGAAGCCATAGGTAAAGTAACCACTTTAGAACAAAAAGTTGAAGAATTAGAAGGTCTTAAAAATGCCTATACAACACTTGCCGCTAGTAAAGATAGCTTTGTACATAAACACAATTTAACCATTAAAGTATTAACATCGTTACGTAGTAATTTACAAACGCATCGTGCTAAATTAAAATCTGATACAGAGGAACGTCTTAAATATTACGATGGTTATGTGGTTGCGTTAAAAGCCAGAACAGACCAAGAATTTGCGGCTATTTTAGAACATTTAGGTGTAAAAACCGATGAGCATATTGGTGAAACTTTAGCATCTATGCATACAGCAAGCGCCAAAGCACGTCAAGATATGATGGATAATATACCGGTACACGAAAAAGTAATGCAAGGTGTTTATAGTAGTTATGCTGAAGCTTTACAAGAAATTCGTGCTAAGGATAGCGATATTCAAAAGAATTTTGCAGAACGCTATGGTATCGATATGAAAGAAATTTTTGAAGATTATTATAATTCTGATGTTAATGTGCCATCTGGTGATGATGGAGAAGGCGATAAGCCTAACTCAAAGCCAGAAGCTAACGACGACGATTTGTTGAGTTAACGTCATTGCGAGGAAGCATGACGTGGCAATCTTTTAATTATATATTGCTAAGTTTATTAGTATCTTTTTTTTCCTCGTTAGGGATTGAACGGTATGTTTGAGCTCCCCGACGCAGGAGGAAGCGAGTAGTGAAAGCCCGACCACTTGCACTGAGCTTGCCGAAGTGTTGTGGTAACGCCCAAAACACAATTAACAATTATCAATTAACACTTGTCAATTATCAATTGAAAAAATGTCCATAAACCACATTGTTACACCATTAGATTCTGCCATTCTCGATTCTAAAGAGCACTATATTTTTTACCATAAAATGGTGGATTTTGCTTTTAAAGAATTAATTGTTGCGGTGCAGCAGCAAAAAGTTTGCAATGAAATTGAGGTGCAATTGTTTAAGCAGTATTGCGACTTGTTGCTGTATTCTATAGAAGCTATGCGAGTTAAATACATGTATGATGATGAGGATAATATGAAGGTGGATTTAACATATTCTGGGTTTCCAAACTATTTAGAGTTTCGGTATTTATTTAACGATTTAGAGCTTCGCGACGGATATTTAGGGAAATTAACTCCAATAAATACTTTAAAAGAGGAGTTTTTAGATACACTAATGCGAAAAAAAGAGCATGTTAAAAAAAGTAGATTGTTTCAAGCGGCATCGATAGTTTATTATACTTCTGTAAAAAAAGAATATATTTTTAATCGTTTTGTTCAAGGAAAAATAGTGACTGCTCCAGAAAATTCTGCTGGAGATTTGCTAGTAAGTTGGAGTTTTTATGATGTATCACATAACAGACCATTTATATGCTTTATGTATTTTAATTATGATGGCAACCAAATAAATGATTATAAAGATGAAATTTACGAGGTTTTAAAAACGGTTGCAGATAGAGACATGAATTTAGATACTATGGCATACACTATTGATAGAAAATTGCCAAAAGTATCACCAAAGCTTATAAAACGAATTGATTTGGGGCCTATTCATAATGTATTTGCAAAAGATGAAAATGATATTACACATGCTATTTTACAAGCTATTTCTAAAAAGGAAATCCCACTAGAATCTTATGCAATATCATTGCGGTTAGATGAAGTGAGTTCTAGTAGTGAATTTAAAGATGGCGGATTTTTTAGTAAGCAAATTTTACAAAAATGGAATGATGTATTTAAGAAGAAATACGTTTTTGCTCCGCATAGAATCATTCAATTATTATATAACAAAACACCTGAGATTATGGATACCCTTGAAAAGGCACCTATTCAAATTTCAGAATTAAAAATTGATTTAAAAAAGTAAACAGTCGCAGTAGCAGTATTCAGTACTGCACACTGGGACTGAAAACTGTAGACTAAAAATATGGAACACAACTCAACATTCCCAATAAAATTAAGCGAACTCGATATGCTTCGTGATGAAGCGACATCCTATTTAAAATCTATACAATGGGAGCAAGGTGCACGCGTAAAAAACAAGGATAAAGATGCTAAAGACGAATCTATTTTATTGTATTTATCGCGAGCTAATAATGGAACAAATACTGCTGAAATAACTTCGGTTTCTAAAACCATATTAGCATTAAAAAAGCGATTGTTACCAGATTCAGTCGCCATCCCAATTTATTTGAATCAGACACTTTATGCGGTTCAAGAAGGTATAACTTTAGGTGTTTGGATTAAAGATAGTTATTATGATGCTTCAGGCTTATCGAGTTTAAATGAAAACAAATCTGCTTTAGATAATAACGGAAAACGCGAGTTTGAAAGCAAAATGCATACTGCAACGGCTTTTATGCTATTTGCTAAAGCCTATAAAGTTTTGCATGATTTAAAGCCACATGCTTCAGATGATTTAAGTGTGATGAAACAGAAATTTGCTGGTATTCCAGAGGTATCTCTTTTATCACCATTAAAAGGAATTTCCTGTAGCTTGTTTTATTATGATAAATATTTAGGTCATCCAGAAATTATAAAATCTGATAAAGATGTCATAGATTTTACTGTGGTTTACTTTGAGGCACTGATTGATGAAATTCAATTGCGTAAAAGTGCTTTAGAATATACCGAAACTATTGAAGATAGAACCTATAAACTTGAAAAATCTGAATTTGCCGTTTCTGGTTGGAATAATGTATTTGCGGGAACAGCTAAAAGTATTGAGTTTAATAAAATCCAATTTGAACAAATTGTTGGTAATCGAGATGCAAAACATTTTGCACGACGATTAACCGAGCATATGTTGAGTTATGATTTTGTTGCTAAAAAGAATCCGTTTCAAGAATTAGGTGGTTTTATGCCGGTGTTTATGGGTTATGGTATTCCTGGAACAGGAAAATCTATGTTGATTGCTGCTATTGCCACTCGACTTAAAGAACATTGTGATAATCTTGATATTCCGTTTTTGTTTCACCCTATGCCAGATACTTTAATTAGTACATTTCAAGGAGGATCTGCTGAAAAAATGGTTGAATGGATGAAGCCATTACAAGACCCATCAAAACTTATTTTTGCACCTATTGATGATGCCGAAAACAATTTGCAAGAACGAACTGCACAAGGCGTTTCAGCTGGTGTAAAAGAGGTTATCGGTGTGTTTTTAAGATATACAGAAGGCGCTTATGCGGTTAATTACGGTAACAGTTCCATTGGGTTGTTTACCAATCTGCCAGAAATGCTTGATAAAGCTGTGATTTCTCGTGTGCAAGGGCGTTTTAAAATTGATGGAGCACGAACCGAACACGACTTTTTAGATCAGGATTATATTTGGTGGAAAAAATTTGATAAAACCATGCCTGATTTTGTGAATATGCAAAATCCGCAAGGATATAAATATTTAGAAGATCAAGGTTTAGCTAAAAGCATGGGTGATATTTTAAATACTATTGAAAAGCCAACAGAAGAGCGGGTTTTAGAAACTTTTGAAAAAGTTGATAAAATGCATGATGCTAATGAACATATGTTTTATGCGAGTTTGTATAAAGAAATTCAGCAAATATTTCCATTCTTTTCATCGCGTGATGTTAGGAACATTCAATCGGCTATTTCATTACGATTAACTGATTTTGATTTAGAAGACGATTGGTTTGAAAACCCAGATGTTTATTTCAAAAAAGATTACGACACCAAATTTGGTATGCTTCAAGAATTGATGAAAGCGAATATGAAAGGACTAGATTTTTCTGAGATAAGAAAGCAAGAAGTAGTTAGGTATTTAGACAATGTTGCTACAATTGCAGATACCGATTTTAAACGAAAAGTTGATGCTAGAGTAAATCAATTGAATATAGAAACTGAGGCTAGAGAGCAGTTTGATGGGAAAAGATAAAAGAATAAAAAACATAACATCAACCGTACTATCTCAATTTTGGGGTAAGTTAGAGCGTATAGATTTCGATTTTAAATTTAAAGATGGTAATTGGAAACGCTTATCACACGAAGCTTACGGTAAGAGTGATGGCGTAGCTATATTGTTGTATAATCCAGAAACACGAAGCGTTGTTTTATCTAAACAATTCAGGATACCAGTTTATGTTGCAGGAGTTTCAGAAGGGTATTCTATCGAGGTATGTGGCGGTTCAGTTGATGAAGGCGAATCACCTGAAAGCTGCGTGATACGAGAAGCTCAAGAAGAGTTAGGGTACCATGTTTCAAACTTAAAATTTATTAGTACCGTATTTTTGTCACCAGGAATTGTTAGAGAGCAAGTACATCTTTTTATAGGTGAGTATCGAGATTCTGATAGAATTGATAATGGTGGTGGATTAGAAGTTGAAGGCGAAGAAATTGAAGTTTTAGAAATGTCTTTTAAGGAAGCATTAAATATGATTGATTCAAATGAAATTATTGATGCTAGAACGATTATGCTGTTGCAATATATTCGAATAAATAAATTGTTGTAATGGACAAACTAATTCAAGCCAATTTATATAGAAGTGAACTCATTCCTGTAAGCGGGAAACTAGTTGAGCGATATAACAAATGCTTAGTAAAGCTTGGGTTTACAAAAACCAAACTTAAAACATTTTCCATTGATGGCATTGGTTGGAGCCCCGAAATCGCTGATGAGAAAAAAGACCTTCATTATTTAAATAACGGTGATGCAAATCCGCATGGAATCATAATTTCTCCTTTGCAAAAAGGAAAACCAGTTTATGTGCCGTTTCATACATTTGATAGAGATATCATGAAATTTGTTTTCAAAATTCACGGAAACAAAATAAACGATATCACGCGTGATTGTGCAATATGTTTAGATTTCGACCAAAATATTGATGCTTTTTATGAGCCTTTAGATGTTTTGAAATACAATAACATTACCATAAGTTTTCATTTAATAAACGATTTAGATAAAATTAAAGCACAACAATTAGAACTTGTAGAAACCTTTAATAGAGACAATAATTTTATAGATGAAACTATACATCAACAATTATTAGAATCAGCAAAAAAACATGGAGATTTACGTCATAGAGATTTAGATTTACACGAATTGCAGTTTACAACAGATTCTTTTTACACCAAGGCTTTTGGAGGGGTATATGTATTGCGAGATTTTATTAAACCCATTGTAGTTTTTGAAGATAAAAAATGGCATAAAGAAGCTATTAAAGATGTGAGTTATGATGTGCTTATCTATCATATTCATCAACCCGAATTAATGGATAAATTGCGCGATCATGTTATTATTGAATACGATTTAGAAGCTGTTGTTAAAACAAAACGCTACGAGCGTATTAAAAAGTTCGAAATGTTTCAGCAGTTAAAAAAAGTACAGCATCCCATTAAAAATATTTTAGAAGACCCTTTATTATACAAAAGCTATTTAAATAAATTAGACATCGAGGCACGTAAAAAAGTAATGAGTGTAGAACGTTATTTAGAAAAATTAGAAACCAGTAACGAATTTAAAATTGCCGATATTGTTGATGTAAAACTTTTTGAAGCCTTGCATCAACCACATTCATCTTTAGAAGCCAAACATCAAGATTTAATTTGGATGCTTTTGGTAAACATTTCTCCTAAAGATGTATTGTACTTGTATTGGTACGATAAAGAAGCGTTTTACAATAGTTTTAAATCTTGGGATGACTCCTTTAAGGAATGGGTAATTGAAAGGATTAGTAACAATATTTAAAAAGTATAGACTAACCTTATAATGAATAATTAATTATGAAATTCTTTGGGTTTATTTGTGTTTTTTTCTTTTTATTGTCATGTAATCCAACATATGTTATTGCAATTCAAAACAATTCAAGTGAAATAATTAAATTGAAAGCCCAAGTTAGTGAAAGGTTTCATTCAAATAATTTTGACTCAGTTGTTATTACTTATTATGATAATAATTGGATTGAAGCTGATATTAAACCTAAACAACAATTAGACTGTGGTTTTGCTATTGCTGGATTAAAAAATAATATTCCATTTAATGAAATGATTATTTTAAAAAACAAAGACACAATAAGTGCTAAAAATCATAAAGAATTGTTGGAATTGTTTGATAATAGGGGTTTCGGTAATATAATGACTCCTTATATTTTTATAATCGATTGAAAATAGTTAGATTTTAATTTTAAACTAAAACCATGGGACTAGAATTAGTAATATTTATAGCAGCGATACTTTTTGGTATCTTTTTGTATTGGAGAGAATCTAATGGAAATGGGTTATATCGTTTTGTAAACAAAATATTGAATTCTAAAGCCTTGCAAATGAAACTGGAAAACAAAAAAGGCTTCGTATATAAACAAGCTTTTTTGCCACGTTTGGTTTTTGTTGCTACCACTTTTTTGTTAATAGGATTAATATTTCAATTTCTAACCCCCTTTAAAATATTTGGAAGTTATAATGGTATTTCGGCATTTGCATCAATAGTCGTTGGCACTTTAGTAGGAACATATTTAGCAACTTTTATATTAAAATCTTCTAAAGTTTTAGAAGAAAAAAGTGATTCTATTGGAGATATTATGGAAGATGCAGTTGAAAAAGGAAAGGACTTTATTGAAGACTTAAAAACTAAAGATACTGATGCAGTTGAAGAAACTGAAGCTATAAAAGAAGCACCAAAAACTGAAGGAAAAAGTGCTCGTGAACGATTAAAAGACAAAGGACTTTTATAAGTTAGTGTCATTACTAGGAAGTATGAAGAAGTAATCTTTTAAATTGAAACTAGAAATATAAACAAACAGATTGCCACAACTATTTTATAAAAAGTTTTGCAATGACAATACATCAAAAATGATTAAAAACTACTGGAATAAAGGAAAAAAGCAAAAAACCATAACAATAGTTACTGGGTTAATTTTGTTAGTCGCATTGTTTGTTTTACGCGACGATTATCAACCTGCATTATTATTTGTTAGAAAGTTCATTTTCATTATTCTGTTAAGTGCTACAGTATTATTTTTTGGATTACGAAAGTTTAGAAATTCTGCAAGCACAGGAAAACGGATTGGTATTTTAGGATTATTAGTTGTTTTCTTCGGAATTTTATATGTTATCGGTTGGCATTTTAAAATGTACGATTACATGAAAACATATAACGTTTTTAATAATTTGAATCGTATAGAAATTAACGAATTACCATTGACTCAAAACGAGCGCATTCAACCATTACAAAATATTTCATCAATGGCAAACGAAAGTGTTGGAGAAACTAAAGATGTTTCGTTACCACATTTAGTTCGTGTTGATGGTGAAAATAAATGGACAATGGCTATCCAGCCAACCGAGAAATATGTTTGGCAAGGCATAACCGATAATACCGAGGAGGTTTTTTCGGTATCTAGTACCACACCATTCCCAAGGTTTTCAAACGAAAACAGAATTCCTGTAACCTTTTCAATTGGTGAATCTTTAAAGTTTAGTAGAAACACCTATAACGCTGTTGTACAACGTTTCAATATTTTTCAATTATTTACTATGGAACCTAGTGATACGTTTTATATGAAAAACGATACAGGACAATGGGTACAAGTGGTCAGTTTAATTAAATGGAAAGGTTTTTTATTTCCGTATCCAACATTTGGTGGTGTGATGATTGTTAACAATGGTGAGCATGATTTTAGCGATTATATTGAACGTATTTTAATAGGTAAAGGCACTTATATAAGTCCAGAGGAGATGAAGAATTATCCTTATTTGAATGGACAAAACACATTGGCAGAAAAAGTATCGCAACTACAAGCAGAATCTTTAAAATTTTTAGGTGGTTTTAGTGATCCATTACCCTGGAATATGGAAACAGCTGTAAAAATTCCAGAATTACCAAAAGACCAAAACCAACAACCTTTTGTTACCGATTTTGATTTTTCTGATACCGATTCTAATGCTTATAGCGGTTTGTACCACTGGTTTGGGTTAGAGCCAGTAGGAGAGGAGCGTACCAGTTTAACCTTTAGTGTATTTATTCCGGCAGATGGATCGGATGCATTATATTACTACGATCATGCTTCAAAAAAGCAAGGTTATGCTGGGGTTTCAGCAATGCCATTAAAAGTTAAAGAATCTAGAAAAGAGTACGATTGGACAGCCAACACACCAGTGGAATTTAGACCGTATATTAAAAATTTAGCAGGCAGAAAACGTATGTTTTTTTTAGGAACCGTTTCCGCTATTAGCGAAAAGGATGCAGGACAATTCGATGGCTCAGCAACACCAGATTTGGTTTTGATTGATAGCGAATACCGCGATGTGATTTGGATAGATGTCAAACATCCAAGCCGATGGGATAAGACCGTTTACGACCAGTTAAATGAAGCGTGGAGATCGAGCGAAGGTATTGGCTATTATTTTGCTGAAGAGACAAAAACCATTGATATTGTTGAGCAGATTTCAGATTCAACACAGGTAATCCCAATGATAGATAAAAAGGCTGAGGAGATTGAAAAACTACAGAAGAAAATTGATTCTTTGAAGGCTATTGGTAATTAACTTAAAATAGAAAAATTATAATTTTCAATTATTAAAATTTGTTATTATAGTTTTGGAAAATAATTTTTGTACTTGGTTGTTTTTTTTTGACTTATAGTATTTATAATAAAAATATTAGTGCTATTACTTTCTGTGTGTTTTTTATCATTTAATGCTTTTCTCATTAAAAAATATTCATCAACTTCGAAAGGGAACTAATTTCTCAAATTGTTAATTCCCAATTTCCATCTATTTTTCTAAACATATTTCCGTTCCTTTACATACCAACAAACACTAAATTATGAAACATTCCATTTACGCTTTTTTAACTTTAACTATTATGATTTCATCTTGTAAATCAAACGAAGCTGAAAGACCACACACGTCACTTGAAGCACCAGTTGCAAAAAAAATACCTAAAGAATTAACCATTCACGACGACACGCGAATTGATAATTATTTTTGGATGCGTTTAAGCGACGAGCAAAAAAATGCTGAAACACCAGATGAGCAAACACAAGATGTATTAGATTACTTAAATGCTGAGAATGATTATTTAAGTAAAGCAATGGCTCATACAGATAGCCTACAAGATAAATTGTATAACGAAATTGTAGGGCGTATAAAAAAAGACGATCAATCTGTTCCAGTAAACAATAACGGTTATTCGTATTATACACGTTTTGAAGAAGGTGGTGATTATGCTTTGTATTGCAGAAAAAAGCTAGAAGAAGGAGCAAAAGAAGAAATCATGCTCAACGGACCAGAAATGGCTAAAGATTATTCTTATTATGGTTTTGGCGGACGTTCGGTAAGTCCAGATAATAAAATGCTAGCTTTTGGCATCGACACTATTTCTAGACGCCAATACACCATTTATTTAAAGAATTTAGAAACGGGAGAATTATTAAAAGACAAACTTAGTAATACGGGTGGTACTGCTACTTGGGCAAATGATGGACAAACTATTTTCTATACTACAAAAGATCCTCAAACTTTACGTCAAAACAAAATTTTAAAACATGTTATTGGCACTAATCAATCAGAAGATGTTGTGGTTTACGAAGAAAAAGATGATACGTTTAGATGTGGTGTTGGTAAAACAAAATCTGATGCGTATTTGGTTATTGGAAGCTTTCAAACCCTATCTACAGAATTCAGGTTTTTAGACGCCAACACACCAAATGAAGAATGGAAAGTGATTCAACCAAGAGAGAAAAATTTAGAGTATACTATCGATCATTTTTATGATCATTTTTATATAAGAACGAATAAAGATGCAAAAAACTTTAAACTGGTTAAAACACCAGTAGATAAAACAGAAAAAGAGTATTGGGTAGATGTAATTCCACACAGAGATAATATATATTTTCAAGGTATGGACTTGTTTAAAAACTATTTAGTTGCTGAAGAACGAAAAGATGGTTTACGAACTATTAGAGTTATGAAATGGGATGGAACAGACGATCATTACATTCAATTTAACGACCCAGCATATTTTGCTGCAACAACCTCTAATTTAGATTTTGATACCGATATTTTACGCTACACTTACAGCTCTTTAACAACACCAAATAGCACTTATGAGTATAATATGTCTGAGAAGAAACAATTACTTTTAAAGCAAACAGAAGTTATTGACCCTTCTTTCGAAATAGATAATTATACGTCAGAGCGTTTATATGCAACAGCAACAGATGGTACAAAAATCCCTGTGTCTTTAATTTATAAAAAAGGTATTGAAAAGAATGGTAAAAACCCGTTGTTACTTTATTCTTATGGTTCTTACGGGAATAGTATGGAGCCAACTTTTAGCTCTACACGCTTAAGTTTGTTAGATAGAGGTTTTATTTACGCTATTGCTCATATTCGTGGCGGACAAGAAATGGGAAGAGACTGGTATGAAAACGGAAAATTATTAAAAAAGAAAAACACATTTACAGATTTTATTGATGCTGGTAAATTTTTGATAGATAAAAAATTCACAAGCAGCAATCATTTGTATGCTTACGGAGGATCTGCTGGTGGTTTATTAATGGGAGCTGTTTTAAATATGGAACCAGATATGTGGAATGGCGTTATAGCAGCTGTTCCTTTTGTTGATGTAGTATCAACGATGTTAGATGAAACTATTCCATTGACTACTTTTGAGTTTGATGAATGGGGAAACCCGAAAAATAAAGAATACTATGATTATATGAAATCGTATTCTCCGTATGATAATGTTAAAGCCAAAGATTATCCAAATATTTTAATTACAACCGGTTATTGGGATAGTCAAGTACAATATTGGGAACCAGCAAAATGGATTGCTAAATTACGAGAGTTAAAAACAGATGACAATTTATTGGCTATGGATTGTAATATGAAAACTGGTCATGGAGGTGCATCTGGGCGTTTTGAACGTTATAAAAGATTAGCATTAACCTATGCTTTTATGTTTGATTTGGAAGGTATTACAAAATAAAGCTTTATTAAATTTGATATTATAAATGCCTTGAATTTATTCAAGGCGTTTCTGTTTAAAATATTAATTTCATTTTTATATCACTACGCTTATAAGGACTATTGTGTTCAACGGGAATTTCAATAAATCCATATTTTCTATAAATGTAAATGGCGTTTTCTAAAACTGAGTTAGAGTAGAGTATAAGCTTTGGTAAATTCATTGATTTTGCAAAATCAATGCTATGTTGCATTAGTTTTTGCCCTATTTTAAAACCTCTATGCTCTGGTGAAACAGCCATTTTTGTTAGTTCGAATAAACCTTCATTTCCAATTGGCATTAAAGCAACAGTACCAACAATTTGATTGTTTAGTTTTGCAAAAAATATATGACCACCTTTATTTATTATATAGGTTTCAGGTTTACTTAAAACGCTTTCATCATAAGGCTCAACATGAAAGAATCTTTGTAACCACTCAATATTTAAGTTATAAAAATTTTTAGCATATCTGTTTTCAAAAGAAACAATTTCAATGTCTTGAGATATTTTCATTTGTATATCGTTAATTATGGTTCTGCTAAAGCTTTTTTTATTAAGCTTATTTTCAAGAATATTTAAATGCTCGATTAAAGATGAAGACCTTTCTAAGGTATATTCTTTTATTACTTTATCTATACTCTTCCATATAGGTTTTAATTTCTCTAAGGTTTTATTTCCTTTATCTGAAGGATATATTATTTTTTTCCGTTTGTCCAATTTATCAGCTTTATAGATAATTAACCCTTTGGCACTTAGTTTATTAATGGATTGTGTTATAGCAGGCTGTGTAAATTGTAAAACGCGTTGAATTTCTGAGTTTGTCACACCATCTTTATTTGCTATTATTTTAAACATAGGAAATAGGTAAGGGTCGAAATCAATATTAAAATGATTGTATACTAATTGAGTTTCTTTCATCATATACTCGCTTACTCTTTTTAGTCTAGAACCTAAACCCAATTCTCCGTACCCTCGTAATGCATCCATAATAGTAGTGTTTATATAAGTACTTATGTAAAATTATATATTAAAATCTAAATGAACAAATAATATTTAAGCTTTTATGAAATCTGTTATTAAATAGGTGATAAGTTTTCCAACCTGATTTGCAGTTTTCTTTTTTGGTGCAGCTTCGCAAATATGTAAATAAGTTGCGTTTTTATGATTTGCAAAAAAACTAACAAATTGTCTGGTTTTATTAACACTAAAACCGCTTGGTGTCATAGCGCTACTTGGCATATTTTCAATGGCATCACAATCTATTTCAATACCAAATGGTTTTTTATGAACATGATTCGATGCGCGTTGCATTTCATCATTAAAATTAAACTTCATTCTAATTTCTATATCTTCAAACGTATTATAATCTATAGTTTTAGCTTTATTAAGGGAGGTGAAAATAGCATCAGAAGTATAATTTTCATGTAACCCAAAAACAAAGTAGTTTTTAAGAAAACCTTCCGCGAAAGCGTAACTAAATCCATTACCACTATGTCTGCCTTCTTCTGGTCTAAAATCTGAATGTGCATCAAAATTAACTACATTAATAGGTTTATTTAAAGCCAACGATGTGCCTTTTATATTGCCATAAGCATTATTATGTCCGCCACCAATAACGATAGCTTTTTTACCTGTAGACACAATTAATTGCATAATATGAGCAACAGAATTATCGATACGTTCAACAATTTTTCTGGCTTTTTTAATATCGCTTTTTTTATTTTGATTAAGTTTTGAAACTTCTAATAATTCATCAGAAAAATCTAAATGTCCTAAAATTAAAACGGTGTTTGCCTTTGTAAATGTGTTACTCTGTATATTTAACAAAACTTTTAATGTAGCTTCCCAAGCTCGCGAAGCACCCAATTTTCCTAGATTAGCAAACACACCAACATCTTCAGGGAAACCAATTATTATATGTGTGACATCCAAACTTTTAAGTTGTTCGTATATATTGGAAATGCTGGCTAACATTTTTATATGTTCGCCAAATTTGGATTCACCAGAGCGTTTATTTAATAATTTATTACGCGTAGTATTGTTAAATAAGACTAGTTTATCCATGCGGTGATTAACTTTAATTTCAAATATTAAAATTAATCAATATTTATTAAAAACGTTAGAAAATTAGAGTATTAAAAATTTTAGATTAACACAAAACATAAACAATTAAAACAAGTAAAAATTATGGAGAATAGCAAAACTAGTACGGGATTAAAAGTGGCTTTAGGTATCGCTTTAGTTTTATTTTTAGGAACATTATTTTACACTTTCAATTTAAAGAGTGAAAGTGATAAAAACAACAAGGAATTAACTGAACAAAAACAGTTAGTGATGAATGATTTAAACGCCATGGCTAAACAATATGACGAGGCTATTGGAGAAAATGAAGTAGCAAACAACAATTTAATTGAAGCCAGAACTCGTATTCAAGGATTAATAGATTCATTAAAAATATCTGAAACAAACGTAAAAAGCTTGTGGAGATACAAACAAAAATATGCATCACTTCAAAAAGAAATGGATATATTGTTAGCTCAAAATGATTCGTTAAGAGTAGAAAACTCATACTTAGCAACATCTTTAGATAGTACAAGAGTACGTTTAGAGGAGCGTACCATGTTTACAGACTCTTTATTAGTGCAAAACACTGCGTTAGCTGAAGTTGTTGAGAATGCGGCAGTTTTAAATACTGTAGGGTTAAAAGGATTTGGAGTAATTGAGAGAACTTCTGGTAAATTAATTCCAACTGAAAGAGCTAGTAGAGTAGATAAAATTAGAGTATGTTTTACAGTAGCTAAAAATGCTTTAGTACAAGCTGGAGATCAAGAATTATACGTTCAAGTTATCGATCCTAAAAACAATACATTAGGTTCTAACGAGCAAGTTCAGTTTGGAGAGAAAACTTTAAACTACAGTATAATTAGTAAGTTTAATTACGAAAACGGAAGCCTTAATATTTGCGAGTTTGTTGCATCTAAAGGCAAAGAAAGTTTTGAAAAAGGGCGTTATACAGTAAACGTTTTTAACGAAAAGGATTTAGTTTCTAGCTCAGAGTTTACTTTAAAGTAAACATATTATATAACACTTAAGAGCAAAGCCTCAAGTTTAATACTTGAGGCTTTTTTTTGATTATACTTTTTCTAAGTACTATTATAATCCGATAACACGGACTTGTAGTCCGTGCATTTTATTTTAAAACAATAACAATAGTATAACTTCAATTTCACTATCTAATTCTGCATAATTACGAGCCGAACTAAATATATAATCTTCAGGATAAGCTACTATTTTTTCTACCACAGGATTATTATGAATATAATCTACCTTTTGTTTAATAAATTTATTAGAATAAACTTTTTCTGCATGATAACCGTCTTGCCAAACCTTATAATTTTGTTTTCGTTTTAAGTGTACACATGCCTTTTTAAAATATGTCAACATCCATTCTCTTCTGCTTTCTGGATAATTAATTGTGGTTTCAATAATTTTTTTAGAAGTGTAAGTTTTAAAATCTCTTATTACGTTAGAGAGTAATTCTTTTTCATCTGCTTTGCAAAGTAAATGTATATGACTGCTCATAATACAATAAGCATATATTTCTAACCCTTTATGTTTTTGACAGTATTGCAATGCATTAATAATTACATATTTTTGTCTAAGCCTTGTAAAAACATCTATCCAACCAACTGCAGTTATTGTAATGAAATAGGCCACATCGGCTTCTGTAGCTTTATATTTAGTGGACATAACATAAATTTAAATTTATAATATTCACAAGATAACAACTTTTAGTGTTATCTTGTTTTTATGGGAAATTGCAAGTACAAAAAGCTTAAACCATCACGTAAAAACACAATTTTATATTGTAGCTTTTCTTTTCTTATGTTGCACGGACTACAAGTCCGCGCTATCGGGTTATTCCAACTACAATAAAATTGAGAATGGTAATCGTGAGATTTCTGTAAAAGAGTTACAGCGACTTGCAGAGTTTTATAATATTACGGTTGACCAAGTGATTAACCTCAATGATGGTTTGCCCAAAGAAGTTGTTATTGAAGATAAACAAGCACAAGAACAGTTACGTTTAATTTCCGAGCTTGATACTGACGATAGAGCTATTATCTTTAAGATGATTGATAAAATGCTCACTTCTAAAAAGTTCAAGGATTTCTTTTCTAAAAATGTTGCTTCACTTTAGAGCATAAAAAAACCACTCCGAAGAGTGGCTTTGATATTTATCTATATGCAGAGTTTTATATTTTTTCCACATTAGGTTCATTTATAGTCAAATCATAGGATATTACATTAGTTTCCTTTAAAAAATAGTAGTAATATCCTTCCTTGTTTTCTTTGCTTAAAGAAGAACTATTATAATTCCCTATTGATAATACTTCAGTCCATTTAAAAGGTATTTTTTGCTTGTTCCACGTACCGTCAATATATACTATATGATATATTCTCAATCTTAACAACAGTATTTAATTTTCCTTTAAAATCTTCACTCTCGTTAATTGGCAAAATATCTATAGAGTTATTTTCTATATAACGATTTAAGTCAAAGTTTGTAGCTTTAATACTTTGTTTAGAGTCTGTTAAACCAATAGGTAAGTATAATTCATCCTTTGTTGGTTTTTTAAAAGTGTCAATAGATTCTTTGAAGTTCGATTTCATATCCTTTAAAGGAATAAAGAAATATAGTTTAGGGTTATCAATTGCAAGTTTCACTTCCTTTGCATTTGTAGAAGAGGCATTTTGCATTGACGCTTGAACAAATAAATACCCTTGTATTCTGAATTCTTCAGACACCTCTTTATTTTCTTGTGCACAAGAAAATAAAGAGTAGGTAATACATAGTAATAATATGATTTTCTTCATCTTTTAATTCGTTTTTTTAAGCCTTCCTACTGTACCTGGGTCTGATGCTTGATTAACTCTTTTGTTCTCTTTATCTGATAAATAATTTGAATTTATGGAACCTGGACTCATATTTACCCTACCCATTATTGCACGAATACCATCTTTACTAACAGAAGGAAGATTATAATTAAAAGTCCCATCACCTGTACCTCCTATTGTACCAGAAGGAATATTATTAGTAATTCCTACATCCTGCATATTTGAACCTGGATCTCCGTGATTACCTCCAATATTATGTCCTATTTCGTGAATGAAAGTTCCCTTAAGTAATTTACTTTCATTTCCGCCAGGAAATTTACTTAATGTATTATCAACTTTTGTTTGATTCAATGTTATATTGAACCTTGATGCATTACCATAATGGTCTCCATCTGATGAATTCTCTACACCAACTACATTTCCATATCTTGCAGCACCTCCATCTTCTGTATCTACATAATCGTTAGAGGCAAGTTCTTGAGCTTGTTCTGCACTTTCAGCTTCGGTTACACCAATGTTAAATTGAACATAAACTTTATTGCCATCTCCATCTTTGATTTTATGAGCCTTACCACCATTGTTATACGCATCTGCTGCTGATTGTAGACCTTCAGTTTGTTTCTCATTTAATCCGTGATGATAATAATTTGCTGTTACAACATAAGGGTCGTCTTTAGTTCCTGAACCCGAAACTATTCCATCTTTTCCATTTGGGTCGATAACTAATGTTGGATTATTAAAAGCATAATTATACGGTGAAGCCCAAGGGTAGCTATAAGAGTGAGGGTCTATTTGCATAAATCGTCCAATAGCTGGGTCATACATTCTTGCTCCATAATCATAAGTATTTAATCCAAGTTCTTCTTGTATTTCCTTACCATTGAATTTATACTTATGTTCCGTACCGTTCACAACATTATTGTACCCTTTGTGTTCAAGTCCAAATGGATAGTAGTTTATGCAAAATTTTTAACTCTGATGTACTTTTACAGCCTATTGCTCCAAAAACAGGCAACAAAAAATTTATTTTAAAGAACGTATTACTGTTGTAAATATAACTATTTCCCTACTAAAACAGATGTGGTTTTACCTTACATTTTATATGTTTTTTTAGATAAGAGTGGACTATGAATTCCCTATAATTAGCTAGGGAGCTTTTTAACCCCAAGCTATGTTTACATAACGGTCTGTTATAGCAACATTCATTTGATTTCTGTACTATAACGCCATTATGTAAAATAGCCGACTACAGCCGATGCGCACTCTTGAACTTCGGTTGATGTTTTTGTTTCTATTTGATGAGATTATAAATACTAACGCCTTTCAGTTGTTCCATTTTAAAAGTTGATGCAACTCCGCTGCATTTTCCAACCTCTGTTACATCAACTTTTAAAACGTTTGTGTACACACGCACACATCTTGAATAGTAAAATTATAGAGGTCTTTTTCAACTGTAAAACGTTTTAAAAAGATGAAGATTTACAAGCTGTGATTTTAGATTAAGCAATTGCCTTAATCAATCTTCATCTTTTTAAAATGATAGCCCAAGTGGCTACAGAACGTCACGTAAGAGTGAGCAAATAAAAAAGGCTGTCCTTTCGAACAGCCTTTAAGGTTACAAGATTACCCTTTTGGTGGGTATGGGTCGTTTCCATAAGTCCTTTCTTCTTGGAACTTACCATCACTCTTGTGGACGATTACTTGAGAACTGGGTTTGTTCTTTGCAATTTCTATGGTTCGCTTTAACGTTTCTGCTTTTGTATTACCAACAACAGAAGCTCGCTGACCACCTTGCGCTTTTCCAGCCCAAGTACCATCTGGTTTCTGGGTTACGTGATATTTCTTTCTCACGGCTATAAAGTATTGTGGAACGCTACCAAAAGAGAGCGTTCAGTCTCTTTAAAGACTTTTAATTTTTATTTTCGGAACTCTATTATTAGATTTGTATTCCGATTAACAAAACTAATAGTTCCAAAAACGAGGCCTAAAAGACTTTTTCAAAGGCCTTTTTTTGTTGCTTGCAACTTCTACAAATTTACGTAGATTTTCGATGCACTCATTTTTGAGTTATTGACAAGTTATAGACAAAAAAACTGTTAATTAAACACCTATTTTGTGGATAAGTGCTTCTAAAATGGTGAGTTGCGCAAAGATATTTCAAGTTTCTGAGTTGTGCAAAAACATAAATTTTCCTTTTATAGTATTCCCGTAAGCCTAATGATTTCAATGGTTTTCGAGCGTTGGTTTTTCGGATATTTTACATAGTTGACATTATAACTTACGGCTTTGGTTTTTTAAGCGTGGCTGATGTCGGCAGTATTATAATGCCAATTATGTAAATATAGCTTGGGGTAAGTTTTGGTGTGAGTGTTGGCAACAGCTCTTTACTTTTTTAGATTACAACTTTCTTTAGACAACTAAATTTTCTTAAAAAAGTAATGTGCTGTGTGTGCGGTTTTCGGCAACCAAAAATTACATTTAGCGTTGGCGAGCGGAACAAAACAAAAAACAGAGGATTTTGAGGAACGATAAAACTGGGTTTTGTTTTGTGGGGATTTAATCTCTATCAGCTTTATACCCTATTTCTTTTCGAGGTTTTTCATTCTCTTTTTTATCAATCAACTCATCCAAGTAGTTAAAAACCAATTCAATATTCTTGCTGTGATTTGTTAGCTTCTTTTTGATTTCTTCAACTTCAAGTTTTAAACTTAAATTATCCGTTAGCATTTCACGAAGCTTGGTAAAAATTCTCATTATTTGGATATTAACTGCAATCGCTTTTTTACTATTCAAAGCACTTGATAACATCAGTACACCGTGTTCCGTAAATACATAAGGTAGTTTTCTTCTTCCTCCCCAACTTGGTGTTGTGTTTTGTGACTTTAAAGTTTCCCATTCTATTTCCGTTAATTGGAACATAAAATCATCTGGGAACCTGTCTGTATTTCGTTTTACTTGTTGGTTTAAAACTCTTGTTTCTACTTCGTAAAGTTCCGCTAAATCACTATCTAACATTACTTTTTGGTCTCTTATGTAGTAAATCTTACTGATAACTACTTCGTCTGGTATAATTAATTTATCGCTCATTTATTTCTAATATTTAACAAAAATAGCAACTTGATATCACAATTTGTGATATCAAGTTTGATTTATTTTCTTTTAGCTAATAGGATGGAAGTTGTTGACGATTTCGTGTAGGTTTTCCAAGTCGTCCTGTAAATATCTTTCGGTTGAACTGATGTAACGATGTCCAGCTAAATATTGAACTTTTCGCAAGTTGTATTGTCCTAACCAATTTGTAATTACTGATGCTCTAATCTGTTTTATATTCTCTGATTTTTGATTGTGCTTTTTCAGCTTCTTAATTATCTGTGAAGTCAGCACATTAAATCTTGTGTTGATTGGGAACAGTTGTTCAGTATCGTTTTTTATTCGCTTTTGCAATAATGGCAACACTTCGTTTTGGTATTCTATAAATTCCAATATTTGCCAAGGTTTGAGTTCTAATTCCCTGGCGTTACTTCTTCTTGTACTTGGTATATAAATCTTTCCTTTTGAGAGTTGTAAATGTTCTGTTTTTAACTTGCTTAAACTTGTAGTATTCAAGCCTTGATAAACGATTAATCCTGTTATCAACTTACTTCGCTTCGCTGTTAATCTGTGATATTTATCTTTGATGTTTTCAGTTTCAAAAGAGTAATATAAATCCTCTAATTCATCAGCATTCAATAAATCATAATTGATTGTTCTTTTTGCTCCTTTTACGATTGTATTTTCTATTGGATTATCACTTCTGTAAGCTTCATCAATCAAGTAATTAAAGTAGATTTTTATACTTCGTAATCTGTGGTTGATTGTCTTTTTACTGTTGCCTTTTCGAGTAAGATATTTTATAAATTTCAATGCTGTTTTATAATCGATTTCTGTTGGTGAAGTATGATTGCATTTGCACCATTTTTTAAAGAGTTCTATTTGCTTTTCGTTTCCTGCAATCGTGGTTTCGCTGTAACCTTGTTCCTGTAAATATGTTCTGTAATCATTCATTTTCAATCGTTTTTAAAAGATGTGTATAGATTTGAGTGGATTCCAGAGAAGTATGGCCTAAAAAGGTTTTTATGCTTTCTAATGGTACTTCTTTTTGTAATAAATGTGTTGCGATGCTATGACGTAAAATGTGTAACGTGATTCCTTTTTCTGCAATAGTTTTATTATTGGTTGCTTGTATAATTGCCTTTAATCTGTTGGCAAAACTCATTCCTTGCATTCTCGTTCCATTCTTGTTTACAAAGAGAGCTTCACTTAAATTGGATTGGTAAAATTCTGGTCGAGCTTCGTAGATATAATCTTCCAATATTTCTGCATTCTTTCGGTTGATTGGCACGAACCTTTCACGATAGTTTTTTCCTTTTCTAACAAACACTCGTTCCTTATCAAAATAGATGTCGCTTAAATCCAAGTGTACTGCTTCATTTCTTCGTAATCCGCAACTATATAAAACGGTTAAAATGGCTTTGTCTCTTAACCTAAATCGTGATTCCCTATGACTAAATTCTGTTGCTTTAAACAACTCTTTTACTTCTTCTTGAGTTAATATATTTAACTTTTCTTCGGTTGGTTGCTTCTCTGATTTTAGATGTATGTTGATGCCTTTATGATTGTGATTTTGTAGATATTCCTTGAACTTTTTTAAGGCTTGTTGGTGCTTATTGAGATAGCTTTTACTTAATGCTCCGCTTTGTCTTTCGTTGGCTCGTTGCTGTAATTCTCGGTAATAATCTTTTATGATTTTGGTAGTGATTTGATTGATATCTCTAATACTATTTTGCTCTAAATAATAGAAGAACTCTTGCAAGTGGTTTGGTAAGTTATATACTGTGGTTTCTGCATAACCCAATATATCCAACCATTCTTTGTAACTGACAACTAACAGTTTAAAACTCTCATTATATAGCTTTAATTTTTTCACTTCGGTATGTGTTTTTTGGGATTTCGTGAACCACTTATTTAAGTTGTTGATTTTCAGATATGTTATTAGTCCATTTTAGGCTTTGAACCATTATGAACCATTTGAACTTCTTAACCTATCGATAATGCTCTGCAATAGGTCTTTTATTTGCTTGTTCGTAGTTTCGTAATCATCATAGTTCACGATTTCATAGACATAACCTTTTCGCTTGTTTCCTTTGGCTTTCTGTATGAGTTCCGCTAATTGAAGTTGCAACATATATCGTTTTTGATTACTTGGATTTACTCGTAAAGCTCTGCGGATTTCAGCGTTTGTAAATGTGGTTTGATTTTCCTTTTTCAAGTATGCTTTTAGGTTCTCAAAAAACTGTCTGCAAGCTCCATTTAGCAAATCACTTTTTCGCAATAAAACTTCCTGTATCAGTTCGTTGGCTTCTTCAATATCTTCAATAGTGGTTTCTATATATTCTTCTCCTGTTTCTGTGTCGTATTGCTTTTCTCGTTGGTATTGTTTGTAAAATGTAATCGCTTCAATAAATTGTAAATAGTGTGAGTTTGTACGTCTTGGTTTAAAAACTGATTTCGGTAATTCTAAATGTTCTGCATAAGGATTAATTACTCTGATTGGCTTTAATGTTCGTTGCACATTTTGTAATAAAACACGCGATGCGTGTTCTTCATCATCATTTATTTTTCCTGCACTAATCAACCTTTGGTAATCCATTATTCTCTGGTCTTGCTCTTCGCTTTCATCGATGTATAAAAGGAAGTTTCTATTTGAGTTATCCTCGTAAATGCTTTCCTGTGTGGTGCAACCTGCAACACTTACAGGGCCTTCTACGGTTAGGTGTATCGTTTTGGTAGTTCCTTTGGTGTCTTTGTGCACAACCGTTTTAGTAATTCGCTTTTTAGATTGTAATTCTCGTAATGGATAGAGTACAGATTCAGCACCATCTAAATCCTCAATCAATATTAATTTGTGCTGTAATTCGGTCCGATTGAAGTAATAAAAAGCATTTGCAGATAATACTGTGATTTCTACTTTATCTTCCTCTGGTATTAACTCTGATACTTTAGATTGTAAATGTGTTTTACCAACTCCGGAACTGCCCAAGCTGATGCAATGCAATGGATTATTTGTTTTGCGAGAAGTGAAGATTAAAAACATTGTTTGCCTGTTGTGTTCTTCTCCGATTACGCCAGACTTTCCAATAAGTTCGTTGGTTCGCTTTAGTAGATTTGGTTTCTTTAAAAATGCAACTGCTTGTTTTTCTTCTGTTGCGTTTAATTCTTTGTAGTATGGTTGGTTTTCCTTTTCGTATTGGTCAATCAATAAAAATCTGTAATTTTCTAATTCTTTGGTTAAATCCTGTAATGTTCTTCGTGCTACGCTTGTTCCAATCTCCAAGCGTTCTGCTATTTTTCGAGTGAACTTTTCTATTTGGTTATCGTTGTACAAGTCTATTGAGTGCCTTAAAACATTATGTTGCTTTGGTTTCTGTATGCTCAATGTTACTCGTAAACTCTCTAATTTGTTGAGCTTGATTCCGCCTAAAATGTGTATCTCTAAATGCTTGGTGATATATTCGTAGTTGTTTGGATTGGAAGTATTGAGCATTGTTGATAAATATTTTAATAATCATATTTGACTACAAATATATACATTTTGTTTATTAAAAAATATACACTTTGATTATTGTTTTCAACAGTATTACATTTTATGTCTATAAAAAGTTAACTTTGTATATCATTTTTGATGTTTCATTCACTTATTATTACACTTATGTCGTTTGGAGATAACTTAAAAAAAATACGCGCAGATAAAGATATTTCGCAAGGAGACCTTGCCAAAATGATTGATGTTCACGCTACACATATTTCTCGGTATGAGCGTAATTTAACATCGCCAACCATAGATGTGGCTAAAAAGATTGCTGACGCACTAGAAGTCTCCACAGATGCGCTTATTTACGGTTCTAATGAGCAAATTATAAACAATAAGCTTAATGACGAAGAACTTTTATTGTTGTTTCATAAAACACAACAATTAAGTGATGAAGATATTGCGAGCGTTAAAGCTATGCTTAAAGCTTTCGTTTTTCAAAAAGATATTCAAAAACAATTGGCTTGATATTTACCCAATATTGCCTTTCCTAAAATGCTGTACTGCTCCTATAACATGTACAGCTAGGTTGCACAACTGCAACCTTTTTTGAGATAAAACGCTTATTTTCAGTAAACTAACTTTTTTGATGGCTTGGAAAACGTAGCTTGTTGATTTACAGCAAATTAACAAAAATAGCTTTTTAGCGTTTTTTACAATTAAAACCATAAAAAAACCACATCTTATTTTCTAAAATATGGTTTCTTCTTCTATTGTTTGGCTTACTCTTACCGCCACTAGTTGCAAACTAGCGGGAGCGGAGGGGACCTATTATTCTTCAAAAGTCAGTCAAGAACTTCTATTCCTATCAACTCATCCTTATCATTAAAATCAAAATATATATCTGCTCCTTTGTAACCCTTAATCAATTTTTGAATAGGTAGTTGCTTAACAGAAGCACCTTTTACTCCAATTCCTGGATGGTTTGGCAGATATAAATATCCTACTTCTGAATTATCACTTAACTTTAATACTAAACTCTTTTTTTTCATTGCTCTATAATTTCATTTAAAACTGTTTTTAATTTAGCAGTACCATTAGACCCAACTTGATATACAGCCATTCCTCCTTCACCGACTGGCACTAATATTCTATCTGCTTTTGAAGGATCAATAATTGTACCATTAGGTAAATTATTAGTTCCAACTTCTCCTGTAAGGTTTTTTAAAGCTGCACTGGCTTCATCTGCATTCTTAAAGATACCTCTTTCTACAGCTCTTTCTACAGCATGGGGCAAGTTGGAATTGACTCCTTTAAGAATTTCTGAAGCTTTCCCCCCATTTATCAGCACTTTGATTCCTTTACTAGCTGCATTTATCTCTCCTGCAGGCGATGGTTCAAGTATCGTTAATAAAACTGATGCAGCTAAATAAGTTGAACCTTCTATTCCTTTTTGTAATTCTTTGCTTATTTCTTGTTTTGCATTAGAGACTACGGAATTTTTTAAGGCAACTGGGTCTTCATTATAAGCTGTTGATAATGATATTGCCGTATCAACTATTCTAAGTGCTGTGCCCGGACTACGCGGATTATTGGTTTTTAAATTTTCCCATGTTGAAGCGCCAAAATCCGCAACAGCTCTTCCTATTCCTTTCAATGCTTGCCATGCCTCATAACAATTTATCCCTGGAGGGCAATTCCCATCTGGGTCGTTAAATGCTATTGGATTGTTCATTGCATATGCATACGTAGAATTATGTATCTGCCCAATTGCACCTGCAAGAAGGTCAATATTCATCCATCTACCTAATGCAGGGTCATAATTCCTTGCAGATACATCATACCAATCTAAACCTAACTCATCTTGATATTCCTTACCGCCAAACTTATACTTAAGCGCAGGATTCGTACTATTCACCACCGCATTATACCCTTTATGTTTAAGTCCAAATGGATAGTAGTTGTTTTCTTCTAGTATTTCAAGACTACCATTGCTGCCTTTATAACTCAACCTCACATTCCCTAAATGGTCTTTATACTGGTATACATACTCATAACCACTACCACTAGCATCTACATAACCTTCAGGATGATTAAAGAATTTCAAAGAACTGCCTTCGTACACATAGTTACCTGCATAATCTGTGGTGGTTGGCGTAATACTATTATTATACACAAACTTTCTCAGCTTTACACCTGTGGCATCGTAAATATACTTAATTTTTTTGTTATTGTTGTTCTCAAATTTTACTTCATCAGGTAGGTTTAAATGATTATAGGTAATACCATTGTTTGAAGGGTTGCCAATGCCCTTGTTCTGATCCTTGAGCATGTTACCATTGGAATCATACGCATAATCATTTGTAGAACCATTACTACCATCTTCAAAACCACTAGCTCCATCAATTAGCTCCTCAACCTTTAGTAGCTTATTTCCAGAATCATAAGTATAAGCCAAATAATCTAAAGCAACACTTTGTCCAAGACTACCTTTTTTATGTCTCTTTAAAGCAATTAAATTTCCATTTTTATCATAAGCTACATCAAATAACCTAAACCAATTAGTTTCCCCAGAATTGCTCGAATCATAATTGGCATCAGTAATTCTATTTAAAGCATCATA
>NZ_KN525716.1:3834775-3849580 GCF_000789235.1 Wocania ichthyoenteri Th78
GTTAAATGCTATTGGATTGTTCATTGCATATGCATACGTAGAATTATGTATCTGCCCAATTGCACCTGCAAGAAGGTCAATATTCATCCATCTACCTAATGCAGGGTCATAATTCCTTGCAGATACATCATACCAATCTAAACCTAACTCATCTTGATATTCCTTACCGCCAAACTTATACTTAAGCGCAGGATTCGTACTATTCACCACCGCATTATACCCTTTATGTTTAAGTCCAAATGGATAGTAGTTGTTTTCTTCTAGTATTTCAAGACTACCATTGCTGCCTTTATAACTCAACCTCACATTCCCTAAATGGTCTTTATACTGGTATACATACTCATAACCACTACCACTAGCATCTACATAACCTTCAGGATGATTAAAGAATTTCAAAGAACTGCCTTCGTACACATAGTTACCTGCATAATCTGTGGTGGTTGGCGTAATACTATTATTATACACAAACTTTCTCAGCTTTACACCTGTGGCATCGTAAATATACTTAATTTTTTTGTTATTGTTGTTCTCAAATTTTACTTCATCAGGTAGGTTTAAATGATTATAGGTAATACCATTGTTTGAAGGGTTGCCAATGCCCTTGTTCTGATCCTTGAGCATGTTACCATTGGAATCATACGCATAATCATTTGTAGAACCATTACTACCATCTTCAAAACCACTAGCTCCATCAATTAGCTCCTCAACCTTTAGTAGCTTATTTCCAGAATCATAAGTATAAGCCAAATAATCTAAAGCAACACTTTGTCCAAGACTACCTTTTTTATGTCTCTTTAAAGCAATTAAATTTCCATTTTTATCATAAGCTACATCAAATAACCTAAACCAATTAGTTTCCCCAGAATTGCTCGAATCATAATTGGCATCAGTAATTCTATTTAAAGCATCATAACTGTACTTATACCATTTTAAACTATTGTCCGTATTGGCAGTTTTCCACACGGTTTCAGAGATGTTACCATTAAATAAATTTGTGCCTCCATGATTATTAGTATTATAATTAAGCTTAAAACTAAATAAATCGTTACCCAAAGTGGTTGGGTTGTTAATTTGTTTTAACCAACCTCTTACGTTATAGGCATAATTAACCTCTTGAAGCCTTGTTGCATTTGAAGATTTACCACCTACGCCTTTAGATTCTAATTGCCCTAAATCATTATAGGTATTATCAACTATAGTTTCTTGATCTAGGGTGTTTATTGTTTGTTTTTGTCTTAACAGCCTTCCTTCATGGTCGTACACAAAAGCATCTTGTGTGTTTATATCTGTTTGTTCTGTTTTGGAATGTGTCGTCGTAGTTTTATCTACTTTACCTACAAAGTCTAAGGTGTTTTGAACAATATCTGTAGTTTGTAAATAGTCATTAACACTTTTTACATAAATAGGGCGTCCTTTTACATCGTATCCTGTTATGGTGGTAATCCAATTTGTAGGATTTGAACCGTCTAAAACACGTACTTTACTTCCTGTAGCTAAGCCTTTTGTTAGTTTTTGTGTACCACTGGAGTTATTATAGTTAATAAGGGTTTGCCCATCTATATTTGAAGGCATGTTTGTAAACCCATCAAAGGTGTAATTATCGTAATAGTTGATGGTAAGTAAAACAATATTTGTACTTGGGTAATTATTGTTGTTATAATAAGAGTTATCATATCCTGTTCCCGATGTTACTTTGGTTTCATATTGCTTGGTATCTAAATCATTTTGTGCTATAACATGGGCTTGCATGGTAGGTTGTGTAGTTTGTACGGTATTGGTATGCAACCCTGTATACACCACTCTACCAAATACATCGTATTTAGTAAACATCCATTGGTTTGAGAGTTTTAAGTTGGTATCTTGGGTTAATACAGGTCTATCTAGCTTATCGTAAACAATATATTCCCAACCTTTTCCTGGGATTTTCTTTTCTACCAGTCTATTTCTGTAGTCGTATTTATATTGGTAACAAAGCTCTGAGAGTGCTGTAGCATCTGGCTTTGTTGTTTGAGGTTCAGATTTAGGTGGTAATACATAGCTTAAATTACCATAATCGTCATATACATAATAGGTATCGTGTGCGACATTAGTTTGTGTAACGCCATTTACTTTTGATGTGCCATAAGTACGCTTTAAAATGACACGCCCTTGTTTGTCTTTAAACTCTTCAGTAGTATGTGCTTTTGATGATGTACCATCATGATTCTCATCTTTTGTGATGGTTTTATATAATTCTCCTGCTCCATAATATCCAGCAACTCCAGAATCTAATATTAAGGTTGGGGTATAGGTATTATTTGCAAAAGACAAATCTGTTTTATAGAGTCTAATATTGTCATTGCTAGGATTTGTTGTATTGTTAGGGTCGAAAGTATTGGTTTGATAATCAAAATCTATTTCGTGACCGCCTCCTAGTTTCCAATCGTCGCCAGGAGCGGCTTGTTTTAATACTCTGTTTAAAGGTGAGGCTTCAAAACCTTTTTGCGAATAGGCCGTTATATCTTGTGCATTGGTAATGCCTACAAAATCATCAGCATAATTGGTTTGATAGTATTGTTGTGTGGCTAAAGCTTTATTACCTCTGTAATTCCCTAAGCTTCCTGTGGTTTCGTAGTAAGGTAACCAGTCTTTATCTTGTCTTCCAAAACCATCATAATCAATATGGGTTATTATATCTTTTTTATCTGGCGCAGATTTAATACCTATGCTTTGTATAGGTCTACCCAAGCCATCAAAATAAGTAATTTGTTCTATTACATCGCCTTCTTTTGCTGTGGTCGCATTAAAACTTGTCATTGGTTTTTGATAACTTCGTGTAAACACATAATTTTCATTACTAAAAGTAATGGGAGTATATGGGTCTGTCGCCGTGGTTGGTTCTATAATTTGGGCTGTAAAGGTACTACCGCTTTGTATATGCGTTCCCGGACCTAAAATAATACTTTGCGTCGCTGTAAGTGCTTCTGTTCCTGTAACTATATAGCTTGACTGTCCCGATTCTGGTGTACTAATGGTGGATGGTGTTTGTGCTATAACTATTTGTGTAACAAACAAAAACAACAGGGTGTATATATAATTTTTCATCGTTTTTTAGTTTTTATAGTTATACTCGTTTTCACTTAAAATATGACCATCTTTGTCTTTAACCTGTTTTAAACGGTTAAAGGCATCGTATTCATAATATATGGTATACCCTTTGGGGTCGGTTACACTGGTGACTCCTATTAATGGGTCGTAGGTGTAGGTGCTTACCATAGCGTTAGGAAATAGGCCTCTAAGATTGTTTAAAGCGGTTCTTAAATTGTCTTCTGTGGGTGTATCAATATCATTATTTGATGCTGTAACTGCACTGTTAATAGCGGTTTGTATATTTGTAGCTAAACCTGTAAATGTGGCATTTTCTATCTTTGCTATAGGATATTGTTCATTATAGCCCCATACATATATTATATGTGTGCCGTTTGATTTTGAGACTTCTACAGGGTTACCTTTGTGGTCGTAATCGTGATATATGACCCTATTCTCTAGAGCGTTACTTCCTTTTGAAATCTTAACAGACTCAGGTAAATTTAAACTAGGCCATTTGGTATGGTTATATACCGTGTATTGTGAGGATAGTTTCGCCGCATCTTTATAAGCATCCACTTGCAATGCTATATATGGAGCTTTTTTTATCAACAAGTTATTTTCAGCAGTTGTTTTTCCCGCTTCATTAAAGACATAAGTTGTAATACTTTTTTGTACACTACCCTTACTATCAATCATTTCGTTAACCGTTGGGATATAATAATTGGCAATACCATAAGAATCCTTATCATAGTTTTTAATATTAGTTTGTATTAAGTTTCCTGAAGAATTGAATTGTTTTTCTATTGTTTTTGAAGGTAGGTTGTACCCAGTATATATATTATAAAAAGTAAAACTTAAATCACTTCCCTCTTTATGTGTTTTTACACCTCTTACAGTACTTGCTGCATTTTCTATATGATTGTCAATAGAAATATCTCCCTTTGAATAATTTAATGTATCATAATAATATTTTTTTTCATAAACCTCAATATAATTATCACCTTGTTTTTTGAACTTTATATTTTTCTTTATTACACCTCTTAAATAGTCTTTACTATCAGTTTGTGGAAGTGGGTAATGTGGATATTTTTTACCTAAATAATTAAAATAATCTAAGGCAGTATTGTTATAATGAACACCATTATATGAGTCTGGGTAATCATCTACTGTTGTATAATAAAACTCCTCTTTCCCCGTTGCTGTATTCTCATGAGAAATAGTTACTTTTCCATAACCTACATCAGAGCCTTGAGTCGTAAATAGGGGTGTATAGGAGTTCACATATCTAATATAAAAAACAGGTGAACCTGTTTGAGAAGACCAAGAGTAGTTCTCTAAAAACCTAGAGTATTCGGGAACGTTAATCACTCTTCCTGATGTCAATCCATCATTGCCATCATAATTAAAGTTTCGTTTTGTTGTTAATGTACTATTTTTGTAATCCGATATACTTTTAACCCTCAAACCTCCAATAGTTTTTATTTGAGAATTACTTTCAGTAGTCCATTTTAAAAGTACTTGAGCAGGATCAGACTGTGTGGGACAAGAACTTACAACCGTAGACTCTAAAACAAACCAAGCTTGATAATTTCCGTTAGACAAAAACAGATCTTGGGGTAGAAGGGACAATGTATATGTTTGATTAGTAGCAGTATTCTTTATATAAACTTTCGGTTTGCATTGATTTACTGGATCATGGTAAGAACCCGAGACCGTTACCTTTGTTGTACTAGCATTTGAATTGATAGTAAAAGGAAGTATAGTGTTTTCCCAATACACACCCTCAGTAACATTGGTTAACTCCCCTTGCAATTCATCATTTATAGCAGTATGGGATTCGTAGTCAAAAACAGTTTTTCCTCCCGTTGGATACTTAACCTCCATTAAAATCCCTGCTTTTGCATAATTAACATCAGGTACCCTATTTGCGGTTCCTACTTCCAGTGTTTCTATTTTATTATTAGATGGGTTATATGGGTTATACCAAGTAATAATATGTTTGGGTTCTAAGGTTGAGTTTGAGTTTTGCCCATTATAATACCCCCAATGATCTTGTGCCTTAGAAAATCTTGATGGCAAATAATGCGAAGTAGCATAAGTAAAAATAGTTGGAGGATTACAATTATTATTACCATCACATTCCTGTATCGAGGTTAATACCAATCTTGTTGTCTCTTCATTTGGCAAATTAGCACTTAAATCAACTAAGGTATTTGTAGTCATATATTTATACGAAAACTTTATCGTCTTAATTATTTTTCCATGAAAATCCTTTACAATAATCTTATCTAAATATTTATTGTTACTCAAATCTTTTCTATTTGATGTAGATGCTACAAATTCAACAGAGCCTTGGGAAAAGACAATTTTTTTTAAACGCTTGCCTATATAAGATGTTTCAGTAAATATATTTCCTTCAATCTCATTTCTCTTTATAAAAGTACTTACGGTTCGTTTTAAGCTATAGCCATAGGTATCATACTCAAAATCTATGGCATGTGTCTTATTACGGTTTTCCATTTTTCTTAAATACCATGTAGAAGGAAACCCTCTAGTATCAGAGTAGCTAGTTCCAAAAGTTATAGTATTACTTCGCTCTTTGTCTTTAAACAGAAAGGTGTTTCCATATTCATCATTTAATGTGAAATCAGTTATAACATCGTCATAAGTTTCACAATGGACTGGAGCAATAGACTCAGGTTCAATACCAATATTGTGAGTTACTTTAATATCTTTTTTGGGCTTAAAATAAATACTTTGATCATAATTATAAAAGAAACTTCCACTACCTCCAGGGTAATTGTACATGAACTTGTCTGGTTCTCCATCCCTATTTCCATTATTGATCTGTTCATAAAGCGAATAATTAGCTGTAATGGGAGCTGGTATACCATTTGTTCTAAAAAAACCAAATCTGGTATCATCCTCATCAGCAATACCCCTAATTGTTCTAGATATTGCTCCTCCAGCATTAAGCGTCCAACCTAAACCAACCCAACTTGCTATTTCTTCTACTTTAATTCCGTTACCTCCTGTATATTTTAAATAAATTGGAACAGATAGCTCGCCTTCCTTGACTTCCCATATAGGAATAGATATATCTGGAGAACCCGTATAATTATTCGTTTGGGTATTGCCATATACATGGAATGCAGAAGCATTTGGTGATGGAGGAACGATGGTAGGTAAATCTTGAGCTGCAATATTAAATGTCAGCAAAAGAAATGTAAAAATTAAAAATCGTGTATTCATAAGAACATTATTTATGGTTTGTAATGTGCTTATAAAATTAGAAAGACGTTTTGGATTTTGGGTAAGCTAAAACCTTAGTTTTAGTAAGGTTAAATTATTTATTTTATAAGTTTTGAGTTGTTTTTAGCTTACTAAAAGTGAGGTAAAAACTTACTGTTATTTCAAAAATATTCCGTATAGGATAATAATAAGTTTTTAACTTGGTTTATATAGTTTACTGACTCGTATAAAGAGGCACTTCATTTTTTTTAAATGCAATTAGCACATAAACAAGTTTATTTGCAAATTGTAGATAAACTAATTATTAATGCAGTAGAAGGTATTATATTAGGATATACTATATATACTTAGGACAAGCAAATATGCATAAAAATTTTACTTTTTTAAATTCTATTTCAGACATATCTGAAGATACTTTTTCTGAAATTCAGAAAATAACCACATTTAAAAGAATAAAGGCAGGATCTCAAATTGTAAAATTAGATGATGTGCCTTCAAAAGCATATATGATTGTTTCTGGAATTATACGTTGCTATTTGATAACTGAATCTGGAAAAGAATTTAATAAAAGTTTTTATTTACCATTAAGTTTTGCGGCTTCTTTGACGGCTTTAATGAAAAGAAAGCCGTCATCGTTGGTTTTTGAAGCCTTAACAGATTGCAAAATTTATGAGATTGATTATTATAGAGTAATGGGTTTGTGCAAAAAAAATTCGGCGCTAAAAGCATTATATACTAAGATTTTAGAATTTCTATATATAAAGTACGAAAAGCGTTTAATAGATTCCATATCGTTAAATGCTACCGAGCGTTATCTTCAATTAAAAAAGCAAATACCAAATGTAGATAAACTGATTTCTCAGTATCATATTGCATCATATTTAGGAATAACTTCAGTACAGTTAAGTAGAATAAGAAAAAAAATAGGTAGCTAATTAACAAATGTTAATTAATAAGAATATGTTAAATTATATCTTTGACTCGATTTCTTTTGTTAATTGTAAAATACAAAGGATTAATAGCTAATCAACCAAAAAAAAAACAGGTAATTATTACCTGTTTTTTTATATAACATATTTGTCCCGTCCTGAAATAGCGATACACTAAAACTTTAGTGTAATGAAAACATCAGAAAACACAGGTTACGTTAAGCGTACCCAAAAAGATTACTCCCTTTCTTTTAAACTAGAAGTTGTCCAAGAAATAGAGCAAGGATTTCTAACTAGAAGCCAAGCACGTGACAAATATGGCATTCAAGCTGGTTCGACCATTACCAGATGGTTAAAAAAATATGGTAACTTTGACTGGCAAGAACAAATCTCCACCAGTATGTCTACAACTCCCGAGCAACGTATTTTAGAATTAGAACAGCAAGTAAAACTATTAGAAAAGCAGAAAGCAAGAGCTGAATATCTAGCAGAACGCGCAGATAAAAAAGTGATTCTTTTTGATATGATGGTTGATATGGTCGAAAAGGAATATAATATTGATGTTAGAAAAAATTACAATCCCGAGTTATTGACCGCTTCAAAGAAGCCCACAAAGAAACAGTAGTTTCTACCTGTTATTTACTCGGGATTGATAGACAGGTTTACTATAGGTCGATACAATCCAAAAGACAAAAACAAAGTGTTGCCCAAAAAGTAATAGCACTAGTGCAATCCGTTCGCATATCCATGCCAAATCTTGGAACTCGAAAGCTTTATCATATACTGAAAACACAATTAACAGCTTTAAATATTGGTAGAGATAAACTCTTTAGAATACTAAGAGCAAACCATTTACTTATAAAACCAAAACGAAGTTATCATGTTACAACAGACTCACATCATCGTTTTAGAAAACACAAAAACTTAATAAGTACTTTAGAAATTAAAAAACCAGAACAAGTTTGGGTTAGTGATATCACATACACAGGAAACAGAAAAAATCCATCTTATCTCGCTTTGGTTACAGATGCTTATTCTAAGAAGATTGTAGGGTATAATGTATCTAACAGTTTAAATGCATCTGGTTCTATATTAGCTTTGGAAATGGCTATTAAAAACAGAAAATATAAACAAAAAGGTTTGATTCATCATTCTGATAGAGGTTTACAATACTGTTCTGATGACTATCAAGAAAAACTAAAAGATAACTTTATAAAACCAAGTATGACTGAACAATATGATCCTTATGAAAATGCTATCGCAGAACGTATAAATGGTATTTTAAAACAAGAATTTGGTATAGCGAAACACAATGTGGATTTAAAGCTAAGGATCATTTTAATTAAAAATGCAATAAAAATTTACAATAAAAAAAGACCGCATTGGTCTAACAACATGTTAACTCCAATACAAATGCATCAACAAAACACTTTAAAACCAAAACGATATAAATCAAAAAACCTGAACAATAGTAATATTGTTCAGGTTTAATTTATAAATTTAATCCTTTATTAATCTGTATCGATTATTTAGGACTAGACAATTTAATGAAGTTTTATTTTAAACTCCCTACCATATCTTCAGGTTTAACCCAAGCATCATAATCTTCAGCAGTTACATAACCTAAATTAATAGCCTCTTCTTTTAATGTAGTTCCGTTTTTATGTGCAGTATTAGCAATTTCTGCAGCTTTATAGTAACCTATTTTAGTATTTAAAACTGTAACTAGCATTAAAGAGTTATTCAATAATTTAGTTATTACTTCATGGTTTGGTTCTATACCAACAGCACAATTGATATCAAAACTTACACACGCATCTCCAATTAGCTGAGCAGATTGCAAAAGATTTGCTGCCATAACTGGTTTAAAAACATTTAACTCATAATGACCTTGCATTCCACCAACGCTAATAGCCACATCGTTACCCATTACTTGCGCACAAACCATAGTTAAAGCTTCACATTGTGTTGGGTTTACTTTTCCTGGCATAATAGAACTACCTGGTTCGTTAGCTGGAATTATAATTTCTCCAATACCAGAACGTGGTCCAGATGCCATCATTCTAACATCATTTGCTATTTTATTTAAAGATACCGCTAGTTGTTTTAAAGCACCGTGAGTTTCAACAATAGCATCATGTGCTGCTAATGCTTCAAATTTATTTGGAGCTGTTATAAAAGGGAGCTTTGTAAATTCTGCAATATATTCTGCAACGCGTTTGCTATAACCTTTTGGTGTGTTTAAGCCAGTGCCAACTGCTGTACCTCCTAAAGCTAATTCGCTTAAATGTGGTAACGTATTTTCTAAAGCTTTTATACCATGGTCTAGCTGTGCTACGTAGCCAGAAAGTTCTTGTCCAAGTGTTAATGGAGTAGCATCCATTAAATGTGTGCGGCCAATTTTAACTACATTTTTAAAGGCTTCAGCTTTTTTATTTAGTGTATCACGTAATTGTTTAACACCAGGAATTGTGGTTTCAACTACTTTTTTATAAGCTGCAATGTGCATGCCAGTTGGAAAGGTATCGTTAGATGATTGCGATTTATTAACATCATCATTTGGCTGAATGGTTTTTTCGCCTATACCAATAGTTTTTCCGGCTATTTGATGCGCTCTGTTGGCAATAACTTCATTCACATTCATATTACTCTGTGTTCCAGAACCTGTTTGCCAAATAACTAGTGGAAATTGGTTGTCGTGCTTGCCATCTAAAATCTCATCGCAAACCTGTGTAATTAAATCACGTTTTTCAATAGCCAGCATACCCAATTCGCAGTTTGTGTAAGCTGCCGCTTTTTTAAGATAAGCAAAACCGTAAACTATTTCTAGTGGCATCGAAGCCGGAGCTCCAATTTTAAAGTTATTTCTAGAGCGTTCTGTTTGTGCTCCCCAAAGTTTATCAGCAGGTACTTTTACCTCGCCCATAGTATCTTTTTCTATTCTGTAACTCATGGTAATAATGATTTAATTATAAGATACAAAGTTAATTGTTTTCGTCTGGTTATTATTATGATATTTGTTAGTTTTTACAACTTCTTTTTAACATATAAATAACGAATGTTTTTGCTTAATTAAATTAAAATCTACTAATTTAGTAGGATATAAAATATAATTTAAAAAATACAATTATGGCAACAATTAGATTAGGAGATGAAGCACCAAATTTTACAGCACAATCTTCAGAAGGAACTATTAATTTTCATGAATGGTTAGGCGATAGTTGGGGCATTCTATTTTCTCACCCAGCAGATTATACACCAGTTTGTACCACAGAATTAGGAACGGTAGCAAAATACAAAGCTAAATTTGACAAGCGTAATACTAAAGTTGTTGCATTAAGTGTAGATGGTGTACAGTCGCATCATGGGTGGATAAAAGATATTAATGAAACGCAGAACACAACAGTTAATTTTCCGATTATTGCTGATGAAGATAGAAAAGTTTCAGAACTTTACGATATGATTCACCCAAATTCAGATAGTAAACTTACAGTACGCTCTGTTTTTGTAATTGATAATAATAAAAAAGTAAAACTTATTATAACATATCCTGCATCCACGGGTAGAAATTTTGATGAATTGTTACGTGTTATCGATTCATTACAACTAACGGCATATCATAAAGTAGCAACACCAGCCAATTGGCAAAACGGAGATGATTGTGTGGTTGTACCATCTGTTGCCACAGAAGATATACCAAGTATATTTCCAAAAGGATATAAAGAAGTGAAACCTTATTTACGAATGACGCCTCAACCTAATTTGGATTAGTAAAAGACTGTTGATAATTTTTAATTTTGATATTGTATAACACATCTCTTTATTATATCTTTGCATAAGATTTTTTAATAAGACACTTGCAATTATGTTTGATTTTGATCAATATTTAGGATTTTTAGCTTTTTTAACCATTTTAACAATCGGTTTTTGGTTAATGATATTTTTATTAACTTTTGTAATCCCTTATTGGATTGGAGGTTCTTTAATTGAAAGATTAAAAGAAATTAGAGAAGAAAAGAAAGCGAAACGTAATGCTGCTTAAAACATAATATATACAAAACAAAAAAAGGAAGCTAATTTAGCTTCCTTTTTTTGTTTAAGATTGTTTTTACATATCCACATCTCCGCCACCAAAATCACGATTGCGTTCGCGTTGTTTCTGTTGGTTAAACCTATATGTAAAAGATAAATTATAAGTACGTCCACCTCTAAATTGAATTTCTTGATCAGAAGTAAACGTATCTGTAATAATATGGTTTTTAAAAATAGCACTATTTAAAACATCCCTAACATTAAATGCTATTGAAGCGTTATCTTTAAACAAATCTTTACTAAAGGCCATATTTGCAGAAAAACGTCCTTTTCTATTATTTTGAGCATCATCACTAGGACCTCTATAATTCATATTGGTTTGCCAATCGATTTTGTTTGGTAATGTTAACTTATTGCTTAATCGCACAGACCAATTTAAAGCATCCGAACTTAAATCGATATCATTGAATTCGCCTTCTCTTTTTAATTTAAAAAGATTAAAATCAGTATTTACACGCCATTTGCGTGTAGGACTATAGTTTAAGTTAAACTCAAAACCAGAACGATTATCCGTTGCTAAATTTACTGGGCCTCTTTGTATTACTGGAAATGCTTCATTATCAATAATAACGGTTTCTCCTGTTTCTCTACTAACAAAAGACATGATATTTGTAGAATGTTCATAATATACTGCGGTGCTTAAAGTAAACTTTCCAAACCTATTTAAGTAGCCTAATTCAAACTTGTCAGAATAGGTAGGGTCTAGATCTGGATTACCTTGAAATACATTGGTTAAACTAGAGCGAGACGGAAAAGGGTTTAGCATAAAACCACGCGGTCTTCTTAACCTTCTATTATAGCCTAATGATAAACTTTCGTTATCGCTTAATTCGTAATTTAAGTTTGCGGTAGGAAATAAACCTGTGAGGTTCTTCTTTTTAAAATCACCACTTGTTGGTTGGTCTAAAGTAGTTCTTGTGTTTTCTAATCGTAATCCTAATAAATATGAAAACTTCTCAATTTTACTACCATATTGTGTGTAAACAGCGGTTATGTACTGTTTGAAGTTGAAAAGATTTGAAAGATTATTATTTATTTCGAATGCTCCAGTGTTAGGATTTAATAATTCTACAGTATAATCTGTAGAGCGGTCGCTAAAATCACCTCTAAACCCTATTTCTATTTGACTCATTTCACCAACAGGTAAGGTGTAATCAGATTGTAATAATATGTTTGTTTGGTTATCTAGAGTAGTCACAAAATCTGTATCTGTACCATCAACATTTATTAATGAGTTATCGTCTTCATTAGAATCTTCAAATTGAAAATCGAAAGTTAATTTATGATCGGTTTTATCAAAATCTTTTGTGAAATTTAATGAGTATTGAATAGTTTCTCCATCTTCTCTTTCTGGATCTAATCGAACACTTTTACTTGTTGTGCTATTTACTTTATTAAATTGAATAAGATTGTTTACCGAATTATTGTCGCTATTACTATTACTATAAACTATAGAAGATGTTAACGATGCCGAATCGTTTATATACCATTCAATCCCAGCGTTTGTATTAAATCCTTTTCTTATATCTACCCAATCTCTTTTTTCATCTAAATCGGGCGTGTTAATATCATTGTATTTTACATCGTTATACCAGCGACCAATAGATTCTCTATAGCTATAAGATGTAGTATTAAAAAAGTTAACATTGCCCGTTCTGTAATTAATATTACCAGAAATACCAGCAGCATCTGGATGACCAACATTTCCAGTAATCGCACCATTAAGCCCGAGTAATTTACTACGGCGTAGAATAATATTTAAAATACCGGCAGTACCTTCGGCTTCGTATCTAGCCGATGGCGATGTAATAACTTCTACTTTTTCTATAGATTCGGCTGGTAATTGTTTTAAAGCATCGGTAGAATTTAAACCCACTAAGCCAGATGGTTTACCATTAATTAAAATGCGTACATTATCGTTACCTCTTAACGCTACATTTCCCTCAGCATCTACTGAAACTGATGGCACATTATCTAAAACATCACTTACTGTTCCGCCACTAACCGTTAAATCTTTACCAACGTTGTATATTTTTTTATCTAGTTTAATTTCAACTGTAGTACGTTCAGCAATAACTTCTACTTCTGCTAACGATTCTGCATCTATTTCTAATAAGAATGACCCAATATTTTCATCAGTAGTTAGTTTTTTATTTAATATTTTTTGAGTTTTAAAGGCGATATATTCGATAGATATATCATAAATACCTGTTTTTATGGGAATGCTAAAATCACCATTAGCATCTGTAATACCTCCAGTTACAATTTTGTTTTCTTTTTTACTAAAAAATGCAATAGTAGCGTATTCTAAAGGTTCTTGGGTTTCTTTATCAATAACTTTTCCAGTAATTACAACTTCCTTAATGATTGAAGTAGGTGACGTGCTTGAAATTTCTGAATTTTCAGGTTGTGAAAAGCCTTTTGCAATACATAAAAAAAAGGAGAGGGCAAAAATAAATAATTTGTTCATGGTTAGGTTTTACCGTTTTAGACAGCAAAAATAACCTATGGTTTAAGGTGAATAGGTTAAAGCTTTGTTAAAAAGCTTTAAGCATTTTAAACTATATAATACCCGTTGTGCATTATGATTTAAAAGAAAAAAGTTGTCCATCTTACTGATAATCAGTAACTTATTTTAGCGATAAAACATTAATTATGAACAACTTAAATGCAAATTACGAAAGAATATTGGAAGTATTAAGAAAAATATCAAAAGAGCAGCTTTTAGCTTATCAAAGACGACAACCCAAACTGAGTGATTTGGAGTTGGTAAGCCTAAGCCTTACATCAGAATATATGGGTATAGATAGTGAGAGTAACCTATTTAGACAACTTCCTGATATCATTTCATCAAAAATTAACCGCAGTGTTTATAATCGTAGAAGAAGAAAGTTAGCAAATCATATTGATGCAATACGTTTAAAATTGGCTACTCATTTTAATGAATTTGAAGACTATTTCATTGTAGATAGCATGCCTTTAGAGGTTTGTAAGCTATCAAGAAGTTCTCGTTCAAGAATATGTAAAGAAGCTACTTATGTCTTTCCAGACAAAGGTTATTGTGCTTCTCAAAGTGCTAATTATTATGGGTATAAATTACATGCTATTTGTTCTGTTAGCGGTATTTTTCAGAGTATAGATTTGAGTCCGGCATCTGTTCATGATGTGAATTATCTTAAAGATATTAAAGCACAAATTAGCAATTGCACTTTAATTGGTGATAGAGGTTATTTATCCGCAGAAATTCAACTTAACTTGTTTGATACTTGTAACATAAAGCTAAATACACCGATGAGAAATAATCAAAACAATTACAAAAAACAACCGTACATTTTTAGAAAATCGAGAAAGAGGATAGAAACTTTATTTTCTCAACTGTGTGACCAATTCATGATAAGACGCAACTACGCTAAGTCTTTTGAAGGCTTTAAGACCAGAATAATATCTAAAATAACTTCGCTAA
>NZ_KN525716.1:3849590-3944211 GCF_000789235.1 Wocania ichthyoenteri Th78
ATAATATCTAATATTAATTCTGGAGGCCTTCCAATTACAGCCTTATCCCCGTTTATTACAATGGGGCGTTCAATAAGTTTCGGGTTTTCTACCATGGCTTGAATAATTTCGGCATCCGTTAATGTTTTTCCTTTAAAGTTTTCTTTCCAAATGGTTTCGTTTTTTCTAACTAAATCTATTGGATTTATTTTTAATAAGGCCATTATTTCTTTTAACGCTTTCGCGGAAAGGGTATCATCTAAATATTTAATAATTTCGAATTCTTTACCTGAATTTTCCAGTATTTCTAATCCGCAACGCGATTTACTACAGCGATTGTTATGGTATATTTTTATCATTATAATTTGATATTATAAGTTTTTAATTGTTGAATAAGTTGTTCTGCAGATTTAAAATGAATGCCATTAATACCCAAATTATTAGCAGCTTCAATATTCCGTAAATTATCATCTATAAAAATAGAATGTTCTGCTTTTATATTGAATCTATTTAGAGTTAAATGATAAATCTCGTCAAAAGGTTTTCTAGTTTTTTCTTCGCCTGAAACTATAATACCTTCAAACCAATGTAGAAAATCAAACTTTTTTAAAGCAATAGGAAAAGTTTCTGCACTCCAATTTGTAAGTGCTACAACTTTATAATTGTTAGATTTTATGAGCTTATCGAGAATCTCCACCGTTTCAGAAATAGCATCACCCAGCATATCTTCCCAACGCCCGTAAAACATTTTAATTTCGCTTTCCCATTCAGGAAAAAGCGCAATTCGTTCTTCTGTAGCTTTAGCCATTGGATAGCCTGCATCTTGATTTTCGTTCCAATCGTTAGTACAAATATTATCGAAAAACCATTGCATTTTTTCGCGATTACTATTAAACACGTCTAAATAAACATATTCTGGATTCCAATCGATTAATACACCGCCTAAATCAAAAATTATAGTATTTATTGTTTTCATAAAGTTGAAGTATCTTCTTCTTTTTGTCCCATCATCATTAAATACGCTTTTAAAAAGGCGTTGATATCGCCATCCATAACCGCATCTACATTTCCAGTTTCATGGGCTGTTCGTACATCTTTTACTAATTTATACGGATGCATCACATAATTTCGAATTTGACTTCCCCATTCAATTTTCATTTTACCTGCTTCAATATCATCACGCTGCGCTAATTGTTTTTGCAATTCAATTTCATATAGCTGAGATTTAAGCATTTGCATTGCACGAGAGCGATTATCGTGCTGTGAGCGTGTTTCTGAACATGATATTTGAATACCTGTTGGTTTGTGTGTTAGCTGTACTTTGGTTTCTACTTTATTTACGTTTTGTCCGCCAGCACCACTAGAACGTGCGGTTGTAATATCTAAATCTGCTGGGTTGATGTCAATTTCAATAGTATCATCAACAAGCGGATACACGTAAACCGATGCAAAACTGGTGTGGCGTTTCGCATTACTGTCAAAAGGAGAGATACGTACCAATCTGTGCACGCCATTTTCGCCTTTAAGCCAACCAAAAGCAAAGTCGCCTTCAATTTCTAAAGTTACCGTTTTTATGCCAGCAACATCACCTTCCTGAAAGTTGAGTTCTTTAACTTTAAACCCGCTTTTTTCGGCATACATTAAATACATACGCATAAGCATACTTGCCCAATCGCAACTTTCTGTTCCGCCAGCACCAGCAGTAATTTGCAATACAGCACTTAAGCTATCACCTTCTTCAGAAAGCATGTTTTTAAACTCAATATCTTCTAATAGAGTGGATGCTTTATCAAACCGTGTTTGAACTTCTTCTGCGGTAGCTTCATCTTCTTTGTAAAATTCATAAAGTACTTCTAAGTCTTCAACAAGTGTTTTGGCAGTATTATAGTCTTCTATCCACTTTTTCTTTACTCGAAGCGATTTCATAATCACTTCAGCAGCTTTTGAATCGTTCCAAAAATTGGGATCGAAAGTTTGTTCTTCTTCGTTTTGTATTTCTATAAGTTTTGCATCAACGTCAAAGATAGTGCCTTAGTTTGTCAAGGCGGGTATTTAGGTTTTTAATTTGATCGGAAGTAATCATTTGTTAATTTATTTTGAACAAAAATAGAATTAATAAATCTATATTAAAACACAAACTTTCGTTAATGGGAAAATTCTACATTTTAACGGATATTTTTATAGACCTACTATTTTATAAATTATATTTGGTTGCTATTAACTTATTAGACCAGCCAATAATTTATTAAAGCTTTCATTTTTGTTTTTCAAAATTCGAATACGTAAAAGTTTATATTACTTTATTAAATAAATGTATTTGCATACTTGGTCTTAATATAAAAACTATCTATTGAGGTTAAGTATTATAATTCCTGTATACAATGTTGAACAATATATTTCTGGTTGTATTCAAAGTCTTTTAAATCAAGGCTTAAGTGCAACCGATTACGAAATTATTGTTGTTAATGATGGCTCTGAGGATAATAGTATTCAAGTGGTTAAGCAGTTTCAGCTTAAAAACACGAACATTTTTGTTTATAACAAGGAAAATGGAGGCGTGGGAAGCGCCAGAAACTTTGGTTTAAACGTAGCCAAAGGAGCCTATGTTTATTTTATTGATCCAGACGATTATTTAGCAAACAACACTTTAAAACCTATATTAGACTGTGCAGAGACTAATGATTTACAGGTATTAACCTTTATATCAAAAGGCACTGAAAAAATAGATTTATATGAGTCTGCTACAGGAGTTAATGTAGATTATAACATTTCTAAAATAAAAGGAACAAAGTACATTGCTTGTAACGGCTACAAAAATGAGGTATGGTGGTATCTAGCAAAAAAGGAGTTTTTAAATACTATTGGTTTAAAATTTATAGAAGGGCGTTGGATGGAAGATGCCATTTTTACAGCCAATTTACTTATAAGAGCAGAAAAGGTTGGGTATTTACCGATTGATGCTCATAGGCATGTTAAAGTAGTTGGGTCTGCAATGACGAGCAAAGAACCCAGTCATTATTTAAAAGTTATTTATGATAATGCAAATGCAGCATTACTGTTTAAGCTACTTATAGATGGAATAAAAAAGAATAAAGAAAATGAAGCTTGTATTGAACGTTTAAAAGCACGTCAACAATCATTTGTTTTTTTTCTAATGATTAGAATATTAAAATCGACTATTAAATTAAAGGAGGTTAAAAAAATAATAACTAGTATGCAAGAAATTAGAGCATATCCATTAAATTCATTTTTAGGAAAAGATTACAATGGTTTTATTTACACATTGCTAGTTAAATTATTTAATATAAAAAGTATATATTATGTCTTATTTATAGCATTCAATCCCATATTAAGGTTAAAAAAGTAGAATTAAATTGATTATAGAATTTATATGAACAATGTTTTAATAACGTCTGGAGGTAGAAGAGTTTCATTGGTTAAAGCTTTTATGAAAGAATTAAAAGCCATTTTTCCATCAGCAAAAGTGTGTGTGGCTGATTTTAACCCAAATCTTTCTCCAGCGGCACAAATTGCTGATAAATCAATAAAAATATGTAGAGTTGATGATGCAGATTATTCAGATTATTTGTTAAAAGTATGCATTGAGAATAATGTAAAACTTGTTATACCAACAATAGATACTGAATTATTAATTTTATCACAAAACAAAGAAAAGTTTTTAAAAAACAATATAACTATAGTAATATCAAACGAAAATTTGATAGAAGCATGTATAGATAAAATAAAAACACATACTTTATTTAAAAAATTAAATGTTAGTGTTGCCAAAACATATTCTAAGAGTAATTATAAGCTTCCAATATTTATTAAACCATTAAATGGTAGTGGCAGTAATGATAATTTTATTGTAAAAAGTGAATCACAAATTTCTGAATATCAATTTAAAAATGATTCACTAAAGTTTTTTGAATATTTTGATGCCAAATTATATGACGAGTACACCTGTGATTTATATTATGATAGAAACAGCAATTTAAAATGTGTTATACCGCGTAGACGTATTGAAACTCGCGCTGGAGAGGTAAGTAAAGGTGTTACTAAAAAAAACAAACTAAAAACTTTTATAGACGAAAATTTTTCGTTTTTAGAAGATGCAATAGGATGTATTACTGCGCAATTCTTTCTACATAAAAAAAACAACGAAATAAAAGGAATAGAAATTAATCCAAGATTTGGAGGTGGTTTTCCTCTATCATATTTAGCAGGCGGAAACTACCCAAAATGGATTATTCAAGAATATATTTTGCATGAGGAATTAGTTTACTTTGATGGTTGGGAAGAGAATCTATTAATGCTACGATATGATGATGAAATTTTAATAAAAAATCATGAAGATTAATACAGTAGTTGTATTTGATTTAGACGATACACTCTACAATGAAATAGATTTTTTAAAATCTGCTTACACCGAAATTTCATTAAAAATAGGTAAAGTGGTTTCTGTTGAATCATCAGTTATTTATAATCAAATGCTTGCATGTTTTTATGATAAAGAGAATGCGTTTGAAGCTATAATTAAAATACATAATTTGTCTATTAGTATTAACGAATTGCTTGATATTTATAGAAATCATAATCCAAAATTAGAATTATCAAAAGATAGAGTAGAAGTATTAAATGAATTAAAAAGAAGAGGTATTGTAATTGGACTTATTACAGATGGGAGAAGCAAACAACAAAGGAGTAAAATAGACGCTTTAAAACTAAACAATTGGGTTTCAGAAGTGTTAATTTCAGAAGAATTTGGTAGCGAAAAACCTAATGTTAATAATTATAAGCACTTTGAAAATTTATTTGAGAATGCAAATTATTATTATATTGGCGATAATGTTAAAAAAGATTTTATAACGCCAAACAAACTAGGTTGGACAACTATATGTTTAAAGGATAGTGGTCAAAACATTCATAAGCAAAACTCTTCGCTTTTAGGTAAAGAATATTTAGCTAAATATACAGTTAGTAGCTTTAAAAATATTTTAGATTTAATTTTTTACTAAAATATTTTAAGGCGTACTTATAACACCTCTTCTTTCAAGAAACCTTAAGGGGTATAATAATAGATATAATAGATATTTATGGTTAAATATATACATTGCTAATCTAATTTTAGGATGGCTGAACTCTTCATTTAATAAATTTATATCCATGGGGTATGCATTAACAAGTTTTAATTTATTTATTACTTTATTAATGTCTTTAATTGTATAATTTGAAGAGACTATTTTAAAAAACATGTACATAGTATTAGCACTAGATCTATATTTTATGTTTTCTATAAATTTTGCGCTGTAAATCTCAGGTAAACTACTAATTTTATTAATCATTTGGTTTAAGTTAAGAATTAACTCAACGTAAGACTTAACTAGTTTATTTAGGTGCTTTTGGTTTTTACTTCTCATAGTTGAAGATGGACTTGTTATGTATCTATGAGCTTCTAAAGGAATATGAGCAAATCGTTTAGCATTTAAAAGAACATTTATAGTAAAAATGGCATCTTCTAAAAACACACCTTCTTCAAATAGAACTCCAATTTCTAATAAATATTCTCTTTTAGTAATATACCACCAAGGCTCTAAACGATGGTGTCTGTTTTCTGTAATATAGTCTATTCCATTGGTTATACTTATTTCAGAATTAAACGCTTTATTATTTAATTCAAAAAGATTGTAATTTTCAGTAATAATGGTGTTAAAACCAATTAAGTCTAAATCATATTTTTCAAGATAATTTAGCAACAAACTTAAAGAGTTGTCCGCAATGTAATCATCTACATCTAAAAAATATATATATTCTCCTTTTGCTAATTTTAAGCCATAATTTCTAGCAACACCTTGACCTTGATTTGGTTGTTTATAAAAGACAATATTTTTAGTAGATGCCTTTAAGTGTTCTATTATTTTTGCAGTGTCGTCTTTTGAACCATCATCAATTAGTATAACTTCATATTCTGAAACTTTTAGGTTTTGATTTGCTAAATTTATTAAACATCTTTCAATATGTTCTTGGGCATTATAGCAAGGTATTATAACACTTAACTTCATTAAATTATATTTAAAAAACTAAAATAGCAATATTAATTTTTGCAATGTTAATTTTTAGATTAAAAACATATTTTTAAATTAAAATATTGATTTTAATTAAGTGAATTTTTTAAAATTGGCTATATTGCTTTAAAATAAAAAACGTATATATTGTTAAGTTATATTTTTAAAACCGGCTCTCCTACATTACCTAAGAATTTAAAAATAATTATTTTTTGTTTCCCTATATTATTAGTTTGTTTTCAAGCATTTTTATTTGCGTATCCTCCAGCAAGAGATTTTGGTATATGGTTAGTTTTAGAAAATAATCCAATAGAGTTATTAACATTTATCGTATTCTTATTTGGTGGCATCTATGGCATTCGTTTGTCGTTTAAATTATCTAAATTTGAAAAAAGATACATCGTTTTATTTTATTCTTTTTTTTCTGTTTTCTTGGTATTAATAGCCATGGAAGAAATTTCTTGGGGGCAGTCTTTTTTTCATTTTGAGACTCCAGAGAAATGGAAAGCCATGAATTATCAAGGCGAAACCACTTTACATAATTTGAATTTTATGCAATCCAATAGAGATAACCTTTTATTGTTTTTTGGATTATCTGGATTTGTAGGGATCATTTTAAGAAATCATTCCAAATTCCAGAAAATTGGAGTTCCAATAATCTTATTGTCTTGGTTTTTAATGATAGTGTTTCTTGCATTCCTAGATGTTTTGGTGGATTTTGTAAAAATTAATAAACAGTTATCAAATGGTATTGAAAGATTTGCTGAAATCACAGAATTGCTTATTGCAGGAAGTTCGTTTTTGTATTTATGGTTAAAGCAAATTCAGTTAAAAAAACTTAGCGTGGTTGATTAAGTTATTTATATACTAAAACTATAACCTTTGTAATTAAAATGATAGATAAGTTTAATTTATTACTTTCAAGTAGCGATTATAAAATATCAAGAAAGCTAGCAACGATTTTGCTTTTTTTGCCAATTGTATTGACTTTTATAATGGCTTTACTTATAGTGCTACCAAGTTTTAGAAGTCTGTATTTTTGGTTGTTAGAGGAAAATAACCCCGTTGAGTTATTAACTTTTTTATTATTTTTTGTTGGAGGATGCTATGGAGTGTACTCTTCACTTAATATTTTCAAATCTGTAAAAAAGTACGTTTTTGGTTTTTATATTTTTTTCTCAATTTGCTTAATTATTCTAGCAATGGAAGAGGTTGCATGGGGGCAGTGGTTTTTCTTCTTTGAAACTCCTGAAGAATGGAAAAAAATAAATTATCAAGGGGAGACAACGCTTCATAATATTGGAGCACTACAATTTTATAATGATAATCTTCGACTCATCTTTGGAATATCAGGATTAATAGGAATATTTCTAAGAAGATTTTCCAGCTTCAGAGCTATCGGTGTACCAACTATTTTAATATTATGGTTCATTATAATTACTTTCCAATCTGTACTTGATGTGATTGTTGATTTGGCACAAATTAATAATAAGTACGGTTATATTGTAGAAAAATCTTCAGAGTTTATTGAAATGTTAATTGCAGGAAGTGCTTTTTTGTATTTATGGTTAAATTACCGATTATTAAAAATAACCACTACAACGCTGTAACTTTGGCATTAAATACAAGGTATTAAAAAGAGCTTAATTTAATTTGATGTGTAACGTGTTTTGGTCTGTTTTAATATGGCAAAGTAGCGCATAAATAAATAGATTAATACCAAACATTTCCATAAATTCTTCACAGCTAGCTAATAAATAGTATTCAGTATTTAATTGCCCAGTGGTAAAGTGTATGTTTGATTCAATTAACTCGAAACCAATGGCTCCAGCTACAAAAATAGTTCCAGATAAAATAAACATGTAGCGAATCCTTTTCTCTAAGCCCATTAAAAACCTAGCATATATTATAAAAACTAATACAGCACCCAAAAAATATGGAATTACCCAAGCAAACCAAAATATTCCTGTAGTATTTAAACGGTTTTGAACTACCCAACTTAATTTCTCGTGTATTTGTAATATTTCATCTATTGCTAAAAAAGCAAAAATTAAAGATAACCCTAGCCACATATAAGATTTAAGCTTATTGGTTTTACTATTAGTAAAAATAAAAAATAATAATAGGGCAGATGTAAATAATACAACAAACGAATAAAGTGTAGGTATACTAGCTTCTTCATTAAAGTTAAAATACACAGATAGTTTACTAATTATTCCACTAAACCCTAAGTAAATTCTTAATAAAATGTCAAGTAAATTAAATACCAATAGCAGAGAAATAAATAGGGTTAACTTTTTAAAGAAATCTTTCAGGTTAATATTTAGAGCCATATAAATTATAGTTAAAATTTAGTGTTTTGAAGCTAATAGCGAATAAACTTAAAATAAACATTTACTATAACACTAATTTTTAGACCAAATTCTTTTATTTTCGTTGGGGATGTCATTTTATATATGTTGTCTAAAAATTATATAGAACACTTTTATTTTTATTGTTTAGTAATTACCTAATTTATGTTTGAGTTATGAAGTTGAGTATTTTAATTCCAATGTATAATGCAGAAGCTTATATTGAAAGGTGTCTTAATAGTTTGATTATGCAGAATATTGATAAAAAAGAATATGAAATCGTAATAATTAATGATGGCTCTACAGATAAAAGTTTAGAGAAAGTAATCAATTTTTCTAAAAAGCATAATAATGTTTTTGTCCATTCTTATAAAAATCAAGGAGTCATTGCAACAAGAAACAAACTATTAAAATTAGCTAAAGGAGATTATATTTATTTTGTTGATGCTGATGACTATGTTTCTCATAATTCATTAGATGTTATCCTTAATGCTGCATTAAAAAATAAGCTAGATATAATGGGGTTTGGTGCACTAGTCACTTTTGATAATTTAGTATCTGATTCAAAATATGCATCTTTTGATTGTGGCTCTATTAAAATAACAGATGGGGCTCAATTTTTAAAAGAGGACATCAATTTACGTGTAGAAATTTGGTGGTATTTAGTTAGAAAAGAATTTATAGATGACTTAAAATTATCCTTCAAGGATAAAGGATATGACGATGATCTAGGTTTTACTCTAGCTTTATTTATAAGTGCGAAGCGTGTAGGTTATTGTAAATCAAATATTTATAGGTATTTTCAGTCTTCAGAATCCACAATGAGAAGTAGTGACTTAAAGCACAAAAAAAGAATCGCTAACTATTTTTTAGCATTAATTACAGACTTTACTAATATAATTAATGAATTAGATACTAAATCAATTAAACATAAAGAAGTTATTAAAAACAATTTTAAATATAGGAGAGATACATTTACTTTTTTTACCATAATTAAAATGATTAAAGCTCAATTTACTTTAAATGTTTTTAAGAATAAAATAAATTCGTTACAAGCAATAGGAGCATACCCAATAACAGATTTTGCGAAAGAAAACAAGGATTTTAAATTTAAAATATTAGCTAATATTTTTAATAATAAAAAAGTTTTGTTTGCTACAATTAGTTTATATAAATTTTTAGTTAAAAACTAGTAAAGAAAAAAGTAAGCTTTTATTAATAAGTGTATTTATGAATTTGGATTATTTGGATAAGATTATTAATTTTTTTTACTGAAACTACTTTTTATAAAATATTTACATATTTAACAAAAATTCAATTTATATAATGATAATACTGAAAATTCAAAATTATAAAATTTCTAATCTCAGTATTACAGATAGATTACTTAAGCATTGATGAAATGAATATAGACCTAAGAAGCGATACTATTACTAAACCGTCAAAAGGCATGTTAGATGCAATGATGCAAGCTCAAGTTGGCGACGATGTATTTAGAGAAGACCCAACCATGAATGAATTAGAAGTGCGTGTAGCAACTATGTTTGGAAAAGAACAAGCCTTGTTTTTTCCAAGTGGCACTATGGCAAATCAAACGGCTTTAAAATTACATACAAACCCAGGAGATCAAGTAATATGTGATAAATATGCACATATTTATAATTATGAATCTGGTGGTGCATCATTTAATAGCGGCGTGTCTTGTAAATTGCTTGATGGAAATCAGGGCATGTTTAAAGCTGCGCAAGTGTTAGAAGCTATAAATCCTGATGCCTATTATTACAGTAAAACAAGTTTAGTAGAAATTGAAAACACAACCAATAAAGGTGGTGGCGCATGTTGGGATTTTTCAGAAATTAAAAAAATAAGAAAAGTTTGTGATGATAATAATCTCGGACTTCATTTAGATGGTGCACGTTTATGGAATGCTTTAGTAGCTAGTAATGAAACGGCTAAGCAATACGGAGAAATGTTTGACACCATTTCGGTGTGTTTAAGTAAAGGTTTGGGGTGTCCAATAGGTTCTTTATTAATTGGAGATGAAGCGATTATGAAAAACGCAATTAGAATTCGTAAAATATTTGGTGGTAATATGCGTCAAGTAGGTTATTTAGCTGCAGCCGGATTGTATGCCTTAGATAACAATATTGAAAGACTAGCTGAAGACCATAAAAAAGCAAAAGAAATAGGAGTAGAGTTGCGCAAATTATCAATGGTTAAAATAGTTGAACCTATTGAGACTAATATTGTAATTTTCGAATTAAATAAAGGTGAAAACGAAAATAATTTTGTACAAAAACTAGCCGATAAAAACATCAAAATTATAGGTATGGGCGGAGGCAAATTACGTATGGTAACTCATTTGGATTATACTGATACTATGCATCAAAAATTAATAGCTGTCTTACGGAGTTTTTAATTTTCGCTAGTATCCAATCTACTTAAACATATCCATCCCAGGAATATTAGGCATACCTTCTTTAGCAACGGCAGCTAATTCTGCTTCGTTTACATTTGTTGCTTTTTCAATAGCTTTATTTAAAGTTAAAACAAGGTAATCTTCAAGTTGTTCTTTATCTTCAAGCAATTCGTCTGCAATTTCAATAGATTTTATAGTTCGGTTTGCAGTTAATGTTATGTTTAACAATCCGTCGCTACTTTTTTCATCAATAAAAACCGTGTCTAAACGTTTTTTAGTGGCTTCAACTTTTTGCTGGGTTTCTTTGAGTTTACCCATCATATTCATCATATCTCCAAACATAATTTTATAATTTTCGTTTTACAATACAAAACTATTTAATTTTTCTATTTTTGAAGCCTTAATTTAAGAATAAATATTGCTTCATTTGAAACATACAATTCACCCACCAATAGCTAAAAAAATATCAAAGGAATTAAAAATTCATAACGATAAAAGAATCGATAATTATTATTGGTTGAATGATAAAGAAAACCCAGAAGTAATCGAATATTTGAATGCTGAAAATGCCTATACAAAGCATGTTATGCAGCATACTGAAGGGTTTCAAAAGGATTTGTTTGAAGAAATGAAAGGGCGCATTAAAGAAGATGACACTAGCGTACCTTATAAGCTAAACGGTTACTGGTATATAACCCGTTTTGAAAAAGGAAATGATTACCCCATTTATTCAAGAAAAAAGGAAAGTTTAAAAGCAGCCGAAGAAATTTTGTTTGATTGTAACAAAATGGCTAAAGATTTCGCTTACTTTAATTTAGGAAGCATTGCAATTAGTCCAGATAATAAACTAGCTGCTTTTTCAATCGATACGGTAAGTAGGCGACAATACACTATTCAAATTAAAAATTTAGAAACAGGTGAAATTTACTCCGATAAAATATTAAATACCACCGGAAGTGTTACTTGGGCAAACGATAATAAAACCTTGTTTTATGCTATGAAAGATGAGGTTACATTACGTTCTTACAAGATATTTAAGCACAAACTACATACTGATACTAAAGAAGATGTTGAGGTATATCATGAAACCGATGAAACCTTTAACACTTTTGTTTACAAATCAAAATCTAGAAAATATATTATTATTGGTTCTTCGAGTACTTTGAGTTCAGAATATCGAATTTTAAATGTCAACACACCTAATGGTGAGTTTAAAATATTTCAAAAAAGACAGCAAGATTTAGAGTATAGTATTGCGCATTATAAAGATTCTTTTTATATCATTTCTAATGGTGATAAAGCTACTAATTTCAAATTATCAAAAACTAAAGAAACATCACTAGAAAAAGAAAATTGGGTAGATGTTATATCACATAGAAAAGATGTTCTATTAGAAGATATTGAGATTTTTAAAGATTATTTAGTTGTGAACGAACGCGAAAACGGATTGAATAGACTTCGGGTAATAAAATGGGATAAAACTGAAGATTACTATTTACCGTTTAATTCTGAAACTTATACTGCTTTTATTGGTAATAATCCCGATTTTAATAGTTGTATTTTGCGCTACGGTTATAGTTCTTTAACATCTCCTAATGCCGTTATTGATTATAATTTACAAACTAAGCAAAGCGAAATAAAAAAAGAACAAGCTATTTTAGGGGGTAATTTTAATAAAACTAACTACCAGTCTAAGCGTATTTGGGCAACTGCCAGCGATGGTGTAAAGATTCCTATATCCTTAGTTTATAAGAAAGGTATATCGTTAAATGGAAAAAAACCATTGTTGCAGTATGCCTATGGTTCATATGGCTCTACTATCGATCCGTCTTTTTCAACCATAAGGTTAAGTTTGTTGGATAGAGGTTTTGTTTATGCTATTGCTCATATTCGGGGTGGTGAATATTTAGGGCGACATTGGTATGAAAACGGAAAGCTTTTAACCAAAAAGAACACGTTTACTGATTTTATTGACTGCTCTAAATATTTAATCGAACAAAAATACACATCACCACAGCATTTATACGCTTACGGCGGATCAGCTGGAGGTTTATTAATGGGAGCAATTATTAACATGAATCCTGAGTTATACAACGGAATTTTGGCTGCAGTTCCTTTTGTAGATGTAGTAACTACAATGCTTGATGACACTATTCCTTTAACAACTGGAGAATATGATGAATGGGGGAATCCTAATGAGAAAGGGTATTATGATTATATGAAATCCTATTCTCCATACGATAACGTTAAAGCTAAGCCCTGTCCAAATATGCTAGTTACAGCAGGTTTGCACGATTCTCAAGTACAGTATTGGGAACCAGCAAAATGGGTTGCGAAATTACGAGAATTAAAAACTGACAATAATAAATTATTGCTACATACCGATATGGATTCTGGTCATGGAGGCGCATCTGGGCGTTTTGAAAGTTTAAAAGAAGTCGCTCTAGAATATGCTTTTATATTAGACCTTGAAGGAATTAGTGCATAATAAAAAATTTACTTATTTTTGCCAAGTTTTAAGTTACAATTATTTTTAGTAATATTACAGTAGCTTATAAAAAGCATTTATGAAACACAACAATCAGGTTTTTGATAATGTATTAGACTTAGTAGGCAACACTCCGCTTATTAGACTTAATAAAATAGCTTCAAAATTTAAAGGTAACTTTTTTGCAAAAGTAGAATCCTTTAATCCAGGACATTCTTCAAAAGATAGAATCGCTTTACACATTATAGAAGAAGCAGAAAGAAAAGGTATTCTTAACCCAGGAGACACTATTATAGAAACCACATCTGGCAACACGGGTTTTAGTATTGCAATGGTTAGTATAATAAAAGGATACGATTGTGTTTTGGCAGTAAGTTCTAAATCTTCGGCAGATAAGATAGACATGCTTAAAACCATGGGAGCAAAGGTTTACGTTTGTCCTGCACACGTTAGTGCAGACGATTCGAGGTCTTACTATCAAGTAGCAAAGCGTTTACATGAAGAAATTAATGGTTCAGTTTATATTAATCAATATTTTAATGAGTTAAATATTGATGCACATTACCAATCAACGGGTCCTGAAATTTGGAATCAAACAGAAGGTGAAATCACGCACTTAGTAGCTTGTAGTGGTACAGGAGGAACTATTTCTGGAACTGCAAAATATTTAAAAGAGCAAAACCCTAATATTAAAGTTATTGGCGTTGATGCTTTTGGATCTGTTATAAAAAAATACCACGAAACAAGAGAGTTTGACGAAAAAGAAATTTATCCTTATAGAATTGAAGGTTTAGGCAAGAATTTAATACCAACCGCAACAGATTTTGATACTATAGATGAATTTGTTAAAGTAACAGATGAAGAAAGTGCACATACTGCAAGATTAATAGCGAAAACAGAAGGTTTATTTGTAGGTTATACCTCTGGAGCAGCGATGCAAGCTGTAAATCAATTAGCAGAACAAGGTGAGTTTAAAGAAACGGATAATGTTGTTATTATATTCCCAGACCACGGATCGCGTTATATGAGTAAAATATATAGTGATAAATGGATGAATGAACAAGGCTTTTTTGATAGTATTAATAAAGCTGCTTCTGAAACCATACAGTACATAAAATAGTACGATTAAAATATATATGAAAGAGCTTTATTTTAAAATAAAGCTCTTTTTTTGTTTTACACCATTTCTTGTTTAAAATTTTTGAAAATAAAAATGATTGTTTTTGTTTTAAATAATAATAAAAAAAAATGAAGCATAGTCATAGTTACGGTTTCTTTTTTATTGAATAAGAAAGAGAAAAAGAGCATTTTATTATGATTATTTTGAATGAGAAATGGTATTGCAAATAATTGAACCCTAAAAATTATGTACAAACAATATAAATATTTAATTTTGCAACATCTAACTAAAGAGTTAAGAATGGTCATTATATACTTTTAAAGTGAAGAAATGGTTGTTTTTTGATAGCAAAAAGATTTATAATAAATGAAAGATTTATTCGAAAAAATTTATAAAGATAAAGGTCCATTAGGTAAATGGGCTTCTCAAGCTGAAGGTTATTTTGTGTTTCCAAAATTAGAAGGAGAGATTTCTAACCGCATGAAGTTTCAGGGAAAAGATGTTATTACTTGGAGCATTAATGACTATTTAGGTTTAGCTAATCATCCAGAAGTTCGTAAAGTAGATGCTCAAGCAGCTGCTGATTATGGTTCTGCTTACCCTATGGGAGCCAGAATGATGTCTGGTCATACAGATTTACACGAAAAACTTCAAAATGAATTAGCTTCTTTTGTTAGTAAAGAAGCAGCTTATCTTTTAAATTTTGGTTATCAAGGTATGGTGTCTACCATAGATGCTTTAGTTTCTAAAGATGACATTATAGTTTATGATGTTGATGCACATGCCTGTATTATTGATGGCGTACGTTTGCATCATGGTAAACGTTTTACATATAAGCACAATGATATTGAGAGTTTAGAAAAAAACTTAGAACGCGCTACTAAAATGGCTGAACAAACAGGAGGCGGTATTTTAGTTATTTCTGAGGGTGTGTTTGGTATGCGAGGAGAACAAGGTCGTTTAAAAGAAATAGTAGAATTAAAAAAGAAATTTAATTTCAGGCTTTTTGTTGACGATGCACATGGTTTTGGTACCTTAGGAGCTACTGGTGCTGGTGCAGGAGAAGAGCAAGGTGTTCAAGATGATATTGACGTGTATTTTGCAACGTTTGCTAAATCTATGGCAAGTACAGGTGCTTTTGTTGCTGCAGATCAAGAAATTATAGATTATTTAAAATATAATCTTCGTTCTCAAATGTTTGCTAAATCTCTACAAATGCAACTTGTTGTTGGAGCATTAAAGCGTTTAGATATGTTGCGTACAATGCCAGAATTAAAACAAAATCTTTGGACTATTGTTGATGCCTTACAATCTGGATTAAAAAAACGTGGTTTCGATATTGGCACAACACAAAGTTGTGTTACTCCTGTGTATTTAAAAGGCAGTATTCCTGAAGCTATGGCTTTAGTTAGAGACTTAAGAGAAAATTACGGAATATTCTGTTCTATAGTTGTTTACCCTGTAATACCTAAAGGGTTAATTTTACTTAGAATGATTCCTACTGCAACACATACATTAAAAGATGTTGAAGAAACTTTAGATGCTTTTGATGCGATTAGAGACCGATTAGAAAACGGAACATATAAGCGCTTATCTGCTGCTGTAATGGCTGCAATGGGTGAATAGTTATAAAAAAAACATTTAACTAAAAAATCCGATTCATGTGAATCGGTTTTTTTTATGTAATATCTTTTCTAAATGTACAGCGCCTTTTGTGAGTAACTGGTTTAAAGTTTTTCCATAGTTTATGGATAGCTTCATTATCATCTAACTCTGGGCCTCTAATACATAACTCTATACCTTTTTCAGAAAAAGTTTTATGAAATTCATTGAAAATAATAGCTGTAATGCCTTTGTTTTGATATTCTGGTAAAACTCCAATCAAATAGAAGGTTACAGTTTTAGCATGCTTTTTAGCGTGTAACAAGTGTCTTATACCAAAAGGAAATAATTTGCCTTTCATTTTTTGTAAAGCTTCAGCATAAGATGGTGTAACAATTCCAAACCCGATAAGCTTATCATCTTTATCTAATACAAACTTTACGTATTCAGGATTTAAAAAACCAATAAATTTCTTTTTAAAATAGGCTTTTTGTTCATCATTTATTTCTACAAAAGAAGAAAGCATAGCATGCGATTTTGAGAAAACCTCAAACATTTCATCAGTATAAGGCATTATATCCTTATTTTTAGTGAAATTTAAAGCTTTTAGGTGGTACCGCCGTTTTATTAAATCTTGAATTTTAGAGAAGTATTCTGGAAGAATATTTTTAAACTCCATTTTATTCTCTGAATATGTTTTAGCGACTGTGTAACCAAGTTTTTTAAAATGTGTTGCATAATATGGGTGATTGTGCCATGTAATCATGCTGCCAATTTGATCAAACCCATGAGTTAATATGCCGACCTTGTCTAAATTAGAAAACCCAACAGGTCCTTCAATAAATTCTAAATTATTGGCTTTACCAATTTCATTAACCTTTTCTAGCAATACTTTAGTAACATCTACATCATCAATAACATCAAACCAACCAAAACGCATTTTTTTTTGGTTTTGATTGGTTACTTCAATCCAATTAATAACACAGGCAATTCTACCAACAATCTCATTGTTTTTGTAAGCTAAAAAAAAACGAGCATCTGCATCGTTAAAAGCAGGATTCACTTTTTTGTCTAATGATCTTATTTCTTCAGAAATAATAGGAGGAACCCAATATTTAGAGTTCTTGTAAAGTTTAAAAGGAAACTTTACAAATGCCTTCAGTCCCTTTTTGGTGGTTACTTCTTTAAGTTTAATCATATGTAAATGATGGATTTTGATTTGTTAGTTATCAAAATCTGTGTCTTTTCGTTTTTGTTTTTTCTTTGAATCTTCAGCATCTTTTTTCTTATTCTTTTCACCTTTATTTCTCCTCGATTTTCTTTCCAATTCTTCTTCTGCTGAATTTCCATTATCAATTTCTTTATCTTTATGAAAATCTAATCTGTACGATGCTCCAAAATTCACACTAAAAACAGATGGTGTGTCTTTTGTGTTGAATGTAAGTGCAGTATCTAGCTGAAAGTCTTTTCCCCATAAATAAGCGCCTCCAAATCTAAAAAGGTTATCTGCATAAAAATCACTTTTTATGCCTTGTGTTTCACCAAATATTACCCATTTTGGATTGAAAGAATGTGTTAGTGTTAAAATATACTGAAAATCGGATTGGTCTGTACCAATTCTATCTTTAATTAAATTAATAACCATAACCCAGCCGCCAGCAAAATTATTTTGTGTGGCTACCATAACTTTTGGGCTAAAACCTTCAATTTCTGGAGCTGTATAAGGATTTTGCTTTGTATCGTAATTTGCTCCTAAATAAACTGATACAGCAGGAATTAACGATTTCCACTTAAAGCGATGGTTTGCTTTCCAACTGTATAGGTTAGGTTTGTCATCTTCAGAATTTTTATAAGGATCATAGACTAAATATTTTGCACCAACGCTTATAAATTTGAAATTTGAACGTGAATCTTCAGCAGCAAAATTTGAGGTATATGCTTTAGTGTCGTTTTGATAAGTACCTTCAATATTTAATTCTAATTCTTCCCAAAGCAAACCGTATCGTGCTGCAAAATCTACTCCAAAGCCAGAAACTTCAAAAGCCGTGGCTGGTGTTCTTTTTTCTTTTATAATGTATGGACCAATTTCAAATTGTGCAACGTTTGTTCCTACAGAAAACGCGCTACGCGAAACACCTGGTCTGTTTGAGTTTATAACATCTGTGTATTGACTATAAACTTGTGTGGTAATCAAGCTAAGTAATAATATTAAGGTAGATTTGATTGGGCTCATAATGAATATTTTAGAGTGTATCTATAATTTATAGTTATGTATTACTTTTACTAAGTATTATTTATACGATGCTCAAATATAGATATTTTATACTTTTTTTATCATTTTTGAACGTTTTTTAAATGTTTAGAATTGTATTTTTGTTTAAATTTTTAAAATAAAAGTCTATAATGGGTTTATTAAGGACTATACTGATAATTGTATTAGTATATTATGGTATAAAAGTGCTTTCAAGGATTTTTGCGCCTTTTTTGATTAAATATGCAGCTAAAAAAGCCGAACAACGTTTTGGTGGGCAATTCCAAGGGAGGCAGCAACAAGAAGCACCAAAGCGAGAGGGTGAAGTAACTATTGATAAAATGCCAAACACTAAAACTTCAAGTAAAGATGTTGGCGATTATGTAGATTACGAAGAAGTTGAATAAACTTCCTTTGTTGTTTCTTTGGAAACAGAAAAGAATAAATTTTGATTGTTTCCTAGTTGAGTATATCTCGAAAATAATAGTTAATTTCACAATCATTGTTTTTAATACATTTTCATGCAATTTTCATTTAAAAAAATACTTCCACATTTACTAGTTTTATTAGGGTTTGTGGTACTTTCTTTAGCGTATTTTAGTCCGGTTTTAAAAGGAAAACAAATTTTGCAAAGTGATATCGTGCAGTATATTGGTATGAGTAAGCAGCAAAAAGATTTTCGCGCAAATACAGGCGAAGAAACTTATTGGACTAACAGTGCGTTTAGTGGTATGCCAACCTATCAATTAGGTGCAAAATATCCACATAACTATATTAAAAAATTGGATTTGGCACTGCGGTTTTTACCACGACCAGCCGATTATCTTTTTCTTTATCTATTAGGTTTTTATATATTATTACTCGTTTTAAAAGTCGATTTTAAACTCGCTGCTATTGGTGCTATTGCTTTTGGGTTTTCAACATATTTAATAATTATTCTGGGTGTCGGTCATAATAGTAAAGCCCATGCTATTGCCTATATGCCACTGGTTTTAAGCGGAATTCTACTCACGTTTCAGCGAAAATATATAGTTGGGTTTCTGCTTACTGTCGTAGCGATGGGTTTAGAAATTGTAGCAAATCATTTTCAAATGACTTACTATTTAATGCTACTGGTTATTGTTTTAGGAATCGTTTATTTAATTGATGCCTATAAGAAGAAGGTATTCCCGCATTATTTTAAGTCGGTCGGTATTTTGTTTGCAGCAGTTTTTCTTTCGATAGCCTTAAATGCGACTGGAATTCTAGCCACAAAAGAATACGTTAAAGAAAGCACACGTGGTAAAAGCGAATTAACCATTAACCCCGATGGCTCGCCAAAAGAGGTGACTTCGGGTTTAGATAGAGATTATATTACCCAATTTAGCTACGGGGTTTTAGAAACGTTTAATCTTTACATTCCGCGTTTTATGGGTGGTGGAAATGGAGAGGATGTTGGTAAGAATTCTGCTACTTTTGAAGCTTTTAGGAGGTTGGGAGCGTCACCAAGTCAAGCTTTGCAGGAATCTAAACGAGCACCAATGTATTGGGGCGACCAACCTATTGTTGAAGCACCAGCTTATATAGGAGCAGTTGTTTTGTTTTTATTTGTTTTCGCTTTGTTTTTAGTAAAAGGTCGTTTAAAATGGTGGCTCGTTGGCGGAACAATATTGTCTTTAATATTGTCTTATGGAAAGAATCAACCATTTGCATTTATAACCGACTTTTTTATTGATTATGTGCCGCTTTACAACAAGTTTAGAGCTGTTAGTTCCATACAGGTTGTTTTAGAGTTGTGTATTCCTGTTTTAGCAATTTTTGGATTGGTAAGATTGTTTAATGATTTTGAAAAGAACGAAGAGAAATTAAAAGCCTTAAAGTTTACAGCGATAATTACTGGAGGTATAGCCATGTTGTTTTTATTATTTAAATCGTCATTTGATTTTTCTGGTGTTAACGATGGGTTTTACAGACAAAATTATGGACAAGCTTTTATTGATGCTATAAAAGAAGACAGAAAAACGATTTTCATCCAAGATACTGTTCGTACACTAATATTGGTACTGCTTTCGGCTGGTATAATTTGGGCTTTTTTAAAAGAAAAGTTGAAAGAAAAATGGGTGATGATTGCTTTTGCGGGTCTTATTCTTTTTGATTTAGTTGGTGTAGATAGACGTTATGTTAATAATGATAATTTTGTATCGGCATTACAAGTTAATCAGCCATTTCAAAAAAATGAAGCTGATAAAGAAATATTAAAAGACACCACGCACTTTAGAGTGTTCGATTTGGTTTCGGGTCCATCTAAACCTTCATATTATCACAATTCCTTAAACGGTTATAATGCAGCAGAATTGAAGCGTTACAGAGAGGTTTTTGATTGGTATATTTCTAAAAATAACATTAATGTGCTTAATATGTTAAATACAAAGTATATTATTATTATTCAAGATGATAATGGAAACTTAGTTCCGTACACCAACGAAGATGCTAATGGTAATGCTTGGTTTGTTGAATCTTTAGAGAAAGTAGATTCAGCAAATGAAGAAATAAAAGGTTTGGATAGTTTGGATAATAAAAATAAAGCGATTTATACTTATGTTAACAAACCTAAACATTTATTAAAAGAAAGCAGAGGCTTTAAATCGTTTGAAGTTGATTCTTTGGCTTCAATCAAATTGATAGATTATCAACCAAATTATTTAAAATACGAATCAAACAATTCAAACGAAGGATTTGCTGTGTTTTCCGAAGTTTACTACAGAAATGGATGGAAAACGCTTATTGATGGAAAACAAAGTAATCATATGCGTGTAAATTATATATTACGGGGTATGGAAATTCCAGCAGGAAAGCATGTTGTTGAGTTTAGATTTGATCCAGATGTTGTTAAAACCGGGAGTAAAATCGCATTGGCAAGTTCCATCTTTTTCGGATTATTGCTTTTGGCTGGTTTGTTTTATGAGTTTAAGAAAAAAAGAAACGAAAGTGCGTAAAAAGGCACTCATTATAACTTATTATTGGCCACCAGCAGGTGGTCCTGGTGTACAACGTTGGTTAAAGTTTGTTAAATATTTGCCGGAATTTAATGTAGAGCCTATTATCTATATTCCGGAAAACCCTAATTATCCTTTAATTGATAAAAGTTTAATATCTGAAGTTTCAGATGATTTAATCGTTATAAAGCAACCTATAAAAGAACCTTATAAATTAGCTAGATTATTTTCTAAAAAGTCATCTAAAACTATCAGTAAAGGTGTTATTACAGAAAAAAGTAAACAGAGTTTTATTGAAAAATTTATGCTTTATATTCGTGGAAACTTTTTTATTCCAGATGCTCGCAAAAATTGGGTAAAACCTTCGGTAGTATTTCTTTCAAAATATATTTCAGAAAATAACATAAATACCATTATTACTACGGGGCCGCCACACAGTTTGCATCTTATTGGGTTGCAATTAAAAGAAAGGTTGGGAGTGAAGTGGGTGGCAGATTTTAGAGACCCTTGGACTACAATTGGATATCACAAACAACTGAAATTAACTAAAAGTACGCAACAAAAACATAAAACACTTGAAAAAGAGGTTTTAAATGCAGCTGATCAAATTATTGTAACTAGTTCTGTCACTAAAAAAGAGTTTGAAGACATTACAAAAAAACCAATAGAGGTTATTACAAATGGATATGATTATGAATCTGTTGGTAAAGTTGAATTGGATACTAAGTTTTCAATAGCGCATATTGGGTCGTTATTATCAAAAAGAAATCCAGAAATTTTATGGCAAGTTTTAGGTGATTTAATTAAAACTAATGAAGATTTTGCTAAAGATTTTCAACTGAATTTTGTTGGTGTTGTTAGTGAAGATGTGCTTTATTCAATTAAAAAATATAAATTAAGTGATTATGTAAATAATGTGGGTTATGTTCCGCATAATAAATCTATTGAGTATCAAAAAAAATCACAAGCATTGTTGTTAATTGAAATAGATTCCGAAGAAACAAAATGCATTATTCCTGGGAAACTATTTGAGTATATGGTTTCAAATAGACCAATTTTAGCATTAGGTTCAAAAGGTTCGGATGTCGAAAAAATCTTAAAAGAAACCAATACTGGAAACTACTTTTATTATGATGATTACGACTCGTTAAAAACAACTATATTAACACATTATAAAGCATATCAAAACAACACATTACAGTCGCATGCCATTGGTTTGCAAAGATATAGTAGAAAATCGTTAACCGCATTTTTATCTAAATTAATATAATGGGTATTGTTGCAACGCAATCATTTAAAAACATAATATCCACGTATTTGGGTTTTTTTATTGGTGCAATAAATACCTTATTTTTATACACAGAATTTTTAAGCGACGAATACTACGGTATGGTGGGGTATATGCTGTCTTTGGCGTATGTTATTATGCCTTTAATGGCTTTTGGAGTACATAATACTTTAGTAAAATTTTACTCATCTTTTAAAACACGTGTGTCGTTAAATAGCTTTTTAACATTGATGCTGTTTTTGCCAATAGCTATTATAATTCCGCTAGTTTTGGTTAATTATATCTGTTATGATGCTATTGGAGACTTTCTAATTGGAGATTTTCAATCTAATAAAAACACCATGATTAAGAATTATTTATGGCATACGGTTATTGTTGCCATTGCTCTTGCTTATTTTGAAGTATTTTTTGCGTGGACAAAAGTACATATGCAAACGGTGTTTGGTAACTTTATGAAAGAAGTATTTCATAGGGTGGGCACTATGATGTTACTGTTTTCTCTGTACTTTGAAGTGATTGATGTTGAACAATTTATGATAGGGTTAGTAGCTGTTTATGTTTTAAGAATGCTAGTGATGAAGTTTTACGCATTCAGTATCAAACTCCCAGTTATCATCTTTAAGAGAGTTACTAATTTAAGTCCTATTTTAAAATATTCGTTTTTAATAATTATAGCTGGCTCAATTGCTACTGTTCTTTTAGATATAGACAAAGTGATGTTGGGACATTATATTCCTATTGAGCAAATTGCGTATTACAATGTGGCTATTTTTATTGCTGCAGTTATTGCGGTGCCACAACGCTCGATGCATCAAATCTTGTTACCATTATCGGCTAAATATTTGAATGAAAGAGATATTGATTCTTTAAAGGATTTATACAAACGAAGCTCGCTAAACTTGTTTATTGTTAGTGGTTTTATCTTTCTGTTGATTGTGCTTAACATTAATCAACTTTACAACATCATTCCAGAAGAATTTAACGGCGGACTTTTTGTAGTTTTTATAATTAGTGTTGCTAAATTATATGATGCCATTTTAGGTAGTAATAACGCTATTTTGTTTAATAGCGATTATTATAGAATGGTGTTGTTTTTTGGAGTAATTCTGGTGATTGTAATGGTTTTTCTAAACATTGTTTTTATACCGCTTTACGGAATAAACGGAGCAGCTTTAGCTACTTTTTTAGCGATTTTTTTATACAACTCTATCAAGTTATATTTTGTTTATAGAAAATTCAAAATGCTGCCTTTTAGTGCGAATACATTAAAAATAGCAGGATGCATAACATTAGGGGTAGTTCTATTTTATTTCTGGGATTTTTCTTTTCATCCCATTATAAATATCATTTTAAAAACGGCGATTATTACAATTTTATACGGACTCGTTATTTATGCCTTTAAGTTTTCAGAAAATATTACGGAGCTTATTGATAGAATTATTAAGCGTAAATAACTATTAAGTTTTCTGTATAAGCAATGTTCTTTTATGTTAGTTGTTCAAAAAGTGGCAATTTATTGTCAGGCTGAGCGCAGTCGAAACCAATAAAATGATATAATTATAAAACCTTTCGACTGCGCTCAAGGTGACAAACGTTAATTTCGTTAAAAAAGAAAACCCCACGAATTTGCTTTGAGGCAAACTTATCGCGGGGCTTTCCAACTAACCAACCAAAATTGTTATGATCTTCTTCTTGAAGTCGATCTTGTGTTTTTATTACTAGAAGCACTTCTACTTTGTGTCGCTCTTGCTTTACTTTGTGTAGACCTCGAAACTGTTCTTTGAGTCGCTCTCGGTTTACTCGTTCTATTTACTGTACGTTGCACAGTTCTAGGCTTGTTTTGAGTACTTCTTGTGGCTACACGCTGTGTATTTCTAGTTTTATTATCTCTTTTAGTATATGTACGAGTATTAGCGTTATTTGGTTTTCTAGTAACCGAAGTATTTCTATTTCTAGTTACTGTTCTCGTATTATTTACATTTGGTCTTGTAGTTCTAGTAACGCTTTCTCTCGTTCTTTTAGTATCATTTTCATGATTAGAAGTATTTCTTCTGTTAATGTTTTCAGAATTTCCTCTAGCGCTTCTATTTACAGTCGAACTATTACGTCTTGTTGTGTTTGCTTGCGCCATATCTCTTCTAGAACTAGTACGTCTGTTTATTTGTGTTTTATTTTTCGTACTTCTGTTAACAGTTGCATAACTTCTGTTTCTGTTAATTTTATGTCCGCGTCTTGTAGCAATAGCAGTTCTTGGTCTGTAATTGTTGTAAAACGGTCTGCTATAAGTATAACGAATTGGGTTATAATATTGTCTGTAAGGTCTGTTGTAAACTACACAGTAATCGTATGTAGGAATACTATAATATCTGTGCCAAGGTCTATAAACATAATGTCTGTTATAAATGTTTATAAATCCAGAAAAGTGTGAGTAACGGTTGTAACGGTTATAATGTACATATAAACCACCTACACGCGATATGTTACCATAACTGTTATAGTTAATATTTACATTACCAACTTGACTTACACGTCCGTAATAATCATAATAAATAGGTGTGTTTTCAATTTGAATAATAGCGCCATATTCATCGTATTGCACATAAGCGTTATAATCGTAACCCGAATTAAAACTGATGTTTACGTTTGGCGAACCAATAGATACACCTAAACGCGAGTTACCTCTTAAAATATTAAAATCGAATTGCCCATCGCGGAACACCGAAAACTCAATACCATCTTCTACAAAAATGAAAGAATTACCATAACCTCTAATAAATGTAGATGTTGTTGTGTTATTTACTTCGGTTGTGGTTGCGGTAGCAGTAAACCCTGTTAGAACTAAACCTGCTAATAAGAATATAAAATTTTTCATAATTGTGTGTTTTAATTGTGTTACTATTAGATAATTACAAACAACGTGCCAAAAAGCGAAAGCATGGTTTAAACTATTGTAAATCAACAAACAATCATTAATAACTTTTTTTAAGTTAGAACAGATAAAGTTGTTTTTATAGGAAAAACCAACTATTTTAGTTTTGCTAAGTCTAAAGCTTACAACTGAGTAATAAAATGCATTGTGGGTAGTAATGCAAATGCTAAATTGAAAATGTGGATGCCGAAGAATTAAAATCTATAATTGAAACAGTAGAAAATGAAGCGCAACATAAATAATAGGATAGGAACCTTAATCCATCAATCCCCACAAAAACATACTAACAAATGTCAAAAAAGTATTTGTACTTAAAAGCTAAAATTAAGTAACTTTCAAAATTCAATTTCGCTAAAATCATAAACGCATAAATTATATCAATGAAAAATTTAGACAGAAGAAGTTTTATTAAAAAAACATCACTTACTGGTGTAGCCTTGGGCTTAGGCAGTATGTTACCAGCTTATTCAACTAACCACCCAATTTTTGACCATGAAGGTAAATATATGGGCGGATTTGCTGCGCCAAAATTAAATAAAGTACGTATTGCAATAATAGGCGTTGGTGCTCGCGGTAGTGGACATGCAAGACAATTAGCATCCATTGAAGGTACAGAAATAGTGGCAATAAGCGATTTGTATGAAGATTATGCTAATAGATCTGCCAATAAATGTAAAGAAATAGGGAAAGAGTCGCGTCATAAAAATATTGCTGTGTACCATGGTGCAGAAGATAAGTGGAAATTGATGCTAGATGAAGTAAAACCAGATGCTGTTTTTATTGCTACAAACTGGAAAAACCACGCGCCAATGGCTATTGAAGCTATGAAAAAAGGTGCGCATGCTTTTGTTGAAGTACCTTTGGCGTTAACTTTAGAAGAAATGTGGGATATTGCATTTACTTCAGAGCAGACCCAAAAACATTGTATGATGATGGAAAATGTGAATTACGGAAGAGACGAACTTTTGTATTTAAACATGTGTAGACAGGGTGTTATTGGTGATATTTTACATGGAGAAGCGTCTTACATACACGAATTAAGAGGGCAAATGAATCAACAAGAAAGAGGCACAGGTTCTTGGAGAACGCCTCATTATGCTAAAAGAAACGGAAACCTTTATCCAACGCACGGTTTAGGACCAGTAGCTCAATATATGAATCTGGCAAGGGGCGAAGATAATTTTAATAGTTTGGTATCGTTTTCAACCCCTTCTTTGGGTAGAAAACAGTATGCTGAAAAAAATTATCCAGCAGACCATAAATGGAATAAGCTGGATTATAAAGGTGGCGATTTAAATACATCGATTATAAAAACCACTTTAGGCAGAACAATCATGGTTCAATGGGACGAAACCAGTCCGAGACCCTATTCGCGTCATAATTTGGTACAAGGTACAACCGGCACTTTAGCAGGTTTTCCAACACGAGTAGCTTTAGAAGGTGGCGTAGAAGGTATCACCAAAGACCATCACAGTTGGGCACAAGGTGAGCAATTGGAAAAAATATATGAAAAATACGAGCATCCTTTGTACAAACGCGTAGGTGAGTTAGCCAAAAAAATGGGTGGTCACGGCGGCATGGATTTTATGATGCTTTTTAGAATAGTGGAATGTTTACGCAATGGCGAACCATTAGACCAAAATGTTTACGAAGGTTGCCATTGGAGTGCTGTAGCGCCTTTAAGTGAAAAATCAGTTGCACAAGGTGGTTCACCACAAGCCTTTCCAGATTTTACTAGAGGTAAATGGAAAAGTACTGAGCCGCTTGCTATATTAAAATAATGCATTTTAAGTATTTATAAAAAATCCCCTTAACTATTATTGTTAAGGGGGTTTTGTTTTAAGGACAAAAAAAGATTAGTGCTTTTTCTTTTTATGCTTTTTCACTTTACCATTATGTTTGTAATAGTAATGGTTGTTGTCATCATTATTGTAAATGTCATCATACCAGTCATTGTCGTAATCATCATAGTATCTATCTCTTTGGTTATGATCTATTTCACAAAAACTAACGCCGCAAATATTACAACTGTTGCTAAAGCGGTTTACTTGTCCGCGTGTATTTACAATTTCTCCCCAATGGTTATACCTTACACTTAAAACCTGAGTTCGATTAATAAAGAGTCAACTGATTAGACTTTACAGTCTGATATTTTATAGAAGGTTTCTTAGGCAAAAAGCTATATGCGATAAGGCCTGCAACTATATTTGATAAGAAATTAGTAAAGCTTCTATGTCTAGAGTGTTCAATTTGACAAATATTTTTGAGTTCATCATTTACCGTTTCAATAACAGAACGTTTTCTGAGTAAAATTTTATCACTCATTGTCATTAAATAATTTTTCATATTGTTTTTGATATGCGTAATTAAATGCAATCCATCGGCAAAAAGCAATTGCATTAAATCTTTTCCGACATAACCTTTGTCTGCGTATAATTTACCATAAATTTTATCTAAAAAAGACTTCTTTTTTAGTGGCGTTCTATCATCAACATTAGCTTGGGTTATTGTAAAGTTTAGAATCTCGCCTTTATCATTTATAACGATGTGCAATTTAAAGCCATGGAACCATCCCATAGTGGATTTCCCGGTAGTTGCAATGCCTTTGAATACTTTGTTGTTCTTGATTCGTTTAGGTTTACAAACTCTAACAGGCGTAGAATCCACAAAAGAAATACCAGTAGAATCGCCTAAACAGCACGTCTTTAAAAACAAAGTCATTGGCATGAGATTTTGCTGCATGAGTTCTGTAAATCTATTGTATGAAACTGTAGCTGGAAAATCATCTCGCATATGCTTTTGCAGGTAATAAATGTAGAAGTGCTTAAAGGTTCTAAAACCACTGAGCTGAAACAAAATGGTAATAGTGATCACCTCGCTATTTGACATAACAGATGGACGTTTTGGAGGATTTCCCAAAAGATGTTTATCGACTATTTGGTCATATTCTTTACAAAATTCATCAACAAGACAGAAAATTTCAGTAATTTTAGAGTAGATTATCATAGATAGATTTTTAGATTAATAAATTGAAAATCAGAACTTTAATTTACTGAAAATCTATCTTTTTCACTAATAAAAAATGCCTAAATATTAATCGAACTCAGGTTTAAACCACCAACTTGGGTTAATGTACCGTTACGTTTGTAACTCATGTATATTGAACCTACGCGTTTAAGTTTTCCGTATCTATCGTAGTTTAAAAACAGATTACCAATGCGTCTTACTTTGCCATCTCTATCATGCGAAATTGAAACACCTCCGCTTCGGTGCCTGTACGATGTGTGCTTAACACGTTTACCTGGAGCACCATAAGTTTTGTTTATGTTATGTCTTTTAGAAGTTCTTTTTTTATAATACGAATCGTTGTAAAAAGTATCTTCATAATTTGTATTAAAATCGAAGCTTCCGTCAGGAAAAACTAAAAACTCAACACCACGTTCTGCAAACATAATAGGTTGTGCGTAACGGTAACGTTTTGTTTTATTTAACTTGGTTTTTTGATCTTGGTGGTTTAGTTCTGTTGCTGATACTGTTGTTAACCCTATTAACAAGCCTGTAAATAATAGTAATAATCTTTTCATAATCATATAGGATTTAATTTTGCCTACTCTTTAGCTTTTCGGCTTACGCTATTGTTTTGTAGTTTTCAATTAATGTGCCAAAATTGTAAATGGTTAATTGTTAGGTTTTTACTAATATAAAATTTGTAATTACTTTTTTTTACTTTTATAGAAACCAATCTTTTTAATGGAAAAACAATATGAAACTTGTAAAAATTGCGAAGAGGATTTTGAAAAAGACTTTAGGTTTTGTCCGCATTGTGGTCAAAAATCAAAAGATGAGCTTACTATAGGCGTTTTATTTTACAATACGATAACCAACTATTTTTCGTTTGATGCACGCTTTTTTAAAAGCTTTTTTCCTTTACTATTTAAACCAGGGTATTTAGCTAGTCGTTTTATTGAAGGAAAACGCTTGTTGTATTTACATCCTGCGCAACTCTACTTATTTATTTCGGTTATGTTTTTCTTTTTATTAACCGTTGTTGTAGTTAGGGATAAGGTTGAAGAAATAGATATAGCGTTAAAGAAAACATTAGAAAAACCAATAATTTCTGATAGTACGCGAGTAAAAGCAGAAAAGGCAATAGACTCCATAAAGCTGGATAGTATTTTAAGGCCTTTAAAAGAAAAAGGACTAGTTGGAATAGACAAAAAACAAGTAAAAGTATTAGACTCATTAATTAAAAAAGAGACTAGTAAAAATAAGAACTACGGAACAACATTTGATTTTAACATAAAAAAGGTAGACTCACTTATACTTATAAACGCGCAAAATGAAGCTGTTTTTAAGGCTATGGGAATGCGCGATGACGCAGGATCGCTTAAAAGAAAGTTTTACGAACAAAGTTTAAAGTTTTATAAACAACGAAATGGCGGGCAAATAATGCAGGCTGCCATAGATACAATACCAATATCTTTATTTATTCTTTTACCAATTTTTGCATTAATTTTAAAATTATTATTTTATAAACGAGGTACATATTCGCATCATTTAGTCTTTAGTTTTTATTACTTTTCATTTTTATTTACAGTATTTAGCTTAATACTTATTGTAAATTATTTTTGGGATATATCAGATTGGTTAGATTTTTTAATAGTAATCTCAACCTATTTTTATCTGTTAATAGCTATAAAACGTTTTTACAAACAGGGTTGGTTTTTAAGCTTTTTTAAATCTGGATTAGCATCCTTTGTTTATTTAATGTTGGTAATTCCTATTGCTATAGTTATTATTGGACTTGTTGGGTTTTTGTTTTATTAATCTGAAAATCATAGTATCACCTTTTAGTACTTTCTTGTTTTTGAAAATCTTGATTTTATAATGTCTTTTAATGTTGCTAATTTTTATTGATTAGCTAAAACCTTTTCTAAGACTAATATTATTCATTTATAAATAAATATATTCTGTATTTATTAATGTAATATAAAGATTAAAAATGCTTATGGTAGGTTTTTTACGATAATAAAAAATATTTTTCTTACATTTATAAAATCCAACCATTCAGATTACATGAGTAAAGAGAACACTAATTCCCTCAGAGATTCCCTAAATAAAAATTCTTTTAAAATAAAACCAATTCTTTTAGAGTTAAAAAATTACAATTTTTTTCATTCTGTACAAAAAAGAAATGGGGACGATACTAATAATAGATTCTTAGGTAGAAAAGCTATTATTGATCGGATTAAAAGTTTTATATACGAAACAAACAAGAATACAGGAACATATTTAGTAAGTGGATTTAGAGGTATGGGCAAGACCTCTGTTGTAAATAAAGCCATTTCTTCTTTAAGTCCTAAATCGAAATTTACCAGTTTTTTTGTATTAATAATATCCTTACTTCCTTTAATTATTTTTATAAGCCCAATACTGGATGTTTATAAGTATTTTTATGATGAATTTGTACCTTCATTCTTGTTACTTGGAATATTATTTTTATTCTTAATAGTAATTTTTTATTTGGGTCACCGTTCCCCAAGACTTCGTCATAATAAAAACAAGATAATTATTTTTTGGAAAAAGATAGAAAGGGGAGTAGAGGCTCTTTTTAATCCAAAGTTTTATAGACATAAATATATGTTTCATCGTTTACTGAGACTAAGTTTAATCTATACTCTTACAGTTCTCTTTTTTGTTATTTATTATTCGCTTTTTGATGCTAAAAATCCAAATATAGAAACTAAAGATTTTGAATTTTTTTGGTTTGTTATACACATAGTTATTCTTTGGTACCTTTTAATAGATTTGCATATAGAAGTTGTAACTTTTACAAAAAAAAATGATAATTATAAGGATTGGATAAAAGTAATTTCAATAATTGCTTTTTCAGTCCTGTTTTTTATGATTTTAATATGCCACTATTATGATAATTCCATCACATCTAGTATTTTATTTAAAATAACAATTATTTCAATATACTTTATTGCAAAAACCAGCCTAAAACTTTCCAATAAGCAAGCTAATAGTAAAAACTATAATGTATCCCTTAATAGAATAATAACTTTGTTTGATTTTCAACATTACATTTCTGTAAAAATTAATTTAGGAAAAGACAATCTAACAGAAAAAGATGTTTTGAAATATATCACTAATGAACTTTATAAAAAATATAGAAAATGGTATTATGACATAAAAAGCTTTAAACGGTTAGTGAATTTAATTGTTCTTTTATTAATTATTTATCTGTCTAGCACAATTATTTATAGAACCTTTTTAGGGAATCAGTTTACAAATTTTAGTATAGATAAGTATAAGATTGCCTATTTTTTTCCAAGTCAAGGCCTATTAGAGATTGAAGATAAACTCGATAATTTTAAAATTAAGTCACTATTTAATAATGATGATATTACAATAGACCAATATAACAATAAGATTAAGTTTTTTTTGGACTCTAATAAGGTTAAAAACAAAATTGGTTATACAGCCTTAATCAGTAAAAAAGTTATAGTTGCAGAGAGACAGAAAATAATTCCTAATAAAGATACTGTTTTTATATATGATATTGAACAACAATCAATATTTAATAAAACATTAGTTTCCATTGGAATGGTGAGTAACCAAATAGATTATTTATCATTTAAGTTTTGGTATAAAATAAGACACACGCTAATTGGAGAAAATGCATATTTACCAATATTTAATAGCGTTTTAAACAAAAAAAGTAAAATTAGTGTAGCAAAGTTGTATCCTGAGATACCGATTTTATCAGTGTTTCTGATGATGTTATTATTCTTATTTTCATATCGATTTGTACCAAATAGACTTTTGATTATTAAAACGCATTATTATGCCTTAAGAGAATTAAAAAAGCTTAAAAATGAAATAGATGCCTCTATAATTGTCGAACAAGGTGGAAGTGCTAGTAGTATGAAGAATTCTTTTTTCAATTATTTAAAACGCTCAAGTTATTCTCCTTTAGAATCAAAAGATATTACGCAAAGACTAATACACATTTTAGATGATGTTTCAACAATCTATTCAGTGTTTACAAAAGTTAGGCTTATTTTCGTTTTTGATGAACTAGATAAAATTAATAGTAATGACAATACAGTTATTACTAATTTAGAAGATGAATTTGAAGGAGATAACAATAGTAATGAGGTTAGATATCAGGCTCGTCGTAAAGAACGTATAGGTAGGATACTCTCGAGTATGAAACATTTTTTAAATTCTGCTCATGCTAAATTTATTTTTATTGCAGGAAGAGAAATGTATGATGCCGCTTTAGCAGGAATTTCAGATAGGGAGTCTAGTTTAGATAGTATTTTTAATGATAATAAAATATATGTCAATAGCTTTTATACAGAAGGAGAAGATAATAACCCAGCCGATATCACTAGTATAACAGAACAGTATCTTTGCCAATTTTTAATTCCTGATTATTACTTATCTACAAAACAAAGAAATAATCCATCTATTAAGATGTATAATATTTATTTGAATGATAAAAAGGAAATGCTTCAGATTGATGACGAGGAAAGGGTGAAAATTATTTCTACACTAAAGAATTTTGTGGTCTATTTAGCTTATAGAAGTAATGGTGCTCCAAGAAAACTATCTAGTTTAATAGAGCAATATATTTTGCCTGTTCCAAAATCTGAAATTTCTGGTGATGAATATAAAAGAAACATTATAGTTGGCTCCAATAATGAAAATATGTTCTTGCAGTTAGGTTTCTATGATCAATATAAATTTAATTTAATCTCCTATTTAACATCACCTATTTTTCTTGGTTTGGGTAATTATATTCACGAGTATAGTGATAAGCTTTTGGTGTCAATAAGTTACATGTTAGACCATATTTTTAAACATCATAAGTTTGGTTTATCCTACAGGAGTTTATCATTAACACCAGAAATTGTAGACATTAATAAAGAGCCTCAATTTAGAGAATTTCTTGACAAACTAATTAGTTACTTAACAAAAAGTCATTTACGACCTATAGTTAGTGGAATATACGATTTCAAGTTTCATGGAAAAATAGAATCAGAAATTAAATTCTTATCTAAAATTAATGAACAAGAAGCTGCAGCTTTTAATTTTACTTTAGATGAGTCTATTGAACTAAAAAGGCATTTTAATAAAAGGCTAGAATTACTTAAACAAAAAGAGGCAGATATTATTGTACACAATACGAATGGTTATATTGAAGATTACATAAACAATATATCTCTACTTCATGTTATGATTGGAGACCTTCATTTTAATGACGAAGAATTCCATGAGGCCATTGTACATTATATGGATGCTATACAAGTTTTACGTCAAAAACCTGTTAAAGATATGACCCTATACGAATTTGTTTTATTTGTTAGAAACCAACTCAAATTAGGGTTATCTTTTGAAAAAAACAAAATGTTTGATAGTGCATTAATGACATTTTCCGAATTAACTGATTTAGTGATTAGAAAACGAAATATTCCCATATATAAATTAGGACTTGCAAGATTTATAATTAAAAAAAGTGATATTAATTCTGCTTTTTGGCGTAAATATTTTGGAATATCAGACAAGCCTACCGAAGAACAAAGAAAAATAATAGACAAAAAAAAATTAGCAAAAATTGACAATATCTTAAATTTTATTGAAAATGATAGTAAACAAGAATTAATTGTAGTAGGACGATTAAATGAAAACATTATTAAATCATTCCAAAATAATGGAAATATAGATAATTGGAAGATTCTTTATCCAGTTATTGATATGAAAACATTCTATAGTGTTAAATTATCTGATGTAATGAAAAATTTAGATACTTTAGATACTAACTATAAGCCATTAAAAAACTATTTCTTACAGTCTACAGGAGAGAATGTAAGACTTCTATATCAACCAATTATTGCAAAATTGCATTTAATTGAAAAAGCTAGCCCAGATAAATTAAAAGATATTGATGTTGTAAGGGCGATAGAAGAGTTCAACTTTTTAAAGTTCCCGCTGAAGACTACAGAAAAGCGATTGATAGTAGCTGAGTTTTACAACAAAATAGGAGATTTGTTGTATTTTAAAAACGGTACATTAAATAAATGTTTAAAAAAGAAGTTGTATGACAATATTGATGACTATGATAAAATTATAAGTGATGATTTAAAGGATAAGTCCCAAGTTTTGTTAAGAACTCCAATAGACGCTACTCTGTTTTACATCAAGTCATTAGTAATATTGTTAAGGCCTAATCATGATGTATCTAACGATTGTGAAGAAAGAGAAAATTTACCAGTTATAAACTTTATCGATTATTACAAAATAAAAAATTTAGCCGAGGTTGAAGGTTCTGAATCTTTAGAAAGTTTTTTCTTAAATCAAATTAAAGAAAATTTAAAAAAAATAGAGAATAAAATTGATATAATGGTGTCTACTTTTATTCCTACAAATAAAAAAACGTCTTTTAAAGATAGGTATGCTGTGGATTATTTGTTTTCTATAGCTAATGGTATAATTGATTTAGTTGAGTGTCTAACTAGTTATATTAATGATGAACAAAATAGTAAAGAAGCGATACTATATAAAAAGTGCTATTTAAATCCAAATTTCATTTTCTCTGTTCTAGGTGTTCCAATAGAGCGTATATTAAACCTGTATCATTTTGCAGGAGAAATATACAAAGAGATTGGAGAATTTAGATTAGCGAGGTCTCAAAAGCTTAAAATACTGTATACATTGAACCAATGTAGTTTTGAAACTTTAAAGCGTATTAAAACATGTAAACTAGAGTTTGTAGTGGGAATATATAATGAGAAATTTTTATTAGAGCTGCAGTCTTTTTTAAATGCTATGATTAAATTATCATATGCTGCTAATAATGAAACTAGTTTTATGGAACAAAATAAATTAAAGAGTATCCTTTCGTGTAAGAATATTTCTGAAATATGTCAAAACAGCATTATTGGAATGGAAGTTATGGAATCTATAACAATATATTGGCATTTCGTACATAAAGTGATTCAGATTAATAAAAATTCTGATATAATTTTTAATGAAGGAATTTCGGATTTAGAAACTAAGCTTAACTCTTTTTTGAAAAATAATATAAATCCTAATTCTATAATTCTTGGTAAGAATAATAGAATTCTTTTACTTTCATTGATGGCTGAAAACAATAAATGTCTTTATATAAAAAATCAGATCTCAAATGATATGAATACCAATGCTTCTTTAATTTTAAATTCTATTGGTGCTTGTAACGAGATAATTAAGACTCATGATATATTTAGTCTAAATTATGTAACAACTAGCAATATAGGTTTTGCCAGAGCTCATTATCAAATGGGGTATTGGTGTGGTGAGTATGAAAAACTAAAGAAATCATCTGTTCTTGTATTTGGTGAAGATAAACTTGAGCAGGTTCTTAAAGATGAAATCCTTAATTCTGAAAACTTAGATTATATAGATTCTCATTATCATTTTAGATTATCATTAGATTATAATCATAAGGTGAAAGATTTCCATACTCGCGGAGCTTCTCTCTATTCCTTTATTCAATCTGCTTCATATTTAGATGATTTTTATAATGATAATTTAATACATTTTTCTATATCTATTGAAAGAAACATGCTTCAAAAAGGTTATGTTGATGATAAAATAGAAGAATTAAGTAAAATAGCGGTTCCTATAAAATTTGATAGTTTTTGTAAATAAAAACAAGCTTACAGCTTGATTTTTAAAAACTTTCCAGTTTCTGAAGCTTTAATTTTTATAATAGCTTCTGGTATGCCCGTAGCGACTAGATTCCCACCGGTTTCTCCACCTTTTGGACCTAAGTCAATAATATAATCGGCACATTTAATAAGTTCTAAATTATGCTCAACTACAATAATTGAGTGTCCTTTTTCAATTAGTGCATTAAAGGATTTTAAAAGCTTTTGAATATCATGAAAATGTAATCCAGTAGTAGGTTCATCAAAAATAAAAAGTGCTTTGTCTTTATTATTGCTTTTACCTAAAAACGATGCTAATTTTATACGTTGCGCTTCACCACCAGAAAGGGTAGAAGAGCTTTGTCCTAAAGTGACATAACCCAAACCTACATCTTGCAAGGGTTTTAATTTTGTTTTAATTTTTGTTTGATTATTAGCTTCAAAAAAAGCAACAGCATCATCAATGGTTAAGTTTAAAATATCATCAATACTTTTGTCAGCAAAAGTTACTTCTAAAACTTCCTTTTTAAAACGTTTGCCTTTGCAGGTTTCACATTCTAAATGTACATCTGCCATAAACTGCATTTCAATAGTTACCTCACCTTCGCCTTTACAAGTCTCACAGCGTCCGCCATCTACATTAAAAGAAAAGTGTTTTGCCTGGTAATTTCTAATAGCACTTAATTTCTGTTTTGAAAATAAGGCGCGAATATCATCATAAGCTTTAATGTATGTTACTGGGTTTGAGCGAGACGAACGACCAATTGGGTTTTGGTCTACAAATTCAATATGCTTAATATTACTGAAATTACCTTCCAACGCTGTAAACTGACCAGCCTTGTCTCCAAAATCAGTTAATTTTTTTTGTAACGCTGGGTATAAAATCTTTTTAACTAAAGTACTTTTTCCACTACCAGAAACACCAGTAATAACGGTTAACATATCTAATGGAAAACGAACATCGATATTTTTTAAGTTGTTTTCTCGGGCCCCAATAATATCAACATAATATTTTGATGTTCTTCGTGTTTTAGGAACTTCAATTTTTAAGGTTTCGTTTAAATATTGTGCTGTTAAAGAATCTGAAACTAAAATATCATTATAAGTACCATTTGCTACAACATGACCTCCAAAAGTACCAGCTTCTGGACCAATATCAATAATGTTATCAGAAGCTTTCATAATATCCTCGTCGTGTTCTACTACAATAACGGTATTTCCTAAATCGCGCAATTGTTTTAAAACCAAAATTAAACGTTCTGTGTCTTTTGGATGTAGGCCAATACTAGGTTCGTCTAAAATATACATCGACCCAACTAAGCTGCTTCCTAACGATGTTGCAAGATTGATGCGCTGACTTTCCCCGCCAGAAAGCGTATTCGATTTTCTATTCAAAGTCAAATAATCTAAACCAACATTTGATAGAAACAAAAGACGATTGTTAATCTCTTTTAAAAGTCTATTAGCTATTTGCGTATCATAATCGTTTAATTCTAATTGCTCAAAAAAGCTTGCTAATTTATCTAGAGGCATTTCTACTAAATCTGTAATCGTAGCTCCAGCAATTTTCACATAATTAGCTTCAATACGTAAACGTTTACCGTTACAGGTTTTACACTTAGTTTTTCCGCGATAACGAGATAGCATTACACGGTTTTGTATTTTATAAGCTTTAGATTCTAATTCGGCAAAAAAAGAATTTAAACCTTCAAAGTGTTTGTTTCCTGTCCAAATGAGTTGTTTTTGAGCATCACTTAACTCGAAATAGGGTTTGTGAATAGGAAAATCGAATTTATGCGAATTATTAACCAATTGATCTCTATACCAACTCATGCTCTCTCCGCGCCAAGGGAAAATAGCATTTTCGTAAACCGATAATCCTGTATTTGGGATTGCTAAATCATCATCTATTCCAATTATATCGCCATAGCCTTCACATTTAGGGCATGCTCCGTATGGGTTGTTAAAACTAAATAAATGTACATTGGGCTCTAAATAAGTAATGCCGTCTAATTCAAATTTATTACTAAAAACACGTTGTCTACTATTAGAAAGCGTTTCAATAATGCATTTTCCTTTGCCTTCAAAAAAAGCAGTTTGTACGGCATCTGCTAAACGATTGAAAAAGTCTTCTTCATCTCTTAGAATAATTCTATCAACAACTAAAAAAATGTCTTTCTTATCTGAGATGTCTTTCGCTTCATCAATTCTGATAATTTTGTCATTTGCTTTAACCCTTGCATAACCCTGCTGATTTAAGGCTTTGAGTTTGTCGCTCATACTTCGATTTTCTTCTAAATGAATAGGAGCGAGGAGCAATAATTTTTCGCCTTCAGGAAATGTCTTTAAGTATTTAATAACGTCAGTAACTGTATCTTTTTTTACTTCAGTACCAGATTTTGGAGAATACGTTTTGCCAATTCTTGCAAACAATAGCTTTAAATAATCATAAATCTCAGTAGTTGTACCAACGGTTGATCGCGGATTGGTTGAATTTACTTTTTGTTCAATAGCTATTGCTGGAGCAATCCCCTTTATATAATCTACTTTTGGTTTATTAAGACGACCTAAAAATTGACGTGCATAGCTCGATAAGCTTTCAACATAGCGTCTTTGTCCTTCAGCATAAAGCGTATCAAAAGCCAAACTAGATTTTCCAGAACCAGATAATCCTGTAATAACTACTAATTTATTTCTTGGGATAACGACATCAATATTTTTTAAGTTATGCAATTTTGCACCTTTAATAATGATGTTTTGTTTCGGGTTTACTTCAGAAATGTTAGTAATCATAAGCTTTTAAAAGAATAATTTCGCAAAGATACTATAAGTAAATCAGCTTAAAAAATAGATTATTGTTTAATGAAATGTTAAAAAAAATAGATTTTTTTTGTTTTATAGGAATGATTGTTGTTATATTTGATTTCTCAATCAAAAAACAACTCTCGCTTATAGCATAACATTACTTTAAAAAAAATTAACCCCAAGCAATGAGGCATTTCGCTTCGATGCATTAAAGTAATGATTATGAAATACAAACTTGTTTCTGATGCTATTTTAGTTAGCAACTATATTAAAGGTGATGAAAGTGCTTTAGAAATTCTTATAACAAGGCACAAACAAAAAATTTACAGTTTTATTTATTCTAAAGTTTACGACAGAGATGTTGCTGAAGATATTTTTCAAGACACATTCATTAAAGTTATTCGTACACTTAAACGTGGTGCATACAATGAAGAAGGGAAGTTTTTACCATGGGTAATGCGTATTTCTCATAATTTAGTTATTGACTTTTTTAGAAAAAATAATAGAATGCCAAAATTTGATAATAGTGGCGATTTTAGTATTTTTTCTGTACTTAGTGATAATAGTTTGAATGCTGAAAAAGCCATTATTAAAGAACAAGTAGAAAATGATGTGAGGCGTTTAGTTGATGAACTGCCTGAAGACCAAAAAGAGGTGCTAATGATGCGAATTTATAATGATATGAGCTTTAAAGAAATCTCAGATCGAACAGGTGTTAGTATCAATACAGCTCTAGGACGCATGAGATATGCATTAATAAATTTAAGAAAGATAATAGATAAGCATAATATAGTTTTAACAAACTAGCACAATAAAGTAAATTTTGCTGCGTTACTTAATAAATAACCCATAATTTGTTAAAATGGCAAAACTTTACTCTGAAAATTCTATTAAAAATTTAAACGATCTAAAACCGAAGGAAGAAACGGTTAATTTTCTTCTAAATTATTCTAAGGCTTTAAGTGTTATAAATTGTAATAAAATGAAGTTTGAAGCGCTTCTAAACTAAATTTTGGAAAAGTCCTGAGATGTTTGTTAATCATCAGGACTTTTTTAGTTTATAGTATTCGTTTAAAACGGACTTTCTTCCCACAGTTTTGGTTATAATGTCTTTTTCTAAATCCCAGCCTCTAGCCGGAGAATACTCTCGTCCATACCAAATAATTTGTAAATGTAAATCGTTCCATAATTCTTTTGGAAATAGGCGTTTTGCATCTTTTTCAGTCTGTACCACGTTTTTACCATTACTTAAATTCCACCTATACATTAGTCGATGGATATGTGTGTCTACCGGAAAAGCAGGTATACCAAAAGCTTGAGACATAACTACGCTAGCTGTTTTATGACCAACAGCAGGCAGTTCTTCAAGGGATTCAAAACTTTGAGGCACTTTACCATTATGTTTTTCAATAAGAATTTTAGATAACCCGTAAATACCTTTACTTTTCATGGGAGACAAGCCAACAGGCTTTATAATCTCTCTTATTTCTTCAGCAGAAAGCTTAACCATATCATACGGATTATCTGCTTTTTCAAAAAGTAAAGGGGTTATTTTGTTAACACGAACATCGGTACTTTGTGCAGACATTAAAACTGCTATAAGTAGTGTATATGGATCTTTATGATCTAATGGAATGGGGATTTCTGGATATAGTTTATATAGTGTATTAATAATAAAGTTAACTTTCTCTGTTTTAGTCATAAGTTGTATTTTTGATAAAAATCAAAGTTATAACTATGAACACACTAAAACAAGGTGATGCCGTTCCTAATTTTACGGCTAAAGATGAACAAGGAAATATAATTTCATTAAGTGGTTACAAAGGAAAAAAGTTAGTGGTCTTTTTTTACCCTAAAGCAAACACACCGGGTTGTACCGTAGAAGCTTGTAATTTGCGAGACAATTATGATGTTTTAAAAGAAAAAGGTTATGAGTTGTTAGGTGTAAGTGCAGATTCTGCTAAAAAACAATCTAATTTTAAAAATAAATTTAATTTCCCTTTTCCCTTATTAGCAGATGAAGATAAAACGGTAATTAACGCTTTTGGTGTTTGGGGGCTAAAAAAGTTTATGGGTAGAGAGTATGATGGCATTCACAGAAAAACATTTATTATTGATGAAAATGGGATAGTAGAGCGCGTTATTGATAAAGTAAAAACTAAAGATCATGCCGCTCAAATATTAGAGTAGGTGCTAAAAAAAGGCTTTGTTTAACAAAGCCTTTTTTTAGCACACAATTATTTTTTTACTGTCCTTTTCTTAATAGTTATAGATTTTAAAGGCTTACGGGTGTAACCAAATAATCTGTAGTCTTTAATTAAATCTGCTGTGCCTTCTGGTAACATATCTTCCCAACCACGATCTCCGTTTTCAATTTTCTGAAGAATTTCTCTGGAAAAAATGCTCATAATGCTAGTGTCGTAATCTTCAATATCTATTACTTTTCCATTGTATTTAAAGAATTTATAAAGTTCTTTCATGCGCGGATAAACCTTCAAGTTTTTACTGTTAATTAATTCTCCAGTTTCTGGGTCAAGCATAGGGTATAAGTATACTTTTAAATCTTTAAAAAATAATTTACCAAATGCTTCAAGAATACCACCACTTAAATGGCGATAGTATTTTTCGTCAAAAATATCAATCAAATTATTAACACCCATTGCAAGTCCCATTCTAGCTTTGGTATATGAAGAGAAATATTCAACGACTTTATAGTATTCTTGGAAATTGGAAATCATTACAGATTGTCCGAGCGAGCATAATAAATCTGCTCTATCCATAAAATCTTGCTCGTCTATTTCGCCTTCTGCCCGCAAGTTAGATAAGGTTATTTCAAATACTACTTCGGTTTTATCAGCATTTACCTTATTTTCTTTAATAAACATTTCGTATGATTTCTCATACATAGCCATATTCACCTTAGTTACAGGTCTAAAACTACCTCGTAACGCTAGAATGTTTTTTTTATATAAAACTTTTGCAGGAAGTACATTGTTCCCATCTGGACCAAACATAACGGCATCTGTCATACCGTTTTTAACTAACTGTAAACTCATTAGTCTATTATCTACATCTTTAAAAACTGGACCAGAAAAGTTAATGGTGTCAATTTCTAATTGATCTTTATCTAAATGATCATATAAATAACGTAGTAATTTTTTTGGTTCGTTATACTTGTAAAAAGCTCCATAGATAAGGTTTGTTCCTAAAGCACCTAAGGTTTCTTGCTGTAAACGAGCATCTGTTTCTTTAAAACGAACATGTAATATTATTTCATTGTACCCACCACCAGATTCAACTTGATATTTAATTCCTACCCAACCGTGACCTTTAAATTTTTTTGCAAAATCTATAGTAGCAACGGTATTGGCGTATGTAAAAAATATTTTATTTGGATGTTTATCGCGCGTAATACGCTTCTCCATAAGACTCATTTCATGAGAAAGCATTTTACGCAAACGTGCTTCGGTTACATAGCGCCTGTCATCTTCAATTCCATAGATAGCATCACTAAAATCTTTATCGTAAGCAGACATTGCTTTTGCTATAGTTCCCGATGCGCCACCAGCTCTAAAAAAATGACGACATGTTTCTTGACCTGCACCAATTTCAGCAAATGTTCCGTAAATATTTTCGTTTAAATTTATACGTAGTGCTTTAGATTTTAATGACGGAATATCATCAAATTCTTTATCCCCCTTTATGGTAATTTCCATATCTTTTTTGAGTTAGTAGTAATAGTTACAAAGGTATTAAATAACTATAGCAAACAAAAAAATAAGCTTATTTTTGTGATTTAATATTAGTTTTTTGAAAATTACATTTCTTGGTACGGGCACATCTCAAGGTATTCCAGTTATTGGGAGTAAACACCCAGTATGCTTAAGTAAAAACCCCAAAGATAAACGATTAAGAGTATCTGTTTTGGTAGAGTGGGATGATTTTGCTTATGTGATAGATTGCGGGCCAGATTTTAGGCAGCAAATGTTGCGGAGTAAATGTGAAAAAATCAATGGTATTCTATTTACGCATGAACATTCTGATCATGTTGCAGGTTTAGATGATATTAGACCTTTGTGTTACATGAATGGTGACATGAATATTTATGCTCACGAACGTGTGATTAAATCTATAAAAAATAGGTTTGATTACATTTTTAAAACTGAAAACAAATACCCTGGCGCACCAACTGTAATAACAAATGTTATTAATAATAAGCCGTTTAATTTATCTGGACTTGAAGTTATACCAATAAATGCAAATCATTATTTTGTCCAGGTTTTTGGTTTTAGATTTAATGATTTCGCCTATTTAACTGATATAAAAACAGTTGATGATAATGAACTTGAGAAGCTTAAAAAGCTTAAGATTTTGGTGATTAATGCGTTACGCATAGAGCCTCATATTTCTCATTTTAATTTAGATGAAGCTTTGCAATTCGTTGATAAAGTGAAGCCGAAAAAAGCTTATTTTACACATATAAGCCATTTGTTAGGCTTTCATGATGAAGTGCAACGCAGGCTTCCAGAAAATATTTTTCTTGCCTACGACGGCTTGCAATTAACTCTATAAAAAGCAAAAGATGAAACAAAGAATTTTTATGTATTTATTTGTGTTTTCGGCATTATTAGTGCTGTTTCAGTATGTGAATTCTAAACGTGTGTTTGAAGATTTGAATAACAAATTAGAAGAACATAAATTGAAATCTGAAAAATATAAAGATTCCTTGAAGACAATACAAGATGAAGTTTTAAATCTATCATATTTTAATTTAGATAGAAATGAAGATGCTATAAGTTATTTTGAAAATGATGGCTATAATGTAGACGAATTAATTCCTTTTATTAAAGATGAACTTTATAAGCTAAACGAAATCAAAGGAGAACACCCCATAGTGCCGTATGCAGCAAGCGAAGGCAGAAAAATGCTGATTAACACAGTTAAAATGCTAAACCACAAATGGATTATTGCTGATTTTTCTGATGGTGAATTTTGGGGGGAATTATTTTTAACTTACGAAATAACAGAGGATAAACAGCTAAAATTCAATTTAGTAGAATCATTTTTATATCCTTTCGATTAACTATTTAGTAGCCTTATAAGCGATTCCTTTTTGCTTTTTTGTTTCACCAACATAAGAGTATTCAAAAGTATACGACGAATCTGTTGTCGTTAAAATTTTTAGGTGAACATCTTTCCTTTCAGCCATATTTTTGGGGTTAATAGTCTTAAAAATAACTTCACAATCGTTTATCCATCGTAATTTTGATGAATCTATTTTCTTGTTATAGGTTTCAATTTGTAAATTTTCAGTTCTTCTAAAAGAGGATTTGTATAACACATCATTTATTAATACCTCGCTATAAAACTTCCCCGTTTTATAATCTTTACAATTTCTTGAAGTTTCGTAACAACTTAAAACGCTAAACAATAAAAGAAAACATAGTAAACGCATAAAAAATATTTTTGAGCAAAGCTACTAAAGAAAGCTGTTAATTCTGAAAATTTTTAAAACTTCCGTCTGAATAAAAAATAATAATGCGCTCAATCTCTTTTTCATTATTGATTTCAGATTTTATAGTGTCTTTAATTTTTAACTCTGGAGCATTAGTTTTATCACTTGCCAGGTTTTTATTTGAAGGAAATTCACCTTTGCCGTTTAAAAGCCAATACAATTCAACTTCTGGAAAGGAGTAAAGTACTTTTAAAACAAAGTCTAAACTTGGTTTGTTTCTTCCCGATAAAATATGCGAAATACTAGAACGTTGTACGCCAATTTTTTCAGCGAAAGACGAAGCCGATTCACCGTAGTAATCTATTACTTTTTGAAGTCGTTTTACAAAAGCTTCATTGTTTATCATTGTAAACTTGTGATTAAGTCTAAATTAGGTTACAAATGTAACGTTATATTTTGAATAATAGTATTTATAATCTAAAACAAATAAAAAATAATTAATTTATAAGTCTATATAAAGTTATTTAAGATGCTGAAATAAAACCACTTAAGCATTGATTAATTAATAGATCTTGTTATTGTTGATTTTGTAGAGTTCTATATAACTATTTTGTTTAATTATGTAAACAAATGTACTTAAAACGATTGTTTACATTTGTAAATTAGTAAATGTTTACATTTGTATATTAAATAATTTCGATGAACATAGAACATATTAAGTTGCTGTTTTTAAAACATAAAGAAAGCAGTCTAAATCATAGATATATTACTAACAATAATATTGAGCCTTTACTAGATAAGTTAAAGAAAAAATTAGTCGTAAATACGATAGGGAAATCTGTTTTGGGTAACCCCATTTATTCAATAAAAATTGGTAGCGGTAGTAAAAAAATATTAATGTGGTCGCAAATGCACGGAAACGAATCGACCACAACAAAAGCAATATTCGATCTTTTAAACACACTTTTAGATAAAGATTCTGCTCTTACTCATATTTTAGATACCAGTACTATATACATTGTTCCTATTTTAAACCCAGATGGAGCTTTAGCGTACACTAGAGTTAATGCAAATCAAATAGATTTGAATAGAGATGCGCAAAACTTATCACAGCCAGAAAGTAAAGTTTTAAGAGCTGCCTTCAATGAGTTTAAGCCTCATTATTGCTATAATCTTCATGGGCAACGCACTATTTTTAGTGTAGGAAACACAAATAAATCTGCTACAGTGTCGTTTTTAGCACCAGCACAAGATAAAGATTGCACACTTACGGCAAATCGTAAAATAGCTATGGAGATTATTGGAGTTATGAATACTTTATTACAAAAGATAATACCAAATCAAGTAGGTGTTTATGATGATGCGTTTAATTTGAATTGTGTAGGAGATACGTTTCAAAGCGAAAATATACCAACTATTTTGTTTGAAGCTGGCCATTTTCATAATGATTATGGCAGAGAAAAAACGCGCGAATATATTTATATGTCTATGTTAGAATCTTTAAATTATTTAGCGAATAATAATATTGATGGAAATAGATATGAAGCATATTTTAACATTCCCGAAAATGAAAAATGCTTTTTTGATATTATAATACGCAATGCAAAAACTGCCGATAATAGAGTAGAAGATATAGCTATAATGTATCAAGAAAAATTAATGAATGGCAAAATAGAATTTATACCAAAAATTGAAAAAATTGAAAAAATTGTAAACTTTTATGGACACAAAGAGTTTGATGCTCGTGGAGCAAAAGTGCTCGATGCTAACGGCGATGGTGTAAAAGTTAATAACGAAAACGATTTCGTAATAGTAAATAATAAGAAAATACCATTATTTCCATAATAAAAGCTAAAAATAATATCTATTTTTTATTGAAAATGTAGTAATTTTGATTTTTAATTAAGAATAATTAATTATGGGGAAAATTAAATTAGACGAAATCGATCACCAAATTCTTGACATGTTAATCGATAACACAAGGATTCCATTTACAGACATTGCTAAAAAACTATTAATTTCTGCAGGTACTGTTCATGTACGTGTAAAAAAAATGGAGGAGTCTGGTATAATAAGAGGCTCATCTTTAACATTGGACTATAAAAAATTAGGCTATTCATTTATAGCTTATGTAGGTGTATTTTTAAATAACACCTCTCAAACAAAATTTGTATTAGAACGTATCAGTAACATTCCTTTTGTAACTGTAGCTCATATAACAACTGGGAAGTTCAATATATTTTGCAAAATTAGAGCAAGAAGCACCGAACATGCAAAAGAAGTTATTTTTATGCTAGATGATATTGAAGGTGTTTACAGAACAGAAACAATGATATCTCTTGAAGAAAGTATAAATGACAAAAAACGATTGATGCACTCTATTTTCAATGAGTTGTAACTCGTATTATTTCAAATAGAAAAGAATTAAAAAGCCCTTTTTTAAAGGGCTTTTTAATTTCTTGTTATTGTCCCGTCCTGAAATAGCGATACACTAAAACTTTAGTGTAATGAAAACATCAGAAAACACAGGTTACATTAAGCGTACCCAAAGCGATTACAATTTGGTACTTTGTTAGGGATAAGCAAACAAGCCGTTTATCAAGCTCAAAAGTGTAAAGACGCACGAACAGAAGTATTACCCAAGATAAAACCTTTAGTACTGGCCTTGCGAAGCGAGATGCCAAGACTCGGCACTCGTAAGCTCTATTATTTACTAAAACCAGAATTTGATAAACGTCAAATAAAAATAGGGAGAGATGCTTTATTTGCTTATTAAAAACAGAACACTTACTAGTAAGACTAAAGAAGAATTACACTAAAACCACCAACTCATAACATTGGTTAAAGAGGCTAACATGGCAATAAAACAATAAAGAACTTATACATTATTCAAGATCTTGGACTATGGCATTGTGCTTCTGTTTATCAAAAAGTATTAAATAAACACGGTGTGAAACCATCTATGATAGATAGCTACGATTGTTACCAAAAACGCACTAGCGGAACGTATAAATGGCATTTTAAAACAAGAATTCTTAATACATAAACGTAATAATAATAATAATAAACAAATCAAGTAATCAATAAAAGAATCTATAGAAACTTATAACAATAAAAGACCTCATTTGAACCTTAATATGAAAACACCTAACTTTGTATACAACAAAAAACCGTTGAAGCTAGCTTCAACGGTTTAATCTAATTTTATTAAACCTGTCAACCTATTTTAGGACGACTCATTGAGAATTAAATATTTAATTCAGTAAATAATTCCTTAATTGAATCGCTTGATGGTCTAGGCGCATCTGGTGAAACAACGTTTCCGTTTGGATCTATTAATAAAAACCTTGGAATACCTTTAATTTTATAGTCTTGTACAAATTGAGATTGCCAACCTTTTGGTGCAAATAATTGAATGCCACCTAATTCTTTATCGGTAACCATAGCTTTCCAGTTTTCTCTAGCTTTATCCCAAGAACCACCATGACTTCTATCGTCATCAATAGACAAGCTCACAAATTGGATGTTTTTTCCATGATATTCTTTCTCTAAAGCTTTTAACGATGGAATTTCTGCTTTACACGGTCCGCACCAAGTAGCCCAAACATCAACATAAGTAAATTTTCCTTTTAAATCTGAAAGCGAAGTTGTTGTGCCGTCTATATTTTCATAATTTTCAAATACAGGAGAAGGTGATCCTTTTGGCAACTCTTCTTTTAAAGCAATAGATTCGCCTAAATATTTATTATAAAAATTCAGCATAGGTTCAATCTCATTTTTTCCTTTATTTGTGATTGAAGTATCTATGTTAGAATTAGTATCGTAAAACTTAGTCAATTCATTTTTTATATTATCCATTTTAGTTTCTAAACCAACTTTATCTAGTTTAGATAATTCATCCATGTTTAATAATTTTTCTTGAAGTAATGCTTTTTCAGCTAAAAAATTACTGTGTTCTGCACCTTCACCTGAGTATTTTACAGATTCATCAAATGATTTAGTATCTACTGTAACGTTTAAATCGAATCCATTTTTTAAGAAAATAGGTGTAGATTCGCTTCCGTCATAAAGAAAATATTGACCCGTTTCAACTTTTAAAGTATCCTTAAAGATGCCATCATTATTAACTGTAATAGCTTTTGAGTATCCTCTAGTTCTTACAACCAAAGAGTCACTATTTTTATCAGTAATTTTTCCTGATAAAGTAACATAATCTTTAGGCTCTTCTTTACAAGCGACTGTTATAACAAAAGCGCAGCATAAAATAAGTAGTTTTTTCATTTTTATAGTTTTATAAGGTGTAAAAATAGCTATTAGTATAGCTTTTACTGGTAGTATTAACATTTGTTTAAGAAATTGAAAATGATTCATAATTTGAGAGTTAACTTTTTATAATCGACAATTTCTGGAATAATATTTAATGCATATAATTGTTTCTGAACATTATCAAGTGTTTTTTTATCAATGAGTTCTTGCGACCACTCGGTTAGGCTCAGCCATTCTCGAACATCTTCAAGTTTTTGCTCATATCGATTTGCAATGGTTTTATCTATACTTGGAATGTCTTTAAATTCTGCTGTGGTGCTGTTAATTATATTTAATATGGCTTGAAGGTCTTTTTTATTAGATTCAATAAAATCTTCTCGTGCGGCAATTACAAAACATGGCCATGGTGATGGACAATTACCAATACGTCTAAATTTACCATCATCTACTATGGGTTTTGTGGTAAATTTTTCCCATAAAAAATAATCTGCTTTACCGTTTGATAAACCTTCAACTGCGCCATCAAGATTTTTTATTACTTCAAAATTCAAATCTTTATCTAAATCCCAATTGTTATTTTGAGCATTTATATAAGCCATTAAATGAGAACCCGAGCCATATCTGCTTATCGCAGCTTTTTTTCCTTTTAAATCATCAATGGTTTTATAAGGGGAATCGTGTGCTACATGTATACCCCAAATTAAAGGCGTTTCTACAAAGGTTTGAATAATTTTACTTGGGTTTTCGTTAATAATATCTTTTACAATACCTTCAGTAAGAATAACAGCAATATCAATTTCTTTTTCTCTTAACGCTTTACACATGGCTCCAGTACCACCGTAATAATCGTGCCAACGCAAATTAATATTTTTGTCTTTATATTCGCCTTCTTTTAGAGTTAAATACCATGCTAAATTAAAGTGTTCTGGGACACCGCCAATGTTTATTTGCTTCATTAATGTCAATCTTTTCTATATGCGTTCTAAAGTATAAATGATTAGTTCTTCTATTACTTTTCTAGGGTTTTTGCTAAAAGTTCCGTTAGCTCTATTAGCAATTATGGCATTTAGCGAAAGTGCATGATGTCCTAATAATTTAGACAGCCCATAAATTGCCGATGTTTCCATTTCGAAATTTGAAATATTAGCACCATTAAAATTAAAAGCATCGATTTTGCTATTCAAATTAGCATCTTGTAATGGCAAGCGCAAAACTCGCCCTTGTGGACCATAAAATCCGCCAGCAGTTGCTGTTAAACCAGAATAAGTCTGTTCGCTTTTAAATCGTTTTTCTAATTCTTCACTATTTTTAACTACAATAGGCCTCGCTTTTAGAGAGGACCAATTGGTTTGCTGTATAAAAGCATCTTCTATTTCTGAATCGCTAATGGGTTGAATTTGATAGGCGTGAAGCATACCGTTAATATCTAAGCCATGAGTACTTAATACAAATGAATCTACAGGAATATTGCTTTGTAACGAGCCAGATGTCCCAATTCTAATAATATCAAGACTTATAAGTTCTTCTTTTGGTTTTCTGGTTTCTAAATCGATATTAACAAGTGCGTCTAATTCATTCAAAACAATATCAATGTTATCTGGACCAATACCAGTAGAAAGAACAGTTATGCGCTTGCCTTTATATGTTCCCGTTTGAGTTTTAAATTCGCGCTTTTGAGTTTTAAATTCAATATTATCAAAATGTTTGGTCACTTTTTCTACACGATCTTGATCACCAACAAATATGATGGTATTCGAAATATTTTCAGGTTTTAAATTAAGATGATAAATACTGCCATCTGGATTTAAAATGAGTTCAGAGTTTTTAATGCTCATTTACAATTGTTTTTACTAATCTATTTAGTTTTTTGTTGAATTGGAAATCTAATTTATTTACACCTCCAAAATCTATATTGTTATTTAATTCTGCTGAAAAATTATGAGTCCCCAAAAGTGCCTCGTGTCCTTTACGATTAAGGTTTATACTATCTTCTTTGACAGTAAAAAAAATATTTAATTTATCGATTATTCTATTTAATTGAAGGTCGCCATATCCATAATAGCCTTGGTAATTAAGCGCATATCCTAATAAATGATGCTTCGATTTAATATCATAATCTTTAACAATACTTAAAATATTTTGCTCCAATACATTTAGCCCGCTTTTATAATCTGAAAATCGTTTTAAATGTGCTTTTAAGCAATTGCTTAAATATTTAAACGTGGAGCTTTTTACAATAAAAGGTTTAAATAGGTTATGATCTTTACCACAGTAAATGCCCCAAAGTGTTTTAGCTAATTGAATATCTTCCGACTTTAATTTTACTTTATTTTTGTAATGTTTTAGAAGTTGTTCTGCGGAAAGTTCAGCTAAACCTTTTAAGTTTTTTTCTCCAGAAATTCTGCCACTACAAACCAAATAGATAGGGAGATTTATTTTTTTTTGCTGAAGTAAACTAATAACCGCCATCATATTTATATGACAAAACAAATCGTATTCAAACCAAAGAATAATTTCTGAATAATTTTCTAAATCATCTAATTTATTTAACTCTTGTTTTAACTCAGAAACATCTAAATCAATGTCATAAAAGTCTTTTAAAAAAGTAGCACGGAGGTTTAAAAAGTTGTCGGAATCAATAGTTGGTAATGTAGGGCCTTCGCAAAGCATTTCCTGCCACGTTAGCTTTTCTCCAACGATATCTAACTCATTCAAATAATTTGTTAAACTATTTCCGTTTGTAATATGCAATGGTTGTTTAGCCATAAATTATCCGCCAACGCGTTTTACATTAAAACCTTTATCTTTTAGTATTTGCATGATTTTATCGCGATAATCGCCTTGTATGATAATTTTATCATCCTTAAAGCTGCCACCAACACTTAGTGTTTTTTTTATGTCTTTGGCAAGTGCTTTAAAATCTTCGGTAGCGCCTGTGTAGCCTTCTAAAATGGTTATGGGTTTGCCTTTTCGTTTTTCGTATTTGCAAAGTATAGGGTCATCTTGTATCCACAAATTGTTTGTTTCTTTTGATTCTGTCGGAATCTCTTCAGAAACATGCTCTGGAAATAAGTTTTTTAATTGATCTTGTAAATCCATTTTTTTTAGTCTTCAGTTGGCAGTCTTCAATTGGCAGACAAAAAATAACAAAAGTAAGCAACTGCCAACTTTGAACTGCTTACTTATTTTTTAATCAGTCCAAGTTCAATTAAACGTTCGTTTAAAAATTCGCCAGCAGTAATATCATCAAAAGCCTTAGGGTTTTCTTTATCAATACAACCCTCTAAAACATTTAACTTCATTTCGCTAATAGGATGCATAAAAAATGGAATGGAATAGCGAGACGTTCCCCAAAGTTCTTTTGGAGGATTTATAACGCGATGTATGGTAGATTTTAATTTATTGTTGGTGTGTCTCGAAAGCATATCGCCTACATTAATCATAAGCTCATCAGATTCTGCAATAGCATCAATCCATTCTCCATTGTGGTTTTGTACTTGTAATCCACGACCTTGAGCCCCCATTAAAAGTGTTATTAAATTAATGTCACCATGTGCAGCAGCACGAACAGCTTCTTTAGGCTCTTCGGTAATTGGCGGATAATGAATTGGTCTTAGTATAGAGTTTCCGTTAAAAATATAAAAATCAAAATAAGTTTCTTCTAACCCTAAATGCAACGCCAAAGCGCGTAAGACATACTTAGCAGTTTTTTCTAGCATTTTATAAGCTTCTTTACCAACGGCATTAAAGTTTGGTAATTCGTTAACGGTTACATTATCTGGATATTCAGCTTCTAATTTAGGGTTATTTTCAACATATTGACCAAAGTGCCAAAATTCCTTTAAATCGCCTTCTTCCTTCCCTTTAGCGCTTTCCTTCCCAAAAGATACATAACCACGCTGACCACCAATTCCTGGTATTTCATATTTCTGTTTCGTTTCTGTAGGTAAACTAAAAAAGCTTTTAATTTCTGTATATAAATTGTCAACTAATTTATCATCTAAAAAATGACCTTTAAGTGCTACAAAACCAATGTCTTCATAAGCCTTTCCAATAGCGTCTACAAAGTTTTGTTTTCTAACAGAATCGCTAGAAATAAAATCATTTAAATTAACACTTGGTATAATATTCATAAGAATAATTTTAAATTGAATGTATTACAAATGTACAAAAACATTGTAAGTTTTTTGATTTACAATTTCATATAACTTTTCAATAGATATATCCATTTTATACTATATTTGATAAAATTTGAAACATCAGTTTTATGAGTGAAACCAAGTCTTTATTTAATATTGATTACAATATTAAAGATTTAGATTCAAGTGAGTTAGTTCAGCTCTACAAGAACATGTTAAAACCAAGAATGATTGAAGAAAAAATGCTTATTTTACTTCGACAAGGCAAGATAAGTAAGTGGTTTTCTGGTATTGGACAAGAAGCAATTTCGGTAGGTGTAACTATGTCAATGCGTAAAAATGAATACATGTTGCCCATGCACAGAAACCTTGGTGTGTTTACGACTAGAGAGATTCCATTGCACCGATTATTTGCGCAATGGCAAGGTAAGGCGTCGGGTTTTACCAAAGGACGCGACCGTTCGTTTCACTTCGGGACACAAGAGTATAAAATTGTTGGTATGATTTCGCATTTGGGTCCGCAATTAGGTGTTGCAGATGGTATCGCATTAGCTAGTAATTTAAAGAGTAAAAATGAAGTTACTGCTGTTTTTACAGGTGAAGGCGGAACAAGCGAAGGCGATTTTCATGAGGCTTTAAACGTAGCTTCGGTTTGGAATTTACCCGTTATGTTTTGTGTTGAAAATAATGGTTATGGTTTATCAACGCCAACAAGCGAGCAGTATAACTGCAAAGATATAGCAGATAGAGCTTTGGGTTACGGTATGGAATCGCATATTATTGATGGCAATAATATTATTGAAGTTTACACCAAAGTTAGAGACATTGCCGAAAGTATTCGAAATATGCCTAGACCTGTTTTAATAGAATTTAAAACGTTTAGAATGCGCGGACACGAAGAGGCTAGTGGTACAAAATATGTTCCGCAAGATTTAATAGATACTTGGGCAAAGAAAGATCCTGTTGTAAATTTTCAATCCTTTTTAAAAGAAGAGAGTTTATTGACTGAAGAAGAAGAGGTTGTGATTAAAGAGGGTATTTTAAAAGAAATTAATGAGAGTTTAGATATTGCCTATAACGAAGAAGTTATTGTTTCAAGTGTAACTGAAGAGTTAAATGATGTATATCAAACATTTAAATATAAAGAAGTTAAATCAAATAATAAAACTGAAGAAGTTCGGTTAATTGATGCCATTTCCGATGGCTTAAAACAAAGCATGCAACGTCATAGCGATTTGGTCATTATGGGACAAGATGTTGCTGAATATGGTGGCGTTTTTAAAATCACTGATGGTTTTGTTGAGGCTTTTGGAAAAGATAGAGTACGAAATACACCGATTTGTGAATCGGCAATTGTTGAAGCTGCAATGGGACTTTCCATTGCTGGGGTTAAAAGTGTGGTAGAAATGCAATTTGCAGATTTTGTGACTTCAGGGTTTAATCCTGTGGTTAATTATTTAGCAAAATCGCATTACAGATGGAATCAAAATGCAGATGTGGTTTTAAGAATGCCTTGCGGTGGAGGCGTTGCTGCTGGTCCGTTTCACTCGCAAACCAACGAAGCTTGGTTTACCAAAACACCAGGTTTAAAAGTGGTTTATCCAGCATTTCCGTATGACGCCAAAGGGTTGTTGGCAACAGCAATAAACGATCCGAATCCTGTATTGTTTTTTGAACATAAAGGTTTGTATAGAAGTATTCGTCAAAATGTTCCTGTTGATTATTATACGCTTCCGTTTGGTAAAGCTTCAGTTTTAAGAGAAGGGAAAGATGTTACCATTATTGCTTATGGTGCTGCGGTACATTGGGCTTTAGAAACTTTAGAAAACAACGAGAATATTCAAGCTGATGTAATCGATTTAAGAACTCTTCAGCCTTTAGATACTGAAGCTATTTATGCTTCGGTAAGAAAGACAGGTAAAGCCATTATTTTACATGAAGATTCTTTGTTTGGTGGTATTGCTAGTGATATTTCTGCACTAATAATGGAACATTGTTTTGAGTATTTAGACGCACCTGTAAAACGTGTGGCGAGTATGGAAACTCCTATTCCTTTTATTAACCAATTAGAAGAGCAATACCTTGCAAAAGGTAAGTTTGAAGTTGCTTTAAAAGATCTTTTAGCTTATTAAATTTAATAATGAAATACCTTGATTATTTTTATGATGCTGTACTAGGAACATTAAATTGGACATGGGATTCCATTCTTTTTAACGTGCCTTGGTATACCAACTATTTTTGGGGATTAATTGTTATTTCGTTATTTGTTTGGTTGTTAGAAATTGTTTTTCCATGGCGCAAAAATCAATCTATTTTTAGAAAAGATTTTTGGCTTGATGGATTTTATATGTTTTTTAATTTCTTCATTTTCTCCATTGTTATTAGTGGCGTTTATAAATGTTTGGAAGTTTTGCTTTTGGAGTTTAATATTACCGTTAAATCTTTGGCGGTTGTTGACATAGCAACCATTCCCATTTGGAGTCAGCTCTTAATTTTTTTTGTGTTCCAAGATTTTGTGCAATGGTTTACGCATGTTTTATTGCATCGTTTTAATGTACTATGGAAATTTCATAAAGTACATCATTCTGTAAAAGAAATGGGATTTGCGGCACATTTGCGTTACCATTGGATGGAGAATATTTTCTACAAACCTTTAAAGATTTTAGTGGTAATGCTTTTAGGTGGTTTCGAGCCCGAACAAGCTTTTATTGTCCATTTTATAGCCATAACCATTGGACACTTAAATCACGCCAACATAAAACTAACTTACGGTCCTTTAAAGTATGTTTTCAATAATCCGGTGATGCATTTATATCATCATGCGTACAGCTTACCAAAAGGTAGAAAATATGGTGTTAACTTTGGTATTAGTTTAAGTTTATGGGATTATATTTTTAAAACCAATTACATTCCTGAAAAAAGCGGAACGATTGAATTGGGTTACTCAGACGATTCAAACATGCCTAAAAACTTTTTTAAGCAACTCTTTTATGGTTTTAAAAAGGGTGACTAATTAATTGTTTTTGCAACCGCTTCAACTTCATCTAAAACTCTTAATAGATTACCGCTCCAAAGCATTTCTATTTCACTTTCAGTATAACCACGTTTTACTAATTCTAAAGTTACATTAAAGGTTTCAGAAGCATCGCTCCAACCTTCAATTCCGCCGCCACCGTCAAAATCACTACTAATGCCAACATGTTTTAATCCCATTTTTTTAACTAAATAATCAATGTGATCTACAAAATCTGTAACATCAACATTTGGTGGAAGATTTTCTATTTTTTCTAATTTTTGCTTTCGGATTGATACCATCAAATCATAATATTCATAATATGTTTCTCGTTCTTCAGCACTAATTTTTCTCATGTCTTTGCGGTCTATCCACTGTACTTGCATCGAGTCTAATATTTCTTTAGCCAATTTTGTTTCAATGGCTGAACGCTTTTCTACTTTTTCAGTATTTAAATACGATTTAAAAGCAACAGTTTGAACAACACCACCGTTTTGTTTCATCCATTCTAGCTGCTCATCATCTAAATTCCTGCTATGATTACATAAAGCTCTAGCTGAAGAATGCGACGCAATAATAGGTGCTTTACTTAGTTGAATCATTTGTCGCATAGATTCTTTTGATGGGTGCGAAACATCTATCATCATCCCTAAACGATTCATTTCTTTAATCACTTCTTTACCTAAATCGCTTAATCCGTTGTGCAACCAAACATCGTCTGCTTCACCTGTATTGCTATCGGATAATTGACTATGTCCGTTATGTGATAAAGACATATATCGAGCACCAAGATTATAAAATCTTTCAACATTTTTAATATCTAATCCAACAGGATATCCGTTTTCAATCCCAATCATAGCTACTTTTTTACCAGATTTATAGATGCGTCGTACATCATCAGAAGTTGTTGCCAATTCAATATCATTTGGAGCAATATCACTTACCAATTTATGGATGGCATTAAATTTAGACATCGCATTTTCATAAGCCATTTTATAGCCTTCATCTGTTAAAGTATCTTGCCCAGTGTAAACAATAAACCAAGCCACATCTAAACCACCAACTTTCATTTTTGGAAGGTTTACTTGAGATGATAAATTTTGAGTGTAGTTTATAGAGTCGGTAAAATTCTTAACATTAATATCGCAATGTGTATCTAATGTAATAACGCGTTCGTGAATTGCTTTTACGCGATCCTCTAAGGATAGCACTTCACTGGTTTTTTCAGTGTTGTTTTTGCAAGCCATAAGCATAAATAATGCACAGAATAATAAATTATTTTTTTTCATTTTTTAGTTGTCTGTTATAAAAAGTGAAAGTACAAAAACTAGAACACTTTTATAAATATCTTATAATCAGTATATTTAATAAAGTTTTGATGTATATGAATTATAGAATTTTGATTGGTATTGCAGTTATACTGTTGGTTTTTAATTGTAAAGAAGAAGCAAAACTGAAAGATATTTATGAATGGAAAACCATAGAAGTTACTGCTACAGCATATAATTCGTTAGCTTACCAAACAAATTCTAACCCGAATATAACGGCATTTGGTGATAGTTTAAAACCTGGTTTAAAGTATATAGCTGTATCTCGTGATCTTTTAAAAATGGGATTAAAGCATAATACGCCTGTTAAAATTGAAGGGTTTGATAGTATTTATCTAGTTAAAGATAAAATGAATAAACGCTGGAAACACCGAATAGATATTTATATGGGTGTTGATGTAAAGGCAGCAAGAAAATGGGGCAAAAAAAAGATTTCTATTACCTATGGTATTCCTAAAAAACAGGATTAATTTATATTATAATTACTTTGTTAAAGCTTCCGATAGGATAAAAGGATAGGCATTTTTTACTTTTTTTAAATCTGTTTTTGATAAGTTTTCAACCTCTTTTCTAAGTACATTTTGACTGTATGTTTGTCGCAATTCGTAATATGCTTTTGTTAATTCGTCTTGTACTTCTATAAATTGTTTGTAGCTGGTTAGTTTTCCTGTTTGTAACGATACGACAGCTTTTTTGGGATTATCTGATGCATTTTCAGATTTTGAGCCGTTACAATAATTACAACTTTTGTCGCCATTATTATCAAGAAAACTTTTAGTGATTTCTTTTAAATCTGAAAGTTCTATTAATTCATTTTCAAGCATAATGTCATCATTATTATTAATAACAATGCGTAAAATATTATGCTCTTGAATTGTAATAGGATGGGGGATTTCATTGTCTTTAACCAACTTTCTATTAATCCCTGTGTCTTTAGGAATCGTTGCTGTAACTAAAAAGAAAATAAGTAATAAAAATGCAATATCTGCCATAGAACCTGCATTTACTTCTGGAATTAATTTTGAGCGTCTCATGTTTGTGGATTTATTGTTAATGCATAAAATAAATCACAAAAACAATACCATTTTATATGAGCCCAATTTTAATGTGCGTAGCGCTTAGTACCTTTCCAAAGCGTTCCACTTGAGTTGTTAAAACTCAATATACGTCTATTTTGCAATAAGTTTTCTTGCGTGATGATATCTAAATGTTTAGATAATTTGAAAGGTGATTTCATGATTTTTTTGATTGATGATGATGAAATTTTTGTTTAAAAAGACGCTACATTGTCTGTAACGTCTTTTAGTTTATTAATTGCTACAAGGTTTTAATAGTAGACAAAAATTTTACAGGTACAGAATAAAACCTATAGCTGTTAGTTTTTTTAATCGAAAGTTTTTTGTGGTTCAATTTTGATTTAATATATTCAGAAATATGATAATCATCCGAATCATTCGATAAAATAATGATTTTATCGTTTTTATCTAATTTGAATTTTATTGTTACGACTGTATCTTTATAAATAACTAATTCTGAGCCTACTAAAAGTTTGTCTACCTGCTGAGATACTAAATCTAGTTCGTTAGAAGGTCTATCTGTATTTGCTGATGTTTGAATACTAAATGTAAATAGAATAACCAAAATTAAGGTTTTGATTGTGTTCATTTTTTTTGATTTAATTGATTGATGAAATGTTCTGGTTAAAAAAACTTAGTTTATAATTTGTAACGTCTTTTATTGTTCCAATGATTACTTTTTGTGTTGTTTAATGTTCTCATGATTGTTCGTTTTTAATTTATTTTTTTGTTTAGCAAATATCTTTTTAAATATTGCTGATTAGTAATTTTAATTTCTGAATTGTTGATTAATGATGTTGAAATGTTAATTACCTGTAGCGTCTTTTAGTATTCCAATGATTACTTTTTGTACTGTTTAAAGTTCCGCTTAATTGATTGTTGTTTAATGTTCTCATGATTGTTTTATTATAATTGATTTATACTTAATAGACGACAAGAAATCAAAATCGTTACAGTACTATGCATAACATACTAATAAATTAACATATTTTAACTATTTAAGCAGAATAGAGGGTAATGCTGTTAAGTATTTACAGACTTAATTATATATTTAGGAATGGTTTTTGCTTAAATAAATGCTAAATAACATTTGTAATAAGATGAATTACAGATAAAAATAATAGCTTTGAAGCCGATAAAATGGTTTTATATAAATTTATAGTAATAAAAAAACAGAGTAATAGTTTATTGAATATTTTATACTGATGAAATACTATTTTTTCTTTTTAATATCATGTTTTTTTGCTTTTACGGCAAACACTCAAATAGATAATAAAAACAAATCGACATCTATTCCTGCGGTAAAAAGTAAAAAAGATTCACTTGATGCTAAGGTGTTGTTACCATCAAAACCCATAGAAAATAATACGATTAATGGTATGTCTGTACCAAAAGCAAATACAACTTTAAATTTTCCTAAAAAGGAATTTTCTATGTTTGGTGAAAAATTTGGGAATCCAGGAGAACTGTATGATGATAGATTAAATAAAAAAACTAGAGACCTAAAAATAGAAATGGGTTTGGGTGCAAAAGGAAGTACCACAGATCAGTATTTTGGAGATTTTAAAACCAAATCAAAATTTGTTAGAGTTATATATAGAGACTTTGGGCTGCAAGATGGAGACTATATTCGTGTTTTAGTAAATGATGAAATTTTAGAATTTCGTGTTTTATTAACAAATAGCTCTAAAGGTTTTAAACTAGATTTAAAAGAAGGTTTTAATAAAATAGATTTTCTAGCTTTAAATGAAGGTTATTCGATGCCTAATACAGCAGAATTTCATGTTATAGATGATCAAGGAAATGTTATTGCTGGTAATCAATGGAATTTATCTACAGGTGTAAAAGCAACTATTATTGTGGTTAAAGAATGATTTAAGAAACAATCTCATCAATCAATCTCAATTCCTCTTCACTAAAATTTAAATTATCCAACGCTTTTACATTCTCATGTAATTGATTTGCAGAACTTGCACCAATTAAAACAGATGCTACTTGTTTCTGTCTTAAAATCCAAGCAATTGCCATTTGCGATAGTTTTTGTCCGCGCTCTTTCGCAATAACATTTAGGCTTTGTATTTTTTCAATATTAGAATTAACAGTTTCTGCATTCAAAAAGATGGAATTATTTCCTGCCCTAGAGTTTTTAGGAATCCCCTTTAAATATTTATCAGTAAGCATCCCTTGGGCTAAAGGCGAAAACGCAATACATCCCACGCCATTGTTTTCTAAAGTATCTAAAAGCCCATCTTCAACCCAACGATCAAACATCGAATATCTGGCTTGATGTAAAATAAAAGGCACATTCAAATCTTTTAATAGCTTAGCAGCTTTTTGAGTATCCTCTGGTCCGTAATTAGAAATCCCAACATATAAAGCTTTTCCTTGACGAACAATATCAGCCAACGCACCCATGGTTTCCTCTAGAGGCGTATCTGGGTCTGGTCTGTGATGATAAAAAATATCAACATAATCTAATCCCATACGTTTTAAGCTCTGGTCTAAACTAGCTATTAAATATTTTCTAGATCCAAAATCGCCATAAGGTCCAGACCACATAGTATATCCTGCTTTTGTGGCTATAAATAATTCATCTCTGTAAAGTTTGAAATCTTGCTTATATATAGTTCCAAAGTTTTCTTCAGCAGAACCAGGAGGTGGCCCATAATTATTAGCGAAATCCAAATGTGTTATCCCTAAATCGAAGGCTGTTCTTAAAATTTCTCTTCCATTTTTAATATCATCAACAAAACCAAAGTTATGCCATAAGCCTAAAGAAATAGCTGGAAGGTATATACCACTTTTTCCAGATTTATTATAGCTCATGGTGTCATAGCGTTGTGAATCAGCTTGATATGATGTTGTTTTAGTTTTGTCGTTAGTCTGCATGTTTTCAAATTAAAAAGGAGTATAAAAATATGAATTAGTTTTCAGTAATAATAGATTCTTATCCAATTTTAATGGGTTGTAAAAACAAAAAGACCTCTTAAAATTTTAAGAGGTCTTTACTATATAACTAAAAGAATAATTTAATCTTTTAAAGGTTGCTTAACATCTTGTTTTAAATGTTTTGCGTAGAAGCCCATCATTGCTTTATAAAGCGCGATTGAGTTTTCTTCTTTAGCAAATCCGTGACCTTCATCATATTTTACCATATATGGTACATCAACACCTTTTGCTCTTAGAGCTTCAACAATTTGATCCGACTCATCAATATTTACTCTTGGGTCGTTTGCCCCTTGAACAACAAAAAGAGGTTTTTTGATTTTATCAATATGAAAAACTGGTGATACTTCATTCATAATTGCTTTTTCTTCAGGAACATCTAAATCATACCAAATTTCTTTAATAATTTTTAAATAAGGTTTCCAATAAGCCGGCATGCTATTCATAAATGTAAATAAGTTAGATACACCAACATAATCAACGCCACAAGCATACAAATCTGGTGTTTTAGTTAAGCCACGTAAAACGGCATATCCGCCATGGCTACCACCATAAATTGCGGCATTATCTTTATCAACCCAACCTTTATCTACTACATATTGCAAGCCGTCTTCAACATCGTCCATGGCTTTTCTACCAATTTGTTTAAAGCCAGATTCTAAAAACTCACGACCGTAGCCTCCAGAAATTCTAAAGTTTACCTGTAACGTTGCGTAACCACGACTAGCAAACAATTGTGCTTCAGGGTTAAACCCCCAAGAGTCTCTAATACCTTGTGGCCCACCGTGTGGATTAACAATTACGGGTACTTTGTTTCCGTTTAGTGCTTCTTTTGGTAAAGTAATGTAGCCATGAAGCGTAATACCATCTCTACTTTTAAAAGTTATAGGGCGCATTTCTGCCATATCACTTTCAATAAGGTTTGGCATTAAATTATAAAGTAATTTGAATTCATCTTTTTTAGCATCATAAGAATAATAAGTGCCGTATAGTTTATCGCTTTGTAAAAAGATTAAATATTTACTTTCATCATCAGTAGCATCAGCTATGGTATAATTATACTCAGGAAATTTTGTTATAATTCTTTTATGAAGTTTTTTATAATAGTCGCTTACAGGAATGATGTTTCTTTTTTCACCTTCGTAAGAGAAATAATCTAATTCGTAACCTCTATGTCTCGATAAACCTAAGCTAGATACATCATATTTATCATTCGAAAATAATTTTTTAATGACTTTGTCTTCTTTTAAATCATATAAATAAATTTGTGTTTTATCGCTATCTAAATTTGAAATCACATAGGCTTCATGCGGATTATCAGACGCATAATTGAAGCTTATAATTGAAAAAGTATCTTTCCAACTTAATTGTTTTTTTACCTCGTAATTTTCCCCATCAGTAGTGTAATATAAATCAATATTCACACCATCTCGCAGTTTTGCAAAACCACGTAAATTCCCATCTTTATCAAACTCGTAACCATTAATTGGGTTAGCGGCATCTTCGTTTTTATAAAGTTGTTTAAGCTCGCCTGTAACGATATTGATTTTATAAGGTTCGAAAATTTGAGGATTGTTTTGATTCATAGAAATAATCATATGATCTTTATCCTCTTTTAAGTTGTTAAGGATATTAACTTTAACACCATCAAAAGGCGTTAATTCTTTTTGGTTTTTACCATCAACATCAACAGCAAATAAGTGATAATCTTCATTACCACCTTTATCCATAACGTAAATTAATCTCGCATCGTTTGCCCAACCGAAGCCTCTAATAAGTTCTTCTTTTTCTTCAATAACTCTAGTAACTTCTTCGGTTTCTAAGTTTTTTACGTATACATGATTTTTTTTGTTTTCGTCTTTTTCTCTGTAAGATAAATACGTTCCGTTAGGAGAAAAACTAAAAGATCTTGCTTTAGGCCTAGCAAAATAATCTTCTACCGAATATTTATAATTCGTAGGATTCCAATTGGCTAATTTTTCTAATTCAGCATCCGATGTTGGTAAAGCTGTATTACCTGGTAATGTTTTAACGGTTTTGTTAAGTGTTAGTGGCATTTCGTTTGGTCCTTGATAAAATGTTCCTGTTATTGAGTTTTCTGCAAAGGTACCAACATATTTTATGCCGGCTTGATTAAATTTAATAGTTAAGGTATTATCTGTAAAAGTGGTTACATCCATTGGGATGCCAGTTGCACCTTGCGATGGACTATCCATAGTAGATGTATACGCATCGCCTTCCATTTTCACATTAAATACTAGTGGGATTTCTGTGTCTTGAACCGAAATTTTCCCTTCCCAAGCACCAACAATGTCTTGAGCATTAGCTTGTGTTAACATGCCTATAAATAAGAATAAAGCACTGCTTAATTTTAAAAGTGTAGTTTTCATTTGAATGATTTAAGATTAAAAAAGATTCTTTTATTAATAACTCTCTATAATATTTTGTTAGATGAAAAATAATAGCTTTTGTTACAAATTAATCAAATAAAAATAAATTAAATATGTAACATGCATATTTTCAGTAAAATATGTATTTAAAAGTTTACATATAAAATTCATTTATAATTTTACTAACAATCATACTACAAAAACCCTATAAAGGTGTTATTTTTGCACGTCTGAAAATTAAATATATGTCTAAAGTATCTACTGTAGAATTAGAAGAAAGAAAAGCTGGAAAAGACCTTTATAGCTACCAAAAAGGTGCTATCGATAAAATTTTTACAGCTTTTGAAGAATCTCCAGAGGATTATCATTTATTATATCAGCTTCCAACTGGTGGTGGAAAAACGGTTATTTTTTCTGAAATAGTAAGACAGTATTTAAAGCATCATAAAAAAAAGGTGTTGGTGATGACGCATCGCATTGAGTTATGCAAGCAAACCTCTAATATGCTTACAGAATTTGCAGTACGCAATAAAGTGATTGATAGTAAAGCAGATTTAAGCGATCAAGGAGAGTATAGCTGTTTTGTAGCTATGGTTGAAACTTTAAATAACAGATTAAATGATGATAAATTAGATATATCTGATATTGGACTGGTTATTATAGATGAAGCTCATTATAATTCATTTACCAAATTATTCAAATTTTTTAGTCAGTCATTTATTTTAGGAGTTACTGCAACACCTTTAAGTTCTAGTATGGATTTGCCAATGACCGATAATTATGATGAACTAATTGTTGGAGAAACTATAGAATCTTTAATTGAAAATGGCTTTTTAGCTCGTGCCGAAATGTATTCGTATAATGTGGGTTTAACCTCTTTAGTTGTAGGTGCTAATGGTGATTATACAGTAAAGTCTTCTGAAGATTTATATACTGACAATGACATGCTTACCAAGTTGATACAAGCATATGAAGAACGCTCAAAAGGAAAAAAAACACTAATTTTTAATAACGGTATTAATACTTCGTTGCACGTATACGATACCTTTAGACGAGCAGGTTACCCCATTGCACACTTAGACAATACCAATACTAAAAAGGAACGTGCCTTAATTTTAAAATGGTTCAAAAAAACACCCGATGCTATTTTAACGTCGGTTAGTATTTTAACAACAGGTTTTGATGAGCCTACAGTTGAAAGTATTATTTTAAATCGAGCTACCAAATCGTTAACATTATACTATCAAATGATTGGTCGTGGCTCTCGTATTTTAAAAAATAAAAAGACTTTTGATGTTATTGATTTAGGAAATAATTTCCACCGTTTTGGTGCTTGGGGCGACGATTTAGATTGGCAAAAAATATTTAGATCACCTTATTATTATTTAGATGCTTTGTTAAGTGATGAAGAATTAGAAAGCAATTTTAGATACGAAATGCCTGATGAATTACGCGCAGAATTTTCAAAATCTAAAGAGGTGTATTTTGATGTGCAAAAAACCTACGTAGAATCTATTCGAGCAGGTGAGTCCTCAAAAGTGGTTTTAGAACGTTCTATCGAGCAGCACGCCAAAATATGTATTGAAAACAGTGAAGATGTTTACGATGCTTTAGCCTTAGCAAAAATGCTTGGAGACGATATCGATTTTAGAATTGGCAGATACACTAAATGCATAAGCAAAAGCACGTTTAATTTTGTAGAGTGGCTTAAAGGTGATTATAAGAAAAAACTTAACTCTTATTTACGCTCTAATTTTGATGACGTTTTTGAGCAGATTCATGGGTATCCGCCTGAGGATTAATCTTTTTGTACATTTTTTGACTTAAATAAAACTCTTCTGTCTAAAAAATTGTTTTCTTGACTTTGTGAGAAAAATTAACTAATTTCGTTTAACGGCGGATGTAAACTATTTATATCTGTTAATCATTGGCAAACATTAATAAATGAAAGGAAAATTAGAAACAATCGGGCTTTGTCTTGGGTGGTTTGCCCTTATAACGCAGTTTTTCTTAATGCTTCAGAACAGACAAACGGGTATTCCTGAAATGATTATTCGCTTTTTTAGTTTTTTTACCATTTTAACAAATATTTTAGTGGCATTATATTTCACGGCTTCTACATTTAATCTAAAAATTGTTCCGTTCAAATGGTTCTTTTCAAAAGGAACTTTAACAGCCATTACTGCATTTATACTCATAGTGGGTTTGGTTTATCAAATTGCATTGAGAGGTGTATGGCAACCTACGGGACTACAATACATAGTGGATGAATTATTACATACCATTATTCCCTTATACGTATTTATATATTGGTGTTTTAATGTTAGTAAAAATGATTTACAGATAAAACCAATATTTAGATGGCTATTATATCCTGTCCTTTTTATTATATTTATATTGGTAAGAGGATATTTCTCTGGATTTTATCCCTATCCCTTTTTAGATGTTCCTGAAATCGGGTATGATAAAACACTCTTAAATATTGTTATTATATTTATAACAACTTTGACCATGTTAACAATCCTTTTGTTAGTAGGAAAAACAATAATTAAAAAACAAACAAAAATCCAATGATTATGAACAGCAAAACTGCACTACAAATTGCTATTTTCACCTTCATTATTATCTCTTGTGCTACCAAAAATAATATTGATAGCGAGAAACTTTATAACACAACTTGGGAACTGGAATACATTTCTGGACCACGTATAGCTTTCAACGGGTTGTATTCTGACAAAAAACCTAAAATTTCCTTCAACAAAACGACCAATAAAGTAGAAGGTAACAATAGTTGTAATGGTTATTCTGCCGACTATACTTTGAACGGTAAGGAAATGTCTTTTGGAGAGCCTGGACCAACAACAATGATGTTTTGTGGAGAAGGTGAAAAAGTGTTTTTAAATACGATGAAAAAAATAAACAAATATAGCTTTGACCAAGAAGGAAAACTAAATCTGATGATTGATGATGTGACAATGATGCGTTTCCGTAAAGTGCAGTAAAAATGAAAAGGTTATTAATTTCAATATTGGCTATTGGACTGGTTGTTTCTTCATTTTCAGAAAGCTATAAAATTTTAAACAGATGAAAAAAATAGCTTTATTAACGCTTGTATTAATTACCATAGTAGCTTGTAAAAACAATACCAAAACAGAAAACGAATCGGTAACAAAAGAAGAAAAATCAGTCAAGGAATTAACTAAAATACCGATATTAGATACAGGTTGCTATGTATACAATAAAAACGGCAACAACATAAAAATGGAAATTACTAAAATAGATAAAAATGTAACAGGAAACCTTAACATTGCCTATGCCGAAAAAGATGCCAACCAAGGCTCCTTTATAGGTAAATTAAACGACTATAAGCTTATTGGAACCTACACGTTTCATGCTGAAGGAAAAGAAAGTTCAAGAGAAATAGCATTTTTGGTCAAGGACAACCAACTTATTGAAGGCTATGGAGAATTAATTGAAAATGGTACAAAATTCAAGGATGTGAGCACTATTAAATATACCTCTTCAATGCCTTTAACAAAGGTAGATTGCGATAAATAAAGAACCAAATGTTTGTTTGCAAACGGTAAGTCATTTTCCGAACTAAATCAAGACCTTTAAAAGGACGGAAACAGAAATTCTAGCTTCTAAGTAACTCTAAAAAAGAGCGGAGACTAGCCTTTCGTCTACACTTAGGATAAACCCAAGCTCGACTTTTTGTTTTTCTCAAAAAGTAAAGCCCAAATAATAGTGGTTATAACTTTTTGTAATACTTTTAATAGCTGAAGTTGTATTAATATTACGATTATTATTACATCATAAAAATAAGGCGTATCTTTACGAACTAATTTTAAAATCTACAGGATAATTTAAACTATGGCAAAATCGCAAGTCACATTTAACAAAATTGAAAAAGAAAAAAAACGCTTAAAAAAAAGAGAAGAAAAGCAAAAAAAGAAAGAAGCTCGTAGAGCTGAAGCTAAAGAAAACCCTCAAGGTATTCAGTTTGCTTATGTTGATTTCAACGGAAACTTAACAGACACACCACCAGATCCTGCAATGCGAGAAAAGGTTGAAGCTGAAAGTATTGAATTGGGAATACCAAAAAAAGAAGACAGAGAAGAAGAGGTGTTTACAGCTAAAGAAGGAAAAGTTTCGTTTTTCGATCATTCAAAAGGTTTTGGTTTTATTTTAGATAGTGTAAATCAAGAAAAATATTTTGTTCATGTTAGTGGTTTAATTGATGAAATCAACGAAAACGACAAAGTGACTTACGAGTTAGAACGCGGTCAAAAAGGCATGAACGCAGTAAGAGTTAAGAAAATCTAGTTTATTTCTTTTTTTAATATTGAAACTCAAAACTTAGTATGAGTTTACCCCGTAAAACTATTCTTATTGTATTAGCTTTTTTTGCTATATATGTTATTTGGGGATCTACTTATTTACTTAATAAAATTGCTGTTTCACAGTTGTCGGCTTTTTTTTTGGCATCTGTTAGGTTTTTAATAGCAAGCATTATTATTTTTTTAATTGCTAAATCTTTAAGAGTTAGCCTTTCAATTTCCAAAAGGCAATTTATAAACGTCACTATAGCAGGTTTCTTATTTTTAACTTTGGGCAACGGACTTGCTGTTTTAGCTCTAAAGTATATTGATAGTGGTTTTGCTGCTTTAGAAATTTCTGCACAACCATTAGTAGTACTTATTATGATGCGTATACTTCATGGTAAACGTATTGCACTTATGTCTTATATAGGTGTAATATTAGGTTTTATAGGTATCTTTCTTTTGGTAAGTCAGAAACAAATTATAAATCAAGAAGGGCAAATATTAGGTATGGTCTTAATTTTTGTTTGTATGCTAAGTTGGGCTTATGCTAGTATTTTTGTTGGTAAAGCAGATTTGCCAAAAAATTCATTTGTAAATACAGGATATCAAATGCTAACAGGTGGCATTATGTTAGGCATAATTAGTTTAATTTTAAACGAACCTTGGTCTTTGCCTAATGCTTGGCAAAGCGATGTGCAATGGTCTATGCTTGGGCTTATTCTTTTCGGGAGCATTGTAGCGTTTACCGCTTTTAATTATCTTTTAAAAGAAGTATCACCCGAAAAAGTGGCAACATCTACTTATGTTAATCCCATTATTGCTTTGATATTGGGGTGGTGGATTTTAAACGAACAAATTACAACGCAATCTATAATTGCTGCAGCGGTGTTGTTAACGGGTGTTTACTTCATAAATACGAAACGCACTTTTAAACCACGAAGTATAGGGCGTTAAATGATCTTTATTGTTTCGATTTTAGCACAAACAGATTTATAGTTTAAGTTTTGCGAACTCTACCGTTATTTGTAGTTTTGCTTGCTCTAAAATTAACTTATGAAAATACCAAATAGCGTAAATGTATACCGAAGAAAGATTATGCATTTTATTACCAAAAATGTTGGTAGTTCTCAAACTGAACCAAAATTTGATGCTAATATAAAGGTTGACATAAAAAAAATTTTAATTATTCGCCCAAATCACAGATTAGGAAATCAGTTACTTTTAACACCAATTGTTCAGGAGGTTATTGATACATTCCCAAATTGTGAAATCGATTTGTTTGTAAAAGGAGGCGTAGCATATCCAGTTTTTGAGAATTATAAACAAATTAGCAACATTTTTCAGCTTCCTAAAAAACCATTTAACCACTTGTTTAAGTATGTTAAATGCTGGGTTCTAATAAAAAGAAAGCATTATGATTTGGTTATAAATGGCGATAAAAATTCATCTTCAGGACGATTATTAACTCAAATTTCTAATGCTGATTATAAAGTTTTTGGTGATGTAAATGAGGCTATAGAACAAAAGTATAAAAATTACGAACATATAGCTAAATATCCTGTTTATAATTTGAGGCATTATTTAACGAAATTAGGCTTCGGCGAAAATAGGAGTGAAGTTCCTACTTTAAGCATAAAACTAAGCAAATCAGAAATTTTAGAAGGCGAAAAATTACTAAAAGATATTGTTAAAAATGACAAACAAACCATTTGTATATATACCAATGCTACTGGCAATAAATGTTATTCTGAAGATTGGTGGAATGCGTTTTATGCACGTTTAAAAAGTGAGTTTAAAAATGATTTTAATATAATTGAAATGTTGCCTATTGAGAATATTTCAAAAATCAACTTTAAGGCACCGCATTTTTACAGTAAAGATATTCGTGAAATGGGGGCTATCATAAAAAACACCTCAATTTTTATTGCTGCAGATAATGGCGTTATGCACTTAGCCAGTGCTTCATTAACTCCAACAATTGGTTTCTTTTCGGTTACAAATGAAAATATTTATGCACCTTATGGAAACGGAAGTATGGCTTTAAGTAGCAACACAACAACTATTGATGATTGGATTACTGAAATAGATAAAATTTTAAGATAACTCTACATAAAATTTCTAATTTTAACAGTCTAATATCACTACTATTTATTTAGATTTTGTAATTTAGGAACACGCTAAATTTAATTAGAATGAAATCTATATGCATAATAGTCGTTGTTGTTTCTATAGCTTTTTTTTCGTGTAAATCTTCAAGCTCTCAAGTTACAGACGAGCAAATGAAGGCTTTTGAAGACTTAGTAGAGAATAAGAATTTCAAGATTGAATCTGATTGGGCGTATCCACAAACAACCACTGCAACACAACAGGTACTTAATTCTGGACTATTGCCACCCGGGAGCTCCTCTGGGGCAATCAACCTTATTGGAAATTCAAATTTTTTAACTATTTCAGGCGATAGTATTGCATCGTACTTGCCGTATTTTGGCGAACGTCAAACCAATGTAGGCTATGGCGGAAACGATAGTGCTATTCAATTAGAAGGTGTCATAGAAAATTATCATGTAGCTAAAGGAAAAAAAGATAGCTATACTATTTCTTGTGATGCAAAGAACAAGTCAGAACACTTTAAAGTCATTATCAAATTATTTCCAAATTTAAAAAGTTATGTCACACTAACTGGAGCTACCAGAAATTCAATTTCTTACTCAGGAAAAGTAAAATCTAAAGAATAGCTAAAAATTAGTTACAAACTTTGCTTTTCATCTATTCATCGTAAAATTTTATAGTTCAATCGATTATTTTACTCACAAAGTGTATAAATAGTTAGTTTCGAAAGGATTATAAAAATTCACCCCATGAAAAATCTATTAACCCTACTTAGCCTTGTATTTATAGTTAGTTTTTCAATTAACTTAAATGCTCAAGAAATAAATACTACTTCAGAGGAGATTCCACAGAATTATAAGAAACGTAGCCCTATTTACGATTACTCAGAAAAACAATTAAACAGTGTTGATACTATTCCAGATTTTGTATCAAGATCTAATAAATTAAAAATAACAGGTACTATTTACGAAAATGATGGTGTAACACCAGCAAAAAATGTACTCTTATTTATTCATCAAGCAGACGAAGATGGTAATTTTGATTTGAAAAGACATAATAAAAAACGTTATGTTAAACACAGAGGTTGGATTAGAACAGATGCAAACGGACAATATACATTCTACACTTTTGTACCAGGAAAATACATGTTTGGAAACGAATTAGCTCAAATTCTACCAATTATTAAAGAGCCAAATAAACCTGAATATAAAATTGAATCTTTTGTTTTTGATAATGATCCGTTATTAACCGAATCTTGTCGTTCTAAAATAGAAGAAACTAACCCTAACAGAATTCTTAAACTCGATAAAAAAGAAGGCTTATTTGTTGCCAAAAGAGATATTATTCTTGGTAAGGAGCTTGAGATATATAAGTGATTAAAACTTTCCTGTTTTAATCGTTACAATTTGTTAATATAATTATTTAGTCAAAGCTCAAATTATCGATTGCGCTTTTTGTCATAACGCACTTACTGTGTGTGTTTTGATTAAACAAAAGAGAAGTTTAAACTACTTCTTTTTTGTTTTTTTTCTTATAATATAAATTTGATGATTTAAGACCATTGTAATCGAGTGATTAAAATAACTTTATCAAGTTACTTTTATATTTGGATTTACAATAACATATTCTCAAGTGTTTTTGCTATATGTCTATTCTAAAAAGTTTCTTTTACCCTTTTAATAATGGAACACTTTTTATGAATAAATGTAAAGGTGATGTATAAAGTATGTGAAATCACTATTAATTAATAAAAGGTAAAACTTTAGGTTCTATTTATTTATCTTTATATGAATTATGACTTTATCCAATTTTAAGAAGCATCTCATAGAAAAAGGAGGATTATCTGAAGAAGAATTTGCTCAAATAATGCCTTTTATTAAAACAAAAACAGTTAAAAAAAACGAATTCCTGTTAAAACAAGGAGATATTTGTTCGCATTCCTTTTTTGTAGAACAAGGTGTATTACGATTTTATTCATTGAATGAGGAAGGTAAAGAAAACATCTTGCAATTTGCCACCGAAAAATGGATTGTTAGTGATCGTGGAAGTGTTTTCTTTCAAGAACCATCTAGCTATTATATAGATGCTGTTGAAGATACATTAACCGTAATGCTTGATGAACATTTTGTTAATGAAGTAGCAAAAATTAATTCAAATTTTAGGAAACAAAATGAAATCCTCTTACAAAATCATATTCGTCATTTGTATAAGCGTATTAGTTTATTATTAGGCGCATCTGCAAGGGTGCGTTATTTAGAATTTGTCAATATGTACCCAGATATTATGCTACGTGTACCACAATGGATGATTGCTTCGTATTTAGGTATTACACCAGAAAGCTTAAGTCGAGTACGTAAGGCTTTAGCAAAAGAGAACTTCAAATCTTAATAGTTAAAACCATAATGCATATCTTATCATAGGTCAATGCATACCTTTTTTCGTTGCTGTAATTTAGCAGTAATTAAAAGAAAGGAATACATTATGAGACATTTAGAAGCATTAGTACTTACAAATAGTACTACAATACCAAGAATTTTAAACTGGAAGGTTTCAACAGTAAGTAATGTCGAAACTATTATCGAAAAATTACAGCAAAGACCATATAAGGTTTTAGTAATTTCTACTGAAATATCTGAATCTGATAAAAAGAAATTGTACCGATTAACGTCAGTCTTATTTGAGAACATCATATTGGTTGAATATACTGATGATTCAAATTTAGAAGAAGCAGTAAAAACAGCTTATTGGTCAAATAACAAACCAGGTAATTCACGCAATTATTTGGATAATTCGTTTGAAATAAAATTGGCAAATCGCATTAATTCAAATTAATAAATTAAAGTACAGAGAAAAATGAAAACAAGAACTATAGAAAAGGTAACAAAACCAGGAATCCCACATTTTGTGGGAGATGGATTTAGAGTGCATAACTTTATTCCAGGAACATCTACTATGAAACGTATGGATCCATTTATTATGATGGATTATAATTCAAAATATAATTTCCCTGCAACAGATAAACCAAAAGGCGTTGGTGTGCATCCACACAGAGGTTTTGAAACGGTAACCATTGCTTATAGAGGTCGTATACAACATGATGATAGCTCAGGTGGCGGTGGTATAATTGGAGAGGGTGATGTGCAATGGATGACAGCAGCTTCAGGTGTTTTACACAAAGAGTTTCATGAAACCGAATGGAGTAAAACAGGCGGAGAATTCCAAATGGTACAACTGTGGGTAAATTTACCTGCCAAAGATAAAATGAGCCCACCAAAGTACCAAGCAATAGCCAATGCAGATATTAACAAGGTTGCATTGCCAAATAATGATGGTGAAGTAGAAGTTATTGCTGGTAAATACAATGAAAAAAAAGGCTCAGCTTCTACATTTTCACCAATTAATATGTATAATGTAAAGCTTAAAAAAGGCGCAAAAACGCAATTTACATTTCCAAAGCATTACACTACAGCTTTGTTAATGGTTGAAGGTGATGCTAAAGTGAATGGAGATACTAATGCACCACAAGATCATTTTGTAATGTTTAGTAGTGATGGTGAATCTTTTTCGGTAGAAGCATTAAATGATACTGTAATATTGGTTTTAAGTGGAGAGCCAATAAATGAACCCATTGCTGCTCATGGACCTTTTGTAATGAATACTCAAGAAGAGTTAATAGAAGCTTTTCAAGATTTTAATACAGGAAAATTTGGGTATTTAGAAGATTAGTATAGTAGTTAAAAAGCAGTTCGTTTTCGAACTGCTTTTTATATGTATTCTTACTTTCTTTTCTTATAAAAACTTTCTCTAAAATGTTAAAGAATACTCTTTTTACGGAACGAAGTAGGAGAGATGCAAAATGTGTTTGGAATGAAATAATGTAAATTAACAATATAATGTTTTTGATTTTAAGTAAATAGATTCTCACTTATTTTGTTATATTTGAATGATAAATCTTATATTTTCAATTGGCCTATATAGTTCTATTGTTAGTATATATATTTTAACAAAACTCAAAATATATACAATGAGTCATGAAAACATCAACATTGATTTTGATTTATCAAAATTAGGAATTTCGCATCTTGACTATACATCCAAACTAAAAGATTGGTACGATAAATCAAGTGTTCGTTCTTTAGATCGGCGTATCATAAAAAAGGAAGAACTCGATGGGAAACTATTTTATTCGCCAGAATTAGTCCCTATATCAACGCATCCTATCATAGTTAATAAAGGTTTGCAACAAGAAGTACTTTACTTTCACTTAATTAGTTATCTAGAATTCACAAATAAGTTAGAGCATAATCTTGTGAATAGAGTAACTCAAAAGATTGCTCAAAACGAATATTTCTATGTTTTGCCAGATAATATGAGGCTTGATGCATATAAAATTTATTGCGACGAATCATATCATGCTTTGTTTTCAGAAGATATTTTACAGCAATTAGAGCAGCTTTCTTCCGTTAATTTTAGGATGCCAAAAACCGGTCTACGATTCGATCCAAGTTTTTTATCCGAATATAATACCATAGCCGACAATAAACGTGGAAAAGAATTAGATCTAATCGAAACTTTTTTTGTAATTACCACAGAAACTTTGATTACTAAAACTCTAGTAAAGGTACCAAAGGATACTAGAGTTCTTACTACGATACGTCAAATCATCGGAGATCATGCAAAAGACGAAGCATTTCATCATAATTATTTCTCTCAACTCTTAAAAATACTTTGGAAATTGCTTTCCGTCTACGAAAAGGCTTATATAATAGACATGATGCCTGATTTTATTAGGATATTCTCTACACCAGATCTTCAAGCTTATAAGCATGGGCTGTCTTGTATAGGGCTATCAAAAACAGAAATTGAACAGATTATAGAAGAATCACATCCACAAGTATATTTAGATAAAATAATTAAACAACAAACCAAATCAACCGTTAGACTGTTTCAAAAAGCTGGTGTTAGTGCAGACTACCTTTTTAAATTTAAAAATAGAAAATCATGAATCAACAAAAAACATTAATAGATGTTGGGCAAAACCTCACGGCAATTAACTCAGGATGGACTTTTTCTGGTGATGTGGCCGAAAAGTTTGATGATCACATCAATAAATCAATTCCTTTTTACAAGGAAAGCCATCAGTTGATAATCAATTTAACAGATTTCTTTATTTCTGAGGATTCAGTTTGTTACGAACTGGGTTGTTCTACTGGAACTTTAATTGCAACTATAGCAGATCGATTCAAACGCCTAAAAGATGCTAAATTTATTGGTATCGACTGTGAGCAAAGCATGATTAATAAGGCAAAAGAAAAAGCCAAAGCTCAAAAACAGAAAAATGTACAATTTAAAACGGCTGATATTCTAGCCTATGAATATGAACTTGCAGACTTAATCATTTTACCTTATACAGCACAATTTATTGCTCCAAAACAACGGCAGATTCTATTTAATATGGTTTACGATACGCTCAATTGGGGAGGAGCATTGATTCTATTTGAAAAAACACGAGCTCCAGATGCTCGTTTTCAGGATATGACTAATCAATTATATATCGATTATAAGCTCAAGGAAGGCTTTTTAGCCCATGAGATTTTAGCGAAGTCCAGAAGTTTAAAACGGGTATTGGAACCATTTTCGGAAAATGGAAATTTAGACCTGATGAAACGGGCGGGATTTGTTGACATTATGACCGTATTTAAATATGTAAACTTTCAAGGATTCATTGCTATAAAATAAGAACTAGACCTTTACTATGAATATACAATCAAACAATATAATTCAACTACAACATCACAAAACTTTATTTTCGTTGTACGATCCAGACCAAAGTGTCCACAATGAAACCTTTAGCGATAATGGTTATGAACCAGGGTTAAGAACTCTTATTGAGCATTTAGTCACCAGTGAATCACTTACTGGTATACTAGACATTGGCTCACTTTATGGTTATTTCCCTAGTTTTATACATGCCATTAACCCAGATTTTAAGGTTTATGCTTTTGAACCTGGAGCGCAAAATTTTGATATTCTAAAACAAAATAAAGAGCTTGGGAATTTTAATGCTACACTATTTCCGTATGCACTTTCTGATGAAAATTGTGATTTGCCATTTCATAATCGAACTACAAATGTCACCATCGATCAGTCTACCGAAATTATTAAAGCATTCACATACGATACATTTAGAAAAGAGCATAAAATCAAAGCTGAAATTGCTAAAATAGATGTTCATGGTTCAGAAGCACTGGTGTTAAATGGAATGAAGGAAGCCTTAGCACAAGAGATAAGGCATGTGTTTATTGAAATACATGCGCTACATCTTTGCAGCAAAAAATATAGTTACAAAGACATCATAGATATACTTCATGATGCTGGCTTTCTGATTTTTGAAATGAAAAAATTCCGTTATACATATGAGGTCGAATTGGTGCATTTAAGCGGAGCAAACCTAGAGCAGTTTATTGATTATGATTTATGGTCTGAAGAAGAAGTTAGCAAAGAACGAATGTTATATGCTATAAAAAAATAGAATAGAATGGTAGAGTTTGTATTCTTACATAAGAACAGCTTAGCATATCTCGATGACTATTATGCAGCATTTGGCTCGTTGGATTATCTAGCAAAGAGTCACCCAGGTTTTTACAAGCCCAACTGTGCACCTTTTGCAGTTCCTGATACTGCATTTGTTAAAGAAATTAGAACTTTAGCGACAGATATGTCTGCTGGGATATCTCAAATGTATCATGACTTTTTTACATCGAATGACATTAAGCCCACAAATCGATTGCAGCAAATTGCAAAATCGGTTTCATCAAAATACCGACACCCAGTTCCTTCCATTGTACGCTTAGACGTTATTCCAACCACAGAAGGTTTACGGGTAGTAGAAGTAAATTGCGGTAATGTAGGTGGAGCTTGTACTTTTGGTGTGATGGAACAATTTTTGGTTGATCATTTTAATGCAAAAATCACACCAAAACATAGTTTAACCTGTGCTTTAGACGCTCTTTTGATACAACCACCTCCAAGAAGGGTTATAAGTGTTTATGATGGGATATCAGCTAAACTTTTTGCCCATAGTCGAGAAACCCGAATAAAAAAAAGATACGGTACCATTGATGTTAAAAGTATTGGATTACATCTTTTTGCAACACAAAAGTTAAACTACCCTAAAACGAGTTTTTATTTGGATTTATCCGTTGGAAATCTTCTCAACAAGAAAAATGGGAAAGCTTTGCGTTCCTTTTTTTCCAAAGAGGCAGGTTTGTTTTCAACTTCTCCTATATACGATCGCTTTTTTTCGAGTAAGGCGTTAATTACCCGCTTATCTAAACGTTTACCAAAAGCCTTGAATGTGCGTTGGAATAAATGGATGATTAACACACAAATTTTAAACTATAAACATTCAAAATCAATTCAAGAGAAAGACATTCATTATAACTATCCAATTATTTTAAAACCGTCCATTGGTTCATGCGGAGAAAATATTAAAATACTAACTTCTTTTAATCAAACTCAAAAGCATTTGAGTTCATCTATAATAAAACATTGGGTAGTACAGCCCTTTAAAAGCACTGTTTCTGCGTGTATACCTAACACTACAGGTACTATAGCATTAAACCCCGTTTATGGAGTGTTTTTGATACGAGAGGGAGATAAATTGGTGTATAAAGGCACTTCCATTCGTTATTCTCAAGATAAAATTGTAAATCTCGGACGTCAAGGAGAACTGGGGTTATTGATAGAACCAGAATGGGAGGTGGATATTCAAAAATTAAAGGCTATTGCACAAAAAGAACTGGTGGATTTACCCCAAGCATCTGGAAAATCATGCTACACTACATCTTATGGAATCTCCTAATAAAAAAATGTAAAAATAGAATATGTATATTCCAGATTTTAACTTGCAAAAAGATAAAAAACAAGTAATTGATTTTATTAAACGATTTAGTTTTGGAACAATTATTACATCTAAGAATAATATCCCAATTGCAACACATTTGCCGTTTCTTGTTACTGAAAATAAAGAAGGGATAGTATTGACTTCTCACTTTGCAAAAGCTAATGAACATTGGAGAGATATTAAAAAAAATAAAGTTTTAGTAATTTTTAGCGAACCTCACGCATATATTTCACCAAAGAATTATGAAAAAGAATTAAATGTTCCGACATGGAATTATATTTCAGTTCACACCTACGGAGAAGGAAAAGTTATTAATAAAATAGAAAGAATTACTGAATTGTTGGAAAATACAATTGAAAATTATGAAGTTGAATACAAACAACAATGGAATGAATTACCTAAAGAGTTTAAAAGAAAAATGATAAAGGGAATTGTCGCTTTTGAAATAAATGTAACTGATATACAAGCTAAAGAAAAATTAAGCCAAAATAAGACAGGAAAAGAAAGACAAAATATTATTAATTCACTTTCAAATAGCAAAGACACCAACGAAAAAGCAATTGCAGAATATATGAAGAAACGTTTGAACGAATATAGAGGTGGCTCATAAACCTACAAGTTAATTAGCCGTAATCTCTTTTAACATAATTGTTGACGATATAGACCTAAAGGCACTATATCTACAATTATGTGTAAATAGCCTGAAATACGGCTATACAGAAATTACTATATATTTGTACTATAATGGTCAGCATTATGTTACTTTGCTTTGGTAAAAGCAATAGTTTCATTTGCTGATCTTTCTTTTAAAAGTTTTCTTCTCCAAAGCTTCTTTTACTAAAGTTAATGAAATACTTTTTACACGAAACGACGATAGGAGAGTAGTGGAATGTGTGTGGAATTATATATTGTTAAAAACTTTTTAAATTATATAACTTTATTGCAAATCGATTCCTACAAAATATAGTACATTTAGACTCTCTCCCTTTGTAAAAATTGAATTTAATTTAAAAAATATATGAATAAAGAATTTTTAGCATCTACTTCTGTTTTCGCAGAAATGGCAAATAATCGTGTTGATATTCAAAAGATTATAAATGAATTTATTATTAGTACATATCTGTTAAATAATACATTCTCACAAGATTCAACACAAATCAGGAGTGAATTAGTAAAGCATTTTGATATTGATGTTCCTGAAGCAATAATTAGAACACAATGTAAGAAAATTAATTCGTGAAAATGCTTTGACCAAAACAGACGGTCAATTCGTAATTAATTCAGATGAGCGAAGTGCTAGAAGCTATTAATGGCATTTGCTAATACAATTTCTGGTTGGTATTTTCTAATAGCCTGAATAACCAGTAACCGACTTGCTTCATTGTTTTCAATGGCTCCATCTGGTAACCCTAATTGTTCTCTGTACTGGATTCCTAAAATTCTTGAAGCTTCAAGAGATTCTTGTCTTCTGGTTTCTGGTGTTCCATAAGTGCCTATTTCACCTGCTGTTAAATCTACAATAGCAACAGTTTTGCCTAAGGATATGTGTTTTAATATAACACCTGACGCAGCACATTCAACATCATCTGGATGAGCTCCGAAAGCTAGAATATCTACTTTAAATTTATTCATTATATTCTTCTTTTTAATTCTTTTAATTCAGCTTCAAGTTTTGAAATATAATCTTGTTGTGGTAAAAAAGCATGATTTATTTCTTCAACAGTATATCGTGGCGTGATATGTTGAGGGCAGTTCCAATCATAAGCTTCTATGTGAAATACCATCATGAGCTCAGGACGAAATTTGTAATCTGCTAAGTCTAACTTATCATATAATTGAGGATTATCATTAAGTTCTACAATTTCTGCTTTAGCGAAAATTTTAAGACGTGTCCTGGTAGGATAATCTATCATAATGAGAGATACATTATTATTGGTTGTTATATTACCAACAGATACATATTGCTTATTTCCTGTAAAATCAATAAAACCTAAACGTTTTGAATCTATAATTTTTATAAATCCTTTTGGGCCACCTCTGTGTTGTATGTATGGAAATTCTTTTACACCAATTGAAGCTAAGTAAAAACTATCACGATTTTGAATAAATGTTGTTTCACCAGAAGTTAATCCGTTTACAACATCGAATTTTTCCATGCGCTCATAACTTTTACGACTGCCATGCTTTTCTTGTAGTTTTTTTACTGCTTCTGTAAATGCTATTTCTGCAAAGTTTTTAGCCATGATGATTTGTATTGATTTAAAGTATAAAAAAGAGGAAGAGGAGTTTCTGTAATCTTCTTCATCCTATTACTATTTAGCTATAATTGTTTTAATGTCGTATTGAATCAAAAAGATTAGAGGAATTGCATATACTAAGTGACGTACTAATGTTATAACTGGCATCATTGGAGACATGTCTAATCCTGCAACTCCTGCTCCTAATAAAGGCAGCATAAATAACCAGACTAGTGCTATAGTTTCACCAACTACAAATAATAGTGGTCTAAACCATTTTGGTCCCCAAAGTGAAGGCGCTATACCAGCAAATAATATTGATAATAAAATGCCATTACTGTAATGGCCTATAACTCCGTAAGCTAAACCTAAACCAGTTTTTGCTCCTAGTATGCCAGGAATATCCCACCATTTCCCTGTAAATGCTAAACCAACAAGATCAAATAAGATGGTACCAATAATACCTGCAACGATTGCATTCTTCCAATTTATTGTTCTATTTACCATATTCATAGTTGTTTTATGGTGATCGTTATTTTTTGTTGAAAAACTCATAGTTTTTTGTTTTTAATGTGAAAGTCAGCCCGAGAAGAAAAACTTCTTTTTTGTTTCATTATTAAGAGCTTAAAAACTCGAACTGACGGCTACTAATTAACCAACACTATTATTTAATGTTATTTTTCTTTAAAAATTTTAGAATATAGTTAGCGATTTCATCCCCTTTTTCTTCTAAGGCAAAATGACCAGTGTCTAGTAAATGAAACTCTAAATTCTTTAGATCTCGTTTGTACGGATAAGCACCATCAGCTGGGAATATGTAATCGTTCTTTCCCCAAACAATTAAAGTTGGTGGTTGATGATCTCTAAAATACTTTTGCCATTTAGGATATAGTGGCACATTCGTTCTATAATCATAAAACATCGCTAATTGAATAGCATTATTTTCAGGACGTGTTAAGTGCTGTAAATCAATATGCCAGTTATCTGGACTTATTTTTAATGAGTCTTGAACACCATGTGTGTATTGCCATTTTAAACCTGCAGGCGAATGAAATCCTTCTAGTGGTTTTCCATTTTCTGGTTTGTAATCATTCCAATATTTTTTAATAGGAATCCAGAAGTCTTTTAAACCTTCATCATAAGCATTACCATTTTGAATGATTAATGATTCTACACGTTCTGGGTATTTTGAAGCAATCCTAAATCCTACTGGTGCACCATAATCCATTAAATAAATACTATATTTTTCCACATTTAGTTCTTTAAGGAAACCATCAACAATGTTTGACATATTATCGAATGTATAGTCGAAATCCTTTATTAATGGTTGTTCACTTCTACCAAAACCAGGATAATCTGGTGCTAATACATGATATTGAACAGACAAGTCTGTTATTAAATTTCGAAACATGTGTGATGAAGTTGGGTAACCATGTAATAATAAAATAGTTGGTTTGTTTATATCGCCAGCTTCTCGATAAAAGATGTCTAAACCATTAATTTTAACTGTTTTGTGAAGCGTTGACTGATTTTTTTCTTTTTTATGAATTATTGTGTTGTTGTCTTCTGGAGATTCAAAAGAGAATAATCCTAGAGATATTACTGCTATCGCTGCAATACCTAAAGCAGATTTTAAAATTTGTGTTTTCATAATGTTATTGTTTTATTGATTATTTAAATTTAATACGATAAGATTCTTTGGATGTCTTTATAGTACTTGTAATTTGGTTACTGTTTAGTGTTCTCATAATTTCTGTTATTTAAATTTTCTATCTTCTTCGTTTATTTCAATATCGTTAGCACTCATATCTCTAATTTGCATTAATCCGTTTTCATCAAACTCCCAGTGCTCATTTCCATGGGTACGATTCCATTGACCAGAATTCGCATCTTGCCATTCATACTCAAAGCGTACAGAAATTCTATTATCTGTGAATGACCATAAGTGTTTTTTTAGTGTATAATGCTGTTCTTTGTTCCATTTGTTTGATAAAAATTTTGCTATTTCTGCTCTACCAATAAAAAACTGATCTCTATTTCTCCATTGTGAATCTATGGTATAAGCCATTGAAACTTTTTCTGGATTTTTACTATTCCAAGCATCTTCTGCTGATTGTACTTTTGCTATTGCTGTTTCCTTTGTAAAAGGAGGTACTAGTTCTTTCATAATTAAATATAATATACAGACAAGTCTGTTTTTTTTATTGTAAAAAAAGAAATTAGATTTAACCTAATAACTTTATTGCTGCTCTCTTTGCTGCCGTAATAGGCCAACTACTTTTTTGGATTTGAGATAAAATAATTGCCCCTTCTAACAGTACTACTATTTCATTACCCAAATCTTTTTGGTTTGTATCGTTTTGTAATAAACTGTCAACTAATTTTTTTACATCAGTTTTATGCAATACAACTTGATCTTTAATTTTTTGTTGATCTTGAGGAAGGTCGCATATAATATTTTGAAATCCACAACCTCTATAGTTAACTGAGCTCAACCAGCTATCTAAATAATCGAAACTTGATATTACTTTTTCTTTATCCGTTTTTTTTGATGAAACAAAATCTTGCAAACTTCCCATCCAATTAATATGTCGTTGCTTTAAATAGTCAACAGCAATATCTTCTTTAGATCTAAAATGCTGATACATACTTGCTTTTGCAACACCAGCTTCTGCTATAATTTGATTAATGCCAGTTTGATTATAACCGTTATTATAAAATAAATCTGAAGCCGTTTCAATAATGCGTTCTTTTACTCCTTTCTTTTTCATGGTACAAATATATATAGTTTTTATATTAAACAGACAAGTCTGTATTAATTTAACATACTTTTAACGTTCACTATTCATAACTCAACTTATGATAGGATAGAAGTTATACTCTAAAGAAAAACCCGACCTCATAAAATTTTGGCTAAAACAATAGATGAGTGGTGCGTAAGATTTTAGGGATCTATTAATACATATTAGTTTAATGACCCAAGTTCCAATTAATCTTTTGAAAACGAATGCTTCTGGGATATTTTACATAATACTACATTATAGCTATCAAATGGAATACTATTATACTCTTTGACCAAAAAGCCATAAATTAACATTTGTGCTATAATGTTCTGCGTTATGTAACTTGAGCTTTGGTTAAAAGCGAAAGGTTTATACAACATTTTCTTTATTTTTTTCTTGACAAAAGTTTATTCTGCAAAGTTAATGGAACACTCTTTTTACGAAACGACTATAGGAGAGAAGTGGAATGTGTGTGGAATGACTTCACAATACTACTTAACAAAAAAAATATTGTTAAAAATTTTGACAAAATAATATTTGTCACTATATTTGACAAAATAATATTTGTTATATGAAAAATGTAATTGGAACTCCGGCAAGAGGTAAAGATTTCTTTCAAAGAAAAATAGAAATCGATAAAATAGTAAAAGCAATTGACGAAGGAGCTAACATCCAGCTTGCAGCTCCTAGAAGAGTTGGTAAAACTTCAATATTAATGCATTTGTTAGATAACCAACCAAATGCTAATCATTATTTATACTTAGATACTGAGGCTATATCCAATAGTAATGATTTTTTTAAGAAAATTTATTCCGAAGTCATAAAATCGAATTGTGTTAGTGGGTCTGTTAAAGTAATGCAGCAAATAAAAGGAGCAGGTAATTCTTTTTTGAAAAAAATAAAAGGGATTAATGTTAGCGGTACAGGATTAGAATTATCTGAAACAGAAGATTTAGACTATTATAATGAATTAATTAATCTGTTGAAAGGAATTCAATTAGATAAAGGTAAAATTATATTAATGATAGATGAATTTCCGTATACAATTAGCAATATAATTGACAAAACCAATAGTAATGATGAAGCAATAACTTTTTTACAGTTAAATAGAAGTTTGAGGTTAGACCCAAATATAAATTTGAAAATTCAATTTATTTATACAGGTTCTATTGGACTAAATACTACTGTAGAAAATTTAAATGCAACTGCATTGATTAATGATATAATGTCAATTAAAGTAAACCCAATAAAATATAAAGAAGGTGTTGAATTACTTAATGCAATATTGGAGTATGAAAAGAAAACAATTACAAATGACAATATAGATTTTCTACTTAAGAGAATAGAATGGTTAACGCCTTTTTATATAAAACTAATGATAAAAGAAATCATTGATTTAATGGAAGAAGATGATGAAGAAATCACTATAGAATTAATTAATGATTCATTTCAAGAAATTATTGATTACAGGAATAATAATTATTTTGAACATTACTATAGTAGACTAAGAGGATTTTTTAATGGGAATGAATTTGATTTTATTATAGAGACATTAAGTTTTATAGTCAATCATAATACTATAAAAAAGGGAGATATTTACAATATAGCTGTTAAATATAAAATCGAAAAGGAATATAGAAGTTTAATTCATACCTTGATATATGACGGCTATATCCATTCTGAAGATTCTGGTGAAACTTATAGGTTCAATTCTCCTATTTTAAAATTATGGTGGAAAAAATATGTAGCAAATTAATTATGAACACAACAATATATAACCCAGCAAACAAAAGGAAAGACCAATTAATCGAAGAATTTGTAGTTAGGACTAAACTCTTTGATTCAATTATGTCAGATGTAAAGACGACAGATATTAAATACCCAGGTCAACATTACTTATTAATAGGACAAAGAGGCTCAGGAAAAACAACTTTAATACATAGAATCAAATATGCAATTGAAGATGATAAGGAATTATCCAACCTGATTCCAATGACATTAGGAGAAGAACAATATGGAATAAGTGAACTAATAAATCTTTGGGAAAAAATAAGTGAAATTTTAGAAGATTATTATGGTTTTTCTAATTTATATAATGAAATAGAAGATGAAATTAATAAATCAAATAGTGAAGAGAATTGTTTTGAAATTCTAGTAAAAAGCTTGAAAAATCAAAACAAAGTACTTGTTCTTTTTATCGATAATTTTGGAGACTTGCTGAAGAAATTTTCAGATTTAGAAATAAAAAGACTGAGAGAAATATTAATGACATGTTCTTCTTTGAGGTTAATTGCAGCTTCTCCCGTTTTAATTGAACAAATTCTTGATTATCAAAAACCATTATTTGAGTTTTTTAAAACGATTCCATTAAAAGGTTTAAATAATGAAGAGATTAAAAACTTACTTTTAAAACTATCTGAATTAGATAATTCAGTAAAACAGATTAATCATATAATAGAACACAACCCTGAAAGAATAGAAATACTAAGAATATTAACAGGTGGTGTTACAAGAACTATTGTTTCACTATATAAAATATTTGTTGATAACGTTGGAGGTAGTTCTATCAAAGATTTGCAACTAACATTAGATGCTGTTACACCGTTGTATAAACATCGAATGGATGATTTACCTAAAAACCAACAAAAAATAGTTGATATCGTTGCAAAAAGTTGGGATGCTACAAGTGTAAAAAGTATAGCTAAGAATTCTAGAATTGAAAGCAAAATAGTGTCTGCACAACTAAGATATTTAGAGAAGAGTCAAATAATTGAAAAAATTCAGACCGGTAAGAAGAATCATCTTTATCAGATAAAAGAACGTTTTTTCAATATTTGGTATTTAATGAGATATGGTAGAAAATATGACAAAAAACGTGTTATTTGGCTTGTTAGGTTTCTGGAATCATGGTGTAGCAAAGAAGAGCTAGAAAAAAGGGTTAGTTCTCATATACACTCGCTAAACAATGGCGAATACGATGATGCTGCTGCAATTCTCTTAGGAGAGGCGTATTTAGGATGTAAAACTATAGATATCAACTTAAAAAAAGAATTAGTTTTAAAATCAAAAGAAATATTGCCCGAAAATTTAACGGTCGGAATGTCTATTTCAGATTCTGATTTGTATTCATCAGCATTTAAATTTTATTTAAATGAAGATTATGAATCTGCATTAAAGATAGCTCTTGAAATTTCTAAAAAAGATAAAATTTATGGTTTTATAGCAAATGCATTTTATCAAATTGACGATTTAGAGAATGCTTTAAAGTATTCAGATCTCCTAATGGATTCAGGAAAAGAGATTGACAATATAGATTATGGATTAAGAGGTTCAATTTTTCACAAATTGGGTGAGAATGAAAAGGCAATTAAGGAATACAAGGAAGCAATAGATAAAGGAGCTAAAGAAGCAATAGGAGATTTAGGGTTTTTATACCTTCAAATGGATAATTATGATTTAGCTGAAGAGTATTTACTTGAAGGTATAAAACATGATGATTCGAAATCAAAATCATCGCATTTTTTAGGTCATTTATATGCTATAAAAAATTCAAAAAATAAAGCTATAAAATATTACAAACAAGCCATTAAATTAGGAGATAATAGAGCTAATCTGTGTTTAGCTAGATTATATGATGATAATGACGATTTTGATAATGCTATTATTTATTTTAAAAAAGCTCTAAAATATTATCCAGAAGAAAGTTCGATTGACTTAGCAATTACTTTACTTGAACAAGACAGCGAAAACAAAGAAGCCGAAAAATTATTAAAATCTATTAAAGATTCCAATGATCCAAAAATTCAATTTTTAATAGCGCAAGTTTATGACATTTATGCTGAAAATTATTCTAAAGCAAAATTGCATTATAACAAATCAATTAAATTGGGTAATAAAAAAGCAATTCACAAATTAGCACATGTTTACGAAAGTATGGGTGATTTTAAAAACGCTGAAAAATACTTTTTAAAAAGCTACGAGGAAATCGAAGATTATGATGCTCTAGTATGCTTATCAGAATTGTATTTAGATTCTAATGAATTTAAAGAAAAAGCATTAAATCATATTAAGCTTGCTAATGAAAATATTAAATTTAATACTCTTAAAAATCTGCTTTTTGCAAAAGTATTGCTTTGGAATGACGAAATCGAAAAGTCTTTAGAAATTATTAATCCAATCCTAGATTCATTTGAAGATAATGAAGATAGTGAAGATTTTCAATATGAACTAAATGATATTATCGAATATTTTATAGAACTAATAAGTGTAGGTTACTACAATATTGTTTATGACTTATTAAATAAATATCAATTAATTGATAAGTTTAAACCTATTTATTTTACTTTAATGCATTACATGAAAGATGAATTTCCAGATGAGTATTTAAAAATGGGAGAAGAACTAAAAGAGGTTGTTGAAGAAATTATTGATGATATTGAAAATAAAAAAAAGTAGTTGGTTTTGGTTTAGACCTCATAAAATTTTGACAAAACAATAGGTGAGTGGAGCGTACATATTTTAGGGCTCTAGTAATACAGTTTCTATAGTGTTTGAAGTATACAAAGGATTTCAAAGTAATCTTAACCAGTTACAATGTTTCCTAAAATATAGCGTAACGAGCCGTAATTGTTTCCAAAATTATATGCAGTCATGATTTTTTTGTTTCTTTTTTTATCAAGAAAAAAAGATATAATCAAAACTTAAGAAGTTCAAAACATCAATTTCTATTTTACATAATATTCTCGTTCCTAATTAAAAAGTTTAAATAGTAACGAGAATAGAATAAGTGCTTAGAATTTTATTTTTCTTAAAATTTAAGCTCTTATGGAATGCTACGAGAATCGCATAGAAAAAAATATTACCTACAAATACTCAATTACGAGAATTATGATAACAGTTAAAAGTTAGCTTTTTTTTTGGCGCTGGCAAAGCGGTTGGAAATTGTGTTTAAAAATAAATGCCATATAAGGCATTTAAATTTTTAAAAAGCAATAAGCGCATTTGGCAGCGGCTATTTTACATAACGGCTAATTATAGATACAAATGTTTTAAAAAACGCTGCGAAGCAAACCGCTTATTAGTTTAATGACCCAAGTTCCAGTTATTCTTATGAAAACAAATGCTTCTGGGATATTTTACATAATACTACATTATAGCTATCATTTTTTTTATAAATAGAATGATTGTACTAAGCATCATAATTTCTCCAGCGCGCCATCTGTGTTATAAATAGCTTCATCCACCGGATAAACCTATTTATAAAATGTACTATAATGTTCTGCGTTATGTAACTTTGCTTTGGTAAAAGCGAAGTTCTTTAACCCAATTTTATTGGATTTTTTTCTTTCTAAAAGCTTCTTAAAAAAATGTAATGGAATACTCTTTTTGCAGAAAGGGCAGAGGAGTGGAGGCAAAATGTGTATGGAATGGCATAATATTAACGAAACATATGTCAATAAGTCATTAAATACTCTTAAATTTTGATAATTTATTGCAATATTGAAGTTTGTGCTGTCGATATTCTATTGGCATAAAATTTGAACTTAACTCAACTTAAACAATTAAAATATTATAATATGAATGATTTAAAAGTTGGAGATGTAGTTGTATTAAAATCTGGAGGGCCTAGCATGACAATATATCAAATTGGTAATGATGTTAGCTGTAAATGGTTTGATGGCAATGAACTAAAATACGGTGGTTTTGTAAAAGAAGAATTAGAACTAGAAGAATAACTTTTGCTCTTATAAAAAAAATATACGGAGATTTTACCCTCTACATTTCCGAAAGGAATAATAATCTTTTCGGAGTTGGCAGAGCGGTCTAATGCAGCTGATTTATAATCAGCCGAACTCTAACGGGTTCCATGGGTTCGAATCCCATACTCTCCGCAAGAAAGACTCTCGAAAGGGAGTCTTTCCCATTTATAATAGTTATTTAAAATATTAATGTTAATAAATAATATCATTTTGTTAACATATAACATCTCGTTAAATGAGATATTATAGCACTATTATTTAATTTTACATCTGTAAATCAATTCATTATAATGAATCGTATAAAAGAGGTTTTAGAAAGTAAAGGTATTAAGCAAATTTGGCTAGCTGAAAGATTAGAAAAGAGCTACAATATGGTTAACTCATATGTCCAAAATAGGAGACAACCAAGTCTTGAAGATTTATTCAAGATTGCAAAAATATTAGATGTTGCAGTTGCTGAGTTATTAGAAACTCATACTTCTAAAAAAACTTATGATTCTTCTATGCAATCGACAAATTTAAAAGTTGCTGAAGGTGAAGAAGAGTATGAAAAAATGATAAACATACCAGTATTAGGAAATGTTGCATGTGGATATCCTCTTTTTGCTGAAGAAAATATTGAAACAGAAATTTCTATTTCAACAAAGCTCATTAGAAAGAATAAAAAGTATTTTATTCTTCGAGCATCTGGTGACTCAATGAACAAAGCTAATATAGATGATGGAGATTTAGTCTTAATAAGAAAGGAACAAACCGCAGAAGATGGAGATAGAGTAGTGGCCTTAATTGATGATGAAGCTACAATCAAGGAATTTAAAAATAATTTAGACCATATTGTTTTGTTACCAAAATCAACAACTAAAGAGCATCAGCCAATTATATTAACAAGAGATTTTAAAATACAAGGCATTGTAGAAAGTATAATAAAAATTTAAAATGTAAATAATGAAAAAGAATCAACACGTAGTTCCACATAATAATGGTTGGGCAGTTAAAGGAGCAGGAAATCAAAAGGCAACAAAAGTTACTTCTACTCAAAGGGAAGCAATTAACGTAGCTAGAAATATTGCGAAAAATCAAAAATCTGAACTTTTAGTTCATAACCAAAAAGGCCAAATTAGACAGAAAGATAGTTTTGGCAACGATAATTTTCCACCAAAAGGCTAATACTAAATATGTATGTTAAGATTCATTTTAAAAATATTAGTTGCATTAATTCTAATTATCATAGGTTATAATATAGATGAGTCGCTTCGTCCTGAATTCATTGGAGGTGGATACATTTTACTTATCACTATTTTGATTATTGATGGTTTTAATTTTTTTTATAAAAACAGGAAAAGGTTAAAGTTAACGTTGCATTCTTTTTGGATTAGCTTATTTGGAAAATACATAAGATTTTCCATGTCCTATCAGTATGTAATTAAGGTTAATGATAAATACTTATTAGTACAAAACGCAAATCCAAATTGGAATTGGTATCAACACGTAGGAGGGAAGTATAAAAGGTTACCTGAAACACAAAGTGTTTTGAAGGGAATGAATGCTACTGATGATATAAAAATGAAGACAGCTGGATTAAAAAAAGGTGATTTAGCGGTTTTTGTTCCTGCTAGAAATGCAATGAAATTTCTTGATTGGTTTAATAGCGAAAAAAATCGTGAAATTTCTCATTGGAGAGAATTTTACGAAGAATTGTTGGGAGGGAAAGCAGATAATAGAATCCTTAAAAAAAAGAATTTTCCTTACGTTAATTACAGATTCTTAAAATCGGTTCAAACTCCATTAAAAAGAGCTCCTATCGAATCTGGTTGGGATTGTTGGGAGATTTTGCAATATGATGTTTTAGAATTGATACCAAATGAATCACAACAAAAGGAGTTGGAAGAATTATTATCTAAAGGAGATAGTGAGTATATCAAATGGGCTAGTGCTCAAATGATTAATAAACTAGGCTATGATGAGGGAGAGTTAAGTACTAAATACAATATTGGACCTCACGCAAAGTGGGTTTTAAATTTAAAATGGAGTAAAGCATGATATTATTTAAAAATAAAAATACGCAGTTAGACGATTTATTAGCTAGAATCGCTGAACAAATTCAATTAGATGATACGCGTAAAGAAAGAATGGAAACAGCTTATAGAGCTATCGAGAGTTTACTTAATGAGGATATTGGCTTTTTTAAAGATGCCGTTTTTGAAATATATCCTCAAGGTTCAGTTCGGATTGGGACAACTGTTAAACCAACTGGGAAAAATGAATTCGATTTAGACATAGTTGTGCATATTGTTATGGATTGGGAGAAATATTCTCCACAATATATTTACAATCAATTAAAAAGAGTTCTGCAAAATAGTGATAGATATAAGGATAAAGTTGAATTAAAGAATAGATGTATTCGCCTAAACTATGCTGGTGATTTTCATATGGATATTTTACCTGGTTGTCAAGAAACAAGCTATGATGAAGATAAATTAGTTATACCAGATAGGGAGTTAGGAGATTGGACGTCGAGTAGCCCAAGAGGTTATGGTAATTGGTTTATTAATAAGTCAAATTTGGCAAAAATGACTTTACTAGAAAAGGCCTATGCAATGGAAAATTTGCCAGCTGATGAATTTTCTAAAAAGAAACCTTTGCAAAGAGCAGTTCAGCTAATCAAGATGTATCGTGATGAGTATTTTAAGACTAATCCTAAAATGGCTACATCTAGTATAATTTTAACAACTATTGCGGGTGAGTTTTATGAAGGAGAAGAATCAATTTTTGATACTATTGAAAATATCATAAATAAAATAAAACAAAATTTTAACATCGTAGGGCTAGTTGGGAATCGTTTGAAAATATTAAACCCTGTTAACCCTCAAGAAGATTTTAGTGATAAGTGGGATGATGATAAAGAACCTGAATTGTATGAACATTTTAAAAAATTCATACTTCATTTAGATAAACAATGGAAAATTTTAAAAGAAGAAAATGGTGTTATTGAGGAAGCAAATACAATAAAAGGGTTATTTGGTGAAAAAGCGTTTTTAAGAGCACAAGATTCACAAGTAAACCAGCTTGAAAAAGCAAGGAAAATGAAAAGTATTGGTATAAATACTTCGACTGGTGTTTTAGTCGAATCACTTATTGATACTACGAAACCGATAAAAAACAATACTTTTTTCGGAAGTGAATAAACAAAAAACACATACTTTATCTGAGCAATTTATTGCTCTAAAAAGAAGCTATCCCGAATTCAACGTTAAGCTCTTAAAAGATTGTGTAGTATGTACTGGATTAATAAGACCTACTTCAAGAAGTATTAATTATTCTTTTAAGTTAAAATATAGAATAGGCAAACGGCCAAAAGTTAATATTTTAGAGCCAGTTCTAAAAAGGAATTTTAAGAATGAAAAAATCCCACATGTTTATCCATTAAATGAGCTATGCTTGTATTACCCATCATATCAAGAGTTTAATTCATATATGTTGATTTCAGACTGTATTATTCCATGGACAAGTTTATGGCTGTTTCATTACGAAAATTGGCATATTACCGGTGAATGGAAAGGAGGAGGAATACATCCTGTGCCTAAAAAGAAAAAAAATGAGAAAAAAAAATAAGTATATTATTAAAGGGGCATTATTAGGGAGTGGAATTATTGCTATAAGTGATATACTTTCTCAATGGTTTGATCATAATAAAAGAGGCGAAAAGTTCACGTGGGAGAGTTATGATGGGAAGAGGACTTTAAAAAACAGCTTAATTGGTGCGGGTGTAGGAGGCGGGATTGGTTATTTGACAAATGAATTAAAACGTAATAAAGAGAATAAAAACCCTTTTTATTCGAGTGAGTATTTAAAAGACATATTGAAAAAAGAAGATTTGAAAGCAGATTCAAAATTCTACAATGATGTACTCAAATATAGAAAAAATGTAAAAGAAAAATTATCAAAAAAATTTAAAGCAGGATTAGTGGCTTCTCCTGAAGATGCTGGATCATTTCATAAGAGAACAGCGATTGGGTCAAATTATGATCTGGATATAATTTTGCCTTTTCAAAGAAATTATTATCCTACATTAGAAAAGATGTATAATGATGTTTTTGAAACCATAGAAGAATCTTTTTCGTCGAAAGCCAAAATCACTAAGCAAAAGAAATCCATTGGTTTGACTTTCCATAGTCAAGATGATGAAGAAATCCATTTTGATATTGTACCTGGTAGGGAAATTAACAATTATGATTTAGAGAAAAAACTTAATTTGTATGTTCATCCAAACTGGGCATGGCAAAAAGGAAGTTCGGTAAAATCTAATGTTGGAATTGACAAGGATTTAATGGTTAACAAACCAAAAACCAGAAAGGTTGTAAAACTGTTAAAGGTATACAGGGACAGGAATGAATTAGAGTTACCAACAACAATTATTGATCAATGTGTTGTTGCTGCATTATCAGATGAAAATTATGGTATCGATAAATCTGATAAGAATAACCTGTTGAATAGTATGTTATTCATTGCTAAAAACCTTAGAAATGAAAGGATTATTGATTTGTCTAACTCAAATAATAATTTATCTGCCAAACTTACGGATACGCAGAAATCTGATATTGCTAGCTTTCTTATAAAAGATGTTAACCGTATTAAACAAGAACCACACTACCTGAAAGAAATATTTGAATTATAAATTATTAAAGAGTAGAGCATTATATTCTAATTACGTTCTCCACTTCCATAATTCACTCGCTTTTTAAAATCAATAATTTCATCTTTTAATCGCTTATTAGCATTTTCAATCAATTCATTTTGTAGTTTCATAATGCGTAATAAGTCGTGAATGGCATTTAAGTTATCTAGTTGGGTATATACAATTCTTTCAAGGTCAGCTTTTGTGTATTTAGGATATGGCATTATTCTTGTTTTAGGATTAAATATTCCGATTATCAGAACAAATATACATTATTTCGGATAAAATAAAAATCAATAGTTTACAAAATCGGAATAATTTATCTTAATATGTAAATTTATGTTCTTAAAATCAGACAATAATGACAGAATTAGGATTGTTCCTATCAAGAAAATCAGTAAACCGTTCCGATGTTTCAAGAAAAACAGGAATAAGTAAAACTAGACTTAGTGAGTTAGCTAATAATGAGCGTACTAAGCTTAGAGCTGACGAATTATATTTAATTGCCTTAGCAATTGATGTAGACCCCTGCGAAGTATTTAAGCAAGTCTGCAAAGACCTTAAATTAAAAGAAGAAAACTAAATGTCTTCTTTAAGTCTAGAGTTCCTAAAATCAGAACTAAAAAGCCATAACCTAGAATTAATTGACAAAACCGATGGGAGGGAGGGGCTTGACTTTTTAATAGGAAATAACCAAATATACCTACAACCACTAGATTTAGATACTGTAACACAAAGTATTAAAATTGCAAAACAAGATTTAGGAGAACTTAACGATAACTTGTTTATCGCCTTAGTTTTAATTATAGAACAACAACCAAGAGTTGTGTATTTAATTCCATCTAAAGAATTACAAGACTCTAACAACAATTTCTTTGTAAATAATGAAGTCAGTTTAATGCCCAGTTTATCTAATTGGGAAATCAAAATATCAAGCAAATCCATTGAAGAGTTTGAAAAGTACGCTTTAAATAATGTGATTGACGCGGCAATTTTACATAGCGACTAATTATAGTACAAACAGCAGGATGTTTCTTGTTTAGTACTAAAGCCAAGAGCCAAATGTTTAATGACCCCAGTACTACAGTTTATTGTGTATAACAGTTTATTGTGTATACAAGACTTTCTGGGATATTTTACATAATATGGAATTATAGCTTACACATGGAATAACAACAAGATTTAATCGAAATATGATATTTGTACTATAATTTATAACATGTAAATAAAAAAAACGCCTAT
>NZ_AUYN01000013.1 GCF_000789235.1 Wocania ichthyoenteri Th78
GACCCAGATGGGAATTGCCCTCCAGGGATAAATTGTTATGAGGCATGGCAAGCATTGAAAGGAATAGGAAGAGCTGTTGCGGATTTTGGCGCTTCAACATGGGAAAATTTAAAAACCAATAATCCGCGTAGTCCGGGCACAGCACTTAGAATAGTTGATACGGCAATATCATTATCAACAGCTTATAATGAAGACCCAGTTGCCTTAAAAAATTCCGTAGTCTCTAATGCAAAACAAGAAATAAGCAAAGAATTACAAAAAGGAATAGAAGGTTCAACTTATTTAGCTGCATCAGTTTTATTAACGATACTTGAACCATCGCCTGCAGGAGAGATAAATGCAGCTAGTAAAGGAATCAAAGTGCTGATAAATGGGGGGAAAGCTTCAGAAATTCTTAAAGGAGTCAATTCCAACTTGCCCCATGCTGTAGAAAGAGCTGTAGAAAGAGGTATCTTTAAGAATGCAGATGAAGCCAGTGCAGCTTTAAAAAACCTTACAGGAGAAGTTGGAACTAATAATTTACCTAATGGTACAATTATTGATCCTTCAAAAGCAGATAGAATATTAGTGCCAGTCGGTGAAGGAGGAATGGCTGTATATCAAGTTGGGTCTAATGGTACTGCTAAATTAAAAACAGTTTTAAATGAAATTATAGAGCAATGAAAAAAAAGAGTTTAGTATTAAAGTTAAGTGATAATTCAGAAGTAGGATATTTATATCTGCCAAACCATCCAGGAATTGGAGTAAAAGGTGCTTCTGTTAAGCAACTACCTATTCAAAAATTGATTAAGGGTTACAAAGGAGCAGATATATATTTTGATTTTAATGATAAGGATGAGTTGATAGGAATAGAAGTTCTTGACTGACTTTTGAAGAATAATAGGTCCCCTCCGCTCCCGCTAGTTTGCAACTAGTGGCGGTAAGAGTAAGCCAAACAATAGAAGAAGAAACCATATTTTAGAAAATAAGATGTGGTTTTTTTATGGTTTTAATTGTAAAAAACGCTAAAAAGCTATTTTTGTTAATTTGCTGTAAATCAACAAGCTACGTTTTCCAAGCCATCAAAAAAGTTAGTTTACTGAAAATAAGCGTTTTATCTCAAAAAAGGTTGCAGTTGTGCAACCTAGCTGTACATGTTATAGGAGCAGTACAGCATTTTAGGAAAGGCAATATTGGGTAAATATCAAGCCAATTGTTTTTGAATATCTTTTTGAAAAACGAAAGCTTTAAGCATAGCTTTAACGCTCGCAATATCTTCATCACTTAATTGTTGTGTTTTATGAAACAACAATAAAAGTTCTTCGTCATTAAGCTTATTGTTTATAATTTGCTCATTAGAACCGTAAATAAGCGCATCTGTGGAGACTTCTAGTGCGTCAGCAATCTTTTTAGCCACATCTATGGTTGGCGATGTTAAATTACGCTCATACCGAGAAATATGTGTAGCGTGAACATCAATCATTTTGGCAAGGTCTCCTTGCGAAATATCTTTATCTGCGCGTATTTTTTTTAAGTTATCTCCAAACGACATAAGTGTAATAATAAGTGAATGAAACATCAAAAATGATATACAAAGTTAACTTTTTATAGACATAAAATGTAATACTGTTGAAAACAATAATCAAAGTGTATATTTTTTAATAAACAAAATGTATATATTTGTAGTCAAATATGATTATTAAAATATTTATCAACAATGCTCAATACTTCCAATCCAAACAACTACGAATATATCACCAAGCATTTAGAGATACACATTTTAGGCGGAATCAAGCTCAACAAATTAGAGAGTTTACGAGTAACATTGAGCATACAGAAACCAAAGCAACATAATGTTTTAAGGCACTCAATAGACTTGTACAACGATAACCAAATAGAAAAGTTCACTCGAAAAATAGCAGAACGCTTGGAGATTGGAACAAGCGTAGCACGAAGAACATTACAGGATTTAACCAAAGAATTAGAAAATTACAGATTTTTATTGATTGACCAATACGAAAAGGAAAACCAACCATACTACAAAGAATTAAACGCAACAGAAGAAAAACAAGCAGTTGCATTTTTAAAGAAACCAAATCTACTAAAGCGAACCAACGAACTTATTGGAAAGTCTGGCGTAATCGGAGAAGAACACAACAGGCAAACAATGTTTTTAATCTTCACTTCTCGCAAAACAAATAATCCATTGCATTGCATCAGCTTGGGCAGTTCCGGAGTTGGTAAAACACATTTACAATCTAAAGTATCAGAGTTAATACCAGAGGAAGATAAAGTAGAAATCACAGTATTATCTGCAAATGCTTTTTATTACTTCAATCGGACCGAATTACAGCACAAATTAATATTGATTGAGGATTTAGATGGTGCTGAATCTGTACTCTATCCATTACGAGAATTACAATCTAAAAAGCGAATTACTAAAACGGTTGTGCACAAAGACACCAAAGGAACTACCAAAACGATACACCTAACCGTAGAAGGCCCTGTAAGTGTTGCAGGTTGCACCACACAGGAAAGCATTTACGAGGATAACTCAAATAGAAACTTCCTTTTATACATCGATGAAAGCGAAGAGCAAGACCAGAGAATAATGGATTACCAAAGGTTGATTAGTGCAGGAAAAATAAATGATGATGAAGAACACGCATCGCGTGTTTTATTACAAAATGTGCAACGAACATTAAAGCCAATCAGAGTAATTAATCCTTATGCAGAACATTTAGAATTACCGAAATCAGTTTTTAAACCAAGACGTACAAACTCACACTATTTACAATTTATTGAAGCGATTACATTTTACAAACAATACCAACGAGAAAAGCAATACGACACAGAAACAGGAGAAGAATATATAGAAACCACTATTGAAGATATTGAAGAAGCCAACGAACTGATACAGGAAGTTTTATTGCGAAAAAGTGATTTGCTAAATGGAGCTTGCAGACAGTTTTTTGAGAACCTAAAAGCATACTTGAAAAAGGAAAATCAAACCACATTTACAAACGCTGAAATCCGCAGAGCTTTACGAGTAAATCCAAGTAATCAAAAACGATATATGTTGCAACTTCAATTAGCGGAACTCATACAGAAAGCCAAAGGAAACAAGCGAAAAGGTTATGTCTATGAAATCGTGAACTATGATGATTACGAAACTACGAACAAGCAAATAAAAGACCTATTGCAGAGCATTATCGATAGGTTAAGAAGTTCAAATGGTTCATAATGGTTCAAAGCCTAAAATGGACTAATAACATATCTGAAAATCAACAACTTAAATAAGTGGTTCACGAAATCCCAAAAAACACATACCGAAGTGAAAAAATTAAAGCTATATAATGAGAGTTTTAAACTGTTAGTTGTCAGTTACAAAGAATGGTTGGATATATTGGGTTATGCAGAAACCACAGTATATAACTTACCAAACCACTTGCAAGAGTTCTTCTATTATTTAGAGCAAAATAGTATTAGAGATATCAATCAAATCACTACCAAAATCATAAAAGATTATTACCGAGAATTACAGCAACGAGCCAACGAAAGACAAAGCGGAGCATTAAGTAAAAGCTATCTCAATAAGCACCAACAAGCCTTAAAAAAGTTCAAGGAATATCTACAAAATCACAATCATAAAGGCATCAACATACATCTAAAATCAGAGAAGCAACCAACCGAAGAAAAGTTAAATATATTAACTCAAGAAGAAGTAAAAGAGTTGTTTAAAGCAACAGAATTTAGTCATAGGGAATCACGATTTAGGTTAAGAGACAAAGCCATTTTAACCGTTTTATATAGTTGCGGATTACGAAGAAATGAAGCAGTACACTTGGATTTAAGCGACATCTATTTTGATAAGGAACGAGTGTTTGTTAGAAAAGGAAAAAACTATCGTGAAAGGTTCGTGCCAATCAACCGAAAGAATGCAGAAATATTGGAAGATTATATCTACGAAGCTCGACCAGAATTTTACCAATCCAATTTAAGTGAAGCTCTCTTTGTAAACAAGAATGGAACGAGAATGCAAGGAATGAGTTTTGCCAACAGATTAAAGGCAATTATACAAGCAACCAATAATAAAACTATTGCAGAAAAAGGAATCACGTTACACATTTTACGTCATAGCATCGCAACACATTTATTACAAAAAGAAGTACCATTAGAAAGCATAAAAACCTTTTTAGGCCATACTTCTCTGGAATCCACTCAAATCTATACACATCTTTTAAAAACGATTGAAAATGAATGATTACAGAACATATTTACAGGAACAAGGTTACAGCGAAACCACGATTGCAGGAAACGAAAAGCAAATAGAACTCTTTAAAAAATGGTGCAAATGCAATCATACTTCACCAACAGAAATCGATTATAAAACAGCATTGAAATTTATAAAATATCTTACTCGAAAAGGCAACAGTAAAAAGACAATCAACCACAGATTACGAAGTATAAAAATCTACTTTAATTACTTGATTGATGAAGCTTACAGAAGTGATAATCCAATAGAAAATACAATCGTAAAAGGAGCAAAAAGAACAATCAATTATGATTTATTGAATGCTGATGAATTAGAGGATTTATATTACTCTTTTGAAACTGAAAACATCAAAGATAAATATCACAGATTAACAGCGAAGCGAAGTAAGTTGATAACAGGATTAATCGTTTATCAAGGCTTGAATACTACAAGTTTAAGCAAGTTAAAAACAGAACATTTACAACTCTCAAAAGGAAAGATTTATATACCAAGTACAAGAAGAAGTAACGCCAGGGAATTAGAACTCAAACCTTGGCAAATATTGGAATTTATAGAATACCAAAACGAAGTGTTGCCATTATTGCAAAAGCGAATAAAAAACGATACTGAACAACTGTTCCCAATCAACACAAGATTTAATGTGCTGACTTCACAGATAATTAAGAAGCTGAAAAAGCACAATCAAAAATCAGAGAATATAAAACAGATTAGAGCATCAGTAATTACAAATTGGTTAGGACAATACAACTTGCGAAAAGTTCAATATTTAGCTGGACATCGTTACATCAGTTCAACCGAAAGATATTTACAGGACGACTTGGAAAACCTACACGAAATCGTCAACAACTTCCATCCTATTAGCTAAAAGAAAATAAATCAAACTTGATATCACAAATTGTGATATCAAGTTGCTATTTTTGTTAAATATTAGAAATAAATGAGCGATAAATTAATTATACCAGACGAAGTAGTTATCAGTAAGATTTACTACATAAGAGACCAAAAAGTAATGTTAGATAGTGATTTAGCGGAACTTTACGAAGTAGAAACAAGAGTTTTAAACCAACAAGTAAAACGAAATACAGACAGGTTCCCAGATGATTTTATGTTCCAATTAACGGAAATAGAATGGGAAACTTTAAAGTCACAAAACACAACACCAAGTTGGGGAGGAAGAAGAAAACTACCTTATGTATTTACGGAACACGGTGTACTGATGTTATCAAGTGCTTTGAATAGTAAAAAAGCGATTGCAGTTAATATCCAAATAATGAGAATTTTTACCAAGCTTCGTGAAATGCTAACGGATAATTTAAGTTTAAAACTTGAAGTTGAAGAAATCAAAAAGAAGCTAACAAATCACAGCAAGAATATTGAATTGGTTTTTAACTACTTGGATGAGTTGATTGATAAAAAAGAGAATGAAAAACCTCGAAAAGAAATAGGGTATAAAGCTGATAGAGATTAAATCCCCACAAAACAAAACCCAGTTTTATCGTTCCTCAAAATCCTCTGTTTTTTGTTTTGTTCCGCTCGCCAACGCTAAATGTAATTTTTGGTTGCCGAAAACCGCACACACAGCACATTACTTTTTTAAGAAAATTTAGTTGTCTAAAGAAAGTTGTAATCTAAAAAAGTAAAGAGCTGTTGCCAACACTCACACCAAAACTTACCCCAAGCTATATTTACATAATTGGCATTATAATACTGCCGACATCAGCCACGCTTAAAAAACCAAAGCCGTAAGTTATAATGTCAACTATGTAAAATATCCGAAAAACCAACGCTCGAAAACCATTGAAATCATTAGGCTTACGGGAATACTATAAAAGGAAAATTTATGTTTTTGCACAACTCAGAAACTTGAAATATCTTTGCGCAACTCACCATTTTAGAAGCACTTATCCACAAAATAGGTGTTTAATTAACAGTTTTTTTGTCTATAACTTGTCAATAACTCAAAAATGAGTGCATCGAAAATCTACGTAAATTTGTAGAAGTTGCAAGCAACAAAAAAAGGCCTTTGAAAAAGTCTTTTAGGCCTCGTTTTTGGAACTATTAGTTTTGTTAATCGGAATACAAATCTAATAATAGAGTTCCGAAAATAAAAATTAAAAGTCTTTAAAGAGACTGAACGCTCTCTTTTGGTAGCGTTCCACAATACTTTATAGCCGTGAGAAAGAAATATCACGTAACCCAGAAACCAGATGGTACTTGGGCTGGAAAAGCGCAAGGTGGTCAGCGAGCTTCTGTTGTTGGTAATACAAAAGCAGAAACGTTAAAGCGAACCATAGAAATTGCAAAGAACAAACCCAGTTCTCAAGTAATCGTCCACAAGAG
>NZ_KN525717.1:0-333 GCF_000789235.1 Wocania ichthyoenteri Th78
GAATTCGAAGGAACTTTTAGAACATCTGAAATCCACTCATTTTAGTAGAGTCCATTCGATCAAAGCCTTTGATTTTTCGACACTTTACACTACAATTCCACATTCTAAATTGAAAGAAAGACTCGCAAAAATTATAAGTAATGCGTTTACAAGTAAGAACGGTAATCGCAAATACAAATTTATTGTTGTTAACTATGACAAAACCTACTTTGTAAAAGAAAAGTCCGATTCTGAAAATAAGTACACTGAAACAGACATTATTCAGATGTTAAACTTTCTGATCGACAACATTTTTGTGGTGTTTGGTCTTCCAGCAAATTGTGGGAATTGTGA
>NZ_KN525717.1:764-1010 GCF_000789235.1 Wocania ichthyoenteri Th78
TGGGCAAAGATGCTTAGCTTCTGACTTCAACTTCACTTACAGGTACATAGACGAAGTGTTGTCCATCAATAATCCAAAATTCGCGGATTACCTGAGCAGTATCTATCCTTCGGAGCTTGAAGTCAAAGAAACTACAGAGACAAATAATTCAGCATCCTATTTGGACATAATGTTGTCCTACGACACTGATGGTCACATGAACACCTCACTCTATGACAAACGTGACGACTTCAATTTCAGCATTAC
>NZ_AUYN01000016.1 GCF_000789235.1 Wocania ichthyoenteri Th78
AATGAACTTAAAATTGCTTGAAAAAATTGAAGAATTGATGCTTTATACGATACAGCAAGAAAAAGAAATAAACACATTAAAAAAGCAGGCTTCTAAAGTTGAAGTTTTAGAAGAAAGATTACAAAAAATTGAAGTTTTACTAAAATCTAAAAATTAATATTAAAAAATATGAAAACAATTATTTATATATGCCTCTTTATCATAGGAAACACAGTCTTTTCACAAACTACAACAACAGTTACACTTTCTAATGGCGATGGATGGTATAGAATTATTGAAGGTATGGGAAACAAAGCTGGTTTAGTAAGGATTTCAGGGGGATTAGGTAATAATAGATTGACAGATATATCAATGTATGTGTCCACGATGGCATACGACCAAGGTGGTTCTATAAATATTATCAATAATAAATTTTATAATCAAAATCATATAGACGAAATACGTGCAGGTTCTAACAATGGAAAGTATGTTTTAGATATTCATTTTGTTGGAATTAATAACCCAGTAAATGTAAATATTACTGTAGACTCTGGAATCCCAGTTTTAAGTACACCCGTTTTTAATCCTTCTAGTAGTATTACAGGAAAAATAGAAATCTCAGGAAGAGTAATAGGAACAAGTAGTACTAGATGGCCTATTTATTTTTCTAATAATGTCGGCATCGGCACAACAACCCCAGACGCAAAACTAGCAGTAAAAGGCAATATACACACTAACGAGGTTAAAGTAGATTTACTAGGTGCTGTGGCACCCGATTATGTGTTTTATAAAGATTAC
>NZ_AUYN01000017.1 GCF_000789235.1 Wocania ichthyoenteri Th78
AAGTCCAAATGGATAGTAGTTTATGCAAAATTTTTAACTCTGATGTACTTTTACAGCCTATTGCTCCAAAAACAGGCAACAAAAAATTTATTTTAAAGAACGTATTACTGTTGTAAATATAACTATTTCCCTACTAAAACAGATGTGGTTTTACCTTACATTTTATATGTTTTTTTAGATAAGAGTGGACTATGAATTCCCTATAATTAGCTAGGGAGCTTTTTAACCCCAAGCTATGTTTACATAACGGTCTGTTATAGCAACATTCATTTGATTTCTGTACTATAACGCCATTATGTAAAATAGCCGACTACAGCCGATGCGCACTCTTGAACTTCGGTTGATGTTTTTGTTTCTATTTGATGAGATTATAAATACTAACGCCTTTCAGTTGTTCCATTTTAAAAGTTGATGCAACTCCGCTGCATTTTCCAACCTCTGTTACATCAACTTTTAAAACGTTTGTGTACACACGCACACATCTTGAATAGTAAAATTATAGAGGTCTTTTTCAACTGTAAAACGTTTTAAAAAGATGAAGATTTACAAGCTGTGATTTTAGATTAAGCAATTGCCTTAATCAATCTTCATCTTTTTAAAATGATAGCCCAAGTGGCTACAGAACGTCACGTAAGAG